>NZ_JBUYVA010000001.1:645000-1162500 GCF_055231975.1 Sphingomonas sp. Ell38C01 | reverse complement strand
AGCGTCGACCCCCGCACTCACCGCGGGATAGCTCAACCCCAGCAGCAGCGCGATCGCGAGCCCTGCGAGCCCCGCGACGATCGGCACGAACCGCCGCCCACCGAAAAACGCGAGATAGTCCGGGAATTTGAGTGTCGAGAAGCGGTTGTAGAAATCGCCCCCGACCAGGCCCGACACGATCCCGATCGGCACCTGCAGCTTGTCGATCGCCCCCGCCTTCCACGCCGCGGACAGCGTCGCCTTCGCTGCCTCGGGCACGCCCGCCAGAGTCTCGGTGGGAACGGTCAGGAACACCTGCGCACCGTTGCCCGCGACGAGGTAGCACACGATCCCCGCCATTGCCGCCGCGCCGTTGCCGTCGCGCGCGAATCCGGTCGCGACGCCGATGGCGAACAGTAACCCCAGATGCGCGAAGATCGCATTGCCCGCTGCGGCGAGGAAGTCCAGATTCGTGCCAACCAGCGCGGCGATATCGGGCTGCCCCAGCCGGAGCATCAGCCCCGCCACCGGCAGCACCGCGATCGGCAGCATCAGCGCACGGCCCAGCGGCTGGAGGAACGCCATCGGCGATGTCATATGATCGTCTCCTCGGCAAAATCGCGGGCCAGCGCACGGACGTCGCCGGCGGATTCGCATGCCAGCGCGGCCGCGGCATGGACCTGCGCCCGCGTGACCGACACTGCGCCGACCGCCGCGCGCGTCGCCGCCACGCGTCCGGGCGGCACCGACAGCGAGGTCACCCCCAGCCCGATCAGGATGGACACCGCCAGGGGGTCCGCGGCCAACCCGCCGCACACCCCGACGGGCACGCCGTGCCGCGCCGCACCCTCGCACGTTGCCGCGACCAGCCGCAGCACCGAAGGATGCAATCCGTCGATCCCGGCTGCGACCGCCGGGTTCCCGCGGTCCATCGCCAGCGCATATTGCGTCAGGTCGTTGCTGCCGATCGACAGGAAGTCCGCGCGCGCCGCGATCAGGTCCGCGCCGATCGCCGCCGCGGGCGTCTCGATCATCGCGCCCAGCGACACCGGCCGATCGCCGCGCACCCGGTCGAGCACCGCGCGCACCGCGTCGAGTTCGGCAACGCTCGCGACCATCGGCACCATCACCTTGACGGGCCCCGCATCCGCGGCATCGAGGATCGCGGACAGCTGCGTCTCCAGCACCGCCATATGAGCCAGCAGCACGCGAACCCCGCGCAGCCCCAGCGCGGGATTCTCCTCCCCCGCGATCGCCAGATAGGGCGCCGGCTTGTCGCCGCCGATATCGAGCAGCCGGATCGTCAGCGGACGCCCCGCCAGCGCGGTCGCGATCGCACGATAGTCCGCCGCCTGTTCCGCGCGCGTCGGCGGCGTCGCGCGATCGAGGAACAGCAGTTCGGTGCGCAGCAGCCCACAGCCCTCCGCCCCGTTCGCGACCGCCGCCGCCGCTTCCGCCGCAGTCCCCAGATTGACATGCACCGCGATCCTGACCCCATCGCTGGTGGTGGACGCTCGCCCCTCCGCCGCCGCGGCCCGCGCCGCACCCTCGGCATCGCGCGCGGCATCGACGCGTCGCTGCGCCGTCGCGAGCGCCGCCGCGTCGGGCGCAGGCCACAACGCGCCCGCATCGCCGTCGAGGATCACCGTCGCGCCGTCGCACACCGTCTCCAGCGCGCCACCGATCGCGACCAGCATCGGCACGCCCAGCCCCGCCGCCATGATTGCGACATGCGAGGTCGGCCCGCCGCGCACCACCGCGATGCCCGCCACCGCGGCCGGATCGATCGCGGAGAGCTGCGACGGCAACAGGTCGTCCGCCAGCAGGATCGTCCCCGGCGCTAGCACCGGCGCTTCGGGCTCGGTCCCCAGGATCGCGTGCGCCAGCCGCCGGCCGATATCGATCAGGTCGTCCGCCCGCTCCGCGATCCGCGCATCGATCGAGCGCGCGAGCCCCGCCGCCTGCGCGCCCGTCACCGCCAGCGCCGCCGCCGCGGCAGACTGCCCGCCGGCGACCGCAGCCTCGATCGCCGCGAGCAGCTCGTCGTCGTCGAGCATCGCGCGGTGCGCCGCAAGCACGCCGTTGCCCGCAGCCTCCGCGTCGAGCCGCGTGCGCAGCGTCGCGAGTCCCGCCGCCAGGGCGGCGCGCTCCGCCGGAACGCCCGCCCCGACCTCGACGACCGCCGGCGCGCCACCGCGCAGCCACGTCGCGGTGCCGATCGCGACCCCCGGCGCGGCGGGCACCCCCGCCAGCGTCCCCGCGATCGGTGCGGTCGCGAAGACCGGTGCGGCCCGCGGCGTCTCCGCCTCGTGCGCGGTCCGCAGCACGTTGCCGACCGCAGCCACCGCCGCCGCCGCATCGCGTCCCTCAGCCGACACCGTCACCCGCGCGCCGCACGCCGCGTCGAGCCCGAGCATCCCCGTCACGCTCGTCGCCGAGGCGCGCCGATCGCCGCACGCCAGCGTCGCGGTCGCCGCCAGCGCGCGCACCGCCGCCGCGATCCGCGCCGCGGGCCGCGCATGGAGCCCGTGCGGCAAGGCCACGACCACGATCTCCTCCGCCGCACCCTCGCCGACGTCACCCGCCGCCGCGCCCGACCGCGCCACCACGCGGAACAGCGGATCGCCGACTGAAACCAGCCCCTCGCCCGCGACGTCGACCAGCGCGAACCCGTCCCCGGTCGTCAGGATCACCGGCGTCGCCGCCGCGCTCGCGCCCGTCACCACCAGGTCCAGGTCGAACCGGATCAGCGCATCCCCCGCCTTCACCACCGTGCCGGTCTCGACCAGCCGCGTGAACCCGCGCCCGCCCAGCGTCACCGTGTCGATGCCGATATGGATCAGCAGCTCCGCGCCGCCCGCGAGTCGCAGCGTCACCGCATGCCCCGCCGCATGGATCGTCAGCACCGTCGCGTCGCACGGCGCGTAGAGCGTGTCGCCGGTCGGGTCGATCGCGACGCCCGCGCCCATCATTCCGCCCGCGAACACCGGATCGGGCACCTCCGCCAGCGGCATCAGCCAACCCGCCAGCGGTGCGCGCAGCATCGTATCGGCCATCATTCCCCCTTTTGCGCGCCGGCATCGCCCAGCGACACCGGCCCCACGATCCCCGATTCGCGCGCCGCGACGGACTCGACGATCAGGACGATCGTGCGCGCCGCCGCCCCCGGCGGCATCGCCGCGACGATCGCGCCCGTTCCCGGATCCGCCTTCGCCGCGACGCGCCGCCCGTCGATCCACACCTCCGCCGGTCCCGAAACCGCGCGGAACGCGAGCGTCCCGCCCCGCTCCACGACGCGCCGACGCGGCGTCACCACCGCGCGATAGACCCGCCACCCCGCGGTCGCGTCCGCCGGCGTCGGCACCCCGCTGCGCACGAAGGCCCAGCTGTTGTTGTCCCCGTCCGCGGGCGCCAGCGACGCGTCGGGCCGCGGGGCGAGCAGCGGCGAGCGCCGCCACCCCGCCACCGCGGTTTCCGCCGGCACCACCGCCACCTGCGCGCGCGGCGCGGTCGCCACCCGATCGACCCGCAGCGTCGCGGGCGCGAGCCCTGCCGCCCGCGCCACGATCGTCACCGCCCCGCGCCCGACATCCGCCTGCACGATCGCCTGCGCCAGCCCGTTGAACAGTGCGCGCGCGGGCGCCTTCTCGCTCTCATGGCTGTTCGGATCGCCATTGCCGACGCCCAGCAGCGTGCCGCCCTCGACGGTGAACGTCGTCGCGAGATTCGCGGTCGGCACATGCCGCCCCGCCGCATCGACCGCGGAGATCGTCACCGGCTGCGCATCCTCGCCGTCGCCCGCCATCACCATCCGTGCCGGCATCAGCCGCAACGCCACCGGCGCGCCCGCGGTCTCGTGCACCGCGCGCGCGACTTCGCGTCCACCGCGATACGCGATCGCCTCCAGCCGCCCCGGCGCATACGGCACCGACCAGCTGGTCCCCATCACCCGGTCGACCGCCTGCGCGCCGATCGCCTTGCCGTTCAACCGAAGCTCGACGCGCTCGGCATTCGACATGACGAGCACGTCGATCGCCTGCCCCTCGCGCCCCGGCCACGTCCAGTGCGGCGCGATCGACACGACCGCGACGTCGTCGATCCAGTGCGCGCGGTGGATATCGAACGCGGTCTTGGGAAACCCGCACAGGTCCATCGCGCCGAAAAAGCTCGAGATCGTGGGCCACGCATAGGGCGTCGGCTCGCCATGATAGTCGAACCCGGTCCACACGAACGTCCCCGCGACGAAGCGCCGCGCGACGATCGCGCCCCATGTCCGGCGATGCGTATCGCCCCAGCTCGCCGCCTCGACGTCGTACGAACTCGCGACATGCCGCGCCGGATCGCTCACGAACGCGCCGCGCGTCTCGAACGCGCTGGTGTCCTCCGAACTCGTGATCGGCAGCCGCGGGTTCAGCGCGTGGAATTTGTCGTAGTCTCCCTGATAGTAATTGAACCCCATCACGTCGACGACCTGCGAGACGTTGACGGGGTCGTAGAACGCGCCGTTCATCGCCGCGGTCACCGGGCGGCTGTCGTCCAGCCGCTTCACCGCCGCCGCCATCCGCCGCACCATCGCCACGCCCGCGGGCGTCCCCTGCATCGGCTCCTCGTTGAACACCGACCACAGGATGACGCACGGGTGGTTGCGATCGCGCCGCACCATCCATTCCAGCTGCGCGAGATAATCGGGCGCGGGATTGAACTGCCGGTTCTCGTCCATCACGAGGAACCCCATCCGGTCGCCCAGATCGAGGAATTCGGCGGCCGGCGCGTTGTGCGAACAGCGTATCGCGTTGCACCCCATCGCCTTCAGCCGCTGCAACCGCCACGCCACCAGCGCATCGGGCACCGCGACGCCCACCCCGGCATGATCCTGATGGACGCACACGCCCTTCAGCTTCACCGGCGCGTCGTTGAGGAAGACCCCCTCGTCCGCATCGAACCGGATCGTGCGGAACCCGATCGGCACCCGCCGCTCGTCCACCGTTACCCCATCCCGTCTCACGCGCGCGCGCACGGAGTATAAGGTAGGCCGCTCGACCGACCACAGCGCCGGCACGCCCGCCGCCAGCGACAGCGTCGCCATCCCGCGGTCGAGCGCCCCGACCGACGCGTCCGCCGACGCCGTCGCGACCACCCGCCCCGCGGGATCGAGCAACGTCGCCTCGACCGTCACCGTCGCGGCCGCCGCCTCCGCGCTCGCCAGCGTCACGCTCACAGGCACGCGCCACGCGCCGTCCGCTTCCCGCCGCGGATCGCAATGCACCCCGTCGGTCGCGATCGAGACGGGCGCGCGCACCGCCAGCCACGCATGGCGGTACAGCCCGGCGCCTTCGTACCACCAGCCCTCCATCGCCTCCGCATCGACGCGAACCGCGATCACGTTCGCCTCGTCGCCGAACCGCGCGAACGGCGTCATGTCGATCTCGATCGCGGTATAGCCAGACCAGCTGTGCGCGACGACGCTGCCGTTGATCCACACCGTCGCATGCGTCGCGATCGCGTCGAACGTCAGCGCGATCATCTTGCCGCGATCGGCGGGGTCGAGCCGCAGCGTCCGCCGATACCAGCCGATCCCGCGCGGCCGATAGCCCTGGCTCGCGTTCGCGCTTGCGACGAAGGGCTGCGCCGACGCCCAGTCGTGCGGCAGCGACACGCGCGCCCAGTCGCTGTCATCGAAATCGACCGCCGCCGCGCCGGGCGCGGTCCCCGCCTTCACGCTCAGATACGTCTCGTGATGCCCCTTGGGGGGCACCGGAACAATGTCGCCCTCGTGGAACAGCCACCCGCGATCGAGCAGCGTCCGCGACGGATCCTGCACCGGCAGCGGCGGCGGCAACGCGGTTTCGGGCGCAGGCATCGGAAACCCGCCCGGCACGCCCGTCGCTGCCCGCCCGGCGACCGCGACCGACGGCGCCAGCGTCGCCCCCGCCGCCCCCGCCAGCCACTGCCGCCGATCGATCCTCACGCGATCCGCACCCCGCCGATCCACGTCGCCACCGCGCGGAAATCCGCATCGAGCTGCACCCAGTCCGCGCGCCGCCCGGCCGCGAGCACGCCGCGCTCGGCGCTCAGTCCCAGGAACGCCGCCGGGTTGGTCGCCGCCATCGCCGCCACCGTCGCCGGCCCGACGCCCAGATCCGCGACCGCGTTCGCCACCGCCTGTGCCATGTCGAGATCGGACCCCGCCAGCGTGCCGTCGGCATACATGCACACGCCGTTCTCGACACGGATCGCGCGTCCCTGGAGCACGAAGTCCTTGTCGACCGCGCCGACCGACGACATCGCGTCGGTCACCAGCATCATCCGCTCGCTCCCTCGCGCACGAACCGCCACGCGCAGCACCGCGGGGTCGACATGCACCCGGTCCGCGATCAGTCCGCACCACGGCCGCGCATCGTCGAGCGCGGCGCCCACCAGCCCCGGCGTCCGCTGGAGCATCGCGGGCATCGCGTTGAACAGGTGCGTGACGCCCGACAGCCCCGCGTCGAACGCCCCGATCGCCTCGTCATAGCTGGCTTCGCTATGCCCCGCCGACACGCGCACGCCCGCCGCGACCAGCGCCGCGATCGTCGCCACATCGGTCAGCTCGGGCGCGATCGTCACCATCACCCGCCCGCGCCGCGGCGTCGTCAGCAGCGCGATCGTCTCCGCGTCGAGCCGGCGGAACCGCGCCGCGTCGTGGATGCCCTTGCGCGCGACGTTCAGGAACGGCCCCTCGATATGGACGCCGACCACCCCCGGAACGCCCGCCGCGATCGCCGCGTCGACCGCGTCGAGCGCCAGCGCGATCCGGTCGGGCGTGTCGCTGATGAGGGTCGGCAGGAACGCGGTGGTGCCGTATCGCGCATGCGCCGCGCCGATCGCGGCGATGCCCTCCACGCTCGTCTCGTCGTTGAACAGCACGCCGCCGCCGCCGTTCACCTGCGTGTCGACGAACCCGGGCATCAGCCAGCCGCCCGCCAGATCGATATCGCCGCCATCGGCCCAGGGCGTGATCGCCGAGATCCGGTCGCCCTCGAGGTCGATCGCGGCGCCGGCCCACACCGCGTCGCCCGCGACGACGTTGCCGTTCGTGAAGCGCAGCATCGTCATAGCGTGCGCGTCACCTTCGCCAGGAACGGCGGCGAATCGGGATCGAGCCCGCGCCGCCGCGCCAGCTGCTCGGCCATCCCGTAGAAGCTGGCGAGCATCAGGATCGGCTCGATCGCGGGATGCGCCTTTATCGCGGGCAACAGCGACGGGCCGCCCGCGCGCGCCAGCAGCACGTTCGCGCCGCGCGCGGCGAACTCGTCGGTCACCGCGACCACGTCGTCGCCCGCGGCATCCGACGTCGCCAGCGCCAGCAGCCGGAACCCGTCGCGCACGATCGTCATCGGCCCGTGGCGGACCTCGGCGGCGCTGAACGGCTCGGCCTGGATCGCGCAGGTCTCCTTCAGCTTCAGCGCGCATTCCTGCACCACGCCAAATCCGTAGCCGCGCCCGATCACGAACATCTGCGACACGTCCGCCAGCGGCTCGACCGCCGTGCTCCAGTCCTGCGCAACCGCCACCGCCAGCGCCTCGGGCAGCCCAGCCACCGCCGCGGCCAGCGCCTCGTCGCCCGACCACGCCGCGACCAGCCCCGCCAGTCCCGCCATCGCCGCGATGCACGATTTCGTCGCCGCGACCGACCGCTCCGGCCCCGCGCACAGCGCCAGCAGCGTGTCCGCGCGCTCGGCGAGCGGCGACGTCTCGTCGTTGACCAGCGCCGCGACATGCGCGCCGCCCGCCGCATGCGCCGCGACCGTCGCCAGCAGATCCGGGCTGCGCCCCGATTGCGAGATCGCGATCGCCAGCGCGCGCCTGGTCGTCACGGTCCCCTCGAACAGCGACACCACCGATGGCGCGGCGGAGGCGACCGGCACCCCCGTCATCGTCTCGATCAGGTATTTGCCATAGGTCGCGGCATGGTCCGAAGATCCGCGCGCGCAGGTGACGACGACATCGGGCGGTTCGCGCCGCAGCCGCTCGCCGAGCGTCCGGAACGCGTCAGCGTTGCGCGCGAGCAGATCAGCGATCCGCGCGGGCGCCTCCTGCGTCTCCGCGCGCATCAACGTGGTGGTGTCTGCAAGCGTCATGGCGTGGTCTCTCAAAGGTCGGAAAGCTCGGCGACGAAATCGTACGAATCGCCGCGGTAATAGGATCGCGTGAACTCCACCGCGCGGCCGTCGCGCAGGAAGCTGTGGCGCTCGATCAGCAGCCCGGGATGCCCGGTGTCGACCCCCAGCATCCGCGCGTGTTCCGCCCCGAACGGCACCGCGCGCAGCCGCTGGAGGGCGCGCACCGGCCGGTGGCCCGACGCCTCCAGTGCGGCGTAGAGCGAGGTGTCCACCGCCTCGATCGCAGACAGGCAGAACCCCGCGATCGTCGAGATCTCCAGCGCCATCGGCACCTCGTCCGCCAGCCGCAGTCGCTGGAACCGGAACACCCCCGCCCCCGGGGACAGCCCCAGCGCCATCGATTCCTCCGGGCTCACCGCGCCCGCCGCGCGCGATACCCACACGCTGCCCGGCACCCGCCCGCGCGCGATCATGTCCTCGGTGAACGACGACAGCTTCGCGAAGTTCTTCTCGACGCGCCCCGCCACGAACGTTCCCGCGCCGCGTCGCCGGGTCAGGAGCCCGTCCTCCACCAGCCCCTCGATCGCCTTGCGCACCGTGATCCGCGAGACGGCATAGTCGCTCGCCAGATCGCGCTCGGGCGGGATCGCGTCGCCGCGCGTCACCTGCCCCTCCGCGATCGCGGTCCGGATCAGCGCCTGGAGCTGGAGGTACAGCGGGGCCGGATCGTCCTCCCTGAACCTGCCGATCCTGTCCGATAACGCCATCGGCGCCGCCCCCGCTCGCATATCCGCTGGATGAAACCCCGCCGCCGCGCCCGGGCACGTCGGCAGATGATTGGTACTTAATGTCTTGGATTGGTCCTGTTGTCCAATCCGTTCTTGAGCGCACACACCACGCCCGCATCGGTTCGTCGCCGCGGCGCGATCGCGAACCCCATCGACGCGATCACCGGCGCTTCCGGCGCGGCAAGTACGCTGGCCGACGCATGCACCTCGCGCACCCCGGTCGTGTCGAGGATCGCGTCGAGCGTCTCCGGCCGCACCCCCGATCCGGCAAGGATCGCGCATCGCTCGCCGGCCTGCGCGACCATTGCCCGGATCGTCTCCGCCCCCGCAAGCGCAGCCGGCGCGCCACCCGAGGTCAGGATCCGATCGAACCCCAGTGCGACCACCGCATCGACAGCCGCCACCGGATCGTCGACGACGTCGATCGCGCGGTGGAAGGTCAGCGCCACCGATGCGTCGATCGCGATGTCGTCGCGCCACCGCGCGACGCCCACCCAGTCGATCTCGCCGCCCGAACAGGCGCCGAATACCAATCCGTCGACCCCCGCCGCGACCAGCGCGCGCGCCTCCGCGATGGCGGTCGTCAGGTCATCCGCGTCATAATCGAACCCGCCGGCGCGCGGGCGTACCATCGCGTGGACGCGCACGCCCGCGCGCCGGCATCGCGCCACCGATTCCGCGACCAACCCGGCGGAAGGCGTCAGTCCGCCCAGTTCGAGCGCGGAACACAGTTCGATTCGATCCGCACGCCCCGCGATCGCCGACTCGACCCCCGCAACCGAATCGACGCAGATCTCGAGCAGAAAATCCTGACTTCCCCGGCCCCTCGCCTGTTCACCCACCCGCTCGATCATCCCGTTCCCCGCCCCGAAACCGGGGTCCCATATCCGCCAACCGTCTGCAAGCACGATACTATTCATATATGAAACATACTTGCAATTTTTTGTTGGTATCTATGGTCTAGATTGGTTATCCATTGCTCCGTCGACGCGATGCGAACCCCTGCCGCCGTAACGAGCAGGGATCGGCGGGATCGCGGCGACCGCCTCCAGCGACGAGGCGAGGATTTCAGGGGATCGGCGCTGCTGGGCGGATCCCGAGGGGTGGGGCTGACCAATGCACGTACGACACATGATCCTGTTCACGACCGCGCTGACCGGCGCGCTGCCTGGCTTCGCCGGCATCGCGCAGGCGCAGACGACCGCGCCAGGCGGCCAGTCGGCGACCGAAGAGGCCGGCGGCGACATCGTCGTCACCGGCTATCGCAAGAGCCTGACCGACGCGATCGAGATCAAGCGCAACGCCAATTCGATCGTCGACGTCATCAGCGCCGAGGACATTGGCAAGCTTCCCGACAGCAACATCGCCGATTCGCTCGCGCGGCTGCCCGGCATCACCGTCGATCGCCAGTTCGGCGAGGGCGAGCAGCTCTCGATCGCAGGCGTCGAGCCCGCGCTCAACCGTCTCCTGATCGACGGCCATTCGATCGCCTCGGCCGACTGGGGCGGCAACCCCTCGGATCGCTCGAGCCGCTCGTTCAACTATTCGCTGCTGTCGCCCACGATCATCAGCTCGGCGATCGTCTACAAGACCCCCGAGGCGCGTCTCCAGGAAGGCGCGATCGGCGCCACCGTCGACGTCGTCACGCGCAAGCCGCTCGATCTGAAGCCCAACACGATCGCGGCGACCGGCGGCTACGAGTATAACGATCGCGCCAACCGCGGCAGCTTCCGCGGCTCCGCGCTGTACAGCTGGCACAACGACGCCGGCACGATCGGCATCCTGGGCGCGGTCAACTACGACAAGGAACAACTGAGCCGCGCGGGCGTCGCCTCCTACTGGTATCGCACCGGCGCCGCGCTGCTGGAGAACTACCCGAAGGACGCCAACGGCAACATCGTCTATGCCGGCGCGGGCGGCACCGTCGCCACCGGCCCGACGATCAACGGCGCGCGCCCCAACGCCGCCACGATCGCCGCGTTCAGCAACGCGCGCTACGCCTCGTTCCTCGCGCGCGAATTCTTCCGGCAGGAGCGTGAGCGGATCGGCTTCTCGGGTGCGATCCAGGTCAAGCCGACCGACAACCTGACGCTGACGGGCACCGCGCTCCTCATCCGCGGCAACTACGACAACCTGTCGAACTCCGAATATACCTACGGCTTCGAAGGCTCGCGGATGACCGCGGCGACCTTCACGCCGGCGTCGGGCAACAGCCCAGGCATCGTCACCTCGGCGACGTTCACCGGCATCACCTCGGGCACCGGCGCGACCGGCCAGCTCGACACCAACTTCCGCCGCACCCGGATCAAGAACGACACCTATACCGGCCTGCTCGACTGGAACCCGGACGGCTGGAAGATCACCGGCAATGCGGGCTACACCCGGGCGACCGGCGGCAAGCAGCCCGAATATCTGCTCGATTTCCGGACGCAGCAGGGCTTCACCGCGGGCGCCAACGGCCGCGAGACGCTCGTCAACTGGCAGTTCCCCGCCAGCGACGCGACGAAGTGGCTGAGCAACTTCTCGGCCGCCGGCGGTGAGAACATCACGGATGGGAACCGCAGGTTCTTCGGCCGGCAGATCGGCGGAATCCCGCTCCAGTCGGGGTTCACGCTCGATCGCGAGTTTTTCGGCGAGCTGAACTTCAAGCACGAGGTCAGCTTCGGCCCCGTCACCGAGCTGCTGTTCGGCGGCCGCCTGTCGGATCACAAGAACGGCAACACGACGTTCAGCAACGCGATCTACACCAACCAGAACTTCACGCTGAACGACCTGAACCCGTACGTGCTCGATGCCGATCTGTACAACGGGCTCGGCACCTCGGGGAATGGCACGCCCTATGCCACGCTCGATCGCAACGGCATCATCGCCGCACTGCAGAAGTACGGCAACTTCACGGTCGATCGCGGCCTGTCGAAGAGTGAATACTGGCGTGTGAAGGAGAAGATCGCGTCGGGCTATGTCCAGGCGAACTTCGAAATGGGCAAGCTGCGCGGCAACCTGGGCGGCCGCTACGTCTTCACCCGCGACGAATCGACCTTCTACCTTCAGAGCAACGGCATCTTCGGGCTGACCCGCGTCAACAAGGATGACAACCGCTTCCTGCCGTCCGCCAACCTGATCTTCCAGGCGGGCGACGACGTGGTCCTGCGCGGATCGGCGGCGAAGGTCATTGCCCGTGCCCGTTACGGCGATCTCGCCGGATCGCTCTCGCTCGACGACGCGACCCGTTCGGGCAGCGGCGGCAACCCGGATCTGAAGCCCTATGCGGCGACCAATTTCGGCGCATCGGCGGAATGGTATTTCGCACCGGGCAGCTTCCTGTCCGGCGAGGTGTTCTACCGCGACATCTCGAACTATATCGGCAACCAGGTCGATAACGGTCCCGACGGCAACGGGGTCGCCTTCACGAACGTCGTGACCGGCCAGACGCTTCGGTACGCGATCTCGCGCCCGGTCAACGGCGGCAAGGCCTCGGTCACCGGCTTCTCGGTGTCGGGCAACACCGCGCTGAAATGGGGCTTCGGCATCCAGGCGAACTACACCTTCTCGGATGCGGACACGCCGTTCGCCAACGGGCTGCCGTTCCTGTCGCGCAACGTCGTGACGGTGGTGCCGTATTTCGAGAGCGGGCCGTTCCAGGGGCGCGTCAGCTACAACCGCCGGTCGAAATATTTCTACCGCTTCGGTCGCCAGCAGTCGTCGGACTATACGGACGCCTATCGCCAGCTGGACCTGTCGGCCTCCTACTCGATCACCAAGAACGTCCAGCTGACCGCGCAGGCGTCCAACCTGCTCGACGAGACCTATTACCAGTACAGTTCGACGCCGGACGCACCGACGTCGATCTACAAGAACGGTCGCGTCTTCTCGATCGCGGCGTCGGCGCGGTTCTGACGCGGCATCCTTCCCCCGAGGGGCGCGGTCGTCGCGCCCCCCGCTCCTCCAAGGGTTCCGGCTTCGGCCGGAACCCCTTTTTTGCCTGCGCGCCACGGGCATGGCAGGCGATCGCACACGGTGCGATACACGCGGGCCCGCCCCGCCTGGACCGAGGACACGACGCATGATCCGCTCCCTCACGATCCCGTTCGCCCTCGCCTCGACGATGCTTTCGGCCGCTCCGGCCCTTGCGCAGTCCGCGCCCCTTCCGCTGATCCCGATGCCGCAGAGCGTCACGCGCGCCGCGGGCGGGTTCACCGTCGCCGATGGCATGCGCATCGGCACCCCGCAGGGCGATGCCGGCGCCGCCGCCGCCGCCCGCATCCTCGCCGCGCATGTGAAGACGGAACGCGGACTGACGCTCGCGCCCGTCGCCGGCGCCGCCTCCATTGCCTTCGTCCGCGATACCGCGATCGCGGGTGCCGAGGCCTACCGTCTGACGGTCGCCCCCGCGGGCATCCGCATCGCCGCCTCCACCGATCGCGGCCTGCTCTACGGCGCGATGACGCTGGCGCAGCTCGTCAGTCCCGATCGCGCCTTCGGCCGCCCCGCGCTCATCCCCGCCGCCACGATCGACGACGCCCCGCGCTTCGCGTGGCGCGGGCTGATGATCGACCCCGCGCGGCACTTCCAGCCCGTGTCGGTCGTGAAGACGATGGTGGACCAGATGGCGGCGGTGAAGCTCAACACGCTCCACCTCCATCTCACCGACGATCAGGGCTGGCGCGTCGAGATCCGCAAATACCCCAAGCTCGCCGAAATCGGCGGCTGGCGCACCCCGCCCTCGACCGGCGGCACGCCCCCCGCCGCGAAGGTCGGCGGCTTCTACACCCAGGCCGAACTCCGCGACCTCGTCGCCTATGCCGCGGAGCGCGGCATCACGATCGTGCCCGAGATCGACCTGCCCGGCCACGCGCAGGCGCTCGTCGCCGCCTATCCCGAGCTCGGGCTGCTCGGCGACCGCCCCGCGGTCAGCAACAACTGGGGCATCATGCCCTATCTGTTCAATCCGGGGCCAAAGGGCATCGCGTTCGTCAAGGACGTGCTCGACGAGCTGATGGCGATCTTCCCCGGCACCTATATCCATCTCGGCGGCGACGAGGCGGTGAAGGACCAGTGGGAGCGCAGCCCCCAGGTGCAGGCGCAGATCAGGGCGCTCGGCCTCAAGGACGAGAACGCGCTCCAGAGCTGGATGATCGACCAGTTCGGCACCTATCTCCAGTCGAAGGGCCGCCGCCTGATCGGCTGGGACGAGATCCTCGAGGGCGGGCTTCCCGCCTCCGCCTCGATCATGTCGTGGCGCGGCGAGAAGGGCGGCATCGACGCCGCCAATCAGGGGCATGACGTCGTCATGTCCCCCGGCGGCCCGCTGTACCTCAACCAGACGCAGAGCGACCTCGCGGACGAGCCCCCCGGCCGGTTCGGGCTCAACACGCTGGAGGCGGTCTACAAATACGATCCGATGCCCGCCGAGATCGCGCCCGATCGCGCGAAGCATGTGCTGGGCGCACAGGGCAACCTGTGGAGCGAGTATATCGTCACGCCGTACCAGTTGCAGCACCACGCCTTCCCCCGCGCGGCCGCGCTCGCCGAGATCACCTGGACGCCGAAGGGCACGAAGGACTTCGCCGCGTTCCTCCCGCGCCTCCAGCGCCAGTCGGACCGCTGGACCCGCGCTGGCGTGCAGGTCGCCGACAGCGCCTTCGCGGTCGATATCCAGGTCGACGGCACCCGCGGCGACGCGCTGCGCAAGGGCAAGGTGCCGCTGACGATGGCGACGCAAGCCCCCTACGGCACGATCCGCTATACCACGAATGGCACCGCACCGACCGCGCGGTCGATCGCCTATGCGAAGCCCCTCGCGGTCAAGCCCGGCACCGTCGTCCGCGCCGCCGCCTTCGATGCCACGGGCGAAGCGACCGCCGCCCCGCGCGCGTTCGACACCGCGCGCACCGCGCTCCTCTCGCGGATCAGTTCGCAGATGGTCGCATGCCCCGACGGCGCGCTCGGGCTGCGCGTACCGCTCACCTCCGAGTCGCGGGACAATGCGCCGGTGTTCAACATCAACCTGTTCGACACCTGCACGCTCTATCCCGACGCCCCGCTCGACGTCGCGCGCGGCTACCGGGTCGAGGTCGCGCGGCTGGCGCGGCATTACGGGCTGGCGCACGAGGCACGGATGCTGCGCGAGCATTACAACGTCTCCGATCACGGCGAGCTGCTCGTCCAGGTCGGCTGCATCGCCGCCGCCGAGAAGCGCAAGGCCGGCGACAAGACCGCGCACCCGATCGCCGCCGGCGCCTTCCCGCTCCCCGATCCGAAGACCGCGCCGCAACGCTTCGCGTTCGAGGGACAGCTCCCGACGATGGCGGGCGACCGGGACGTCTGCTTCCAGTTCACCTCCCCGCTCGCCGATCCCTATTACACCGTCGAGCGCGTCCAGCTGAGCGAAGGTACGAAATGAAGCCACTCGCGGTCCTGCCGCTCCTCCTCGCCTCCGCGGGCGCGGTCGCCGCCCCCAAGACGGTCGTCCCGCTCGATCGCGGCTGGCAGGTGCGGATCGATCCCGCCGACGCCGCCGCTGCGAAGGCCCACCCGAAGGAAGCGCGCTGGCTCGCCGCCACCGTCCCCGGCAGCGCCCAGCAGGATCTGATCGCCGCCCGCCGCGTCCCCGATCCGTTCACCGGGCTGAACGAGCGCGCGATCCAGTGGGTCGGCCTCGCGGACTGGCAGTACCGCACCACGCTCGACGTCACCCCCGCGATGCTGGCGCGCGATCACCTCGATCTCGTCTTCGACGGCCTCGACACCTTCGCCACGGTCACCGTCAACGGCCGCCCGCTGCTCACCGCGGACAACGCGCACCGCCGCTGGCGCGCCGACGCGAAGCCACTGCTCCGCGCCGGCCGCAACGACGTCCTCGTCATGATCGCGGCGCCCATCCGCCGCCTCCAGCCGATGGTCCTCGCCGAAAAGCACCCGCTGCCCGGCGAATATGACAGCGCATTCGGCGACGAGCCCAAGGGCGTCCAGACTTCCCCCTATATCCGCAAGCCCAAATATCATTACGGGTGGGACTGGGGACCCCGGCTGATCGCGAACGGCATCTGGCAGCCCGTCCGCGTCGAGGCGTGGGACGACGCCCGGATCGACACGCTGCGCGTGACGCAGGAGGCGCTGACCGATGCGGAGGCGCGCCTGACCGCGACGCTCGACATCGTCGCGGACACCGCCGCCACCCGCACCGTCCGCGCCACCGTCACCGCCCCCGACGGCACCACGACCACCGCCGAGCGATCCGTCGCGCTCGCCCCCGGCGCCAACAGCGTCACGATCCCGCTCGCGATCGCGAACCCGCAGCGCTGGCAGCCGGTCGGCTACGGCGCACAGCCGCTCTACACCGTCGCGACGACGCTCGGCACCGACGACACCGCCGCCCGCCGCACCGGGCTGCGCAGCGTGGCGCTGATCCGCGGCGGCGGCGCGTTCGGCTTTCGCGTCAACGGCACCGCGATCTTCGCCAAGGGCGCGAACCTGATCCCGTTCGACAGTTTCCCCGCGCGCGTCACCGCCGCCTCGATGCGTCCGATCCTGCAAGGCGCGCGCGACGCCAACATGAACATGATCCGCGTCTGGGGCGGCGGCACCTATCTCGACGACGCCTTCTACGACATGGCCGACGAACTCGGGCTGATGATCTGGCAGGATTTCATGTTCGGCGGCGCGGTCACGCCCCCCGACGCCGCGTTCCGCGAGAATGTCCGTATCGAGGCGGAGGAACAGGTCGCGCGGCTCCAGGCGCATCCCTCGATCGTGATCTGGGCGGGCGGCAACGAAGTGCTGTCGGGCTGGGAGAACTGGTCCGATCGCAAGGCGTTCAAGAAGGCCATCGGCGCGGACGGGCAGGAGCGCATCGGCACCGGCATGGCGGTGCTGTTCGACCGCGTCCTGCGCGACGCGGTGCTGACGAAATCGCCGGGCGTCCCCTATTGGCCCGGCTCCCCCTCGACCGACTATGAAGGCCCCACCGACACCGACACCAGCGGCGACCGCCATTTCTGGGACGTCTGGTCCGGCTCCAAGCCCGTCGAGCGTTATCTCGACAGCTGCCCGCGCTTCATGAGCGAATACGGCTTCCAGGCGATGCCCGACCTCGCCACGATCCGCGACTTCGCTGGCCCCGGCACCCTCGCCGCCGACAGCCCGGTGATGAAGGCACACCAGAAGTTCCTCGCGGGCGAGGGCAATGCCCGCCTGCAACTCTATCTCGATCAGCGGCTGCGCCCCGCGACGGACTTCGCCGACTTCGTCTACCTGACGCAGGTCAACCAGGCGCAGGCGATCGCGATGGCCGCCCTCCACCACCGCGCGTGCCGTCCGGTCACGATGGGCTCGCTCTACTGGCAGCTCAACGACGTCTGGCCCGCGATCTCGTGGTCGAGCATCGATGACGCAGGCCGCTGGAAGCTGCTCCACTACGCCGCGCGCCGCTTCTTCGCACCCCAGGCGATCGTCGCGGAGCGCAAGGGCGCGATCACCACCGTTACCGCCATCTCGGACGCGACCGCGCCGATCGCCGCGCGCTGGCGCATCCTCGTCCGCGACATGGCCGGCCGCACGCTCTCCACGCGCGAGGAGCCGGTGACGCTCGCCCCCCTCGCGACGACCCCCGTCGCCACGCTCGACGACGCCGCGCTGTTCGGCGACGCGCTCCCCACCGCCAGCTACGCGGTCGCGGACCTCCTGATCGACGGCCGGTCCACCAGCCGCGCGATCGTCGAGCGCGCGCTCCCCAAGGACATGGCCTATCCCGCCCCGGCGCTCACCGCGACATGGCAAGGCAAGCGCGTCACGATCGCCGCGACCACGTTCGCGCGCGCGGTGATGCTCGATTTCGGCGACGTCGCCGCGCACCCGTCCGACGACGGCTTCGATCTCCTCCCCGGCGAGAGCGTGACGCTCGACATCGCCTCCCCCGCCTCCGCCGCGACGCTCGCGAAGGCGCTCACGCTCAGGACGCTCGCCCGATGATCTGGCTCTTCCTCGCCGCTGCTGCCGCCGCCGATCCGATCGCCGTCGCGATCGCGCAGATGACGATCGAGGAAAAGGCCGCGCAGCTGCAATCCAGCGCCCCCGCGAACGCGAAGGCGAAGCTGCCCGCCTATGACTGGTGGAACGAGGGGCTCCACGGACTCGCGCGCAGCGGCCCCGCCACCGTCTTCCCGCAGGCGATCGGGATGGCCGCGACATGGGATCCGCCGCTCGTCCAGCGCATCGGCGACGTCGTCGCGACCGAGGCGCGCGCGAAGTTCAACGCGAAACCCGTCGGTGCGGATCGTCGCATCTACGAGGGGCTGACGATCTGGTCCCCCAACATCAACATCTTCCGCGATCCGCGCTGGGGCCGCGGGCAGGAAACCTATGGCGAGGACCCGTATCTGACCGGCCGGCTCGGCGTCGCCTTCGTCACCGGCCTGCAAGGCCCCGACCCCGATCACCCCAAGACGATCGCGACGCCCAAGCATCTCGCGGTCCACAGCGGCCCCGAGGCGGGGCGCGACGGGTTCGACGTCGATCCCTCCCCGCGCGATCTCGAGGCGACCTACCTCCCCGCCTTTCGCATGGCGGTGACCGAGGGGAAGGCGCGCTCGCTGATGTGCGCGTACAATGCGATCGCGGGCACCCCGGCCTGCACCGCGTCGCTGCTGATGATCGACCGGCTGCGCGGCGACTGGGGGTTTTCCGGCTTCACCGTCTCCGATTGCGACGCGGTCGCCAACGTCCATCTCTATCACCATTACCGGCTCGACGCGGCCGGAGCGGCGGCGGCCTCGATCCGCGGCGGCACCGATCTCAACTGCGGCACCGCCTATGCCGCGCTCCCGCAGGCGGTGAAGCGCGGGCTGGTCGAGGAGCGCGAGGTCGACGTCGCGCTGACGCGTGCGCTGACGGCGCGCCGCGATCTCGGCATCGCGTTCGGCGCCGCCTCGCCCTGGTCGCGGATCCGGCCGTCCGAAGTCGGCACGCGCGACCACCGCGCCCTCGCGCTGGAGGCCGCGCGCAAATCGATCGTCCTGCTCAGAAACGACGCCGACCGCCTGCCGCTCTCCACCACGAGCAAGATCGCGGTGATCGGTGCGAACGCCGACGATCTCGGCGTCCTCCAGGGCAATTACCACGGCACCGCGATCGCGCCCGTCACCCCGCTGGAGGGCATCCGCGCACGCTTCCCTCAGACCACCTACGCGCAAGGGTCGGTCCTCGCCGACGGCGCGCCCGTCGTCGTCCCAGAAACCGCGTTCGCCGATCTGGCCGCCGAGTATTTCGCCACCCCCACCGTCACCGGCACCCCCGTCGTAACGCGAAGCGAACGCCGCATCGACGCGGACTACAACCGCGCCGCCCCCGTCCCGCAAGTCTCCGCCGACGGCTTCGCGGTGCGCTGGACCGGCCGGTTCGTCCCCCCCGCCCCCGGCCGCTACACGCTCGCGATCGACGTCCCCGCCTGCTGGAAATACTGCAAGGCTCACGACGCGGTGCGGCTGTGGATCGGCGACGTCCCGCTCGCCGCCGGCCCGGTCGCCAAGGGTCGCGTCGAAGTGACGTACGACAGCGACGGCACCCCGGCCCCGATCCGCCTCGAACTCGATCACACCAGCGAGGACGAAGGGGTCCGCCTGCTCTGGACGCCCCCCGCCGACGCGCTGCTCGCACAGGCGGTCGCCGCCGCGAACGCCGCCGACGTCGCGGTCGTCGTCGCCGGCCTGTCGCCCGATCTGGAGGGGGAGGCGTTGCAGGTCCAGGTTCCCGGCTTCGTCGGCGGCGACCGTACCGATATCGCGCTGCCGTTCGCGCAGCAGCGTCTGCTCGCCGCGATCCGCGCGACCGGCAAGCCCGTCGTGCTCGTCCTCACCAGCGGCAGCGCGGTGTCGGTCGACCCCGCGCAGGCCGACGCGATCCTTGCCGCCTGGTATCCGGGCGAGGCGGGCGGCACCGCGATCGCGGACACGCTGGCGGGCCTCAGCAACCCGTCCGGCCGGCTCCCCGTCACGATCTACAAGGCGACGACCGACCTGCCCGCCTTCGTCGATTACGGCATGAAGGAGCGCACCTATCGCTACTTCACCGGCACGCCCTTGTGGGCGTTCGGCCACGGCCTCAGCTACACAAGCTACGTCTATGACGAGGCGAGCGCGAAGGCCGGCGACACCGCCGCCCCGATCGCGGTCACCGCGCGCGTCGCCAACACCGGCGCGCGCGCGGGCGAGGAGGTGGTGCAGGCCTATCTCGTCCCCCCCGCGACCGGCGAGGGCACCAGCTCGACCGATCCCGTCCTCCAGCGCCAGCTCGTCGCCTTCACCCGCGTCGCGCTCAAGCCCGGACAGGCGCGTGCCGTCTCGCTCTCGATCGATCCGCGGATGATGAGCGTCGTGCTGCGCGACGGCACCCGCCGCGTCCTGCCCGGCGCGTATCGCCTCTGGGTCGGCGGGGGCCAGCCCGGCATCGCCGCCGGCCAGTGGGTCGACGCCACCGTCACCGGCGCCGCGCGGGACCTGCCGAAATGACCCCCGACCGCCGCACCGTCCTCGCCGCGGGACTCGCGCTCACCGCAAGCCCCACATTCGCCGCCCCCCCGCGCTACCCGGACCGCCGCCCCCCGCTCGCCAAGCGCGCCTTCGTCTCCCCCGCGGTCGAGCGCGAGACCGCACGCGTCGCCGCGCACGTCGGCGACGCCAAGCTGCGCGCGATGTTCGTCAACTGCTACCCCAACACGCTCGACACCACGGTCCGCATGGGCGGCACCCCCGACGCGCCCGACGCCTTCGTCATCACCGGCGACATCCCCTGCCTGTGGCTGCGCGACAGCGCCGCGCAGCTCAAACCCTATCTCCACCTCGTGAAGCGCGATGCCAGGCTCGCATTGCTCTTCCGCGGCCTGATCGCGCGTCACGCGAAGTCGATCCTGATCGATCCCTACGCCAACGCGTTCATGGAAGACCCGACCGCGCCCACCAATCTCGGCTGGGCGCTCAAGGACGAAACCGAGATGAAGCCCGGCGTCGCCGAGCGGAAATGGGAGATCGATTCGCTCTGCTACGCGGTCCAGCTCGCGCACGGCTACTGGACGCAAACCCATGACAAACGCCCCTTCGACGCGACATGGCTCGCCTCCGCCCGCGCGATCGTCCGCACTTTCCGCGAGCAGCAGCGCAAGGACGCGCCCGGCCCCTACAGTTTCCGCCGCGCATCGAACCAGCCGACCGAGACTCTGCTGTGGGGCCATGGCAACCCCACCCGCCCGGTCGGGCTGATCCATTCGGGCTTCCGCCCCTCCGACGACGCGTGCCTCTATCCCTTCCTGATCCCCGCCAACCTTTTCGCGGTCCAGTCGCTGCGCCATCTCGCCCAACTCGCGACCGAGGCCGCGAGCGACACCGCGCTGGCCGCCGACGCCCGCGCGCTGGCCGACGAGATCGCCGCCGCCCTCGACAAGCACGGCCGAATGCGCCGCCCCGACGGCCGCGCGGTCTGGGCCTATGAAGTCGACGGCTACGGCAACGCGATCTTCATGGACGATGCCAACGTCCCCTCGCTCTCGTCGCTCAGTTGGCTCGGCTGCGTCGCCCCCGACGACACGCTCTGGCGCACCACTGCCGACGCGGCATGGAGCGACGCCAACCCCTGGTTCTTCAATGGGTCCGCGGGCCAGGGCATCGGCGGCCCGCATGTCGGCGCGGGCCAGATCTGGCCGATGTCGCTGGTCATCCGCGCCTTCTCGGCCACCGACGACGCCGTGATCCGCGCCTGCCTGCGCACGCTGCGCGACACCGATGCGGATACCGGCTTCATCCACGAGGCGTTCGACAAGGACGATCCTGCCAGGTTCACCCGCAGCTGGTTCGCCTGGGCCAACGGCCTGTTCGGCGAGCTGATCGTCCACCTCGCCGACACCCGCCCGCACCTGCTGAAGGCCCCCCTATGATCCTTGACCGCCGCACCCTGCTCGGCACCGCATCGCTCGCCACCGTCGCGCACGCGCTGCCCGCCAGCGCCGTCTCCGCCCCGTCGGCCCCGGCGAACCTGTTCATCGGCACCGGCGGCCACGGCCACACCTATCCCGGCGCGACGCTGCCGTTCGGGATGGTCCAGCTCTCGCCGGACACCGATGTGGAGCGGTGGGACGCGTGCTCGGGCTATCACCGCACCGACACCTCGATCATGGGGTTCAGCCATACGCACCTGTCGGGCACCGGCATCGGCGACATGCTCGACGTCCTCGTCGTGCCCACGACCGGCCCGGTCCAGCTCGTCCCCGGCCCGCTCGCCGATCCCGATGCCGGCTATCGCCAGCGCTTCTCCGCCGAGCATGCGGAGCCCGGCTATTACCGCGTCACGCTCGAATCGGGCGTCGCCGCCGAACTGACCGTCACCGAACGCACCGGCTGGCACCGCTATCGCTTCCCCGCCGGCGCGGCGCACATCCTCGTCGACCTCTCGCACCTGATCCACGACACCTCGGACACGCAGCCGCTGATCGACGAGGCATCGCTCGCGATCGATTCCGACGGCACGCTGACGGGGTCGCGCCGCGTCTTCCGCTGGGCCAAGGGCCGCCGCATCCACTTCGCGATGCAGCTCTCGCGCGCGCCCAGTCGTGTCGTCTTCTATGGCGACGGCGATGCGGAGCAGCCTGCCGGCACCCGCGCGGTCAAGGGCAAGCGCCTGAAGGCCGCGCTCCACTTCGACGATGCCGGCGCCGCCCCCGTCCTCATCCGCTGCGGCATCTCGGGCGTAGACGTGGCGGGCGCGCGCGCGAACCTCGCCGCCGAGGCCGCGCACTGGGATTTCGACCGCACCCGCCGCGCCGCCACGCGCCGCTGGGCCGATACGCTCGGCGCGATCCGCGTGACCGGCGGCACCGCGGACCAGCGCACGATCCTGGCCTCCGCGCTCTACCACGCGCAGCTGGCGCCGACGCTCTTCTCCGACGTCGACGGGCGCTATCCCGGCATGGACGGCACGGTCCATACCGTCCCCGCGGGCAGCGCGGCGTACAGCACATGGTCGCTGTGGGACACGTATCGCGCGCTCCACCCGCTCGTCACGCTCGTCGCGCCCGCGCGCGCGAAAAGCCTCGTCGACGACCTCATCCGCCAGACGCGGCAGTCGCGCTACGGCCCGCTCGTCTGGCCGTTGCAGGGCAAGGAGACGGGGACGATGATCGGCTGGCACGGCGTCGTCCCGCTCGCGGAGGCGCAGGCCAAGGGCATCCCCGCCGACTATGCCGCCGCCTGGCCCGCGATCCGCAAACGCAGCTTCGATTTCGCCGCCCCCGACCAGGACAACAGCCGCGGCCGCGATCTCTACGACGCGCTCGGCTACGTCCCCGCCGACAAGGTGTTCGAAAGCGTCAGCCGCACGCAGGAATATGCGTATGACGACTGGGCCGCATCGCACCTCGCGCGCGCCGCGGGCGCGACCGCGGACGCCGATCGCCTGCGCAAGCGCTCGGGCAACTGGAAGAATGTCCTCGACGCGCGGATCGGCTTCGCGCGCCCGCGCTTCGCGGACGGTTCTTGGTGGACGCCCTATGATCCGATCCAGCTCGGCCACATGCCCAAACCCTGGTGGCGCGACTATACCGAGGCGAACGGCTGGCAGGCCACCTTCCTCAACCAGCACGACATCTATGGCCAGATCGCGCATTTCGGCGGCGACACCGCGTTCGAGGCGCGGCTCGACGCGCTCTTCACCGTCCCCTCGACGCTCCCCGCCAACGCGCCCCCCGACATCGCCGGCCTCGTCGGCCAGTATGCGCACGGCAACGAGCCCGACCAGCACGCGCCCTATCTCTACGCCTATGTCGGCGCGCCGTGGAAGACGCAGCGCATGGTCCGCCGGCTGTGCACAGAGATGTACCGGAACGACCCCGATGGCATCATCGGCAACGACGATTGCGGGCAGATGAGCGCGTGGTTCGTCCTCTCCGCGCTCGGCTTCTATCCGGTCGATCCGGTCGAGGCGGTCTACGTCCTCGGCTCCCCGCTGTTCGAACGCGCCGAGGTGCAGGTCGGCGCGGGGAAGCGCCTGACGATCCAGGCCCCCGGCAACACCGACGCGACCCCCTATGTCCGGTCGGTGACGTGGAACGGCCGCCCCTGGACGAAGAGCTGGATCGCGCACCGCGACCTGATCCGTGGCGGCACGCTCCGCTTCGCGATGGGCGCGAAGCCGAACCCCGCCTTCGGACAGGCGCTCGCGGACCGCCCCCCGTCGAACGGCCGCATGCCCGGGTGACCGCCCGCCCCCTGATCGAACAAGGACCGCCCCGATGCCCGATCTCTCCCGCCGCACGCTGATCGCCACCGGCCTCGCAGGGACCGCCGCCGCCGCGGTCCCCGCGCTCGCCGCCCCCGGAGCGCCCGCCCCATGGGGCGCGACCCCCTCGCCGCGCCAGCTCGCCTGGCACGCGCTCGAGCAATACGCGTTCGTCCATTTCTCGATCAACACCTTCACCGACAAGGAATGGGGTTACGGCGACGAGAGCCCGTCGCTCTTCGATCCGTCCGATTTCGACCCCGACCAGATCGTCGGCGCGGCGAAGGCGGGCGGGATGCGCGGCATCATCCTCACCGCAAAGCATCATGACGGCTTCTGCCTGTGGCCGACGATGCTCACCGAACACTGCATCCGCAACGCGCCCTACAAACAGGGCAAGGGCGACATCGTCGGCGAGATGGAGAAGGCCGCGCGCCGCGCCGGGCTGAAGTTCGGCCTCTATCTCTCGCCGTGGGACCGCAACCACGCGGACTATGGCCGCCCCGCCTATATCGACTATTTCCGCAAGCAGATCGTCGAGCTGTGCACCCGCTACGGGGAACTCTTCGAATTCTGGTTCGACGGCGCGAACGGCGGCGACGGCTACTACGGCGGTGCGCGCGAGACGCGGAAGATCGACGCGCCGAAATATTACGACTGGCCGTCGATGATCGCGCTCGTCCACCGGCACCAGCCGATGGCGTGCACCTTCGATCCGCTCGGCGCGGACATCCGCTGGGTGGGGAACGAGGACGGCATCGCGGGCGATCCGTGCTGGCCGACGATGCCCAACCACCCCTATGTCCAGTCGGAGGGCAATTCGGGCGTCCGCGGCGCGCCGCTCTGGTGGCCTGCGGAGACGAACACCTCGATCCGCCCCGGCTGGTTCTACCACGCCGACGAGGACGCCAAGGTCAAGTCGCCCGAACGGCTGGTCCGCTATTACGACGAGTCGGTCGCGCGCGGCACCAACATGCACCTGAACCTGCCGCCCGATCGCCGCGGCAAGCTCGCCGATCCCGACGTCGCCTCGCTCCGGTCGTTCGGCGACGCGATGCGCGCGACGCTCGCGACCGATCTGGCGAAGGGTGCGGTCGCGTCGGCCAGCCATGTCCGCGCGCCCGCCTTCGCGGCGGCGAAGGTGCTAGACGGCGATCGCGACACCTACTGGTCCGCCCCGGACGGGGTGACGACGCCGTCGCTGACGCTCGACCTGCCGCCGGGACGCAGCTTCGACCTGATCCGAATCCGCGAGTATCTGCCGCTCGGCGTGCGCGTCACAAAATTCGCGCTCGACGCGTGGCTCGACGGGCGCTGGCGCGAACTCGCGGTCCACGAATGCATCTCGGCGCAGCGCATCGTGCGCCTCCAGCAGCCGATCGCCGCGCGCCGTATCCGGCTGCGCATCCTCGACGCCCCCGTCTGTCCGGCGATCAGCGAGGTCGCGCTGTTCCGTCAGGTCGCGCCCGCCCCGGTCCCCGTCGTCGCCTCAAGCGATCCGACGATCCTGCCCACCGCCGCGTGGACGATCGCCGCCGCCAGCGCGCCCGGTGCGCAGGCGCTGCTCGATGGCGACGCCGCGACCGCGTGGGTCTTCCCCGCCCCGGACGCCGCGCACCCCGCCACGGTCACCGTGGACCTCGGCGCCACGCATCCGCTCGCCGGGTTCAGCCTCACCCCGTCGCGCGCGGTGATGACCGGCGCGGTGCCACCGCGCGACTACACGGTCGAAACCAGCCTCGACGGCCAGGCATGGAGCGCGGGCGCGGCGGGCGAGTTTCCCAACATGGCCTACGCGCTCGCGACGCAGCGCATCGCCTTCGCCACCCCGCGCGACGCCCGCTTCCTCCGGCTTCGCTTCACCGCCCCCGCGGTCCCCGCCCCCCGCCTCGCGATCGCAGGCATCGGCGCGTTCACCTCGCGACGTTGACGCTTGCAGTAAAATCTATTTTGACTGATAAAAGTGATCGAGGGGGAGCGCGATGCGGTTGCAGGGCAAGACGGCGGTGGTCACCGCCGCCGCACAGGGGATCGGCCGCGCGACTGCCGCGCGCTTCCGCGACGAGGGTGCGACCGTCTGGGCGCTCGATCGCGATGCCGAAGCGCTCGCGCTGATCCCCGGCGTCGAACGCCTCGCGATCGACCTGACCGACCCGGCCGCGATCGCCGCCCTGCCCGCGCGGATCGGCGCGATCGACGTGCTCGCGAACGTCGCCGGCTTCGTCGCGGCGGGCGACATCCTGACCGGCAGCGACGAGGACTGGGCGCTGTCGTTCGATCTCAACGTCCACGCGATGCACCGTACGATCCGCGCCTTCCTGCCCGACATGCTCGCACGCGGCGGCGGCTCGATCGTCAACATGAGCAGCATCGCCTCCAGCGTGAAGGGCATCCCGAACCGCTACGCCTATGGCGCCTCCAAGGCCGCGGTCATCGGCCTGACCAAGGCGGTCGCCGCCGATTTCGTCGCGCGCGGCGTCCGCTGCAACTGCGTGTGCCCCGGCACCGTCGAGACCCCGTCGCTGGAGCAGCGCATCGTCGCGCAGGCGGATGCGCAGGGCGTCGCGCTCGCCGAGGCGCAGCGCGCGTTCGTCGCGCGCCAGCCGATGGGCCGGCTCGGCCGTGCGGACGAGATCGCCGCGCTCTTCCTCTATCTCGCCAGCGACGAGTCCGCGTTCACCACCGGCGCGGTCCATGTGATCGACGGCGGCTGGGTCAATTGAGAGTCACACGATGAAGTTGCTGCGATACGGCCCGAAGGGCGACGAGAAGGCCGGGATGCTCGATGCCGACGGCGCGATCCGCGCGCTTCCCGCCGCGCTCGGCGACCTGGCGGGGGCGCGCCTGACCCCCGCCGGCCTCGCGACGATCGCCGCGCTCGACGTCGCCGCGCTCCCGCGCGTGCCCGGCTCCCCACGGATCGGCGCATGCGTCGCCGGGGTCGGCAAGTTCGTGTGCATCGGGCTCAACTATTCGGACCATGCCGCCGAAAGCGCGATGGCGATCCCCGCCGAGCCCGTCATGTTCGGCAAGTGGACCAGCGCGATCCAGGGCCCCGACGACGATGTCGAGATCCCGCGCGGATCGGAGAAGACCGACTGGGAGGTCGAGCTGGGCGTCGTCATCGGCGCCCGCGCCCGCCACGTCGCGAAGGAGGACGCGCTCGCGCATGTCGCGGGCTATTGCGTCGTCCACGACGTGTCGGAACGCGCGTTCCAGCTGGAGCGCGGCGGGACGTGGGACAAGGGCAAGGGCTGCGACACGTTCGGCCCCATCGGCCCGTGGCTCGTCACCGCGGACGAAATTCCCGATCCGC
The DNA here is from genome assembly GCF_055231975.1 of Sphingomonas sp. Ell38C01. Lineage (NCBI taxonomy): Bacteria > Pseudomonadati > Pseudomonadota > Alphaproteobacteria > Sphingomonadales > Sphingomonadaceae > Sphingomonas > Sphingomonas sp. Ell38C01. The sequence continues at coordinate 1,135,057 of NZ_JBUYVA010000001.1, read as the reverse complement.
AGGCGCTGCGGCTGTGGCTCGAGGTCGACGGCCATCGCTATCAGGACGGCACCACCGCGAACATGATCTTCGACGTGGCGACGATCGTCTCCTATGTCAGCCAGTTCTGCACGCTCGAGCCCGGCGACATCCTCTCCACCGGCACCCCCGCCGGGGTCGGCCTCGGCCAGAAGCCGCCCGTGTATCTCCGCGCGGGGCAGGTCGTCCGCCTTGGCATCGACGGGCTCGGCGAACAGCGCCAGACGATGGTCGCCGCCGCATGACGACGATCACCGGCCTCACCACCTACGATCTCCGCTTCCCGACCAGCGCGTCGCTCGACGGGTCGGACGCGATGAACCCCGATCCCGATTACTCCGCCGCCTATGTCGTGCTGGAGACGGACGCCCCAGGCCTGTCCGGTCACGGCCTCACCTTCACGATCGGCCGCGGCAACGAGATCTGCGTCGCCGCGATCGAGGCGATGCGCCATCTGGTGATCGGGCTCGACCTCGCCTGGATCGCGGAGGAACCCGGGCGCATGTGGCGCCACCTGACCGGCGACAGCCAGCTGCGCTGGATCGGCCCCGACAAGGGCGCGATCCACCTCGCGACCGGCGCGATCATCAACGCGATCTGGGACCTGTGGGCCAAGGCCGAGGGCAAGCCCGTCTGGCGCCTCGTCGCGGACATGACCCCCGAGCAGCTCGTCGCCGCGATCGACTTCCGCTACCTGACGGACGCGGTCACCCGCGACGAGGCGCTCGCGCTGCTCACTACCCGCGCGCAGGGCAAGGCCGCGCGGATCGCCACGCTCGAGGCGACCGGCTACCCCTGCTACACCACCTCGGCGGGCTGGCTCGGCTATGACGACGCCAAGCTGCGCCGGCTGACCCGCGCCGCCTGCGACGCGGGGTTCGACCATATCAAATTGAAGGTCGGCCGCGATCTCGACGACGACATCCGCCGCGTCCGCATCGCGCGCGAGGAGATGGGGCCGGACCGCCACCTGATGATCGACGCCAACCAGGTGTGGGACGTGGGCGTCGCGATCGACTGGGTCAACGCGCTCGCCTTTGCAAAGCCGTGGTTCATCGAGGAACCGACCAGCCCCGACGACGTCCTCGGCCACGCCCGCATCCGCGCCAACATTGGCGACGTGAAGGTCGCGACCGGCGAGATGTGCCAGAACCGCATCCTCTTCAAACAGTTCATGGCAGCAGGCGCGATCGACGTCGTCCAGATCGACGCCTGCCGCCTCGGCGGGGTCAACGAAGTGCTCGCGGTCCTGCTGCTGGCGCTCAGGTTCGACCTGCCCGTCTGCCCCCATGCGGGCGGCGTCGGGCTGTGCGAATATGTCCAGCACCTGTCCATGATCGACTATCTGTGCTTTGCCGGCACGATGGAGGGCCGCGTGATCGAATATGTCGACCATCTGCACGAACATTTCGTCGACCCCTGCGTGATCCGCGACGCGGCCTATATGCCGCCGACACGCCCGGGCTATTCGATCGAGATGAAGGCCGAAACGCTCGTCGCGCAACGGTTCCCCGGGCGGTTCGGCGCGTGAACCTGGAACTCGCCGGTCACGTCGTGATCGTCACCGGCGGCGGCTCTGGGATCGGCGCCGCGATCAGCCGCGGGCTGTGCACGGAAGGCGCGATCCCCGTGATCGTATCGCGCTCCCGCCCCGCGCCCGATGTCGCCGCCACACTCGGCGAGCATCTCTTCATCGCCACGGATCTTGCCGACGAGGCCGCTTGCGAGGCCGCGGTCGCGCAAGCCGCGGCGCGGTTCGGCCGGATCGATGCGCTCGTCAACAATGCGGGTGCGAACGACGGCGTCGGGCTCTCCGCCACCCCGGCCGCGTTCCGCGCCTCGCTCGACGCGAACCTCGTCCACTATTTCACGATGGCGCACCACGCGCTGCCGCATCTGCGCGCCAGCACCGGCGCGATCGTCAACATCTCGTCGAAGACCGCGGTGACCGGCCAGGGCGACACCAGCGCCTATGCCGCCGCCAAGGGCGCGCAACTCGCGCTCACCCGCGAATGGGCGGTCGCGCTGCGCGGCGACGGCATCCGCGTCAACGCGGTCGTCCCCGCCGAGGTGATGACCCCGCTCTACGCCCGCTGGCTCGAGACGTTCGACGATCCCGCCGCCACCCGCGCGGCGATCGAGCGCCGCGTCCCGCTCGGCCAGCGCATGACGCACGCGGACGAGATCGCGGACACCGTCCTGTTCCTGCTGTCGCGCCGCGCCGGGCATACGACCGGGCAATGGCTGTTCGTCGATGGCGGCTACACCCACCTCGACCGCGCGATCGACGGGTAGGATGAATCGCCTTCCCCCCGTCCGTTCGCACTGAGCTTGTCGAAGTGCTGCCTTTCTTCTCGACGCTGGAAAGAAGGACAGTGCTTCGACAAGCTCGGCACGAACGGAAAAGGGGTGAGGCAAGCGAACAAGAACACGGCACACCCGCAAAGACGGGGGCCACAGGAGAGACACGATGGCCGGGGAGCACGCGAGGGTGACCACCACGAGACGCTATGGGCCTGCGATCGTCCTGACGGTGTCGCTATTCTTCCTGTGGGGCATGGCGAACGCGCTCAACGACATCCTGATCGCGCATTTCCGAAAGGCCTTCACGCTCTCCGATTTCGAGACCAGCTTCGTCCAGCAGGCCTTCTATCTCGGCTATTTCCTGCTCGCCGTCCCTGCCGCGATGGTCACCCGCACGCGCGGGTACAAGGCCGCGATCGTCACCGGCCTGCTCCTCTACGCGACGGGCGCGCTGCTCTTCTATCCGGCGGCGCACTTCGCCGAATATCGCTACTTCCTAGCCGCGCTGTTCGTGATCGCATGCGGGCTCGCCTTCCTCGAAACCTCCGCCAACCCGCTGATGACCGAGCTCGGCTCCCCCGACAGCGCGGCGCGGCGACTCACCTGGGCGCAGGCGGCGAACCCCGCGGGCACCGTCGCGGGCGTGCTGGTCGGGAAATACTTCATCCTGTCGCGGATCGTTGGCGTCGCGACCCCAGGCGCCACCGGCGCCGCGGTCTATCGCGAGCAGATCGTCGCGGTGCAGACGCCCTATCTCGTCATCGGCCTGGTCGTGCTGGCCTTCGCGATCGCCGCTGCGCTGATCCGCTTTCCCGGCGCCAGCGTCGCGCCCGGATACGATATCGGCGACGACACCCGCGACGCGCGCTTCGTGGCGCTCCGCCACCATCCCCGCCTCCTCCTCGCCGCGGTCGCGCAGTTCTTCTACGTCGGCGCGCAGGTGGGCATGTGGAGCTACACGATCCGCTACGCGCAGGCCGCGATCCCCGGCCTCGCCGAGCACGACGCCGCGGACTATCTCTTCGCCAGCCTCGTCCTGTTCGGCATCGGCCGCCTGCTCGGTGCGGCGCTGATGACGCGGATCGCGCCCGCCCGGCTGCTCGCGGCCTGCGCCGCGATCGCGCTCGGGCTGGCGGTGGTCGCGGCGGTCACCGGCGGGACGCCCGGCGTCTGGGCGCTCGTCGCCGCCAGCCTGTTCATGTCGATCCAGTTCCCGACGATCTTCGCGCTGGGGATGGACGACCTCGGCCCGCTCCGCCGTGCGGGCGCCTCGCTGATCGTCATGGCGATCATCGGCGGCGCGGTGCTGACGGGGGCGATGGGCCACGTCTCGGACCGCGCCGGGATCGGTGTCGCGATGCTCGTCCCCGCCGCCTGTTTCGCCATGGTGCTGGCCTTCGCGCTGACGATTCGCCGGTCGGCGCGCAGCTAGAAGGACGGCACCGTCACCCCAAGCCCGCCAACCGGTACGCCGCGCGGGCATTCCCGCCGAACACCGCGTCGCGCGCTGCCGGACACGCGCGCGCGACGAAGTCCGCCGCCAGCGCATGCACCCGCGCATAGGGCGCCGCGAGCGTACACACCGGCCAGTCCGACCCGAAGATCAGCCGCTCCGCGCCGAAGCACGCCAGCAGGTGATCCATATACCGCGCCAGATCATTGGGCTGCCAGTCCGCCCCCGCCTCGGTCACCAGCCCGGACAGCTTGCACCACACCCCCGGATGCTCCGCGATCCGCGCCACCGCATCCGCCCAGGGCTGCCACCCGCCAGCCGCGATCGGGGGCTTGCCGCCATGATCGAGCACGAACCGCCCGTCCCCCACCGCATCGAGGAACGCCGGCACGTGCACCGCCTGCCGCGCGAAGACGAGGATGTCGTACGCCAGCCCCTGCGCCACCGCCGCGCGCAACCCGCGAACGAAATCCGCGCGCAGCAGGAACGCGTCGTCCCTTTCGTCCTGGACGAGATGCCGCAGCCCCACCAGCCGCATCGCGTCGCGATACTCCGCCAGCACCTCCGCGATCGCAGGGTCGGTCAGGTCCAGCCAGCCGACGACGCCCGCGATCCACGGCGTCCGCGCCGCCAGCGCCAGCAGCCAGTCGGTCTCTTCGCGCACCGCCCGCGCCTGCACCGCGATCGTCGCGGACACGCCGGCCGCGCGCATCTCCGGCGGCAGGTCGTCGGGCAGGAAGTCGCGCGCCAGCACCCCGCCCGCCGCGATCCACCCGAACGCCGCGGCGTCGTATCGCCAGAAATGCTGATGCGCGTCGATATCGCCCACTCGTCCCTCCACGCCGCCCGCGCGTTCGTGACAAGCGCGGATCGCTGCGCTAGTCATGCCGGATGCGCCGAACCGCCGCTACCGAAACCCCCGCTCCCGCCGACAGCGCGAAACAGCCCGCCTATTCCGCCCCCGCGCTCGAAAAGGGCATCGACGTGATCGAGCTGCTCGCGACCGAGCCGTCGGGCCTGTCGATCAGCGAGATCGCGACGCGGATGGGCCGCTCGATCAGCGAGCTGTTCCGCGTCATGGTCGTCCTCGAACGCCGCGGCTGGCTCCACAAGGATGCCGCGAGCGACCGCTACCGCGTCACCTACCGGCTGCTGGAAACCGCGCACCGTGCGACGCCCGCGCAGGAACTCGCGCAAGTCGCCGCGCCGCTGATGCACGCGCTGTCGGGGCAGGCGGAACAATCCTGCCATCTGGTCGTCGCCAGCGGGCGCACCGGGCTGATCGTACTGCGCCAGGAAAGCCCGGGGCCGACGGGGTTCGCGGTGCGGCTCGGCACCACGATCGACCTGTTCACCAGCTGCTCGGGGCACGTCCTGCTCGCCTTCACCGCCCCGGACCGCCGCGACGCACTGGCCGGCCCGATCGCGCCTGCGCTCGCCACCCGGCTCGAGCGGATCCGCGCGCAGGGGCACGAATGCATCCCCAGCGCGCGGATGGCCGGGGTGTCGGACATGAGCTGCCCGATCTTCGGGTTCGACGGACAGGTCGTCGCCGCGCTGACGGTGCCGTTCCTCGAAGCCATCGACGGCGCGCCGCACCGGACGGCGGCGGAGACGCTCGACCTGCTCAAGGACGCCGCCGCCGCGATCTCGACCGCGCTCGGCTGGTTCGATCGCAGCGACCAGCCGGTCCCCGCCAGCCTCTCCGCCCCCGCCCCGCCGACCCGCCGGAAGCACACCGCGAAGGCGTAGGCGTCCAGGACGTCACCCCGGCGAAAGTGGTGGACGGCGTCAATCTTCCGCGTCACCCCGGATCAAGTCCGGGATAACGATATAGTCCCCTGCCTTCTCACATCACACACGTGACCGTCGATTCGTCCCGCCCCCGCCTTACTCACCCGTCAGCGTGAAGATCCGCTCCGTCACGGTCCACTTCTCCGCCCCGGCGCGCAACGGCCGCTGATAGGCGTCCATCGCCGCCTCCCACGCCGCCACCGTCGCGGCGAGTGCGGGATCGGCGGCACGCGGGAAATCCTCCGCCACCTCCGCGATCATCACCAGCCGATCCTCGACGTGCCAGATCTCCATCGCCTCGCACCCGCGCGCACGGATGTCGCGGATCACGTCGGGCCAGACTGCCCCCGGCGCATGCCGTGCGCGATAGGTCGCGATCAACGCCGCATCGTCGACCAGGTCCAGGATGCTCACGATGCGTCGGGTCATGCCACCTCCATAGCGCGAAGCCCGGACCATCGCATCACGCGAAACGCATCGGCCGGAGGCTGCGCCCTTGACGATGGGGCACGCGCCCCACACCGTATCCCGGCGCGCGCGCCTGCCGCGCAGGAGACCTCATGCCAGCCACGCTCCCGCCGGCCCCGCGCTGGATCGACGGCGACACCGTCCGCCGTCACCTCCCCTTCGCCGCGTGCATTCCCGTGGTCGCGGACGCGATGCGCGCGCTCTCCGCCGGCCGGACGACGCAGCCGCTCCGCAACGTCGTCGCGCTCGGCGAGGGGCGGCTGTTCGGCATCATGCCCGGCGCGCTCGACGGGGTCGCAGGCGGCGTGTTCGGCGCCAAGCTGGTCAGCGTGTTCCCCGATCCGGCGCGCCCCACCCGGCACCGCCACCAGGGCGTCGTCGTCCTGTTCGACCGCGACGGCGGCGCGCCGGTCGCGATCCTCGACGCCGAGGAGATCACCCGCATCCGCACCGCCGCCGCCAGCGCGGTCGCGACCGACGCGCTCGCCCGCCCCGACGCGCGCACGCTCGGCATCATCGGCACGGGCACGCAGGCGGAAGCGCACATCGCCGCGCTCGCCTGCGTCCGCGCCTTCGACGCCGTGCTCATCGCCGGCCGCGACCCGGACGCCGCCGCCGCACTCGCCGCCCGCGCCGCCGCCGCGACCGGCTTGCCCGTCCGCGCCGCCACCGCGCGCGAGGCTGCGGCATGCGACGTCGTCTGCACCGTCACCACCGCGCGCGATCCCGTGCTGTTCGGCGACTGGGTATCCCCCGGCGCGCACGTCAACCTCGTCGGGTCGAGCGTCGACGGCCCGCGCGAGGCGGACGACGCGCTGGTCGCCCGCGCGCGCTTCGTCGCGGACGGCCGCGCCTCGGTCCTCGCGCAGGGCGCGGAGTTCCGCCACGCGGTCGCCAGCGGCGCGATCACCGAAGATCATCTCGCGGCCGAGATCGGCGACGTCCTGCTCGGCCACGCAGAAGGACGCCGCAGCGCGGACGAGGTCACCGTCTACAAGTCGCTCGGCCATATCGTGCAGGATCTCGCGGCGGGCGCGCATGTCCTCGCCGCGCTCGATCGCGCATCGTTTATGCACACGCTGCCGACGTGACGCCGCGAAACGCATCGATCTCGCCGTCGCGCCGATGATACGCTGCCGCCGACGGGGCAGCATGGGGGAGCGTCAGATGGCATCGACGGGACGGATCGCGCTCGCCGCGCTGTTCGCGGCAACCGCCGCCAGTGCGCAGTCGACGCCGTTCGAGGAACCGCCCGTCGTCACCCGCCACACCGCGCGCGTCGCAGGCAGGCCGCTCGCCTACACCGCCGAGGCCGGCCGCATCGCGATCCGCGACGTCGAGACGGGCGTGCCCCACGCGCACATGTTCTACGTCGCGTACCGCACGCCCCCCGTCCCGAACGCGGCGCCCCGCCCGCTGGTGTTCATCTGGAACGGCGGCCCCGGCGCCCCCTCCGCGACGCTCCACTACGAGTTCGCCGGCCCGAAGAGGCTCGAAGGCCGCGCACTCGTCGACAATGACGACACGCTGCTCGCCGCCGCGGACATCGTGCTGGTCGACATGGTCGGCACCGGGTTCAGCCGCCTCGCGAAGCCCGAGCACGCCCCCGAATTCTATGGCACCCCCGCCGATGCGCGCGCCTTCGCCGAGTTCGTCCGCGCCTGGCGCGTCGCGCACGCCGCGGAGGCTGCCCCGCTTTACCTGATGGGCGAGAGCTTCGGCTCCGCACGCGCCGCCAACGTCGCGTACCTTCTCGAGAAGCAGGCGATCCCCGTCGCCGGCCTCGTCCTCGTCTCGGGCGCGCTGACATTGCCCGACGCGGTCCCGCCGACGCTCGCCACCGCGCTCCACGTCGCGGACCTCACCGCGACCGCGCACGCGCTCGGCCGCCTCCCCGGCGACCCAGAGGCGACACGCGCCACCGCCGAACGCTGGGCGCGCACCACCTATCGTCCCGCGCTCGACGCCCCCGACGCGCTCGCCCCCGCCGCCCGCGCCGCGGTGATCGCGCAGCTGTCCGCCTACACGGGCATGCCCGCCGCGAAGATCGACGCGAAGACGCTGCGCTTCACCCCGCGCGCCTATCGCCAGGCGCTCGGCACCGACGTCGCGCCGCGAAACATGTTCGACATGCGCCGTCTCGCCGATCCCCCGATCGCGGAGGACCGCGCGGTCGCGGACCTGCGCGGCGCGCTGGGCTACCGCACCACCCTGCCCTATCTCGGCATCGAGGCGATGGCCGCCGGGTTCGCCCCCACCGGCACGGTCCCGGAAGGCCCCGGCGAACGCTGGGACTGGTCCACCGCGAAGATGACGCCCGAACAGGTCGCCGCCGAATATGCGCGCGCCAGCAAGGCCGCGGACGGCCCGCCCAAACTCGGCCCGCCCCTCCCCGGCGCGGCGGAGGCGATGGCGATCGACCCCGCGCTGCGCGTGCTCGTCGCGACCGGCCTCTACGATAGCTACAGCAGCTGCGCCGCGAACCGCGAACTCGTCGCGTCGCTCCCGCAGCCGCTCGCGCCGCGCGTCACCTTCCGCTGCTACGAAGGCGGCCACATGATGTACCGCGACGCCGCCGCCCGCCGCGCGCTGTCGCGCGACATCACGGCGCTCGTCGCCACACGAATCCCGGGGAAATGACGATGCGACCGATCCTGCACCTCGCCGCCACGCTGCTGCTCGCGGGGGCCGCGCTTCCCGCTGCGGCCCAGACCACGCCCGCCACGCCCCAGCTCCGCCGCGCCGAGACGCACCATGTCGGCCGGTTCGCGGGCAAGGACGTCCCCTATACCGCGATCGTCGAGGATCATGCCGTCACCGGCACCGACGGCAAACCCGGCGCGTCGATCGTCACGATCGCCTATGTGCGCGAGGACGTGAAGGACCCGGCCAAGCGCCCCGTCCTGTTCAGCTTCAACGGCGGCCCCGGCGCCGCCTCCGCCCCGCTCAACACCAAGGCGCTCGGCCCGATGATCCGCGCCGAGTCCGTGAAGGCGGGCCCGCAGGCGTTCATGGGCAGCGAGACGGGCGCGAACGCCTTCGTCAACAACGAGCGGAGCCTGCTCGACGCGGTCGACCTCGTCTTCATCGATCCGGTCGGCACCGGCGTCAGCCGTGCTTGGCCCGGCGTCGACGCGACGCAGTGGTACACCGGCGAGAGCGACGCCGCCTCGGTCCAGCAGGCGATCCGCGACTGGCTCAGGGTCCATCGCCGCGAGGCCTCGCCCCGCTACGTGATCGGCGAGAGCTACGGCACCTCGCGCGCGGGCGCGCTGATGAAGATCCGCGACGCGCTGTCGTTCGACGGCGTTCTCCTCGTCGCGCTCGTGGGCCGCACCGACGGGCCGGACCTGCCCTTCATCGCCAGCCTGCCGACGATGGCGGCGGGCTGGTGGCACTGGAGCCCAGCGACACGCGGCGGACGCACCGTCGAGCAGGCCTATCAGGCCGGGGTCGACTTCGCGCGCACCGATTATGCGATGGCGCTGATCCGCGGCTCCAGCCTGCCGCTCGCCGAACGGCAGCGGATCGCGGAGCGGATGAGCGCGATGATCGGCGTGCCGCCCGCGCTGATCCTCGAACGCGACCTGCGCGTCGCCAAGAACGACTGGATGTTCACGATCCTCAAGGACAGGGGCCTGCGCACCGGCCTGCTCGACGTCCGCGTCACGGGCCCGCTCGCGCCCGGCCAGGACGGCGCGATCGACGATCCCGCGCTCAACGTCATGCCGACGAACCGCAAGCCCGGCGAACGCCCGCTGACCCCCGCCGAGATCGGCCCGGTCCCCAATCCCGCGTTCGGCGCGTACCTGACGCAGACGCTCAAATTCCCCGCGACCGAGCCCTATATCGCGATCAACTTCTCCGCCAACGCAGCCTGGAAGCAGGATTGGAAGCTCAACACGATCCGCTACGTCGCCGAGGCGATGCGCGCCGATCCGAAGCTGCGCCTGTTCTGGAGCGCGGGCTATTACGATCTGACGACGCCCGCCTACGAGGCGCGCTACACGCTCGACCAGGCCGGCATCCCCGCCGAACGGTTGACCGCGGTAACCCTCGCCGGCCCGCACGGCGTGTACGAAGGACCCGAGAACCTCGCCGCGTTCAACGACGCCGTCCGCCGGTTCGTGACCACGCCGAAGCGGTAAGCGGATCACCCCCGCCCAGCCCCCCATCCGTTCGTTTCGAGCGAGGTCGGGAAACGTGCTACCGGCGGCATGCACGGGCAAATCAATGCTTGCCCTTCCACCGAACCCGCATAATCTATCCCGATGAGCGAAGAACTATCGACGATCGACATCCGTATCCTAGAACAGGTACAGCGCGACGCGTCGCTCTCCACCAGCGAGCTCGCCGACAAGGTCGGGCTGTCGCAGTCGCCGTGCTGGCGCCGGCTCCAGCGGCTTCGCGACGAGGGCTATATCACCGCGCAGGTCGCACTGGTCGATCGCCGCAAGTTCGGCCCCAGCCTGTTCATCTTCGCCACGCTCAAGATGGCGACGCTGACGGACGAACAGCGCGCCGACTTCCTCCGCAAGCTCGAACTCACGCCGGAGATCCTCGAAACCTATTCGATCTTCGGCGACCGCGACCTGCTCATCAAGGTCATCGCGCCGTCGATGGACTGGTATCAGGCGTTCATCTTCAAGACGATCCTCAAGCTCCCCGGCGTCATCGACATCCAGTCCACCGTCACGCTCGCGGAGATGAAGTACACGACGGCGCTCCCGGTCCGCGGCAACCGGGCGCTGTAACCCCCGTCATCCCGGCGAAAGCTGGGATCTCCCGTCCCGAGGGACGACGATCCTATCCGCCAGCGACCCCAGCCTTCGCCGGGGTGACGAGGTCTGGCCCATCCCGCCGCGCGCCGCCCCGATACGCCCGCATCCCCGCCGCGACCGCCGCCAGCGCCTCGCCCAGCTCGCCCGGATCCTGCGCGAACCCGATCCGCACATGCCCCGCCGCGCCGAAATATTCCCCCGGCGCCACGATCACGCCGGATCGCGCCGCCAGCCAGTCGGCGAACGCCGCGGTGTCGTCGATCCCCACGAGCCGCGGGAACGCGATGCACCCGAACTCCGGCACCACCCCCTCGACCAGCCCCGCCGCGCGCCAGTCCGCGAAATGCGCCGCGAACACCGGCCGCGCCGCCGCGACGACGCCCGCGGACCACGCATCGAACCGCGGCGCATCCTCCAGCACCAGCGCCGCCACCGCATGCGACAGGTTCGACACCCCGAACTCGAACCGCTCGCTCAGGTCGCGGATCGGCGCGATCACGTGGGGCGCGCCGACGATCCAGCCGCAGCGCAGCGTGCTCAGCCCATAGATCTTCGTCAGGCTGCTGACGCTCATCATGCTGGGCGACAACGATGCGGCGGGGCACGGCCGCGTCCGCGCGTCGGCATAGTCGCCATACACCTCGTCGACGATCACCAGCACCCCCCGCGCCTCCGCGAGCCGCGCGAGCGCGACCAGGTCACCATGGTCGATCGCCATGCCCGACGGGTTGTGCAGGTTCGACACCACCACCAGCCGCGTCGTCGGGCGCAGCGCCGCCGCGATCGCCGCCACGTCGATGCCGAACCGCGGCGCGGCGCGGACGACATGGTCCACCGCGATGCCGTTCTCGTACGCGATGTCCGCGAACAGGTCGAACCCCGGCGTCTCGACCAGGATGTGCTCGCCCGGCTTCACCAGCGCGCGGTAGATCAGCGACAGCGCCCCCGTCGCCCCCGTCGTGCACAACACCTGATCGCGATCGACGCCATAGCGCGCCGCCAGGTGATCGACGACGAACGGATTGCCCCCGCTGAACGCGCTGACGTAGCGCGTGGTGACCGGCGCAGCGAACGCCGCCGCCACCGCCTGCGTCAGCAACGCCGCGGGCTCGGGCACCGAACTGTCGAACAGCGGCACCAGCCGCCCGCCGCTCGTCCGTGCGCGCGCCACCGTCCGGCGGACCCATTGGGCATAGCTGTCGCCCGGTGCGTGGTACTCAGTCGTCACGGCCGGCGATCGCTCCCCCAAGGCCTCGAAGGATAGCGCCGCGGGGCAGGATTGTTATCCGAAGTGCCACGGCCAACCCCGTGCCCGCGCATAATCTTGCCCCGTCACCGCGCCTTGCCACGCACCCGGTAATAGATCGCGCCCAGCCCGAACCATCCCGCGACCAGCAGGTACGGTCGCCAGTCAGCCTCGACACCCGCGACGATGATCGCGATCGCCGCCGCCACCGCCAGCCACCCCGCCGCGGTCACGAACCGCGGCGCGAACCGCAGCGAGGCCTGCGCAACGATCTCCGGCCGGTGCCCCGCGACGCGGATCGCGCACAGCGAGCAGGCGAGGTATTTCAGCATCGTCGGGATGTTCACCGCCAGCAGCAGGAAGACGAGGCTCGACGGCAGCAGCAGCCCCGCCATCGCGAAGAGATAGCACAGCCCGATCGCGCGGTGCGGCGTCGCGAACCGCGGATGGATCGCCGCGAGCGCGCCCGGAAACACCCCCGCGCGCGCCATCGCGAAGATGCTCCGCGAGAACACCAGGGCGGTCGCGTTCATCGTCTTCAGGATCGAGATGGTCGCCGCCCCCACGATCACCGGCAGCGCCCATCCCCCCAGCGGCGCGCGCGCGGCGTCGAGCAGCGGCGCCTTGCTCGCGGCCAGCGCAGCGGGCCCGATCAGCCCCAGCGCGGTCGCCGCCACCGCGGCATAGATCGTCGCGGTCAGGATGACGGCGATCAGGATCCCCAGCGGAATGGTCCGCTTGGCGTCGCGCACCTCCTCGCCGATCTCGACCGCGGATTCGATGCCAAGGAACAGGCTTATCATCAGCGGCACCGCCGCCAGCACGCCGGCCGTCCCCAGGTCGCCGATCATCGACGTACTCGCGATCGGCGCACCCGCGCCGACGAACACCGCCAGCACCACGATCAGCATCAGCATCAGCGCGGTCTGCACCCGCGCCGCGACCGCCACCCCCAGATAGTTGAGCGCGAACACCAGCGTGATCGCCACCGCCATCACCGGCGTCGCCGGAATCGCGAACGCCATCCCCAGATAGTTGGTCAGCACCCGCGCCAGCACCACCAGCGCGCCGACATTGCCCAGGATGCGCAGCCACGCGATCGCGAACCCCGCGAACGGCGACAGGAACCGCCGCGGCCATTCGTACGACGCGCCCGACACCGGCAGCGCGGAGGCAAGCCACGCATAGACCGTCGCGAACACCACCATCGGCACCGCCGCCAGCGCGATCGCGACGAGCAGCCCCGATCCCGCGACCTCGGCCGCGGGTTGCAGCACCGAGAAGATCGACACCCCGATCGCGGTCCCCGCGCCGAACATGACGACCCCGGTCAGCCCGACCCCCCGATGGAGCGACGCCCCCGTCAACGCCCCCGTCAACGTTTCGCCAGCGGCTTGTAGGCGACGCACTCCACCTCGACGCCCGCGCCCAGCGCCAGCCCGTTCGCGCCCAGCGCACTGCGCGCCGGCAGCCGCCCGGGCTTGAAATAGCCGACATACACTGTGTTGAAATCGCGCCATGTCGCCATGTCGGCCAGCATCACGGTGCACTTCACGACATCGTCGAACGTCGCCCCCGCCAGCTTGAGCGCAGCCCCGACATTGTCCATCGCCGCCTTCGCCTGCTCCCCGATCGCCGGCGGGATCGTCCCGTCCGCGTTCGCGCCGATCTGCCCGGACAGGAAGATCAGGTCCCCGGCCCGCACCGCGAGGGAGAAGGGCGCGCTCGATCCGGGGCGCGCATGAAACACCGGCGCCTGCTGCGCCGCCGCCTCACTCGTCGAGATGAGCGTCAGGATCGGCGCCAGCACCGAACCCAGTACCGAAAAGGGCGAACGCGCCGGGATCATGGGTATCTCCTTTGGGAATGACGGGCACGCGCATCGCGGGCGGCGTCGCGAACGGCGCGATGCCCAGCGCGGTGTAGATCTCGGACGGGAAATAGACCGTTCCCGATCGCATCACCATCCGCGGCCGGGTCACCGCCGCGATGTCGCGCGTCGGGTCGCCCGCCACCAGCACCAGATCCGCCGCCTTGCCACGCGCGATCGTCCCGCGCGTCGCGGTATCGCCCAGATACTCGGCCGCGCCCAGCGTCGCCGCTCGCAACGCATCGGCGGGTGCGATCCCCGCCCTGGCATACAGCACCAGCTCGCGCTGGAGCGTGAACCCGGTCGCGTCGTCGGTCCCCGGCAGCAGCGGCACGCCCGCCTTGTGGAGCATCCGCATCGTCGCCAGCACGGTATCGAACGCCTTGAAATAGCGCGCGTCCTCCGCCGCGTCCTTCAACGGCACGAAGGTCCGCCTGCGATAGCGCTGATACCCGATCGGCATGTGCGACAGATACGCCGCGTCCCCGTCGCCGACGACGCCCGCGCGGCTCAGCATCAGCCGCTCGAGGATCACCGCGGTCGTATCCAGCGACACGCCGCGCGCCTTCATCGCCCCGACCGTCGCGCGCACCCGCGCCGCGCCCAGGTCGAGCCCCGCCGCGCGCGCCATGCCCGTCAGCCGCAGCGGCGTGCGCGTATCCTCCTTCGGATCGAGCACCCAGCCGAGCATCAGCTGGTTGATATGCGCGATCGCGTCATACCCGTCCGCGATCACCCGGTCAATCGAGGAGAAGGCCGGAACGTGCCCGCTCACCTTCAGCCCCAGCCGGTGCGCCTCCGCCGCGACCGGCTTCACCCAGTCGGGCGGAAAGCTGTTGTAGAGCTTCACCTCGAAATAGCCGTGGTCGGCGTACCAGCGCACCGCCTCCAGCGCCGCCGGCAGCGTCTCGGGGATGAAGCCGTTGCGCGCGGAGAACGCGCTGCGCCCCTCGATGAACCCCGCGGGCACGATATACGGCCCCGCGATCTCGCCCGCCTCGATGCGCGGGATCAGGTCGAGCAGGAACGCGTTCCTGTTACCCATGTCGCGCGTCCGCGTGACGCCCGCCGCCAGATAGAACAGCCCCGATTCGATCGACGAATGCGAATGCATGTCGGCGAGCCCGGGATAGAGCGTCCCGCCCTCCCCCTCGACGAGCACCTCGTCCTTCGGCACCGCGCCGCCGTCACCGGCCAGAATCTGGACGATACGGTCGCGCATCGTGACGACGGTCGACAGCGCCCCCAGCTTGCCCGTCGCCGCATCGAACACGCGCACGCCCCGGATCCGCACCGGCACCGCGAACCGATGCGCGACCCTGGCGCTGATCGCGCGCACCCGCTCGCTCGCCAGCTCCGCGCCCAGCGCGGCAAGCGTCGGGGTCTCCATCTCGAACCCCGTACGGATCGTGATGCCCTTCGCGCCGAACTGCGCGAACAGCCGCTTGTCGCCGTCGAGCGCGACATAGTCGGGCGCCAGCTGCGCACCGTCGACGCGATAGACGGTCACGGGCACGCCCCCGATCGCCAGCGTACGCAGCCTCGTTGCGGTGATGCGCCCGCCCGGCAGCGCGTCGACACTTCCGCCCTTCGCCAGCGCGGCGCGCGCGTACAGCCCGGCCGCCCACGGGCTGTCGTCGTTCGCGATATAGAGCTTCGCCCCCGACACCGCGACGTCGCCGCGATCCGCCTGGCTCGTCCATGTCGCCCGCCCGCCGCCCGCCGCGAACCGCTCCGCCACCGCACCGCCCATCAGCGACGTGCCCGTGATCGTCCACGACACCGGCACGCCGTCCGCCCCCAGCACGATCTCCTCATGCTGCTTCGGGCCCCGACCGTTGTCGTCGACGCGGTAGTCGATCGACACCCGGTCGCCCTCGGTCGTCCCCGTCAGCGTCCCCACCACCTCGCCGTTCGCGACCACCGACAGCCGCTCGGGCGTCGCCGCCGGCGCCGTGGCCGCGGTGCCGAGCAGCAGCACCGCGAGAAGCCGACCGACCACCTCCAACCGTTCGCCTCGAGTAGATGTCGAGCGAAGCCGGGAGCCCGTATCGAGAGACCGGCACCGCGCACCCTCTCTCGATACGCCGTCTCGACGTCGCTCGACATCTACTCGAGACGAACGGAGAAAGGGCAATCCCATCGTCATCACAGCGCGCACGCCGTATCGGGCACGCCCGCGACGCGACGCCACTGATACGCGTCCACCGTCTTCCCGCGCGGCAGGTAGGTGATAGGGAACACCCGCCCCTCGCGCAGCACGCTCAGCACGATCCGCTCCGCCTGGTTGCCCTGGATGCCGTCCTGCGGCACCGGCGCGACGATCTCGTCGCCGTCGCGCAGCCCGGCGAGCGCCGCCGCCGATCCCGCGACCAGCCTGCGCACCACCCGCTTCGGCTCGGCCAGCACTGCGGTATCGAACCCCAGTTCGTAGCGCCGTAGCGGCTTCGTCGTCCGCTCGAAGCAGGGCCCGAACGCATCCGACGCCGGCACCGGCATCCGCCCGCCCAGAAACGCCCGGAAATCCGCCACCGCGCCGTCGCCCAGCGCCTTGCGGACCACCGCTTCCCAGTCCGCGTTGGTCGTCGTCCGTCCGCCCTTTTCCAGCGCCAGCATCGCGAACATCAGGTCGTCGAGCGACCGCTTCCCCCCGCTCGTCTTGCGCACCGCATCGTCGACCGTGGCGAAATACAGCATCCCGCGATCATAGGGCAGCGTGCGGATCCGCGTATCCGCCCAGAACCGCTTCGGCACGTCGCTGTTGGGCGCGGTCGCCATGATGCTGGTATAGTAGCGCGCGGCGTGCATGTTGAGATCGTCGAGGAACTCGGACGGCGTCATTTGCCCGAAGCGTAGCGGCAGGCGGCGCTGGTAGAGCGTCGCCAGCCCCTCGCCGAACCACGAGGATTCGAGCCCCGCAGGCTGCGCGATGTAGGGCTGGAAGGTGTGGAACATCTCGTGCGCCAGCGTACTGCGGATTTTTACCACGTTGCTGCCGGCACCTCGCCCGAACGTCGTGACGAACGAGTTGTGCAGCCCCACCCCGCCCCCGGCATTCACGGGGTTGTAGCGCAGGAACACCCCGTAAGGCGGCGGCACCGTCTGCCCGAAGAAGCGCGCGTATTTGCCATACAGCGCGCCCGTCCACGCCATCAGCGCCTTCGCGTCGAACGCGGGCGTGCCCTGCCACGCCGCGAAGAACCCGCTCGCGGGCACCGGCGAGGGATACGTCCCGATCCGCCCCGCCATGTAATAGCCCATCCGCAGCTGCGCCGCCGTCATCGCCTCGCGCGCGACGACATGCCCCGCCCCCAGCGAACTCACCCCCCGAGCACCCCTCGGCAGCGCCGACAGGTCCCAGTCGATCGTCGTGCGATATGCCACCCCGCCCGGCGGCAGCGCGAGGAACATCGTGCCCGCCGCCGACGTCCCCGCGCCGTCGTTGCTGAACGCGAAGGGCGGCGCAGGCCCGCGCGGCGGCAGCGTCGCCTGCGCGGGCACGGTATAGCACACCGTCACCGCGCCGCTGGTCGCGCGCGCCGCGACCCACTCGCGGGAGCGCCCCCCGCCTTGCGCATCGCGCGCCGCTTCCGCGGGCAGGTCGACGTCACGCATCGTCAGCGGCACCGGCCCCGCCGCATCGCTCGCGCGCAGGTCCGTCACGACCGTTGCCACCGTATCGACGTTGCTCGCCACCAGCGGCAACCGCACCAGCGGCGCGCCTGCGGCGGTCGCCACGCCATCGAACCGCAACGTCACCGCCACCGTCCCGATCGTATCGCCCCCGCGGGTTTCCGGCGCCGGCGCCAGCCCGATCGCCACCGAAGGCGCCGTCTGCGCACTCCCGGGCACGGCGAGCGCGATCGCCGCCCCCCCGAGGGCGATCGCACTCCAGCCGGCCCGCCCCCGCATCAGAACCTCACCTTCGCACCGGCATAATAGGACCGTCCGATGATGTCGCCATAGCTGAGCGAGGGGTAGGAGGGCTGCTTGTCGGTCAGGTTGTTGACGCCCGCGCGGAACGTCATCCGGCTGTTGACGTCGATCTGGAACGACACGCTGTGCGTGGTGTTGCCTGCCAGCCGCGGGTTCGGGTTGTTCTCGATCGTCGCGTCGGGCAGCGCGAGGACGGGGCTCAGATAATAAGCCTCGTACGTCGCGCGGAACGGGCCATTGGCATAGCGCACGTCGAACCGGCCGACCCAGTCGGGCTGCGCCGTCCCGGTGATCGGGCTCGCCCCGGTCTTGTCCGATCGCGTGAAGACCGTCCCCGTCACCGAGCTTTCGAGCCGCGAGGTGTGCGTCGCCGCCACCTCGAAGTCGAGCCGGCCCCAGCCCGCGCCGATCAGGTCGGTCAGCGGCATCGCGTAATTCGCCTTGTACGTCTCGCCGCGGAACCGGATCACGCCCGCGTTGAACGTCGTCGTCTGCCCCGTGGCGTACGACCCCGCCTGGCTCGCCGCCGTCGCGACCGACAGTCGGGTGAACGCGTTGCACACCCCCACGGGCGGCGACGGATCGTCGAAGCAGGTCTCCGCGAAGTTCTGCGTCGTGAACGCCGACAGCCCGTCGCTGAGGTCGATCTCGATGCGGTCCGCGGTCAGCGTCAGTCCGGGGACGAAGCGCGGCTGGACGACGACGCCGTACGTCCACGTCTTCGACGTCTCGTTGCGCAGGGTCGGGTTGCCGCCGGTGGTGACCAGCGTCGTCGTGAAGTTCTCGCCCGAATTCTGGAACGCCGCCAGCCGCGCCGCCGCCGACGCGCCCGCCGCCGCGCCGCCCGGCCCGCCGGTGCCATAGGTCGGGTTGGCGGTGAACAGCGCGAGGCACGCCGCCGCACGCTGCGTCGGGTTCGGCCCGCCCGAGATCCGGTCCGCGTCGCACGGATCGAGGTTCCCGCCCGCCAGCGCGGTCGACGACGGCGCGAACAGCTGCGTCAGCGTCGGTGCACGGAAGTTGCGGCTGCGCGATCCGCGGAAGGTGACGTCGGGCACCGGCTGCCACCGCGCGCCGACGTTCCACACGCTCTCCGTCCCCGCGATCGAATTGTCGACATAGCGATACGCCCCCGACAGCTCGAGCGCGTGGACCAGCGGCAAGGTGAAGTCTCCGCCGACCAGCGGCACCAGCACCTCGCCCGCGAACTCGTTGGTGTTGTACCGCCCCTTCTGCGGCAGCACCGCCGCGGTGCCCAGAACGCCTGCCTGGTTCGCCGCGAACGGGGTGAACGACACGCGCTCGTCGCGATGCTCGTACGTCGCGGACATCTTCGCGTCGCCCGCCGGCAGCGTGAACAGCGATCCGCCCACGGTCGCCAGGATATCGACCTGCTCGTTGCGATACCGGCTGCCCGAGCGCGCCGAGACATAGCTGCGCGCCGCGTCGGAGACCGTGCCGGTGCCGAACGGGTTGATCGGCGCGCACGCCGCATCGTCGTTGGTCGTGATCGCATCGGCGTTGATCGAACACACCGCCTGCCCGGCGCCGTTGCGCACCGATGCGATCGCGTTGTTGTACCGCGACAGCACCACGCCCCACGCGTTCACCTGCCCGTCGACGCGCGCATAGCTGCCCGACACGTTCCAGTCGAACCGGCGCCCGCCGACGTCGAACTTGCCGTCCAGCGACAGCAGCCCGCGATACGTCTCGGTCCGCGTGATCTGGTCGTTGCTCGGCGTCAGGTCGGTGAACGCCTTCGACAGGAACAGCGGCGCACCCGCGGCGAAGGCGGGGCGAACGGCGCTCAGCTGCGCGATCGCCGCCGGGGTCAGGAACGCATTCGTGTTGAAGAACGTGATCGCCCCGGTGCCGGTCGCAGCACTCCCCAGCACGGTGTTCGACAGCACCTGCTGCGTCTCGCGCGCATCGGTGCGCGCATAGAGCAGCTCGGTCGACAGCGTAATCGCATCGGTCAGGTCGTAATGCCCGACGACGTTGGCGGTAACGCGCTCGATCCCGGTGCGCAGCGTGCCGACCAGCTTCGAATAGGCATAGCCATCCCCGCCCGACGCGAACGGCACGCCGTATTGGGTGCCGATGTTGAACCCCTGGATCGCCGCCCCGTCCGCGGCGAACTGGCGGTTGAGCAGGAAGACCGAGACCGGCGCGGGCGTCGTGAAGATCACGCCGTTCGTGTTGAACTCCCAGAACCGCGTATCGAAGATCTCGCGGGTGGAGGGGATGCCGTCGGTCGCGCTGACGTTGGCCGCGTTGGGCACCGTGATCCGCCCCAGCTGCGTGCGCGGACGGCTGTCGAACGCCAGCGGCGCGGTCTTCGACCATTCGACGTTCGCCGCGATGTTCCCGCGCCCGCCGCCGAAGTTCGTCCCTGCGGTCAGCCGCGCGTTATAGGTCGGGTAGTCCCCGCGATCGGTGACGCCCGACTGCGCGTCGACCTCGACGCCGCTGAAATCCTTCCTGAGGATATAGTTCACCACGCCCGCGATCGCGTCGGAGCCATAGACCGCCGCCGCGCCGCCCTGCACCACCTCGACCCGGCTGAGCAGCCCGACCGGGATGATGTTCGAATCGACCTGCGAGTCGCCCAGCCCCGACGAGGTCGTGGCGGTCCGCCGTCCGTTGACCAGCGTCAGCGTGCGCCCGGTGCCGAGCCCGAACAGCGACGGCGCCTGGATGCCGTTCCCGCTCGACGTGCCGCTGCCCGAGGCCTGCGCGAGCTGGCGGTTGATCGACGGCTCGCGGTTCAGCGCCTGCGCGACGCTCACGTCGCCGCGATCGGTCAGCGCCTGCTGGTCGATCACCGAGATCGGCACCGGCGTGTCGGTCGCCGCGCGCCGTATCCGCGATCCGGTCACCACCAGGTCCTCGCCCTCGGCCCCCGCCGCCGCCTCGATGCTGCCCGACGTCACCGCCGACGGCGGCGTATCCGCCGGCGCAGGCGCGGACTGCGCCAGCGCGGGCACAGCCGTCCCGACCACCGTCATCGCCGCGGCGACCACCGCCGTCGTCGTCATCATCACCGCCCGCAAGCCGCTCGTCGTCGCACGCATAGATACCCCCAAGGCCAAGATCGTCGCTCGGCGCGACCCGCAGCCCTTCCGGCCATCGCGTCGCACAGCTCCCACGACCACAATAGAGGGTGACGACGGCATTTCCTTGCGAACACCACGCGTGGCAGACGCAATTGTGCAATAATTATTCGCCGCGCCCGTTTCGCGCGACGCAGCGCCGATCCGCATAGATTATGCCGCCCACCCCCGCCGCGCCGCCGAAACAGGCATGGACCTCCCCCCGCACCGGCGTAGCCTGCCGCCATCCTCTCGCCCAAGGTCGACCCATGCGCCGCGCGCCCAGAACCCTCCCCAAGATCCTCACGATCGCCGCCCTCCTCGCCGCCACCCCCGCCCTGGCGCAGACCCGGCCCGCCCCCGCCGCACAGGCCCCGATCGCCAACCCCCACACCGGCACCTTCAACGGCAAGCGCATCGCCTACACCGCCGCGATCGAACCCTTCGCCACACGCGACCCCGCCGGGAAGCCCGCCGCGACGATCGTCGCCATCTCCTACGTCGCGAAGGACGCGACGCCCGATCGCCCGGTGCTGTTCGTCTTCAACGGCGGCCCGATCGGCCCCTCCTCGATCCTCCACATGGGCGCGTTCGGCCCGAAGCGCGTCGCCATCCCAGACGACATCACCGCTCCCCCGTCGACCTTCCGGCTGGTCGACAATCCCCACACCCCGCTCGACGTCGCGGACATCGTCTTCTTCGATCCCGCGGGCACCGGGTTCAGCACCTTCGCCCCCGGCGTCGATCCCAAGACGCAATTCTCGATCGCCGCCGACGCGCGCCAGCTCCAGCAGCTTGTCGTGGAGTGGAGCGCCGCGCACGGCCGCACCGCCGCGCCCAAATATCTCGTCGGCGAAAGCTATGGCACGATGCGCGCGGCGGAGGCGGCGCGCCAGTTGCAGGCCTCGGGCACCCCGCTCGCAGGCGTCGTCCTGCTCGGGCAGGCGCTCAACATCATCGAGATCGCGCAGCGCCCCGGCAACATCGTCAGCCCGGTCATCTCGCTCCCCACGCTCGCCGCGATCGCGTGGGAGCATGGCAAGGTCGATCGCCGCGGCCTTACCCTCCCCGCCTTCGCCGCCGAGGCGAAAGCGTTCGCCGACACCGACTATCTCGCCGCGCTCTACCGGGGCAACACCGCCCCCGACGCCACCCGCCGCGCCGTCGCCACGAAACTCGCGGGCTTCACCGGCATCGCGCCCGACTACTTTCTCACCCACGACCTGCGCATCGCCAAGCCGACATTCCAGAAGACCCTCCTCCCCGGCCAGCGCCTCGGCACCAACGACGCGCGCTATGCGGGCCCCGCCGACGGCCCCGACCCGTTCGACATCGTTCCCGCCGCCTACACCGCGCAGTTCGCCGATTATCTCCGCCGCGACCTCGGCGCACGCGCGCCCTATGTGCAGGCCAATCCGGCCGAGGCGGGCGGTATCAATGGCTGGGGCTGGGGCGCAAACCTCTCGCCGTTCGGCGACTGGCCGTACCCGAAGGCCCTTGGCGAAGTCTTCGCCGCCAACCCCGATTTCCGCGTGCTCGTCGGCAATGGCTGGGCAGACACGCAGACGACGGTGGGCGCGATGGACTATCTCGTCGCGCAGGCGGGCTGGCCGATGGACCGCGTCCGCACCGCGCGCTACCGTGGCGGCCACATGCCCTACACGATCGAAGCCAGCCTCGAGGCCTTCACCGACGACGTCCGCGCGATGGTGACGAAGGCGTGGTGATCCTCGCCCTCCTGCTCGCGGCGGCCACCCCCGCCATCACGGACGCCGCCTTCCTCGCCCGCAACGCGCGTGCCGCGGGGGTGAAGACGATCCCGTCCGTCCAGTACCAGATCCTCGATTCCGGCCCCGCGACCGGCACCAATCCCGCACGCACCAGCGCGGTCAAGATCCGCTACACCGGCCGCTTCGTCGACGGCACCGTCTTCGACACGTCGGAGGGCAAGGGCGACGGCCCGAATGCAGGCACCGCGATCTTCCCCGTCCGCGGCGTCATCCCCGGCTTCCAGGCCGCGCTGATGCTGATGCGTCCCGGCGATCGCTGGCGCGTCACCATCCCCCCCGCGCTCGCGTACGGCGCCACCGGCCACAAGCTGTCCGGCCGCGTCCTCGTCTTCGAGATCACGCTGATCGACCACGCCGAACTGCCCCCCGCCGCCCCTCCGACGATGACCGAACTGCCCAGGCGCTGACGTATATCGACACCAATCCCGTCACCCCGGACTTGATCCGGGGTCCCGCTATGCGTCTCGAGTGCCGCGTGACCAAAGCGGGACCCCGGATCAAGTCCGGGGTGACGATCTGCCCTAAACCCGCGGCAGCGCCGCCAGCAGCCGGTCCACGTCCCGATGGTCGTTCTGCACCGACGGCGTCACGCGGAACCGGTTCGCGCCGATCGTCAGCCGCACCTTCGCTGCCTTCATCGCCTCGGTGAGCTTGCCGCGCGCATCCGCCAGCACGCACGTTACGATCGGCGTGGTCGCTTCGGGCGGCGTCATCAGCGGATAGCCGCGCCTGGGCAGTTCCACCTTCAGCCGCGCGACGAGGTCCTGCGCATGACGCTGGATCGCGGGCACGCCCAGCGCCGCGATCCGGTCGAGCGAATGGCCCAGCTGCGCGATCACCGCGTGGCTGTGCGTCCCCAGCGCGAACGCCCCCGCCGCATCGGCGCGGAACGCATAGTCCGCGACCGTCGCACCCGGCGGGTCGAGCGGATAGACGTGCGTCGCGAACTCGGACATCCCGTAATAGCCATAATTGGTCCGCTTCAGCCGCGGCAGCACGTCCTTGCGGACGTAGAGGAACCCGAGGCCGAAATCCCCCATCAGCCATTTGTAGCTCGCGCACGCCGCGAAATCGACGCCGCTGGCGTGCAGGTCGACGGGCACGCACCCCGCCGCATGGATGATGTCGGCATAGACCAGCGCGCCCGCCGCATGCGCGATATCGCACACCGCCTTCAGGTCGTGCTCGAACCCGTTGACCGTCGAGACGAGCGACAGCGCAACCAGCTTGGTCCCCTTGCGCACCGCCGCCTGCATGTCCGCAAGCCGGATCCGCCCGTCCACCGGACGCACCCACGTCACCTCGCACCCCCTGCGCGCCATTGCCTCGTACAGCGGCAGCGATCCGAAGAAATGAAGCGTATCGGTCACGATATGCCCGCCGCTTTCGGGCAAGCCCAGCGCGCGCAGCACCATCTGCTCGCCCGCGGTGGTGCTCTGGACATAGGTGATCTCGCCCGGATCCGCGTTCACCAGCCGCGCGAATTTCGCGATCGCGCCGTCCTCGTCGAGTTCATAGGCCTGCGCCGCCGGATCGAGCGTCCGCTTCGCCAAATACGCCTCCACCGCCGCCCGCGCGCCGAGACTCACCGGATGCACCGATCCGTTGTCGAGATACGCCAGATCGGTCGCCGCGAACCCCGCCCTGTCGGGCAGCGCGGGCGTCTGCGCGCCCGAAACCCGCGTCGCGAGTGGAAGCGCCGCAGCGGCGGCAAGGTACTGGCGGCGGTTCATCATGGTCATGCGCCAGGATAGCGCCCCCCGCGCCGCCAAATCCATGCGAACTCACCGGGAATATCGAAAGGAAAATGCGCGCGGGACGGGCTAGGGCCAACGGACTACGCTCACTTCCGTTCACACTGAGCCTGTCGAAGTGCTGCCCTTCTTCTCACCCGTCAAAAAAGCGCGGTACTTCGACAGGCTCAGCACGAACGGACGGAAAGCGGCACGACACGATCGAGCACAGGCCCAAACCCGATGCCCCAAACCCCCATCGCCCCCGACGAACCCCTGTTCGCCCGCCTTAAAGATCACGTCGCCGACGGCCTCCTGGCGCTAATGCTCGCCTATCGCGCCGACCCGCGCGCGACGAAGCTCGATCTCGGCATCGGCGTCTACCGCGACACCACCGGCATCACCCCGGTGATGCGTGCGGTGAAGGCCGCGGAGCGCGTGCTGGTCGAGACGCAGCCAACCAAGGTCTATCTCGGCGTCGACGGCGACACCGGCTTCGTCGAGCGCCTCGCCGGAATCCCCTTCGGCGCGAGCCGGATGAAGGACCCCCGGCTGGCCGGCATGCAGACCCCCGGCGGCACCGGCGCGATCCGCCTCGCCGCCGAGCTCGTCGTCGCCGCCAATCCCGCGGGCACCGTCTGGATCGGCGACCCGACTTGGGCGAACCACGTGCCCATCGTCCGCGCGGCCGGCGCGCGGATCGCGATGCACCCGCTGTTCGACCCGGCCACCCAGACGCTGCGCTTCGCCGACATGCTCGCCGCGCTCGACACCGCCGCGCCGGGCGATGCGGTGCTGCTCCACGGCTGCTGCCACAATCCGGCGGGCGTCGATTTCACGCCGGACCAGTGGCGCGCGATCGCGGACGTCGTCGTCCGCCGCCGCCTCCTCCCGATCGTTGACCTCGCCTATCAGGGCCTCGGCCGCGGGCTCGAGGACGACGCGTTCGGCACCCGCTTGCTGTTCGACCGCGCCGAGGCGCTGGTCGTCGCGTACAGCTGCGACAAGAATTTCGGGCTCTACCGCGAGCGGACCGGCGCGCTGTGGGTCCGCGCGCCCGACACCGCCTCGCTCCCCGCGATCCGCGCGACGATGCGCAACCCCGCGCGCGCCGCCTGGTCGATGCCCCCCGATCACGGCGCGGCAGTGGTCCGTGTCATCCTCGAGTCGCCCGATCTCACCGCCGACTGGCGCGCCGAACTGGAAACGATGCGGCTGCGGATCGCCGACCTGCGCACGCTGCTCGCCGCCGCGCACCCCGCGCTCGCGCTGCTGACGAAGCAGACCGGCATGTTCGCGATGCTGCCGGTCGATCACGCCGCGGTCATGGCGCTCCGCCGCGACCACGCGATCTACATCGCCGACGACGGCCGCGCGAACCTCGCCGGGCTCGACACCGACACGATCGGCCGGCTGGTCACCGCACTGGCGCCGTACCTCCCCGGCTGAGCGCCCCGACCCTCGGGGGCCTGCCGATCCGCCCTTGCGCAACCGTGGCGATCGGCACACCTGTACGCGCACACCACCGGAAGCGGCGATCCACGCCGCCCGGTCGACAGGAGACGCGCGCGATGAGCGATACCTATACCCCGCCCGAAATCTGGACGTGGAACAAGGACAATGGCGGCCGCTTCGCCAACATCAATCGCCCCATGGCCGGCGCCACCCACGACAAGGACCTGCCGGTCGGCAAGCATCCCCTGCAGCTCTATTCGCTCGCCACGCCCAACGGCGTGAAGGTGACGGTGATGCTCGAGGAGTTGCTCGCCGCCGGCCACACCGGCGCCGAATACGACGCGTGGCTGATCCGCATCAACGAGGGCGACCAGTTCTCCAGCGGGTTCGTTGCCGCGAACCCCAATTCGAAGATCCCCGCGCTCGTCGATCGCAGCGGCGACACGCCGGTCCGCGTGTTCGAATCGGGTGCGATCCTCGTCTATCTCGCCGAGAAGTTCGGCGCGTTCCTCCCCACCGACCCCGCCGCGCGTGCGGAGTGCCTGTCGTGGCTGTTCTGGCAGATGGGGTCGGGGCCGTTCCTCGGCGGCGGGTTCGGGCATTTCTACGCCTATGCGCCCGTGAAGATCGAATATGCGATCGACCGCTTCGCGATGGAGGTGAAGCGGCAGCTCGACGTGCTCGACCGCCGTCTCGCCGAAAGCGAGTATCTGGGCGGCGCGGACTATACGATCGCCGACATGGCGGTGTGGCCGTGGTACGGCGCGCTCGTGAAGGGCGTGGTCTACGACGCGGGCACCTTCCTCCAGGTGCAGGATTACAAGCACGTCCAGCGCTGGACCGACCAGATCGCCGCACGCCCCGCGGTGAAGCGCGGGCGCATGGTCAACCGCGTGATGGGCGATCCCGCCAGCCAGCTCCACGAGCGTCACGACGCGAGCGACTTCGACACCAACACGCAGGACAAACTCGCTCCGGGGCCCACGGACGCGCAGGCATGATGCGCCTCTACGACAGCCGCCGCGCGCCCAATCCGCGCCGCGTCCGCTGGGTCATGGCCGAAAAGGGCATCGACGATATCGAGATCGTCCAGCTCGACGTGTTCAAGGGCGAGCACAAGATGCCCGACTATGTCGCGCGCGCCGGGCTCGCCAACGTCCCCGCGCTGGAAATCGACGACGACACGACGATCACCGAATCGATCGCGATCTGCCGCTATCTCGAAAGCCTGTACCCCGAACCCAACCTGTTCGGCCGCGATGCGCGCGAAACCGCGGTGATCGAGATGTGGACGCGTCGCGCCGAGATGCTGCTGTCGACCCCGCTGATGCTCTCGGTCCGCCACGCGCACCCCGCGCTCGCCGCGCTCGACACGCAGGTGCCCGAGATCGCGTCGACCAACGCCGCCACCGCCACCCGCGCCATGAAGGTCTTCGAGCGCCGCCTCGCCGAAAGCGCGTTCATCGCCGCGGACCGCGTGACGATCGCCGACATCGTCGCGATCACCGCGATCGACTTCGCGCGCATGGTGAAGTTCGCCCCCGATCCCGCCCACGCCAACGTCACCCGCTGGATCGAGACGATGCGCGCACGCCCCGCCGCGGAAGCCGGGGTGTAATCACGCCCCCGCTCGTCATCCCGGCGAAAGCTGGGATGACGTCGGGACCGTCGCGCTCCTTCACCCGAAAATCCCGGCCCGCGCGGGGGTGACCCTCAAACCGTCCCGCTGAACGGCCCCGCGATCGCCCGGTCCGCCATCCCCCGCGCATCGACGCTCCGGAACCCCCGCACCCGGTCGAGCGAATAGCCCACCCCCGCCGGCAGCCGCATCCCCGCGAAGTCCGCATCCGCCACGTCGTCCAGCCGGATCGCCGCGCGCGCATCGGGTGCCGCGGTCGCCACCTCCACGCCGCGCATCACCAGCCCGCGCGCATGCCGCACGAAGAATCCGGTCGCGGGCAGGTCACCGAACATCGTCGCCTCGGGATAGCCCAGTTCGTTCTCCGCCGGGCGCAGCGCCGCCATCGCCGCGGGCGCGCCGCCGACATGGTGGAAGTGGCTGTCGCTGATCCGCACGTCCTCCACCGGGTGCCCGTCGAGCCCGGCGATCACCGACGGCAGGATCGTCGCGTTCGAGCTCACGACATTGTCGATCGCCACCCGCCGCAGCGTCCCGATCGCGCGCCCTGCCGGCCCGCGCATCCGCTTGCCGAGCCTGAGGAAGATCGGCGCATCGACGATCCCGCGCATCGTGATATTGCTTACCGCCACGTCCTCGATCACGCCGCCGTCGACCGTCTCGAACGCGAGACCCCGGCTGTCCTCGAAGATGCAGTTCGTCACCGCAATGTTGCGGAATCCGCCGTTCGATTCGGTCCCGAACTTGATCCGCCCATGGATCTTGGGCGCGAAGCTGGCGGGCATCTTGCGCCACGTCCCGTCGATCACCGACCCGACGACATAATTGCCCGCGACGAAGCACCCGGTGATCGTCAGGTTCTCGGTCACCCGCGCCTCGCCCAGCGCGAAGCTGCTCTTGGGGCAGATCGCGTCGTCCCACGGCGCGTTGACGGTGCAGTTGCTGACGCGCACGTTGCGGCAGCAGTCGATGTCCATCCCGTCGCGGTTGGTGTCGATCACCAGATTGTCGATCGTCAGCGTGTCGACGCCGGTCGCGAGCAGCGCGAACCACCCGCCCTCCAGCACCTTGAAGTCGCGAAGCACCACGTTGCGGCAATTCTTCAGCGCGATCGCCTTGTTGCCCGTCCCCGGCCCGGTCGGATCGGACAGCCAGTTGTCCTTCCCGTCACCGCGCCCCAGACCCTTGCCCCAGATCAGCCCCGGCCCCAGGATCGCAACGTCGTGCAGCCCCTCGCCCCAGATCAGGCTGTTGCGCCAGTGGCTGTGGCCGAAATCCTGATAGCTCGCATAGGACGCGTCGATCGGCTCGGCATGGTCGTAGCCGCGCGTGCCCGGCGCCGCGGCCAGAATCGTCGCGCCCTGCTCTAGATACAGCGTGATGCGGCTCTTCAGCCGGATCGTGTAGCAGGCATAGGTGCCCGCGGGCACGTACACCGTGCCCCCGCCCTTCGCCGCGACGTCGTCGATCGCGCGGTTGAACGCGTCCGAATCGATCGTGCGGCCGTTGCCCTTCGCGCCGTAGCGCCGCACGCTCCGCCACCCTTCGCCCGCGGCATGCGCCGGCAAGGCGGCCATCGCCGCCAGCGCGGCCCCACCGACGATCAGCGCGCGCCTGTCGAACATGACTTTCCTTTCCTCGCCCCCGAAAAAGACGGGAGGCACGGTCCGTAACACCCGTGCCTCCCGAGGGGGGAACCGTTAGAACTTCAGCGTCGCGCCGAGGAAGAACTCGGTGCCCACGACATCGTAGGTCGCCGAGAAGGTGTTGGCGTTCGGCCCCTGCGTCGTGATCCGCGGATCGGCGTTCAGGACGTTGTTCGCCCCGCCGAAGATCTGCATCCCCTTCACCAGGTCATAGGTGAACGACAGGTCGAAATAGTTGCGCTCCTGCAGCTTGGGATAGACGAGCCCGCTCAGCAGCGGCGTCGCGGCCGATCCCTGCCGCAGCGGCACCAGGAAGCGGTCGGTCGTCACCGGACCGATATAGCGGTGGCGCACGCTGAGGCCGAGGTCGCCCGAGTTCCACGTCACCCGCGTCGTGCCGCGCCAGCGCGGCAGCGGCTGGCCGCACGTCGTCCCGAACGCGCCCGCGCACTTGTTGACCAGCGTCGGGAACGCCGCGACCGGCGTCGAATCGAATTGCGCCAGCCAGGTATAGTTGGTGCCGATGTCGATCGTGCTCGTCGGCCCGAACCCCGGGATTCCGAACCCCAGCGGCAGGCGATAGCGCACCGCGAAATCGACCCCCGACGTCTTCAGCCTCCCCGTATTGGCGTTGCGCACCTGCACCGCGAACGGCTCGTTGATCTCGCCGGTCAGCGTGTTGCGCTGCACCGCGCGGCAGAACTCGCTGCCCGCATTCTGGATCACGTTGTAGCACAGGTTGAGGACGTTCTGGAGCCCGCCACCCAGCGGAGCGATCGCCCCGCCCAGCGAGATGTTGAAGTAATCGACGCTTGCGAACAGCCCCGGAATCCCGCGCGGCGTCAGCACCACGCCTGCGGTATAGGTGTCGGACACTTCGGCCGCGAGGTTGGCGTTGCCGCCCGAATCCGCCGGGAAGAACGCGTTGGGCTGCACCGCGTTGGTGAACACCGCCGCTGCGGGCACGCCCGTCGCGATGCACAGCGCGCGCACCGCCGCGGTCTGCTGGACGGCCGACGCGCGGTTGGAGCACGGATCGGTCGCGGTGATGAACGAGCGGCTCGATCCGCCGAACAACTCCGCCACGTTGGGCGCCCGGATCGCGCGCTGGTACTGCCCGCGCAGCGAGATATCGCGCGACACCTTCCAGTCGAGCCCGCCGAGGTACGTCCACACCCCGCCGATGCCCTGGAGGTTGTACTTGGAATAGCGGAACGCGCCGTTCGCGACGAGGCTTTCGATCAGCGGCGTATCGTGGATCAGCGGCACGCGGATCTCGCCGAACACTTCGTTGACCGAGGTGCTACCGCTCGTCGGCAGGCCGGGGTTGAACCCGACGACGTCGCCCGACGACAGGAAGGTGTCGGGCGAGAACACCGCATTCGCCTTGCGCCACTCGTACCCGACCGAGAAGCCGACCGGCCCCGCGGGCAGCTTGAACGCGGTGCCGGTCAGGTTGGCCTGTGCCACCTGCTGCTCCGCGATCGTCGAGTTGGTCGCGCCGATCGAGATCGCGCTGACGCACGCCGCGGACACGTTCGCGCCGAAGATGTTGCACACCGGCGCCGCCCCGTTCGCCGACAACAACGCCGCCTGCAACCGGCTCCGCGACACCGCATTGCTCAGCCGCAGCGTGTCCTCGCTGCGCGCATAGGTGTAGTAGACGTCGTACTTCAGGTCGGTCAGCGCGTTCTCGGACAGGTCGCCCAGATTGCCGCGCAGCCCCCAGGCGCCGCGGAACACGTTGCGCCGCTCGCTCGCGAAGCGCGGCCCGTTCTCGACATAGCGCCGCCCCGCGGTCAGCACCGCGAGCCCGTCGCCCGCGGTGGTCGTCCGCGAGGTCGTCCCGCTGGCGACGGTGATCGTCCCGGTCTCCGCCAGGTCGAGCTGGCGGAGGACGTTCTGGAGCGCGGGCGTCAGGTACGGATTGTTGACGTTGAACAGCGTCGACGTGCCGACATTGGTCGGCGCCAGCTGCGCGTTCACGACGTTGTTGGAGTAGTGCAGCTCCATATAGCCGGTGATCGACTCGTTGAAGTCGTAATGGCCGAAGCTGTTTATCATCCAGCGTTCCTGCGGCTGGATCAGATAGTTGAACGGCCCCAGGTTGAAATCGTCCTGCGGAGTCAGCGCCGGGCGCGCCGCGGTGCCGCCGTCGTTGAACGTGAACCCGCGCGAGCCCAGCGCGCTCAGCCCCGCCGCGGCATAGGCCGCGTTCAGGTTGGCATTGCTGCCGCCTGCCGAGGGAATGCCCGAGAAGCGCCCGTTGGGGATGTCGCCGCTGCCGCCCGCCACGAAGCCGAGCTGCCCGCCCGCCGCGGTGCAGCCGGTGGTCGAGGTATTGGCCGCGAACGGCGTGCCCGCGCGCGTCGCACTGCCGCTGCCCGGCACCACGCAGCCGTCGACCAGCGAGTCGAACGCATAGCCGCCGCGCTGCCCGCGCGTGATCGCGCCGCGCTTCAGATAGTTGCCGGAGACGACGAGGTTGCCCTTGTTCTCCGCGAAGTTGCCGCCCAGCGTCAGGTCGAAATTATACACCGGCGTGCCCGTCGGCCCGTCCATGTTCAGCTGCGCGCGGCCCTCCACGCCCTCGAAATCGTCGCGGATGATGAAGTTGATGACGCCCGTGATCGCGTCGGAGCCATAGACTGCGGACGATCCGCCGGTGACGATGTCGGTGCGCTGGACCAGCGTCGACGGAATCGTGTTGAGATCGGTCACCTGCTCGGGGCCGAAGATCGCGAAGCGGCGGCCGTTGACCAGCACCAGGTTGCGCGTCGATCCGAACCCGCGAAGGTTGACGTCGGCATAGCCGCCGGGAACCGTGTTCGACGTGGCGCTGCCCAGCGCGGAGCCGACCGCCTGCGGGATCTGCGCCAGCGTCTTCTCGACGTTGACGTTGCCGGACAGCTTGATGTCCTCCTGCCCGACGACGTTGACCGGGGTGGAGGCCTGGAAGCCGTTGCGCGCGATACGCGATCCGGTGACGACGATGTCGCCGTCGGTGCTCGCGGCGGCCTGCCCGTCCGCGCTCGCCGGGGTCGCGTCCGCGGGCGTCTCCGCATCCTGCGCCGCAGCGGCCAATTGCGGCGTCGTCTGCGCGAACGCCGGCGCAGCCCAGATCGTTGCGCCCAGCGCCGCGATCATCGTCGTCCCCAACAGCCGCTGACGCCGGCCCGCGATGAAGTCCTTCATGCCATCCTCCCCTGTGGAGGCGCCCGCCGCAGCGAACGCCGCTCCCGTTGTTTCCCAGACCCCGGCGGGTTTCCCCGCTCTCGTTCGACCGCTCCATGGGAGCGGTATCATTTACGATTGTTCCATCATGTGGAACGAGTGCCTACTTTATGAGAAAGTCCGCGCCGGTGCAAGTGGTATCGTGCCGAAGCGGGCACAAAGGCCGTGCTCGTGCGTCAGCCCACTTCGACCCGGGCGTACCGCGGCGACAGCAGGTGGATCACGCCCAGCCCGATCAGATACGCGCTCGCCGCCACCGCGAAGATCGGTGCGTAGCTCCCGAAATGATCGAGCACGAACCCAGCGTACTTCGCCATCAGCATCCCGCCGATCGCGCCCACCGTTCCCCCGATCCCGATCACCGAGGCGACCGCGCTGCGCGGGAAAAGGTCCGACGGCAGCGTGTAGAGGTTCGCGGAGAACGCCTGGTGCGCCGCGGTCGCGACGCCGATGACGAGGACGGCGAGCCAGAGGTTGTCGATCGACTGCGCGAAGAACACCGGCACCACCGCCAGCGCGCACAGCAGCATCGTCCCCTTGCGCGCCACCTGCACGCTGTACCCCGCCGCCATCAGCCGCGACGACAGCCACCCCCCGCCGACACTGCCCAGATCGGACAGCAGGTAGATCGCAACCAGCGGCGGCCCGAAGCTCGTCAGGTCCAGCCCATAGCGCTTGCCCAGATAGCCCGGCAGCCAGAACAGGAAGAACCACCAGATCGGGTCGATGCAGAACCGCCCCAGCGCATAGGCCCAGGTCTCGCGCTTGCCTGCGATCGCGCGCCACGGCAGCGGCGTCACCGGATCGGCCGGGTCCTGTTCGATCCACGCGATCTCCGCCGCGCTCGTCTTCGCGCGCTCGCGTGGCGCGCGGTACAGCGTCCACCACGCGATCAGCCACACGAACGCGACCGCGCCGGTCACGACGAAGGTGGTCCGCCAGCCATAGGCCGCGGTCAGCCACGGCACGATCAGCGGCGTCGCGATCGCCCCCACGTTCGCGCCGGCATTGAACACCCCGATCGCGAACGCCCGCTCGCGCGCCGGGAACCACTCGGTCACCGCCTTGATGCCCGCCGGAAAGTTTCCCGATTCGCCGATGCCCAGCGCGAACCGCGCCACCGCGAACTGGACGACCCCGCCCGCCAGCCCGTGCGCGATATGCGCCAACTGCCAGATTGTGAACGCGATCGCATAGCCCACCCGCGTGCCGACCCGGTCGATCACCCGCCCGAAGCAGATATATCCGATCGCATACGCCAGCGAGAAGAAGAAGATGACGTTGGAGAAGTCGGTCTCGGTCCACCCCATCTCGGCGGACAGCGTCGGCTTCAGGATGCCGATCATCTGCCGGTCGACATAGTTGATGACGGTCGCGGTGAAGAGCAGCGCGACGATCGTCCAGCGATAGCCTTTCGTGGGTTTCGGAACGGTGCTCACAGCGTCACGCCCCGCTTCCAGATCGCGATCTCGCGCTCGCCGTTGCGCTCGGCCGCCGTGGCGGCGCCCGAGGAAACGCTGCGGATCGTGTCGAGCAGCGCGTCCGCCGCGGCGTCGCTCCCCTCGACCAGCACCTGCCCCGCGTCGAAATCGATCCACCGCGCCTTGCGCGCCGCCAGCGCGCCGTTCGACGCGATCTTGATCGTCGGCACCGGGAAGCCCAGCGGCGTCCCCCGCCCCGTCGTGAACAGGATCGCGGTCGCGCCCGCCGCCGCCAGCGCGGTGCACGACACCGCATCGTTCCCCGGCGCCTCCAGCAAGGTCAACCCGGTCCGCCGAACCTGTTCGCCGTAGCCGCGCACATCGGTGACGATCGCGTGCCCCGCCTTCTGCACCGCGCCTAGCGACTTCTCCTCCAGCGTCGTGATCCCGCCCGCGATATTTCCCGGCGAGGGATTCTCCGACACCGGCTCGCCGTGATCGGTGAAATAGCGTTTGAAGTCGTTCACCATCGCGACGATGCCGTCGAAGACATCGTCGTCCGCGGCGCGCGCCATCAGCAATTGCTCCGCGCCGAAAACTTCAGGAATCTCGGTCAGCACCGCGGTGCCCCCCGCTTCGGTCACCGCGTCGCTCATCCGCCCGACCAGCGGGTTCGCGGTCAGCCCGGAGAACCCGTCCGACCCGCCGCACTTCACGCCCAGCACCAGCGCGGACAGCGGCACCTCTTCACGCACGGCACCGCCCGCCAGCGCGACCAGTTCGGCGACCTTCTCCAGCCCCTCGGCGACCTCGTCGTCCGCGAACTGCGCCGCGACAGTGCGGATCCGCGCGTGCACCGCGGGATCGATTGCCGCCATCAGCCGGTCGAGCTGGTTCGATTCGCATCCCAGCCCCACCAGCAGCACGCCACCCGCATTGGGGTGCGAGGCCAGCGCCGCCAGGATCGCGCGCGTCCCGTCCAGATCCTCGCCCAGCTGCGAACAGCCGAACGGATGCGTGAACGCGTGCACCCCGTCGACCCGCCCGGCGTGGAGCGCATCCGCGGCTTCCGCGATCCGCCGCGCGGTCCGCGCGACGCACCCCACGGTCGGCAGCACCCAGATCTCGTTGCGCGTCGCCACCCGCCCGTCCGCGCGGCGATAGCCCAGGAACCCCGCCGCCGGCTTCACGTCGGGCGCGACCGGGGCCGCGCTGCGCCGATACGCCCCGCTCGTCGCCAGCGCGGTGCGGACGTTATGGACGTGCACCCAGTCCCCCGGCACGATCGGCGCGGTCGCGACCCCGATCGGGAAGCCGAACTTCAGCACCGGCTCGCCCTGCATCACGGCACGCGTCGCGACCTTGTGGCCATAGGCGACCGTGTCGCGCAGCACGATCGTCCGTCCCTCCACCGTCACCTCCGCTCCCGCGGGCAGGTCGCGCAACGCGGTCGCGACTGCGTCGCGAGGATCGACCTGGAACAGATCGGGGGCGGTGGTAGCGGTATCGTCAACGAGCATGGGTCTGGTCCTGCTAGGGTCGGACAAGGATGTCTGGGGTGATCGCGGACAGGGTCGTACACCCCGTCAGCGCCATGGCAACGCGCATCTCCGCCTCGACGAGGCTGAGCATGTGCCGCACGCCGCGCTCGCCATCGGCCGCCAGTGCGAAGGCCCAGGCGCGCCCGAGCAGCACGCCCTGCGCGCCCAGCGCCAGCATCCTGACGACGTCGAGCCCGGTGCGCACCCCGCCATCCGCCAGCACCGTCATCCGGTCCCCCACCGCCGCGGCGATCGCGGGCAGCGCGGCGGCGGTCGAGGGCACGCCGTCCAGCTGCCGCCCGCCATGGTTGGAGACGACGAGGCCGTCCGCGCCCAGAGCCGCGGCCTCGCGAGCGTCGTCGGCGTCGAGGATGCCCTTGATGACGAGCGGGCCGTCCCACGTCTCGCGGATGAAGTCGAGGTCGCGCCACGTCACCGTCGGGTCGAAATTGCCCCGCATCCACGCGAAGAAATCCTCCAGCCCTGTACTCGGCCCCAGCACCGGCGCGACGTTGCCCAGCTGGTGCGGGCGTCCGTGCACGCCCACGTCCCACGCCCAGCGCGGCCGCTTCACCGCCTGCCACGCGCGCCGCAGCGCCCCTGCCCGCCCTGCCGATCCGGCGAGCCCGGAGCGATAGTCGCGATAGCGCGATCCCGGCACCGGCATGTCGACGGTGAAGACCAGCGCGGTGCACCCCGCCGCCTTCGCCTGCGCGATCAGCGCGCGCATGAACCCGCGGTCGCGGATCATGTAGAGCTGGAACCAGAACGGCGCGTCGCTTCCCGCACGCACCTCGTCGATCGGGCAGGCGGAGACGGTCGACAGGCAGAACGGCACCCCCGCCGCCGCCGCCGCGCGCGCCGCCTGCACCTCGCCGCGCCGGGCGTTCATTCCCGCCAGCCCGATCGGCGCGAGCGCGACCGGCATCGCCTGCCGCCGCCCGAACAGCTCGGTCGACAGGTCCAGCGTCGAAATGTCGCGCAGCACCCGCTGGCGCAGCGCGATCGCCTCCAGATCCGCAGTGTTCCGCCGCAGCGTCGTCTCCGCGTAGGACCCGCCATCGATATATTCGAACAGGAAATGCGGCAGCCGCCGCTTCGCGAGATCGCGGAAATCGAGCGTGGAGGCCGCGCGCATCATTGCAGGTTCACGAACGCGCCGCCGTCGACCAGCAGCGCCGCCCCGGTGACGTAGCGCGCCATGTCGGACGCCAGGAACACGACCGGCCCCGCCAGATCGTCGGGCGCGCCCAGCCGCCCCAGCGGGATCCGCGCCTCCATGTGCCGCCGCTTCTCGGGATCGGCGAGATCGTCCTTGTTGATGTCGGTCGCGATCGTCCCCGGCAGCACCGAATTGCAGCGGATCCCGTGCCGCCCCAGCGCGATCGCGGCGGACTGCATCAGCGAATGGACGCCCGCCTTGGTGGGCGTGTAATGCGTCTGATACTCGCCGCCGACGAGTGCGGAGATCGACGACACCGCGACGATCGCGCCGCCGTCCCCCTGCGCCACCATCCGGTTCGCCGCCGCCTGCACCATGTAGTATGCGCCGTGCAGGTTCACCCGCATCGTCCGCTCCAGCGTCTCCGCGGGCATGTCGAGAAACGCGTGGAACGGGCAGATCCCGGCGTTGCTGACGAACACGTCGACCCGCCCCAGCGCCGCCGCCGCACCGTCGACGAACGCGGTCGCGGTCGCGGCCTCCGCCACGTCGCCCGCGATCGCCACCGCGCGCCGGCCCAGCGCCGCGATCTCCGCGACCACGTCCGCGCCGTCGC
Organism: Sphingomonas sp. Ell38C01; assembly: GCF_055231975.1. Taxonomy (NCBI): domain Bacteria; kingdom Pseudomonadati; phylum Pseudomonadota; class Alphaproteobacteria; order Sphingomonadales; family Sphingomonadaceae; genus Sphingomonas; species Sphingomonas sp. Ell38C01. The sequence goes on along the minus strand of NZ_JBUYVA010000001.1, from coordinate 1,097,858 downwards.
CCAGATCGTTGATCGCGACGTCCGCCCCCGCACGCGCCGCGCCCAGCGCGATTGCGCGGCCGATCCCGTGCGCACCCCCGGTCACCAGCACCACCTTGCCGTCGAGCAATCCCACGTCTGTCATCCCCTCACCCCCGGCCCGACCAGCCCAGGTCGTGCCCGATCGCGTCCGCCGCGTCGCGCACCTCGCCCGTCAGCGTCGCCATGCGATCGTCGTCCATATACTGCGCCGCGCTCGATACGCTGATCGCGCCGACGATCCGCCCGCTCGCGTCGCGCACCGGGGCGGCGACGCAGCGGATCAGGTCCTCGTTCTCCTCAAGGTCGAACGCGTGCCCGCCCGCGACATAGCCCTGCATCCGCGCGCGCCACGTCGCCTGGTCGATCAGCGGCGCGCGCTCCGCATGCTCGGCGGCGAACAGCGCGTCCCACCGCGCCGGCGTGTCGTCGAGCAGCAGCGCCTTGCCCAGGCCGGTCGAGGTCAGCGGCTGGCGGTCGCCCACCCGGCTGCTGATCTCCACCCGCCGCCGGCCTGCGATCTTGTCGAGATACAGCGCGCGATCGCGGTCGAGCACGCCGATATGCACCGTATCCTCGGTCGCCGCCGCCAGCGCCTCCAGATGCGGGCGCGCGACCTGGACGATGTCGGTCTGCCGCTGCGCCGCGAACCCCAGTTCGAGCAGCTTGGGCCCGAAGTGATAACCGGTACGCGGCGTGAAGGTCAGGTAGCGCCGCTCGATCAGCGCAGTCGCCAACCGGTGCGCGGTCGACCGCGTCAGCCCCAGCCGCGCCGCGAGATCCGCCAGCGGCACCGGCCCGTCGACCACCGCCTCGATCACGTCGAGCCCGCGCAGCAGCGTCTGGCTCCCCGCCTGCACCTTCGCGGCGCCGGTGGCAGCGTCGGGAGAATCATCGTTTGACGAAGCATGTCTCATCTAATAATACGCTTTCCCATAATATGGAACCATCCGCAAGGCTGGCGGAATACAGGAGGGGTATCGTGCGGTCCCACATCGACAATGACTGTCCATACCAGATGATGGGACGGCGTCTCCACCGTTTCGCTCGCCGGGAAGCCGTCGCATGACGTTGTCGAAGATCCGCCACGTTCGCGCCTTCACCGTCCGCGGTGGCGGGGCCGACTATCACGATCAGGCCGCGGGCCACTGGATCGACGATCACATCGCCACCCCGATGAGCAAGTACCCGGACTATCGCCAGTCGCGGCAGAGCTTCGGCATCAACGTCCTGGGCACGCTGGTGGTCGAGATCGAGGCGGAGGACGGCACGATCGGCTTCGCGGTGACGACCGGCGGCGAGCCCGCCTGCTATATCGTCGAGAGACACCTCGCGCGCTTCCTGGAGGGTCGCAACCCGGCCGAGTACGAGAAGATCTGGGACCAGATGTATTTCTCGACGCAATATTACGGCCGCAAGGGTCTCGTCGTGAACGCGATCTCGGGCGTCGACCTCGCGCTGTGGGATCTGCTCGGCAAGCTGCGCGGCGAGCCCGTCCACCAGCTGCTCGGCGGTCCGGTCCGCGACGAGCTGCAATTCTACGCCACCGGCGCGCGGCCCGATATCGCGAAGGAGCTGGGTTTCATCGGCGGCAAGCTCCCGCTCCATCACGGCCCCGCCGAGGGGCTGGAGGGCTTCGCCAAGAACGTCGCGCTGCTCGCCGACATGCGCGAGAAATGCGGCCCCGACTTCTGGCTGATGTACGATTGCTGGATGGCGCTCGACGTCGACTATGCCACCCGCCTCGCGATCGCCTGCCACGAGCACGGCCTCAAATGGATCGAGGAAGCGATCAGCCCCGACGATTACTGGGGCTATGCGGAGCTCAAGCGCAACGTGCCCAAGGGCATGCTCGTCACCACCGGCGAGCACGAGGCGACGCGCTGGGGCTTCCGCATGCTGCTCGAGATGGACTGCTGCGACATCATCCAGCCCGATGTCGGCTGGTGCGGCGGCGTGACCGAGCTGCTCAAGATCTCCGCGCTGGCGGACGCGAAGGGCAAGCTGGTGATCCCGCACGGCTCGAGCGTCTACAGCTATCACTTCGTCATCACCCGCCACAACTCGCCTTTCGCCGAGTTCCTGATGATGCATCCCGGCCCGACCGAGGTGGTGCCGATGTTCGCCCCGCAGCTGCTCGGCGAGCCGGTGCCCGTGAACGGCCGCATCCGCGCGAGCGCGCTCGACAAGCCGGGCTTCGGCGTCGAGCTCAACCGCGACATCCCGCTCCACCGCCCCTACACGCACTGAGGACGCCCCCATGAAACTCTGCCGCCACGGCCCCGCGGGTGCCGAGAAACCCGGCCTCATCGACGCCGACGGCCGCATCCGCGACCTCTCCGCGCTGGTCCCCGACATCACCGTCGACGCGATCGAAGGGCTGGAGGGGCTCGACCCCGCCACGCTCCCGCTGGTCGAGGGAAGCCCACGCTACGGCGTCCCCGTCACCGGCATCTCGAAGATCGTCGCGATCGGGCTCAACTACCGCGACCACGCGATCGAATCGGGCCTCGCGATCCCGACCGAGCCGGTCATGTTCATGAAGGCGCTCTCCAGCCTTTCCGGCCCGGACGACGACGTGATGCTTCCGAAGGACTCGACCCATAGCGACTGGGAGGTCGAGCTGGGCGTCGTCATCGGCCGGACGTGCCGCCACGTCGCGCAGGAAGACGCGCTCGCTCACGTCGCCGGCTACGTCCTGTGCAACGACGTGTCCGAACGCTTCGACCAGAAGGAGCGCGGCAGCCAGTGGTCGAAGGGCAAGGGCCACGACACCTTCTGCCCGACCGGCCCGTGGCTCGTCACCCCCGACGAGATCGGCGACCCGCAGGACCTCGCCATGACGCTCGACGTCAATGGCCAGCGGATGCAGACCGGCAACACGAAGACGATGATCTTCGCGATCGACGAGCTGATTTCCTATGTCAGCCGCTACGTCACGCTCCACCCCGGCGACCTCATGATAACCGGCACGCCCCCCGGCGTCGGCGAGGGCAAGAAGCCGACCAAGATCTTCCTGAAGGCGGGCGACATGATGACGCTCGCGATCGACCGCCTCGGCACGCAGACGCAGCGCGTCGTCGCGTTCGACCTCGGGGCGCGCACATGACCTTGTGGTCCGGGCGGTTCGCGGGGCGGACCGCGATCGTCACCGGCGGCGCATCGGGGCTCGGCAAGGCGGTCGCCGCGCGGATCGTCGCGGAGGGTGGCCGCGTCGCGCTGTGGGACATGAACGCGGAGACGCTCGCCGCTGCGAAGACGGAGACAGGCGCGGCGCACAGCGTCGCGCTCGATGTGTCGGACCAGGTCGCGGTCGAGCGCGCCACCGCCGAAACGCTCGCCGCGCTCGGCACCGTCGATATCCTCGTCTGCTCGGCGGGGATCACGGGCGCGACCGTCCCCGTCCAGGACTTCCCTCTCGACAGCTGGCGGCGCGTGATCGACATCAACGTCAACGGGCTCTTCTACTGCAACCGCGCGGTCGTCCCGGCGATGCTCGCCAACGGCTATGGCCGGATCGTCAACGTCTCCTCGGTCGCGGGCAAGGAGGGCAACCCCAATGCCAGCGCCTATTCCGCCTCCAAGGCCGCGGTGATCGGCTTCACCAAGTCGCTCGGCAAGGAACTCGCCGGAAAGGGCGTGCTCGCCAACGCGATCACCCCCGCCACCTTCGAAAGCCCGATCCTCGACCAGCTCCCCCAGAGCCAGGTCGACTATATGCGCGGCAAGATCCCGATGGGCCGCCTCGGCGAGATCGAGGAATCCGCCGCGATGGTCTGCTTCATGGCCAGCGAGGAATGCAGCTTCACCACCGCCGCCACCTTCGACACCTCTGGAGGCCGCACCACGTTCTAATGGCGCATCCAGCTCCTCGCTCCCGTTCGCACTGAGCTTGTCGAAGTGCTGCCCTTCTTCTCGACGGGAGCAAGGAAAGACGGTGCTTCGACAAGCTCAGCACGAACGGGGCAAGCCGGATCGGCCAAGCAACTTCGCAACACCCCGCATCACCGGCAGAACCGGGAAGCCCCTAGAGAGAGGACCGACACCCTGACCGACCTGCCCTTCGTCGACGCGCACGTCCACTGGTGGCAGCTCGACCGGCTGTCCTACCCCTGGCTCACGCCCCCCTTCGCCGCCAACGGCCCCAATGGCGACGTCTCCGCGATCGCGCGCGACTACCTCCCGGCGGACCATCTCGCCGAGGCGAAGGGCTGGCGCATCGTCGGCGCGGTCCATGTCGAGGCGGGCGCAGACCCCGCACAGGCGGTCGCCGAAACCGACTGGGTGCAACACGCCGCCACGGAGCAAGGCCTCCCCGTCGCGATCGTCGCGCACGCCGCGCTCCACGCCCCCGATCTCGCCGCGACGCTCGCCGCCCACGCCGCGCGCCCCGCGGTCCGCGGCATCCGCCATATCGTCAACTGGCACCCCGACGCCGCACGCACCTACACCGCCCGCGACGTCACGCGGGACGACGCCTGGCAATGCGGCTTCGCGCAGCTCGCAGGCCACGGCCTGTCGTTCGATCTCCAATGCTACCCCGCGCAGATGCCCGCGCTCGCCGCGCTGTTCGAACGCCACCCGGACATTCCGGTGATCGTCAACCACGCCGGTATGGGCATCGACGGCGGCGCGGACTGGCACGCCGGCATGCGCGCGCTCGCCCGGCTGCCCCATGTCGCGGTCAAGCTCTCGGGCCTCGGCTTCGCGTTCCGCCCCGTCGAGACCGCCGCCGCGCGCGACCGCGTCCGCGCCGCGATCGACCTGTTCGGCGCCGACCGCGCGATGATGGCCAGCGACTTTCCCACCGATCGCCTCTTCGCCCCGTTCGACGCGACGCTGGAAATGCTCGCCGGTTCGGTCGCGGACCTGACGCACGCCGACCGCCGCGCGCTGTTCGCGGGCAACGCCAACCGCCTCTACCGCCTCGGGCTTGATCTTGGAGATACGCCGTGACCCCCAACCCGCTGACCGGCGTCGTCTATCACTGGCTCGGCGGGCTCGCCTCCGCCAGCTTCTACGTCCCCTATCGCGGCGTGAAGCGCTGGTCGTGGGAGATCTACTGGCTCACCGGCGGCATCGTCTCGTGGCTGGTCGCGCCGTGGCTGTTCGCGTCGCTGCGCACGGAGGACCTGCCCGGCGTCCTCGCCGCCGCGCCCACCTCCGCGATCGTCTGGCCGATCGTGTTCGGGATGCTGTGGGGCTTCGGCGGGCTCACCTATGGGCTCACGATGCGCTATCTCGGGCTGTCGCTCGGCATGGCGGTCGTGCTCGGACTGTGCACCGTGTTCGGCACGCTGATCCCGCCGATCTTCCAGGGCGATTTCGCCGCAAAGCTGCTCGACACCCCCAGCGGCAACATCGTCCTCCTCGGCCTCGCGATCACGCTCGCGGGGATCGTCGTCGTCGCCCTAGCCGGCGCACGCAAGGACGCCGCGCTGTCGCCCGCACAGAAGGCCGCCGCGATCGCCGAGTTCGACTTCCGCAAGGGGATCGGCGTCGCGGTCTTCTCGGGCGTCATGTCGTCCTGCTTCGCGTTCGGCCTCGCTGCGGGAGAGCCCGTCAAGGCGCTGTCCGCCACCGCGGGCACCGGGCCGTTATGGACCGGCCTCCCCGTCCTGTGCCTCGTCATGTTCGGCGGGCTGCTGACCAACGCCGCATGGTGTGCGATCCTGATCGTGCGCAACCGCAGCGCGGGCGAGTGGCTCGCACGCACCCCGTCCGCCGCGGGCGCGCCGCTCGCCGCCAACTTCGCGCTGTGCGCGCTCGCCGGGCTCGCCTGGTATTTCCAGTTCTTCTTCTACACGATGGGGGAGAGCCAGATGGGCCGGTTCGGCTTCTCGTCCTGGACGCTCCACATGGCGTCGATCATCATCTTCGGCACGCTCTGGGGCTTCGCGTTCCGCGAATGGCGCGATGCCGCGCCGAAGGTGCGCGCCACCGTCTGGTCCGGCGTCGCGCTGCTCGTGCTCGCCACCGTCGTCATCGGCTACGGCAACATGCGCGCGGCATGAGGATCGCCCCGCTCCTCGCCATCGCGCTCGCCGCCCCCGCCGCCCCGCGGCAAACGGGCCCCGCCGCGTCGCGCGAGGCGACCTACACCAACCCGATCCTGTTCGCCGACTATTCGGACCCGGACGTGATCCGCGTCGGCCGCGACTATTATCTCGTCGCCTCCAGCTTCCATTTCTCGCCCGGCATCCCGATCCTCCAATCGCGCGATCTCGTCCATTGGCGCATCCTGGGGCACGTCCTCCCGCGCCTGCCCTTCGCGCCGCAATACGACATGCCCGGCCCGCACACGCTGACCGACGCGATCTCGAAACCCGTCGGCGGCACGCGCTATGCCGGCGGCGTCTGGGCACCCTCGATCCGTCACCATGCCGGCCGCTTCTGGGTCTATTGGGCGACCCCCGACGAGGGCATCTTCATGGCCACCGCCACGCGCGCGGAAGGCCCGTGGACCGTCCCTGTCAAGGTGATCGACCAGCCGCTGCTCGAGGACCCCTGCCCCTTCTGGGACGACGACGGCACCGCCTGGCTCGTCCATTCGCGCCACGGCGCCGGCCCGCTGATCCTCCACCGCATGACGGCGGACGGCACCCGCGTGCTCGACGCCGGCACGACGATCGTCGAGGACAAGGCCAACCTGCCGATCCTCGAAGGCCCCAAGCTCTACAAGCAAGACGGCTGGTACTATATCCTCGCCCCCTTCGGCGGCGTCGAGAAGGGCGCGCAGGCGGCGCTGCGCGCGCGCGACATCCGCGGCCCATACGAACACCGCGTCGTCCTCCGCCAGGGCACTACCGCGCTCGAGGGGCCGCATCAGGGCGGCTGGATCGAGACGCCCTCCGGTCAGGGCTGGTTCGTCCACTTCAACTCGACCGGCGCGTTCGGCCGCATCACCTATCTCGAGCCGCTCCGCTGGGTCGACGGCTGGCCGCTGATCGGCGATCCGATCCCCGGCAGCACCGCGGGCCAGCCGGTCGCACGCCACGCCATGCCAGATACCGGGCCAGATACCGGGCCCGATACCGGCGCCGCGCCCGACACCCGCCGCCTGCAAGCCTCGGACGACTTCGCCAGCCCCCGCCTCGGCGTCCAGTGGGAATGGAACCACAACCCCGACGACCGCGCGTGGAGCCTCACGAAACGCCCCGGCTATCTCCGCCTGACCGCGCTCCCCGCCGACCACCTCGTCACCGCGCGCAACACGCTGACGCAGATCCTCCAGGGCCCCTCCTCGCGCATCACCGCGCGCCTCGACACGACGCGCATGGTCGATGGCCAGCGCGCCGGGCTCTCGCTGTTCGGGGTCCGCCCCAGCTGGATCGGCGTCGTCCGGCAGGGCACCGCGCGCCGCATCACCCTCGCCTCCGAAGGCGTCGAGACCCCCGGCCCCACGCTCACCGCGCGCACGCTCGACCTGCGTGCCGAGGTCACCCCGGACCAGCGCGTCCGCTATGCCTACAGCCTCGACGGCCGCACCTACCACGCGCTCGGCCAACCGATCCCGCTCGCGAAATTCTCGTGGTGGAAGGGCTCGCGCCCCGCGCTCTTCACCTTCACGCGCGCCGCCCCCGGCGGTTCGATCGACATCGACCACGTCCGCGTCGACACCCCCATCCCGCCGAAGGATTGACCCGATGGACCGACGCGCCTTCCTAGCCGGCACCGCCGCCTCCGCCGCCTCCGCCGCCGCCGCCGCCGCGTCGCTTCCGGCAACGACGGCCGCTGCGCCAGTCGCACCCGACGCCCCGACCTTCACGACCGCGAACCCGCGCTGGCAGGCCGCCTACGACAAGGCGCTCGCGGTCCTCGCCGGCAACGTCCGCGTCATGCCCTATGTCAGCAAGCCCGTGCTGATCGAGGGCGCGACCTATCAGGGCATCTGGCAGGAATGCGGGCCGCACGAGGCGCTCGTTTATCGCCACTGGCGCCCCGACGTGGCGCGCAATTCGCACACCACCTTCTTCGATCTGCAACGCGCCACCGGCCAGTTGCCCGCGAACAACAAGGTGACCGAGACCAGCTTCGGCCAGATCCAGATGGTCGTGCCGATCGCCGCCACCGCCTGGGAACTCGCGCGCGCGACGCAGGACGAGGCGCTGCTGGCGGACGCCTATCGCGCCTGCGCCGCGTGGGACGCGTGGCTCGTCCGCTACCGGAACACCCGCGGCACCGGGCTGGTCGAGGGATTCTGCACCTACGACACCGGCCACGACAACAGCCCGCGCTGGGCCGGCCTGCCCAACCAGTGCCCCAACAAGGACGCCGCCGCGCATCACCCCATCGCGTCGCTTCCCCGCCTCTGCCCCGATCTCTCCGCCACCGTCTTCGGCGCCCGCCGCGCGCTCGCGGCGATGGCGCGCGCGCTCGGCAAGACGGACGACGCCGCGCGCTGGGACGAGCGCGCCGGGGCGATCCGCGCGCTGATCCTCGCGCGCCTGTGGGACGAAGACACCGCCGCCTTCTACGATCGCGACGCGCAGGACCGGTTCGTCCGCGTTCGCGGCGACGTCATCACCCGCGTCGTCGGCGAGCATGTCGTCGACCAGGCGATGTTCGACCGGATCTGGGCGCGCCAGCTCGGCGATCCGCGCAAGTTCTGGGCGAAGGTCCCCCTGCCCTCGATCGCGCTCGACGATCCCCTGTTCGTCCGCCCGATTCCGCCCAACAGCTGGGGCGGCGCGGCACAGGCGCTCACCGCACTGCGCGCCGGACGCTGGTTCGATCACTATCGCCGCTCGGCACAGTTCGCGACGATGATGGACGCGTGGTGCGACGCCATCCAGCGCGATCCGTCGATGCGCCAGCAGCTCGATCCGCTCACCGGCGCGTTCACGCAGGCCGACCAGCCCGATTACTCCCCCACCGCACTGGTAATGATCGACTATACATGGCGCCTCGTCGGCGTCCGCGAGGACAACGACGCGCTCCACTGGACCGTCCGCCCGCACCATCCCGCCGCGCGCGCCACCCGCCTGACATGCCGCACCGGTGCCGGTCGCACCGCCGCGATGGCCTATACCCCCGACGGCGCGACGCTCTCGCTCGACGGCCGCGAGATCGCGCACGTCACCGGGGGCACCGTGCGCGTGACGACGGACGCGACCGGCACCCCCCGCTCGCTGCGCGGCGTCGACCTCGCCCGCCAGCACATCGTCCTGCACGTCCCCGGCCAACCAGCGCGCAGGATCGCGATCGCGGCCAACGAGGACGTCTCGATCTAACGCACTCGCCCCCTTCCCCTCCCCGTTCGTTTCGAGCGAGGTCGAGAAACGTGCCACAAGCGCTGCGCAACGTTTCCCGACTTGGCTCGAAGCAAGCGGACCGGGACGGAGCAAGCCCTACCCCGAATCCCGCTCCACCAGCACCGGTGCCATCACCACCGACGGCGCCGCCACCCCGCGCAGCCGCGCGAACAGCGCGTCGACCATCGCCCGCGCGCCGGTGACCAGATCCTGCCGGATCGTCGTCAGCCGCGGCACCGTCTGCTCGGCGAGCGGCAGGTCGTCGAACCCGATGACGGGAATATCCCCCGGCACCGCGATCGCGCGGTCCGCCAGCGCGCGCACGGTGCGCATCGCGATCACGTCGGAGGCCGCCGCGATCCCGTCGATCTCCCCGCGCACCGCATCGATATGCGCCGCGATCTCTGCGGGCATGATGTCCGACGCCAGATGCGTGTCGAGCTGGCGCGGCACCGCGACCCCCGCCGCCGCCGCCGCGTCGCACAGCCCGCGATAGCGCTCCGCGATCTCCAGCGTGCGCACCTCGCCCAGGAACGCCAGCCGCCGGCAGCCGCGTGCGATCAGCCGCTCGCCCGCCAGCCGCCCGCCCAGCCGGTTGTCGACCCCCACCGCGCAGTGGCGCTGCCCGTCGACATGGTCGCCCCACACTACCATCGGGCGATAGCGCGCCGCGACGCGCTCGATCGTGTCGAACTGGTCGGACTGGCCGATCATCAGCACCCCGTCGAGCATCCCCGAATCGACGATCCGCTCCAGCCAGTCCGCCGCGTCGGGAATGATCCGCGACAGCATCACGTCGTACCCCGCCTCGGTCAGCGCGTCCGCCAAATGCCCCAGGATCGCCATGAAGAACGGATCGGACAGGTGCTGGCGCCGCTCGTGCCCCAGCGGCACGACGATGCCGATCACGTTGGTGCGCTGCGTGCGCAGCCGGCTCGCCATCTGGTTGGGGCGGAAGCCGTGTTCGGCGGCCAGCGCCTGGATGCGCGCGCGCGTCTCGGCGTTGACGAGGTCGTTGCCCGCCAGCGCGCGCGATACGGTGCCCGCATGCACCCCGGCAAGCCGCGCCAGCTCCGCGATGGTGCGGACGCGGCGACCGGCAAAGGCATGGGGATCGGTCATCGCACCGCTATATCGTCCGCCGGAGGGGATGCGCGACGAAAAAAGCCGGGCGGGGTTGCAGCCCCGCCCACGCCCTGCCCGTCATCCCAGCGGAAGCCGGGATCCCGCGTCTGCTTTTCAAGGCGAGACAACGGGAGTCCCATGCCGCGGCAGTGACGGCGAGGGGACACCTCCTCAGAACCGATACCGGATCGACCCCGTCACGGTCCGGCCATAGACCGCGCTGTTCTGGAAGATCGCGGTCGATCCGATCGCGGTCTGCCCCGCGACCGGCACCAGACTCCCGCCGCCGCGATAGCCCAGCGTATCGAAGATGTTGTTCGCGTTCAGCCCCAGCTCGATATTGGGCGTCGGCCGCACCTTCACGAAGCCGTTGACGAACGTCGTGCCCTTGACGGTGTAGGTGTTGAAATCGTCCAGCGGCGTGCTCGTCTGCCCGCTGAAGCTCAGGCCGCCCGCGACCACGCCCGCATCGTAGGACGGCGAGACGAGGACGATGAACTTCGGCTGCCCGCCCGGCCGGTTGCCCACCAGCGCCGCGGTCGCGCTGCTGACGATCTTCGACTGGATATAGGTCGCGTCGACCGCGAGGCGGAAGTTGGACAGGTTGAACCGCCCGGTGAACTCCACGCCGTGCGAGCGATACCCGTTCGAGATGTTCGGATCGTTGTTCGGCGCGGGGTTGTTCACGCGGGTGAAGTCGAAATTGTTCTCGGTCAGCGTCGAGCGGAACCCGGTGACCTCGACCGAATAATTGCCCGCGCCGATATCGCCGCGCTGCTTCACGCCGATTTCCTGCTGGTTCAGATAGTTGATCGCGCTGCTCTGCCCCTGCGCGTTGAGCGACCCGTCCGCGTTGAAGTTGCCCCCGGTATAGACGCCCGCCGCCGACACGCTGCCCGACAGCGTCCGCCGGTCCGCGTTGAACCGCCCGCCGCGGCTGACGCGCCCGAACACGCTGGTCGCGCCGCTGAAGGCATAGAGCGCCCCCACCGACCAGCTGGTATAGCCCTTGCGATAGTCGATCCGCTCGATCGGCAACGCGCGCGGCAGCAGCGACGGCAGCGTTGCGGTGCCCAGCGCGTCGGTGACGGCCACGTTCGGGCCGGCCGCGCTCACCTGTGCGGTGCCCTCGCCCTTCACGCTGTCGTACCGAACGCTCGCGTCCAGCTCGAGCCCGGCGAGCGAATAGTTGACCGAGGCGAACGGCGCATCGTCGGTATAGCGCAGGTCGACGGTGCGTGCGCAGCACGTGCCGAAGCCGTTGTTGAACCCCGCCTGCCCGTTCGCGGTCAGCTGCGTGCCCGTCGTCGTGAACAGGTCCAGCGTCGCGGCGTTCTCGCCGTTCAGCTCGCTGTACTGGCGGTTGACGTGCCAGTCCTGGACGATGTTCTGGCTCATATGGAACCAGCCCGCGGTCGCGCGCACCCGGCCCGCGCCCAGGTCGAACTTGCCGCTCAGGCTCAGGTTGTTCGCGAAGCTGCCCATGTCGCGCATCACGGTGTTGATGTTCGGGTTCGTGTTCACATAGGTGCCGGTATAGGCCTGCCCCGCGAGCGGGCCGGAGGCATAGCGGATCGCGCCCACCACCGCGGCGGCGTTGGCGTTGGCGTTGATCCCGCGCGCGCTCGATCCGATCAGGCTCGCGGTCGGCGCGACGTTCATGAACTGCGTCGTGAAGTTGCCGCTCATGTCGGTATAGCGGATGCTGTCGTCGATCGTGATCGCGTCGCCCGCCTCGTAATGGAACTGGCCGCCGATCGACGTCACCTTCGGGTGAATCCCGTCGACTTCGGCATTGGCCAGCGTGCCCGCGTTGGTCAGGTACTGGAACTGGCGCTGGTAGATCGAATAGGTCGATCCGTCGCGCGCGTCGAACGTCGGCAGCGGCGAGAAGCCGGTCACCTTGCCGCCCTCGATCGTCGCGAGCGAGGGCATCGCCGAGTTGGTCGGCGCATGCTCGTCAAGCCGCTTGAAGTTCAGTCGGATAAAGCCCTTGCCGTTGGCGAAGTCCTTGGTGACGTTGCCCTTCACCTGATAGCCGCGCAGGATGTCGAACCGCTCGTTGCTCGGGCCGCCGCCGGTCCGGTAATAGCCGCCGACGTGGAATTTCCACCCGCCGCCCAGCGGCGCGCCGTAATCGCCGTCGACGCGCGTCTCGCGGAACCCGATGCCCTTCGACACCGCGACCGAGCCGCCCTCCTTGTCGCCGGTCTTCGACAGATAGTTGATGACCGCGCCCGGCGCCTGGCTCGCGAACGTTGACGAAGACCCGCCGCGCACCGCCTCGACGCGCTCGACATTCTGGTCGAAGCGGATCCAGTAGTCGTTGTTGCCGAACTGGATGTCGCCGAACAGCGTGACGGGCAGCCCGTCCTCCTGCAACGCGACATATTCCGACCCGCCGGTCGAGACGGGGATGCCGCGCACGCCGATGTTCGCGTTGCCGCCCGGCCCCGCGGTGTCCGACGGCTGGAGCCCCGGGATGCTGCGCAACACTTCGGCCTCGGAGCGCGGGGTGAAGTCCGCGATTGCCTCCTGGCTCACCTGCGAGACCGAGATCGAGCTGCGGAAGCGCGAGCGCTCGCCGCTCGTCGCGGTCACGACGATGTCGTCCGCGGGGGCCTCCTCGGCGATGGGCGCTTCCGCGACCGGGGCCGTCGTCGTCTGCGCGATCGCGGGCAGCGCAAATCCGGCCGCGACGAGCGCGATGGTCGAGACGCAGGACTGGAATACAACGCGCTTCATCAGGAACCTCCCCAGGAGTCGCGGCTCTTTGCGGCGCGCGAACAGGCTGTACATACGAATGTGCCAATCGATTGCAACGATTTTCTGCAAACGATTGCGATCGTTCGTTTCGCCATGACTTGCAGGCTATGGTCCGCACCGCCATGACGATGCGATGACCCCTGCCGACCCTGTGGCCGCCCAGCCGATCGAACTCCTCGTCGCGCGCGCCGAACGCAGCGCCGCGGACGATCGCGCGGCATGTGTCGCCGAGATCGAACCGCATGTGTTCGCCGCGCTCGCCGGGCGCGAGGGGCCACGGATCGCGCCGCTCCTCCGCCGCCTCACCGCCGCCTGCCCCGCCGCCCCGCGTGCGTGGTGGCTGCTCGGCATCGCACTCCACGACGCGCAGGACCACGAGGCCGCCGCCGAAGCGATGGCGCACGCCGCGAGGCTTGCCCCCCGCGACCCCCGCGCCCGCCTCGGCGACGCGCAGCTGCGCTACGAGACCGGCCGCCCCGCCGCCGCCGCCTTCGCCGCGGTTCATGCCGACGCCCCCGGCGACCCCGCGATCCTGCGCAACCTCGTCGGCGCACTCGCCGCCGAGGGCCGCGCGGACGAAGCCGAAGCCCTGCTGGACCGCACGCTCGCCGCCACTCCCGCCTGGATCGAAGGGCAGGTCCAGCTCGCCACGCTTCGCCGCACCGCCGGCGACGCCGTCGCCTTCGACCGCGGCTTCGCCCATGCGGTCGCCGCCGAGCCCGCCGACGCGCCGCTCCGCCTCGCCTGGTTCCACCTGCTCGCCAAGGCCAAGGCATGGGACCGCGCCGCCGCGGTGATCGACGCCACCGCGCGCGACCTCGGCGACCGCCCCGCATTTGCGATCGCGCGCCTCTTCCTCGCCAGCGAATCGGGTGCGAGTACAGACCCCGCGTTGTTCGCCGCGTTCACAGACTCCGCCGATCCCGGCCTGATCCTCGCCCGCATCCGCCACGCGCTGCGCCACGGTCGCGCCGACGAAGCCGCCGCGCTCGCCGAACGCCACGTCGCCGGCCCCGCCGCGATGACGCTCTGGCCCTATCTGTCGCTCGCGTGGCGCGTCCTCGGTGACCCGCGCGCGGCATGGCTCGACCGCGCCGACACGCTGGTCCGCAGCTACGACCTCGGCCTCTCCGCCGCCGGGCTGGCCGATCTCGCGACGTTGCTCCGCTCGCTCCATACGATGGCCGCACCCTATCTCGACCAGTCGGTCCGCGGCGGCACCCAGACGGACCGGCCGCTGCTGTTCCGCCACGACGCGATCATCGCACGCACCCGCGCCGCGATCCTCGACGCGGTCCGCGCCTATGTCGACGCGCTCCCGCCGCCGGAGCCTGGCCACCCGCTCCTCTCCGCCCCCCGCGCGGACCTGCGCTTCGCCGGCAGCTGGTCGGTGCGGCTGTCGGCGCAGGGCTTCCACGCCTGCCACACCCACCCCGCCGGGTGGATCAGCTCGGCCTGCCACGTCGCGCTGCCGGAGCCCATGGGCGCGCCGCCCGCCGGGTGGCTCCGGTTCGGCACGCCCCCGCCCGAGCTGAACCTCGCGCTCCCCGCCTGTCGCGCGGTCGAGCCGAAGGTCGGCCACCTCGTCCTCTTCCCCTCGACGCTTTGGCACGGCACCGCGCCCTTCGCGGACGGGGAGCGCCTCTCGATCGCGTTCGACATCGCCCGCCCGCGCTGGTGATCCCTGGATCAGCCCGCCGCGACCCGAACGACGAACGCCGCGCCGCCCTCCCCGTCTTCCAGCGCCAGCCCGCCGCCGCGCGCATCCAGCAACGAGGCCGCGATCGGCAGCCCCAGCCCGGTTCCGCCGCGCGTCCGGTGCGTCGTGAAGAACGGTTCGAAGATCCGCGCCCGGTCCCCCGCCGCGATGCCCGGCCCGTCGTCGCGCACGCGGATCGCGATGCCGCCCTCATCCGCCGCCGCCGCGATCGTCGCGGTCCGCGCCCCCGCCTGCGCGCTGTTCGCCAGCAGCGTCGCCAGCACCGCCTCCAGCGTCGCCGCGTCGATCCCCGCGATCAGCCCCGGCGCCACCGCGACCTCGACCGCGAATGCCGTTCCCCGCGCCGCGTCGGCCACGCGCAGCGCCACGTCGGCTACGTCCGCGCTGCCCCCGCGCCCTGCGCTCATGTCCGCGCGCGCCAGCTCCAGCAGCCGCGTGACGAGCAGCGCCAGCCGCCCCGCATCCGCGTCCGCATTGGCGAGGAAGCGGTGGCGCTCGGCCGCGCTCATCGTGTCGCCATGCTCGCCCAGCAGTTCGATCGCGCCGCGGATCCCGGCGAGCGGGGTTTTGAACTCGTGGCTCACCGCATGCGCGAAGTCGCGCAGGTAGCGCGATCGCCGCTCGATCGCCGCCGCCATCACGGCGAAGTCCTTATAAAGCCCCTGGATCTCGATCGCCGCGGTCGGCGGCACCGGGGGCACATCCCCCCGCCCGCTCGCCACCGCCCGCGTCGCCGCGCCCAGCGCCTCGATCGGCCGCGCGATCCCGCGCGACAACAGCCCGCTCAACACCACCAACGCACCGAGGATCAGCGCGACGCCCAGCGCGATCTTCCCCCGATCCGCATACAGCCCCTTGAACAACGCCCGCGCAGATCGCGACAGCAGCACCACGCCGACGACGCGCCCGTTCACCACGACCGGCCGCGCATGATGCACCCGGATCGCGGCCGCGCGCGACAGCCACTCGAACCGGTACACCGCCCGGTACGCCCCGTTGCGCCGCAGCACCGTCGCCGGCATTCCGCGCAGCGCAGCCGCTACCTCGGGCAACGCCGCATGTCCGCCGTCCACGCCCGTGCCGTCGCGGTCAAGCAGCAGGATCGCCGCCAGGGTCACTCTCTGCGTCTCGTCCACGATCCGCGCCATCCGCCCCGACGCCGCCCGCGCATCGGGCAGCATCGTCGCGACGACCGGCACGGGGCGCTCCGGCAGGATCGGCGTCGCGCTCAGGTCGATCCCGCTTTCCGGGGACGAAGGGCCATAGGGGTTTTCCGTCACGGCCACGGGCTCGACCGCTCGTCCCGGCCCGGCATCCGGCCACACTGTCGCCGCGGTCGCCGCCAGTGCGGCCCCCTGCGCGACCAGCTCCGCCTCGGTCTGCCGTACCAGCGTGTTCTCGTACACCCGCAGGAACACTGCGCCGACGCCCGGTAGCCCCGCGACCACGAACAGCGTCGCGAAAAGGATCGTCCGCAACCGCAGCCGCGGCCAGTGCCGCTTCGCCCACGCCTTCGCGCCCCCGATCACGGTTGCGATCACGTCCCCCGACACCCGCCGAGGCTGTAGCCGATCCCCGCGCGCGTCTCGATCAGGTCGCTGCCGCCTGCGCTCGCGAATTTGGCGCGCAGGTTGCGGATATGGCTGTCGATCGTCCGGTCGGTCACCGCAAAGCCCGGGCCGTGGAGCCGGTCGATGATCGCATCGCGCGAGAACACCTTGGCGGGCATCGACGCCAGCAGCCGCAGGATCTGGAACTCGGTGACGGTCAGTGCCACCTCGCCGTCGTCCCACAAGGCGCGCCACCCCTCGACGTCGAGCCGCAATCGCCCCTGCGCGATCGAGGCGGCGGCCATCGCGGGCGGCGGTGGCGCGGCGGCGCGGCGCAGGATCGCCATCACCCGCGCCACCACCTCGCGCGGCGAGAACGGCTTCACGACGTAATCGTCCGCGCCCAGCTCGATCCCCACCACCCGGTCGATCTCGTCGTCGCGGCTCGACAGGAACAGGATCGGCACGTCGCTGTCCGCGCGCACCCGGCGGCACACCTCCAGCCCGTCCATCCGCGGCATGTTGATGTCGAGGACGATCAGGTCGGGCCGCTGCGCTGCCGCCATCGCCAGCGCCGCCTCGCCGTCCGCCGCCTCGACCGTGCCCAGCCCCGCCTTGTCCAGCGCGAACACCAGCAGCTGGCGGATATGCGGATCGTCGTCGACGACAAGGATGGTGCGGGGCATCGGGCACAGGATCATCGTTGCGGCGCCCGCGTCAACGGGGTTGAGGCCGGAGCCGGTGTCGGTGGCGGCAGGATCCGCCCGTCGCACGCGCGCCCGTTCGCGGCCTCGCGCAGCCGCACCGCGCCGACGATCGCGCGCGCCTCCGCCAACCGCCGCTCGCCGCGCCACGTCCAGCTCCGCCAGTCGCGCTGCACCTCGACGGTCCAGCCTTCCGCCTCGGTCCGCAGATACGCCAGCCGGTCGCGCAGCCGCGGATCGCGCGCGTGCCGCTCCAGCGTCGCGAGCGGCACCAGCGCCGACGCCCCCAGCTGCGCCATGTAGCACAGGTCCAGCGGCGGCCCCGCGCGCCCCTTCGCCAGCGCCACCCGCGCGTTCCACGCCGCCGTCGCGGTGCCCAGATCCACCACGCTCGCCACCGCCAGCACCAGCGTCGCCGCCGCCGCGTTCGCGTTGACCAGCCACGCCGCGGAGCGCCCGGCGATCAGCCGCCACCCGATCAGCACCAGCCCGATCGCAACCAGCGCCATCCATGCCAGCGCCGCCAGCCGCAGCTCGGTCATCCCGTAGGCCTCGACATAGTCGAGCGTGCGCAGCGTGCTCGATGCGACGAGCAGCACGTTCTGCGCGATCCACAGCGTCACCAGCCTGCGTACCCACGGCGCCGCCGCGCCCGCGCTTCCGGGCCGGAGCGCGACGAGGACAAACCCGCCCGCCAGCAGCGCGGTCACGATCAGCGGATACGCCCCCTGGTGCGCATACGCCGCCATCGTCACCCCCTCGGGCAACGCCGCGCCGCTCCACAGAAACGCAAGGTCGAGCGCGTTCTGCCCGGCGAAGATCGCGTTGAAGACGACCAGCGACAGCGTCAGCGTCGCCAGCGGCGGATCGAGCACGTCCGCCGACCACGGCAGCGCGACCCGGAGCGCCGCGGTCGTCGACCTTGCCGGCCGCAGCGCGGGCCACACCACCGCGATCGTCGCGCCCGCCAGCAGCGTCCGCCACGTCGCCTCCCACGCATCGGGCGGCGCGATCCTCGCCAGCGCATTGCCGATCAGCGGATTGGCACTCGCGAACAACGCGACGAACACCGCCCCGCCCGCCACCGGCAGCACCAGCAGCGCAAGGACGCCGACCGCCCCCGATCGCGCCTCCGCACGCCGCAAGCGCGTTGCCAGGGCCGCATCGCGCACCGGCGCGACCAACCCGCTCAGCGCATGCCACGCCAGCCGCGCGCCCCACGCCGCCGCGCTATCGAACCCCCGCCGCGGCAACAGCGCCGCCAGCGACAGCGCCGCCCAGAACATCGCCCAGGCCAGCACGCCCGGATCGTCGACCAGCACCACCGCGAACCCCGCCGCGGCCAGCGCGGCCACACACGCCCCCCGGTCCCGCCGCACCGCAGACCGCGCCAGCAGCAGCACCGCGAGCCACGCCAGCGCGAACGCGCCGACGACTGACCCCAATGCACTGCCGTCGACCAGCCACTCGGCCAGCCCCACCATCGCCGCAGCCCCCGCCAGCTTCCCCCGAATCCCGGACCGTCCAAGCATTGTCGTCTCCTATCGCTCGGACACGACAATGCGCGCCGGACATCCGCGCGCGATGGCGACGATGACGCGGATCGCGTGGGGAACCGGTGCAGATCGAGTGCAAGCCGCGACACGCGCGCACCGCTGCGGTATCGACCAAGCGATGACGCCCGCTCCCACCGACCCGGCCGCGCTGATCGCGGCGCTGCGCACGATCGCAGGCCCACGCCACGTCCTGACGACCCCGCGCGCCACGCTGCGCTATCGCCGCGGCTGGCGCGCGGGCGAGGGCGACGCGCTCGCGGTCGTCCGCCCGGGATCGCTCGTCGAGCTGTGGCGCGTCGTGCAGGCCTGCGTCGCGGCGGACGCGATCGTCATCGTCCAGGCCGCCAACACCGGGCTCACCGGCGGCTCGACCCCCGACGATCGCCTGCCGCCGGGCGTCGTGATCGTCAGCACAACGCGCGTCGACCGGCTACACCTGATCGACGCCGGCCGGCAGGTCGTCGCGCTCCCCGGCGCGACGCTGTTCCAGCTCGAGCGTGCGCTCCGCCCGATCGGGCGCGAGCCGCATTCGGTGATCGGTTCGTCCTGCTTCGGCGCGTCGGTGGTCGGCGGCGTCTGCAACAATTCGGGCGGCTCTCTCGTCCGCCGCGGCCCCGCCTATACCGAGCTGGCTCTGTTCGCGCAGGTCGCCGCCGACGGCACGCTGGCGCTGGTCAACCGCCTCGGCATCGATCTGGGCGACGAACCAGAAACGATGCTCGCCCGCCTCGAGTCCGGGCATTTCGCCGCCCCACCCGCGAGCGCCCCAGCCTCGGACCGTGACTATGCCACGCACGTTCGCGACATCGACGCCGCCACCCCCGCCCGCTTCAACGCCGACCCGCGCAGGCTCGCCGACGCCTCGGGCAGCGCAGGACGCGTGATCGTCTTCGCGGTCCGGCTGGACACCTTTCCGGCCGATACTGGCGGCGCGACCTTCTACATCGGCACCGACGACGCCGACGCGCTGGCGACGTTGCGCCGCCGCATGCTCGCCGGCGACGCCGCGCTTCCGATCGCGGCGGAATATCTCCACCGCGACACGTTCGACATCGCCGAACGCTATGGCCGCGACACCTTCGCCGCGATCCGCCTGCTCGGCACCGACCGACTGCCTGCGCTCTATGCGGCGAAGGCGCGCATCGATGGCGTTGGCGCTGGTCTCGGCATCGCCGACGCATCCGATCGCCTTCTTCAGCGGCTCGGCCGCCTTCTTCCGGCGCACCTGCCACCGCGCCTGCGGCTGTGGCGCGACCGCTACGAGCATCACCTGATCCTGAAAGTCGCCGACGACGGGCTCGCCGACACCCGCGCGCTTCTCGCCGAGACGTTCGCCGATGCCGCGTTCGAATGCACCGCGGACGAGGCCGCCAAGGCGTTCCTCCACCGCTTCGTCGCGGCGGGCGCTGCGGTCCGCTACCGCGCGATCGAGCGCGAGCGCGTCGGCGAGATCGTCGCGCTCGACGTCGCGCTTCCCCGCAACGCCCGCGCCTGGTTCGGCGAGATCCCAACGGACGTCGCGCCGTCGATCGCCGTCACGCTTCGCTACGGCCACTTCTTCTGCCACGTCTTCCACCGCGACCACGTCGTCCTCCGCGGCCATGATCCCGTGCAGGTGAAACGCCGCCTGCTCGACGCGCTGGACGCCCAAGGGGCCGAATATCCCGCGGAGCACAATGTCGGTCGCCAATACCGCGCCAAGCCCGCGCTCGCCCGCTTCTATCGTCGCCTCGATCCACGCAACCGCTTCAATCCCGGGATCGGCATGACCTCGACTGCCCCGGACTGGATCGATCACGATCCGCCCGGCGTCTCGACCAGTTCGACGATCTCGAACGCATAGCGCCGCCACCCGCGTTGCGCCGCCGCCTCGTCCGCGGCGGTGCGCTTGCGCCGCGCCTCGGCAATCGACTTGGCGTGGCCCCAGAACACCTCGGTCTTGCCGTTCGCCAGGTCGGCCACGATTCGCCAATAGTGCGTGTAGGCGACCGAGGTCGGTCCGATCGTCTTCACGTACCCGTCGGGCAGCGTAGCCGTCAGATAGCGCTTCCTGGCCATCGCCGCCCTCGTCGATCTGGTACGGTCATGCCGGCTCCATCACCGACAGGATGTCGTCGACACTTCCCACCGCGAACGCCGTATACTCGTCGCCGATCGCATAGGGTAGCAGGATCCGCCGGCCGTTCAGCATCCCGCCGCAGCTGTAGGTGACGTTCGGCACATAGCCGCCGCGCTGCTCGGCGCTCGGAAACAGCAAGGGCGAAGGCGTCCGCGCCAGCACCTTCGACGGATCGTCCTTGTCGAGCAGGCACGCGCCGATGCAATAGCCGCGCACCATCCCGACACCGTGGGTGAACACCAGCCACCCTTCGTCGATCTCGATCGGCGATCCGCAATTGCCCAGCTGGACGAACTCCCACGGATATCTGGGCGCCATGATCGGCTCCCCCGTCTCCCATGTGTCGAGATCGTTTGACCGGCAGAGCCAGATATTCTCGCTATCCTGCCGGCCCAGCATCACGAACTGCCCGCCGATCCGGCGCGGGAACAGCGCCATGCCCTTGTACCCCGTCATCGCGCCGTCCAGCTTGCGCATCTCGAACGTGCGCAGGTCGATCCCGCGCAACATTTCCTGCCGCGCATGCTGGCCATCGAAGGCGGTATAGGTGCCGATGATGCTCTTCACCCCGTCATGATCGGTGAAGTTGACGAGCCGCAGGTCCTCCACGCCCTGGCGCTGGCTGGGCAGGACGGGGAAGATCACCGTCTCCGACACGTCCTCGCTGTCCTCGCAGACCAGCCGGACCCAGCCCGCGTCGTCGCGTTCGATCTGCGGCGGCACCCCGTGCGCGCTGGGCGGATCGATCGTCACGGCGCCATCCGCCGCCCACTCGCCCGTCCGGTAGGTGACGGACGAGATATGCCCTTCGCCGATCCCGCGCAGCGCCAGCAGGAATCGCACGCCCGCGCCGTCGGTCTGCTCTTCGTCGGGAAGCCGGACAATGCTCGGGTTGAACAGCGCCGCGGATTCGAACGCATATTCCTGGCTGAGATACGCCCCGATCAGCAACCGGTCGCACTCGGTCACCTCCGGGTCGCCTATCGTGTCCTTCATCTCCTCGTATCGCCGCAGGAAGATGTCCTCGGCGTTGCGGTGCCGCTCGAGCATCGGCTCGCGCAACAGCTCGAGCATCCGCGCACGCATCGCCGGATCGAGCGCCAGAACGCGATCGGTCACGATCTTCAGCCGGTTTTCGCGCCCGTCGCGAAACGCTTCGGGATATTCGAACGCGAAGGGCCGGATGACGGTCCGCGACGGATCGGGCTTCAGCTCGATATCGAGCGTCGTGAAAACGTCTGCGGCCTTCATGGGATCTCCATCACGATGGTGGCGCGGAACTGTCGCGCACGATGATAGCGAACGCGGCCCGTCTTAGGTCCATCCCGGAACGAATGCGACTCTGCCGTCACCCGACTGGCGGTTTCGGGTTGCGACGATCGGCGGTCTCGGCAAGGGATCGGCGCACCAACCGGGGACTGTATCATCATGGCCAGCGGCCTTATCGCTCTGCTCGACGACATCGCCGCGATCGCGCGGCTCGCCGCCGCCTCGCTCGATGACGTGGCCGCGGCTTCGATGAAGGCGTCGTCGAAGGCGATGGGAGTCGTCGTCGACGATGCCGCGGTCACGCCGAAATACGTCTCCGGCCTGTCCCCCGCGCGCGAACTGCCGATCATCTGGCGGATCGCGAAGGGATCGCTGCGCAACAAGCTGCTGTTCCTGCTGCCCGGCGCGCTGCTGCTGAGCGCGTTCGTGCCGTGGCTCATCACCCCGATCCTGATGCTCGGCGGGCTCTACCTGAGCTACGAGGGCGCGGAGAAGCTGATCGAGGCGGTGACCGGCCATGGCCACGCCGCCGCAGAGGACCTTGCCGGGCAGACCCCCGAGGCGATCGAGGCCCAGAAGATCGGCGGCGCGATCCGCACCGACCTGATCCTGTCGGCGGAGATCATGGCGATCGCGCTGTCCGAAGTGTCGGAACAGCCGATCGCGACGCAGGCCGCGGCGCTCGTCGGGGTGTCGATCCTCATCACCGCCGGCGTCTACGGCGTCGTCGGGCTGATCGTGAAAATGGACGATATCGGCCTGCACCTGGCCGGGCGGCAGAGCGGCGCGGCGCAGCGCGTCGGCCGCGCGCTGGTTGCGGCGATGCCCGTCGTGCTCGCGATCCTCGCCAAGGTGGGCACCGTCGCGATGCTGTGGGTGGGCGGCGGCATCCTCGTCCACGGACTGGAGGCGTTCCATCTCGGCGCGATCCCGCACGCCGCGCACGTCGTCGCCGATGCGATCGCCGGCATCATGCCGTTCGCGCCGGGGTTCGGCGCATGGCTGGGCTTCGCGATCGCATCGGGGCTGGTCGGCATCGTCGCGGGCGGGGTGCTCGCGCTCCTCGTCCCGCGGGTGCTGGCGCTGTTCGGCAAGCGTCACGGCTGAGCGTCAGCGCGCGGTTTCCCGCGCGATGAGCGCCGCCGCCTCGGCCTTCGCCGCGTCCGGCCTGCTCTCCCCCGAGGCGACGTCATCGGCGATCAGCATCAGTTCGTGCCCGGTCGTGGACCCGTTCGCCGCGTCTTCCTTCAGCGTCAGGCCCCGGCCGCTCGCGATCGCGCGGTCCCAGTCAGCGCGCACTGCCGCCCAATACGCCTTCGTCCCGCCCCAATAGGCATCCGCGGCGGCGACCGGAAAGTTGGTCGCGGGCGCATAGGTGTTGACGACATATTCGTGGACGAAGGTCACCGCCTTGCCGTCCTTGGCCCCGATCTTTGCATTGTCCTGTTCATGCACCCAGCCCGCCGGAGTCAGGACGTGCCTGTTCGTCCCGACATAGTGATCGTAGGGCGGCAAGCGTGTCGCATCGCGCCGCGCCAGCGGGCGCCGCGTCTCGTCGCTCGTCCAGCGCGTCGCCCCGTCGTCATAGCGCCAGCGCCCGATGCCGCCGTAGCGCGGCGAATCGTCGGTCTGCCACACCGTCTGCGACCATGCGCCGGCGCGCTCCGCCTTGGGCACCGCACGCAGCGTCCAGCGGCCGGGCGCTGCATAGACGAGCACGCTTTCGGGTTGCCACGTCCAGTCCTGCCGCCAGTGCTTGATGACCATCGGCTTGCCGCCCTTATCGTTGGCGTCCACGACCAGGAGGTGCTGGAGCACCACATGCTCCGGCGTGTCGACGATCGCGCGCACCACCTCGTGCCCGCCGCTCAGCTTGGCGGGATACGGCGTGTAGCCTGCGACCAGCGGGGTCGTCTCGCGCATGTCGAACGTCACCTTCCACGTTCCCGCCATCGCCAGGATCGCGGCATGATCGCGCGCGCGGTCGCCGTGCACGGCCTCCGACGCCTGCGCCGCGGCGGCGAATGGCAGGGCAGGCGCCGCGATCAGAAGCGCGGCGACGAGGAACGGGGAACGGATCATCGGGGACCTCACAGGCTGAGCGAGAACGAGACGCCGGCGTTGCGGCCGGGCTGCGAATAGGCGTCGCGAACGATCGAGGTGGAGGTGAGCCCGCGCACGTCGCTCCACCAGAAATACTTGCGATCGGTGACGTTGAAGACGCCCGCGCGCACCGTCGCATGATCCATCACGCGCAGCGACGCGGTGGCGTCGAGGATCCAGAACCCCGGCGGGGTGAAGCATGCCGTCGTCGCGGTGTTGCAACTGTTGCTCGTGTCCGACAGGCGCTTGCCCGCCGAATGCGTCGCGACGATTTCGGCACGTAGCGGCCCCGTCTCCGGCTGGTAGAACGCGCCGACCACGAGCTTGACCGGCTCGACGCTGTCGAGCGGCTGCGTGCCCGCCACCCCCGCCGTCCGCATCGCGCCCTTCGCATAGGAGGCCGCCGCCCGCACCCCGAGGCCGATCGGCAGCCGCACCTCGCCGCGCGCCTCCAGCCCCTCGATCGTCACCCGGCCGCGGTTGATATACTGGTACACCGCAGGGTTCGCCGCGGTGAACGCGCCCGCGATCTGCACCTGATCGATGAAGTCGCGGAACCGGCTGCTGAACGCCGTCCCGCTCAGCGACCATGCCGCGCCGTTCAGCCGCACCCCGCCCTCGACGCTGCGGCTCGTCTCGGGTCGCAGGTCCGGGTTGGGGATCGAGCGGTAGTTGGAGACGAGGTTGGCGAAGCCGTTGTTGATCTGGTTCGGCTCGGGCGGCTTGAACCCTTGCGCATAGTTGGCGAACAACCGGATGCCTTCCGTCAGCTTCGCGACCGCGCCGATCCGTGGCGTCACCTTCGATCCGCTCTGCCCGCGCGGGACGAAGGTGGTGAACAGCGGATCGGATTGCGGCGAGAGCTTGTAGTGATCGTACCGGATCGCGGGAAACACGGTCAGCAGCCCGTCGGCGATCGCGATCTCGTCTTGCCCGAACACGCCCGCCAGTTCGTAATCGGTCTTCGGGAAAGCGCGCGTGGGATAGGTTTCGCCCGCAGGCGGCACGGTGCCGTCTCGCACACCCGTCTGGCGGGTGTGCGAGTAGTCGGCGCCATAGGCGAACAGGTGCGTCACGGGCCCGGCCGTCGCGCGACTCTCCAGTTGGAGCATGCCGCCATAGACGGTGTTGTCGAACCGGTTGATGCGGATCCGGTCGGCGGCGGTGTTGCGATCCTCCGCCGCGCTCTGGAGCGTCGCGCTCTTCTGGAAATAGGCCGCCGCGCGCACCGCGCTGACGACGCCGCTGCCGGTATGGCGAACGTCGATCGTCCCGCGATCGCGCGCCGTCGTGTCGTACGCGGTTAACCCGATCACCGCGGTCGCGGCGAGCGGCGGCCTGGCGATCGCGCTCAACACGTCGGTGTCGACGGTCGACGCGAAACGCTCGTAGGTCAGCCGGATCCTACTGGACTCGTCGGGCGTCCAGACCAGCCGGCCTAGCAGCGCGTTCGACGCGATGTCCTGCGGGTTGGGCGTGGTGCGATCGGTGGTCGCGCTGTCGTTCCCGCCCTTGTTGTCGAGCGCATGGCCGTCGCGCCGGGTGTAGGACAGCATCGCCTGCACGTCGCCCGTGCGCCCGGCGACCACGAACCCCTTCACCCAGCTGTCGTCGGACGATTCATACCCGGCGCGCACACCGCCGCCGATCGTCCTGCCGTCCTTCAGGAAATCCTGCGGGTCCCTGGTGATGAAGCTCACCGCGCCTGCCACGCCGTCGCTGCCGTAGAGCGCGGACGCCGGCCCGCGCAGGATCTCGACCGATTTCAGCAGGTCGAGGTCGACATAGTCGCCGCGCCCCACCGATTGCGCGCCGAAGCTGAATGCGTCGGGCACGCGCACGCCGTCGACGGTGATGAGGACGCGGTTGCCCTCCAGCCCGCGGATGTTGAACCCGCTGTCGCGGTCGCGCCCGGTCGCGGAACCCGCCGCGGTGAACCGCGCCGGCGCCCGTCGAACCGCAACGCCCGGTTCGTAGCGGACCAGATCCTTGATGTCGGACACGAAGCGGTCCTCGATCGTCTTCGCGTCGATCACGGAGACGGTCGCCGGTGCATCCTCGACGGGTGTGTCGGTACGCGTCGCGGTGACGGTGATCTCGCGCTCGCGCTCGTCCGTGTTGTCCGGCGTCGCGGTCGTACCGGGGGAGGACGCGGCGCCGGTCGACGCCGCGGCGGTGCCGACGCCCGTCACGGCACTTCCTACTACGAAGGCGAGCGGCGCAATGCCCTGCATCAGATGAGTCAATTTCATGTCGGGTCCCCGCTTTCTGCGGCGCTTGCTAGTGCGAGTCATTCTCGTTATCAAGTTTTATCGAAACGGGAGCAGAATGCTGATACGGATCGGCGGAGGACGACTACCCGTGTGGACATTGGCGCTTGGCGGCGCGGCACTTGGCATCATGGCGATCGCGACACCGGTCGCGGCGCACATGCCCTACGTGCTCCCCAGCGTGTTCGACGCGACCGGACGCGATCGCGTCTCGGTCACCGCCGCCTTCACCGAAGACGCCTTCCGACCCGAAATCGCGATGAAGGACGCGCCGTTCGAGATCACCGGCCCCGACGGCAGCACCGCCCGCCTGCCCGAGGCTGCGGCAATGCGCGACCAGACGCTGGTCGAAGGCAGCGCTCCCCGGTGACGGCCTCTACCGCATCTCGTCGGGACAGCGCGTCGGCCGGATGGGGCGCATGTACAAGTCGGGCGGTGTCTGGACGATCGTCGGCGAGGGCGCCGCGCCGCCCGCGGGCGCGACGCTGGTCGATGTCCGCAGCACCACGCTCGCCGATGCCTATGTCGTCCGCGGCAAGCCCGGTGCACCGGGCGCGCTGAGGCCGCGCGGCAAGGCGCTGGAGTTGCATCCGCTCGGCGATCCGACCGCCTACACCCCCGGCAACGCCGCCTGGTTCGAGATCCTGTACGACGGCATGCCCCTGCCCGGCGCGGCGGTGACGCTGTTCCGCGAGGCGGGCTATTATGACGGCCGCAAGCAGGTCGCGACGGCTAACGCGGATGCGGCCGGCGCGCTGTCGTTCACCCCCGTCGATGCGGGCCGCTACCTGATGCTCGTCCGCCACCGCACCGAAACCGCGCGCGGCACCCATACCAGCTTCACCGTCACGCTGGCGTTCGAGGTGGCGTAGGGCGCGTCGTCCGGGCGGCCACCGCCCTCATCCGCCCCCGCCAGTTCGCGAGGTGGGCGCCCGCCAGCAAGAGGCTCCCCGCGACGGTCAGGGTCGTCTCGATCACCTCACGGCTCGCGAGAGCCACGCCCACGGCCATCGCCATGAGCCCAACGACCCCCATAGCCACCGGCGCGAACCCGCGATGCCGCCGCCACCCGCCGACCAGCGCCACCGCGCTGGTCGGCACCGCGAGCGCCAGCACGATCGCGTGGAACGCCTCGCCCGGATCGAGCCACCCCGCCAGGGCCGGCAACGCCGCAAGCAGGATCGGCAACGCGAGACAGTGCAGCATGCACAGCCCCGAGGCGCACATCGCCGCGCCGTCGAGCAGGTCGTCGCGCGTCCGGACAACGCCCGGTCCGGTTGTCGCCATCTGGTCCCCGTCTGCCATGATCGCCCCCTCCCGATCGCTTGCCCACCGCGGCCCGTCGACATTCCTTAAATGATATAGTATATCATCAATTCAATATTCGACTTTAAGAAAGGCGCACGGATGACATCGAGCCCGGTCGAGTGCTGCGACACCGTCGCGAGCGGCGACGACATCGCCGTCCTCGACATGATCGCACACCCCCACGTCCATCTCGCCGTCTGGCGCGGGACGCTCCCGGAGGCGCTGGCCGGGCTCGCCGATCTCGACTGGGGCTCGATCGACGACATCGCGGAAACCATCGCCGTCGCTGCCTTCGCCGAAGAGACGGGGACGCTCGCCGCCGCCGCCGGCTATCCACGCCCCGCCGCGCTGGCCCGCGCGATCGCGCCGCTGGCGACGCGGTTCGCCGCGATCATGCGGTGCGAGCGTCTGCGCTTCCGGCTGGAAGTGATCGAGACCGACGCGTGCCGCAAATTCCACGCCGATCAGGTCGCCGCCCGCCTCCTCATGCCGCTCGTGGGCCCCGGGACGCAGTGGTGCCGCGCAGCCACGGACGCGCCGATCCACCAGCTCCGGACCGGCGAGGTCGCGCTCTTCAAGGGCCGGCTCTGGGCAGCGGCGCCCGCCATCCTCCACCGCTCGCCCCCCGTCGCGACCACCCGCATCACCCGCCTGTTGCTCGCGATCGACCCGCTGGCGCCCGATGGCGGTCCCGCCGGCGCGCCCGCCTGATGCGGTCTATGCCACGCCGAACGGCACCACGTGATTGGTCTGGGTATGCCCGATCTCCGCGCGCCCCAGGTACGGCACCCCCATTTCGTCCGCCCAGCGCCGGAGCATGAACTCCAGCGTCTCGCCCCATTCCGGGGTATTGGGCTTCACCGCGGTCACCGCGCCCAGCCGGATGCCCGCGATCCCCTTCAGCTGCGTCGCATGCGCCATGTGCCACAGCAGCCGGTCGACATTGTACAGCGCCTCCGACACCTCCTCGACGATCAGGACGTGGTCGGTCAGGTCGGGCAGGTACGGCGTCCCGACCAGCGCGCCGAGGATCGAGAGGTTGAACGCCGCCGCCGGCCGGCCGTCGAGCCCGGGCTCCAGCCCCTGCCGGTCGCCGCGCGCCATCCAGCCCAGCGCGCGCGCCACCGTCGCATCGCCGTCCTTGCGCCGCGCATCGCCCACCATCGGCCCGTGGCACGGCCGCCCGATCCGCCGGGCATAGAGCGCGCCGAGCAGGAAGCCCATGTCCGAATAGCCCAGATAGATCTTGTGCCGTGCATTGGCGTTCAGCTGCGGCATCACCAGCGGCAGGATCCGGTTCGATCCGTAGCCGCCCCGCGCGAACCAGATCGCGTCGAACGCCGCATCGTTCGCGAATTCCAGGAACGCCGCAGCGCGCACCGCGTCGCTGCCGGCGAAATGTCCGTCGACGGCCCAGCATTGCGGATGGAAGACCAGATCCACCTCAGGATACGCCACCGCCGCGAAGCCCGAGGCTGGCGCGACGATATCCGGGTTGCCGAGACTGGCGGGAGACACGATTCCGATCTTCACGACGCTACCCCGTTGCCCGCCTGCGCACAGCGCGATAGCGCGAGCGGATGCACGACGGCAACATCCACACCGATATGGCGAACGCGATCGCGGGCCGGCGCGTCTTCCTCGTCGGCATCGGCGGCTCGGGGATGATGCCGCTCGCGATGATCCTCCACGGCCGTGGCGCGATCGTCGAGGGCTCGGATCGCGGGCTCGACCAGGGCCGCGTGCCCGCCAAGTTCGACGCGTTGCGTGCGCTCGGCATCGCGCTTCATCCGCAGGACGGCAACGGCATCCGGTCAGCGGACCAGACCGTGGTCGCCTCCGCCGCGGTCGAGGACGACGTCCCCGATATCGTTCGCGCGACCGCGCTGGGCTGCCCCCGCCTCAGTCGTGCGGAGCTCAATGCCGCGCTGTTCAACGCCGCCACGCTTCCGATCGGCGTGGCTGGGACCAGCGGCAAGTCTACCGTAACCGGCATGATCGGCTGGATCCTTCACGCGCTGGGTCGCGATCCCACCGTGATGAACGGTGCGGTGATGAAGAACTTCGTGCGGCCCGATGCGCCGTTCGCCAGCGCGCTCGTCGGCACGGGCGCGTGCCACGTCAGCGAGGTGGACGAAAGCGACGGATCGATCGCGCTCTACGCCCCGCGCGTCGCGGTGCTCAACAATGTCAGCCTCGACCACAAGTCGATCGAGGAACTCAACGCGCTGTTCGCGGCGTTTCTCGGCAAGGCGGCGCATGCGGTGGTCAACATCGACAATGCCGACGCAGCGATACTTGCGATGCAGTTGCCCCCCGCCCGTCTGCTGACGGTCGCGATCGATCGCGACGCGGGGTTGCGTGCGTTCGACATCGTGGAGGCGCCCGACGGCGTGACCTTCACCGTTTCGCATGGCGGCGCACGCGCGTCTGTGGCGCTCAGGGTGCCCGGCCGCCACAATGTGTCGAATGCGCTCGCCGCGATCGGCGCGGTGCTCGCGACCGGCGCGACGCTCGCCGAGACCGCAGCGGCGATCGGCGGCTTCGCGGGGCTCAAGCGCCGGTTCGAGATCGTCGGCACCGCGCGAGGGATCACCGTGATCGACGACTTCGGGCACAATCCCGACAAGATCGCCGCGACGCTCGACACGCTCCACGCCTTTCCCGGCCGCATCCTCGCGCTGTTCCAGCCGCACGGCTACGGCCCGCTCAAGGTGATGCGCCGCGAGCTCGTCGCGATGTTCGCGGGCAAGCTCTCGGCGGGGGACCTGCTGGTGCTGCCCGATCCCGTCTATCAGGGCGGCACCACCGCCCGCGACGTGACGAGCGCGGATATCGTCCGCGACCTCGCGGTGGCAGGTGGCGCGGCGCTCCACATCGCGGATCGCGCGGCAGCCGCGGCGCATCTCGTCGCGCTTGCGCAGCCCGGTGACCGGATCGTCGTGATGGGCGCGCGCGACGACACGCTGAGCGCGCTGGCGGCGGAGATGCTGGCGAATATCGCCGCACGACGCTAAAGGCGTCCTACGCAACGCAAGGACCCGCCGATGTTCCGCCGCCTCTTCCTCGACCATCCCGCCTCGGTCGGCGAAAGCTATACCGAGCATTTCGGCGTAGCGTCGCGGTTCGGGTTCACGATGGTGAAGGGCGGGCTCGGCTGCATGCTCCACGCCGCGCTCCCGTTCGTGTGCCGGACGCGCGGATCGGACACGGTCGCGAAGCTCCACGCCGAGATGGTCGCCAAGCGCAGCGCAGCGCGCAACGCGCAGACGCAGATGACGACGGTCGAATACATCATCTGACCAGGCCGTTCGGCGCGACGGGGGACGACGACGACCGGCGCGTCTGATAGGGGCGCCGCCATGACCGACACGTCCCGCCCCAACCTCGCCTATCATCATACGCCAGGCGCCTCGCCGACGCTCGTCTTCCTTCCCGGCTACGCGTCCGACATGACGGGCACGAAGGCGATCGCGGTCGAGGCGTGGGCCAAGGCGCACGGGCAGGCGGTGCTACGCTTCGACTATGCCGGCTGCGGCGCCAGCGAGGGCGCGTTCGCCGAGCAGACGCTGGCGGGCTGGCGCGACGACGTCGTCGCGATGCTCGATTCGGTCGTCGAGGGGCCGGCCGTGCTGATCGGATCGTCGATGGGTGGATGGCTGATGCTACTGGCCGCGCTCGCCCGCCCCGCACAGGTCGTCGGGTTGGTCGGCATCGCCGCCGCGGCGGACTTCACCGACTGGGGCTTCACCGTCGACGAGAAGATGACGCTGCTCCAGAACGGCAGGCTGGAACGCGCCAACCCCTACGGCCCCGAACCGACGCTCTACACCCGCGCCTTCTGGTCCTCGGGTGAGGCGAACCGCGTGATGTTCGGCGAGATCGCGTTCGACGGCCCCGTCCGCCTGCTCCACGGCCAGCGCGACGCCGAGGTGCCGCACGTCCGCAGCCTGCGTCTCGCCGAGCTGCTCCGTTCAGCCGACGTGCAGACGTGGCTGGTCAAGGACGGCGACCACCGCCTGTCACGCGATACGGACATCGCGCTGCTCCTCCGGGCGATCGAGGATGTGCTGAGCCGCCTATGATCCTGACCCTCCTCGCGCTCCAGGCCGCGACCGTGCCCGTTTCGCCGGACCAGCGCCGTGCGCACTGCGCCGACCTCGTCGCGACAGACCCCGCCGCCGCGGAGGCCGAGGCCAGGCGGTGGCGGATCTCGGGCGGCGGCGTGCCTGCGCGCCAGTGTCTCGGGCTCGCGCTCGCGGCGCAGTCCAGGTTCGCGCCGGCCGCAGAGGCGTTCGAGGCGGCGGCACGCGAAGCAGAGGTCGCAAAGTCGAAGGACGCCGCAACCTACTGGGCGCAGGCCGGCAATGCGCGCCTCGCCGCGGGCGATCCGACGAAGGCGCGAACCGCGCTCGATGCTGCGCTGGCGGGCGGGACGTTGCTCGGGCTCGAACTGGGCGAGGCGCGGCTCGACCGCGCCCGCGCGCTGGTCGCGACGGACGAGATGGACGCCGCACGCACCGATATCGATCTGGCGCTCGGTGCCGCCTCCGACGATCCGCTTGCATGGCTGCTGTCCGCGACGCTCGCGCGGCGGATGCGGGACACGCCGCGTGCGAGCAAGGATATTGCCGAAGCGCTCAAGCGCGCGCCCGACGACGCGCAGGTCCAGCTCGAGGCGGGCAACATCGCGGCGTTGCGTCGTGACGAGGCGGGCGCGAAGCGGGCCTGGGCGGAAGCCGTCCGGCTCGCCCCGACCGCGCCGGCCGGGCGATCCGCCCGCGCCGCACTCGCGCAGTTCGAGACACCGGAACCAAGATGAGGTCCGCCGCGCTTTCTCTTCCGACGAATCAGCCACAGGACCGCACATGAACTATCTCCACACGATGATCCGCGTCACCGATCCGGATACGACGATCGCGTTCTTCGAGGTGCTGGGCCTCAAGGAAGTCCGCCGCATGGAAAACGAGAAGGGCCGCTTCACGCTGATCTTTCTCGCCACGCCCGAGGACATGAACGCGTCTGGCGAACGCGCGAAGGCCGAGGTGGAGCTGACCCACAATTGGGATCCGGAGGAGTATTCGGGCGGGCGCAACTTCGGCCATCTCGCCTACCGCGTCGAGAATATCTACGAGACCTGTCAGCGCGTGCTCGACGCGGGGTATATCGTCCATCGCCCTCCCCGCGACGGCCACATGGCGTTCGTGAAGACCCCCGACGGCATCTCGATCGAACTGCTCCAGAACGGCCAGCTCGAACCAGCCGAGCCGTGGCTGTCGATGCCGAATACCGGAAGCTGGTGATGCCGTTCGAGATCGTCCGCGTCCCCGTCCTCAGCGACAATTACAGCTGGCTGGTGCATGACGGGGCCAGCGGGGCGACGATGGTGGTCGATCCGGGCGAGGCCGCACCGGTGCAGGCCGCCGCCGCCGACCGGGGATGGACGATCGATACGGTCTGGATCACGCACTGGCACCCCGATCACACCGGCGGCAACACGGCGCTGAAGGCTGCCGGCGCCCGCGTGATCGGTCCAGAGTCGGAACGGGCGAAGATCCCCACGCTCGACGACGGGGTTGCCGATGGCGACACTGTGACCCTTGGCGATCACGTCGCCACCGTGCTCGACGTACCGGGACACACCGCCGGCCATATCGCGTTCCACTTCGCCGAAGACGACGCGATCTTCACCGGCGACACGCTGTTCGCGATGGGTTGCGGGCGCTTGTTCGAGGGCGACGCTGCGCAGATGTTCGCCAACCTGCAGCGTTTTGCCGCGCTGTCCGACGACACGCAGGTCTATTGCGGCCACGAATATACCCAGTCGAACGGCCGCTACGCGCTGGTCGCGGAGCCGGGCAACGAAGCGATCGCGGCGCGGATGCGTGAGGTCGACGCAGCGCGAGGGGCCGGCGAGGCGACGGTGCCGACGACGATCGGCGCGGAAAGGGCGACCAACCCGTTCCTCCGCGCCGACAGCGCCGCGCGCCTCGCGGAGCTTCGGCGCGGAAAGGATGAATTCCGCGGTTGAAAGGCGTAAGGGACAAACCACGGGGGCCGAGGAGATGACGATGCGTATCCTGTCAATGGTCCCGATCCTGGCGTTGGCGGCCTGCGCCACGACCCCCGCCGATACCGCCCGATCGCAACAGGTGGCAGCGTCCGACAACGAAAAGCTGGGTAAGGCGCTTGCAGGGCTCACCCCGGGCGAGCCGGTCAATTGCATCAACGAGCGGACGCCGCGGACCTCGCTCACCGCGATCGGGCCGAAGCTGTTGTACCGGGTCAGCCGCGGCCTGGTCTATGTCAACGAGACGACCGGCGGGTGCGAGGGCGTGGCGCGTGACGACGTGCTGGTCACGCGGTCCTTCTCGGGCGGGTTGTGTCGCGGCGACATGGCGCAGACCTTCGCACGTCCCGCGCAGATCCCGACCGGGGGCTGCGCGCTGGGCGCCTTCACGCCGTGGCGCGCAGCCCGGTGAAGGCCGCGCTTGCCGCACTCGCGCTGGCCGCGGTGCCGGCCGGGGCGGCGGACACCAGCCTGCTCGCGGGGCGGATTCCTGGCACAGCCACCGACTGCATCGACCCATCGAGCGCCAACGGGCCGACGATCCTCGATGCGACGACGATTCTATATCGCCAGTCGGGCCGGCGCATCTGGCGCACCGGCCCCGATGGCGCCTGCCCGTCGCTCGGCCCGCAGAAGACGCTGATCGTCGAGATCTGGGGCGGGCGCCTGTGCCGCGGGGACCGGTTCCGCGTGCTCGAACCCGGCACGACCATCCCCTCGGGCTATTGCCGGTTCACCGCATTCGTCCCGTACGACCTGCCTGCCGGGAAGCGATAACCCGCCGCTACAGCACGAACCGGCTGAGATCGGTGTTCCGCGCCACGCTCGCCAGCTGCCGGTCAACATAGGCCGCATCGATCGTCAGCGACGTACCCTTGCGATCCTCCGCATCGAAGCTGACTTCTTCGAGCAGCTTTTCCATCACCGTCTGCAACCGGCGCGCGCCGATATTCTCGATCTCGCCGTTCACTTCGGCGGCGATGCGCGCGATCGCGCGGATCGCATCCGGGGTAAAGTCGATCGTCACGCCCTCGGTCGCGATCAGCGCGGTGTACTGCGCGGGCAGCGACGCCTTGGTGTCCGACAGAATCGCGACGAAATCGTCCTCGGTCAGCCCCTTCAGCTCGACGCGGATCGGCAGCCGCCCCTGAAGCTCGGGCAACAGGTCGCTCGGCTTGGCGACATGGAACGCGCCCGACGCGATGAACAGGATATGGTCGGTCTTCATCGGCCCGTATTTGGTCGCGACCGTCGTGCCCTCGATCAGCGGCAGCAGGTCGCGCTGGACGCCCTCGCGACTCACGGAGCCGCCACCGCGCTGTTCGGACATCGCGATCTTGTCGATCTCGTCGAGGAAGACGATGCCGTTCGCCTCCGCATCCGCCAGCGCGACGCGGCTGACCTCGTCCTGGTCGAGCCGCTTGTCCGCCTCCTCCTCGACCAGCTTTTCCCAAGCCGCCGGCACGGTCAGCTTGCGGCGCTTGGGGGTTCCGCCACTGCCGAACGCCTTCATCATCTCGCCGAGGTTCAGCATCTGCGGCGCGCCACCCGGCACCTCGAACGGCATCTGCGGCGCCTGTTGCAGCTCCAGCTCGATCTCGGTCTGGTCGAGATGCCCGTCGCGGAAGCGCTGGCGAAAGCTCTCGCGCGTCGCCTCGCTCGCGCCCTTGCCGGTCAGCGCGTCGAGCAGCCGCACCATCGCCGCTTCCTCCGCCTTGTCTTTCACCGCGAGGCGGCGTCGCTCCTTCTCCAGCCGGATCGCCTCCTCGACGAGGTCGCGCGCGATCTGCTCGACGTCACGGCCGACATAGCCCACCTCGGTGAACTTCGTCGCCTCGACCTTCACGAACGGCGCATCGGCCAGTTTGGCCAGACGCCGGCTGATCTCGGTCTTGCCGCACCCCGTCGGCCCGATCATCAGGATGTTCTTCGGCGTCACCTCGTCGCGCAGGTCCGCCGAGAGCTGCTGCCGCCGCCAGCGGTTGCGCAGCGCCACCGCGACCGCGCGCTTGGCGTCGCGCTGCCCGATGATGTGCGCGTCGAGCGCGGCGACGATGGCCTTGGGGGTGAGGAAGTCGGTCATTTTTGTCTCACTCCCCTCCCGCTTGCGGGAAGGGTCGGGGGTGGGCGCCCGGCTAACCACGGACGATATCGCTTGGGTTTGAGCGCGAGCCCACCCCCGACCCCTCCCGCAGGCGGGAGGGGGGAAGAAGATCAGGTCGCGCTGTCCATGCTCTCCATGGTCAGCCTGTCGTTGGTATAGACGCACAGCTCGCCCGCGATCGCCATCG
The DNA here is from genome assembly GCF_055231975.1 of Sphingomonas sp. Ell38C01. Taxonomy (NCBI): domain Bacteria; kingdom Pseudomonadati; phylum Pseudomonadota; class Alphaproteobacteria; order Sphingomonadales; family Sphingomonadaceae; genus Sphingomonas; species Sphingomonas sp. Ell38C01. Next base: position 1,061,735 of record NZ_JBUYVA010000001.1, on the reverse strand, counting down.
CCTTGCGGCACACGGTCTCGGCGTCCTGCTCATATTCGACCAGCGCGCGCGCAGCGGCGAGCGCATAGTTGCCACCCGAGCCGATCGCGGCGACCCCGGCCTCGGGCTCCAGCACGTCGCCATTGCCCGTCAGGATCAGCGTCACGTCCTTGTCGGCGACGATCATCATCGCCTCGAGGTTGCGCAGATACTTGTCGGTCCGCCAGTCCTTGGCAAGTTCGACCGCGGCGCGCAGCAGCTGGCCCTGGTGCGCCTCCAGCTTGCGCTCCAGCCGCTCGAACAGCGTGAAGGCGTCCGCGGTCGCGCCCGCGAACCCGCCGATCACCTTTCCGTCCGCACCCAGTCGGCGGACCTTGCGCGCGTTGGGCTTCATCACGGTCTGCCCCATCGAGACCTGCCCGTCGCCGATGACGACGACCTTGCCGTTCCGCCGGACCGAAAGGATGGTGGTGCCGTGCCAGACCGGCGCGGCGTGCGCATTGGTGTTCCCGCTCATGGAGGCGATGTAGGTGCGGGCCGGGCGGGCGCAATGCCCCCCGTTATCCGCGCGCAGGCGGGAATCCACCTCGTGTCGTTTGGTCTGACGCAACCGTCGCGCTCGTCGAGGCCGCAGGAGATGGATCCCCGCCTTCACGGGGATGACGAGGTGCTGAAGGGATGGACGGCGCTACTTCACCCGCCCCTTCCCCCATTCGCGCGCGACGGTATAGCCGAGATAGCCGGTGCCGAAGAGCGCGTAGAGCGGCTCGGGCAGCGCGTTGAGATAGGCCGTCATGCCCTTCGCGATCGCCTCCGCCGCGGCCGGGCGGATCGCGGCGATCAGCCCCATCGGGATCGACCAGAGCAGCAACGCATACATCACGTAGAGAAAGCCCGGCCGCGCGCGCGCGGTCCACGCGTCGGACGACTGCGCGTCGGCGAGGATCGCCGCCATCTGCGCCTGCGCGCGCGCCAGCTCCTGCGTGCCCTCCAGCCGCAGCAGTTCGAGCTTTGCCGCATCGCGCGCGGCGGGATCGGGGATGATCTTGTCGAGCAGCCCGGCGACGGGGGCGACGAGTCCTTCGATGAATGCCATGTCGAATCCTGATCTGGAAGTTGTCAAAGTTGCCGCTACGTCAGCGCCTAACCGATCCGGTTCGCGAGCCACCCGTAAAGGAAGGCCTCGTTCGCCGGGCGCCGTTCCGCCAGCGCGAGATACCGTTCGCCCTGAAGCGCCTCGATCGCCTTGACGAGCACGCGCTCACCGTTTGCGCGGCGGGCGAGGAAGGCGTCGAGCGCGGCGAGCGTCTGCGCGCCGATGCGGCCGTCGAGCGCGACATCGGGATAGTCGTTCGCGCCCCGGTTGAGCGCGTTCAGCGCGCGCTGGAGGAACCCGATCGCGACGGCGGGCCCCATGTTGACGCCGGTGTCGAACAGTTCTTCCGCCAGTGTGGGCGCGCGCGCGGCGACGCGGTCGACGCCCGGGCGCGTCCAGTAGAGGCGACAGTAGATCGCGGCGGCCTGCCCGCGCGGAAAGTCGCGCATCTCGCCGGCATAGCCATCCGCGCGCGCGACCGCCTCGGTAATGCCGTAGCGTGTGGCACCGCCACGGTCCGCGGGGTGGTCTACATACCCGCCCTCGCGATCGATCACCGCGTCGATCAGGCCCTCGATAGTCATGCTTCCTGCCCCTCTGTTGAGAAGAGAATATAACCTATTTGGAACAATGTAGGACAATGCCAATGGCGACGGAACGCTCGTCCACGCAAGTTGTTGAGATCGCGAGCATTCCCGAAAGATCATCGACCATGACAAAGTCCCCCGTCCGCTACACCCCACACGTCGAGATGATCGCCGACGACGAGGCCGGCACGGTCGCCGAACTGAACGAGACCTTCGACACGATCCTCGAGCGGACCGCGGAGGATTACGGCCGCGCGGTGCGTGCCGTGCATGCCAAGGGGCACGCGCTGATCCGTGGGACGCTGACGATCGACAACGACCTGCCGCCCGAGCTGAAGCAGGGATTGTTCGCACAGGGCGGCGAACACGCGGTGCTGATGCGGATCTCGACCAATCCGGGCGACATCCTCGACGATGCGATCTCGCTGCCGCGCGGGCTGGCGGTGAAGGTGCTCGATGTCGAGGGCGAACGACTGCCGGGCGCCGAGGGCCGGACGCAGGATTTCGTGATGGTGAACGGCACCGTCTTCCAGGCGAGGACGGCGAAGAAATTCGCGTCCAATCTCAAGCTGCTGGCGAAGACGACCGATCGCGCGGAGGGCGCGAAGAAAGCGCTGTCCGCAGTGCTGCGCGGCGTCAGCAGCGCACTGTCCGCGGTCGGCGTTGAGAGTGCGACGATCAACACGCTGGGCGGCGCGCCCAATGTCCACCCGCTGGGCGAGACCTATTACAGCGTCACCCCGTTCCGCTACGGCGACCATATCGCGAAGTTCAGCATCGCGCCCCATGCCGGCGAGATGCTCGCACTGACCGGTCGCGAGATCGACGCGTCGGACGACCGCGACGCGATCCGCGACGTGATGCGGCAGGACATGCAGGCGATCGCACCGGTGTGGGAGGTTCGCGTCCAGCTCTGTCGCGATCTCGACGCGCAGCCGATCGAGGACCCGACGGTAGAGTGGGACGAAGCGGACGCCCCCTTCGTCCGCGTCGGCACGATCCGCGCCGACCGGCAGGACAGCTGGAGCGACGACCGCGTCCGCGAGATCGACGAGGCGACTCGGTTCAGCGTGTGGACCGGACTCGCGGCGCACCGGCCGCTCGGCAACATCAACCGCGCCCGCCGCGACGTATACCGGCACTCCGCCGATTTCCGCGCGGCACGCAACGGTTGCCCGATGCACGAGCCCGCATGACGATTGCGATGCGTCCGCCACGGGCGCATCACCCCGACCGAAGACGTGAAGGACTGCGCGAATGGCCGATCGGGACGACATGACGGGATATGATGGTCCGGCAGGCGGTTGGGGATCGGTCAAGGGGATCGCGCAGACATTGCTGCGCGAGCGCAACCGGCCATCAGTGCTCGCCGAGCTGGCGCGGCAGAACAAGCAGGGCGGGTTCGCGTGCACCTCGTGCGCCTGGGGCAAGCCAGCCAAGCCGCATCCGTTCGAATTCTGCGAGAACGGCGCGAAGGCCACCTTGTGGGAGCTGACCCCGAAGCGCGCGACGCCCGCCTTCTTCGCGCAGCACAGCGTGACCGAACTGCGGACATGGCGCGACTTCGACCTCGAGGAGGAGGGCCGCCTCACCCACCCGATGCGCTACGACGCGTCGCTCGACCATTATGTCGAATGTACGTGGGACGAGGCGTTCGCGGCGATCGGCGCGGAGCTTAAGGCGATCGATCCGAAACGCTCGGTTTTCTACGCCTCGGGCCGCGCCAGCCTCGAGACGTCGTATCTCTGGGCGCTGTTCGCGCGGCTCTACGGGCACAACAACCTGCCCGATTCGTCGAACATGTGTCACGAGACGACGTCGGTCGCGCTCAAGACACTCATCGGATCGCCGGTCGGGACGTGCGTGCTCGACGATTTCGAGCATTGCGACGCGCTGTTCTTCTTCGGGCAGAACACCGGATCAAACAGCCCGCGTTTCCTCCACCCGCTGCGCGACGCGGTGAAGCGCGGGTGCCGGATCGTGACGTTCAACCCGGTCAAGGAGCCGGGGCTGGAATCCTTCACCGATCCGCAGAACCCGCTCGAGATGGTGACGGGCAAGCGCACCACGATCAGCCAGCAATATCACCAGGTGAAGGCGGGCGGTGACATCGCCGCGATCATGGGGCTGGCCAAGCATGTGCTGGCGGCGGAGGACGCCAAATACGCCGCGGACGGCACGCATATCCTCGATGTCGATTTCATCGCTCAGCACACCACCGGGTTCGACGACTTCGCCACGAAGGTGCGCGCGACGGCGTGGGAGGATATCGAGGCGGAGAGCGGGCTAAGCCGCACGGCGTTGGGCGAGGCTGCGCAGGTCTATATTGAATCCGAGAGGTGCATCGCGATCTACGGCATGGGGCTGACGCAGCATGTCGGCGGGTTCGACAATCTGGCGATGCTGACGAACCTGATGCTGATGCGCGGGAATATTGGGCGCGAGGGTGCGGGCATCTCGCCGGTGCGCGGGCATTCGAACGTGCAGGGACAGCGCACGGTCGGCATCTCCGAGAAACCCGAGCTGGTGCCGATGGACAGGCTGAGGGAGATTTTCGGGTTCGATCCGCCGATGGAGCAGGGCTTCACGACCGTCACCGCGTGCGAGGCGATCATCGCGCGAGAGGTCGACGCGTTCGTGTCGCTGGGGGGCAATTTCCTGCGCGCGGTGCCCGAGCAGGCGAAGATGGAAGCGGCGTGGCCCGACATGCGGCTGACCGTCCAGATCGCGACGAAGCTCAACCGCAGCCACCTCATCAACGGCGAGGTCGCCTATCTGCTGCCGTGCCTGGGCCGGACCGAGGCGGACGTACAGGGCGGCGTGCGCCAGACCGTCAGCGTCGAGGACACGTTCAGCCACATCCACGCCTCCGAAGGCCGCCACGCGCCCGCGAGCGACACGCTGCGCTCCGAACTGGCGATCGTCGCAGGCATCGCGAAGGCGACGCTCGCACCCAATCCCAATGTCCATTGGGATGCGTGGACCGCGGACTATGCCGAGGTCCGCGCGCTGATCGAGCGGACCTATCCCGAACAGTTCCACGGCTATGAGACACGCATGCGCGAGGCGGGCGGCTTCTACCGCGGCAACAGCGCACGCGAACGGGTGTGGAAGACCGAGAGCGGCAAGGCCGGCTTCACCACGGTCGAGCGCCTTTCGGCGATGGGCGTCGGCGATGCCGAGGGGCGCTACCGGCTCATCACGATGCGCTCGAACGACCAGTTCAACACGACGATCTACGGCTATGACGACCGCTTCCGCGGGATCAAGGGCACGCGCCACGTGCTGCTGATGAACCCGAAGGAGATCGCCGCGCGGGGGCTTCGCGGCGGACAGGTCATCACGCTGGTCGGCGATGCGGACGATGGCGAGACACGCCGCGTGGAGGGTCTGACGGTGACGCCGTTCGCCCTTCCCGACGGTTGCGTCGGCGGATATTATCCCGAGATGAACCCGCTGATGCCGCTATGGCTCCACGACCGCGAATCGCACACCCCCGCGGCGAAGGGCGTGCCGGTGCGCATCGAGGCGTGACGCCCGCGTCGGGGAATGGTGGGTTCACGCGGATCGGCGCGGACGGGTCGCGCGGGCCGGTATCGCGAACGGTCGCGGAGGAGCGGGCGGTCGCGATCGAGATCGGCGGGATCGGCTATGCGGTGCTGATGGCGACACCCGACGCGCTCGAGGATCTGGCATACGGGTTCCTGCTGTCGGAGCGGATGATCGAAGCCGCGGCGGACGTGCGCGACCTTGATGTGCACCGGAGCGAGGCCGGGATGATCGTACGCGTGACGCTCGATCGCGCGCGCGAGGGCCGCGTGCGGCGGCGCGCGTCGGACAGCGCCTGCGGGCTGTGCGGGGTGGAGAATCTCGAGCAGGCGCTGCGCCCCTTGCCCCGCGTGACCGCGCCGTGCGGCGCGGACGATGCGGCCGTGTTCGGCGCGCTGGCGGCGCTGGCGGACCACCAGCCGCTGGGCCGCGCGACCGGGGCGACGCATGCTGCGGCGCTGTGTGCGGCGGACGGCGCGATCCGCCTGGTCCGCGAGGATGTCGGGCGGCACAACGCGTTCGACAAGCTGATCGGCGCGATGCTGCGCGGGGGGCTGGCGTGGAACGGCGGGTTCGCGCTGCTGTCCTCGCGGTGCTCGTACGAACTGGTCGAGAAGGCGGTGCTCGGCGGGTGCCCGATGCTCGTCACGATCTCCGCGCCGACGTCGCTGGCGATCGCGCGCGCGGCGGCGTCGGGGCTGGCGCTGCGCGTGCTGGCGCGCGGCGATTCGATGCTCGTGCCGTGATGCCCCCCAATAAGGTTCTGGGCGCGGTGCTCGCGGGCGGGAAGGCGTCGCGGTTCGGGAGCGACAAGGCCTTGGCGCTGCTCGACGGACGGGCGCTGATCGACTGGACGATCGCGGCGATGGCGCCGCAGGTCGATGCGATCGTCGTGTGCGGGCGCGCGCATGGGGATCACGCGTGGGTCGCGGATCGACCGGGACCGGAGCTTGGGCCGCTGGCCGGGATCGCGGCGGCGCTCGCCTATGCCGCGCAGGCCGGGTTCGCGCGGGTGGTGACGGTGCCGTGCGATGCGCCGCGATTGCCACGCGACCTTGTCGCGCAGTTGGGTGAACGCGTCGCCTATGTCGCCGAGATGCCGGTGATCGGGGTCTGGCCCACGGCACTCGGTCCCTCGCTGGACGCGCATCTCGCGCGCGATGCACGGCGGTCGATCCGGGGGTGGGCGGAGGTCGCGGGCGCGGTGCCGGTGCGGCTCCGCGAGGCGCTCGCCAACATCAACACATGCGATGATCTGGCGCGATTGCGGGGCGACTGACGACCGCGAAACCGGCCGCACGGATGCGCGTTTCGGGTAGCGTTGCAGGGGACGATGCGATGTTGCGTGGAGACAAGAGCACCTATACCGACAAGCAGAAGCGCAAGGCCGCGCATATCGAGCAGGGCTATGAGGAGCGCGGCGTTCCCGAGGCCGAGGCGGAGGCACGCGCATGGGCGACGGTGAACAAGGACAGCGGCGGGGGGAACCTGTCGGGATCCGGGCGGGGGAAGCCCGATACGAATGCACCGGCACGAAAGGCCCGCGCGGCAGCGGATCGGAGTGCGGCGGCGATGAGGGGATGGGAGACGCGGCGCAAGAAGGCGGGTGCTTGAACAAACCATATTTCGGAGGCTCGCCGTACCCCGGCGAAGGCCGGGGTCCAGCCCATACGGGACACTCGCGCGGTAGCGCGATCGCGCTACCGCGCGAGATCTTCGCTTGGGCTGGGCCCCGGCCTTAGCCGGGGTACGGTCCTGAGTTGGTCAGCGTGCGCCGAGATCAACCCCCTCACCGCTCCTCGATCGCCTTCCGGATCGCGCGCCAGCTCGCATATTTGAAGTTCTGCGTAGCGGGTGCGTTGTCGCCGTCCTGCGCGACGAACAGCCCCTCGGGATAGGCGGGGCCGAAATCGCCGAGCGCGAGCTCGATGCCGTCGGTGTCGCTCGTCCCGTCGACCGCGCCGTCGGCGAGGCGGAAGCGCCCGGCATAGGTGACGCCGGGCAGCCGGTAGAGCGTGTACGCGCTGTCGCCCTGGCTGGAGACGACCAGATAGCCGCCCTCGCGCCCCTTCGGCGCCAGCGCGAGGCCTTCCGCATCAGCGACCAGCGTGGTGCCATCGACCTTCGCGATCGCGGTCGCGGTGCCGGGTGCGGCGGGATCGGCGTCGAACCGCCAGAGTCCGACATCCTCCTCCGCGACATAGAGCAGGCCCGTCCGGTCGTCGACGACGCAGCCCTCCGCCTGCGTGCCCAGCTTCATGCTGCGCACGGTGCGCACCGCCGGGGTGGCGCCGCGCAGGTCGATCGACACCTGGTCGATGCGGCCGTCCTTCATCACGACGAAGCCGAACAGCGCCTTGTCGCGCGCGCGGGTCCACAGGCACATCCCGTACGCCTCGCCCGCGCCGACCGGATAGCGGCCGAGCGGTTCGAGCCGCGCGGCGGCGGTGTCGAGCCGGAACAGCGCGACATGCGCCTGCGCGACGTCGGCACGGTCGCTGGCCGCGGCGACCACCTGCCCGCCCAGATCGCGCAGGTCGACATTGTTGAGCCGCGCGGCGGGGGTGAAGCTGCGGCGCCTGCCCGACAGGTCGTAGACGTGGATGCCCGCCTTCTTGTCGGTGCCGATGACGAGGCTCTTCGCGGGATCCGTGGCATTGCGCCAGATCGCGGGATCGTCCGCGGCGTCCGCGGCGGTGTCGACCGGATCGGTCTCCGCGACCGCCGCGACCGGCACCGTCACCACCGGTGAAACGACCGGGGTGGTCGCGCAGGCCGAGAGGAGGAGCGCGAGAGGAAGGACCGCGCGCATCACAGCTTCACCCGCACGCCGCCGAACAGCGTATAGCCGAACTTCTCATACTCGTAGGTCCGCTCGCGCACGCCGAAATAGCGCACGCCCGCCGAGTTGGTGAGGTTCTTGCCTTCGAAGAACAGGTTCACCTGCTTCATCACCTGCACGCTTCCGGTCACGTCGAGCTGGCCGCGGCCCTCCCAGTAGAGGTCGAGCGCGGGGACGTCGGCGTTGATCTCGTCGAGATAGTCGGAGCGCTTGGTGTAGGCGACGCGGACGTTGACCGGCCCGCGCTCGTAGAAGACCGAGGCGTTCCACATGTGCTTCGACTGGCCGGGCAGCGCGAAGGTGTCGCGGCCCGCATAGGGTGCCGTCAGCTTCGCATCGCCCTGCGTGTAGGTGTAGTTGGCGAACACGCCCAGCCCGCCGAGCACGCCGGGCAGGAAGCGCAGCTGCTGCTGCCAGTTGAGCTCGACGCCGTAGAGACGGCCGTCGGGCGCGTTCTCGGGCCGGGTCAACAGCGCGGCGACGCCCTGGTACGTGCCCGCGCGGGTGACGGTGTAGCGATAGTCGCTCAGGTCCTTGTAGAAGGCGTTGGCCGAGATGATGCCGAGCGGGCGGATATAATATTCCAGCCCCGCGTCGACATTGTTCGACAGCACCGGACGCAGATCGGGGTTGCCCAGCTCGACGCGGACGGTCGCGCCCTCGGTCGCATCGAGCACCCGGGGCACGATCTGCGGGAAGTTGGGCCGGTTGATCGCGCGGCTGAGCGCGAAGCGACCGATCAGGTTCGGGGTGAACGCCTGCCGCACCGTCAGGTTCGGGAAGAATTTATGATAGCCCGTCTTGGCGATCGTCGCGACCGTCGGCGTGGTCGCGCGGAAGTCGGTCGTCTCGAGGCGGACGCCCGCGATCACCAGCGTGTCGCCCAGCTCCAGCCGGCCCATGCCGAACACGCCCAGGATCTTTTCGTTCGCCAGATAATCCGCCGACAGCGACTGCGGCAGGCGGCGTTCGGACACCGCCTTGGTGCGATCGAAATACGCATCGGCCAGCGACTTGTCGATCGTGCGGCCCAGATCGTAGCCGAAGTTGGTCGAGTCCTGATCGGTCAGGAAGCCGTTGAGCGACGTCGCGGGCGCCGCGCTCGTGCGGCGGTCGCGCAGCCGTTCCTCGTCGGCGTCGATGTTGCGCTCGCGATACTTGCCGCCTGCGCTCAGCGTCAGCGGATGGTCGCCGAGCAGCGTCGGCACGTCCATCCGCAGCTGCGCGCTGAACTCGTCGTTCTTCGTCGCATTGTCGCGATAGGCGTTCTCGCGGAACGCGAAGGTGCCGGTCTGGAGATGCTCCTTCGTCGTGAAGATCGAATAGCGCGGCAGGTCCGCGTCGCCGCCGAAGTCGTAGCTCTGCGTCGGGCGCAGCGTGGAGCGGAACAGCAGCTCGTCGCGGCGCGGATAGGTCTGCTTCGAATTGGTATAGGCCGCGCTGTAGGTCAGCTTGCCGCCGCCCAGGTCATGCTCGGCGCCCGCGGTGACCGTCAGGATCTCGTTCAACTGCGTGCGGTGGCGGATCTGCTTTTCGATGCGGGTGTTGGTATAAGTGCCTGCGGTGTTCGTCGCGCCCGCCTGCAACGTCCCCTCGGTCCACAGGATGCCGAGCCGGTTGCGGAACTCGTTGTCCTCGAACCGCGCATAGGAGCCGCGTGCGTAAAGCCGCGTCGCGTCGTTCGGGCGCCACTCCACCGCGCCGGTGCCCGCGATCCGCTCGCGCTTCGTGTCGTAATCCTTGAACAGCGTCTCGGTCACGCCGAACACGCGCGCGGTGGCGGGGCCGACCAGCGCCCAGGTGTTCTCGACATTGTCGGGCTGGCGATGGGTGCGCGAATAGCTGCCCGACAGCAGCACGCCGAACTGGCGATCGGGACCGAACCGGTCGCTGATCGCGGCCGACGCGCGATAGTCGTTCGTCTCGCCGAACTGGTTGTAGCTCGCGCCCACCATGCCGGTGTAGGAAAAGCCCTTGCGATCGAACGGCGAGCGCGTGGTGATGTTGACCGCGCCCGAGATCGAATCCGCATCCTGCGACGGCAGCAGCGACTTCGTCACCTCGAGGTTGGCGACCACGTCCGACGGGATCGTGTCGAGATCGACCGCGCGGGTGGTGGGATCGACCGAGGCGATCTGGACGCCGTCGATCGAGACCGCGCTGAACTCCGACGGCGCGCCGCGCACGTTGATGTAGCGGCCCTCGCCCTGGTCGCGCTCGATGCCGACGCCGGGCGCGCGCTGGAGCGCCTCGGCGATGTTGGGATCGGGGAAGCGGCCGATCGCGTCCGACGACAGCACGGTGACGGTGTTGTCCGCCACCCGCTGCTGGTTGAGCGCGCGCGCGGTGTTGTCGAGCAGCGACGCGCCCGTCACGACGATGTCGCCGGGCTCGCCGGCGGCGGGCAGCGTCAGCTCGATGCGCGTGCCGCGCTCCGCCATCGTCACGACGCGCGTCTGGCGCGGGCGGCCGAGATAGTCGATCGACAGCGTCACGTCGCCCGACGGCGGCACCGCGATCGTGAAATCGCCCTGCAGGTCGCTCGATGCGTCCGCGCCGGTCTGCTCGACGACGATCCGCGCGCCGGGCAGCGCCGCGCCGCTCGCGTCGTAGATGTGCCCCGAGATCGACGGGCCGGCGACCGCGGCGGCCTGCGAAGGCTCGTCGGTCGGCGCGGCGAACGCCGGGGTCGCGATGGCGAGTGCGAGGAGCGAGGCACCCGCGAACGCGCGGATGCCGGTATCGAGACGGTGCAATGGACTTCCCCCGGATGTGTCCGATCCGCCGGCCTGTCGTTGCCGGTCTCGATCGGATGATGCGGGCGCCCTGCCGCGCGGATGTTACGCGAATTTGCGATTCGCGTGACGAATCCGTGACGGTCGCCGCGAGGCAGGGGAACGTCGGGGTTCGTCATCGGCGATGTGCGGGGGATGGTGGAAGGGGCTGGATTCGAACCAGCGTACGCTTGCACGGGCAGATTTACAGTCAAGTCCCCTGCGATTGCGAGAAATAGCGAGAAGCAACGAAATTGTTGATTTTACGGGAAATTACACCATCTTCTCGTCTCCTACGATTGCGAGGATTTACGAGAAATTCCGGCGGATTCCGTGCGCAATTACACCAGAATTACACACGACTATGACCCGCAATCTACGTGCGCGAGGGCGGGAAAAGGTCGCACCAGCGGTAGAACAGTGACTTTCATCCAAACCATGGATGCACTCTCTACGTTAAAGCTCTCTGTGTTTGATCCTAGAAAATCGTCGTGCATTCGGTATGTGAGTATCGTGATAAACACCTCTGACCGGCCTGCACTATTGGTTTAGCGCTGCCGGTCCTAAAGGTATTAAGTCACATTCAGATTTTATTCATGTTTACGTAAACTTATCTAAATTTAGATAAACCTAGTGTTAATTAGATTTAACATCGCTTTATATATGGTTTTACACCGGTTTTGTTCTCAAACACCATCGACATCACCTCCTCCGCGATCTTCATATCTTCAACTCGGATGATAAGAGAATCATGAACGGGTAACGCTGGCAATCCCTTGTTTGCCAGGACCATTAATATTTCAAGCATTATCTCGCTATCAAGATACTGCAAATCATGACATGTTACGTCAATATCTTCCCATTTTCTGTATAATGGGAAGTGGTCTAGGACTGCCTCTCTCACTTTCTTAAATGGATGATCGCATATGAGGCATCGACCGTCGTTCTTCTCCGCGTAATTAGCGACTGTTTCCGGTGACCATCGATCTGGAATGTTACTGCTACCCATGAGCTGCATCACAAACGCTTTTGCAACACCCCGATCAATACCAATCCCATCGTATGGATCGATATTCGGGTCTAGCGGCATACCCGCTTTCGCGTGCAAGATTGCCGGCTGACAGGCCCTGATATCGATCTCCACTGTAGCATCGCCGTTAATTTTGATACTCGAACGGTCCGCCTTACTCATGCTCTGATAGCTTTCACCATCTGAATAAATGCGGCCGCCCTTGTCGTAATTATACCCTGCCTTACCCCCCTGACTAAATGCCCGGAATAATGATCGGTGACATTTAACTTTGCTACCACCGGTAAAGGCGGTAATGTCAAACCCGTCCAAAAATCTATTCAACTCGTCGATTTTAGTTTTAGATTCAACCACCTTAGGGTGGTGCCAATCTACGGGTAATTTCCTACCCCTCTTTGGTCTTTTATGCCAATCACCTTCGCGACTTCCGCGCAGACGTACAGCATCACCAATGGGCTTCTTATAATTAGGACTAAAATGTCTGGCTAAGTGATTAGCTGTAATCCCATGGGCTTTCGCCCTCTCTTTAAAGAGAGGAGTTACTACGAATTGGGATGCCTTGTCGTCCTTGTGGCTCTTATGGGTAGATTTCTTAGAGCCGCGTTCCCAAGTTAAATACCCGCCCTTTTCGAGCGATTTCAGGGCATTAATCGCAACGACACGACCGACGCCGCAGCCATTAAATGAATCATTTCTGACGGATCGGTAGCAGTAGCTGTCAGGATGACCGTCGATTAGGGTCAGCAGGTCCGCTACAACCGCACCCATGGCGGCTATCGCTTTATCCTGAGGCTTGTACAGGCCCTCATGGGTCTTCTCAACCAACTCTTTGACAAGGCTCTTAGCCTCATCTGACGATGCAATGCGGTTGAGAGACATATGCGTTTCTATCAATCCCTTTAATGGGATCGTATGTTTTCCGTTAGAACATATCTTATTTTTCTTTGAACTCATTGGTATTCATTCTTTCTCTAAACATATATTGAATCTCCTTCTTAATTAAAAAAATAAAGAGGATAGGGACCACGCACACCAGAGGAACCATATAGGGGACGGTTTCTTCGTCGTGCAGGCGCCCTATATTCATCTTCGAGAAAGATGCCAAGATAAATCGAAGACTACACGGTGAGAGGCGCCGCTTTATCTGCGAACACCGGTATTATTGTAATCTATTACTAAATCTATTACTGTGTGAGGTTCAGATATTTACTTCATGCTCTAAGAAGGGGCTACCGTAACCCCCTACTACTATATCTAGGACATCGTGATTTTTGAGAAGGGCATTGCCCTCCACCGCGCTTTTGTGCATCAACGTCGCGCACGCCCTGAAATCGGTCGTGTGGGGCGTGGTAACCCCTTGTCATTCGGTCCGGTCGAGCTTTCTCGGCCGGCTGGCTGCCGCCATGTCCAAGGTCCTACCCTAAAAGCGGTAGCGGCCTTGTCCGAGTGCAGGGTTTACCAACAGCCGGCTCACCGCCGGAGCGCCCCTTGGATTGAAAGGGGGCCTTATGGATCAAGACGGAGAAGAACAGGTTCGGAAGGGCTTCGCTGACCGCACCTTTGAGGGTGGCTGGTCGGCACTTCTGGGATGCCTCGCGGTGCCGGCGGTGGCGATTGGCGTGATCGCGCTAGTGCTAAGCCAATGCAGCAAGACTACCACTTCTGAGGTCACCCCGGTCGCCACCGACACACCGCAGATTTCGAGTTCTGACATCAGCAGTGCACCGGAGAGAACCTACAGCACCGAGCAGCGACAGATGATCTGTCGCGCCGGTATCGCCGCCGTCTTCGGACGCGACCCGAATACGATGACTTCCGCCGATTTGGGCGGCGGTATCACCCGCATCAAATACCGGCGACCCGATGACAAGAAACTCTGGACATCGGATTGTCGCATCGCCGGTAATCGCATCGTCTGGCGAGGCGTGGACGCTTTTGGCGACGATGGACCAGGGCGCTGGCGCGATGGTCCGTATGATGAAGTTCTAACATTCACAATCGAGGGTCGCACCGTCACCACTCTGTCGAGCGATGGGTCCAGCGCCTCGGAAACCTACAAGTTTTGATGTTAGGGATAGTGATATGAAAACGTCCGTATTGGCGATAGCGCTGTTGGTAAGCGGCTGCGCAACTCCCGTCGTCTCTCGCTACAATCCCTCGACGGGTAATGTTTTAGCTCTTCGATCCATGAAACTGGCTGGCATCGGCGTTGGGGAGATTTTAGAACCCGCCAAGGACGATACCAAATGCCGTGGAATCGGCGAGGTTCGTTTACAGGACGGCAAAACACACGCCCAATATATTCGGGGCGCACTAACAGATGAGCTTAGGTTGGCGAACGCCTATGCCGAAAGCAACCCGCGTGTAACGCTAAGCGGACGACTTAGCTCTATCAATTCGTCGTCTGGTCTTGGAACCAGCAAAGGCGTCTGGTTCATTGCGCTAGAGTTGCGTTCCTCGAACGGCAAATCGTACATGTTCGAGACGACCTATAACTTTCGAAGCGGATTTTCGGCACCTGCCGCTTGCAACAACGTTGCCCAGGCATTTACGCCAGCGGTCCAGGATTTGATTGGGACGGTTATTGCGTCGCCAAATTTCGCAGAACTCGTTAAGTAGGATTAAACGCTAAGTGGCAGGTGACTGATGCGGTGCAGTGGTTGCGGTAAGGATATTCCATTCTCGGGTGAGGTTTGCCCTCACTGCATGCGAGATAAGAGCGGCGATCAGCAATCCACCGTAATTGGAATGATTGCGATGGGGCTGGGTGGGTTCGTCGGCAATCTTTTGGGAGGATTCTGGGGAATGATTATGGGTGGGCTGGCGCTGGGCACACTCGCGGTGATTGCCACTGCGGGCTTGACCAAGTCGGCAAAGCAACCACCCCGGGTGCGGATCGACCCCGTGCCCAGGCGACCCGAACCGACTGTTAAGTCAGCCCAAGTCAGCATCGAAACTCGTTTGTCGCGCCTTGATGATCTAAGGTTAGCGAGGACCATCACTGAGGAAGAATATCAGCACCAGAGAGGCGTAATAATATCCTCGCTGTGATTCATATGGTTTGACCCCATCCCTGACCAAACTAAAGACATAATAATTGATTATACTTTAATTTGCTCTCAGGTGGCCTACAAGCGGTATTGGCCTTGGAATGCTATATGCGTAGCTAAATTGATACATCACCTCTGTACGGGCTTCTGAGGGCAATCTAGGGCATATCTGAAAGGCGTGATAGGACTTGAGGACATCAGTCCGAATATTCCGGGCATAGTTGAGCAACTCGACCGCCATTGTCCCAGTCTTTCCGGTAAACCGCGTTCCCACTTCGCAACTGAAAACATGATAGGTCGCGTCCGTCGCTGGTGACAGTGGCAAGGGTACGTCCGTAGCGATCGATCCCTATTCGGTTGATAAGGAGTTTGCGCGTCAGCGCCACGCGAAGGCTGTCGGTGGCGGCAACAGGGTCACCGGGGGCGCAATGACGTCCAGCACGACAATGACCCGGTAGCTCGGGCGCGTCGATACCAAGCAAGCGTATGCGCTCGCCACCGCACCGGATCGTATCGCCATCGGTTACGGTGCATCCCGATATCGTCGCTTCGTGACCAGGCAGGATCGACCTTACGTCGACTATAGGGGCAAGGCCTATCGCTAGCCCGATCGCGGCGGCGCTGGTGAGGATGATGGGGACGGTGCCGGGGTTCATGAACCACCCTTACCGCCTGATTATTGAACGACCGGTTTCGCCCACTAGCGGACGCTGCGATGTGCTGGCATTCTCGCGTCGATGGTGGAAGCCGCACGACTGAAACGCGCTCGCCGACGCTTGCGGGGTGAATTATGCCAACTGCTATTGGTCCGACAAGCCTCGATCTCCCCGCCTGGGTGCAGGCAGTCGGATCGGTGGTTGCAATCGCAATCTCGATATTCATCGTTTCAAGAGAAGATATTAGGCGCAAGAAGGAGCAGAAACGCAAAGATGAGGCTTTCGCTCGCGTCGTCCTTAGCACTTCAGCAGTAGTGCTGAGAACCTGCTATATGCTCGTCCGAAGGCAGATTGACGAATGGATTGATGACGAGGCAGGCCTGCATAGATGGATTAAAAACTTTGAGCTTGACCTAAAAAATCATGAGGCATCGGTCTCACGTTTGAGACAGATACCCCCGCAAGACTGGCCGGACTTAAATGTCGATATGGCCGTATGGTCATGGTACTCCACGGTTGTTCACTGGACCGGTCTGCCGCGTCTTTATATGAACGCAGGTTTGGAATGCAGGGACAGGTTGCCGGAGTTGAGACAAACCATAGAACTTCGGATGATTGACGACCTAGAGCTGATGACCGGTGCTTGGTGGAGCATTGTAGAGTCAGTCCGGCCCTTTGGCGGAAGCTTTGTAGATCAAACCCAATCTATTATGACCGCATTCGTTAACGAAAATCAGGTTTGGATAAGTGCGCTTAAGCTCGCTGTAGAAGCCGAGGAATCCAATAGCACGCAAGAAGCTTAGCGCAACGTTCTCGTCGGCTTCGCAAACTATTCCAAACTGATTAATTTCAAAACTTTAGTCGAGACCCGGCTGAGTTCGCATGATAGTACCTGACCTGCTCCCCAGAAATCATGCCATTGGTAAGTTAGCTCGTCAGATGGAGACGAGTGATGCGGCGAGGCCGATTTACCGAGGATCAGATCATTGGGATGCTGCGCGAGCATGAGGCTGGCGTGAAGACCGCCGAGCTGTGCCGGAAGCACGGGATCAGCGACGCGACGTTCTACAACTGGAAGTCTAAGTACGGCGGGATGACGGTGTCGGAGGCGGCGCGGTTGCGGACGCTGGAAGACGAGAACCGACGGCTGAAGAAGCTGCTGGCGGAATCGATGCTCGACGTGTCGGCGCTGAAGGATCTCTTGGGAAAAAACTGACCCGGTCTGCGGATCGCTACGCTGCGGTGGAGAAGCTGATGGCCGACCGCGGCTTCTCCGAGCGTCGTGCCTGTAGACTGATCGGGGTCAATCGGTCGGCATGGCAATATGAGCCGCTGCGCGGGAAGGACGATGCGGTCCGCGAGCGGATGCGCGAGATCGCCAACGAGCGTCGTCGGTTCGGCTACCGGCGGCTGGCGATCCTGCTGCGGCGTGAGGGCAAGGGCATGAACCTGAAGAAGGTGTACCGGCTGTATCGCGAGGAGCGGCTGACGGTGCGCAAGCGTGGCGGCCGCAAGCGGGCGCTGGGAACGCGAGCGCCGATGGCGATCCCGCAAGAAGCTAACCAGCGCTGGTCGCTCGACTTCGTATCGGATGCATTGGCCTGCGGCCGGCGGTTCCGACTGTTGAATGTGATCGACGACTACAGCCGCGAATGCCTCGCGTGCATCGTCGATACCTCGCTGTCAGGGCGGCGCGTCGTTCGCGAACTGGCCGCCATCGCCGAACGTCGCGGGCTGCCATGCATGGTGGTCAGCGATAATGGGACCGAGCTGACCAGTCACGCCGTCCTCGCCTGGTGCCAGGACACCGGCGTCGAGTGGCACTACATTGCCCCGGGCAAGCCGCAGCAGAATGGCTTTGTGGAATCGTTCAATGGTCGCTTGCGCGACGAGTGCCTGAACGAGCACCTGTTCCCCTCGCTGGCTGCAGCAAGACGGATCATCGAGGCATGGCGGACGGACTACAACACCGTGCGTCCGCACAGCAGCCTTGGCGGGTTGGCACCCGCTGAGTTTACGAACCGCCCCCGCCAGGGGCATATGGACACCGAAGCTAACTTATCAGCGGCCTGAAAACGGGGAGCAGGTCATACCAAGTCGGCTTTCCCGCTTCGTCGTCCTTTCCGGAAAGTGGCACGCCGCCCTGAACGGCGGATACCGCCATCGGCTTTCCCTAAAGCGGCCAGTCCGCTTCCCACCAATCCCTGACATTCGGGTCGCGATCGGGTCGAATGACCGAGAGCGCCCACTTGCGGTTGTTGGTCCGATAAGGCCTATTACCGGAATGGGCTGTAGCGCACCGATGGAACAACAGATAACTGCAAATTTCAACGTGGCCGAGGGGGATGTGAGTTTCGATCGTCGTATGATTTGGTTAACATGCTACCTAACCGGTGATCTGTCGCAACTTAGGCGAACAGCCGACGAACTATCCGCGCAGGGATGGTTCAATACCGGTGGGTGGGAGGTCGGCTTTCTTTACCCAAAGATAGAAATCGAAAGAACACTGGCAACCGCCATTGATAACGCGAAAGCTATTGCAACCATATGTGCCCATAACGGCATCGAGCTAATCAGCATTGATGCTGACACGTCACTTAATGTCGAGAAATCTAGGTTCATTGAATTGTATCGTGCTTAATCCGGGGTACAAGTAATGCTATCGGTTGCCAACGTCGATCATGATGTTAAAATGTGATGATGCTCGTTGGCGCCGCGCTTTTTGTTTTATTGTTCGTGGTTGGCTCCGGCTATCAGACGATTGATTCCTTGCGTAGAGGACGGGCGCGAGGAATCGGTTGGTCAATCAAAAGAGCGGATAATCCGCTCTTTTATTGGGCTGTATTTTTCGTCTATGTCATAAGTGCGCTTTTGGCGGCTACGTTCTTGATGTTGATTGCTGCTGTGATACTTAGCCGATAGGCAGCAATTCCGGCATTATTTCAGTCTCGAAGCCTCCTAATCTTCTGCTTCCAAGCAGCCTCGTCGCGAGGAAACCGATCTGGGGCTGTAGGGACCATGTTGGAGGGGCGGACCTCATATGGGGGTCGGTACATAGAACGGACCCAGATATACGCTAAGGTTTTGCCGGCCCTTCGACGGCGCGGGTCTGGCGAAGCGGTCTGAGGTCGGATGATGGCGTGTCGCCCGCGTTCAGATAGTCGAGGCAGGCTTTCAGCCCCGGTCGATCGTCACGCGTGCCCGATGCCTTGTCGGTATGGAGGTGCCGATGATCGACGCCGGCTGCGACCAGCGCGTCGCGCTGAAGATCCACTGTCTGGCGATCGTCGGCCGACGACACCCGCATATATCCGACCAGCATGTACGACAAACCCCGAAAACCTCGTTCTCGTACACCCTATCAAAGCGACAGGGTTTGTCGAACGATATGACCGAAGGCAGGATCAGCACGACGACAGGACAAGTCGGGGGTGTCGCCTATCAGGTGATTTCCGACATCGATCGCCTGGCTTTGCCGGTCGCATCAAAGTTGCCGTCATCGAGCCACGTCGCAAGACGCGACCTTTGAGCGGGCCATTCCGCTTCCAGGATCGAGAACCAGGCCGTGTCGCGGCGACGGCCTTTGACGATACCGTCACCTCTCCAGATGCCCTCGCCGGTGAAACCGAAACGCCGTGCCGCCCGCACGGATGCCGCGTTCAGTGCATTACAGCGCCACACGACACGGTGATAACCGAGCGCGAAGGCATGTTCCATCATGAGGAACACCGCCTCCGTGGCCGCCCGGGTCCGTTGAAGGCGGGGCGAAAACCAGATGCTGCCGATTTCGATCGCGGCATCGGCCGGCGCAATGTCACAGAATGAGGCCCAGCCTTCGGTCTTCCCG
The DNA here is from genome assembly GCF_055231975.1 of Sphingomonas sp. Ell38C01. NCBI lineage: Bacteria > Pseudomonadati > Pseudomonadota > Alphaproteobacteria > Sphingomonadales > Sphingomonadaceae > Sphingomonas > Sphingomonas sp. Ell38C01. The sequence continues at coordinate 1,042,325 of NZ_JBUYVA010000001.1, read as the reverse complement.
CTGGACGCCGGCATGATTGCGAAGAAGGGCTGATGTTCGAGCTGGGTGATCCGGCCGACATGTTCGGCAAGCGCACCCTCTGTCGGAAAGGGCCCGTATCGCAGATAGGCCCAGGACAGGTCGGCTGATCGAGCCGCGTCCCAGAGGTCGGCCACATGGGACGCCGCCAATGGTTCGAGGACAACGGAGTGACCAACGTGCCGTTCAAACGCGGGGAGCGGTCGGACTGCTTCGGAAACGATCGGGCCTAGCGGTACATCGGTCATCGGCATCTCATACCGAGCCACAGTCCGCGCCGCAACTGACCACCCATCGGTCGGCCATCGTTAGCGTATATCTGGGTCCGTTCTATGTACTGACCCCATATGGTCTGCTGCCGCACCGCGTGCACCGCAGGCGATCCCTTACCGCCCACAGACGCGTATCCCAGCGATTGACCAAGAACCACCGAAACAGCTTCTGCCCATCGACCGTGGACCGATGCCCACACGCGCACCGGCATTCGAGGTTCTTGGCTATCCTCTCTAAATCGGAAAGCGTCGAGAAACGACGATTGGCGCTCACCCTACAACGGCAATGCGATCTGCCGTCGATCATGGACAGGCTGGGGATGCTCCAAGCCCTCCACGATCGCAGTCGCCAGCTCGAAGGCCGCTTCCCGCCTTAACCGTTCGCTGGGAGCGGTAATGCCAACTCTAACCCAACCGGGCGCGGTAAGTATCATGCTGGCGAGCGAGTGGGGGCTAGGCTGTTCCATCACATAGAACAGAGCATGAACATTCAATTCGGGTCAACCGTCATGATCGTCATCACGGTTGCGGGGCTTCTAGCGCCCGATATACGCTCGCTCGTGCGATCCCGAGTTGAGCAGCGATATCGACGGGTCGGACCCCCTGCGCTTTGAGCGCACGGACCTGCCCTGCATCGACGGTTGGCTTACGGCCCTTGTAGCGGCATTCCGCCTTCGCCTTGGCAATTCCCTCCATCTGCCGCTCGCGACGGATCGCGGTTTCGAATTGAGCAAATACACCTAGCATTTGAAGAAAGGCTACACCGGCGGGTGTGGAGGTATCGATTGGTTGCTCGATCGCTTTGAGGAAAGCCCTTTTCGCTTTGACCTTGGCGACGATCGACTCCAGGTCGGCAACAGACCGCGCCAGCCGGTCGATCCGGGTTACAATGAATGTGTCGCCTTCGCGGACAAAGTCGAGAGCATCGCTAAGGGCGGCGCGGTTGTCGGTGCTGGTCCCGCTCTGCTTTTCCGCGAACAGCTTTTCGCATCCGGCAGCGTTCAATGCATCGGTCTGAATCTCTAGCGACTGTCCCGCGCTCGACACCCTTGCATAGCCAACCAGCATCACCGACTCCGTCTCAATAGACTCTAGAAGATCGGAGTCGTACGTCTTTTTGTTCCTGAGTCAACTCTATTGAGACACACCCTGTGTCTCGCGCGCCTGTCTCACTCGGGTGTACTCAAAAAACATCGTCTTAATGCACTTAGCTTCCAATCCAGCTTACAACCAACCTAGTTGCGGTGCTCTCACTCATTATGCGCGCGTCACCTTCTCGTAAATCATCTAGCTGTTGGATAAGCTCTCGTACCCGCAAAGGAGCAGACGGGCCAAGAACGCGGATCGCATCAACCAAAAATCCTTCTGCAAGCTCACGATTCCCTTGGTCAATAAGCGCCTCAGCAATCCATTTTCTTGCATATGCTCGGTTTGATTTACTATGCAGAGTTATATCGTTCTCAAGCAAGCTAATTGACCTCTTAAAACAAATAAGAGCCTCGCTTGTCCTATTCATCATTTGCAGGCATCTTCCAACGTTTCCGTATAGCGGACCATTGCCACTTATGGGGTAAGAAGGGTCTGTCAGGTTATCCAAATCATGACCAAGGAGAAACCGACCAAGGGCGGTGGCAGGGTCGCCGCTATCCCTCTGGGCTAACGCGAGCGTATGCAAACAGTCAAATACTGTATCGACGTTTGACTCTTCCTTTAATCTCACACCGCGTGACGCCCACTCAACCGCTAACTCAAATTCCTTACGCGTCCAGTGAGAAAATGCACGTACGTCGCAATATTGAATATATCTGGCCGTCTTCTCTGGTATAGTATTTTCGTAATTCGCCATCATTGCATCGGCTGACGTGTAATCACCGAGCTGGTCTAGCGCGCTTACGGTTACAGATACCGTTCTATCAAACCTTTTGTACTTTGTAGATGCGGTTTCCCATTCTATCGCTTCAAATAACAGACGAGAAACTCTAACATATTCTTGCGTATGACCACCTCCTAGAAGTGCATCCTCGGCGTTAGCTAGCGTTTCGAACGCATCGTCGAATAATCCAGCAGAAACCTCAAGCTCTACTTTCTGAGACCAGCGTTCGAGCATCGCAAATGGCATATGTATGCCAAGCATAGCTCCGATATCGCCTATAATTGCTCGATATTGTACAATTACAACTCGTATAAATCCCGCCCTTTGAGAGGCATGATATCGATTTCGTACAAATTGACGAACAAGTGGGTGAAGATCGAATAAATCAGGTGCATTTGCCACTGGCTTTACAACAACAAGATTTAAAGCCTTAAGCGCTCGAAATGCACGATTAAATTTTGCGTAACCCAGTTCTGATGCAGCAAAACGTTCAATCTGCTTCTCGGTCTCTGGGCGAACCGCTTCTGCGAGCAACCGAAGGAGTGTCTGCTCGCGGAGTGCCAGCTTATCCCATATAAAAGAAAGGACGTCGGGGACGTTACCCTCGCCGCGCTTCATGTCGCTGATTAATTTTCTAAGCGTGGTGCCGGGCACTTTATTGATCTGGACCGCTAGGAGGTCGAGCCAAAACGCATGACCGTTTGTTATCTCCCGAGCCTCTTTTACATCATCGTCTGGTATCAACAGACCCGGATTACGCGCCTTAAATAACGCGATAGCCTCCTCGTCTGATATTCCCTTGATTGAAAATGTAATAATGGATGCTGATGTATATTGAACATCAGGCCTACATGTAAGCATTAATCTCGAGGAAGAACTTGAATTTGACATTGCTTGTACTAGCGTTGCTAGTAGTCCAGTGAATGTTCTATTTTCTAAATCAACGTAGCTATCTACGTTATCTAAAACCAGAACGGCTTGTGCATCTAATGTCTGGTCTATAAGAACTTCTACAAGTTCTTGATCGTCAGAATCCGTCAAATCATCAGATAGAACTCTTCCTCCGGAAAATCTAACGATCATTTCCGTTATCTGGGTTCTAATTCTATCACTTTGCTCTTTGCAATCGCGCCAGTCCCAGAACCTGTATGAAGAATCGCCGTCCTCAAGGCGGTTGATAAAATGCGATGCAAGCGCCGACTTTCCCTCGCCGCCGATCCCACATATTATGACAACCTTAGCGCTTGACGTTTCTAGCGCCCGCATCTCATCTTCGCGGCCCACCCAAATTTCTACGTTTGGCGGTCGATCACATTCCAGCGGCGACAATCTAAATAGACGAGAGCGACGGGAGTCCCGCAGCACCGACTTTTGTTCGCCATCGCTACTTTCTGTTGGGACAGCGGGTTGAAGTGGCTTTCCATCCCATAATGCTAATAATTCCGGGAAAAATGCATGAGCATCGATACCCTTGTACAAAGTAACGCGGCTGCGCAGTATTCCCGGGGTTAAGGTGCTTTCGAGATATTCATTTGCCCGTATTTCGTTACCATAAAAGGTCCATAGTATCTCAGGCAGAAGATTCTCGTTGCTAACAACGCCCCGAATTGCAGTCGTAAATATATCTTCCCAGCCGCCATACGCAATTACAACTACTATTGACCCTTCTAGTAATTTTAAAAGATCATTCGCAAGAGTTGGTCGACTCTTTAGTAATTGCTGACTTGTGTGTAAGGTATCTGTTCCGTGCCAATAGCCATGAATGTGAACAACCTGACACCCATGCGCCTTACTTTGAAAAAGAGATCCGTCACTTGAAAGTGATGTCCTCCAACTTGACCCACCATGCTTATTAATAGCGACTTCGATCAAGGGATCAAAATTGGAAGTTAAAACGATGCGTCCAAATCTATCAGGAAATCGTGCTATTAATTGCCCCAACGCATCTACGGCAGGAGGGAGGTTCCAAGCGTCTACACTGCCATCTAACGTCGCCAGCTGTTCGGGCGGTAGCCTGCGCACCTGTTCGTCCCAGTCGATTGATCCTTTCGCCACAAGCGCCGAGGAGACGGCCCGCCGGACAAAAATATTCGCCGCATCTGGACTCGACCTACCAGCAACGAAGTTGAACGCAGCCTGATAAGGATTATCGGACTTTATAATCGCTTCGTTTAAAAGTTTGAGCTGATTTGGTTGGTGAGAAAATCGCTGTGTTATTAGGTCGATTACGCCCTCAACATCAGCCACTCCTGGTATCCCGCTATGCGTTGACGTGAGAGGAGCGCCAACAACAAACACAACTGGCTTAGTGCCGTCTTCTAAGCCCTCGTGGAGTCGATACAGCAACGCCTCATTATCATAGATAGAGAACTGCGTATCTAGCACAACCGGCTCCATTTACTATCTTGGAGGTGTAACGTGAGAATTATATCTAAATATATTTATTGATAAGTTGCCTAAGTAAAAATCTGATGCTTTATTATTTGATTGGATCATCGAAGGCAACGGATATTTTTACAACTATTTCTTAGCTTTATGGTGACTAAGCAGCATATTGCCTTGCCTAGCTTCAAACTGAGCTTGCGGCTGGTCGCTACACTAGCGTTGCAATCATCTCAATCGATCTCTTTTTGTGGTGAAGGCAATAGCGTAGCGTATTGTGCGCCTTCAATGCACACGCACGGTCCGCGCGACTAGGTCCCGCACTCGCGCGCATTCGAGATTGATCCGATCCGGTGCCAACCATTGCAGTCGCAGCCGTATGCGAGCTTCATCCGAGCCCTCGGTTAGTTCCTGACGTTCATCAGCTATCGCCTCAGCTCGCTGCCATCCGTTGAATGTTACGCCGATGCGACTGCTTCCCCGGAAGCGGTGTTCCGCGAGGGATGACGAGTAGGAGGGCTGAAATCGGGCCTTCGCTGCGGTGAAGCCGAGGATGCCGGGATCATCACCGCCTACACGCAGATAGTCGATCCAGAGAGGTGGCTTGGCAGATAGCATTGCCGCCGCGTGCCCCGCCTCATGGATCGCGACGTATAGGGGCACACGTCCCTTGCGAACGTCATTCATCTATCACCGGCGCTGATGTAAGCGTTGAGGTCCGTGACCCTGTGGAATCAACGCCAACGACCGTCAGCCCTTTTGCCGACCCGCCCCTTTCAATGCCAGTCGGCCAAATAGACGATCCTGACGACCGCTGGCGCGATGCCTGAAATGTCGGATACCTAAAGAGGCGACGGATCGAAGAGAGAGTGCTCTGACGCATGACGGGGCAGAGCACTCCATCACCAACCGAGTTAAACGCCCGGCAAGTCGATCGTCTGCGGATTTACCAACCATTGCGCCGAACCGGGCCGGAAGATCACGATCGAGCCGTCGAGTTCGAATGCGGACCATTCCCGGCGAAGCACTTCATCAAGAACGCCGGCGACAACGTCCGTCTCTCCAAGGCTCTTGCGCTTACGACGCACGATATTGGTCCGGCCGGACCTGATAGGATTAAGAATAGCCTCAACCGACTCGTATTGAGCGTGCGTAAGTGTCATTTTACCTTCCTTCACTGATAAAAACGTTGAGAGCATCAACCCTATAGAAGCGCCGTCCTCCCACCTTAATACTTGCCGGACCAAGCCCTTTTCGGTGCCAATCGGCAAGTGTTGAAGGCGAAAGCCCTAGGTATTCAGCCGCCTCTTGCCGGTTCAGTCGTCCGACCTCGCCATTCCTAGCAGACTTCAAGCATATCTTGGGCATAAGCCGACCTACACGTGGTTGATGCGGGTCAAATAGCTATGTGATTTCCGCTGTCAATGCATAAAATCGCTGGACGCGAGTATATACTATAACCGGATAAGACTAATATAAAAGTACTAGCAAACTAGTTTAAGTATCTAGTTCTGATTGTTCGCATTCATCTGCGCTTTTGACCCTCTATTGACTCTCATCGATCCAGAAAATACATCGATCGACGGATTGGAGGAGGAAATTATGGCGATTCGATTTGAAAAGCTCACGCGACTGAAAATCCGCGCTCTTCCCCCGGGCGGTCGGCTAGAGGAACACGGCATAGTCGCTCAGCGGCAGGTGAACGGGGACGTTCGCTACACCATCAACATCATGGTAGACGGTCAGCGCATCCACCGCGTCGTTGGAAGAGAAAGTGAAGGCGTTACCCGCGAGCAGGCAGAGCGCGCTATCGAGGGGCTTCGCACCAAGGCACGCGAAAGCCGACTGAACCTGCCCACAGGACGTAAACTGCACCGGACCGTCGCAGAGGCAGCACAAACCTACATCGACCGCATGGAAGCTAGCGGCGGCAAGGACATGAAAAATAAGAGGCGGCACCTCACCATGTACCTTGTCCCCCACTTCGGTAGCGACCGCCTCGACAAGCTGAGCACGTTCGGCCTGCAATTGTACCGCAAGAAGCGGAAGGACGGGGGGGCCAAGGACGCGACAATCAACCGCGAAATGGCGACGCTACAGCATCTGCTGAACCGGGCAGCGTCGAAGGAATGGGGCTGGATCAAGAAGGAGGACCTGCCCGAGATTCCGAAGGCTCGCGAGGAACGTAAGAAAATTTATATCCTCAACGACGACCAGCGCGAAGCGTTGTTGAAGGGCGCGGCCGAGGATCAGGATACGCGAGCGTGGCTGTTCGTCATGTTCGGGCTCAACGCATCGATGCGCCACAGCGAGATCGTTCAGCGCCGCTATGATGAAATCGACTTCGACCAATGCCGCATTTGGATCAACCGGGCGAAGGCAGGCGAACGCGAGCAGCCTATCACCGCCGCGTTACGTGACGCCCTGAAACGTCAGCAGAAGCTAGAGGCCGATCCTAAGGGCTGGATATTCCCGGCTGTACGCCAGGGGACGAAGAATCCGCATAGGGACGACATGAGAGCGGCATTCGCGCGATCGGCGAAGCGGGCTGGCCTAGACCCGGCTGTCTGCACACCGCACGTCATGCGACACACCGCCATTACGGCATTGGTGAAACAGAAGGTCGACGTGCCGACAATCCAGAAGATCAGCGGGCATAAGACGGCCTCTATGGTCATGCACTACGTTCACGTTTTCGGGCAACACATCGATGACGCGATAGGCGGGCTCAATATCGGGGCGTCTGGCGACATTACACCAGAACTACACACGGAGGCGAGCAAGGCGGCGACCTCGCCCGCAAACCGTCATCAACTTTCTGATTTTAAATCAGCCGCTTAGGGCTGTGGTGGAAGGGGCTGGATTCGAACCAGCGTACGCTTGCACGGGCAGATTTACAGTCTGCTGCCTTTAACCACTCGGCCACCCTTCCACGGGCGCGCTTTCGAAAAAGCGAAGCGGCCCAATGCCGAAGCGGGGGCGGCGTGTCAACGCGCAGTTGCCCTTATCCGTCGCGAGGTTGCGCGATGCGCGGCGCGCGCATAGGTCGATCCGCATGACCGATACGATCTTCTCCATTCCTCTCCTCCCGCGGAGCACGCGCTAGATGGCGCGGCGCGGCCATCGCCCGAGCCAGGCGCCGTCGAACCGTCCCCGCTTCTGGGGCCGCCACGCGGTGACCGCGGCGCTCGCCAATCCCGAGCGGACGGTGCGCAAGATCTGGGGCACGCGCGAGGCGCTGGCCGCACTCGAGCTGCCGCCGGTGTTGCAGGTGACCTTCGCGGACGTCGCCGATCTGGGCCGGCTGGTCCCGTCCGACGCGCCGCACCAGGGGCTGGTGGCGGAGGTCGATCCGCTCGAGGACGTGTGGCTGGGCGAACTGCTCGACCAGGGGCGCGACGACCTGCGCCCGCTGGTGCTGCTCGATCAGGTGACCGATCCGCACAATGTCGGCGCGATCCTGCGCTCCGCCGCCGCGTTCGACGCATTGGGGATCGTGACGCAGGACCGACACGCGCCGCCTGAATCGGGAGCGCTCGCGCGCGCCGCGTCGGGCGCGCTGGAGAGCGTGCCGTGGGTGCGTGTCGTCAACCTGGCGCGCGCGCTGGAGGAGGTGGCGGAAGCCGGCTACTGGCGGATCGGGCTGACCGGCCACGCGACGCAGACGCTGGGCGAGGCGCTGACCGGGATCGGTGGCGAGCGCAAGGTGGCGATCGTGCTGGGCGCGGAGGGCGAGGGCATGCGCCAGAACACCGAAACGCATTGCGACGAACTGGCCAAGCTGCCGATCGGCGGCAAGGTGGAGAGCCTCAACGTCTCCAATGCGGGTGCGATCGCGCTGTATGCGGTGGCGACGCGGTAGAAGCCCGCGCGCGCAAGGGGGGAACCAAACCCGCCCCGCGCGCATCTCTTCCATAGCGGACCGGGACACCCGGCCGCATCGGGAGGGATGCTTGCACCGATCGACGATCCTACCTGCGCTGGCGGCGCTCATGGCCGCACCGGCCGCCACCGCGCAGACCGTCCATGGCAAGCAGGTCTGGGGCAGCATCCAGGTCACCGCGCCGCTTTCCGACGACTGGTTCGTCAGCACCGACATCCAGCCGCGCTTCACGACGGACAATGCCGCGACCGCGCCGGTCACCTTCATCCCCCCGGTGATCTCGTACCGCGCGAGCGAATCGCTGATCCTGTCGGGGGGCATGATCTATCTGTTCATCGAACCCGCGGGCGGCCTGGGCGAACTGCGCGAATACCGGGCGTTCCAGCAGGCGGGCTACCGCGTCGGCGCGATCGGGCGCGTCGGCATCCGGGCGCAGACGCGGATCGAGCAGCGCTGGCGATCGACCGGGCGCGACATGAACCTCCGCCTCGTCCAGCAGCTGCTGTTCGCGACGCCACTGACGTCCGAAAGCGGCGGAATCACCGCGGTCGCCTCGGTCGAGGGTTATTTCAACCTCGATGCGACCGACTGGGGCGCGCGGCGCGGGTTCGACCAGCTATGGAGTTTCGCCGGGTTCCAGGTGCCGGTCAGCGACTCGACCGCGCTGGAACTGGGTTATCTCAACCAGCGGCTGCGGCGGGTCGAAGGACGGACCGCGATCAATCATGCCGCGGTGATTGGCATCTCGATCCGGCTGTCTCGCGGGGTGAGGCCGCCGACGGTGGTCCGGACAGTGGGACCGATGGAGCCGACTCCGGAACCATGAACGGCCTTCGAGATGGAGACCGAATCCCTCCCCGCTCGCCCCGGGCTTGTCGCAGCTCCCCCCTTCTTCCCGCAACGCCGGAAAGAAAGAACGGTGCCCGACACGCTTGGCACGAACGGGGATGGACCGTTGGCTATGCGATTACGGCAGCATCACCGTATCGATGACGTGGATCACGCCGTTCGACTGCCTCACGTTGGCGATCGTGATCTTGCCCATATGGCCCTTGCCGTCCATGATAGCCCAGCCGTTGCCCGCCTTGTGGAACGTCAGCGTGCCGCCCTGCACCGTGGTGTAGGTCGCGTTGCCGCCGTCCGCCTTGGCCTTGGCGGCGATGTCCGCGGCGGTGATCGTGCCGGGGACGACGTGGTAGGTCAGCACGCCGGTCAACTGATCCTTGTTCTCGGGCTTCAGCAGCGTGTCGACGGTGCCTGCCGGCAGCTTCTTGAACGCCGCGTTGGTCGGCGCGAAGACGGTGAACGGGCCCGGACCCGACAGCGTCTCGACGAGCCCGGCGGCCTTCACCGCGGCGACCAGCGTCGTGTGGTCCTTCGACTTCGACGCGTTCTCGACGATGGTCTTCGTCGAGTACATCGCGGCGCCGCCGACCATCGGGTTCTTCTGCGCGATCGCGGCGCCGCCCGAGACGAGGGCGACGGCGGCGATCGTGGTGGTGATGAATGTTTTCATGGCTTCTCTCCGTGACGACTATCGTGTCGGGCGGAGATACGAACCGGCATCCACATGGATGCGGCGGACGAAACTTTTATATTTTCCGGACTTTACTTCGGATCGTCTTCGTCGGTGCGCAGTTTCACCTTGTTAGGCAGGTCCTTGCCCTTCGTTCGCCGCGACGGCAGCTGGACCGGGTTCTTCTTCTTCCATTGCGCGAAGGTCATCGGGCCTTCGGGCGTGTCGATGATCGTGTCGTCGAGACTCATGGACGCATCCCCTCAGCGCGTCGGCACGGGCGTCTCGCCCGAATAGTCGTAGAAGCCGCGCTTCGTCTTGCGGCCGTACCAGCCCGCCTCGACATATTTCACCAGCAGCGGGGCGGGGCGGAACTTGGGATCGCCGGTGCCCTCGAACAGCACGCGCGTGATCTCGAGACAGGTGTCGAGCCCGATGAAGTCGGCGAGCGTCAGCGGCCCCATCGGATGGTTGAGCCCGAGCTGCACCGCCGCATCGATGTCCGCGATCGTCGCCACGCCCTCGCCCAGCGCGAAACACGCCTCGTTGAGCATCGGCATCAGCACGCGGTTGACGATGAAGCCCGGCGCGTCGTTGGCGTGGACCACGCGCTTGCCGAGCGCGGCGGCATAGGCCTCGACGCTCGCCACCGTCGCGTCGCTGGTCGCGAGCCCGCGGATCAGCTCGATCAGCCCCATCACCGGCACGGGGTTGAAGAAATGCACGCCGACGAACCGCGCCGGGTCGGGCGATGCCTGCGCCAGGCGCGTGATCGGGATCGACGAGGTGTTGGAGGCGAGGATCGCATCCGCGCCCAGCACCGCGCCGACCGCGGCGAAGATCTGGCGCTTGATATCCTCGCGCTCGGTCGCGGCCTCGATCACCAGCGCGCATTCCGCCATCGCGTCGACACCCGCGACGGGCTCGATCCGCTCCAGCGTGCGGTCGCGCGCGTCGGCGGCGATCTTCTCCTTGTCGACCAGCCGCGCGAGCGCCTTCGCGATCCCCGCCTTGCCCGCCTCGGCGCGCTCGATCGACACGTCCGACAGCAGCACGCGATAGCCCGCCTGCGCGGACACCTGCGCGATCCCCGCGCCCATCTGCCCCGCCCCGATCACGCCAACCACCTGCCCAACCGCCTGCATAGATCCGTCCTTCGAAAATCCCGTGTGCCAGCCTATACCCACGGGGAAACAAGGGGGAAGCCATGATCCGTACGCTATTCGCCGTGGCGACGCTCGCCGTCGCGCTCGCGCCACCAGCCGCCGCGCAGGTCAAGCCGGGCGCGCTCAAGACGTTCCGCGACTGGACGGTGGGATGCGACAACACGCTGCGCTGCCAGATGATCGCGCTGGGGCCGCAGGACGCGGGCGACCAGCCCGCGGCGGCGGTGAAGATCACGCGCGAGGCGGGGCCTGCCGGGACGTTCAGCGTGGACTATGGCGACCATGACGGCGCACCGCTGGGTGCGTCGGTCGACGGGCGCAGGCTCGATCCGAAGGCGGGCGCGGCGTTCGTCGCGGCGATCGCGAACGCCACCGCGCTGGTGGTGACGGGCACGGGCGGCAAGCGAGTCGGCACGCTGTCGCTCGCCGGTGTCGCGGCGGCGCTGCGCTATATCGATGCGACGCAGGGGCGCGTCGGCGGCGTCACCGCCGCGGTCGCGAAGGGGCCCGCGCCGGCGAGCGCGGTGCCCGCCGCCCCCGCGCTGCCCGTCGTCACCGCGATCGCGCCGTCGGGCACGCCCGCCACGCCGACCAGCGCGCAGATCGCCGCGATGCGAAAGGCCGCGAAGTGCGACCTGCCCGATGCGACCGGCGTCGACCTGACGCCGCAGAGCTACGCCCTGGGCGGTGGCCGGACGCTGGTGATGCTGCCCTGCTCGACAGGGGCGTACAACCTGTCGTCGGCGCTGTTCGTCTTGCGCGCGCGCGGCGCGCCCGTACCCGCGCGCACCGATGCGCCCATCGGTTTCGACGAGGGCGACGGCGGCCCCGGCCCGGCGCAACTCGTCAACGGCGATGTCGAAAAGGGCCTCGTCACCAGTTACGCCAAGGGTCGCGGGATCGGCGATTGCGGGGTCAGCCAGACGCTGGCGTGGGACGGCACGATGCTGCGCCTCGTCGAGCAGGCGGAGATGGGCGAATGTCGCGGATCGATCGATCAGATCACGACGTGGCGCGCGCGCGTGGTGCGCAAGTGATGCGGCGCGTGCCCTTCGTCGCGGGCGAGAGCGGCGTGCTGGCGCCCGGGCGCTGGGGCTGGGCGCGCGCGCTCGGCTGGATGGTGCTGCTGTTCGTGGTCGCGTCGTTCCTGCTCTATCCCGGATGGCTCAACCGCGCGGGCCTCGATCCCGCGATCCTGAAGCCTCTGATGATCCTGATCGCCTATCTCGCCTATGCGGGAGCGGTGCGTTGGGGCGAGCGGCGCATGGCGCAGGAGGTCGCGCCACGGCCGTTGCTGGGCGAGCTGGCGATCGGGTGCGCGATCGGCGCGGGGATGTTCGCGCTGGTGTTCGCCAGCCTCAGGCTCGGCGGCGCGTACACGATGGCGCCGGGCGTGTGGACCGGGTGGCAGGACGATATCCTCGGCGCGCTGCGGGCGGGGTTCGCGGAGGAGCTGCTGGTGCGGCTGATCGTGTTCCGGCTGCTGGTGCGCGCGTTCGGGACGTGGCCCGCGCTGCTGGTGTCGGCGGCGCTGTTCGGCGCACTGCACCTCGCCAACCCCAACGCCTCGGCGGTCGCGGCGATCGCGATCGCGGTGGAGGCGGGGCTGATGCTCGCGGCGTTCTATCTGCTGACCGGGCGGATCTGGGTATCGGTGGGGGTCCACGCGGCGTGGAACTTCATGCAGGGGCCCGTCTTCGGCGCGAGCGTGTCGGGACATGCCGAGCGCGGGAGCCTGTTCGTCAGCGCGCCGGTGCCGGGGGTGCCCGATATCCTGACGGGCGGCGCGTTCGGGCCGGAGGCGTCGGTGTCGGCGATCGTCGTGGGGGCGGCGGTGTTCGCGGTGGTGATGCGGGCGACTTGGCGAGTGGAGGCCAACCGCCACCATTAGCGCCCGCACGACGTTTCTCGACTTCGCTCGAAACCAACGGGGGTAAAGATACGCCCGTTTTGATCTACGGCGCCGGGCGCTCCGGCTGCGCCTCCGCCAGATAGACCGCGAACAGGCCTTGCGGGTCGGTCCACGTCTCGATCGGGGTCCAGCCGCCGCTGCGCAGCAGGATGCGGGCGTCGCGTTCGCCGTATTTGTGGCTGTTCTCGGTGTGGATCGTCTCGCCCGCCGCCATGTCGAACGCGCGGCCATCAACGGTGAAGGCGACGTCGCGCAGTGCCTCCAGGTGCATCTCGATCCGCGCGCGATCGTCGTTCCACACCGCCTTGTGCGCGAACGCGTCGAGCGGGATCGTGCCGTCGAGTTCGCGATCAATCCGCGCCAGCAGGTTCATGTTGAACGCCGCCGTCACCCCCGCCGCGTCGTCATAGGCAGGAACGAGCACGTCCGCCCCCTTGATCCGGTCCATCCCGATCAGCAGCATCGCGCCCTCTCCCAGCGACGCGCGCATCGCGCGGAGCAGGTCGACCGCGTGGAGCGGCGTCATGTTGCCGATCGTCGAGCCTGGGAAGAATCCCAGCTTCGGCATCACCGCGATCCCGCGGGGGAGCGCGATCGGCCGCATGAAATCGGCCTCGACGGGATGGACCGGAAGGTCCGGGAACTGCGCGGCGAGCATCCGCGACGATTCGCGCAGGAAATCGCCCGAGATATCGATCGGAACATAGGCGGCAGGCGCGGTGGAGCGCAGCAGGATCGGCGTCTTGGTCGACGAGCCCGAACCGAACTCGACGACCGCACGGCCGGTGCCGATGCGCTCCGCCAGCGTCGGGCACAGCGTTTCGAGGATGCCGATCTCGGTGCGGGTCGGATAATATTCGGGCAGGTCGGTGATCGCCTCGAACAGCTCCGACCCGCGGCGGTCGTAGAACCAGCGCGCGGGGATCGCGCGCGGGCGGCGTTCGAGCCCGGCGAGGACGTCGGCACGGAATTGCGGATCGGCGAGCGAGCGCTGGCCGTCCTCGATCTCTTGCTTGAGCATAGGTCTAGATATCCTTCGCGAGCCGGACGCCGGTGAACTGCCAGCGCTGGTGCGGATAGAAGAAGTTGCGGTAGCTGGCGCGCGCATGCCCCCGCGGCGTGGCGCACGACCCGCCTCGCAGGACGAACTGCCCGCTCATGAACTTGCCGTTATACTCGCCGACCGCGCCGTCGGCGGTCGCGAAACCGGGATAGGGGCGATAGGCGCTGCCGGTCCATTCCCAGACGTCGCCGAAGAAGGCGGGGCCCCCGCCTGATCCTGCTGCGGGGCGCGGCTCGACCGGGCCCGCGGCGTCCATCTGGTTGCCGCCCGACGCATCGTGCGCGGCGGCGGCGGCTTCCCATTCGAACTCGGTCGGCAGGCGCGCGCCCGCCCATGTCGCATAGGCGTCCGCCTCGAAGAAGCTGACATGCGTCACCGGCGCGGCGGGATCGATCGCGCGGCGGCCGTCGAGCCCGAACCGCGTCCACGCGCCGTCGCGCTGCTCCCAATAGAGCGGTGCGACGATGCCCTCGCGCTGGACCCAGGCCCAGCCGTCCGACAGCCACAGCCCCGCGTCGCGATAGCCGCCATCGGCGATGAACGCGGCCCACTCGCCGTTGGTGACCGTACGATCCGCGATCGCATGCGCGGGCACGAGCGCGCGGTGGCGCGGCCCCTCGCAATCGAACGCGAACGCGTCGCCCATGTGGCCGATCTCGATGATCGCTTCGTCGTGCGCGATCCACACGATCGGGGCGGGCATCGCGACGGGCACCTTGGGCGCGGCGGGCCAGACCGCGGGCTCAAGCGGGTTCTCGGAGAACAGGTGAAGGATGTCGGTGACGAGCAGTTCCTGATGCTGCTCCTCGTGATGGCAGCCGAGCGCGACGAGCGTCCTCGCATCCTCGCCCAGCACCGGCAGCGCCGCGATCATCGCGGCGTCGACCGCGGCGCGATAGCTGCGGACCTCGTCGAGCGTCGGGCGCGTCACCATGCCGCGACGCCCGCGCGCGTGCCGACGCCCTTCCGCCTCGTAATAGCTGTTGAACAGGAACGGGAAGCGTTCGTCGTGGAGCTGGTAGCCGGCGACGTGATCGCGCAGCACGAACGTCTCGAAGAACCACGTCGTGTGCGCCAGATGCCATTTGGCGGGCGAAGCGTCGTCCATCGACTGGGCGGTGGCGTCGGCATCCGAGAGCGGCGCGGCGAGCGCCAGCGTCAGCGCGCGGGCAGCGGCATAGCGATCGGCCAGCGGATCGGCGTCGGTACGGGAAATCGGGGCGGGAACTTGCATGCGCGAACCTTCCGTGTCGCTCGAACGGGGACGGACCCGCCGAGAACATGGACGCACGACGTGTCAGATCATCGCATCGCCCCCGGCACCCACAGAACGTCGTCCGCCCCGTTTTTGTTCACCGCGCGCGCGGCGCAGAACAGAAAATCCGACAATCGGTTCAGATAGCTACGCGCGCTGGGATTGATCGCCGCCGGAATCGCGACCGCGCTGCGTTCCGCCCGCCGGACGATCGCACGCGCGAGGTGGACGCTCGCCCCCGCGCCGCCGGGCAGGATGAAGCTCGTGAGCGGCGACAGGTCGGCGTTGAGCGCGTCGATCTCGCGCTCCAGCCGCTCGACCTGCGCGGGGACGATGCGCAGCACCATCTGGGACGGCGCGAAATCGTCGCCCTCGGTCGCGGGCGTCGCGAGATCGGCGCCGAGATCGAACAGGTCGTTCTGGATCCGCGCGAGCGCCGCCGCCAGTGGGTGCGCGCCGATCGACATGATCGCGACGCCGATCGCGCTGTTCGCCTCGTCAACATCGCCGATCGCGACCATCCGTGCATCGGTCTTGGCGACGCGGCTGCCGTCGACCAGCCCGGTCGTGCCCGCGTCGCCGGTGCGTGTGTAGATGCGGTTGAGCTTTACCAAGTCAGGTGCGACCCGCCGCGAACAGCAGGATCACGACGATCAGCACGGCGATCGCCTGGAACAGGATGCGCATCTGCATCATCTTGTTCGATTTGAGCGCCGCGGGGCTCGGCCCCTCCCCGTTCTTCACCTGCGCGGCGCCTTCCTGAAGGAACGCGATGATCCCCCGGACGAGCGCATAGACGGTGCCGGCCATCGCGGCGACCAGCAGGATGATGAGGATCGTGTTGCCCATGGGGATGAGCCTAGGCGCTTGCGGGGCGGTTTGAAAGCACGGTGCATCGTCCCGTCGTCACCCCGGACTTGATCCGGGGTCCCGCTTCTCGTCCTCGTTCAGAAGAACGCGGGACCCCGGATCAAGTCCGGGGTGACGGTGGTCCTGGTCTCAATGCCCGCGCGCAGCCGATCCGCCAGCGCGCGGCCGTCCCCACCGCCTTCGCGCAGCGTCGCGAGCGTCGGCGCGCCGTGGCGCTTGGCGAGGCGGCGGCCGTCCGTACCCAGCATCAGCGGATGGTGGTGGTAGCGCGGCACCGGCAGCCCGAGCAGCGCCTGGAGCACGCGGTGGACGTGCGTCGCCTCGAACAGGTCGACGCCGCGAACCACGTCGCTGACGCCCTGCGCGGCATCGTCGACCGTGACCGCCAGGTGATAGCTGGCGGGCGCATCCTTGCGCGCGAGGACGACGTCGCCCGCTGCGGCGCCGTCGGCTGCGATCGGGCGACCGTGATCCGTCCAGGCGAGCGGGCCGGTACGTGCGAGCGCCGCCGTCATGTCGAGCCGCCAGCAATGCGGCACGTCTGCATGCGCGGTCGGATCGGACCCGCGGCACGTCCCCGGATAGGCCGCGACCGCACCGTGCGGGGCGCTCGCGCTCGCCGCGATCTCCGCGCGCGTGCAGGCGCAGCGATAGAGCAGCCCCTCGGCCCGCAGCCGGTCGAGCGCCGCTTCGTACAGCGCCAGCCGCTGCGACTGGACGATCACCGCGCCGTCCCATTCCAGCCCGAGCCAGGCGAGATCGGCGAGGATCGCGTCGACATGCTCGGCCCGGCTTCGCGTCCCGTCGATGTCCTCGATCCGCAGCAGGAACCGCCCGCCGCGCGCGCGCGCAAAATCATGCGCGCGGATCGCGGACAGCGCGTGCCCCATGTGGAGCCGCCCGGTCGGGCTCGGCGCGAAGCGCGTGGTGACCGGCGTTCCGTCCGGCACTGGACCCGCCAAGACTTGACCGGGCGAATTGGCTGCTGTCATCATGCGGTCACGCTTCCACGCGAAAGCAGGGGGCAGGCAAGGGAGGGCGCGTGTTTCACCCCGATCTTATGCGACACCCCGACGGGTGCCCGGCGCTGGTACTGAACGCGGACTATACTCCGCTGTCCTATTACCCGCTGAGCGTCTGGCCGTGGCAGACCGCGGTCAAGGCGGTGTTCCTCGACCGCGTCGATATCGTCGCGCATTACGAGCGCACGGTGCACAGCCCGACGCGGACGATGCAGCTGCCCTCGGTCATCGCGCTGAAGCAGTTCGTCCGACCCTCGCAATTTCCCGCCTTCACCCGGTTCAACCTGTTCCTGCGCGATACCTTCGCGTGCCAGTATTGCGGCATCGCGAAGGACCTGACGTTCGATCACGTCGTGCCCCGCGCGCAGGGCGGGAGGACGACATGGGAGAATGTCGTCACCGCGTGCGCGCCATGCAACCTGAAAAAGGGCGGGCGGACACCCAAGCAGGCGCACATGCCGCTCCACGTCGCGCCGATCCGCCCGACCAACTGGCAGCTCCAGGAACATGGCCGGCGTTTTCCGCCCAACTATCTCCACGATACGTGGCGCGACTGGCTCTACTGGGATGTCGAGCTGGAGGCCTGACGGCACCGTTCCCCGCGTCGTGCGTTGCGCATCCGAAACGTCATCTGTCCGGGGATATGTCCATGCGATCGACCTTCGCGCTGATCTGCGCCGCGCTGCTGCTGACCGCCTGTGGCGAGAACAAGGCGCAGGAGCAGGCGGAAGCCGATGCGAAGGCGGCGGCGAACTTCACCCCGCCCACCGTCACCTCGCGGCTCGATTATGGCGGCATGTCGGAGCGCCGCTTCAACCGGCTCGACCATGACGGCAACGACGAGTTGAGCGACGAGGAGATCCCCGCCGACCGCGCCGACCGGATCCGCCTGCTCGACCGCAACGGCGACGGCAGGATCACCAAGAGCGAATGGAGCGAGGGCACGTTGCAGCGGTTCGATGCGATGGACCTCAACCGCGACGGCAGCGTGACCAGCGACGAGCGCGAGCGCGCCGAGAAGGGCGAACGCCCCGCCGCGATCGCCGCCGCGATCGAACCCGGTGCCGGCGCGTCCCCGGCCCCGGCCGGGCGGTAGCGGCGTTGGGCAATGATCGTTGACCTGAGGCATGCCGCAGTGCAACATGATTACATGGCATCGCTTCCCGCTATCACGAACAACCCCGACATCGTCTATCTGGGCCGCGTCCTCGGCGACGTGATCCGCGCCTATGGCGGCGACCGGCTGTTCGAGGCGACCGAGACGATCCGCGCCGCCTCCGTCCGCCGCCACAAGGATGGGCCGAATGACGACGGAGCGCCGGACGACCGCCATCTCGAGGCGCTCTCGCTCGACGAGACGCTCGATTTCGTCCGCGGCTTCATGCTGTTCTCGATGCTCGCCAACCTCGCCGAGGACCGCCAGGGGATCGCCGCGGAGGAGGGCGCGGACATCGCAGCCGCGCTGGAGCGGCTGGCGGGCGAAGGCGTCGACAAGGCTGCGGTGATCGCGTTGCTCGACCATGCGCTCATCGCGCCTGTGCTGACCGCGCACCCGACCGAAGTCCGCCGCAAGTCGATGATCGACCACCGCAACCGGATCGCGCAGCTGCTGGCGATGCGCGACCGCGGACTGGAGACGACCCCCGACGGCGACAGCATCGACGAGGGCATCGTCCGCCAGGTCGCGCTGTTGTGGCAGACGCGGGTGCTGCGCCGCGAGCGACTGTACGTCGCCGACGAGGTGGAGACCGCGCTCAGCTATCTGCGCGACGTGTTCCTCCCGGTTCTGCCCGCGCTGTACCAGCGCTGGGACCGTGCGCTGGGCGAGCGGACGCCGGGGTTCCTGAAGCCGGGCAGCTGGATCGGCGGCGACCGCGACGGCAATCCCTTCGTCACCGCCGATTCGCTGCGCACCGCGCTGGCCAAGGCGAGCGAGGCGGTGCTGGGCCATTATCTCGACCAGCTCCACGCATTGGGCGCCGAACTGTCGATCTCGTCGAACCATGCCCCCGTCGCCGACGCGGTACTGGCGCTGGCGGAGGCGAGCGGCGACACCGCGGAGACGCGCAGCGACGAGCCGTACCGGCGCGCGCTGTCGGGCGTGTACGCACGTCTGGCGGCGACCTTCGTCGTGCTGGTGGGCAAGCAGCCGCCGCGCCCCGCCGGGCTGAAGGGCGAGGCCTATCCCGACCCCGCAGCGTTCCGCGCGGACCTCGTCGCGATCGCGCGCGGGCTGGCGGATGCGGGCGGCGGATCGCTGTCGTCGAGCGGCGCGCTGGGGCGGCTGATCCGCGCGGTCGAGATCTTCGGCTTTCATCTCGCCACGCTCGACCTGCGGCAGAACAGCGCGGTGCACGAGCGCGTAGTCGCCGAACTGCTCAAGTCCGCCGGGGTGTGCGACGACTATGCCGCGCTCGACGAGGACGCGCGCGTCGCGCTGCTGCGCGGCGAACTGTCGAACGCGCGCCCGCTCGCCAGCCGCTTTTCGACCTATTCGGAGGAAACCGCGGGCGAGCTCGCGATCGTCCAGGCGGCGGCGGACGCGCACGCGAAATACGGCGCGGCGTGCATCCGGCAATATATCGTGTCGATGGCGATGTCGGTCAGCGACCTGCTCGAGGTGAACCTGCTGCTCAAGGAGGTCGGTGTGTACCGGCCGGGTGACAGCCCCACCGCGGCGATCATGGCCGTCCCGCTGTTCGAGACGATCGGCGATCTCGAAGCCGCGCCCGGTGTGATGACCGCGTGGTTCGCGCTGCCCGAAATCGCCGCGATCACCCGCGCGCGCGGGCATCAGGAAGTGATGATCGGCTATTCGGACTCGAACAAGGACGGCGGCTACCTGACCTCGACCTGGTCGCTGTCGAAGGCGTCGACCGCCCTGAAACCGGTGTTCGAGGCGGCGGGCGTCGGCATGCAGCTGTTCCACGGCCGCGGCGGCGCGGTGGGCCGCGGGGGCGGATCGTCGTTCGCCGCGATCCGCGCGCAGCCGCCGGGCACCGTCCAGGGCCGGATCCGCATCACCGAACAGGGCGAGGTGATCGCGGGCAAATACGGCACGCGCGAGAGTGCGGCGACCAATCTGGAGGCGATGGCTTCCGCGACGCTGCTCGCCAGTCTCGAGCCCGACCGGCTGTCGAACGGCGAGAGCGCGGCGTTCGGCGCGGCGATGGACACGCTGTCAGCGTCGGCGTTCCGCGCCTATCGCGGGCTGGTCTATGAGACCGAGGGTTTCCGCACCTTCTTCCGCCAGATGACGCCGATCGCGGAGATCAGCGGCCTCAAAATCGGCAGCCGCCCCGCCAGCCGCAAGAAATCGGACGCGATCGAGGACCTCCGCGCGATCCCGTGGGTGTTCAGTTGGGCGCAGGCGCGCGTGATGCTGCCGGGCTGGTACGGCGTCGGCAAGGCGATCGCGGACTTCGAGGACAAGGCGCTGCTCGCCGAGATGGCGCAGGGCTGGCCGTTCTTCGCCGCGACGCTGGCGAACATGGAGATGGTGCTCGCCAAATCCGACATGGGGATCGCGGCGCGCTATGCCGGGCTCGTCGAGGACGAGTCCTTGCGCGGGATCTTCGGCACGATCCGCGACGGATGGCAGCAGACGCACGATGGCCTGTTGCTCGCGACCGGGCAGTCGCGGCTGCTCGAAAAGCATCCCGCGCTCGAAGCGTCGATCCGGCTGCGGCTGCCCTATATCGAGCCGCTCAACCTGCTCCAGATCGAGCTGATGAAGCGCCACCGCGCGGGCGACGACGATGCGCGGATCGGCGAGGGCATCCTGCTGTCGATCAACGCGATCGCGACGGCGCTCAGGAACAGCGGGTAGGGCAGCGGGTAGAAACAGGCGCACCGTACCCCGGCGCAGGCCGGGGCCCAGCCCCACCAAGAATCATTCGCGGCAGCGCTTTCGGCGCTTCGCGCCGAGACTGGGCCCCGGCCTGCGCCGGGGTACGGATTGTCATTAGAGAAGCCTCCCCCGCTCCAACCCAAGCAGAAACTCCTTCGCCGCGATCCCGCCCGCAAACCCCGTCAGCGCCCCGCTCGCGCCGATCACGCGGTGGCAGGGCACGACGATCGAGATCGGGTTACGCCCGTTCGCCGCGCCCACCGCGCGCGACGCGGACGGTCGGCCGATCTGCGCCGCGATCGCGCCATAGCTGCGCGTCTCGCCATGGGGGATCGTCCGCAGCGCCGCCCACACCGCCGTCTGGAACGGCGTCCCGCGCGCGTCGAGCGGCAGATCGAACACCGTGCGCTTGCCCGCGAAATACGCGCGCAGCTGGTGCGACGCCTCGACCAGCACCGGATGGTCGGGCGCATCGACCCTATCGCCCAACGCCACGCGGCCTGGCCGGTCGTCCTCCCACAGGATCGCGACGAGCCCGCGGTCGCTCGCGACGAGGGTCAGCCGGCCGACCGGCGAGTCGAGATGGGTGAAGGCATCGCTCATCCGCGCACCCTGCCCGCTCCGCCGCCGGCGCGCATCCCGCGGCTTGCGCTCAAAACATGAAGGGCGCCGCGATTTCGGGACGGACGCGCAGCAGCTTACCCGTAGCGCGATCGATCAGCGCCCAGGTCGTCACGCCCTCGACGCGGACCCGGCCGTCCGCCCCGGTGAACGCGAAGTGCCGGTCGAACCGCGCACCTTTGGGCGGTTCGGGCACCCAGGTCTCGCCGGTCACCGTCTCGCCCTCCGCCACGTTGCCGCGATAGTCGATGACGTGGCGCGTCACGACCCAGACATAGGCGGCCTGGTGCTCCGCGGGCGCCACCGCCTCCCAATGCGCGGTCGCGAGCCGCTGGACCCATTGCACCCACACCGCATTGTTGACGTGGCCGAGCTCGTCGATGTCCGCCGCCGCCGCGGTGAAGGCTTGGCTGAAGCGCGTCATCGCCGCCGGATCCTGCCGATCGCGAGGCGGACCAGCGTGAACGCGGCGAACAGGATCGCGGCCGCGCCCAGGATCCACAGCGCCTTGTGGCCATGCGGGTGGAGCTTCGCCAGCAGCGCGATGAATTCGTCGCCGAACAGATAGCCGATCGCGGAGAACAGCACGCCCCACAGCGCCGCGGCGGCAGCGTTCAGGATCATGAACGTCCGGGTCGATACCGCGGTGGTGCCGATCGCGATCGGGCTGACCGTCCGCAAACCGTAGAGGAAGCGGAACGCGAAGATGAAGCCGATCGGGTGGCGCTCCATCAGGCCCTTGGCGCGCGCGAAGGCGGGTTTCGCCATGATCCGGGTGACGCGCGGATGGTCGCGATAATGCCGCCCGCCCGCGAAGAACAGCTGGTCCGCCACGAACGATCCCGCCGCCGCCGCGACCATCGTCGCTGGCAGCAGCAACAGGCCCTGGTTCGCGAGGATCCCGCCGGTGACGACCGCGGTCTCGCCCTCGATCCCCGCGCCGAGGAACACCGCGGCGAGGCCGTACTCGGTGATGATCGACTCGATGGTCACGGCGTGCAGAGCTTCCCGGTGCGTGTGCAGAAGGCCCCGCGCGTCGCTTTGGCGAGGTCGAACGACGCCATCGCCCGCTGCGCCGCGGCGACCGCGAGCGGCGTCGCATCGGCATAGCGACGCGCGACGGGCGATTCGTTGAATGCGGCGATCGCCTTCAGATCGGCGGGCGACAGCCGCTGTGCGTAGGCCAGCGCCATGTCACGGCGAACGCGCGCGAACGCGGTGTCCGCCTGCACTTTCGCTTGGCGACGGAGATCGCGCTGCTCGGCGGCGGTCAGGCCCTTGGCGTCGCGCACCAGCGCCTCGGTCCGGTCCGCGATCATCGCCGGCGCGAGCCGCGAAAACGTGCCCGATCCCGCGACCCGCTCCGCCAGCGCCAGCGTCTTGGCCGACGGCGCGGGCGTGGCCGTCAGCGCCTGCGCGAACAGCAACGCGAGCGCGATCATCCCTCCACCCCCAGTTGCCACAGCACGAACGCATGCTCCTCCGCCCCCTCGCGAAGGCTCTCGAACCGGCCGGACTTGCCGCCATGGCCCGCGCCCATATTGGTCTTGAGCAGCAGGACGTGGTCGTCGGTCTTGGTCGCGCGCAGCTTGGCGGCCCATTTCGCGGGCTCCCAATAGGTCACACGCGGATCGTTGAGCCCGCCCGAGATGAACAGCGGCGGATAGCCTTGCGCGGTCACGTTGTCGTAGGGGCTGTAGCTGCGGATCAGGTCGAACGCCGCCTTGTCCTCGATCGGGTTGCCCCATTCGGGCCATTCGCCCGGCGTCAGCGGCAGATCGGGGTCGAGCATCGTGTTCAGCACGTCGACGAACGGCACGTCGGCGATCACCGCGCCCCACAGACCGGGGTCGGAATTCACCACCGCGCCCATCAGCTCGCCGCCCGCCGATCGCCCCGCGATCGCGATCCGCCCCGCACCGGTCCAGCCGTCCGCGACCAGTCCCTTCGCGACATCGACGAAATCGGTGAAGGTGTTGGTGCGCTTCTCCAGCTTGCCGTCGTGATACCATTGCTGGCCCAGATCGTCGCCGCCGCGGATATGCGCGATCGCATAGGCGAAGCCGCGGTCGAGCAGGCTCAGCCGCCCGGTCGAGAAGCCCGGCGCGATCGCGTGGCCGTACGCGCCATAGGCATAGAGGAACAGCGGCGCCGTGCCGTCCTTCGCGAACCCGGCGGGGTAGACGATCGAGACGGGAATCTGCGTCCCGTCGCGCGCCGCGATCTTCAGTCGCTCGGTGCGATAGCTGGCGCCGTCATAGCCCGACGGGATCTCCTGCACCTTCAGCACCGTCATCGCAGCCGCAGCGACGTCATAGTCGTATACGGTCCCCGGCGTGACCATCGATTCATAGCCCAGGCGCAGCACGGTCTGGTCATATTCGGGATTGTCGCCGAGGCCCGCGGCATAGCTGCCCTCGGGGAACGCGATCCGCGTCGGCGCGTCGCCCGAATAGGCATGGATATCGATCTGGTCGAGCCCGTCCTCGCGCCCTTCGACCACGAAGAAGTCGCGGTAGCATTCGACCCCGGTCATGTAGAAGTTCGCCGACGCCGCGATCCGCTCCTGCCACTCACCCGGCGCATCGATCGAGGCGGTCGCGAGCCGCCACATCGGATCGGTGTCGTTGGTGTGGATGAACAGCGTGTCGCCATGCGTGTCGACATCGTACTCGCGGCCCTGCTGCCGCGGGGCGACGAGGATTGGCGTCGCCAGCGGATCGTTCGCGGGCAGCAGGCGGATCTCGCTGGTGTCGTGCCCGCTCGCGACGATCGCGATCCAGCGCCGGTCGCTCGTCTGCTCGACGCCGACCGAATAGACCGGATCGTCCTCGTAATAGAGCGTCACGTCATCCGCGGCCGGCGTGCCGAGCACATGGTATTTGATCGTGCGCGTGCGCCAATGCTCGTCGGTCAGGCCATAGAGGATGCCGCGCCCGTCGCTGGTGAAGACGATGTTGCCGATCGCCCCCTCGATCGAATCGTCGCCCCATTTGCCCGCCGCGCCCTCGATCGCGTCGTCCACCGACGGACCGCCGGCGAGCGCCTTGAACCGGATCGTGTAGCGTTCCGCGCCGTCGTCATCGATCGAATAGGCCGCGATCCGCCCGTCCTCGCTGATCGCCAGCGCGCCGAGGCGGAAATAGTCGTGTCCCTCCGCCAGCGCGGGCTCGTCGATCAGCAGCTCGTCCGCGCCGCCCGCGACGGGCCGGCGCCACCAGCGCCGATACTGGCCGCCGGTTTCGTAATCGGTCCAGTAGAGCCACTCGCCGTCCTTCTGCGGGACCGAGGATTCGTCCTCCTTGATCCGCGCCTTCATCTCTTCGTAGAGCCGGTCGACCAGCGGCTGGTGCGGCGCCATGATGCGCTCGAAATAGGCGTTCTCGGCCTCGAGATAGGCGAGCACATCCGGGTCGTCGATCTCGGGATAGTTCGGATCGCGCAGCCACGCGTACGGATCGTCGATGGTGACGCCGTGGGCGGTGTAGCGATGCGGGCGGGTCTCGGCGACGGGAGGGATCATGGTCATGCCCCCTGCCCTAGAGCCATTCCGGGCCGGGTTGAACCACCCTTTCCCCGTTCGTGCTGCGCCGGTCGAAGCACCGCCCTTTCCGGAGCGCATCGCCATTCATGGCGCGCGGCCAACATCCCAAACACACCGGACTTGATCCGGGGTCCCGCTTCTTTCCAAGCGGACATCAGAAGGAAGACTCCGGCTCAAGGCCAGAGTGACGGGCGGCGGGTGCCGCGCAGAGGACAGCCCCCTTCGACTGTCTGCCAAGGCAAGCGCTCAGGACAGGCTTCGACAGGCTCAGGGCGAACGGAAGGGCATGAGTTCAATGCGGTACGGCACCCATCTCGACCCCCGTCTTGTCGTGGAGCGCGAACCGGTCGACCAGGTCCGCGCTCGCCGCATTGTAGCCGTGGACGTCGACCGCAGCGCCCTCGCGGCGCAACCGCGCGACCACCTTGTCGAGCGCGCCGACCGCGGAGATGTCCCAGAAATGCGCCGCGGTCACGTCGATCACGACCCGCTGGCACGGCTCCGGCACGGCGAAGGCGCGCGCGAACCGGTCGACCGAGGCGAAGAAGATCTGCCCCGTCACCCGGTACACCGCACGGTCATGCGCCGCCTCGCGCTCCACTGCGAACATCCGGCGCACCTTGCCCGCGAAGAAGATGCCCGACAGCAGTACGCCCGCCAGCACGCCCTTCGCCAGATCGTGCGTCGCGACCACGACGACGACCGTCGTCAGCATCACGATCGACGAGGTGGGCGGGTGGCGCCTGAGGTTCGGGATCGAGTTCCAGCTGAACGTGCCGATCGACACCATCACCATCACCGCGACGAGGGCTGGCATCGGCACCTGCCCCACCCATGGCCCCAGCACCGCGAGCAGGAACAGAAGGAACGCGCCCGCGACGAAGGTCGACAACCGCCCGCGACCGCCCGACGTGACGTTGATGACGGACTGGCCGATCATCGCGCACCCGCCCATCCCGCCGACTAAGGCCGCGACGATGTTCGACGCCCCCTGACCCGCGCATTCGCGACGCTTGTCGCTGTCGGTATCGGTCATGTCGTCGACGATCTGCGCGGTCAGCAGCGATTCGAGCAGGCCGACCGCGGCCATCGTCAGCGAATAGGGCGCGATGATCGCCAGCGTCTCCCACGTCAGCGGGACGTTCGGCAGGACGAGGCTGGGCAGCCCCTGCGGCAGCGCCCCCATGTCGGCGACGGTGTTGACCGGCGCGGCGGTGAGGATGCTCAGCACCGACAGGACGAGGATCGCGACCAGCGGCGACGGCACCGCCTTCGTCACCCGCGGGAACAGATAGATGATCGCGAGCCCACCCGCGACCATCGCCCAGGTCTGCCACCCCATGCCGACCAGCTGCGGCAGCTGCGCCATGAAGATCAGGATCGCCAGCGCGTTGACGAACCCGGTGACGACCGAGCGCGACACGAACTGCATCGCCAGATCGAGCCGCAGCGCGCCCGCGACGATCTGGATCGCGCCCATCAGGATCGTCGCCGCGAACAGATAGTCGACGCCGTGCGCCTTCACGAGCGGGACGACGACGACCGCGACCGCGGCGGTGGCCGCGGAGATCATCCCCGGCCGTCCGCCCAGCAGCGAAATGGTGATCGCGATCGCGACCGAGGCATAGAGCCCGACGCGCGGATCGACGCCCGCGATGATCGAGAAGCCGATCGCCTCCGGGATCAGCGCGAGCGCGACGACGATGCCGGCAAGGATGTCGGCACGCGGGTTCGAGAGCCAG
This sequence comes from Sphingomonas sp. Ell38C01, assembly GCF_055231975.1. Taxonomy (NCBI): domain Bacteria; kingdom Pseudomonadati; phylum Pseudomonadota; class Alphaproteobacteria; order Sphingomonadales; family Sphingomonadaceae; genus Sphingomonas; species Sphingomonas sp. Ell38C01. The sequence continues at coordinate 1,015,336 of NZ_JBUYVA010000001.1, read as the reverse complement.
TCGCGGCGAAGCGTGGCGGTGATGGTCATGATGGAGCGGGGTCCGGGATGCGGAAATTGTCCCGGGGATAGGCGCCGGGCCGAGCCACCCGGCAACGCGCCGGGTCCGTCGAAGGCCCTTATCCTAGCGGCCTGTCATGCCTATGTGCAACCCGGACGGCGGTACGATTTGGTCGATTCGGGGTTTTGCGCGTACAGGGCGCACGGCGTCGGCACCAACGGCCGCGCCCGACTCGCATTCCCCACCGATACAAGAAACGGATAGCACGACCCACATGGCAGGTTTCAAGGTTCCCGATTTTGCAGAGCGCGCCGCGCTCTCGCGCGACGCCAAGGCCAAGGCGCTCGAGACGCTGCGCAACAAGCCGCCGGTCGACGAGGCGGTCGTCGCCGAGCGTCTGGCCGCGCAGGAGCGCAAGGACGCCGCCGCCGCCGAGAAGCGCCGCCTGAAGGCCGAGGCCGAGGCCGCCGCCAGGGCCGAGAAGGAAGCCCGCGCCGCCGAGGCCGCCGCCGAAGCCGCCGCGAAGGCGGAGGCCGAGGAAGCCGAACGCATCGCGCGCGCGCCGAAGGCGGCGATGACTGACGAGATGCGCAAGGCCCTCCGCGACGCCCGCTACGCCGCCCGCAAGGCGCGCAAGTAACGCGGGGTCGCCGGGATGCCAGACCTTCGGCGCGATCCGAATGTCCGGCATCCCCGGCATTCGCGATCGCGATCGTCGTGACCGTTGCGGACCGTTGCCGCTGAGCGGCCCGGGAATGAACCGGCCGGGACCGATCGACGCTCAGGTCGACGGACCCGGACTCCCGGAAGGATCTCGTCACCCCGGCTCGACGCCTGAGTGACGGGTTGACCGGTCCACGGTGCGGCAGTCGGCGTCATGGGAAGCCATGTAGCCGACGGTTGTGGATGGGTGGGCCGCGGAACCGGTCCGGGGTGACGATCGAGGCGATCGGTTTCCCCGAACGTCGATCGGCGCTAGACCGGGCCCATGACCGCGCTTCGCCGGATCCTCGCCCCGCTCCCGATCGTCCAGGCGCCGATGGCGGGGGTGTCGACGCCCGCGATGGCCGCCGCGGTGTGCGAGGCGGGCGGGCTCGGATCGATCGCGATCGGCGCGATGACGCCCGACGACGCGGCAGCCGCGATCGCCGCGGTGCAGCAGCGCACCGCGTGCGCGTTCAACGTCAACGTCTTCGCGCACGCCCCGCCCGCCGCCGATCCGTCGGGGGAGGCCGCATGGCGAGCGGCGCTCGCGCCGACCTTCGCGCATCATGGCGCGTTGCCGCCGCCCGCGCTCCGGCCGGTCTATCGCAGTTTCGTCGAGGACGCCGCGATGCTGGCGACGCTCGTCACGGCGCGGGTGCCCGTCGTCAGCTTTCATTTCGGCCTCCCCGCCCCCGCCGCGATCGCCGCGTTGAAGCAGGCGGGCACGCGGCTCCTCGCGACCGCGACTTCGCCCGCCGAGGCGCGCGCCTGTGCTGCCGCGGGCGTCGACGCGATCGTCGCGCAGGGGATCGAGGCGGGCGGGCATCGCGGCATGTTCGATCCAGACGCGCCGGACGACGGGCTCGGCACGCTCGCGCTCACCCGCCTGCTCGTCCGCGACGGCACGCTGCCGGTGATCGCGGCGGGGGGCATCATGGACGGCGCGGGGATCGCCGCCGCGCTGGCACTCGGCGCAGTCGGCGCGCAGCTGGGCACCGCCTTCGTCGCGTGCCCCGAATCGCGGGCGGACGCGGCCTATCGCGCCGCGCTGCTCGGGCCCGGCTCGCATCACACCCGGATGACGCGTGCGATCTCGGGCCGCCCCGCGCGCTGCCTGCCCAACGCCTTCGTCGCGCTCGGCGAGGCGCTCCACGCGACCCCGCCCGCCTATCCCGTCGCCTACGACGCCGGCAAGGCGCTCCACGCCGCCGCGACCGCGCGGGGCGACCATGGCTATGGCGCGCACTGGGCGGGCCAGGGCGCGCCGCTGGCCCGCGCAATGCCCGCGCGCGACCTCGTCGCGACGCTGGCCGCAGAGGCGCGGTTGTCCTGACGCCGCCCGATCTGGCAGGATGGCGCGATCCGATCCGCAACTCCGATCCGCAACAGGGCCTGCCGCATGTCGATCCATTCCACCCGCCTCGCCGCGCTGCGCGACCAGCTGTCGCGCGATGGCCTCGACGGCGTCGTCGTCCCCCTCACCGACGAGCATATGAGCGAGTATGTCGGCGCCTACGCCCAGCGACTCGCCTGGCTGACCGGGTTCGAAGGGTCCACGGGCAGCGCGGTGGTGCTGGCGGACACCGCCGCGATCTTCACCGACGGACGCTACACGCTCCAGGTCCGCGAGCAGGTTTCGGGCGATGACTGGGATTATGTCGGCGTGCCTGAGACGAGCGTGGCGGCATGGCTGGCGGAGCATGTGCCGGAGGATGCGCGGATCGGCTACGACGCGTGGCTCCACACGGCCTCATGGGTCGCGGAGGCGAACGCCGCGATGGCCGCGAAGCGCGCGACGCTGGTCGCGGTCGCGCACAACCCGGTCGACGCGGTATGGCCCGATCGCCCCGCGCCCTCCCCCGCGCCGCTGTCGGTGCATGACGAGGCGCTGGCCGGGCGGACCTCCGCCGACAAGCGCGCCGGGATCGCGGACTGGCTGGAGCACGAGGGCGCCGACGCGGTCGTCCTGACCGCGCTCGATTCGATCGCGTGGTTGATGAACATGCGCGGCGCCGACGTCGCGCATACCCCGGTCGCGCTCGCCTACACGATCGTCAACGCGGACGGCACCGCGGACCTCTTCGTCGCGCCGGAGAAGATGACCGACGCGGTCGCGCAGCACCTCGGCAACGCGGTGCGCGTCCATGATCGCGCCGCGTTCGCGGGGGCGCTGTCCGGCTTTGCGGGCCAGCGCGTCGCCGCCGATCCCGCGCTGGCGGTCGCCGCGATCACGCAGGCGCTCGAGGCGGGCGGCGCGATCGTCGTCGCACGGCGCGACCCCACGCTGATCCCCAAAGCGCGCAAGACCCCCGCCGAGGTCGCCGGCCACCGCGCCGCCAGCGTGCGCGACGGCGCGGCGGTCACGCGTTTCCTGCGCTGGATCGCGGATGCCGCGCCCAGGGGCGGCGAGACCGAATTGTCCGCCGCCGCGAAGCTGCTGGCACTGCGCGAGGAGAGCGGGGTGCTGCGCGACACGTCGTTCGACACGATCTCCGCGACCGGCGCGCACGGCGCCAGCCCGCACTACCGCGTCACCGAGGCGACGAACGCCGCGATCGAGCCCGGCCAGCTCTACCTGATCGATTCGGGCGGCCAATATGCCGACGGCACCACCGATCTCACCCGCGTCGTCCCCGTCGGTCCGCCCACAGCGGAGATGCGCGATCGCTTCACCCGCGTGCTGAAGGGCCACATCGCGCTCGCCACCGCGGTCTTCCCCGCGGGCACCGTCGGCGCGCAGCTCGACACGCTAGCGCGCGCGCCGTTATGGCAGGCAGGCCTAGACTATGCGCACGGCACCGGCCACGGCGTCGGCAGCTACCTGTCGGTGCACGAGGGGCCCGCGCGGATCGCGAAGCCCGGCTATGGCGGCAGCGGGCCGTTCGAGCCGCTCCAGAGCGGCATGATCCTCTCGAACGAACCCGGCTACTACAAGGCGGGCGACTATGGCATCCGGATCGAGAACCTGCTGCTCGTCGAGGAGCGCACACCCGCGGGCGGCGAGGCCGCGATGCTGGGGTTCGAAACGCTCACCTTCGCCCCGATCGACCGCGACCTGATCGACACCGCGCTGCTGACGAAGGCTGAGCTGGCATGGCTGGACGCCTATCATGCGAAGGTCGTAGCGGTGATCGGCCCGGTACTGGCGGACGACGACCGGGCATGGCTTGCGGCACGCTGCGCGCCGATGGCGTGACCCGCGCTAGTCGTCCGCGACGCGCGCCGGCCCGGGCGATGCGGCGGGATCGGCGCCCCGCGCCTGCGCCTTGCGCTTTCTCAGGTTCGCGCGAAGCTGGTCCGCCAGCCGCGCGGCGCGCTCGGCCTGCGGGTCGGCGGGGGAATCCGGGGATCGGGTCATCGCGAATTTCGCTAACCGCATCGACGCGCCTTGACAATCGCCCCGCCCTCCGCTCTTAGGCGCGCCTGCCCCGCGGGGCGGAGTGCTGCCGTAGCTCAGTGGTAGAGCGCATCCTTGGTAAGGCTGAGGTCGTGAGTTCAATCCTCACCGGCAGCACCATTTTTTCTGATATTTCCGCCGTTTGGCGGAACGAGGCCTCGACAGAGGCTGCTTGCGATGGGTCAGGACAGGCCATTGTCGGCAGAGTCCGTCGATAGCCTGTTTTGGCCCCCTGTTGGCGGGCGCTCATCCGACGCCAGAAGCGTCGAGTCTCCCGGCCAGAAAGTCGACGAACACCCGCACCCGCGCCGGCATGGTCGAACCGCCGACGAACAGGGCATGGAGCGGTTCGCGGTCCTGCGGATTGTACGCCTCCAGCAGCGGCACCAGCCGGCCTGCGGCGAGGTCGTCCTCCACCGCGAACCGCCCGACCCTCGCAATGCCGACGCCGGCGCGGGCAAGCTGGGCGAGCGATTCGCCGTTGTTCGCCTCGATCGATCCCGTCACGGCCAGCGCGCGCCCGCGGCCGTCCTCGCGAAACGGCCAGCCCGGTTCGGCACGCCGGAAGTTGAAGCTGAGGCAATTGTGCGCGAGCAGGTCGTCGGGGACCTGCGGCCTGCCGTGCCGTTCCAGATAGGCGGGGGAGGCGACGACCACCCGCCCCGTCTCCCCCAGCTTGCGCGCGGTGAGCGGACTATCGGCAAGCTGGCCGAAGCGGATCGCGACATCCGCCTGCCCGGCCAGCACATCGACGATCCGGTCCGACAGGTTGAGGTCGACGAGGATGCCGGGATAGCGCGCGGTGAAATCGCCGAGCAGCGGCACGACGAACAGCCGCCCGTGCGCCAGCGACGCGGTGACGCGCAGCCGGCCCCGGGGCGACGCCTGATCGGCGATACTGCCCTCCACCTCCGCCAGATCGGCGAGGATGCGGCGCGCGGCGCGCAGATACGCCTCGCCCTCCCCGGTCAGCGCCAGCGCGCGCGTGGTGCGGACCAGCAGCCGCACACCCAGCCGCGCCTCGATCCGCGCGACGATGCGGCTGACCGCCGACGGCGTCAGTCCCAGCGCTCGCGCCGCCGCCGACAGGCTGCCCTGCGCCGCGACACTGGCGAACACCGCCATTTCTCCCGATCGACCGCCTACGTCCATTTGTGACTCCGAAGCAACGCTGCTGGTCCCATTCTCCGGCTACCGGACGGTCGCGCAAGTCATCATCTCGGCACGAGCAACAAAGGATCGTTCGTCATGCGCCTCAACCTCCCCCTGCTCGCGCTGGCCACGGGCGCGTTCGGCATCGGCGTGACCGAATTCGCGCCGATGGGGATGCTGCCCGGCATCGCCAGCGATCTCGGGGTGTCGATCCCCGCGGCGGGGCTGCTGGTCAGCGCCTATGCGATGGGGGTGCTGATCGGTGCGCCATTGATGACGCTGACCACCGGGCGGATCGACCGGCGGACGCTGCTGGTCGGGCTGATGGGCATCTTCACGCTCGGCAACGCGCTGTCGGCGCTGGCGGACGGATACTGGACGCTGATGATCGCGCGCGTCGTCACCTCGTTCAACCACGGTGCCTTCTTCGGCGTCGGATCGGTGGTGGCGGCCGGGCTGGTGCCTGCGGACAAGCGCGCGGGCGCGGTGGCGGCGATGTTCACCGGGCTGACGGTGGCGACGATCGGCGGCGTGCCGCTGGCGACATGGGCCGGCGAGGTGCTGGGCTGGCGTACCGCGTTTGCCGGGATCGCCGGCGTGGGGGCAGTGGCGATGCTGTCGCTTAGGCTGGCGCTGCCGCCGCTGCCTGTCACTACCGTCAGCGACATGCGCGCCGAACTGCGGGTTCTCACGCGCGGTCCGGTGCTGGCGGCGCTGGCGCTGACCGTCGTCGGGGCGAGCGCGATGTTCACGGTGTTCACCTACATCGTCCCGATCCTGCGCGAGGAGACGCATGCCTCGACCGGCTTCGTCACTGCGATGCTGATGCTGTACGGCATCGGGCTGACGATCGGCAACACGCTGGGCGGGCGGCTGGCGGACCGGTCGATCGAGCGGACGCTGGTAGGCAGCTTCGGCGTGCTCGCCGCAGTGCTGGTGGTGTTCGCCGGCGTCATGCACTGGCCGCTGCCGGTCGCGGTGGCGATCCTGATCTGGGGCATCGCCAGCTTCGCGATCGTGCCGCCGTTGCAGATGCGGGTGATGGAGGCCGCCGCCGAAGCGCCGAACCTCGCCTCGGCGATGAACATCGGCGCATTCAACCTAGGCAACGCGATCGGCGCGGCGCTCGGCGGCGGGGTGATCGGCGCGGGGCTGGGCCTGCCGGCCGTGGCGCTCGCGGGCGCGGCGATGGCGGCGGCGGCGCTGGCGACATTGCTGGCGACCGGGCAACGGCGGCAGTCGGCCTCATGCCCGGCGTGACGCGTGCGTCGGCGCGATCCGCAAACGACCGGATCACGCCGGCGCGCATCCACCGACCGCTCGATAAACGGGCCTCGCCTTCAGCGGACCAGCAGCGCGATCGACAGCACGATCGCCGCGAACACGATCGCCGCGGGGGTCGCGAACCGGGCAGCGCCGCGATCCCCCGGCGCGATGCTCGCCGGGGTGGGCCCGGCCTCCAACCTGCGAACGGCGGCCCGCACGAGGCGGGGCGCATCGTCGCCGATCTTCACCAGTTCCCAGGACAGCGCCCGAAGGATTGGCGTCCAATGATCCGGCGAGAGAAACATAGTGCGCATCCGCAGGGTCGATCGCCGCATGGCGTCGGACAGGTCGAAGCCCGGCGCGATCGCGGACAGCACGCCATCGATCGTCACCAGCGCCTTGAAGACCAGCAGCAGGTCGGGTGGCATGCTCAGCCCCGCCCCCCTCATCGCCGGCAGGAGGTCCGCGACCATGGCGCTCAGCACCAGCCGACCGCCGCCATGGCGCGCGACGAGGCGATCGGCCGCGATCCGTGTCGACTCCCGCGGCGCGCCATCCTGTCCCGACCAGCCGTGCAGCACCTCGCCCAACTGGGCCGGGTCCGCGGATACGAGCGCGTGCATGAAGCTGACGAACTCCTGCCGTCGCCGCGGCGAGACATGTCCGATCATGCCCAGGTCCAGCAACGCGATCCGGTCGCCGGGCAGGCAGAGAAGATTGCCCGGGTGCGGATCCGCATGGAACCGGCCGTTCAACAGCATCATGTCGAGGATGACGTCCGCACCGATTCGGGCGATCGCGCACGGATCGATTCCGGCCGCCATGAGGGCCGCGGCGCTGCGCGGTGCGGTGCCCGCGATATAGTCCATCGCCAGCAGGGTGCTCGACGACCATTCCCAATGGATCCTCGGGACGATCACCCGGTCGCCCCGCGCGAAATCCGCGCGCAGCCGATCCGCGTTGCGTCCCTCGTTGGTGAAGTCCAGTTCCTCGAGCACGGCGGCGGCGAGCTGCTGGACCATCGCCCTCGGCGCGAATCGCCGCACCTCGGCACTGGCGGTTTCCGCGACGCCGGCGAGCTGCGCTATCAGGCGAAGATCGGCTTCCATGGCGGGGCGGATGCCGGGACGCTGGATCTTCAGGACGATCGCCTCGCCCCCGTGTGTCGTGGCGCGATGGACCTGCGCCATCGAGGCGGCGGCGAGCGGGATGGGGTCGAATGCCGCGAACGCCGTCTCGGGCGGCGCGCCCAGTGCCTGTTCGACGGCGGCGCGCAGCGTGTCGAAGGGCAGCGTCGGCGCCTCGCTGTGCAGCCTCTCCAGCTCGACGATCCACTCGGACGACAGCAGATCGCCGCGGGTCGCCAGGATCTGTCCCAGCTTCACGAAGGTCGGCCCCAGCTCTTCCAGCGCCAGCCGGGTGCGCCGGGGCAGGCCGTCGCCGTCCGGGTCGGCATGCCCGTCGTTCTCGCCGCCCTGTGCGATACCCAGCCGCATCAGCAGGACGCCGAGCCCGAACCGCGACGCGACATGAAGGATCTCGGCCAGGCGCGCGCGATCCCGCGCGACGACGGCAAGTGTCTTTATCATCGCTCGACCATGCCACCGGTCTGCCGTCCGCGCCATCGCGCAGCCGCCACGGCAACGGAAGCTTCATGGGCCCGGACGTCCGGCCCGGCACACCGAAAATACCTGCACTGCGACGGCCTCGGGGATTTCCGGGCCGCTGGCCGGCAGCGGGATCGCGGTGCGGCCGCGTCCCGTGAGCAGGCGGCGCATGGCGATACTGCACCGCATCGGCGGCCGGACGTGCCCGGTCCGGGTCCATCCGTGGCGCGCCGTCCACGCAGCCTTCGTGTGTTCGGGGGTGAAGCCGCAATGCGTATAGGCCTCGACCCCGCCGACGGGGAGCGGTGCGCGCAGCGGGGGCACGCGACAGGCAGCGAGCAGGCCGGCTCTTCCCGCGCGGCGCACGGTTTCGGCGAACCGGGTCCCCTGCGCGTGGGGGCACCAGCGGATCGGCGATCCGGCCGCTCGCCTCGTGCCAGCGGGTGAGATGGGCGACCGCCGCGGGCGATGCCGCCACGCGCTGGATATCGCGGTTGAGCGCCGGACGCCTCGGCCGCAGTCATCGTGTCGCTCGCATAGACCTTGCCGATACTGCCATGGGGCACGCCGCCGGCGGTGGCGGCCATGTCGTCCGCGCCCAGGGCGGCGGTGACGAGCGGAACGGCGATCGATCCCGGATCGTCGTCGAAGCCGGCGACCTGGCGCAGGATTCGCGATTCGCGCCCGTCCGCGCGGCGGCGAACAGGGCCGGCACCGGGGTTGCGAGCCGGGTGTGCTGCGTCCATCCATAGGTCCTGGCGTCCATCCTGGTCCCGGCCGGGGGCGTCGGCGACAGGGCGGATCGGCGCACGTCCTGTCCACCCGGCAACGCATAGGCGATGCCCCGGGTCAGGACACACCCGGTCGGCTCGAACGCCGCCTTCCACGTCGACGGCGCACGGCGGCACCGTCGCCTAGCCATGCCAGGTCGGCGACCCGCCGCCCGCGCGCTCTTCCGTCCGCTGTCCGGCAAGATCGAGAAAGACCCCGTTCGTCCAGCCGAACCCGATCTCCGTGCCATACTCGCCCCCGCCACCGGGGCCCCGCGCCTCCACGTCGTATTTCTCGAGCAGCGCGCCGTGCGCGACGAAATGCTCTTCCACCATCGTCTGCCAGCACGCCGCGATCCGCGCCGCCAGGGCGTGTTCGCCATAGCCGCGCAGCCCGGCGATCGCGATCCACTGCAGCGGCGCCCAGCCATTGGGCGCGTCCCATTGCTGTCCCGATCGCCGCGTGGTGGTCGCAAGCCCGCCCGGCCGGAGCAGCCCCGCCAGCGCCTGCGCGATGCGCACGCCCTGCGCCGCATTCGCCAGTCGCGCGAACAGCGGGAACGCGGCGGCGGCGGTCAACACGCCGGTGGGCCTGCCGGTGTCGAGATCGAGGTCGCAGTGGTGCCCGGCATCGTCGTCCCACAGCCGCGTCGCGATGGCCTCCGCCCGCGCCGCCGCCATCGCCTCGAACGCGGCGGCGGCAGCGGCGTCCCCCGCCGCGGCGCTCTCGATCGCGATCGCGCGCTCGAGCCCGTGGAGCAGACAGTTGAGATCGATCGGCGCGAACCGCGTCGTCCGGATCGTCGCGAGATCGATCCCATCCGCCAGCCAGCGCGAGCTGAAGTCCCAGCCGCTCTCGGCCGCGGCACGCAGGTTCCGCCACAGCATCGCCGCGGGCTGGGACGCGGTCTTCGCGAGCGCGACGTCCTCGCGCCACGATTCCTCGCGCGGCGCGGCATGGTCGTCCCAATAGCGGTTCAGCAGCGTGCCGTCCCGCAGCCGCACGGCGCGGCGATGCTCTCCGCCCGGCGCGAGCGTGTCGGCGCCATCCATCCAGTAGCGATGCTCGATCCGCATCCACGCCAGCCGCTGCCGTCGCGCGTCGGGCCGGTCATCGTGCGACAACGCCGTCATCAGGTGGAAGACCGGTGGTTGCGAGCGGCCGAGATAATAGGTTCGCGTGCCGTTGGGGATGTGTCCGAACCGGTCGAGCAGGCTGCCGAAATCCACGATCATATCCTCGACCAGGTCCTGCCGCCCCGATCGTGCCAGTCCGAGCATCGTGAAGTAACTGTCCCAATAGTACAGCTCCCGGAACCGTCCGCCCGGCACCACATAGGGCCGGGGCAGCGCGATCGCCGAGCCGACCTCCGGCGCGTCCGCAGGCCGGCGCGTCAGGACGTCCCAGAGCGCGTCGATATGCTGCGCGATCGGCAGCGCGGTCGACACGGGCATGTCCCGCTCCCGCGGCAACGCGAAATTCTCGCACAGGAACCAGGCGAGCGCGGTCTCCGTTGACGGCGGGGCAGCCTGCCAGTCTGTCAGGATCGCCGTGACCGGGCGACGCGGGATCGCGTCGGCGAAGGTCTTGGAGTCGGCGAACAGGCTACTCTCCTGCACTGTCGTGAACAGGTCGCCCAGTTGCCGGGCGGGGGAGTGCGTATCGGCCATATGCGGATACGCTAGGACGCCGCTTCCACCGACGCCAGACGAGAATGATATGCATATCAACAGACGCGCGGACGGCGTGCCGCGGGCGCCGTCGCGCGGCGGGCGGAACGAGTGCGTCGCTCGGCGATTGAATCGGATCCGCTGATGAAGGATCGACCATGGCCGCACGCGCATATTGGCAGGGACAGATCCGGCTCGCGCTGGTGTCGATCCCGGTCGAGATCTATTCGGCGACGCGCAGCGGCGCGAGCATCGCGTTCCGCCAGATCCACGAGCCGTCGGGCAAGCCGATCCATTACGACAAGGTGGTCACCGGCGTCGGACCCGTCGACGCCGACGAGATCGTGAAGGGATACGAGGTGTCGAAGGGCGAATACGTCCTGCTCGAACAGGACGAGATCGACGCGGTGAAGCTGGAATCGAAGAAGACGCTGGAGCTGACCCAGTTCGTCGACGCGCACGAGATCGACGTGCTCTATTACGAGAAGCCCTATTTCGTCGTCCCCGCCGACGATCTCGCGGAAGAGGCGTTCATCGTGCTGCGCGAGGCGCTGCGCCGGACGAGGAAGGTCGGGCTCGGCCAGCTGGCGATGCGCGGGCGCGAATATGTCGTCAGCCTGAAGCCCTGCGGACGCGGGCTGGTGCTGGAGACGCTGCGCTACGCGGACGAGGTCCACAAGGCGCAGGGCTATTTCCGCGAGATTCCCGACGACAAGCCCGACGACGAGCTGCTCGACCTCGCGGAGGCGCTGATCGCGAAGAAGAGCGCGGCGTTCGATCCCGCGAAATTCAAGGATCGCTATGTCGATGCGTTGAAGGATCTCGTCGCGCGCAAGCGCAAGGCGAAGGGTCGCAAGATCGTCGACGACAAGGGCGACGACGACGGCAAATCGGCCTCGAACGTCGTCGACCTGATGGCCGCGCTCAGGAAGTCGATGGAGAAGTCCGGCGGCAAGGCCACGCCCGCGGCGAAGAAAGCCCCCGCAAAGAAGGCCCCGACGCGCAAGCCCCCCGCCAAGAAGCGCGCATGAGCCCCGCCGATCCGCTCGCGCTCTACAAGTCCAAGCGCGATTTCGCGAAGACCGCGGAACCCGCGGGTACGCTCGCGCCGGGCAACGGCAACGCCTTTCTCGTCCAGAAGCACGACGCGACGCGGCTGCACTGGGACCTTCGGCTCGAAGTGGGCGGCGTCCTCAAGAGCTGGGCGGTCACCCGCGGCCCCAGCCTCGACCCCGCCGAGAAGCGCCTCGCGGTCCGTACCGAGGATCACCCGCTCGACTATGCCACGTTCGAGGGCGCCATCCCCGCTGGCGAATATGGCGGCGGCACCGTGATGCTGTGGGATCGCGGCACCTGGTCGCCGATCGCGGGCAAGAGCGCGACGGACCTGGACAAAGGGCACCTCCATTTCATCCTCCATGGCGAGCGGATGAAGGGCGAGTGGCTGCTGATCCGGTTGAAGCCCCGCGCGAAGGAGAAGCGCGAGAACTGGCTGCTCCGCAAGATCGACGATGCCGCGGCCGGCAGCACCGACACGCTGGTCGAGGAGGCGCTGACCAGCGTCGCGACCGGGCGGACGATGGCGGAGATCGCGCAGGACCAGCCCGTCCGCAAGCGCGCCGCCGTGCCGAAGCGCCGGCGGACGAAGGCGAGTACCTCCCTGCCCGCGTTCCGCGACCCGCAGCTCTGCACCCTCATCGACAGCGTTCCCGCCGGCCCCGGCTGGCTCCACGAGGTGAAGTATGACGGCTATCGTGCGCTCGTCGCGATCGGCGGAGGCGCCGCGAAGGTCTTCACCCGCACCGGGCTCGACTGGAGCGAGAAGTTCGCTGCCATCGCGGACGCTGCCGCTGCCCTCCCCGTGGCGTCCGCGCTGATCGACGGCGAGATCGTCGCGTTCGCGGGCGGCAAGCCGTCCTTCTCCGCACTCAAGGACGCGATCGCGGACGGCGGGGCGATGACCCTCTTCGCGTTCGACCTGCTCGAGCAGGACGGCGAGGACCTGACCGCGCTGTCGACGGTCGAGCGCAAGCAGCGGCTGGAGGCGATCCTGCCCGACGGCGAGCGGATCCAGTTCGCCGCGCATGTCGCGGGATCGGGCGAGGCCCTGCTCGACACGATGTGCCGCGAGGGGCTGGAAGGCGTCGTGTCGAAGCGCGCCGACGCGCCCTATCGCGGCAAGCGCAGCAACGCCTGGCTCAAGACCAAATGCACCCATCGGCAGGAATTCGTCATCGTCGGCTGGCTCCCGTCCGACAAGCGACAGGGGTTCAAGTCTTTGCTGCTCGGCGTCCATGACGACGGCGCGTTGCGCTACGCTGGCAAGGTGGGCACCGGGTTCGATGCCGGGCTGATGACGGACATCGCGGACAAGCTCGCGCGTCTCGAACGCAAGACCGCGACGGTGAAGGCCCCGCGCGAGGCGATCCGCGGCGTGCGCTGGGTGACGCCCAAACTTGTCGCCGAGGTCGCCTATGCCGAAGTCACCCCCGACGGCGTCCTGCGCCATTCGAGCTTTCTCGGCCTGCGCGGTGACAAGGATGCCGCCGACGTCGTCGCGGAACATGCTGCCCCCGCCCCCGACCCGGTCGCGTCGAAGGTGACGATCACCAGCCCGAACCGCGTGGTCTTTCCCGATTCGGCGATCACCAAGCGCGATCTGGCCGACTATTACCACGCGATCGCGCCCGTCATGCTGCCCTGGGTCGCGCGCCGTCCGGTCAGCCTGGTCCGATGTCCGCAAGGCCGCGCGAAGCAATGCTTTTTCCAGAAGCACGATGCGGGCAGCTTCGGCGACTTCGTCCACCATGTCGATGTCCGCGAGAAGGACGGCGGCACCGCCCCCTATCTCTATGTCGACGACGCCGACGGGCTGGTCGCGTGCGTCCAGATGGGGACGATCGAGTTCCACGGCTGGGGCGCGGGGATCGATCCGATCGAGCGGCCCGACCGGATGGTGTTCGATCTCGACCCCGACGAGGGACTGGACTTCGCCGACACCCGATCCGCCGCCGAGCATCTGCGCGACCAGCTCGCGGAGATCGGGCTCGCCAGCTTTCCGCTGCTGTCGGGCGGAAAGGGAGTCCACGTCGTCGTCCCGCTCGCGCCGGAGGCCGAGTGGCCTGCGGTGAAGGACTTCGCGGACCGTTTCGCGCGCGCACTGGCGTCCGCCGAGCCCGACCGGTTCGTCGCGACGATGAGCAAGGCGAAGCGCAAGGGGCGGATCTTCATCGACTGGCTGCGCAACCAGCGCGGCAGCACCGCGATCCTGCCCTTTTCGGCGCGCGCCCGCCCCGGCGCCCCGGTCGCCGCGCCGGTATCGTGGGGCGAGCTGCGCGACCTCGATACCGCCGCGCGCTGGCACGTCGCGGACCGCGACGTCCTGCTCGAACGCGCCGGCAGCCGCGCGTTGAAGGGCTGGGGCCTGTCGACCCAGACGCTGCCGGACCTCTGACCCGCGCGACGCCCGCCGGGCGCCGCGCGGGCCCGATCAATATACGGTGCGAACCGACGCCTCGCGATCCCAGATCCGACCCTTCGCCGCCGTCTCGACATAGCCGGCCGCATCGCCCGGCTTCGCGATCGCGATCACGCCCGCATCGCGCTCCACGCCCGCGGCGTCGAGCAGAGGCCCGGCCGCGTCGCTGTGCCCGATCACCTTCAGGTGCGCGAACGCGTCGTGGACCCATGCCACCGCCGCCGCCTCGCCCAGCAGCGCATCGACCCCGGCCTCCGACACCGCCAGCATCACAGTATCGAACAGCACCGAAGGGCCGCCCGCCAGCTGGTGATCGGCAGCCAGCTTCGTCCCGTCGCTCAGCGTGACCCCGCCCAGCTTCGGCGCGACGATCTTCACGACCGCCTTCGCCTTCGCCGCCGCCTTGGTCAGCGCCGCGACCAGATCCGCATCCGCGCCATCGGTGACGAGGCAGCCGATCATCCGCCCCTCCAGCGTCGGCGTCGCACGCTCGAGGATGCTGAGCGCGGGCGACGTCGCGAGGTCGGTCCGCGTCTCCTTGGCAGCGGCGACCGGATCGATCGACTCGTCATGCCCAAGTCCAGCGGCGACGCGCTCGCCCAGGTCTGGCCGGATATTGGCAAGGTGCCCCAGCATCGTCGTCCGCACGATCGCGGCCTCCACCTTGCTCAGCTCGAACACCAGCGCGGCGACGATGTGGTTCTGCTCGGGCACCGTCTGGCTGTCGAAGAACTGCCGCGCCTGGCTGTAGTGATCCGAGAACGTCTCCGCCCGCTCGCGCACCTTCGTGCCCTCGACCGGGGCGGGGAAGCTGCGGAACCCGCGTTTGTGGCTCTCGCGCGGGCCGGTGGGGTCGAGCAGGCTCGGCGTGTAGGTCACCCGCTCGGGATGGACCATCGTCTGCATGTGGCCGTCGCGCTGCATATTGCCGAACGGGCATTTGGGCGCGTTGATCGGCAGCTGGGTGAAGTTGGTCGATCCCAGCCGCTTGAGCTGCGTGTCGAGATACGAGAAGTGCCGCCCATGGAGCAGCGGATCGTCCGAGAAGTCGATCCCCGGCACCACGTTCTGCGTGCAGAACGCCACCTGCTCGCTCTCCGCGAACACGTTCGCGGGATTGCGATCGAGCACCATCCGCCCAATCGTGCGCAGCGGCACCACCTCCTCGGGGATCAGCTTGGTCGCGTCGAGATGGTCGAAGTCGAACGCGTCGGCCTCCTTCTCGCTGAACAGCTGGACGCCCAGCTCCCACTCCGGGAAGTCGCCCGTCTCGATCGCGTTGTAGAGGTCGCGACGATGGAAGTCGGGATCCGCGCCGTTGATCTTGACCGCCTCGTCCCACACCACCGACTGGACGCCCAGCTTGGGGGTCCAGTGGAACTTCACGAAGGTCGATTGCCCCTCCGCGTTCACCAGCCGGAAGGTGTGGACGCCGAAGCCCTGCATCATCCGCATCGATCGCGGAATCGTCCGATCGGACATCTGCCACATCACCATGTGCATCGCCTCTGGCGTCATGGCGATCCAGTCCCAGAAGGTGTCGTGCGCGGACGCCGCCTGAGGGAACCCGCGATCGGGCTCCTCCTTCACCGCGTGCGCCAGATCGGGGAACTTCATCGCGTCCTGGATGAAGAACACCGGGATGTTGTTGCCGACGATGTCCCAGTTGCCCTCGGACGTGTACATCTTCACCGCGAACCCGCGCACGTCGCGCGCCAGATCCGCCGATCCGCGGTTGCCCGCGACGGTCGAGAAGCGCACGAACACCGGCGTCTTCACGCCCACCTCGGACAGCACGGCAGCCTGCGTCAGGTCCGACAGGCTGTCGGTCAGCTCGAAATAGCCGTGCGCCGCCAGGCCCCGCGCATGGACGACGCGCTCGGGAATACGCTCGTGATCGAAGTGGAACAGCTTCTCGCGCAGCACGAAATCCTCGAGCAGCGTCGGCCCGCGCGCGCCCGCCTTCAGCGAATTGTGATCGTCGGAGATCGCCGCGCCGTGGTTCGTCGTCAGCACCCTGCCGCCCTCGGCCGCGACCTGATGGAGTTCACCGCCCGCACCGACGATAGTCGTCGCCGCGGGATCTGCGCCCTTTCCGCGGGTGTTCTTGCCGGTCTGCGCCGCTGTCGTCTTGTTGTCAGGCATAACGCCTCCTTCACATCACCCGTATCTCGGGCGTTCGAACGAAGGTGCGCCATTTTGGCTGCGAAAAGCATTGCCCTCGATCAACATTGCCAAAGAAATTCTCCATCGTCACCCGCACGTTCTTTTGACTGATAGGTTCCATCATCGGCGAATCATTATTCGTCGTCGTCCGAATTACTTGCCTTTACGGCGATGATGCCCCGATCGCATCGGATCATCGCATCCACCAGCCGCCCATGGTCCGATCATCGACAGGACCGGATATGCCGGCTTCGGCGACGACGCGCCGGCTGGCGGCAGCCGCGAACCGGCCTTAAAGGGCCGGCGCATGACCGCACCCTGCTCCCGCACCAACGCCAGCCGACTGGTCGCGCGGCAGGTGTCGGAACTGCTGATCGCCCGCTTACAGTGCTGGCAGGCGGTCGTCGCGCAGGACCCCTTTGCCGGGCTCATCTTCAGTACGGTGCTGGGCGGCGGCATCGCCCACCTGCCGTTCCTCGATCCGGTGACGCGTCGCTGGATAACGGTGGACGACGCCCCGGCGCTCGGCCGGCCGGTGACCGCGTCGGCGATCGCGCAGTCGATGCGGCTCCCCGCCACCACCACGCGCCGCCGCGCGAGCGAACTGGTCGCGAACGGACAGCTGATCCAGGTCAGGACGGGGTTCCTGGTCAATCCCGTCTTCATCCAGAGTCCGGACCGCATCGGCATGGCGCAGGACAATGCGGCGCATCTGGCGCGCACGGTCCACGCGCTGGCGGCGGCCGGCTATGCGCCCGCCACGCGCGCGCTGGCGGCGGGGACGCCCGCGCTGCCATCCGGGCTCGTAGAGCGCCCGATGATCGTCTTCGAACTGCGGATGGCGGAAACGATGACGCAACTTCACGGGAATGCGGTGGACGCGCATCTTTTCTCGGTGATCGTCGCAGCCAATATCCGCCACATCACCGCCGATCCCGTGCTTGCGCGACGCTATGCCGACGAGGACATGATCCCTCCCGACGTCGAGCGACGCCCGGTGACGCTGCGCGCGATCGCCCGCACGATCGAGATGCCGTTCGAGACGGTGCGCCGCCGTGTCGCGGGGCTGATCGCGAAGGGCAAGGTCGAGCATCGTCGGGCGGGCGTCGTCGTGCCGACCGCGGTGCTGGCGGACCATCGCCACGCCGAGAACAACCGCCGCATCAACGGCTTATTCGAACAGATGCTGGATACGTTAAGCACCGCCGCAAGCCAGCGATAGCGCGGCTGACCCATTCTGGCGACCAACGGCATTGCCCTGCCCCGGCCTCGTCTCCAAGAATTCGCGCGAGGATCGTGCCGGGGGACGCGCGATCGCGGGGGAATTTCGACATGAGGACGATCACGGTCGCGCTGGCGGCCTGTGCGGTGATGACCGCGCTCGGCGCCGGCGCGCAGACCGCCGATCCGCTGGCGGCAAAGCTGCGCCAGGGGCTGACGCCGGCAGAAACGCAACAGATCGTCGCGGTCCACAACGCCGCGCGCGCCGCGGTGACGGAAGCATCGCCCGCGCTGGTGCCCGTCACCTGGAACGCCACCCTGGCCGCACAGGCGCAGGTCTATGCGGACAAGCTCGCGGCGGGCACCGCCACCGGGCACGACGAGACGCGTCACGCCGGCTGGAACATGGGCATCGGCGAGAACCTCGCCAGCGTGCTCAGCGATCGCCTCGGCACCGCGGAGGAACTCTCGACCGCCTGGGTGAAGGAGAAGGACGCGAACTTCCGCTACGCACCCTTCCCCACCAGCAATATCGACACCCGCCGGCCCGACGGCAGCGGGTTCGAGGGCTCGGGCCACTATCTGACGATGGTGTGGGACTGGACGCGGCAGATCGGCTGCGGTGCCGCGTCGAAGATCGGCACCAACAACGGCACCCCCGTCGTCGAGCGCATCCTGGTCTGTCGCTATGCCCGCGGCGGCAACATGTCCGGCGCCTATCCCTACTACACCGCGGCGAACCGGCCGGCGAAGACGCCCGATCCGATCGTCGCGCCCGTCTGGATGTCCGCCGCCGACGCGGTGGCCGCTCGCGAGCGCGTCGCGAACGCGGACTTCCAGCCGACGATGCTCGCCTTCATGAACGGTTATCGCGGCCCCGCCAAGGTGACGTGGGATCCGGTCCTCGCCAGCGAGGCGCAGGCCGCCGCGGTCGCGCGCACGAAGCTGACGCTCGGTCAGGTCGGCAACGGCCTCTATGCCGGCCAGTTCCTCAGCTACGTTGCTGCCGATGCCACCGATGACGGGCTGTATCCGCACGTGACCGATGCGTTCGCCAAGACGATCAGCTGGAACCCGCCCATGGCGGGATGGATCCGCGACGGCAACTTCACGAAGCTCGGATGCGGCACCACCACCAACGACTGGGGCAGCGCGCGCTACCGCGTCACGTTCTGCCAGTTCAAATAGGGTCGCTCGGATGACGAGCGCTAGATGGCTGCCGGCGCTGCTCGCCGGGCTGGCTCTGGCCGGCTGTGCCTCCATGTCCGGATTTCCCGAACCGATCGTCGATCAGCGCGCGGAGAATGCCGAACTCGCGCAATATGTCGGCGCGGATGCGATCACGCGATACGAGGCGTGCGCGGACAAGATCGCGTGCCGCAACGCCATCGTCGATGCACGGCTTCATGCGGTGGATCTCGCCTTCTACCGGTTCCAGCGAAAGGTCTATGGACAGGAGGCGCGCGTGTCGCTCGGCAGCAACATGCTGGTGATGGCGCTCGGCTCGGTCGCGACGATCACCACGACGCGGCCGCTCGCGGCGGGGGCGGGGCTGCTGAGCGGCGGGCGCGATGCGTACCAGAAGCAGGTGCTGAGCGCGTCGCTGCCGCTGCTGTTCCAGGAGATGATCGCGCGGCGTCGCGAGGTCCTGCTGCGCGTCCGCCAGGGCGAGATGCTGCCCGTGGCCAATTATTCGCTGTTCCAGGCGCTGGCCGATGTCGGCGAGTATGAACTGGCGGGCAGCATTCCCGCCGCCGCGGCGGAACTGGGCGCGAGCGCGGGCGCGGCGTCGCGCACCGCGCAGGCCCGGCTCGACGCGCTGCGCGCGCAAGTCGCGGCCATGCCGGTCGCGATGCCCGCCTCCCAGCCCATCCCGGTCGCGAGCCCACCGCCTCCGTCCATGCCGGCCGTCGTGACGACCGGCGCTGCCCCCGCCCCCGTCCCGCAGCCGCAGCCCGCCCCCCAGCCGAGCCCCACGCCCGCACCGAAGGCCGCACCGTGATCGTTCGATGGCGGATCGCAGCGATCTCGCTTCCCCTCGCCGGCTGCGCCGCGATCGACGGCGCGCCCCGCCCGGTGTTCAGCGCGCAGCAGGAAGATGCGGAAATCGCACCCTATACCGGGGCGGACGCGATCACCCGGTACGAAAGCTGCGTCGACAAGATGGCGTGCCGCAACCTCATCATCGACGCACGGGTGCGCGCGGTGGACCTCGCCTTCTATCGCTACCAGCGCAAGACGCATCGCCAGGAAGGGCGCGCGGCGATCGGCGCCGACGCGGGCGCGATGGCGCTCGATTCGCTGGCGGCGGTGACGGGAACCGGCCCGCTCGCGGCTGGCGCGGAACTGCTGACCGGCGGGCGCAAGGCCTATGCCAGTCGGGTGCTCGCGACATCCGAGGCGCTGCTGCTCGACGAGGCGATGGCGCGGCGGCGTGCGGTGCTGCTGCGGATCCGGCAGGGCGAGCAGCTGCCGGTGACGGGCTATTCGCTGTTCCAGGCGCTCGACGACATCAGCGCCTACGAACATGCGAGCAGCATCAGCGAGGCGGCTGCGGCGCTCGCCGCGGAGACGGGCGCGGAATCGCGCGCGACCCAGGGCAAGCTCGACGGCTTGCGGCGGGGCGACGCGCAGGTTCCGGCAGCGGCAACCACGCCACGCTGACCCCGCGCGTCAGCCCAGCATCTCGGCCATGGCGCGCGCGATGTTCTCGATCGTGTAGGGCTTCTGCACGACGATGCGGCCGCGATGCTGATCGGGGAACGCCGCCTGCTCGCCATAGCCGGTCGCGAACATAAACGGGATGTCGCGCTTCAGCAGCTCGTCCGCGATCGGGAAGCTGTTGGTGCTGCCCAGGTTGATGTCGAGGATCGCGACCGTCGGCGTCGCGGACTCGATCAGTTCGAGCGCGGCATCGATCGACGCCGCGGTCGAGACGTCGGGCGCGCCCAGCTTCGTCGCGATGTCCTCCGCATCGAGCGCGATGATGAGGCTGTCCTCGACCAGCAGGACACGCTGTCCCGCCAGCAGGTCGGCCGGCGGTTCCTCGCGATGGCCCGGTGCGCTGCGGGAAAAGCGGATGCGCGGCAGGGCGTCGGGCGCCCGATCGGACACATGGCGCCCGGGGATCGTGAACTCCGCCTCGAACCCGTCGACCGCATAGGTCGTCCGCGCCTCGCCACCCAGATCGTAGGGCACCGATCGCTCGATGATCGTCGTGCCGAATCCCTTGCGCGACGGCGTCCGCACCTTCGGCCCGCCCTCGTCGCGCCACGCGATCCGCAGGTCGCCGCGCGCGTCGCGCGACCAGGTGAGCGAGACGGTGCCACGAGGCACCGACAGGCTGCCATATTTCGTCGAATTGGTGACCAGCTCGTGCAGAACCAGCGCCATCGTCGCATAGGCCTGCGGATTGAGCATCACCGGGTCGCCGCTGCGCCGGATCCGGTCGCCGTCCTCGACGAATGCCGCGAACTCGGCATCGATCAGCGCGTCCAGCGGCGCGGGGCCCCAATGATCCTCGGTGATCTGGTTGTGCGCGCGCGCCAGCGCGTGGATGCGCCCGTCGACCACACGCACGAAATCCCGCACCGCATCGTCGCTCGGCTGCGACTGGCGGATCAGCCCGCGGATCAGCCCCAGGATGTTGCGGACGCGGTGGTTGAGCTCCGCGATCAGCACTTCCTGCCGCGCACTCGCCTGCTGGCGCTCGGTCGAGGCCTCGTCCGCCAGCCGCAGCACCACCTCGATCAACGTCGCCCGCAAGGTTTCGGCCACCCGCAGTTCGGACGGCGTGAACGGCTGCGAGCGCCCGCGCACCAGCTCCTTCCATTCGGCAAAGCTCTCGCGCGGGGACAGCCGAGGACCGTTGGGGCCGTAGTCGACCGGCTTGTGCGGGTCGCCCGCCCACCGCACCGACCGGATCAGCTCGGACCGGAACAGCACGACATAATCCCGCGGGCTGCGCGAGACCGGGATCGCCAGCAGCCCCGCCGCGGTGTCCGCAAAGGACTCCGCATCCGGCACGAGCGAGGCGATGTTGTCGGTCGCGAACACCTTGCCCGCCGCGGTCGCGTTGAGCGCGCGGACGATGCGCCGGAAATCCTCGGTCGGCGGCGTCATGCCCGAAAAGGCGTAGTTGCCCGACAGCCACACACCCACGCCGTCCGCCGCGATCGCGTGGGTCAGGATGTCGGCGAGCCAGTCGGGATCGCGCAGCAGCGTCTCGTCGGAGGCGACCGCGCCGAGCAGTTGATCCGAGATGTCGCGCGCGCGCCGCTCGAACTCGACGGTATGCTGTCGCACGCGGCTCTCCAGCCGCATCGAGAACATCTGCGCGAACAGCTGCGCGACCGATCGCCGCTCGAACGTGGGGCACCGCGCGGCATAGTGGTGGCAGGCGAACAGCCCCCACAGCTTGCCGTCGACGATGATCGAGATCGACAGCGACGCCTCGACGCCCATGTTCTTGAGATACTCGATATGAATCGGCGATACCGATCGCAGCAGCGACAGCGACAGGTCGAGCGGCTCGCCGCGCGCATCGAGCGCGGGCACGATCGGCACCGTCGTCGCATGGACGTCGGCGATCACGCGCAGGAGGTTGCGGGTGTAGAGGATGCGCGCCTGCGCAGGGATGTCGCTGGCGGGATAGTGGAGGCCAAGGAAGCGCCCTATCCCCGCCTTGCACGCCTCCGCCACCACCTCCCCCGATCCGTCGCCGGCGAAGCGATACACCATCACCCGGTCGAACCCGATTAGCGCGCGGACCTGCCGCGCGCCCTCGCGGAAGAACGCGGTGAGATCGCTGCACTGGTCGAGCCGCGCGATCATCGACTGGACCATGCCGGTCACGTCGCCGATGTCGCCGGACGACCGCTCCGCCTCGATCACGACCTGCCCGCTGGACAGGTGGAGCGCGACGTCGAAGCGCCCATGGCCGGGCACCAGCTCGACACCGAACACGCGCTCGATCGAATCGGGGCTGCGCAGCAACGTCGTGCGGTTGCGCAGGTCGTGCATGGCGTGGCCGGTGAAGATCGTGGCGAGCGGATGGCCGATCACGTCCTCGGGCGCCTTGCCCAGATACTCGCCAAGGTTCGCGGAGGCGCGCGCCACCATCCAGTCGGACGTCAGCGCGATCAGGAAGCCGATCGGCTGGATCGCGCCCAGGATATGGATCGGCTCGCGATCGCAGTTGGTGAGATCGACGCTGTAAGATCCGGTCAAGAGCATGGGTCCTCGATTTGACACCGGGCCCCGGCCGCGAACCGCGCAAACACCGCGCGTGCCGCATCGATCGCGACTGTCATCTGGCCCTGCGTTACCAAGATTGTATCGAGCACCGCAATCAGCTTGCGCCACTGCACGGGATCGCCCGCGGCGAGGAACCGCCGCGGCAGGCCATCCCCGACCGAGCGGGCCAGCATCCGGCCCCCCAGCCGCGATCCTTCCAGCACATAGATCGCGCCGAGCGCGGCCTCGATACTGGCATAGGTCGATCCGTCCGTCGTCGGCGGGACGGGTTCGCCCAGATCGCGCAGATCGGCGATCAGCGCCGCGGACCGCCGGCGACCCGACCAGTCCGGCAGGATGGCGGCCAGATCCACGCGATCGAGCGCGGATTCCACCGGCAGGAAGGCGTGCGCCTGCGCGACGAGGAAGCGTCCGTACTGCGCCCGGTCGGCAAGGTTCAGCGCCGAGAAGAGCCCGTCGACCTCGTCGTGGCCGGATTGCGTCGCAGCGCGCAGTGCCCAGCGCGCACCGGAACGGTCCGTCATTGCCGCCCCGTCATGGCTTGCCGACGATCTGGACGAGGCCGGCACGCTGTCTTCCCCGTCCATTCATTCCGCGCTTTCGTCCGATGCATCGGAAAGCGGAGCGATCGCGGTGAAGACGACGCCCTCCGGCCGATAGGCGATGTCGGCGCTGCCGCCGATCTCCCGGGCTAACACGCGCTCGATCAGTTTCGTTCCGAACCCGGTCCGGTCCGGCGCGGCGACCACGGGTCCTCCGGTTTCCGCCCACGAGAACCGCAGCCGGAGCGGCCCTCGATCGGTCAGGATCGCCCATGCCACGCGCACGCAGCCCCCCGCCTGCGACAGCGCCCCATATTTCGACGCGTTCGTCGCCAGTTCGTGCAGGCTGAGCGCCAGCGCGACCGCGGTCCGCGGCGGCAGGCGGATGTCGGGACCGTCGAGCCGGAACTGCGGGCTGTCGACCACGCCGAACGGCGCCAGCGTCCGGTGGAGCAAAGGGCGGATCGACGCGCTTTCCCACCGCTCGTTGACCAGCAGGTCGTTCGCCGACGCCATCGCCTGGATCCGCGCCTCCAGCGTCGCGCCCGCCTCTTCCAGCGACGTCGCCTTGCGCAGGGTCTGCGCGATCACCGCCTGCACCATCGCCAGACTGTTCTTGACGCGGTGGCTCAGTTCGTTGGCGAGCAGCGTGCGATGCTCCTCCGCGCGCTTGCGATCGGTCACGTCCTGCGACACCCCGATCAGCGACAGCGGCGTGCCGTCGGCGCGATAACTGGCCTGCCCCCGGATCTGGACCCATCGCTCCTCGCCCTCCGGCGTCTGCACGCGATACTCCACGTCCAGCGCGGTGCCGTCGGCGATCGCGGTCGCGACCGCCTCGTCGCGCCGCGTCCGGTCGCCGGGGTGGACCGCCGCCATCAGCTCGGCATAGGTGAACGGCTCCGAGACGGGGCGCCCGAAATTCTCCTTGCAGCCCTCCGACGCCATCATCCGGTGCGTGCTGAGGTCGACGCTCCACGATCCCATGCGCCCCGCCTTCAGCGCGAAGCGCAGGCGATGTTCGCTGGCGACCAGTTCGGCATCGCGGCGCGCCACTTCGGACTCCAGATCGCCCAGGTCACGCTCGAGATTGGCGACGCGCTCGCGCTCGAGCGTCACGTCATATTGCGACGCGAAGAAATAGGTCAGCTCCCCCTCGTCGCTGAACACCGGTGACACCAGCACCCGGTTCCAGAACGTCGTGCCGTCCTTGCGATAGTTCAGCAGCTCCAGCTCGATCGGCGTCCGTCCGGCGATCGCCGCACGCAATCGGGCGATGGCGGCCGGATCGGTATCCGGCCCCTGTAGGAAGCGACAGTTCCGCCCCAGGATCTCGTGCTGCTCGAACCCGGTCAGTTTCGAGAACGCCCCGTTGACGAACACGATGGGATTGTCCGCCTGGCCCGGGTCGGTGATGACCATCGGCATCCGCGTCGCACGCACCGCGGACGAGAAGGGGTCCGGGCCGTTATCTCTGCGGGTCAACTCGCGAACGATCCGCGCGTCCTCGTCCAGATCCTTCACGCTTCGCTCCGCCTTGCGCCCCAGGGCGACCGCGCGCCGATGACGGCACGCCTCATTTCCGCTTCTATATGAGCAACCTGGCCCGACCGCCATTCCCCGGATCGACCGTTCGCAAGGATCCCAGCCGCGCCCCCCGCCGCCAAAGACCCGCAAATCGCGACAGACGGTTGATCGCACCCGACACCACCGCTATAGCCCGCTTCCTGCCGCAACCGGAGACGTGGGTGAGTGGCTGAAACCAACGCTTTGCTAAAGCGTCGTACGGGAAACCGTACCGAGGGTTCGAATCCCTCCGTCTCCGCCATTTTCTCTCTTAACTAGCTGATTTAGTTAGAGAATTTCAGAAGATGTTGCCCTCGGCCAACATCCCGGCCACGATAAATAAAGGCTGCTCTGGCGTATGCAAGGCGTTGAGCTTTGAGAACCTACTGCATTGAGCTAGCTTCTTGGTTGGGGGTAGCATGGCGAATTTGGGCAAGCATTGGAACGGTCACGTTTACGGAACGAACACCGGTAACGTCGCACTTTCTTTGGAGGGTGAGGACAGCGCCCTAACCGGATTGATTCGGTTGAGTGACAATCAGAGTGGCGTTATCGTTTACGATGTGGTCGGTGCCTTTAACGGGGGAGCCTTGACCCTAACAGGTAAGGTTCAAGGCGAAGTCCCCGAGGGGGTGGTGGCCGGCGAACTTACAGTTACCGGCGCACTTACGCCGGAAGGCAGGATAGACGGGGAGTGGTCCACCACCATTGGAACGGGCGGCACGTACCAGCTCTGGCCGCATGCGTATCAAGTTCGACCGACAAACGTTGGTGCCTTCGCGGAGCAAATGAACACATCTTCCCGTTCATTAGGGGCGATCCGACTTTATGCTGATGATGTGAGAAGTCTCATTGCACAACTTGTAAAAGACTTTTCTCAGAAGCGCGCGGTTGTTACCTTCAATGATAAGGGAAACGAGAAAAATATATACGCCGACGAATTCGAAACCATCCTAGATGATCTCCCCGAGTTACGATATTTAAAGATTTCTGTACAAGAGCCGGAGATGTACGGTTTGAACCGCAACGCGATGGTCGAGCTGACCGCATGGGGTGAAAACACTATTCGGGTTCAAAGCGTTCAAGAAGCATGGGCCATTGGGAAAGCTGAAGCTCTTTCTCGGCATGCTAACGGATTTCAGCGAACGTTAGCAACGCAATTTAGGAAATTCGGACTAACTTTCAATGTTTTCATATTGGTTGCAGCGCTGGCGGCATTGCCGGGCCTGCCCACGTTTTGGCAACGGTTACTCTTCGGCGCGAGCGCCTTTGGAGTTCAAACTCTTATTGTCTATCTGCATCGGGAATATGTACCGAACTTCATTCTGTTCCCCACCACTCGAAAGTCGAGTTGGATTGGGCGGTTAGGGCCGGGCGTATTGTCTTGGGGAATTACGATTATTGGGGGCGTGGTTGCGGCCGTCGCTTACGGCTTGCTTAAAGGTGAGTTGGGCGGTTCGCCACTCGCAAGCGTTGTTCGCGAGTTTTTTCAATGAAGCGGACATTTCTATGGCTGGGGACCGCAGTTGGCGTACTGTGGGCGCTTTTGACTTTTTTCGCGACCAATAGCCCTACAGACGTTCAACAAAGGGCTAGCGGATGGTTGGCGCTCCCGCTGATATCCGCGCTCCCGAACAAGTTAATTGAGTTTGCTAGTAGTCCGGTCGTTTTCGCTGTCACATTTTTTGGATTAGGAGCACTCGCGGGTTGGCGATTGACAAAATGGTGGTCGCAACGGGTTGCAATGCCTTGGTGGCAGACGTTCGGGGATGAATTAGCCGGGCTCGCCTATCAAATAGGAGCTTCGGGTTGGTCTTCAGAGATTAATGGATTAAATGCGGATATTGATGTGGTTAGAGTGAAAGCCGCGGAACATGACTTTCCATTTCCAAAATTCGGCGATGGTTTTACCACGATCCAAAGTCTTTTACCTTACCTTACCCGCGTTTCTGCGCACCTCAAGGCCGACCATGTTAGCTATGCCAAAGATGTTGCTCAGCAACTTGCGGCGAAACCGACTACGCAACCCTAAAGAATAATTATGCGACTTAGATGGGCGGAGTCCGCCTCCGCCTACGACCAGGCGAAGGCCTCGGCGGACTCGGCGCGTGCGCAACTGTCCGCAGCGCAGGCCCAGGCGCGGGTGGCGCGCAACGAAACCACTTACACGACGCTGCTGGCCGATGCCGACGGCACGGTGGTGGAGACGCTCGCCGAACCGGGACAGGTCGTCACCGCGGGGCAGACCGTCGTCCGCGTGGCGCGATCGGGGCCGCGCGAAGCGCTGGTGCAACTTCCGGAGACGCTCCGTCCGCCGCTCAACTCGGTTGCGCACGCGCGCACGTTCGACAAGAGTAGCGGCAGCGCCACGCTGCGACAGCTGGCGGACTCCGCCGATCCGGCTTCTCGGACGTTCGAGGCACGCTATGTGCTGGGCGGAGCGGCCGCGCGCGCACCTTTGGGCTCCACGGTCACGATCGCACTCGCACTGCCGGGAAAGCCGGCCAGCATGGACGTGCCCCTGGGTGCACTCCGTGACACCGGGCGCGGTCCGGGCGTGTGGATCGTGAGCGATGGCACCGCGCCGACCGTCGCCTGGCACGCTGTGCAGATATCCACGGTCGGCGAGGAGACGGCCACGATCGCATCGGGATTGAAGGCAGGACAGCGGTTCGTCGCCATGGGCGCGCACCTGCTGCATCAGGGGCAGCGGGTCCGCATCGCCGTTCCGGCACCGGGTGCCGCACGATGAGCGGCGGGGGAAACGACACGCCGGATACGCCCGGTCGCTTCAACCTGTCCGCGCTGGCGGTGCGCGAGCGATCGGTGACATTGTTCTTCCTGATCGCGATCATTCTGGCCGGTGTCGTGGCCTTCTCGAAGCTGGGCCGCGCCGAGGACCCGAGCTTCACGATCAAGGTGCTGACCGTCGTCACCGCGTGGCCGGGCGCGACCGCGCAGGAGATGCAGGATCAGGTCGCCGAGCCGCTCGAGAAGCGCCTGCAGGAATTGCGCTGGTATGACCGCAGCGAGACGTTCACCCGCCCCGGGCTTGCGTTCACCACGCTGACGCTGCGCGATACCACCCCGCCCGCAGCCGTTGCCGACGAGTTCTACCAGGCGCGCAAGAAGATGTCCGACGAGGCATCCAGCCTGCCGCGTGGCGTCGTCGGCCCCTTTGTCAACGACGAATATGCCGACGTCACCTTCGCGCTCTACGCATTGAAGGCAAAGGGGGAGCCGCAACGGCTGCTCGCGCGCGAGGCGGAGCAACTGCGTCAGCGCCTGCTCCACGTTCCCGGCGTCAACAAGATCAACATCGTCGGCGAACGGCCGGAGCGCATCTATGTCCAGTTCGCCGAGGAACGGCTGGCGACGCTCGGCGTCTCGCCACGCGACATCTTCGCGGCGCTGGCGAAGCAGAACCTCATCACCCCGGCCGGCGCGATCGAGAGCAAGGGGCAGCAGATCGTCGTCCGGCTCGACGGCGCGTTCGACGATCTGTCGAAGATCCGCGACGTGGCCGTCGTCGCGCGGGGCAACACGCTGCGCCTGTCCGAGATCGCGACCGTCGAGCGCGGTTACGAGGATCCCGCCACCTTCCTCGTCCGCAGCCAGGGCGAACCGGCGCTGTTGCTCGGCGTCGTGATGCGCGAGGGGTGGAACGGACTCGACCTCGGCAAATCGCTGAAGGACGAGGTCGCGAAGATCGGCGCCGACCTGCCGCTGGGCATGACGCTGACGCCGGTCACCGATCAATCGGTCAATATCGCCGAATCCGTCGACCAGTTCATGCACACCTTTCTGGAGGCGCTGGCGATCGTCATGATCGTCAGCCTGATAAGCCTCGGCTGGCGCGTCGGCATCGTCGTCGCCGCCGCGGTGCCGCTGACGCTGGCGGTGGTGCTGGTCGTGATGTGGGCGACCGGACGCGCGCTCGACCGCATCACGCTCGGCGCGCTGATCCTCGCGCTCGGCCTGCTGGTCGACGACGCGATCATCGCGATCGAGATGATGGTGGTGAAGATGGAGGAGGGCTACGATCGCATCCGCGCATCGGCCTATGCCTGGAGCCACACCGCCGCGCCGATGCTGGCGGGAACGCTGGTCACGGTGATCGGCCTGATGCCGGTCGGCTTCGCGCAATCGACCGCGGGCGAATATGCGGGAAACATCTTCTGGGTCGTCGGGTTCGCGCTGATCGCGTCATGGTTCGTCGCGGTGATCTTCACGCCGTACATGGGCGTCAAGCTGCTGCCGGACATCGAGCCGGTCGCTGGTGGCCATGACGCGATCTACCGGACGCCGCGCTACGAGAAGGTGCGCAGCGTGATCGCCTGGGCGGTGCGGCGCAAGCTGCTGGTCGGGCTGGCCACGCTCACGGCGTTCCTGATCGCGGGCGCGGGCATGGCGTTGGTCAAGAAGCAGTTCTTTCCCGCCTCCGACCGGCCCGAGGTACTGGTCGAGGTGCAGATGCCCAAGGGCACCGCGATCGCGCAGACCGCCATCGCGGCCAGGCAAGTCGAGGCGTGGCTGCGCAAACAGCCGGAGGCGACGGTCGTCACCAGCTATGTAGGGCAGGGTGCGCCGCGCTTCTTCCTGTCGCTCTCGCCGGAGCTGCCGGACCCGTCGTTCGCCAAGATCATCGTCCTCACCCCCGACGAGGAGGCGCGCGATACGCTCAGCATCAAACTGCGTCAGGCGGCAGCGGACGGGCTTGCCCCGCAGGCGCGCGTCCGTGCGACCAAGCTGACCTTCGGTCCCTATTCGCCCTTCCCGGTCGCGTTCCGGGTCAGCGGGCCGGATCTCGCCACCGTCCGCACGATCGCGGACAGGGCGCAGGCGATCCTTCAGGCCGATCCGTCGATGCGCACCGTCAACGCCGACTGGGGCGATCGCGCCCCGGCGTTGCACTTCGTGCTCGATCAGGACCGTCTGCGCGCGCTGGGCCTCACATCGGGGGACGTCGCCGAGCAATTGCAGTTCCTGCTCACCGGCGCGGTCGTCAGCCAGGCGCGCGAGGACATCCGCACCGTCGATGTGGTGGCACGCTCGGCCGGCACCGACCGGCTCGACCCCGCGCGGATCGGCGACTACACGCTGACCGGCAGTGCAGGGCAGCGCGTGCCCGTCAGCCAGATCGGCAGGATCGACGTGCGGATGGAGGATCCGATCCTCCAGCGTCGCGACCGCGTGCCCACGATCACCGTGCGCGGCGACATCGCGGACGGCCTCCAGCCACCGGACGTCTCGACCGCGATGTTCGAGAAGCTCCAGCCGCTGATCGCCAGGCTGCCGACCGGCTATCACATCGACATGGCCGGCTCGATCGAGGAAGCGGGCAAGGCCAATGCCGCCCTGGCTCCGATCTTCCCGGTCATGATCGTGCTGATGATGATCGTCATCATCCTGCAGGTCCGCAGCCTGTCGGCGATGGCGATCGTGCTGCTGACGGCGCCGCTGGGGCTGGTGGGCGTCGTGCCGACGCTGCTGGTGACGGGGCAGCCATTCGGCTTCAACGCCATCCTGGGCCTGATCGCGCTGGCGGGCATCCTGATGCGCAACACGCTCATCCTGATGGGTCAGATCCACGACCATGAGCAGGGCGGCATGGCCCCGTATCACGCCGTGGTCGAGGCGACGGTGCAGCGTTCACGTCCGGTGATCCTGACCGCGCTGGCGGCGGTGCTCGCGTTCGTGCCGCTCATCAGTTCGGTGTTCTGGGGATCGATGGCGGTCACGCTGATCGGTGGCACGCTGGGCGGCACGATCCTGACCCTTGTCTTCCTGCCGGCGCTATACGCCCTCTGGTATCGGATCACGCCGCCCGAGAACGAAGAGGGAGGACCTGCGCCTGCCGCAGCGCCGCCCGCCAACGCTCTGCCGGCATGATGGTGGGGCCACCATGCCTCCTGTACCCTTCGGCGTTGACGCACGATCCGCAGTTGTGGCCTCGCCGCCTGCGACAAATCTCACCGCGATCGAGCGTCGAATGATCGCTCCACCAGGTGCTGCCAGTCCAGCACGAACCGTTCTCCACAGGATGCGTGCCGGGCTTCGGGTGCGGCAGCCAGCTCGCACGCATCTGCCACGCGGCCAGTGCGGCTGAGCTGCGGTCCGTGTAAGTCTGTCGGTCGCTTCCCACTGCTTGGTCGCCAACTGGTCGCCGCGGCAGCGAAGCATGTTCGACGTCGCCTCCTGGCTGAACAGCCGGTCGAGCGGATCGTAAACCAAAGCCCCCCAGGCGTCTGCGCGAGAAGGTTGTCGACCGTATACCGAGACCGGATCGCCCCCTGCGGCGTCGACGACGACGTCCGGGTGCCGCGCCCTTCATAGCCGAACGACGCCGGACCGGCGGTCCTGTACTGGTTCAGGCTATTCTTCCGATACCCGCGCTGGACATCCACGTCGCCGTGCTCCCTTGCCATCAAAGGGCCGCGCATCCGCCAGCCCGCGGGGACCGGCATCGCGTCAGTTCAGCCTCAGGCCGATCCACAGCGTGCGCGGCGTGCCGAGGTCGATCGAGCCCGCCTGGTTGCGGGTCACGACCGTCGCGTCGAACAGATTCTCCGCCCGCGCGACGACCGCGACGTGCCGGGTCAGCCCGACGCGCGCGATCGCATCCACGGTCAGCGCGTCGCGCAGCATGTCGGCCTGCAGATCGTCCTCGAACTGCCGCCCGACATAGCGGATCGTCCCCGACAGCAGCGCACCCGCGACCGGCGCCCAGCCCAGCGTCGCGCTGGCGGAATGGCGCGGGCTCTGCGCCGGGACGAACCCGTCCAGTCCCATGGACGGGCCCGATGCCCGGACCCGCGCATCGCTGAACGCATAGGATCCGTCGAGCGTCACCGCCCCGCGCGCCATCCGCGCGGTGAGCTCGATGCCCTTGGCGACCACTGCATCGACATTGCGGCGCTGGCGCAGGTCGGGCGCGATGGTCACGTTGGCGATCGCGTCGCCCAGCCGGTTCCAGAAGGCCGTGGCCCCGATCCTCACTCCCCGCGCGGGGGTCAGGTCCACCCCGCCCTCCGCGCCGCGCAGCGTCTCGTTGCGCAGCGCGGCGTTCGCCTGCGTCGTCAACGGGAAGACGACGAACGGCCGGTACAGCTCATTGAGCGTCGGCAGCCGGAACCCGGTATAGGCCGCCGCCCGCAGCGCGACCGCCTCGCTCGCACGCAGCAGCGCACCCGCACGCCCGGTCGCCGCCACCCCGTCGCGGTTCGCATAGCGCTGGTCGCTGGTCGTAACGCCCGCCGCACTCGTCTCGCGGAAGGCGCCGTCGGTGATCGTCCAGCGATCGCCGCGCAGTCCGCCAGTCAGCACCAGCCGCCCGATCGTCCAGTCGTCCTCGACGAACACGCCGGTCGTGCTCGTGCGTCCACCCGCGGTGCGCGACGTGGTAATCCTGCCTGTGACGGTGCTGTACGCATCCTCGGCCAGCCAGCCCTCGCCCGCCCGCGCATCGACACCGACGCGCAGCACGTGATCCGCGCCGACCGGCGGGCGCAGCTCGATCTTGCCGCCCATCCCGGTCGAGGGCGTATTGCGCTGGTCGAGCGTCCGGCGATAGTTCGTCGCGCTGATGACCGTGTTGGAGAAGTTGCGCGCCTGCACATAGGCCAGCGCATCGACCTGCCAGTCGCCCCGGTGCACCAGGCGGACGCTGGCGTCCTGCCCCTGCGAGGCACTGTCCGCGCCGCGAAACCGGAGCGTGCGGTGATCGTCATAGACCAGCGCCCGTGCCTGGACCTCGGTTCGCGCATCGATCGGCGCCACGGCGCGCAGCCCGACCGACCAGTCGCGATACCGCGCGCGCACCGACGCGGGCACGCGCTGTGTCTCTGGCGTCGTGAAGAACCCGTCGCCGCGCTCGAACCGCCCCGACAGCGTCGCGAATCCGGACCCCAGATCGGGCGACACCGCCCCCGCCACGCTCATCGCGTCGTTGCTCCCATAGGATGCGGTGGCGGCGTAGCGCGGCAGGTCGGCGCGCGTCGCGCTCACCATCTCGACGGTGCCCGCCACCGCTCCCGCCCCGAACGCGCCAGCGCCGCCCCCGCGCGTGATCCGCACGGCCGCCAGCCGATCTCCCGACAGCGCGTTGAACGGGATATAGCCGAAGAACGGATCCGCCAGCGGCACCCCGTCGAGCAGCACCAGCGCGCGGCTCGACGCGTTGCCGCCCAGCGCGCGGAGCGTCACGCCCTGTGCCGACGGGTTCGCCGAGCGGCTGTCGGATCGGCGGAACTGCTGGAACCCCGCCACGTCCTTCAGCACGGTCTCCACGCGGTCAGACGCGTCACCTGTCAGCCGCCCGCGGTCGATGATCGAGACACCATAAGCGGGGGTTCCGGGCGGCAGCGGCAGCCCCGCACCCAGCACGACGATATCGGGCGCCGGCGCTTCCTGCGCCGATGCCGCCGCCGGCAACAGGAATGCGATCGACGAGGCAAGACAGCGACGCATTCGGAAGGAAGCCTTTGCAAGGATCGGGCGGGAAGGAGACGTCGCTCCAGCCGCCGCGGCCCATGCACGGATTGTACTCCGATCAGAAGACCGGAAATCGCGCGTGCCTGCGTGATTTACGCCATGGCCGGCCCGCAAACCGCGCGTTACCGCAGCCTGGCGGAAATCGCGCGGGCGGTTGCCGCCGCACCGGCCGCGGTCGGATGGAACGGCGCGATTCCGCCGTTCGTCCAGCCGCGGGTCCATGGCTCGGCCGCACACGCGTGGTGCGCGTGGCCAAGACCGTGCATGTCGACCAGCACCGCACCGCCCGCGCGTGCCGCCGATCGCGTGACTGCGGCAAGCCTGTCGCCGACCTGGCGCATCGCATCGGCTTCGCGCACGTCCAGGCGCAGCACCGCGCAGGTGCCCGATCGCGGCAGGATCGCGGGGTAGGTGGCGACGACGACGATCGCCTCCGGCGCGGCCGCATGGACGGCGCGGATCGTCGCGACGAGATCGGCCTGCAACCGTGCATAGCCTCGCCCGGCCGGCATCCGCGGGCCATGCCAGGCCACGCGGACAAGCCGCCCGAACAGCGTATCGGTGCGCCGCGCTGCCAGCAGCGAGAGGTCGGAGACATAGCCGACATCGTTCCCGCCGACAGTGATCGTGACGAGCCGGGTCCGGGGGGTGATGGTGCGGACCTGCGGCCCCTGAAAATACTGGCCGCCGTGGAGCAGGTGGGGAGCCACCGCGCCGCCGCAACTCATGTCGACGAGCGCGAGACCGCGCTGCCGCGCCAGCTGCTGCGGATAGCCCCCGACACTGCGCGCGCATAGCGTGGGGCTGCCGGGCTCAAGCGCGCCGAGCCCCGCCCCGGCGGCAAACGAACTGCCGAGCGCGACATAATCCGGGCGCCCCGGCGGGGTCCGTCGCCCCTGGACGACGACGATCGCGACGCCGATCGCGACGATCGCGAGCAGTGCGACAAGCAGTCCGACGCCGATCCTCCCGATATGTCCGTGCACCGCGCTTCGTCTCCCATCGACACGGGCATCGGCACAGGTCCCGCCGCGGCTGGCAAGGCGCGATCCGCCCGCGCGACGCATCGGCACAGCGTGCGAGCAACTCCGCACAGCGAGCCGCCGCGCCTCCGCGCCACGGACGCTGTAGGGTCGCGCCATGGCATTGCACGAGAATGAGGGTCCGATCGTCCGCGTCACCGCGGGCACGCTGCGCGGGCGGACGCGGGACGGCGTCGACCGCTTCATCGGCATTCCGTACGCCGCGCCGCCCGTCGAAGACCGCCGATTCGCCGCGCCCGCACCGCCTTTGCCCTGGACAGGCGTGCGCGATGTCGCCGAACCGGGCGCGAACGCGCCGCAGCGGATCAAGTCCGTCCCCGGGCTCGACGTCGAGGCGCTGATCGGCAGCGGCTGGATCGAGGGGGACGACTATCTGACGCTCAACGTCTGGCGGCCCGCGAACGGATCGACCGCGCTGCCCGTCATGGTGTTCGTCCATGGCGGCGGGTTCGTGATCGGCAGCAAGGACGCGCCGGTACAGGACGGTGCGACCTTCGCGCACGACGGCGTCGTGTGCGTCGCGATCAACTACCGGCTCGGCATCGACGGGTTCCTGCCCATTCCGGGCGTGCCGACCAACCTTGGCCTGCGCGACGTCATCGCCGCGCTCGCATGGGTCCGCGCGGAGATATCGCGGTTCGGCGGCGACCCCGGGAACGTCACCGTGTTCGGCGAGTCCGCGGGCGCGATGGCGATCGCCGATCTCGTCACGTCGCCGCTCGCGGAAGGCCTGTTCGCGCGCGCGATCGTCCAGAGCGGGCATGGCGGCATGACGCGGAGCATCGGCACGATGCAGCGGCTGGTGACGAAGCTCGCAAAGCGGCTCGGCGTCGCACCGACGCGCGACGGGTTCGCCGGAGTCCCTCCAGAGGCGGTGCTCGACGCGATCGAGACGGTGTCGCTCCCGACCGCGCGGATCGACCTGCGCGGCGCGGACGGACGCGAACCGGTGTTCGGGATCAGCCGCTTCGTGCCGGTACACGGCGACGACGTCCTCCCGGTGCCGCCGCTCGACGCGCTGCGCGCCGGCGCCGGCGCGGGCGTCCAGGTGCTGATCGGCACCAACGCCGAGGAGATGAACCTCTATCTCGTGCCGTCCGGCGTGCGCGACAAGATCGGGCGGCTTCTGTCGTGGCTGGTGCTGCGCAAGTCGCAGCCGCGGGCATGGGCTGCGCTGAACGCCTATGGCGCTGGCAAGCGCCCCGCCGGGCGCGCGCTGACCGATGCGATGACCGATCTCGTCTTCCGCTGGCCCGCGCGCCGCTTCGCCGAGGAGCATCGCGGACGCACGCACGTCTACGAACTCGAATGGCGCTCGCCCGCGTTCGGCGGCGAGCTGGGCGCGGCACACGCGGTCGACGTGCCGTTCGTGTTCGACGCGCTCGCCTGCGCCAGCGGCCCCGAAGGCCTGCTCGGCGAGGCCCCGCCACAGGCGATCGCGACGCGAATGCACCGGCTGTGGGTCGATTTCGCACGCGACGGGTCGCTGCCATGGGATCCGTTCGATCGCGAGACCCGACAGGTCTATCGCATCGCCGCGGGCGCCGCGGCGTACGAGCCGCCGATGCCCGCCGCCCCCTTCCTGCCATGACGGAACCTCGGATGTACGCCAATCGCCTCAGGCTCGATGGCCGCGCCGCGTTCGTCACGGGCGGCGCGCAGGGGATCGGCTGGGCCTGTGCCGATGCGCTCGCGGAGTTCGGCGCATCGGTGACAATCGCGGACCGCGACGCGGCGCTGCTCGCGCGCGGCGTTGATGCGTTGCGTGCGAAAGGTCACGCGGTCGAGGGCGTCGTGCTCGACGTGACGGACTCCGCCGCGGTCACCGCCGCCGCCGATCGCGCGCAAGGCACCGAGATCCTCGTCAACAACGCCGGCATCGCACGCAGCGAAACCGCCGCGGAAGACGTCGCCGACGAGCATTGGCTCAACGTCCTCGACGTCAACCTCAACGGCACCTTCTGGTGCGCCCGCGCCTTCGGCCGTCACATGCTGGCGACGGGTCGCGGGTCGATCGTCAACATCGGCTCGATGTCGGGCTTCGTCGTCAACCGGCCGCAGCCGCAAAGCTACTACAACGCGTCCAAGGCCGCGGTGCATCAGCTGACCAGGAGCCTCGCCGCCGAATGGGCGGGGCGCGGCGTGCGCGTCAACGCGGTCGCGCCCACCTATATCGCGACCCCGCTCAACGCCTTCGCCGACCAGACAAGCGAGATGTACCGCCGCTGGATCGACGGCACGCCGCAAGCCCGGCTCGGCGAGGCGTACGAAGTCGCCTCGTTAGTCCAGTTCCTCGCCTCGGACGCCGCCAGCCTGATGACGGGCAGCATCGTCGCGGTCGATGGCGGCTATTCCTGCTGGTAGGGCAAGCGCCGGAGCCGATCGGCATAGTCGCCGGACCTTTCCGATAGCTCTCGAACACCGCATACCTGTCTGACAGGTGGACGAATCGATCCGCCGTTTCCGGAGAGGTTCCCCATGCGTCGTCGTTCGCTGCTCGCATTGTCCACCGCCCTGACGCTCGCATGGCCTGCCATCGCGTCGGCGCAATCCGCCGAGCCGCAGGGCGCGCAGACCACCAACCAGGGCACCCCCGCCGATCCGCAGGCGGACACGGGCGCCGAAACCGATCCCGCCAGTTCGGACATCGTCGTCACCGCCCGCCGCCGCGAGGAGCGGTTGCAGGACGTGCCGATCGCGGTCACCGCGATCTCTGGCGATGCAATCAAGCAGCAGCAGCTGGTCGTCGTCCGCGACGTCGCGGCCTATACGCCGGGGCTCAACATCAACTCGGACTCGGTCGGACGCGCCTTCGTGTCGATCCGCGGCGTCGGCACCACGCTGATCGACACGGTGCAGCCCGGCGTCGGCATCTTCATCGACGGCATCTACCAGCCCAACACCACCTATCTCAACTCGCCGCTCGTCGACGTCGCGCGCGTGGAAGTGCTGCGCGGGCCGCAGGGCACGCTGTTCGGCAACAACACGCTGGGCGGCGCGATCAACGTCGTCACCCGCCAGCCCTCGAACGAGTGGCAGGGCCGCATCGACGGTGCGCTCGCCGCGGGTGACAACTACGCCTCCGTGTCCGGCAGCATCTCCGGCCCGATCATCGACGACGTGCTCCAGTTCCGCATCGGCGCGGCGTACCACACGGAGGACGGGTTCCAGCGCAACCTGCTCGCGGGCGGCAACCAGAATCCGA
Organism: Sphingomonas sp. Ell38C01; assembly: GCF_055231975.1. Lineage (NCBI taxonomy): Bacteria > Pseudomonadati > Pseudomonadota > Alphaproteobacteria > Sphingomonadales > Sphingomonadaceae > Sphingomonas > Sphingomonas sp. Ell38C01. The sequence goes on along the minus strand of NZ_JBUYVA010000001.1, from coordinate 977,798 downwards.
TGGAGAGCAAGAGCGTCAACGGCACGATCCGCTTCGTGCCCGCCAGCTGGGCGCGCTTCACGCTCAACGGCGGCTATGATCGCGTGTTCGGCGGATCGACGCCGTACTTCAACGTTCGCGGCCCGCGCGACTATACGCTCGACGGCCGCACCAACCAGCTGAGCCTCGGCACGATCGACTATTACGCCGCCAATCTGAAGGGCGAGTTCGACATCGACAGCCTGAACACCACGATCACCGCGATCGGCGCGTACAACCAGAGCGACACGAACGGCGCAGGCGACGCGGACTACAGCCCGATCGACTTCTTCCGCTCCACCGTCAGCCGCACGCTCAAGACCCGCACCGGCGAGATCCGCCTCGATACCAAGTGGAGCGAGCGCTTCTCGACGCTGGTCGGCGCGTTCTACAGCCGCTCGACGACCGCCAGCACCACCACCACCACGGTCGTCCCCGCGAGCCTGACCGTGCCCGGATCGGCGACGTCGAAGAACGAGAACATCGCAGGCTTCGCCACCGGCTTCCTGAACTTCGGCGACGGGCTGGACCTCGCGGTCGGGATCCGGTTCGATCACCAGAAGCTCTCCGCATCGACCTCGGGGCTTCCCGCCGCGTACGAGGCGAACGAATGGCAGCCGCGCGCGACGCTGACGAAGCGCTGGACGCCCACCTTCATGACCTATGCGTCGGTCGCGCGCGGCGTGCGCGGCGGCGGGCAGAACGGCCCCGGCGCACCCAACCTGATCTACAAGGGCGACAGCGTCTGGACCTACGAGATCGGATCGAAGGCCAGCGCATTCGGCGGGCGCCTGACCGCCAACGTCGCCGCCTTCTACAACGACTACAAGGATTTCATCGGCGCCAACGCGCTGGCGCCCTCGACCATCCGCAACCCCGCGACCGGCCAGCCGGTCGGCTTCGTCGCGATCAACCTCAATTCGGGCAACGTCGAGAGCTATGGCGCGGAGGCCGAGCTGAGCTTCAACGTCAGCGACGCGTGGCGCGTCTACGCCAACGCCACGCTGCTCCACGCGCGCGTGACCGATTCGAGCCAGTTCCGCGCAACGACGGGCTATGCCTATCCCGGCGATCGGCTTCTCTTCGTGCCCGACGCGAACTATTCGATCGGCTCCAACCTGCGCGTGCCGTTCCACCGCGACCAGGCGATCGTGCTCGACGCCAACGTGGTCGCGAAGGGGCGTCGGACCGGCGGGTCGCTCGACGCCGCGTCGGTGCCGGTGCTCGACGCCTATCACCTCGTCAATGCGTCGGTCGCGTGGCAGGCCGGGCCGCTCGAGGTCGCGGCCTTCGCGACCAACCTGTTCGACGAGAACTATGTCGAGACCTATCTCGACGCGTCGCTGCTGCGCCGCGCCGGCCTCCCTGCGCCGCTCGTCTCGAACCTCGCGATCCAGTCGCCGCGCCGCCGCGTCGGCATCCGCGGCACGGTGCGGTTCTGATGATGCACGCGGTCGCCCCTGCTCGCCCGCCGCTCGACGCGGCGCTCGTCGCGGCGCTGCGCCAGCGGTTCGGCGACGCGCTCGCGACGAGTGAAGGCATCCGCCGCCAGCACGGCACCAGCGAGGCGCATTTCGCCGAGGCGCTGCCCGACGCGGTCGTCTTCGCTGCCTCGACCGCGGAGGTCGTCGACTGCGTCCGGCTGTGCGTCGCGGCGGGCGTCGCGATCGTGCCGTTCGGCGCGGGCACCTCGATCGAGGGCAATGCGCTGCCGGTGAACGGCGGGGTCAGCATCAACCTGTCGCGGATGGACGCGATCGTCGCGGTCAATGCCGAGGATTTCGACTGCACCGTCCAGGCGGGCGTGCGCCGCGAGGAACTCAACGCGCATCTGCGCGATACGGGGCTGTTCTTCCCGATCGATCCCGGCGCCAACGCGACGATCGGCGGCATGGCGTCGACGCGCGCGAGCGGGACCAACGCGGTCCGCTACGGCACGATGCGCGAGGCAGTGCTGTCCCTCACCGTCGTCACCGCCGACGGCACCGTGATCCGCACCGGCACGCGCGCACGCAAGTCGGCGGCAGGCTACGACCTCACGCGCCTGTTCGTCGGCGCGGAGGGGACGCTGGGGATCGTCACCGAGGTGACGTTGCGGCTGCATCCGATTCCGGAGACGATCTCGTCCGCGGTCTGCGGGTTCGCCACGTTGCAGGGCGCGGTCGACACCGTCGTCCAGTCGATCCAGTCGGGCGTCCCGCTCGCACGCGTCGAGATCCTCGACGACAAGCAGATGGCGGCGGTCAACCGCTGGTCGAAGCTCGATTATCCCGAAGTCACCACGCTGTTCTTCGAGTTCCACGGCTCACCCGCCGGCGTCGCCGAGCAGGTCGAGATCGTCGCCGCGCTCGCGGAGGCGAACGGCGGCGGCGCGTTCGCCTGGTCGAACCAGCCCGAGGAGCGCGCAAGGCTGTGGAAGGCGCGGCACGAGGCCTATTACGCCGCGGTCAACGTCCGCCCCGGCGCGGTCGGCTGGACCACCGACGTCTGCGTGCCGATCAGCCGCCTGCCCGAATGCATCCTCGCGACCCGCGCGGACATCGACGCGGGCACCGTCCCCGCGGCGATCCTCGGCCATGTGGGCGACGGCAATTTCCACGTCATCTTCTCGATCGACCCGCAGGCGCCGCACGAATTCGCGGAGGTGGAAGCGATCAACCGCCGCCTCGTCGAACGCGCGATCGCGATGGACGGCACCTGCACCGGCGAACACGGCATCGGCATCGGCAAGCAGGACTGGCTGGTCGCGGAGTTGGGCGACGCGGTCGACACGATGCGGACGATCAAGCGCGCGCTCGATCCGCTGAACCTGATGAACCCGGGCAAGATCTTTTCGCTGTGAGCGGTGGAGCGTAGCCTCCTCTCTTCCCTCCCTCGGAACAGGTCCGGGTCGACGGACCCTTGCCGAAGAGCCGTTGCATTTCTGGAGCCGATCCCATGACCAGCCTCCCCCTCGTCGACCCGCAACTCCGCCCGCTGCTCGACGCGTGGCCGGCCGTGACGCTCACCGCCGAAAGCCTCGCGGACCTTCGCGCGCGCGAACTCCCGCTGCCCCCCGCCCCCGACAGCGGCGTCGATCTGGAACGCCGCACCGTCCCCGGCCCCGCCGGCGCGCCCGACATCGCGCTCCACATCTATCGCCCGCGCGACGCCGCCGGCCCGCTTGGCTGCATCTATCACATCCATGGCGGCGGCTATGTCGGCGGCGCGGCGAAAGACCTCGAGGCCTTCCACCGCCCGCTCGCCGCCGCGCTCGCGTGCGTCATCGTCTCGGTCGACTATCGCCTCGCGCCCGAGACGGTCTTCCCTGGCGCGATCGAGGATTGCTACGCCGGCCTCGCCTGGACGCATGCGCATGCCCGCGAACTCGGCATCGACCCCGCGCGGATCGGCGTGATGGGCGAGAGTGCGGGCGGCGGGCTTGCCGCGGCGCTCGCGCTGATGGCGCGCGACCGCAGCGACATCCGCCTCGCCTTCCAGCACCTGACCTATCCGATGATCGACGACCGCACCTGCATCGCGCCGCCGCACGCTTATGCGGGCGAATTCATCTGGACCCCGCACAACAACCGCTTCGGCTGGCAGGCGCTGCTCGGGCACGCGCCGGGGGGCGACGGCGTCTCGCCCTATGCCGCCGCGGCGCGTGCCGACGACCTGACCGGGCTGCCGCCGACCTTCCTGATGACCGGCGCGCTCGATCTCTTCGTCGACGAGGATATCGACTATGCCCGCCGCCTGATCGCCGCCGGCGTGCCGACCGAACTCCACGTCCATCCCGGTGCGTTCCACGGGTTCGATCTGCTACCCGGCCCCGGCGTCGCCGATCGTGCGCAGGCGCAACGCGTCGATGCGCTGCGCCGGGCGCTCGGCTGATGGCCACGCTCGCACCACCGCTCCCCGCCACCGGATTCGGTCGGGCGATGCCGTCGCTGCTCGCGCTGACGCTGGCGATGACGATCGGCTTCGCGATGATGGGATCGTTCGCGACGGTACAGGAAAGCGTCAAGGCGGAGCTGCGGCTGAGCGACACGATGCTCGGCCTGATTCAGGGCGCGAGCGCCGCGCTGGCGCTCGTCGTGTGTTCGATCCCGGTCGGCCTGTTGGTCGACCGGGTCCACCGCGTACGGCTGATGATCGCGCTGGCGCTCGTCTGGACGGTCGGCACCGCCCTCACCGCAGTCGCCACCGGCACCGCGATGCTGTTCGCCGCGCGCGTGTTGACCGCGACCGGCACCACCGGCGCGCTCACCGCCGCGCTGTCGCTGACCGCCGACCTGTGCCTGCCGGCACAGCGCGGGCGCGCGATGCTGATCGTCAATCTCGGCAAGACCGCAGGCATCGCCGCCGCGTTCGCGCTGGGCGGCTGGCTGTTCGGGCTGTCCGCGACCGGCGCGATTCCGGTCTTCACGGGAATGGCGCCGTGGCGCGCGACGCATGCGGTGCTCGCGCTGCTCAGCCTCGCGCTGATCCTCCCGCTGCTGCTGCTCCGCGAGCCCGCGCGGCGCGAGGTCGCCGCCAGCGTCCACGCGCCCTTCGCGGTGCTGGCGCGCGAGCTCTGGTCGCGCCGCCGCTTCCTGATCCCGCTATTCGTCGGACAGGTCGCGGTGGTGATGGCGGACAATGCCGCGCTGGTCTGGGCCGCGCCGGTGCTCTCGCGCCACTACGGGTTGCAGCCGGGCGACTTCGCGGGATGGATGGGTGCGCTGATCCTCGTCAGCGGGCTGGGCGGAACGATCCTCGGCGGGTTCGCCGCCGATATCGGGCAGAAGAGCGGCATCCGCGGCGGCCTGCTGATCGGCGCGCTAATCGCCGCCGCGCTCGGCGTCCCTGCCGCGCTGTTCCCGGTCGGCGCGAGCGTGACGTGGTTCGCGATCCTGCTCGGCCTGCTCACGCTGTGCGGCGCGGTCACCGGGCTCATCACCTCGGTCGCGCTGACCGTGTTGATCCCCAACGAGCTGCGCGGGCTGTGCATCGGCGCGTTCATCGCGATCGCGGGGCTGATCGGCTTCGGCATCGCGCCCTCGCTGGTGACGTGGACCAGCACGCTGCTCGGCGGCGAGGCGCATCTCGGCCCTGCGCTCGCGATGGTGGGGGTCACGACCAGCCTGCTCTCGGTCGTCGCATTCGTCGTCGCGATCCGTACCGCGCCGCTATCCGCCACGGCCGACCTATCGGATAGCGATTGACGACCTTTCGGAAAGGTGCATGATGCCCCGACCTCAACGGAGGAGAGGATCATGACGGTCACGCCCAAACAGCGGATCGACGTTTCGCCCGAAATGCTCGCTTTCGTCGGCCCCGGCCTGGTCGAGCCTGACGCGTGGCTCGACGCGGCGGTCACGCTGCGCTTCGATCTCGGCGGCAGCGACAGGCCCGCCACCATAGCCTCGGGACGCGCGCGCGACGGCGACGAGGCCGTCGTCGTCCTCGCGGTCACCCCCGCAGCGTGCACGCGGATCTTCGGTGTCCTGCCCGACGCCGCCGCAGTCTGGCATCTGCCGAGCGAGCTGCGCACGCTGGTGCTGGCGCTGCGCGACTGCCCGCTGCCCGAGCCCGCACGGACGACGCTGCGCCTCGCCAAGAGCATAGAACTGCTGTGCGCGAGCATCGCGTGCCTGCATCGGGACGCACTGATCCCCGCCGATGGCGCGGGCGACCTCTCGGAACTCGACGCGGCGCGCCTGGCGGCGGCGCGGCGGCTGATCGACGATCGCTGGCAGGAGAAGCTGACGCTCGATTCGGTCGCGCGCGCCTGCGGGCTCAACCGCGCCAAGCTCACCCGCGGGTTCCGCCAGATGTTCGGCTCGACCGTCGCGGACGCGATCGCGGACAAGCGGCTGTCGGGCGCGCACGGGCTGCTGCTGGCGACCGACCTGCCCGTCTCCGCGATCGGCTATCGCTGCGGCTACCAGAACAACGCCAGCTTCACCCGGGCCTTCGCGCGCCGCTTCGGCGTCCCGCCGACGCGTCTCCGTGCGCTGCAGGCGGCGGCGTGAAGACGGTGGATCGCCTCGAGGACGGCGGCTCGCTGGTCGATCGCGCGGTCCGCCGCGTCCGCGACCATATCCGTAGCCAGGACCTCAAGGTCGGCGATACGCTGCCGGGCGAGGGGCATTTCGCGACCGAACTGGGCGTCAGCCGCGCGGTGATGCGCGAGGCGTTCGGCGCGCTCGCCGCGCTCCGGCTGATCGATGTCGCGAACGGCCGGCGCGCGCGCGTGGGCGCGATCGACGGATCGGTGATGGGCACCTCGCTCGATCACGCCGTCGCGACCGCGCAGGTCTCGGTTGGGGAAGTGTGGGACGTCCGCCGCACGCTGGAACTGCGCACCGCCGAACTCGCCGCGCGCGGCCGCAGCGACGCCGATGTCGCCATCATCCTGTCCTCCGCGCGCGCGATGGCGACCGCGACGGACATCGCCGAGGTGACCCGTCACGATATCGTCTTCCACCAGGCGATCGCACGCGCCAGCGGCAACGCGCTGTTCCTCCAGATCGTCCGCTCGTTCGAGCCGATGATGACCGTCGCGGTCCCGGTCGCATGGGAAACCCGCCAGACCGACGAAGCGCGCAGGATCGTGCTGGAACGGCATGAAAACATCGCACGTGCGATCGCGGACCGCGACGCTGGGGCAGCCATCGCCCTCATGGACGCGCATTTCGACCAGTCGATCGGTGCCGTTCTCTAGGCACGATCGACGGTCGGAAACGTCCCTGAAGTTGCGGCGGCTGCGGGACCACGTCCGGCCTTGGCGGCCACGCTGCGCACGTCAGGCGGCGGCGGAGCCGTCACGTCGAGCGGAACCGTCGTGCGATCATAGCGCGCTTGGCGCCGTGCACGCCATCCCGCCGGATGCGGCGTCCGTCGCGCGGTCCACATGCGCCTTCGCCGCCGCATGGAACGCCTGCGTCAACGTCGAGGTCGCCGATCGCGACGACACGACGAAGGCATAGTCGTGGATGATGTCCGGGACGAACCGTCGCGCCACCAGCGGCGCGCGGACATAGCTGCGCGCGAGCAACGCGTTGACGACCGCAATGCCGACGCCGCGCGCGGCCAGCGCGCACGCCGAGCCATGGGTATGCGTCTCGATCCCGACGGTCGGGCGCAACCGGTACTGGGCGAAACACTGGTCGACCTGCGCGCGCCATTGCCGCCCGGCCCCCAGCAGGATCAGCGGCACGCCGCGCAGCAACTCCGGCGTCAGCGTCTCGTGGATGGCCAGCGGATGGTCGCACGACAGCACGCACACCGACCCGCTCGACACCAGCGGCGTACACGACAGGTCCTCGTCGTCGATCGGCAGCTTCATGAAGCCGCAATCGACCACGCGGGTCGCGATCATCGACTTGGCGGTCTCGATGCTGCGCGAATCGAGGCTGAACCGCACACCGGGAAACCGCTCGAGAAAGCCCGCGACGATGTCCGGCAGCAGCCCTTCCGCGAAGCTGGGCGGCGCGACGATCCGCAGTTCGCCCGTCGCCGAGGTCGCGATGTCCGCCGCCAGGCTGTTGACGCGCTGCAACCCTGCCAGCGCGAGCTCGACCTCCTGCGCCAGCGCCAGCCCGTCCTTCGTGGGCACCAGCTTGCCGCGATCGCGGTAGAACAGCTCGAACCCCACCGCATCCTCGATCTGCGCGATGATCCGGCTCACCCCGGGCTGCGTCATCCCCAGCGTCCGCGCCGCCGCGGTCGCGGAGGCGGTGCGCGTCACCTCCGCGAACACCGTCAGTGCGCGCACCCCCAGCGAGGAGACGGGCCGGCGGATCGCCCCGATCATGCAACGGCTCCGGACATCATCCGGACATGCGCCGAAGCGCCTGTCGCGACACCGGCCCGTTCCCCCACCCGACTGGCCATCAGGATACCGTATGGCGAAGCGGGTGGCGGAGCGGGCCGGGGCCGCCCGGGGACCGCGCGCTTTCGCGCGTCCTCAAACGATCGGGACGATGGGCAGCACGACATGCGACGCGTGCGCGCGATCGACGTGGACCGCGTTGCGCGCCACCTGCGGCACGGCGCCCGGCACGCGCCAGTCGACGTTCGGATTGACGTCGAAATGCGGGAAGTTGCTGCTCGACACCTCGATGCGGATCCGGTGCCCCGCGCAGAACCGGTTGCTCGTCGGGAAGGCGGGGATGGCAAGCGCATGGACGTGGCCGGGCTCCATCGGTTCCGGGGTCTCGAACGATCGGCGGAACCGCGTGCGCAGGATGCCATGCGCCAGGTTCATCGCATAGCCCTGCGGATAGTCCATGCTGGGCGGGTGGACGTCGACCAGCTTGATCGTGAAATCGGTGTCGACCGCGGACGACGACACGAACAGGTGCGCGATCGCGCTGCCCGTTACCTCGACGTCGCGCACCAGCGGCGCGGTCTCGAACACCAGCACGTCGGCACGCTCGGCGAGCGGACGGCCGGGCGCGCGCGCACCGAACAGCCCCTCGGTCTCGCGCTGGTCGTACGCGCCCGCGACCATCACCGGCGCGCCGGAGGCGATCGCCCCGCCGATCGTCGGCACCGGGTCCGCCGGATCGAAGTCGTACGCCAGCGGCGGCGCGCCCTCGGATGGCTCCGCGGGCGACAGCGCCCCCCCGCGATGGAGATACAGCACGGTCTCCACCGCGCGCGCGATCGGCCAGGCCGGCTCGTCGCGCCAGACGCCGCCATGGTCGAGCCGCCCCTCGCCGGTCCGCCGCCCGCTCCCGCCCCCCATCACGAAGATCCGCACCGGCGCGGGCAGGTGCTCGGGCGCGTCGCGGCCCAGCATGTGCCGGTCGAACCAGTCGCGGCGCAGCGTGAAGTAATCCGGCCCCACCGCCCCGTCGAGCGGCGCGTCGCGGCCGAAATCCACGTCCCCCGCATGCGTCACCGATCGCTGCCCGTGCGTCCATGGCCCCAGCACCAGCCTGACGGGCGCGCGCTTGGTCGCCGCCAGCGCGGTGAAATTGTCGATCGCGGTCTGCGAATAGGGATCGTACCAGCTAGACATGTGGACCTGCGGCACGTCCGGGAACCGGTCGTACCACCCGCGCGCATAGATGCCGATGCGCGTCCAGAACGCGTCGAGCCGGTCGTGATCCCACTGCTCGACGACATAGCTCTCATACTCCGGCGCGGCCGCCAGCGGCGAGTGCCCGCGCGTCCAGCGCCTGCCGATCCACGCGGCGATGTCCTCCGCTTCCAGCGCCGCGCGCCGCGCCGGGTCCGCCAGCGTCTCGGGTGCGAGCAGCGCGTGCTTCCTCGCCCAGGTCAGCTGCTTCAGCTCGAACGCCCCGCCCTGCCGCGCGCCGCCGTGATACGCGCTCGAGAACCCGCCCGAATCGAGGAACATCGCCGCCAGCCCCGGCGGATCGAGGCAGGCGAGCGCGGCCTGCACATGCGCGCCGTACGACAGCCCCAGCGTCCCGATCCGCCCGTCGCACCAGGGCTGCGCGCGCAACCATGCCAGCGTGTCGAACCCGTCCTCCCCTTCCGAAAGATATTTGGTGAAGACCCCTTCCGACGCATAGCGCCCGCGACAGTCCTGAAGGACGAAGACATAGCCCGCCTCGGCGAACCAGCGCGCGATCTCGGGCTTGGTCCGCGGCTCCGCCTCGTCGCGCGTGCGGTCGCCGTGGTTCGCCGCGCGCTTGTCGTACGGCGTGCGCTCGAGAAGCACCGGCCAGCGCATGCCCTCCGCGTGCGCCGCCGGCAAATACACGTCGGTCGCCAGCCGCACGCCGTCGCGCATCGGCACCATCGCATCGGCGATCCTCATCGCGCCACCGGCAGCGTGTACGAAACGGGCGCGCCCGGCCCCGTCGGCGGCGCCAGCGTCACCCAGCCGACCACCAGCGCCAGCCCCGTCACCCCGATCGCGATCGAAAAGGGCAGCATCATCGCGATCAATGACCCGACGCCGAACCCCTTCGCCCAGCGCTGGCACATCACCAGCACCAGCACGAAGTTCGACGCCACCGGCGTCACGATGTTGAAGATCGAATCTCCCATCCGGTACGCCGCGGTCGTCATCTCGGGCGACACGCCCAGCAGCATCAGCAGCGGCACCGCGATCGGCGCCATCACGCTCCACTTGGCGCTCGCGGAGCCGATCAGCAGGTCGAACACCGACGACATCAGCAGCAGCACGACCAGCATCAACGGCAGCGGCAGCGCCATGCCCTTCAGCGTCGCCGCCCCCTTGATCGCCATGACGGGCCCCAGGTTGGACCAGGCGAACATCGCGACGAAATGCGCCGCGAAGAACACGATGACGATGTACGGGGCCAGGTCGCGCATCCCGTGCCCCATCATTCTGACGACGTCGCGGTGCGACGCGATCGTCCCCGCTGCCGCGCCATAGGCCCAGCCGCAGGCGAGGAAGAGCAGGAAGAACGCCGCGATCAGCGCGCCGTAGAACGGCGTCAGCCGTGCCGCGCCGGTCGCTGTCTCGTCGATCAGCGGGCGGAACCCCGGCGCCAGCGCCAGCGCCGCGAACAGCGCCACGACGACCAGCGCCGCGACGCCCGCCCGCCGCAGCCCGCGCCGCTGCGCGTCGTCCAGCACGCCGACCGGCGCGGCGAGGTCCGCATCGGGCCCGTCCGCCTGCCACCGCGACAGCCGCGGCTCCACCACCCGGTCCGCCACCACCCACACGATCGGCAGCAGGACGAGGCCCAGCGTCGCGGTGAACCACCAGTTGCCCAGCGGGTTGAGCGGATAGTCCGCCACCAGCAGCCGCGCCGCCGCCTGCGTGATCCCCAGGATCAGCACGTCGAACTGCCCCGGCACCAGATTGCCCGCGAACGCGCCCGAAATGCCCGCATAGGCCACCGCGATCCCCGCCAGCGGATGCCGCCCCGCCTCCGCATACACGATCGCCGCCAGCGGAATCAGGACCACATATGGCGCGTCGCCCGCATGGTGCGACAGCACGCCGACCAGATAGGTCGCCGGCGTCAGCCATCGCACCGGCAGGTTGCGGACGGCACGCCCGATCAGCACCGTGAACAGCCCCGCACGCTCCGCGACCGCCGCGCCCATCATCACCACCAGCACGAAGCCGAGCGGTGGAAACGCGGTCAGCGTCTTGGGCATGTCGACCAGCAACCGGCGCACGTTCTCCGCCGACAAAAGGCTCTCCACCGCCACCGACTTGCCCGTCGACGGGTTGATCGCGCTCCACCCCGCCGCGCTCGCGATCGCCGACGCCGCGACGACGACGAGGATCAGCGCGACGAAGATGAAGGCGGGATCGGGCAGCGCATTGCCCAGCCGCTCGACGCGGTCGAGCCAGCTTCGACGGGTGGTCATGGCGTTACAGCTTCACCGAGAATCGCGCATAGAGGAAGCGTCCGCGCGCATCATAGGTATAGATATCATAGTTGATCGGTGCGTTGGCGTAGGACGCGGGCGGCGCCTTGTCGAAGACGTTGTTGACGCCCAGGCCGAACCGCGCCTGCCCGCCGCTGACGTCGAACCCCATCTCCGCGTCGATATACGTGATCGCGGCGGTCCGGCTGTCCTTCACCGCGTTCGCGATGTCGGTCGTCGGCCCGATATAACGCCCGCGCAGCACCGCATCGATGCCGTCGTTCGCCCAGTTGAGCGAGGCCTGCCCCTTCCACCGCGGATAGGTCGATCGCGGCTGGTCGCCCTTGCCCGCGCGGTTATCGACGATCGTGGCACCCGTTGCGGGATCGGGCGAGACGGTGCGGAACGAGCCGAGATACGACGCGTCGAGCACCGCGCCGATCTTGCCGATCCCGGTGCGGAAATCGTAGCGCAGCGTCGCGTCGACGCCGTCGGTCTTGATCGAGGCGAGGTTCTGCGATCCCTGCAACAGCTGGAGGATCGCCCCCGTCGACGCGTCGCGCGCGACGAGGTCGCAGAAGATGCCGCCGCGCCGCGCGCACAGCTGTAGGATCTGGGTCGCGCTCTGCGCCGCGATCGCGTCCTTCACCTTGATGTTGTAGTAATCGATGGTCAGCGCCAGGCCCGGCAGCGGGGTCAGCGCGATCCCCGCGCTGATGCTGTCCGACGTCTCGGGCTTCAGCTGCGTATTGCCGCTGATGACGCCGGGAATCAGCCCGTTCAGGTTGAAGTTCGCTTGGTTGTACCCCGCCGGCACGCCCGCGCAGCCGACCAGCGCCGCGTTCGTCGCCGCCCCGCCGTTGCACGGATCGGTCCCCTGGAAGCTCGTCTGCCGCGCGCCCTGGTACAGCTCGAGGATCGACGGCGCGCGGAACCCCTGCGCATAGGTGCCGCGCAGCAGCACGCCCTCCACCGGGCGATACCCGCCACCCGCCTTGAACGTCACCTTGCCACCCACCGTCGAATAGCGCGAATAGCGCGCGGCGAGGTTCACATCGAGGCTCTTGCCGATCGCCGAGTCCTTCAGGATCGGCACCGACAGCTCGCCATACACCTCGTGCAGGTCGTAGCTGCCGCTGGTCGCGGTGCGCGTCTGCGCGGTCGTACGCGTGTAGAGTACAGGGTTGAGGAACGCCGAGGCCGAATTGGCGAACGCGTCGGGCCGGTCGACGCCCTTGTTGCGCCGATATTCATAGCCCACGGCCAGCGCGACCTCGCCCGCGGGCAGCGCGAACAGCGTCCCCGTCGCGTTGGCCGATGCGTTCCACAGCTCGGTGTAGTTCGATTCGCGCGTCGTGAAGCGGATGTAATCCGCCGCCGCCGCGGTCATCGGCCCGAACAGGTTCACCGGGACGCATCCCGCCGCCGCCGCGCAGGTCGCAGGGCTGCCCAGCCCCAGGAACAGCGCGTCGTAGTTGACGCCGTTCAGCGCGGTCGACTGGATCGTGTTCTTCGCATAGCTGCCGAACAAGTCCCAGCTCCAGCGATGGCCGAACAGCGCGAACTTGCCGTCGAATCCGCCCGCGACGCGGTACGTCTCGACATCCTGGCGGTTGTCGCGGTTGCCCAAATCGGTCAGCACCTTGCGGATGCGGAACGCGGAGGTCCCGGCGAAGGCGAGCGCATTCGCGGCCGGCACGCCGTTGGCGGTGCCGAACGGGTTGAACGCCTGATTGTTCGGAATCGCGAACCCGCGCACCGTTCCGGCCGTCCCGCCGATATCGAGCAGCACGGGCGAGAACAGCTGGTTCGACGTGCGCCGGTTGTACAGGCCCTCGACATGATAGTTGATGTCGTCGGTGATCGCATAGCCCAGCCGGGCATAGACGCCGTACCGCTCCGACGGCCCGGTCGAATAGATGCCCTGCGCCTGCGTGTTGTAGAAGTCGCCCGGCAGCGCCGCGGTGCGCAGCGCATTGTCCGCCAGCGCGCCCGCGCCGTAACCGGTGCCGGTATAGGTCACCGGCGCGGCCGCCGCGGCGAAGCCGGCCGCCGTCCCGAAATAGGTGTTCGCCGCCAGCCCGGGCAGGATGAACAGCCCCGCCGGGCTGGTCCCCGGCGTCGTCACCGGCACCAGCGACACCGCGGTCCGCGCGCGCGCAGACGTCAGGATCGGCTCCGATTTGTAATAGCTGCCCGACACGATGATCGAGGCGCGGCCGAACTGCTTCCCGACGTTCAGGATGCCGGTATATTCCTGCCCGTCGCCGCGATCGGTCAGCGCCGATCGGCCGGAGGCGCGGATGCCGTCGAACGGGCGGATCGTCTTGATGTTGACGACACCCGCGATCGCATCCGCGCCATAGATCGCCGACGCGCCGTCCTTCAGCACCTCGACGCCGTCGATCATCCCCATCGGGATCGTGTTGAGGTCGACGAAGTCGCGAAACCCGCGCTGCCCCACCGCATCGACCCAGCGATGCCCGTCGACCAGCACCAGCACGCGGTTCCCGCTGCCCTCGCCCCCGCCCAGATAGCGCAGGTTGATCGAGGCCGCGCCGTACGACGTCCCCTGCGTCCCGTTCGAATTGAGGCTGACGCCCGCCGAGGGCAGCCGCTGGAGCAGTTCGCCCGGCGACGCGGTGCCCGATTTGGCGATGTCGTCCGCGGTCAGCGTCAGCAGCGGGCCGACCGTCGCGGCGTCGCGCCGCTGGATCCGCGATCCGGTGACGACGATCTCCTCGCCCGGCGCCGGCTCGTCCGCCGGTGCCGCGACCACCGGCTGCGCCACCTGCGCCGTCGCGGTCGAGGCGACGAACAGCGTCAGCGCGCTCGTCGCCAGCGCCATGTGCCGAAGCCGCGCCGCGCGCCCCATCCCAAGATCCGTCCCAAGATCCGTCCCAAGATCCGTCATCGCCCTTGCCCCCGCTGTCGTGATTCGGCGCCACGGTATCAGTCCCGCGCCGATGCGAAACGGGATGACGAGGCTTCATCGCCTCATACCCGCGGCGGTATGACGTTCCCCGCAGCGGCACCCATCGGATATGATCGCCCGCGAACATGCGGGAAGGGCAGCCATGACGCCTATCGTCGATCGTCGTCGTCTCATCGGGGGGGCGCTTGCCGCATCGCTGTCGCCGCGCGCGATGGCGGCACCGCGCGCACCACTGCGGATCGCGCTGCTCGGGCAATCGCTGATCCAGCGCGACCTGTGCCGCATCGGCTGGCCCGGCATGGCGGCGATCGCGAAGCGGCTGGCGGCGTTCGACGTGGTCTTCACCGATCTGGAGACCGCGATCGAGGCGCCGGGGGCCGGGCAGCCGGCCCGTGAAGGCGAGGTGTTCCACGCCGCCGGCGCAGAGGTGATCGATTGCCTGCGTATGCTCGGCGTCACGCTCGTCACCACCGCCAACAACCACGCCGCCGATCTCGGCCCCGGCGGCATCATGGCGGCGATCGCAGAACTCGACCGTCGCGGGATCGCGCATGCCGGCACCGGCGCGGATCTTGCGCGTGCATCGGCCGCCGCGACAGTCCGGACGTCGCGCGGCGCCGTCGCGCTCGTCGCCGCCGCGACGGGCGCGATCCGCGACGGGGCGGCGGCCACCGCCACGCGCGCGGGCGTCGCCGAACTCCGCCGCCGGCCCGACGGAATGCTCGACGCCGAGGACGTCGCACGCACGCTGTCGGCGATCCGCACCGCGCGAGCGTCGGGCGCGACCGTGCTGATGTGCCTCCACAACCATCATTGGGAGCCCGACCGGACGCAGCCCCCCGCCTTCCAGCGGGTCTTCGCGCGCGCCTGTATCGATGCCGGTGCCGCCGCCTTCGTCGGGCACGGCGTGCCGCAGGTGCAGCGCAGCGAGATGTATCGCGGCGGCGCCATCTATCACGGGCTCGGCAATTTCATCTTCCAGACCCGAAAGCCCGACGGTGCCTATGGCGACCCCACATGGCGCTCCGGGATCGTCGCGGCCGACTTCCGAAACGGTCGCTTCCTGACCGCGGTCGAAATGCCGGTGCAACTCGATCGACGCCGTATGCCAGATGGCGAGTTCACCTGGGGAACGCCGGCGATCGTCGACGAAACCCGACCCGGCCGTTCATGACGACCCCGGAAGGCCCCGTCACCCCGGACTGGATCCGGGGTCCCGCTTCTGTTCGAGCGAAGGGACGACCCTGGCTTGTCCTGAGCGCCTGCCTTTGCAGTCAAAGGGTCCGAAACGAACACAAAACGAACTGTCGGGCGGACCCCACGTCATTCTGCCCCGAAGCTCAGCCTTGCGATACGTCCCCGTGGCCGTTCGCGGTCGTCGCGCGAACCAGCACGTCGAACTCGTCGGACCAGCGCCGCCGCCAGTCCGCCCGGGCCGCATCCGACGCCCAGCTGCCGTCCACGCCGTTGCGCATCATCGCGCGCAACGCCGCCAGGTCGAAGCCCAGATGGCTGTACATCAGCTCCCATGCGCCCCCCGGGGTCACGCGGTGCAGCGTCGGATCGTCGGTATTGGGGTGCAGCCGCAGGCCCAGCGCCGCCATCCTTCGGATCGGATGATCGAGCGCCCAGCGTTCGGGCGCCAGCGTACGCAGATAATAGGAATTGGTCGGCACCACGGTGAACACGATTCCGCGCTCGGCATACGCCGCGGCCAGTTCCGGGTTGTCGACGATCGTATAGCCGTGGTCGACGCGATCGACGTGCAGCCGGTCCACCGCGGTCGCGACGTTCGTCCACGGCATCCCGAACTCGCCGGCATGCGCGGTGGTCTTCAGCCCGGACCGGCGGGCCAGCGCGTACGCGTCCGCGAACAGCTCGGGCGGCCGGTCGTTCTCGCGGTAGTCGATGCCGATCCCGGCGACCGCGTCGTCGCGATGCGCGACCATCTGCTCGACCATGTGAAGCGCCAGTTCGGGCGCCGCCTCGCGGTCGATGCTCGGGATCAGCAGCGCGGATATGCCGTGGTCGCGCGCCGCGTCGCGGATCCCCGCGACGATCCCGTCCTGCACGGGCGCATAGGCGAGCCCGGTGTCGCGCAGCGTCGCGGTGGGGTTCCAGAAGAACTCGGCGTGGCGCACGCCCTCGCGCGCGGCATCCTCCAGATACTCGTAGGTGATCCGGTGGAAGTCCGACGGCGCCAGCAGCAGGTGCCGCTCGAGCGCACGCAGCACCTGGAGCACGCCCACCGGCTTCGCGTCGCGGCGATAGAAGGCGTCGATCGTCTCGCGGTCGATCGGCGCGTTCCGGCCGGCGACCATCTCGACGAACGTCTCGCGCCGCACCGCGCCGAGCAGGTGGCAGTGGAGTTCCACCTTCGGGATCGCGCGAAAGAACGCGCGCAGGCGTTCGTCGACCGGACGCGCGAGGGGGGAGTCGGGCACGTTCCCGATCGAGGCGTTGGTCATGTTGCTCTCAGTGCGCGGTGGCGGCGACATAGAAATAATAGGCGAGCGGCACCGACAGGATCAGCAAGCCCACGGGCACCTGCCGCAACCGCCCGGCCAGGATCTGGACGAGCACATGGGCGAGCAGACCGCCCGCGATGCCCGTCCCGAAACTGTTCGAGATCAACGTCAGCAGCACCATCGCCATCGCAGGCAACAGGTCCGTCACGTCGTCGCCCTTGAGATGGCGGATCGTGCCCAGCATCGAGATGCCGATCAGGATCAGCGCGGGCGCGGTCGCCTGGCGCGGGATCGCCATCGCGAGCGGCATGACCGCAAGGCAGCACAGGAACAGCGCGGCGGCCGCGATCGGGACCAGCCCGGTGCGCCCGCCCGCCTCGACGCCCGCCGCCGATTCGACCAGCGCGGTGGCGGCGGGGATGCCGAGCAGCGGGCCGATCGTGGCCGCGATCGAGTCGACGAGGAACGGCCGCTCGATCCGCGGCAGGTTGCCGTCGGCATCGGTCAGCCCCGCCTTCGCGCCGACCGCGAGCGTGGTGCCCAGCGTCGAGAAGAACTCGGCCGCGAAGAACGCGAACAGGTAGGGCAGCGCGGCCAGCGTCATCGCGCCGAGCGGGTCGAGCCGCAGCGCGGTCGCCGCGATCGCATGCGGCAGCGACACCGCGGCGTCGGGCAGCTTCGTCAGCCCCAGCGGGATGCCGACCAGCGCGGCGACGACGATCCCGGCGAGGATCGCGCCCGGGATCCGCCGCGCCTGCATCGCGATCGCCACCGCCAGCCCGATCAGCGCGACGACCGGCCCGGGCTGCGCGAAATCGCCGAGCATCAGCGCATTGGTCCTGGCGTTCACCGCGACCATCCCCGCATCCCGACACCCCAGCATCGCGATGAACAGCCCGATCGACGCGCCCAGCCCCAGCTTGATCTGCGGCGGCACCATCCGCACGACGATCCCGCGCGCGCCCGTCAGCGTCAGGACGAGGAACAACAGCCCGGAGCAAAAGGCGATGCCCAGCCCCGTCGGCCACGCGATCCCCTCCACCTGCGCGAGCGTCACGCCCAGGATCACCGATCCGCCGATGCCGGGGCCGACGAGGAACGGCAGGTTGGCGTAGAGCCCCATCAGCACGCTGCCCCCTGCGATCAGCAGGATCGCCGCGGTCGTCGCCGCGCCGCGATCCATCCCGCCGGTCGCGAGCAGCGAGGGGATGACGACGACCAGATACGCCGCGGCGAGGAACGTGGTGAGCCCGGCGAGCAGTTCGCGCGGCACCGTCGTCCCGCGTTCGGTGAGCGCGAAGCGGCGATCGAGCCAGATCGTCGCCTGGCTCACTGCGACGCCTGCGCGACGAAGCTCGTCAGGAAGCGGTCGACGTCGATCGCGCGGACGATGTGGACGGGGCGCTCGCCCGCATTCGGCGCCATGTCGTCCTTCCAGATGACCGGCTGGCCATAGCTGGGGCCGGGCAGCGTATCGACATCCATCCGCGCGACCAGTTCCTCCGTCACGAGCGTGCGGTCGATCGCGACCGCGGCGGTGATCTCGTCCCACAGCGGCTGGCCGAGGCGGGCATAGGTCTGGACATAGGTCGCGACCGGCGTCTTCGCCGCGCCGATCCGCGCGACGACCTCCGGGGTAGCCTTCGCGGCGGCGGTGACGTTGCCCATCACCGTCATCCGCCGCCACGGCGCGCGCAGCACGATGTGCGCGGCTTCGGGATCGAACAGGAAGTTGAAATCGGTCGCGTAATCGGTGTTGCCCGTCGCGCGTGCGATCGCGGTATCGACCTTGCCCGCCTCGATCACGATCTCCTTGGCCAGCCGCGGCAGGTCGGGGGCGAGCCGCACCGCGAGCGCGATGTTGGTCAGCGGGCCCGCGGCGACGATCGTGATCCTGCCCGGACTGGCGCGGACGAGGCGGATCAGCGCGGTGACCGCGCTTTCGGTCTGCGCGGTGATGCGCGGCGCGCCCTCGGGCATCGGCGGCACCAGCGCGGGATCGTCGGGGTGATAGGTGCGACCGGGCCGCGGCGTGCTCCACGCACCCTTGAACGGGATCCGGCCATAGCGCGTCTCCCAGTTCGCCATCTCCCGCTGATCGCGCATCAACGGCATCTCAGCGCCCATGTAGACCGGGACCTTGGGCCGCCCCGCGATCTCGAGGAAGCGTAGCGCGTGCTGCGTCTCCTCCTCCAGCCACGCGTCGCCGGTGACGACACCGATCCCGACGAGATCGACCCGGGGATCGCGCAGCAGCGGGATCAGCGCCTGGATGTTGCTCTGGCCGGGCCCGAGAAAGTCGTTGTCGAAGAAGATCTTCGTCTTCTCCGGCTCCGCCGCGGCGGGTGCGGCCAGGCTGGCCAAGGCGAAGGACAAGCAGATCGCTCCTCCTCTCCGCTTGCTTCGAGCGAAGTCGAGAAACGTACCCCAAACGCTGCGCAGCGTTTCTCGACTGCGCTCGAAACGAACGGCACTGGATCGGGTATCGGTTGGCATCAGAACCGCACCGTCGCGCCCGCGAACACATAGCGCCCGAGCGAATCATACATCCCCGCGAAGAACGCGCCGTTCGAGGTCTGCCCGCCCGTGCTGGCGGTCAGCGGCGGATCGCGATCGAGCAGATTGTTGATCCCCCCGCGCAGCGTCAGCGCCTTGCCGACATCGAACGAGGCCGCGGTGTCGAAATAGTTCACCGACTTCAGCTTGAGATCATATTGCTGGAACGCCGCGGTCAGGTAGGGCGCGGTGCTTTCCTTGTCGTTCGTGGTCGCGCCGATATAGCGCCACGTCCCCGACAGCGTCACCCCGCCCGGCGACGTCCAGCTGGCGAGCAGGCGGTGCCGCCAGTGCGGGATCGGCTGGCCGCAGGTGACGCCGAAGCGCCCGTCGCAGCGATAGGTGGGCGAACCGGGCAGGATCTGCACCTCGTATTTCGCGGTATGCGTGCCTGCGAAATTGAGGTTGATTCGTCCCAGGTTGCCGCCGAAGATGTCGCCCAGATCCTGCGCGACGGTCGCGGTGATATCGAGCCCCTTGGTCTGCAGATAGCCCGCGTTGACGCTGGTGGTGATGACGCGCCCGCCGTTCACCAGCGACCCGGTCGCGGGATTGCGCACGATCAGCGAACAGAACACGCCGGTGTTCACGCACTGCGTCAGCGTGATGCCCGCGGGCACGTTGGTGATGAGCTTCTTCACCTTGATGTCGAAATAATCGACGCCGAGCGTGATGCCGCGCAGGAAGCGGGGGACGACCTGCACGCCGAACGACTTGGTATAGGCCACCTCGGGCTCGAGGTTCGGGTTGCCGCCGACCAGCGCGCCGGACTGCTGCCCTGCCGCAGCGGCGATGTTGCCGTATTGCGCGGTGGTGACGCCGGACAAGGCGCACTGCGCCGCGGTCGCGCGCGGAACGGCGCCCTCGCACGGATCGGAGATCGCGGCGGTCACGCCGCGCTGCGGGCCGAACAGCTCGTTGAGGTTCGGCGCGCGCACCGCCTGCTGGAAGCTGCCGCGGAAGCGCAGGTCGCTGACCGGGCTCCACTCCGCACCCGCCTTGTACGCGGTCGTCGAACCCGCAATGCTGTAGTCCGAATAGCGGATGCCGGCTTCGGCGGACAGGCTGTGGAAGAACGGCCGCCGCTCGACCAGCGGCACGCGGATCTCGCCGAAGACCTCCTTGACGTTGAACGAGCCCGAGATGGGGAACTCGCCGCCGGAATTGCCTGCGACGTCGCGCGTGCTGTAGAAGGTGTCGGGCTGGAAGCTGAGCATCTCGTCGCGATATTCCGCGCCCACCGCGATGCCGATCGGGTTGTTCGCGATCGGGCTGCCGAAGCCCAGATCCCCCGTCACCGAGACGCTGGCGATCTTCTCCTCGGTATAGCCGGTGCGATAGACGGTGTTGCGGACATAGCTTTGCGCCGCGTCGCTGATCCCGCCGATCGTGAAGATGTTGAGCGGGACGCAGGCCGGATCGGTGCCGTTCAGCGCCGACTCGCACACGATCTGCCCCGCCGCGTTGCGCACCGCGCGCAGCGACTTCGCGAACTTGGCGAGTGAATAGTCGTTCGTCACGCGCGAGTTGTAGTCGGTGCGACCGTACTGGACATAGCCGTCATAATGCCAGCCCGGCGCGAAATCGCCACGCAGCCCGGCGACGCCGCGATACGAGGTGTGCTGCGTATAGTCGTGCCGCGATCCGTCGATGACGTTGCGCTGCGACACGATGACGTTCGCGTTCTGCGTCGCGCCCAGCCCTACCGAAGTACAGATCTGCGCGACCTGCGAGGCCGACAGGAACGGGTTGCTGCAGTTGATGCTCTGCGGCACCGAGAACACCGCGGTCGGCGAGATACGGACGTCGGCATCGTCGCGCATGAACATGAACTCGCCATACGCCGTCACCGCGGGCGAGAAGTCGTAATGCGCGAACAGGTCCGCATTGTAGCGCTTGTCCGGCGCCTGCGCGTCATAGGTCGGGCCGTTGCTGAACCCGTCCGATGTCCGGTAGGTTCGGAAGCTGTTGCCGGTGGCCGGGTCGAGCGTGACGGTGGAGCGCACCGCGCCCGTCGTCGGGTTCGTCAACTGGAACTGCGCGGGGAAGGTCGCGCTCGACAGCGAGCAGGTATAGCCGCCGACCGACGCGGCCAGGTTGCAGGTCGAGAAGTCGCGCGCATCGGTGCCCACGCCGTCGATGCTGCGATACGAGACGAACCCGGTGACGTTGCCGCGCCCGCCGGCAAAGGTCTTGCCGAACGCCAGCGACAGCGTCTGCTGCCCGCCGTCGATCGTGTCGCGATCGGTGACCGGTCGCCCCGCCGCCCGCGCGACCGACTGGATCGAATTGTCGTTCCGGTGGGTGAAGACCCCGGCGGACGCATCCGCCTGCAACCCGTCGAAATTGCGCTTGAGCACGAAATTGACGACGCCCGCGATCGCATCCGATCCATAGACCGCAGACGCGCCGCCGGTGACGATGTCGATCCGCTCGACAAGGGCTGCGGGCACGTTGTTGATGTCCGCCGCCTGCGCGGAGGATCGCGCGGGATCGCCCTGCATCAGCCGGCGGCCGTCGATCAGCACCAGCGTGCGCTGATTGCCCAGGTTGCGCAGGTTGATCGTCGCGGTGCCGCTGGCGCCGACGGTGCCGCCGCGATTGCCGCCGCCCTGGTCGGCATAGGCCTGGGGCAGCGTGTTGATGAGATCCTCGATCCGCGTCGCGCCGCGCGACTGGATCTCCGCGCCGCCGACGCTGCTGACCGGGCTGACGCTGGTCGCGTCGGGATTGCGGATGCGCGATCCGGTGACGACGATGGCGCCTCCCTCGGTGTCGCCGGATCCGTCCGCGGGCGCGGCACCCGGTTGCGCGGCGGTCGTCCCGGGCTCGGACGGGGTGGATTGCGCGAAGGCGGGCGCGCCCGTCAGCGCGAGCAACGAGGCCATGCCGAGCAGGGCGGACTTGCGCGCGCGGCGCGACGGATCGATCGTGGACGGCATCGGCGTGGAACCCCCTTGGCTGGCATACGCCCGACGGTCATCGCTCTCCCGGATACGGTTCTTTTGCGTTTCTCGTTGTCGTCCTCGTCGGAACCGTGCCTGTTTCGGCACTGTATCCCGGCGACGTTCCTGCCTGTGGTCCTGCGTCGCGGTCGATCGGCTCGTAGGTCGGCGTTCGATCCGCGATTTGCAGGCTATGCCGTCGTCGCAGTAAACGGAAACTGTTTGATCTTATGGTTTCATAGGCCCAGCTTATGGCCGTGATGCCCGGCCCCGCCCCCCGCGTCGATGCGATTTCGTTGCGCCAGCTCCGCTTCGTCGCGGCGCTGGCCGATACCGCCAGCTTCAGTCGCGCGGCGGACCGGATGGCGGTGTCGCAACCCGCGCTGAGCGCCGCGATCCGGCAGGTCGAGACGCTGCTCGACGTGCGGCTGTTCGATCGGACGACGCACAGCGTGGCGCTGACCGACGCGGGCCGCGCGATGCTGCCGCATGCGAGGCGGCTGCTGACGACCGCGGACAACGCGTTCGCGGACATGCGCGACGCCGCGCGGAGGCAGCGATCGATCGTGCGGATCGGCGCGATCCCCTCCGCCGTCCCGGTCGTCGCGGAGACTCTGGCCGCGCTGGGCGCGGTGCCCGGCGTCAGCTTCCATGTCGGCGACGGCAAGAGCGACGGGCTGGTCGAGCAGTTGCGCAACGGCGCGCTCGATCTCGCGGTCTGCGTCGGCGGCGCCCGGGAGGACGCGTTCGTCACGGTCGATCTGATGGAGGACGAGATGCTGCTCGCGGTGCCCACCGGGCACCCGCTCGCGGCGGTCCGCCGGCTGTCGTGGAGCATGCTGGCGGGGCACGAGGTGGTGCATTTCTCCGGCGGCAGCATCGGCGACCTCGTCTCCGCCGCGATGCGCCAGGCGGGGCTGCGCGCCTCCACCCGATACCGCATCGACCAGGTCGATTCGCTGTTCGGGCTCGTCCGCGCCGGACTGGCGGTGGGGGTGATGCCGCGGCTCTACACGCTCGGCTCGGCGCTCAAGGGGATCGTGCTGGTGCCGCTCAACCGGCCCGTCCTTCGCCGCCGACTGGTGTTGTATCACCGCGTCGAACTGGCGACGGAATATCCACAGGGCGCCGCGATCGCGACGCGCTTCGGCGCCGCGCTCATCGGCCAGCTGTCGGCGACGCAGCCCGCCACCGCTGCGACGATCGCGTCGTGACGCATCACCGTCCCGACGGATCGCGTGACGGAAACCGTCGCGCCGCGCATCCATGCGGCAGGGGGGAAGGCCGGAGCCGATGACGACACCACTCGTGACCTGGGTCGCGCGGCACATCCTGCCGCACGAACCCGCGCTGCGACGGTGGTTGCGCGGCACCTTTCCCCGGATCGATGTGGATGACGTGGTGCAGGAATCCTATTGCCGGCTAGCAGCGATCGACGACGTGACGCGGATCCGCGATCCGCGGCGCTATCTGTTCCAGACCGCGCGCAACGTGGTGCTGGCGGACGTGCGCCGGGCGCGGGTGGTGCGGATCGACGCGGTCGGCTCCGCCGCCGATCTCGAACGCGCGCTGGACGGGCAGGCGGACCAGCTTTCGCCCGAGCGGATCGTGGCGGGGCGCGGGCTGTTGTCGCGGGTCGAGCGGCTGCTCGCCGCGCTGCCCGACCGCAGCCGGACGATCTTCCGCCTGCGCAAGTTCGAGGGGCTGTCGCAGCGCGACATCGCGCGCCAGCTCGGCATTACCGAGACGATCGTCGAGAACGATCTGGCGCGCGGACTGAGGACGATCCTGGGCGGACTCTGCGAGGATGATCGCGAAGACCTGCCCCGGGCCAGGAGGAGCCGCCGCGATGCGTGACGATCCTGACGCGATCGATGCGGCCGCTGCCCGCTTCGTCGCGCGGCTCGACCGGACCCCGCACGACCCGGCACTCGCCGCGGAGATCGACGCCTGGACCGCGGCCGACCCCCGACGCGTCGGCGGGTTGCTGCGGGCGCAGGCGGTGTGGGAGCATATCGGGCACGACGAGGCGCTGGCTGCCGCCCCGCGGGATCCGGCGAGGCGACGATGGATCGCGGCCGCAGGCGGCCTCGGCATCGCGGCGGCGTTCGCGGGCGCGGTCTGGATCGCGGCGGACCACGACACGGGCTATGCGACCGCGGTCGGCGAGCGTCGCGTGGCGCGTCTCGACGACGGATCGACGATTCTCCTCAACACCGCCAGCCATACGCGCGTGCGGATGACGCGGGACGCGCGATCGGTCTCGCTCGACGATGGCGAAGCGTGGTTCCAGGTCGCGAAGGACAAGGCGCGCCCCTTCGTCGTGGCGGCGGGCGACATCCGCATCCGCGCGGTCGGCACGGCGTTCGCGGTCCGGCGGCTCGCGGGGCGCGCGGACGTGACGGTCACCGAGGGGCGCGTGCGGATCTGGTCGGTCGCGGCACCCGAACGGTTCGTGCTGCTCGATCGCGGCAAGCATGTCGTGGTCGCCGACGCGGCCGGCGCGGCGCAGGCGGCGGTCGAGCCTGCGAACCCGGCGGAATCGCTCGCCTGGCGCAAGGGCGAGATCGTGCTCGACGGCATGACGCTCGGCGATGCGGCAGCCGAGTTCAACCGCTACGACACGCGGCGCCTGTCGGTCGAGACGCCGCTGGCGGAACGGCGCATCGTCGGCTGGTTCCGCACCGACGACATGGACGGGTTCGCCCGATCCGCCGCGGCGATGACGGGCGCGCGGATCGAGCGCGACGGCACCGACCTGCGCATCGTAGAGTAAGGCGGGTCGCGTAAGGCGAGGTCGCGTCGCGCGGCGCGATTTGGCGGCGGCCGGCTGACGGAAACCGCGCGCCCACGCATCCTTGGCTTCAGACGCACCCGAGATGCGTTCGGCACAGGCAGGGGATCATTCATGCGTTCGCATTTCCATTTCGGGCTCGTTTCCGTCATCGCGCTCGTGTCGGCAACGCCGGCCGCCGCCTATGGCCAGGTCCGCCACTTCGACGTCGCCGCGCAGTCCGCGACGAGCGGCATCGTCGCGTTCGCGCGGCAGGCGGGCATCCAGATCATCGCGCCCGAGGATGCGACGCGCGGGCGCCGGATCGCCGCGATCAAGGGCCCGCTCGCCGTCGCGGACGGGCTGAAGCGGATCGCCAGCGCCTCGCGGCTGCGCGTCGTCTCGTTCGACGGGCGCACCGCAGTACTCGCCGCGGGCGCGGTCGCCGCCGTGCAGGACCCGGCCCCGGCACAGGCCGATCCCTCCACCCCGCCCGCGCCGCAGCAGGCCGAGAACGCGCTGGACGAGATCGTCGTGACCGGCACCCGCGCGCGCGGCACGACCGTGCTCACCTCGTCGTCCGCGATCACCGTCGCCACGCGCGAAGACCTTGATCGCAAGGCTCCGCGCTCGACCGCGCAGGCGCTCGAGCTGATCCCGGGCATCTTCGTCGAGGGATCGGGGGGCGAGGTCTCGAACAACTTCTCGGTCCGCGGGCTGGCCGGCGGCGGGCAGCAGTTCGTCCAGCTCCAGGAAGACGGGCTGCCGGTCTTCTACATCAACGCGCTGTCGGACACGATCCTGAAGCAGGAGGTGTCGATCGACCGGCTCGAGGCCGTCCGCTCGGGCTCGTCGGGCGTGCTGACCGTCAACGGCGCGGGCGCGACCGTCAACTTCATCACGCGCAAGCCCGATTTCGAGACGTCGGGCGGCACCTTCCAGCTGACCACGTCGAGCTTCGGCACCGCGCGCGTCGATGCGTTCATGACGCGGCCGATCGCGGAGAACACCGCGATCTCGGTCGGCGGCTTCTACCGCAAGGACGACGGCATCCGCGATCCCGGCTACGACGCCAATCACGGCTTCCTCTTCCGCGGCGCGATCGCGCAGCGCTGGACGGGCGGCAAGCTGACGCTGTCGGCCAAGGTCGTCGACGACAGCAACATCTTCTATGTCGGCATCCCGCTGACGGGGGTGGGCGATCCGCAGTCGATCCCCGGCCTGTCCGCGACGCACGGCCTGCTCCAGAGCCGCGACTTCTCGCTGGTCCGCACGCGCACCACCCCGACGACGGGCCGCGCGTTCCAGGACATCGACCTGAACGACGGCGTCCACACCAAATCGCAGTCGTACGGCTACGACCTGACACAGGAGTTCGGCCGCGACGTCAGTTTCTTCGCGCGCGGCCGCTACACGAATTTCGGCACCGACTTCAATTCGATCTTCTCCTACGACAATTCGGGGCTCCAGCTCGCCTCCGAACGCCTCGCGACCAACCCGACCAGCGCGCAGACGCTCGCGCGGTTCGCGCCGCAGGGCGCCACCCGGCTCGGCATCCGCTATGTCGATACCGGCCAGGTCATTACCGGCGCCACCGCGCTCAACGCGATCAACGGCAACGGGCTGGTCGCCGAGAGCGTCATCGGCCGCAACCGCGCGTCGGTGAAGGAGTTCAACAGCGACACCGGCATCACGTGGCAGACGCCGACCAATGCGCTGACGATCGGCGGCCTCTTCACCCGCTCCAGCCGCTACAACGACGCGATCGGCGCCTCCACCTTCCTGACCGACGTGCGCGACCGCGCGCGCCGCGTCGACGTCGTCGCGCTCAACGCCGCGGGCGGCGTGGTCGGATCGCTGAGCGAGAACGGCTTCCTCAACTACGGCACGTTCGGCGAGGGCGCGAGCCGGGCCAAGTTCACCTCGATATCGGGCTATGCCACCGATCAGCTGACGCTGTGGGACAAGCTGCGGATCGACGGCGGCGCGCGGTTCGAGCATTTCGTGTTCAACCGGCTGGCGGGCAACACCGTCGGCCGCGCCCCGATCGCGGGTTCGGGCACGTTCGATGCGCAGGGCAACCTGCTGGTCGACAACGACAACATCATCGCCAACAACTATATCAGCAACAGCTTCGACGGGACGTACACCGCGCAGCGCAAGGAATTCAACAAGGTCGCCTGGACGCTCGGCGCGAACTACCTCGTCACCGATCGCCTCGCGGTCTACGGCCGCTACGCCACCGGCTTCCAGGCGCAGGAGCAGAACGAGCCGACCAACCTGCGCTTCGCCGAAGCGGGCGTGCGCTACTCCAGCAAGATGCTCCAGGCGTCGATCACGGGCTTCTACACCAAGTTCCTCGATTATCCGCAGTCGCGCGACATCAACACGACCGTCAACGGCGTGACGATCACGCAGCAGCTGACCGCGAACTCCGGTATCAAGGTCTATGGCGGGGAGTTCGACGTCACGCTGCGTCCGACGCCGTGGTTCCGCCTGCAGGCGAGCGGCGTGATCCAGGATTCTAGCATCAGCATCGGCGACCTGATCGCGCGCCGCAACGGCGTGGTGGTCGACATCAACACGATCGACGCCGGGCTGCGCGCGACCGTCCAGGGGTTCGGCGGCAACAGGCCCGAGCGCACCCCCGCGCTCAACGTCAACGTCACCCCCGCGATCGTGCTGCCGGGCAACCGCGGCGAGATCTATGGCAGCTGGAAGCGGATCGGGAAGATCTATGCCGACGTGTCGAACTCGCTGGAGCTGCCGGGCTATTCGGTCTTCTCGGCGGGCGTGCTGTTCCGGCTCGACGACGCGGTGTCGCTGTCGGCCAGCGTCGAGAATATCGGCAACGTGATCGGGCTGACCGAAGGCAATCCGCGCGGCGGATTCGTCGAGAATACCGGCTCCAACTTCTATTTCGCGCGGCCGATCAACGGGCGCAACGCGGTGGCGAGCCTGCGCTTCGATTTCTGATCTCCCCCTGGGCGCGGCCTTCCCCCGCCGCGCCCCTTTTCGTTTCCCGGGTACGGCCCCGCTCCACGATCGGAACCGGCGTTGCGCATGATCCGCCTTCCCTCCGCGCTGGCCTTGGCGGCCGCACTGGCCGGCAGCGTCGCCGGCTCCGCGCGGGACGCGCGCGAGGCTCCCCCGCTGGCGTTCCGCATCGACGAGGGCCGAAACATCAACGCGTTCGTCCGCAAGGGGCCGGTCGCCGCGCACCTGCTGCTGCGCGCGGGCACCGATCCGCGCATCCTCGCGGCGTTTCCCGCGGGCAACAGCGGCGTCGCCTTGTGGTTCGCACGCACCGCGCGGCCCGTCGCCTGGGCGCTCGATACCGCCCCGCAGCCCTTGACCGACACCGATGCCAAGGGCCGCCCGCTCCGCGGCATCGTCGCCACCGCCACGGTCGATGCGGGCCGCCTCGACGTCCGCCGCGCGGTGCTCTCGTCAGTGCGCGTGCTGCGCGACTACGAAGCACTGGGCAAGGCGCCGCCCGAGATCGACGTCGCGCCGACAGTCGTTCGCGGCGCACTGGTCTGGTCGCGTGACCGGCTGGACGGCGCCCCCGGCTACCGGCTCGCGATCGAACCGCTGGACGGCGCGCGCATCGAAAGCGGCGCAATCGTCGGCAAGGGCGGACGCATCCGCATGCGGATCATCGCGCTGACTGGCGAGGCGCCGCTGACCCCGCTCGACGGCGCCGCGCTGCTGACCGACGCCGCCCGCCCCGACGCACGCGCGCGCAACGCGCTCGCCTTCCTGTCGTACAAGGAGAAGTACCTCGCCGGATCGTGGCGGTTCGACACCTATTTCGGGCGCGATACGCTGATGTCGCTCCGGCTGCTGATGCCCGTCCTGCAACCCGCCGCGGTCGAGGACGGGCTCGGCGCGGTCCTCGCCCGGCTCGCGCCCAACGGCGAGGTCGCGCACGAAGAGGATATCGGCGAGTTCGCGGTTCTGCGCAACGCCGCGGAGGGGCACGGGCGCGTCGCCACCCCGGTCTACGACTATGCGATGGTCGACGACGACTTCATGCTCGCGCCCGTCGCGGGCGCGTGGCTGCTCGATGCGCTGCGCGGGCGCGACCGCGCGGCCGCCTTCCTCGCCGCGCCAGCCGGCAACGGCCAGCGACAGGGCGACCTGATCGCGCGCAACTTCGCCTGGGTGGTCGAGCGGACCGCGGCGTTCGCGCAGCGCCCCGCGGTCGACCGTCTCGTCGCGCTCAAGGACGACCGCCGGACCGGGCAATGGCGCGACAGCGAGGAGGGGCTGGGGCGCGGTCGCTACGCCTATGACGTCAACGCGGTCTGGGCGCCCGCCGCGCTGACCGCGATCGCGCGCTTCGCGGACAGCGGCCTGCTCGCCGGCTACGGCACGGCAGCGCAACGGACGACGCTGGCGAAGGCATCGGCGCAGGCCGCGGTCTGGCGGCGATCCGCACCGCCGCTGTTCGCGCTGACCCTCCCCAACGAAACCGCGCGAACCGCCGTCGCCGCCTATGCGAGCAAGACCGGCGTACCCGCGGCGCCCGCGCTCGCATCGCTCGGCTCGGCCCCACTCGCGTTCAACGCGCTGTCGCTCGACGCCGATGGAAAGCCCGTCCCGGTGATCCATTCGGACGACGGCTTTGCGCTGCTGTTCACCGATCCTCCCGCCGCCGATCTGGGCCGCTCGGTCGCCGCGATGATGCGCCCCTTCCCCGCCGGGCTGATGACCGATGTCGGCCTGCTCGTCGCGAACCCCGCCTTCGCGCCTCCTGCGGTGCAGGCCCGGTTCGGCGCCAGCGCGTACCACGGCACGGTGATCTGGTCGTGGCAGCAGGCGATCCTCGTCGCCGGGCTCGACCGCCAGCTCGCGCGGCAGGACCTGCCGCCGCCCGTCCGCGCGCAACTGATCGCGGCGCGCGCGCGGCTGTGGCGCGCGATCGACGGCGCGGGCAGCGTGCGCACCTCCGAACTCTGGTCGTGGAGCTACGGGGACGGCCGCTATGCGGTGGCGCCGTTCGGGGCATCGTCCGCCGACGCCGACGAATCGAACGCCGCCCAACTCTGGAGCACCGTCTTCCTGGCGCTGCGGCCGCCGCGGTGACGCTCGACCGGCGCGCGCTGCTCGCCCGCGCAGGCCTGCTCGCCGTCGCCGCGACGCTGCCGCGCCCAACCACCGCCGCCGCCGCCACCGCCGCCGCGCGCCAGATCGAAGCGCTGATCGCGGCAATGACGATCGAGGAAAAGGCGGGGCAGCTCAGCTGCTTCAACGACGATGTCCGCCCGGTCGGCGCGGTGTTCAACCCGGTCGTGAACCCCACGACCGCCGCGGCGCTGCTCGTTGAGATCCGCGCCGGACGCGTCGGCATGGTCTTCAACGGCTACGGCGTCGCCGGGGCGCGCGTACTGCAACAGGCCGCACGGGAAAGCCGGCTGAAGATCCCGCTCGTGTTCGCCGCCGACGTCCTCCACGGCTGCCGCACGATCTTCCCCATCCCCCTCGCCGAAGCCGCCGCGTTCGACCCCGCACTGTCGGAACGCGCCGCCCGCGCGGTCGCGCGCGAAGCGAGCGCGGGCGGGCTGCACTGGACCTTCGCGCCGATGGTCGACGTCGCGCGCGACCAGCGCTGGGGCCGCGTCGCCGAGGGCGCAGGCGAGGATGTGTACCTGAACCGCCTGCTCGCCGCCGCCCGCGTCCGCGGATTCCAGGGGCCGGACCTGCGCCGCGCCGACGCCCTCCTCGCCACGCCGAAGCATTTCGCGGGCTATTCCGCGGTCCGCGGCGGGATGGAATATGCGACGGTCGACATGAGCGAGGCGGAACTGCGCGAGACCTATCTGCCGCCGTTCGCGGACGCGTTCGCGGCGGGGGCGGGCGCCACGATCGCGTCGTTCACCGATTTCGGCGGCGTGCCCGTCACCGCGAACCGTCACCTGCTCACCGAGATCCTGCGCGGCGAGCTGGGGTTCGCGGGCGTCTGCGTGTCGGACTACGACGCCGATCGCGAGCTGATCGCGCACGGCGTGGCGCGGGACGAGGCCGATGCGGCGCGGCTGGCGATCCTCGCGGGCGTCGACATGTCGATGCAGAGCGGGCTCTACAACCGCCACCTCCCCGCGCTGCTCGCGCGCGGCGCGGTGCCGCTCGCCGCGGTCGACCGGGCGGTACGACGCGTGCTGGCGCTGAAGGAGGCGCTCGGGCTGTTCGACGATCCCTTCCGATCGATCGACGCGGCGGTCGAGCGGCGCGAGACGCGCAGCCCCGCGATCCGCCGGCTGGCACGCGAGGTCGCGACGCGCGCGATCGTGCTGCTCAGGAACGAAGGCGAGCTCCTTCCCCTGCCCCGCGATGGCCGGCGGATCGCGCTGATCGGCCCGTTCGGCGCGGACCGCGCGAACCTCAATGGCCCATGGTCGTTCGCGGGGGACGCGAAGGCCGGCGTCGACCTCGCCACCGGCATCGGTGCACGCCTCGCCTCGCCCGCGCTGCTGGAGGTGGAGCCCGGATCCGGCGTGCACGAGGCGTTGCCCGGCGGCATCGCGCGCGCACGCGCGGCGGCGGATCGCGCCGACGTGGTGCTGCTCGCGATCGGCGAAGCCGGCGACATGTCGGGCGAGGGCAACAGCCGCACCGACCTCGGCATCCCCGCGGCACAGCGCGCGCTGGCGGACGCGGTCGCGGCGTCGGGCAAGCCCGTCGTCGTGCTGCTGCGCCACGGTCGCGCGATCGCACTCGAGGGCGCGGCGCGCGACGCCCGCGCGATCCTGGCGACGTGGTTCCTCGGCGAGGCGACCGGCGACGCGGTAGGCGACGTGCTCTTCGGGATCGCCGCGCCGACCGGGCACCTCCCCGTCAGCTTTCCGCTGTCGACCGGACAGCAGCCCTGGTCCTACGATCACAAGCCGACCGGCCGGCCCGCACCCGATGCGGACCCGATGCAGCCCGGCCGCGCGCACTGGCGCGACGCGCCGGATCGCCCGCTCTACGCGTTCGGCCACGGCCTCACCTATGGCCGCCTCGTGATCGAGCGGATCGCGGTGCCGCCGCTCCTGCCATGGGACGGCGAGATCGCTATCACCGCCACCGTCCGCAATGCAGGCGACCGCGACGCGCAGGGCCTCGTCCAGCTCTACGTCCACCAGCGCGTCGCCAGCCGCACACGGCCCGTCACCCAGCTCAAGGCGTTCGAGAGGGTCCGCGTCGCACCCGGCGAATCGCAAGGCGTCCGCCTCACGCTCGTGCCTCGCGACCTGGCGTTCCCGGGATCGGACGGGGTCGTGCGCGCGGAGCCCGGCATCGTCGACATATGGCTCTCGCTCGGCAACGACACGCAAGCGAAGGCCGGATCCTTCGAACTGCCGGCCCGGCCCGGCCCGCCTTGACCGCGCCGGCAAGGTGGACAGGAGCGAGCCGGCCCGCCATTCTCCTAAGGATCAACGCGTTTCCGTTTTGCCGCCAGCCGCAAGATCGTCCTTTGGTCGGGGGGCCGCGGCGTTCATGACGACTGCCCGCGGACACCCGCCCCGTTCTGAGCACATGACACGGGCGCCGCTGCTCCGGCCCTGACCTGGGCTCACGCGAAAGCCTGCCCGTTCGCAGCGATCGATGGCCGGCGGACGATGCCCTGCGAGCAGGAGGTGCGGACGATCACGGGGCCCGCCGCATCGTGCCCCGCCCGATACGCCGGTGCCGGATCGTCCGCAGCGGTCAGCGGCGGATCGTCACCGAGGCGCCGAAGCGGCGGCCGAGCACGTCGTAGGATTGCGGGAAGGTGTTCGCGTCCGCGCCGTTGGTGAACGCCAGCGGCGGCTGGCGATCGAACAGGTTGTCGACGCCGACGATGAACCGCATCCGGTCGGTCGCATCGATCGACAGGGCAAGGTCGAAATAATGCTGCGGCGCGATGCGCTCGACCGCATAGACCACCGCCGCGTCGTCGCGCACCGCCCCCTCGACGCGCCACGTCCCGCGCAGCGACACGCCGTCCAGTCCCAGGCTGGCGTCGACCCGCTGGCGATAGCGCGGCAGCGCGCGCCGCACCTCCAGCCCGCAGGTCGCGCCGAACTTGCCCGCGCATTCGACGATCGGGGCGGTGGTGCCGTTCTGCTGCTTCTGGCTGAGCAGGATCGTCCCCGCATAGCTCAGCCCCAGCTTCGCCGCCCCGACATCCACCGCATAGTCGCCGACAATGTCGATGCCCCGCGACGTCAGCCGCGCCACGTTGATGTCGGACGAATCGACCGAGGCGAGCTGGCCGTTCGTCTGCCGCTTCACCTGCTGGCAGAAGACGTTGTTGATGTCGCGCGCCACGACGAAACAGGTGTCGAGCGTGGCCTGCGGCAGCACCGCGCCCACCGCATTGTCGATCTTGATGTCGTAATAGTCGGCGGACAGCGTGAAGCCCGGCAGGACCGTGGGCGTCAGCACCGCGCCCGCGGTCCAGGTCTTGCCCGTCTCGGGCTGGATCGTCGCGCGGCCACCGAAGATGAAGAGCGCCGCCGACAGGTCCTGCGTGTAGCCGCCGGTCGGCGCGCCGCTGGCGGTGCACGTGGCGACGGACGCGCCCGACAGGGTCGGGTTCGCGCATGGATCGACCGCGCGGCCGACCAGGCTGATGCTGGACGTCGCGCCGAACAACTCGCCGATATTGGGCGCGCGCACCACGCGCTGGTAGCTGCCGCGCACGCGCAGGTCGCGCGACGGCGCCCAGTCGCCGCCGATCTTCCACGCATCCACGCCGCCGCTCGTCGAATAGTCCGAATAGCGGTATGCGCCCTCCAGGTTGAGGGCATGGAAGAACGGCCGGTCCTTGAGCAGCGGGACGCGGATCTCGCCGAACACGTCCTTCACGTCGTAGCCGCCGCTGAAATCGACGCGCGTGCCCTGGTTGAACGTCTGCCCCAGCCGCGCGACGTCGCCGTAGGTGTTGCGCCCGCGCTCGTCGCGATACTCGCCGCCGACGACGAACGCGACCGGCCCCCCGGGCAGCGTCAGGAAGCGGCCGGTGTCGCCCGACAGCGTCAGGCCGCCGACGAACTGCTCGCGCCGCCGCCCCTGCGCCACGACCTCGTCGATGAACGACACCGCGCCGCTCGAGATCGAACCGTTGCCGAAGATGTTGGCGGGCGCGCAGCCGTTCGCGGTATCCGCGCACACCGCGGCGCCGCCCACCGTCGTCGCGTTCGCGGCCTGCTGGAACCGCGACAGGACGCCCTCGCCATAGATCGGGCTCGATTCGTCGCTGATGCCGTATTGCGCATAGGCATCCCACTTCAGCCCCAGCGCGTCGCCGCGCAGCCCCAGTTGGCCCTGCCCGGTCTCGCGCGTCGTCTCCGTCACGCGATTGCCGAACTCGCCGAGCGACCGGGTGACGGTCAGCAGGACCGCGTCGGTCCCGCCCAGCACGCCCGCGCTGGTGCGGTTGAAGCTGTTGCCCAGGATCGTGCGCAGCTGCGGCGTCAGATACGGGTTGTCGCGGCGGATCAGGACGTTGGTCGCGACGTTGGCGGGCTGGAGCGCGTCGCGCGACTTGGTGCGCGAATACATTCCGCGGCCATACACCTCGATGCGGTCGCTCAGGTCATAGGTCAGGAACGCGCTCGCATTGAAGCGCTGCTGCGCGATGATGAGCGTCTCGCGCTGGCTCAGCACGCTCGACGTCGCGATCGGCGAGAGCGAATTGTCGTCGTTGTATCCGAACGTGCCGCCCGCCGCCGCGCCGCCGATGCCCGACAGGTTGAAGACGTTCGCCGAATCGGATCGGCGGAAGAACCCGCCGAGCGGGCGCGCGGTGTTCACTGCGGTGTCGCCGCGTTCGGGTGCGGCGAAGGCACGCGCCGACTTGAACAGCGGATCGCGCTCCGACCAGCCGATATAGGCCGCCAGGTTGCCGCGCCCGCCCAGGTTCGTGCCCAGCGTCAGGTTCGCGCCGCGGTTCGCCGCATCGCCACGCTCGCTGACGTTCGACACTGCGCTGGCCTCGACCCCGACGAAGTCCTTCTTGGTGATGAAGTTGACGACGCCCGCGACGGCATCCGAGCCATAGACCGCCGCCGCGCCGCCGGTCAGCACGTCGACGCGCTGGATCAGCGGAGCGGGAATCGAATTGAGATCGACCGAATTGCGAAAGCCGAACGGCGCGCCGCGCGTGCCGTCGATCAGCACCAGCGTGCGGTTCTGCCCCAGCCCGCGCAGGTCCGCGGTCGCCGCGCCACGCGCATCGGATCCGTTGGACACCGCGCCGAAGCTGCCGCTGAACTGCGGCAGCCGGTTGAGCACCGCTTCGATGTTGAGTGCCCGGTCGAGCGCGATCGCCTCCGCATCAACCGACGCCACGGGGCTGACCGCGGTGGTGCCGGGCGTACGGATCCGCGTTCCGGTCACGGTGATGTCCGCGTCGGCAACCGCATCGGCCGCGGGCGAGGCCGCACCGGCCGGGGCCACCTGCGCGACCGCTTCGGCGGCGGTCAGGGCAAGGAGAGACGCGGAAACACAACCAACGAAGCGACGCATGGACAGACCCCTTTTTCCGGCCGGATCAAGGTCTTCCGTGCCGCAACGTGGCCCTGTGAACGGACTGCGTGACGCGGGTCAAGACCGGAGTGTCGCGCGCCTGCCTTCCCGGCTGGCGGTTTTCGGCACGGCAAAGCCATGCTGATCGGCTCCAGCGGCTACCGACCGCGCACGCTGACGCGTGAAAGACTATCGCCCGTCGGCAACCCGACGAAACGGCGACCGGTCGTTCCCGGCGACGTCCAGCCGACGCGTCAGCTTGGATGGGCGGCGCTGTCGGCGGCATCCTCGCTGTCTTCCGTGGGAACGATCGCAGTGTCGGCCTCGCCATCGTTCCCGATCCCGGCACCCGGCGCGACGTCGGCGTCGCCACTCTCCGCTTCGGCCAGCATCATCTGCTCATAGGCGATCTCGAGATCCTTCACGCCGGAGCCCGTCGGCTGGATCGGAAGGTCGCCAAAGCCCTCGATCTGATCGATCCTGTCGCGTTCGTCGGTCATGTCACTCTCCTGCGAACCATACCAACGCGCCAAAGGCGATTTCGGCCGAACACGACCCGCGCCCTGGCCGCCGCGTCAGCCGGCACACGTCGATCAGCGCGCCTTCACGAATTTCAGGGTGAACCGGTCGCTCTCGCCGATGGCACTGTAGGTCGACCGGTCGACGTCCTTCAGGCGATATGTGGGCGGCAGCGTCCAGACGCCTTCCGGATGATCGTGGGTATCCTTGGGGTTGGCATTGATCGCGGACTCCCCGGCCAGCTTGAAGCCCGCATCCCGCGCCAGCCGGATCACGGTCGATCGCTTGATGTACCCGCTCGTCCGTTCGCGCGCGGTGTCCATCTCCTCGGGCAGGCGATGATCGACCACGCCCAGGATTCCGCCCGGCTTGAGCGCTGCATGGAACGCCTTGAACACACGCCCGGCCACCGCGGGGTCGTCCTGCATCAGCAGGTTGTGGACGTTGCGGAACGTCAACACGATGTCGGCGCTACCGGCGGGTATCGACGATGTCCCCGTCCTGAAATCGATCGTCGCGACCTGCGTCTGGCCATAGGCCGCGGCCTGCTCGGCAAATCCCGTGCGCGTGCGTTCGGCCTGCGTCGTCGGGACCAACGCGACATAGTGCCCGTGGCCCCGCACCAGCGGTGCCAGGATGTCGGCATACCAGCGTCCGGCAGGCAGGAACTCGACGACGGTCTGCGCCGGCTTCACGCCGAAGAACGCCAGTGTCTCCGCGGGGTGGCGATAGCGATCGCGCGACCGGCTCGCAGGGGTCCGCATCGGCGCAGCGACAGCGGCATCGATGTCCTTGGACGGTGCGACGGACTGCGCGACGCCCCCCGAGGCCGCGAGTATGGCGAGGCCGCCGAAGGCAGCAAGCAAGCGGTTCATATCGTTATGGTTCCCGATGAATACGACTGCGTTCATGCCCTGTGCGGGCGGCTTGTACAATCTCGGTCGGCATCATCCGCAACAGCGCTTGGACTTCTTGCCGGATCCGCATCGACACGGTTCGTTCCTGCCGATCTTGGGTGTCCGCACGCTGTCGGACGTGGCGGGCGGGCGGTCGCGCAGGCGCGCGTCATGCAGGCGCAGAACGTGGTCGACGATGTCGGAGGGTGCCCGATCCTCGAGCGCGTTGATCTGCACGCTGTCGAGGTCGCTCTCGTCGCGAGCCACGGCGATCAGCGTCGCCAGTCCCGACCAGGCGGCGGCGGCCGCCCCGTCCTCGGCGCCGGCCAGCAGGTCCCAGCTCTCCGGGCGAAGGTCCGTCGCTTCGGCGAAGCCATCGATCCACGGCTCCCAAAGCACGTCGCCGTTACGCTCGTCGACGTCGAAGATCGGCCGCGGCTTGCCGCGCGCCAGGTCGCGGACGATCTCGGCGTACCGTGCCATCACCGCATCGGCGAACCATCGAACATCCGCCGGATCGTCGAATGGGGGAAGGCCACCCTCGTCGGATCCCCAGACGTTCCGGAGCCACTCCTCCGGCATGATCGGATCGGGGCAGAGAAGAACGCCGTGAAGGAAGCCGTCCAGCTCGGTCAGGAGCATCGGCTCGTCGAGCGGCAGGTCGGCCAGCGCGTCGTCCAGCCGGCGCAGTCGGGACGGTATCTGCTTCACTCGGCATTCCTTGCTTCCGGTACGATGAAAGGCATGCGGTCGCCTGTCATCGCGAACCGAGGTCACGACTGTAACCCGGACGCAAGCGATGCAGCCGGATCGCGAAGCCGATCACCGGATTGTCGCCCGCGCGCAAGGCCCGCTGGAGCTGGCACAGGGCTTAGGGCAGCCCGCGAATGTCAACCGGTCGCTCATCGCGCGGACGCCCCGGGGGCTAGCGCCGGTCGGCGGCCCGGGCGCGGTCACCACCCCATGCTGCCCGGTATGCCCTTGAACGGCCCGGCGAGATCGGCCGTGATCCAGCCACCGTAGAAGCCGCCCGGCTGCGGCCGCACGCGCTCGCCATCGATCGCGCACGCATCGAACGGCCCGGCATAGAAGGCGACGTGATCGCGCAGGATCGCGAACGCCGGCGTGGGGTCGGGATAGCTCCATCCGACGTCGCGGAGGATCCGTCCGCCGATGTCCACATGCCAGTAGCGCGCCTCGCCCTTCCATTCGCAGAACGAGCGGCGTGTCGACGGACGCAGCAGACCGGGGACGATCGCATCCGGCGGGATGTACCAGCTCGGCGGATGGCTGGTCTCGAGCGTGCGCACCGCCGCATCGGTATCGGCGACGACGACGCCCGCATGGACGATCCGGACGTGCCGACGGCTCGGCTCGGCGATCGCGGGACGCGGATAGTCCCAGACGCTCTCCTGTCCCGGGGCGGGCGTATCGGGCCGCGGCCTCATGGCCGCATCCCGCGCGCAGCGAGCCACCGTTGCAGACGGGGACGGATCATGAGGAAGCGCAGATACGCTTTGTCGAGCATGGCGAGGACCGTAGGATGCCGCGCGAGCAGCCCGATCGGTCGCAGCAGCGGAATCGCGCGCCACATCGCGGCAAACGCCGCAGCGCCGGACAGCATGCGCCCGTCCTCCATCGCGTGAAATCGTGCCAGGAGTTCGGCCCGTTCGGCCGGACACACCGCCGGGCCGGTCGCATCGACGAAATCGATCCGGCCGCGCCGATCCAGCCGCCGCATCATCGCGATCTCCCGCTGGCAGAGCGGGCAGCTGCCGTCGTGCCAGACGGTGACGCGGCTCATCGCCCTTGATCCGATCGTCGCGCCGGATCCGTCCCGCGAGCATCATCGCGGTGTTCGGGCGCCACGATCCCACCGCGCCCGACGATTGCACCGGTGACAGGACTGGGACGGGACATCGGCAGGCTCTCCTCTGATCCGTACAACGGCCGAGAGGCCATTAGGTCGCCTGCTGCCGCGAACCCGTGACCGGGCAGCCTTGCCGCGAAACCGATCGGCGCGCGACACAATCGTGCCGGAGGGCCTTAAGTCTTCGAGAGGAACACGTCATAGAGCCCACGCCATGCGTCCACCTCGTCCTGCAGGTGCGCGGGTGCGGGCTCTCCCGATAGGACCAAGCGGGCCACGTCGTCTTCGGGATGCAACAGCATTTTCCGCGATCCATCGCTGAACCACACCGGAACCAGGCGGTCGCACACGCTGTCGAGGATTGCAGCAGTCATGCCCTCGTCGATCGCTTCGCCGCCGGCAAACACGCGAACGTTGATCGAGACGCCTTCGAAGCAGTTCTGCGGCGCGCGGACGAAATTGAGCGACACCAGAAGGCCGGATCGATCGGGCCGGGCCGCATTCGGCATGGCCGCGATCCGTCGCCATCCGCAGAACCACGTCCGGCAGATGCCCGGACGCACGGCATGAATGCGGCACCCCCCCGAGAAGAGATTGGCGCACGGCGTGCCCGCAGGCTTTCTGAAGTCGGGCGCATCGACCGTCAGCATGGTGCAGCACACCGTGCAGTCGCCGCAAGCACGATCGGCCAGGACCGGGCCCAGCAACATCGTCTCCACATCCGCGTCGGTGTGCATCCGTGTCGGGTGCCTCTACCCCGGCCGGAATACAAGGGCCTGAGGCGGATCCGCCGGCCGCTGCACCCGGCTTCATGGAGCCGGGTGCAGCCACCGTCCGGTCAGCCGTCGAAGCGCGCGCCGCTCATCGCGGTCATGAATGCCTGCGGGTTCCAGTATTCGCGATAGGTCGCGATCAGCCCGTCGCGGACCGTCACGAACGTCGCGTACCGCATCTCGTACGGGTTGCCGTTCGACAGGACGGTGCCCGATGCGCTCCATTCCGCGATCGCGACCGCCGGGTCATCGGTCGAATAGACCTTGAGGGTCGGCAGCGACTTCACATCGATCGCGTCGGGATAGCCGCGGAGATACTCGTACAGCGCGGCCTTGCCCTCGATCCGCGCCGGCGACCCTTCGGGAGCGAAAGGGAACTCGGCGACGACGTCGTCGGCGCACAGGTCGGTCCAGGCCTTCATGTCCTTGGCCAGGAAGGTGTCGAGGCTTTTGCGCACCAGTTCGGCGGCGGTCGGGGTCGTGGTCATGATGACATTCCTTCGAAGCAGAGGACGCGCGATCAGATACGCACGAAGTTGTGGGTGGCTAGCGGGCCGAACGGCAGCGAGGCCAGCGGACCGCCGATGTCGAGCGGGCCGAGATCGACGGGGAGGAAACCGGTGGTCTCGAGCACAGCGCGGACCTGCGCCTTCGCGTCGGCATCGTCCCCCGAATAGAACAGCACGCGCTGGCCACCAGCGGCTTCGGGATGCGGCAGGACGTTGACGTCGAGGTGGTTGAACGCCTTCACGACACGCGCACCGGGGACGAGGTCGGCGACGATCGCGCTGGAATGGCGGTCGCCGATATCGACGGCCTTGATGCCATAGGCGGCCAGCGGGTTCGTCGGGTCCTTGGCGTCGGGAGAGTTGGGATCGAGGAACAGCACGGGGTTGGTGCCGTCGATCACGATGCGACCGTTCCACGCCGGCAGGCCCGACAACACCTCTTCCAGCGCGACCCACGGCATCGCCAGCACGACGATGTCGGCGGCAGCGGCCTCGGCGACGGTGCCGGCCGTGATCGTGCTGCCCAGGTCGGCGACCAGATCGCCGAGCGACTCCGGGCCGCGCTTGTTGGCGATGATCGCGGACTGGCCCTTCTGCGCCAGCGCCCGTGCGACGTTCGAACCGAGCGCGCCCGAACCGATGATACCGATAGTCATGATGCATACTCCTTGCGTGATGAGCGGGGATGGGAAGATGGTCGTCGATGCCCCGGCAACGGTGACCGATTACGAACAACTGCTGGTGTGTCGTCGTCGTGACGACACTTTCAGCCGCTGAAAACGCCACCCGCCCTAGACATTGAGCGGTATCGTGAACTTGCCGACGCGCGCGACATCCCGCGCCACATCGTCGATGGTGACGCGGGCGAGCTCGTCTTCCATGGCCTGCCTGGCCCGGTCGAGGATCGGGCCCAGCGCCTCCAGGATATTGCCCCCGACGGCGCAGTTCGCACAGGGCGGCGTCCGATGGACCGAGAACAGCTCGGTATCCTCGACCGCCCGGTAGACGTCGACCAGACGGATCCGCGCCGCCGGCGTCGCCAGCAGCGCCCCGCCGCCGACCCCCATCTGCGACGTGGTCAGCCCCGCCGCCCCCAGCCGCGACAGCAGGCTGCGGATCACCACCGCCCCGGTGTTGGCGGAATAAGCGAGATCTTCCGACCGGAGCGGTTTGTCGTCGTTCACGGCAAGCGCGGTCAGGACGTGGACGGCGACGACAAAACGGCTGCTGGTTGGCATGGCTTCATTCCGACTGTGTGTCATCGCCACTACGACATACTTTTCGAATCGCCAAGCGTCTTTTTGCAAGGATCCGCGCAGCGGGTCGATTGCGACGATGCCGATTTCATCGAACGATGCGATCGATCGAAGGTGTATTTGATCGAATGGACGTGCGGCGCAGACTGGCCGTCGATGCAGCACCGGTGCTGCGACACAGGAGAGTCAGGCCGCGCAGACCGTCGCTGCCCTGACCGCGACGAAAGGACGGACATCATGCCGGATTCCATTACGAAGCCTACTCTTCCCGCACGCGAGCCCGGATACGACGTCATCGTCGTGGGCGGCGGTTCGGCGGGCGCGGTCGTCGCCAACCGGCTGAGCGCGGACCCGATGCGGCGCGTGCTGCTGATCGAGGCGGGCACGGCCTATGCGCCGGGCGGCTATCCCGACGTCGTCCGGCGTCAGGATCTGGTCGGCGGCGATCCCGAGCATGACTGGGGCTTCGCCAGCCAGCCGGGCGTCCTCGGCCGAAGCATCGCGCTGACCCGCGGCAAGGTCCTGGGCGGCTCGTCGGCGGTCAACGGCGCGGTCACGATGCGCGCGCCGAAGTTCGACCACGCCCGCTGGGCGCGCGACCACGATCTTGCCGCGTTCGACTGGCAGACGGCGCAGTCCCATTATCATTCGCTGGAGCGCACCTCGGGCCGTGACGGCGACGGGACGGACGGGCCGTTCCCGATCCACCAGCTGGGCGACGAGGAAGTGTCCGACCAGCATCGCGCCTTCTTCGCCTCCGCGCTGGCCGCCGGCCATCCGCGCACCGCCGGCTTCACGTCGGGCGATCCGCTGGGCGTCGGTCCCTATGTCATGAATACGCGGATGGGCGTGCGGCTGAACACCGGGATGACGTTGCTCGACGATGCGGTCCGCGCGCGGCCGAACCTGACGATCCGGGACAGGACGCTGGTCGATCGGGTGCTGGTCGAGGGTCGCCGGGCCACCGGCGTGCGCCTGGCGAATGGCGAGGAAATCACGGCCGGCGAGGTCGTGCTGTCCGGCGGCACCTATGCCAGCCCGGCGATCCTGATGCGATCGGGTATCGGACCGGCGGACACGCTGCTCGGGCTGGAAATTCCGCTTGTCGCCGACCTGCCTGTCGGTCGCCGGCTGCAGGATCACCCGCTGTTCCCGACCGTCTGGTCGATCCGCAGGGAGGCGGTCGGCCTGCCCTATCCTCCGATCGGCGCGATGCTGTGGGGCCGCTCCGCGCATGCCGCCACCGACGAGGCCGATCTGAACATCAGCACCGCGACACTGCCCGATAGCAGCGATTCGCCGGACGGCGCGATGTTCCTGCTGTTCGCCGCGCTGGTGCGGCCGCAGTCGGTCGGATCGCTGACGATCGCCAGCCGCGATCCCATGGCGGCTCCGGTGATCGACCTCGGATTCCTGACCGACGCCGGCGACCGCGAACGCCTGATCGACGGCGTCGAGATGATCCGCGACATCGCACGCCACGCGCCGTTCGCCGACATGATCGGCGGCGAGCTGGTGCCCGGACCGGCGGCGGCAGACCGTGCCGCGATCGACGCCGCACTGAACGCAGGCCTGACCAGCTATCAGCATCCGACGTCCACGGTCCCGATGGGTGGCCCGCGCGATGCGACCGCGGTCGTCGATACCGAAGGCCGGGTCCGCGGCATCGACGGGCTGCGCGTTATCGATGCGTCGATCTGGCCCGACGTCCCGTCGGTCGCCACGGCGTTCCCGACGATGATGCTCGCCGAGCGGATCGTCTCCCGAATGATCTGAAAAACGAGCGAGGGATATGGCAGGACGGGCGCGCCGAGGAATCCCGGCACCCGCCCGCCTCCTTCAGTCCTTCAAAAGATGGGAAAGATGCGCAACGTCTTCCTGAAGGATGCGCAGGACATCGCCAACGCGATCGCTGCGCGAACGGTGGGCATCGGGCCGCAGGAGCGAGCGAACCGCCATGTCGGCGATCGTTTCGGCGATCTCTTTCGGCGACAGCCGGCCGCCCGGCTTGAACCACCACGCGGTCCAGTTGCGCATCCCAAAGATGGTCAGCGCGGCGACATGCGGATCGACCGGACGAAACTTGCCGACCGCGATGCCGTGTTCGATGATCTGCGTGAAATGGTCGAGCATCGCCTTCTTCGAGGCATCGCTGACGCTGCGAAGCTCGTCGGTCATCTCCGCCTCGGACCGGTCGAGCACCCGGAACAGCGTGTGCTGGTCGAGCACCCATTCCGTGGTGCGCAACACGCCGAGCCGCAGCGCCTCTTCAGGATCGACGGTTTCGAGATCGGCCATTTCATTGAACTGGCGGACGCCCGAGACCGTCACTTCCTCGATGATCGCCTCGAGCAGCTTCTCCTTGCTCGGAAAATGATAGTAGAGGCCTGGCCGGCTCATCCCCAGCGCGTCGGCGATGTCCTTGAGATTGGTGCCCGCGAAGCCGCGTTCGGCAAACAGCGATGCCGCGGTATCGAGCACCGCGCGCCGGATCAGCGGCTTGCGCTGCCGCACCGTACGGCCGTCCGCGACTGAAACGGTATCGACGGCCGAAGCATCCCGCGAAGCATCCGGCCCGCCGGCAGCCGCATCGCCTCCAGCTTTTGTTCGAGGTTCCATCATCGCTCCGATATGTCCGACTTCGCCACGGATCCCAGATCGACGACCGTCGGCGATCGGTCAACCCGGAGCCGTCGGGTGACGCGAAGTCGCGCGTCCGTCTGCCGGCGCTTCCGCGCTTCTGTCGCGCCGGCACGCACGACGAGCGTGCGAGCCATCCCGGCTCCTTACGACACGATAATGACACTCGGACGTCGATAATTCGTCGCTTCGCATCAAAGATCGACCGAAACCTCGACCTCCACGTCCAAAACCACCTATTGAAACATCCCACTAAACGACGTATTAGTCGGTTTATAGACTAATAAGTCGGTGGAGGGGTCATGGAACGCGGCAGCTATCGGATCGGGCAAATCGTGCCGAGTTCGAACACGACCATGGAAACCGAGATCCCCGCGATCCTGCGCAGCAACGGCGCACTGACCGGCCAGGGCTACACCTTCCATTCCAGCCGGATGCGGATGAAGAAGGTGACCCGCGAGGAGCTCGCCGCGATGGACGGCGACTCCGATCGCTGCGCGATCGAATTGTCCGATGGCCGCATGGACGTGATCGGCTATGCCTGCCTCGTCGCGATCATGAGCATGGGCCATGGCTATCACCGCGTGTCGCAGAAGCGGCTGCACGAGCGGACGGTCGAGAACGGCGGCGCGGCGCCGGTCGTCACGAGCGCCGGCGCACTGATCGACGGGCTGCACACGATCGGCGCGCGCAAGGTCGCCGTCATCACGCCGTACATGAAGCCGCTGACCCAGCTGGTCGTCGATTACGTCGAGGCCGAGGGGTTCGAGGTTCAGGACCGTATCGCGCTGGAGATCGAGGACAATCTGGCGGTCGGTCGCCGCGATCCGCTGGCGCTGATCGATATCGCCAGCCGGCTGACCCTCAACAACGTCGATGCACTGGTCGTGTCGGCCTGCGTGCAGATGCCGTCGCTCGCCGCCATTCCCGCGGTCGAGGCGCA
Source organism: Sphingomonas sp. Ell38C01 (assembly GCF_055231975.1). NCBI lineage: Bacteria > Pseudomonadati > Pseudomonadota > Alphaproteobacteria > Sphingomonadales > Sphingomonadaceae > Sphingomonas > Sphingomonas sp. Ell38C01. The sequence continues at coordinate 932,902 of NZ_JBUYVA010000001.1, read as the reverse complement.
GGCCGGGGTGCCGGTGGTGTCGGCGGCGGTCTGCACCGCGTACAGCATGCTGCGCACTTTGGGCGTCGAGCCGGTCGCGGCGGATGCGGGCGCACTGCTGTCGGGTCGCTACGGCGCGCCGCAGGCGCAGGTCGCCTGAGCATGACCGCGCTCCGGCAAACCGCCACCGCGGGCCTGCGTGGCGCCTATTGGGATCCGTCGCGCGTGCCCGAGGGCACCCAACTGACCGTCCACCCGCTGCGGACCCCCGACGGACAGATCGTGACGGGCTATCTGCTGGCGCGGGGCGACGAGACCAGCGTCGCGATCTTCATGCATCCGCGCGAGTATATGGTGCCGCATTATCTCGCCGCCGAATTGCTGCGCGAGGGCACCGCGTTCTTTTCGGTCGCGCCGCGGCTGATCGGCAACGACATCCGCCTGGAACACGAGATCGCGGTGCACGATCTGGCCGCGGCGATGTCGTTCCTGCGCGAACGCGGCTATACGCGCCGGATCGCGCTCGGCAATTCGGGTGGCGGGCCGCTGTGGGCGCTGTACAACCAGCAGGCGCTGCTGGCGCCCGGGCGGCGGATCGCGCGCACCCCCGGGGGGCGCCCGACCAAACTCGATACCGCCGAGCTGATCGCGCCCGATGCCATCATCTTCGTGTCGGCGCATCTCGGCCAGGGTCGCCTGCTGATGTCCGGGATCGATCCGTCGGTCACCGACGAGGGCGATGCCTTCTCGGTCGATCCCGCGCTCGATCCCTTCATGGCGGCCAATGGCTTCACCGACGACGGCGCGAGCTACGCCCCCGAATTCGTCACCCGCTACCGCGCCGCGCAGCGCGACCGCGTCGCACGGATCGACGCCATCGCCCGCGACGCGATCGCCCAGAAGCAGGCTGCCCGCCGTCGCGCCAAGGACGGCGGCGATCCGCGCGACCGGGCGGGCGCGGCCTATACGAAGATCTTCCCGATATGGCGCACCGACGCCGACCTGCGCTGCTGGGATCTGGCACTCGACCCGTCGGAGCGACGGCTGGGGTCGCTCTGGGGCGCCGACCCGTTCGTCTCCAACTATGGCAGCATCGCCTTCGGCCGGGTCTGCACGCCCGAAAGCTGGCTTTCGACGTGGTCCGGCCTGTCCTCCAACGCGTCGATGGAGGCCTGTGCGCCGGCGATCGAGCAGCCTACGCTGATGATCGAATATGGCGGCGACCAGTCCACCTTTCCCAGCGACAACGACACGCTGTTCGACGGGATCGGCACCTCCGCCAAGACCCGCGCACGGTTTCTGGGGGATCATCACGGCCGCCCGGTTCGACCCGGCGACGCGGACCCCCGCCCCCAGGTCGGCGCCGTCATCGCCGCCTGGCTGCGCGACACTCCAACAGGAGCAAACTGATGTCTCTGGAACCTGCACCCACCACCCGCGCGGACCAGCCCGTCGCGCTGCCCACTCCCTCGCTCGGCGGCGTGCATCACACCGCACGCCCGACCTGGAAACTGGGCGAGACGGTCCGTTTCTATCGCGACGTCATGGGCCTGACGCTCGTCCACGCGATCAGCGCGCGCGGCTGGGGGCCGGGCGACCATCCCGATTTCATCCACCTGTTCTTCGATTCCGGGCAGGACAGCACGATCGCCTTCTTCTATTATCTGAAGACCGATCGTCCGCCCGACGCGCTGGCCTTCGACCACTGGCTCTACCGGTCGGTGCATACCGCGTGGCGCGTCGGCAGCATGGCCGAACTGCTCGACTGGAAGGCGCGGTTCGAGGCGCAGGGGCTGGAGGTCATGCAGGTCAGGCATGAGGTGATCGAGTCGATCTACGTCACCGATCCCAACGGCTATATGGTGGAAATCACCTGGCAGATGCGGCCGATGGACGATCGCGACGCCGCCGACGCCGCCCTGACGCTGGACGTCGCCATCGCGCTGGAGGCCGAGCGCGGCGGCCGGATCGAGACGATCGACGAATTGTGGCAGGCCAAGGGCGCGCGCATCGCCGAACTCGCAGGGAGGAACTGACATGGCCAGGATCTATGTGCTGGACGTGCCAGAGTTCGCCGGGCTGGTGGACTATGCGCGAACCCGGCCCGACCATTCGGTGATCGACACCAGCGTCGGATACCTCAGGATCGAGCGCGCGGGCGAGCTCGTCTTCGACCGGCGCACGGTGGGGTTCTTCCCGGCGATCTGGTACGCCGCGCTGTGCGGCGGGTTCGAGGGCGACGTGGTCGAGCATGGCCGCGACACGCTGCGTATCGTCGATGCCCGGGCCTGACGCCGTGGCGTCGCCCGCCGCAGCCGGACCCGGCGCGACGGGCCCGCAGACCCGTATTCCCGGCGTCGTCTACATGCCCTCCGACCTGCTCGACTTCTACGTCGGTGAGGGCGTGCTGGGGAACGAAGGGGTGGCCGACGCCTTCCGCGCCGCGGCACGGCGTTTTCCCGATCGGATCGCGCTGTCGCAGGGCGCGCGGTTGCTGACGTTTCGGGACCTCGACGAGCTGACCGATCGCGCTGCGGCCGGGCTCCTCGACCTGGGGCTGCGACCGCTGGACCCGGTGATCTTCCAGCTGATAAATTCGCAGGAACTGGTCGTCAGCTTTCTCGCATGCCTGAAGGCCGGGCTGATCCCGGTCTGCACGCTTGCCGCCCACCGCGCGTCCGAAATCGTCCAGATCGGCGGGCAGGTGCGCGCCCGTGCGCACATCGTCAGCGCACGCGCCGGCAGCTTCGACCTGGTCCCCTTCGCCGCGACGATGCGCGAGGCCCTGCCCGACCTGGCCTACACGATCGTCGCGGACGACGACGCGACCGTCCCGGACGACATGCACCGGCTGGACGCGCTGATCGCCCGGACCGACATCGCCCACGCACGCACCGTCCTGTCCGAGGTCCATCTCGATCCGTTCCAGGTCGTGGTCTATCAATTGTCGGGCGGCACCACCGGCGTGCCCAAGGTGATCCCGCGCTTCGGCAACGAATATCTCTATTCGGCGCGTTCGATCCTGGCGTATTTCGGCTTCGACGAGACGCTGGTGACCTTCACCGGCAATCCGATGATGCACAACGCGCCGACCTTGTGCTTCTGGCTGCCCGCGCTGGTTGCCGGTGGCGAGATAGCCATCGCCGAGCGGCCCGATGCCGCGTCGATCGCGCGCCTCGTCCTCGATCGCAAGCCGACCTGGGCGATCATCGCCCCCGTGTATCTGCGGATGATGCTCGACGAGGGGATGGTCAAGCAGGACGACTTCGCCGACATCTATGGCCTGGCCACCGCCAACGGCGCCGCTGCGCTGAGCGAGCGGGTGAACGCCCCGGCGCTCCACCTCTACGGCATGACCGAAGGCCTTCTGACCCACTGCCGCGTCGAGGATCCCCCGCTGGCACGCGAGATCACCGTCGGGCGCCCGACCTCGCCCTATGACGAGGTGCGGATCGTCACGCCGGGCACGACCCTCGACGTGGCGCCGGGGGGGATAGGCGAGCTCATCGTGCGCGGTCCGTGCACGACTCGCGGCTATTTCGACGCACCCGAGCGCAACGCTGAAGCCTTCACGCCCGACGGCTATTATCGCAGCGGCGACCTGATGAGCTGGCAGGTGATCGAGGGCCGGCGCTACCTCAAGTTCGAGGGGCGGCTGAAGGACGTCGTCGATCGCGGCGGCGAGAAGATCAACTGCAGCGAAGTCGAGCAGGCGATCGATCGCCTGCCCGCCGTCGCCAACGTCGCCTGCGTCGGGATGCCCGATCCGGTCTATGGCGAACGCCTGTGCGCGTTCGTGATCGTCGAGGGTGGGCACCCCGCCCCCACCGTCGCATCGATCGGCGTGCATCTCGACGCGGTCGGCCTGGCGAAGTTCAAATATCCCGAACGGGTCGAGGTCGTCGCCGAATTTCCGATGACGATGTCGGGCAAGCCCTCCAAGCCGCTGCTGAAAGAGCGCATCGTGGCGATCCTCGGGAACGAACGCCAGCGGACCGAAGCATGACCGGCTTCCCGACACTCGACAGCGTCGAACGCCTGATCTCGCGCGCGCCGGTCGTCGTCGAGCGTCGCGTGCGCTGGGGCGAATGCGATCCCGCGCAGATCGTCTACACCCCGCGCTTCGCCGAGTATCTGGCGGCGGCCTATGCGTGGTTCGGACGCGAGGTCCTGCAAGGCCCGTCTCCCTCGCTCGCCGATCTCGGATTGCTGGCCCCCGCAAAGGGCCTGACGCTGGAGTTCCTGCGCCCGCTCAAGCCCGACGATCTGTTCCACATGACGGTATTCGTCGATCGGATCGGATCGCGCAGCTTCACCATCAGGGTCGAGGGCGCATCGCCCGCCGGCGAACCCCATTTCCGCGGGACGGTGTCGCCGATCATGGTCGACCGCGCGGCCTATGTCGGCGTGCCGATCCCGCCGGCGCATCGCGCCGCCCTGGAAGCCTATCGCGATCGGCAGCCCGAGGGCGCCGGACGTGCGGAGGCACCGCGCGCGTAACATCTCTGCGCCGATGCTCCGTCGCTCCACCCGGAAGGCGATGGACGGCTATACCCTACCGCCGTCGCAGGGCGGCGACCGCCATCGCAGCCGACGCGGTCCGCGACTGGATCGGCGGAATCGCCAGTGGAACGATCGTCGCGGCCGGACTGGCCCTCACGCGCGATGCCCCGGCCAAGGGCGAGGCACGAACGACGTCCGCTCGACCGTCCCCGACACCGCAGTCGACGCCGCGATCATCGCGGCGTTCCGGTTCCCAGGACGGCGTCCTTGTGCTCGACCAGCCATCGCCGGACGGTCATCGGATCACGCCCGAGCGTCCGGGCGAGGAAGTCGTTGCGCGCCCACACGACGTTGTTGTCCTCCTCGTACAGGAAGAACTCCCAGAGCAGATCGAGATATCGCTGCCCGCGCTCGGCGTACCATTTGAAGAAGCTTTCCTTGCTGCTGTCGTGCTTGATCGGTTCGCCCCAGACCTCGCTCATCATGCGCGCGACCTCGCTGAAACGCAGGATATCGACGCCGTTGTTCATCGTGTGGAACTGCCCGATGTGACGGTGGTCGTCCGACAGCAGCAGCCGGGCGGCGGCCTCGCCGATGTCGCGCGGATCGACGAACGGGATCAGCCGCTCCGGCCAGAACAAGGTTCGTTCGGCGCGGAGACCCGGCGCCATGCGCAGGATGTTGTCCATATAGGTCGCGCCGCTGTTGAGATAGGTGACCGGCAGCCCGCTCTCGTCGAGCAGCCGCTTCGCGATCGGATGCTCGGTCGGCATGAAGGACGTGTCGCGCAGGCCCGGTGGCAGGCGGTGATTGTTGGCTTCGGGTTGCAGCGCCAGCAGCCGGATGATGTGCGTCGCGCTGCCGGCCTCCTGAAAGGCGGTGATGACGTTGCCCATCGCGGCGGCTTCGTCGGTGGGATCGGGGGTCATGATGAACGCCCCCTCGATGTCCTTCGCCGCTGCCCGCAGCGAGTCGAGATCGTCGAAGCGCGCGACCACGACCTCGGCGTCCGGGAACTTCTCACGGAGGCGTGCGACCTTGGCAGGATTGCTGGTCGACAGGCGCAGCCGCACCGACGGCGCATGCTGCCGCACATGGGCCACCAGCGGCGCGGCGGTCCGGCTTTCGGGGCCGAAAACCAGGATGCTGCGGGGGACGGACTTGTGATTGCCTGACACCGGTCGGAATCCTTTCAATAGGTCGTAGACCATCGGTCCACGCGCCGGACCGACACGGTCCGTCGCCTCTCCAATTATTCCGCCTACAATGACGGTAAAACGACGCCACAGTCAACAAGACGGTTGGCCCCCCGCATCCGCAGGGGTTCGTCAGCGGGCGATATCGGTGCCGGCGGGCAGGATGGCCTGCGCGTCGTCCGGCAACGGCCACGCGGCCGGCGCACCGGCGCGTTCGGCGGCCTCGCGCCATCCCACCGCATCGTCCCACCGTGCCGCGACGAACCGCCGGCCCGTCACCCCGTCGGACAGGCCGGAGAGCATCCATAACAGCGGCGCCACCATGATGTCCGATCGCAGCAACGCCGTCCGGTCGAGGCCGAACGACGGGACCATCGGCGTATCGACCGGTCCGCCGGGCACCAGCACGTTGACGGTGACGCCGGTGCCCGCGAGGTCCTGCGCCATCGTGACGCTATGCGCCTCCGTCGCGGCCTTGGAACCGGCATAGGGCGCCATGCCTCGCCGCAGCATCGTGCCCAGACTGGTCGTGATATTGACGATGCGCCCCCATCCCTGCCCGATCAGCACGGGCGCGGCGGCACGCGCGAGCAGGAACGGCCCGGTCGCGTTGACCGCCATCATCCGGCGCCACAGGTCCGGCGGCACCGTCCAGAACGGCGGCGGCGTGCCGAGATACTGCTGGCTGACCCGATCCTGTCCGATACCGGCGTTGTTCACGATGCCGTCGAGGCGTCCGAACCGGTCGAGAGCGGCCACGACCGCGGCATCGGCATGCGCGTCGTCGCACACGTCGAGCTCGCAGCGGTGGAGCCGGCCCCGCGCGGTCGCTTCGCCGGGAACCGTCCCGGCGTCCTCGGGCGGACCCAGGTCGCCGGCGACCACCGACGCACCGGCTGCGAGCAAGCCCGAGACCATGGCGGTGCCCAGGCCGCCGCGCGCACCCGTCACGATGTAGCAACGGCCGCTCACGTCCGGCGCGGTCGCGGGATCGACAGCCCGCACGCTCACAACCCGCCGAACAGGAAACGCGCCACGCGCCGGCGGATCAGCCACTCGTCGCCCACGGGCACGAACAGATCGACATATTCGCCCATCGATCGAAGCGTATCGACGATCGGAATCGCCTCGTCCGACCCCACATCCCGCCAGCCGCGAAAGTGCGTGAAATAGGATCGCACCTCGACCCGGTCCTGCGCGATCCGCCGACCGGCAGCATTGGTCGCGACGTGACGGCTCACCATCCGTGGATCGCGCTCGGCGATCGTCGCATGCAGGTCCGCGCGTCCGCGGATCGCGACGTCCGGATAGGTCGAGGGCCGGACGAACTCCAGATCCTCGGTGAACAGCGCCACCAGATCGTCCGCAGCGTTGGCGTCCATATGGACGGACGCCAGGACCGCGGCGCGTTCGCACCGGTCGATCACGTCACGATCATCGTCGGACATCACTGCGTCTCTCCCGCCTGCATGATCAAGCGCGCATTCCGCCGGGCGATGGCTGCGGCAGGATGCAACATCGCGAATGCCACCAGCGCCCCCGCCAGGCTGATCCCGGCGCAAAGGTACAGTCCGGGAAGATAGCTGCCCAGTCCGCCGCCGGACCGCACGAGCAAGCCGGTAACATAGGGTGCCGCGAACCCGGCCATGCTCGTCAGCGACAGGATCACGACCAGCATCGCATTACGCTGCTCCAGCGGGGCGATCTCGCTCACCAGCAGGGGAACCGCCCCGCTGACCGACATCACCAGCGCGATCGCGACGGCGAGCAGGCCCAGCCTGATCCCGTCGCCACCGACCAGCCCCATCGCAGCGATGCAGCCGCTGCCCACGACCAGCGCGCCGACCATCGGGAACACCACGGCGCGGCGCGACGGAAGGCCGCGCTTCAACAAAGTGCCGTTGAGCGATCCCGAGGCCAGCATCGTCACCGCGCTCAGGCCGAAGATCCCCGAAACGATCCAGGCGGCATCGACCGCGGTGAGCCCGATGCCGACCTGGATCATCGGGAACAGCCAGGCGACGGCGAACGCGGTGATCCAATAGGCGCACAAGCCGGTCGTGATGATCGCCAGCACGACCGGATCGCGAAGGAGCCGCCAGTCGATCCCCGCTTTACGCGGTACGGCGGCGGCGGGACGCGCCGGGCCGACCGCGGCGTCCGGACCGTCGCGTCCGACCAGGATCAGCAGCGCCGCGACCAGCGCGCTCAGGATCGCACACAGGACGAAGCCGGCGCGCCAGCCATAGGTGGTCATGACCCCCGCCAGAATGGGCGGCGCGACGATCGACCCGAGCAACGGCCCGACCATCACCAGCGCCGTCGGCACCGCGCGGCGATGCGGCGCGAACCATTCATGCGCCGCCGCCACGGATGTCGAGATACTGGCACTCTCCGCCGCGCCCAAAGCCGCGCGGCACGCCATCAACACGCCGAGGGACGGCGCGAGGACGATCGGGATCTGCGTCACGGCCCAGACCGCCACCATCGCCGCCAGCAGGATCCGCGGACGCACCCGGCCCGACAGCGTCAGCCCGACGATCACACCGGAAATGCCGTACAGGCTGAAGAACGCACTGGCGAGAAGCCCGTACTCGGCAAGCGAGAGGTGAAGGTCGCGCATGATGGCGCTAGCCGCGATCCCGACCACCGACCGATCGAAATAGTTGAGCATCTGACCGACGCAGAGGATCCCCACCATCAGCCATGCCGTGCGGGTATCGATCCGGTCCTGCGGGATCGTCTGGCCGGCGCCGCTCATCGCGCGGTGTATCCGCCATCGACGAACAGTTCGGCGCCGGTGATGTAGGATGCGTCGTCGCCCGCCAGGAACGCCACCACCGACGCGATCTCGTGCGGCTGCCCGCTCCGGCCGAGCGCCGTCCGCGCGATCCGCTCGCCGCGCACCGCGGTGGAGTGGATCGTCGTCGCCGGTGTGTCGATCAGTCCCGGCAGGATGCAATTGACCCGTACGCCCTGCTTTCCGAGCATGACCGCCGCGTTCCGACTGAACATCCGAAGCGCCCCCTTCGTCGTATGATAAGCGGCCATCGTATCGACCGCGACCGACCCGAAGATCGAGGAGATGTTGACGATCGAGCCGCGGCCCCGCCGTACCATGTCGGGCAGCAGCGCGCGGATGCCGAGCATCGGTCCGGTCTGGTTGATCGCGATCACGCGGTTCCAGTCGTCGATGTCGATATCCGTCAGGGCGGCACCTTCCCCGCGGATGCCGGCGTTGTTGACGAGGATATCCGCGCCGCCGTGCCGCTCTGCAAGCTGCCGCGCCAGTGCCGCCCAGCCAGGCGGGTCGGCGACGTCGAGAAGCGTGAACCGGACGCCGTCGCTTTCGGACCAGGCAGGCGTGACGGTATCCGTAGCAACCACGGTGGCGCCGGCTGCGGACAGGCGCGACACGATCGCGCTGCCGATACCGCCGGCAGCACCCGTGACCACCGCCACCCTGCCTTCGAGCGTCGCCGATGATACCGGCCGAGCCGCTGCGCTATCCATTTCGGTTGCTCCGAATGCCAGGCATCGCCGAGCGCACGGCGTTCGCCGCCATCACCGTCTCAAACGTCCGTACACGGACATGCTTGACGAATGCAGTGTCCATGGCTTTTCTCGAAGCCAGACGATCGGGGGAGGAAACATCATGACGCAGCGACCGGACGGACGGGCGATCTTCGCGACGAATGCCTTCGCAGGGCGCACGGCGGTCGTCGCCGGGGCGGGCAGCGGGATCGGTCGCGCGACCGCGGAGATGCTGGCCGCACACGAGTGCGCGGTCGTCGTCCTGGATCGCGACGCCGCGACCGCCGCAGAGGTTCGCCATGCGATCGAGGCGGCCGGCGGCACCGCGCAGGCCGCGTGCGCGGACGTTACGTCGGCAGCGTCGATCGCAGCCGCGATGGCGTCGATCCGCGACTGGCGTCCCGGCATCGACTGGCTGGTCAACTCCGTCGGCATCGTCGTCGGCGGCGCGCTCGTGGATACGCCCGAGGCGGACTGGCGGCGCAACTTCGCGGTCAACGTCGACGGGGCGCTGCTGTTGTGCCGGGCGCTGCAGCCCGTGCTCGCGCGCAGCGACGCCGCGGCCATCGTCAACATCGCCTCGCTGGCGGGGCGCACCGCCTATCCCGGCGGTGGCGGCTACGGACCCAGCAAGGCGGCGCTGATCTCGCTGAGCCACCAGATGGCGATCGAATGGGCCCATCTCGGCATCCGCGTGAATGTGGTGGCGCCCGGCACCACGCTGACCCCGCTGATCCGGCAGGTCCACTCGAGCGCCTCGATCGCCGAACGCGCCAGGGCGACCCCGCTCGGCCGGCTGGTCGAGCCCGTCGAGGTCGCCGCCGCCGCCTGCTTCCTCGTGTCCGAGGCGGCGAGTGCGATCACCGCACAATGCCTCGATGTGGATTGCGGGATGAGTCAGGCTCTCGTACGTCCGGCGACCTGACATACGCTAAAGCTTGTAGGTGAAGCGCACGCCATAGGTGCGCGGCGCGCCGCCATAGGCGATATAGGCGAAGTTGCGCGCCTTGGTATCCGCATAGACGACGTCGAAGAGATTCCGGCCGAACACCGACGCGGACCAGGCCGGCTGGTTGAAGGTCAGGTCGGCGTTGGTCAGGCCGAACCCCGCCTGGTCGAGGCCTGGCGTGTTCAGGAAGTCCGTCGCGTACCGCGATCGATGCTCGTACGAAACGCGCAGCGCGGCCGACGCCCCGGGCCCGCGCAGCGCATGCGTGTAGGTGGCGGCGACATATCCCGTCCACTTCGGGATCTTGACGAAGCGCAGGGTGGAAGGATCGGTGACGCCCAGGATCGGCACCGTGAATTCCTTGTACTTCGCATCGATGTATCCGACGTTCGCATTCAACTCGAGCGCGCGGACGGGCTTGATCGTCAGCTCCCCCTCGAGGCCGCGGATACGCGAGTTGGCGGTATTGACCAGCGACTGCACGATCACCGCCCCCGGAACCGTCACGACCTGCTGGATATCGCGATACTCCGACTGGAACAGGCTCACGTTCAGTCGCACGCGGCGGTCGAACAGGTCGCTTTTTACGCCCAGTTCATAGGCGTCGACGCTTTCGGGATTGGCCGGCCCGATGCCGACGCCGGTCCGGTCCGTCGTGCGTGGATTATAGTTGCCGCTGCGAAACCCTTGCGTGAAGCTGGCATAGAGCAACACGCGCTCCGCCGCTTGCCACGTGACCACGGCCCGGGGCGCGAAATCGTTCCAGTGGGTCTTGGCGCGCGCGGGCGCCAGGACGCTGGTGGCAGGCGTCGCGCCGATCGAGGGCACGACGCACGACTGAAAGGTCGCGTCGGTGCACGGAACCAGCGGCGTGTATTCCAGCCGCTTGTGATCGGACGTGAAGCGGCCCCCGAGGGAGATCTTGAGACCGGGTACGATCGTCCAGTCGACGTTCGCGAACCCCGCATAGGACGCGACATGTTGATCGAAGTCGCCACGGATATAGGCGAAGCCGGGAGGATTGGTGGCCGGGATCGTCCGGCGCTGCTCGGTCACCTTGGTGTCGTAGGCGAGATAGAACAGCCCGGCGGTAAGATCGAGCCGCTCGGAGAGCGCGACGTTGTAGCGGCTCTCGAGGCTGTATTCCGTGTTGCCCTCGCGATTGTTCGGCAGGAGCAATCCGTCGAACGGCGTGCCGGCGTTGTTGGTGGTCGAGTCGTAGCGGATACGCCGGAAGGCGCCGATCGTCGTCAGCAATCCCGCGCCGATGTCGTTTTCCAGTTCGGCGATGACATGGCCGCCCCTGATGCGGACGTTGCCCACATCGCCGATGTTGGTCGTGTAGCCGCTGGTGGTGGGCGTGTAGCCGAACTGGGTCACGGACTGCGTCGGGACGCCACCCGCCGGCGTCGCGAAGTTGCGCGGTACGGTGCCGTCGTCGTCGAAGTCCTGATACTGCGTGAACAGCGTCAGTCGCGTGCCGCCCGAAATGTCGAAATAGAAGGTCGGCTTGATGACGATGTCGCGGACGTCGCCGATCCGGCCGACCCGGTGGCTCGGCGCGGTTCCGGTCGGATTGCCGGGCGCGGGCACGAAGAGGCCCTGGTTGGTGTTGAGAACCGTGCCGCTGTTCCGCCTGAACAGCACCGCGATCTTGCCGAGCACGCTATCCGATCCGAGCGGACCTTCGACACTGGCGTTGAAATCGACCGCGTCGAAATTGCCGTAGGAGACGTCGAATTGCGCGGCAGGCCGGCGGCCGGGGCGCCGTGTCCGAAGGACGAAGGCGCCGCCCGTTGCGTTGCGGCCGAACAGCACGCCCTGCGGGCCGCGCAGGATCTCGACCGACTCCAGGTCGAAGGTGCTGACCACGGCTCCTGCCTGATACGCCAGCACCATCCCGTCCTGAACGATGTTGACGGCGGGATCGACGCTGCGGATCGACGACGACAGGCCGATTCCGCGGACGGAAAAGTTCGGGAATCCCGGAAACGTGCCCGTCGTATTGGTCTGCACGTTGGGGGCCAGCGCGCCCACGTCGATCAGGCTGACGCTGTTGGTGCTTTTGAGGATGCGGGAATCGACGGCGGTGATCGCGATCGGCACCTTCTGCGCGCTTTCGCCGGCCGCACGACGCTGCGCGAAGACGACGATATCCGAAACCGCCTCGCCATCGGCGGTCGGCGCATCGGCCGGCGGGCTGGACGCCTGCGCGGCCGCTGGCTCCTCCGGTGCAGACGAAGCCTGACAGAAGGCAGGGACTGCCACGAACGGCATCAACGCCGAGGTGGAAACAAGAAGTTTGATGGCGTCGCGCATCGGATTGACCTCTTTGCTGCTGTTTTCAGAAACTCGCGATGGGCGCGATGCCCGCAGAGGCGATCCGTCCGGACGCCCGCGCTCGCCGCGTCGGTGACAGCGGGCCGGTCACATTGCCTCCGGCCTCGGCCTGACGGCGTCGCGCGTGGATGAGCGAGGCCGGCGCGTCCGGCCTGCGGGCCGGCCTGGCGGCGACGAGGCCCATGGCGTTCTGGCTGGGACTGATGGCGGAACCGGGAACGATCGTCTCGAGATCGGCAGGCGCGACGATGATGCCATGGTGCCGCGACCGCTCGCCGTCCGCGCACCTCGCGGCGTCCGACGGACCTATACGCGGCGTCGCCGGCGCGAGACCCGCGCAAGGCGCGTGAAAACGAACCCCAAAGGCCATCGGCCCCCTCCCCAATAATCGCCTCGTGACGGGCGACATGGACAAGGGGTACGACATAACCGTCACATGGTCAAGCTAATCGTCTTTTGCGTCGAATACATATTACCTGTGACCTGTTGTCACGATAATTTCGAACGCTGTCGCGCGAGTAGCCGCCGGCAAAGTCTACGAGTCGACGTTCATGCCGACACAACCGTTCAATCATGCCGGCCAGACGATAGCGGGCATGCTGGAGAGTTGCGCGATGAGCCGGGCGGCACAGCACGGACTCGCCCTCGAAGACGCGCACGGCGCTTGGTCGACGTCAGCGCCGATCGAGAACGACGGCGGCCCATCCGCCCGCACCGTTCGTCGGATCGCGCGGGAATGGCAGGTCATGCGTGGCCGACCTGTAGATATAAGCGGCAATTGGCACGTCGCGGGAGGGTGCGGGCTTCCCGGAAACGATCGAGAAGTGGGAATAGCGTGCGGTTACCGCGATCAGAGCCCTACTCGATTGAGAATACCCTTGGTCGGCTGATTCAAAGCGTGCCAAGCATCATAGGCGCAATGCGCCCAATCGCGCACCAAAGCGGCATGGTTGTCAACTGGCCCGGCGAGCACGTCGGCGTGAGTGACCGCAAAGCATACTGGGATCGTCGGCAACGGGGGAAAACTACGCGCCGCCAACTTCTGCATGATCGGCGGGATATCCGCGAGCGGACGTTTATGCCCGAAGGCTAGATGTAGCGCCGCATAATGCACCCACACCGACTGGGTCGCTCGACGGTCACTAACGTCGCCGGGATGCTGTAGCGCATAAGCATCGACTGTAAGTCTATGAACAGCTCCGAAAAGAACCGGGTTTTCATACTCCCGCGCCAGCAGATCACCGTAGGAAGACCAGCAACCTGCGGTTGACAGCATGTACTTATGCGTCGCGCCCGATGTTTCGGGGAAAAGCCCCCCACAGCCGAAGCATTTTTGACGAGGGGTTTCGTTAACGCTGTCAGTTACCACATCACCACTCCGTAGGATGAGATGACGGATATCCCCTGCCACGGTCTGCTGCAATCAGCCTTGCAAGCGTGACAAGGACTCGGCTTCCCGCAAACGAACGTAGATCGGGAAACCGGCCGCGCCGGTCGCGCTGACGGTCGCAGGTCGGCTTCGCTTTCCCGAAATCCGTTCCCGATTCAGGATTCCCGAAATCGCGAATTTCGATGGGACAGCGGGAAGGATGGCGATCGGTTACGCGCACGTCGCGACGGCCGATCAGAGCGGGACGCTTCAACCTGACGCCTTGACCGAAGCTGGCCGAGAAAAGCTGTTCACGGACACGGCGAGCCGCGTGAAGGTCGTGTGAAAGCGATCATTCCCGATGCGCCGGATGGTCTCGACCGGCTGGACATCGTTCGAAATAATCGAACATCTCTGTCGATTCTTTTCGGCTGCTACGATGGTTCCGATGCTGCCAGAAGGTCCCTGCAAACACCGCCCCGGCGGTCATGAACAGGGAACTTGGCCATGGCTTATCTGGATCTCGCTTTCGACCTGCCGCGCTCCGCGATCGCCGCTGCCGCTACCCAAGCGGGCCCGCGTCACGACGCCGTCGCGCTGGTCGCGCCGCTGGAGCGTCAGGTGCTGCAACTCGCCCGGTCGGACGGACGCTGGAGCCTGCGGACGCCGGGGCGGATCGACACGCTGCTCCGGTGGGTGTTCGGGTTCAAGCCGGCCAACCGGCTCGCCGATCCGCGGCTGGAGGCGCTGCGTCGCTTCGCCGTGATGGTCCGGCTGCGTGGCGACCGCCTGCGGGCGCAGGAAACCGATCGGCTGCTCGCTGCCGGATTTGTCGGCGAGGCGATCGACGAGATCCGCCGGATGATCCGTCCCTCCGGGCGCGCCGCCGCCTGATCCTCTTGCCAAGGGAGTTTCGTCATGTCCGCCATTACCCATCGCGCCCCGGCCCGTCGGACGCCCCACCTCCACGGCCTCGATCCCGTCCATCTCGCGATCCGCGCGCTGTATGTCGTCGCGGGCCTGGCCGCTGCCGCCTCGCTCTACGCGCGCATGCTGGCCCTGCTTGAAGACGTGATTCCCGCCGCGATCATGACGCTGATGGTCGCGCTGACGATCCATCTTCTGGTGCGTCGGGGGGATCGGCGGTCATGATCTGGTTGCCGGTATTCCTCATTGTCTGCGGCCTTGGCCCGTCGCAGGCTTCGCAGATCGCCGCGACGCTCGAGGTAATCGATCAGGCCGGCACGCCCTGCCCCCACCGGGCGAAAGTCCGCTGATCTGGCGGCGTCATGGCTGCTGGTTTCGCAGGCGCTCGATCAGCCAGGCCGCCGCAGGACCCGGCAGGGTGTCGCTGCGGTGGATCGCATGCATGGCGTAATCGCCCGGCGCCGCATCGGGCATGTCGAGATGGACAAGGCGTCCCGACGCGACGTCGTCGTGCACCATCGGCTCGGGCATATAGCCCCAGCCGATCCCCGCCTTCAGCAACATGTGCTTGGACGAGACGTCGGCGAGCCGCCACGTGCGGCTGCTCATCACCGCGAAGTCGCGGCCCTCCGTCATGCGCGATCGATCGGTCAGCACCAGCTGGATATGCGCGCGCCCCGCGCCCGGCGGGTTGCGCCCGGCCTGCGCCAGCGGGTGGCTGGCCGCTGCGACCGGGATCAGCCGGACCCCGCCGATCGCGATCCGCTCGATGCCGTTCACCGTGTCGAGCGGCCCGCTGACGCCGATGCTCGCGCGCCGGTCCAGGATATGCTGCGTCACCGCGCCCAGCGTCTCGACCGACAGGTGCAGCGACACGGTCGGATAGGCGTCGAAGAACGCGGTCAGCGCATCCACCACCCGATCCTCGGGCAGGAACGTGTCGAGCACGACGTGCAGTTCGGACTCGAGCCCCTGCAACAGCCCCTTCGTCTTCGCGCGCAGCCCGTCGATCCCGTTCGCGACCAGCCGCGCCTCGCCCAGCACCATGCGGCCGGCGTCGGTCAGTTGCGGCTTGCGCGTCGATTCGCGGTCGAACAGCCGGATGCCGAGCTGCGCTTCCAGATTGGCGATCGTGTAGCTGATGACCGAGGTCGCGCGGTTCAGCTTGCGCGCGGCGCCCGCGAAGCTGCCGACCTCGACCACCGTGACGAGCACGCGCAACTGGTCGAGGGTCGGGGTGCCGGGTTCCGAGCTCATCCTGCCTCCATTCCTGACGGGCACAGGGCCCGCTCGCCCAGGCGGGCATACCGACTTTATCGAACATAGCGATCTAAACTTGCCCGGTTTTCGCGAAACCTCGCGATCCGTATCTGAGGCGCAAGGCGGCGCTTCGGGACATCCCCCCTTTCCGCAAGCGCTGCCGACACGACGAGCATGGTTCGAGGAGACGCCACGATGACGCTTTCATCCCACGCCGGTCCGGTCCAGCAGATGATCCTGCCCGCGACCCGCGACCTGGGCGACTTCTCGGTACGCCGCGCGCTGCCGTCGGCCAAGCGCCGCATGGTCGGCCCGTTCGTGTTCCTCGACAGCTTCGGCCCCGTCGTGCTCGGCCCCGGCCAGGGCGCCGACACCCGCCCGCATCCGCATATCGGGCTGAGCACGCTCACCTATCTGATCGAGGGCGAGAGCGACCACCGCGACAGCGCGGGCTATGTCCAGACGATCCGCCCGGGCGAGGTCAATCTGATGACCGCCGGCCGCGGCATCGTTCATTCGGAGCGCAGCGGCCCCGCCAGCCGCGGTCGCGAGGAGACGATGTTCGGCTTCCAGGCCTGGCTGGGCCTGCCAAGCGCGCTGGAGGAAACCGATCCCGGCTTTCACCACGTCGCCGCAGCCGACGTGCCGATCCTGAGCGACCGCGGCATCGACATGAAGCTGCTGGCCGGCAGCTTCGGCGGGCGCACCGCCCCGACCCGGCTGTTCTCCGAGACGCTCTATGCCGATGTCGTGCTCGCCCCGGGCACCCGCTTCGCGATCGAGAGCGGGCATATCGAACGCGCGGTCTATGTCGTCGAGGGCGGGATTGCCGTCGAGGGGCAGATCGGCATCTTCTGCAAGGACGAGCTGGTCGTGTTCCGCCCGGGCGCCGAGGTCGTCGTGCGCGCCGATGGCCCGACCCGCCTGATGCTGATGGGCGGCGAACCGCTCGACGGGCCGCGCCACATCTTCTGGAATTTCGTGTCGAGCCGCCAGGATCGCATCGACCAGGCCGCCGCCGACTGGCGCGAACGCCGCTTCCCGGGCGTGCCCGGCGACGACGTCGAATTCATCCCGCTCCCCGAAACCCCGCCGCGGCGCGCGGTAGCCTGACTTTCCTCCCCAGACCACTGAAAGGATCCAAGCCATGAAACTCCTCCACATCGATTCGAGCATCCTCGGCGCCTATTCGGTCAGCCGCCAGCTGTCGGCCCAGGCCGTCGCGCAATTGACCGATGGTCGCGACGATATTGACGTCGTCTATCGCGACGTCGCCGCCGATCCGATCCCGCATCTGTCGGGCGGCTATCTCGCCGCGCTGCAGGGCGCCGAGGCCGATCGCACGCCCGAACTCCAGGCCGAGATCGACCAGAGCGCGGCGGTCCTCGAAGAGTTCATCGCCGCCGACATCGTCGTGATCGGCGCCGGACTCTATAATTTCGGCATCCCCAGCCAGCTCAAGGCGTGGATCGACCGCGTCATGGTCGCCGGCAAGACCTTCAAATACGTCGATGGCCGGCCGGTCGGCCTGGTGCCCGGCAAGCGCATCGTCCTGACGATCGCACGCGGCGGGGTCTACACCGGCGACTCGCCGACCGTGTCGTTCGAACACACCGAAACATACCTGAAGACCGCGTTCGCGTTCATCGGCCTGGATGCCGAAGCGATCGTGGCCGAAGGTATCGCCATCGGGCCGGACCAGCGCGCCGCGGCCATCAAGGACGCCGAGGCGCAGATCGCGGCGCTCGCCGTCTGAACCGGGCGGGCGGGATGCCGTCATGGCGGCCCGCCCCCTCCCCGCACCGCTGCGCGCCGGATCATTTTCAGGAGACCCGACATGACCGATCAGGACAACCGCAACGTCGAGATCGCAAAGGAATATTTCCGCCGCAGCGACGCGCAGGACCCGCGGCTGATGGAACTGTTCCATCCCGACCTGCAATTCTACTTCCCGAAATTCGGCATCGGCCACGGGCCGCAGTCGGTGCTCGACATGGTGTCGACGTTCGCCGGGCAGCTCGAGGCGATCGAGCATGACAAGGACACGCTGCTCTACGTCGCGCGCGATCCCCATGTCATTGTCGAGGGCACGTCCCGCGGTCGGCTGAACGGCGTGGACTGGGAAGGCGGGACAACCGCCGGAGGACGTTTCTGCAACGTCTTCGAGTTCCGCGACGGGCTGATCGCGCGCTGCCACGTCTATCTCGATCCCGATTATACCGGGCAGGACGAGGCGCGCTTCCGCTGGGGCCACGACGGACGCACGTGGTAGGCCGGACACGATAACGGAGACGACATCATGGAAATCGGCATCGACAGCTTCGCTGCGACATCCGCGGCACTCGGCGAGGAGCCGCCGGTCGGCGACGCCGATCGCATGGCGTTCCTGCTCGACGAGATCGTCGCGGCGGACCGCGCTGGCCTCGACGTGTTCGGTGTCGGCGAGCATCACCGCGTCGACTATCTCGACAGCGCCCCCGCCGTCATTCTCGCCGCCGCGGCAGCGCGGACGAACACGATCCGGCTGACCAGCGCGGTCACCGTGCTGAGCGCCGCCGACCCGGTGCGCGTGTTCCAGGAATTCGCGACGCTGGACCTGATCGCGCGCGGCCGCGCGGAGATGGTGGTCGGGCGCGGATCGTCGATCGAGGCCTATCCGCTGTTCGGGTTCGACCTGAACGAGTACGACGCGCTGTTCGCCGAGAAGCTCGATCTGCTGCTGGCGATCCGCGAACGCGCCGCCATCGACTGGTCGGGCCGGTTCCGTGCGCCCTTGCAGGGCCAGGGCATCTATCCGCGCCCGCACCAGCCGGTGCTGCCGGTCTGGCTGGGCGTCGGCGGGACGCCGCAATCCTTCGTGCGCGCCGGCACTCTGGGGCTGCCGCTGATGATCGCGATCATCGGCGGGGAGATCGCGCGCTTCCGTCCACTGGTCGACCTGTATCGCCGCGCCGGTGCGGCGGCAGGGCACGCGCCGGAAACGCTGAAGGTCGGCGTCCACGCGCTGGGCTTCGTCGCGGATACCGACGGCGAGGCACGCGACGCCTTCTTCCCCGGCTGGCAGTACATGTTCACCAAGGTCGGCGCGGAGCGCGGCTGGCCGCCCGCGACCCGCGCGCAATACGACCAGATGACCGGCCCGCGCGGCGCGTTCCTGATCGGCAGTCCCGACACGGTGGGCGCGCAATTGCAGCAGGCGGACCGCGATCTGGGCGGGATCGACCGGGTGACGTTCCAGATGAGTTCGGCCGCGCGCGACCAGCCCGCAATGCTCCGCTCGATCGAACTGCTCGGGCAGGCGGTGCGGCCGCGGGTGCGGTAGGGTCCCGGCAGCGGCAGCGGCACCGTACTTCGGGACCGGGTCGGAAAGGCCGTCCATGGCCGCGGTCCTTTCGAACCGCCCCGCCTCAGTCTTTCTCGTCTGCATCCATCGACAAGTCGAAGCCCAGCGTTTCGGCATGCGCCACCGCCTGGATGCGCGATTCCGCACCGAGCTTTCGCATGACGTTCTTCAGATGCCATTTCACCGTTTCCGGCGTCAGGTGCAGCATCCGCGCCATTTCCTTGTTCGAGATGCCGGACGCGAGCGCGGACAGGATGGCGATCTCGCGCGCGGTCAGGAACGACAGGTCGTCGCCCGGCGTATGGCCATGCACCGCCGGATAGGCACCGACGTTCGCGGGTCGAACCTGGGCGACGAGGGCGAGGAAGGAACTGGGGACGAAGCTGGCGCTGCCCAGTTCGGTACAGACGCGGACGCCGTTGACGGTGAGGATGTCGGTGATCGTCCGGCTGAAACCGTTGCTGGCGCTGCGGTTGATCGCCTTCACCGCGGCGAGGTCGACCATCCGGTCGCACCGCCCGCTCAGCTGCGGGAGGATCGAGAACAATGTCGCCTTCAGTTCGAGTTCGACGTCGCCGCGCGCGGTAGCGAGCCGTTGGAGCCGGTCGCAGACGAGATTGAGCCGCGGACGGTCGCCCGCGTCCATCGCCTCGTAGATGCGCATTTCGGCCAGGATCGCAAAGATCCGCGCCGCGATGCTGCCCGGGGCGGCGATCGCGGCCTCTTCGTCCGTCATCGCGAGCAGGGCGTCGGGCGCGGTCGTCCGCGGCAGGCCCAGGCGGGAGCGATCGACGACGCATTGCGCCAGCAACCGCTGCCAGCCGTGACGGCAGGCCAGCGCCTCCGCCCGCTCGATCGCGCCGGCGGCCGCCCCGATGTCGCCACGCTCCGCGGCACCCCGCACCCGCACGATCTGGGAGGCGATCGTCGCGGCCTCGCGCTGGCTGGTGGCGGCGGAGACCGGAATGTCGTCGAGCACGGCGTTGGCGGCCGACAGGTCCCCGCGCTCGTACAACGCCCCGGCCAGGAAGGCGACGACTTCGCTCCATGCGTCGGGGCCGGTGCGCCCGGTCGCGTCGGCGGTCAGTTGCCGGTGCACGGCGGCGAGCGCGCGCTCGGCTTCGGTCGGCTGCCCCTGGCTGCGGTAGCAGGTCGCCGTCACGATCGCGGCGCGGCCGATCGTCATCGCATCCCCGGCGCTCGCCCGCAGCGGCGCGACCAGCGCATGCGCGCATGACCAGTCTCCCGCCGCCATCGCGGCGTCGGCATCGTCCAGCCGCGCCATCGCCGTGGCGAATCCGGTGTCCGCCGTGCCCTCCGGGACGCAGACACTGCCGCCGGTGTCCGCGCCGGTGTGCGGTCCGTGGTCGAACCGGTCGAGCCACCTGCCGGCCTCGGCGTCGAGCGTCCCGGTCGGAAGGAGCGCAACCCATTTGCGGACGTCCCCGCCATGGCCGCAACGGATCATCGGCAGCGCGGCATCGCGCAGCAGGGCCGCGGCAACAGCTTCATCGACTGACCGGATCAGATGACGGATCGCCGCGGCGAAGTCGCCTCGTGCCTTGGCACCAGCGGCGGCCTCGCGATGCAGGCGCGATCGGCTCTCATCGTCGAGCAGGGCGGACAGCGCCGAGCATAATGGCGGCAGGAGACGATAGCCGCCCGCGGAGTACGTCACGAACCCGCCCTCTCCCGCCAGTGCCGCCAGCCGATCGCGCCCGGTTTTGGCAAGCGCGCCGAGGTCCTGCGAATCGATGCTCGCGGCGACCGCGAAGCGCATCAGCAGTGCGACGTCGCCCGCATCGAGCGCCTCGACGATGCGCCGCTCGGGCGCGCCGTCGTGCGACGACATCCGCGATCCGGCGGGCCATCCGCCGACCGCATCGCGCCGCGCGGCGACCAGTGCCGGCGGCAGGTCGGGGTTGAGACGCGAGGCCTCCGCTTCGGTCAGCGCCAGCGCGTCGCTATCCAGATGCCGCAGGACACCTTGGGCGTCGAGGCTGTCGAACACATCGTCACCGCCCAGGAGCGCGCGCAGAACGTCCAGAACGTGCCGATCGCGGTGTCCGCCATCGGTGGCGAGGCGCTGAAATCGCGCGGTATCTCCGACGTCAGCAATCTCGCCAGCGTGATCCCCAGCCTTCAGGTCACGACGCCCTACGGCAAGACGCAGCCGAACTTCTCGCTGCGCGGCGTGTCGGTCGCCAACAAGTTCGCGGCGTCGACCGCATCGCCGATCGGCGTCTACGTCGACGAGGTCTACCAGAGCTTCCGCGCGAGCCACGGCCAGCAGCTGTTCGACATCGACCGCGTCGAGGTCGCAGGGGACGCTGTACGGGCGCAACACCACCGGCGGCGCGATCAGCTTCATCACCCGCCGTCCGACATTGGGCGAAGCGCCGACCGGCTTCCTGACGCTCGGTTACGGGAATTACGACACACGCACGGCCGAGGGCGCGATCGAGGCCACGCTGGTGCCGGATCAGCTCGGCCTGCGGGTCGTGGGCACCTATGCCAAGGGCGACGGCTGGCTCTACCATGCCGCGCAACGCCGCGACATCGGTACGATCAACAATTTCGCCGGTCGTGCGACGCTGCGCTGGCGCCCGGTCACGGATCTGGACGTGACGTTCAAGGTCTATGCCGCCAAGGACAATCCGATCGGCGCCGCAGCCTATGGCTTCGGGCAGCTTGCCGGCGGGCGCGATGCCTTGGGCTATTCGCGCTTCGACCCGGCGTAGAACGGCGGCAAGCCGCTGGGCCGGGACGAGGTGTCGGCCGATACCAACGGACGTCTGTTCACCGACAGCGTCGGCGGATCGCTGACGGTCAGATACGATGTGGGCGACACGCTCTCGGTCACCTCGATCACCGGCTATGACAAGGGCCGCTATCGCAACGCGCTGGCGGATTGCGACGGATCGCCGAACGATCTGTGCTCGATCAGCTATTTCTCGAAAAGCACCAACTTCAACCAGGATCTGCGGCTGACCTATGCGGGCAGGCGGCTGAATGCGACGGCTGGGCTGTATTACGGCAAGGCTGTCGTCGATTCGCGCAACCGGCCGGACTTCTTCGGCGTGCTGCGCCCGCTGCTGCTCGGTGCCGGCCTGCCGGGACGCTATGGCAATCCCGCGATCGCCACGCCGGATTCGACGGGCATCGTTCCCGCCTTCGCGGTCAATCCCGCGCTGACGCCGACGACGCCGGGCTTCTGCGCGCCCGTGGTCGCCAACCCCGCCGGCTTCCTCGACGCGCGATCGCTGATCGCGCTGCTGACCGACATCTCGATCAACAATTCGGGTGGCGGCGGGTTCGGCGGCGCCTGTTCGGCAGGATGCCGCGCGGCGGGTGCGCCGCCGTTCGCATCGATCCTGGGGGAACAGGTCTATACGATCAGCCGCCCGTCGAAGGCGATCTATGCCGATGCCAGCTACGACGCGACCGACAAGCTGACGCTGACCGTCGGCCTGCGCTACACCAGCGACGACATCCGCTATCGCAACGGCCGCACGACGATCTTCAACCTCGCCGGCACCGCGCCGATCATCAGCACCATCCCCTACAGCTTCCCGTACAACGCCAGCCTGCCAGCGGTCAGCCGTTCGGAAAGCGCCAACCGGCTGACCGGTCGTGCCAACGTCAGCTACGACATCGCCGATCATGTGATGGGCTATTTCAACTCCAGCCGCGGCTATCGCGCAGGCAGCTACAACGGTCTCGCCTATAAGGGCCTCAACCAAGTCTATTACATCAAGCCCGAGAAGGTCGACGCGTTCGAGGGCGGGCTGAAGATGCGGCTGTTCGACCAGCGGGTGCATTTGAACCTCGCCGCGTTCTATTACGATTACGCCAACCAGCAATTCACGCAGGTGGTCGGTGCGACGACCTTCACCCGCAGCGGCAACGGGCGCCTGTTCGGGGGCGAGGCGGAGCTGTCGATCCGCGCGACCAGTCGCTTGCGCTTCGACGCATCGCTCGGCCTGCTCGATACCAAGTATACCGGCAACGTCGCCGATCCGAACGACCCGAGCAGCCCGACGCTGCCGATCAACGGGAATCCGTTCCCGTTCGCATCGAAGATCACCTTCACCGGCGGATTCGATTTCGATGCGGTGAAAACGTCCGACACGCGGCTGACGCTGGATGGCGACACGTCCTACAACGGCAAATATTATTTCGACCCGTTCAAGAATTACGGCCAGTCGCCATGCGCCCGCCCTGCCCCCCGGTTTCAACATCTTGCGGGCGGGACCGAACATCGCCTGCGGCAATCACGGATACTGGCTGCTCAACGGACGCATCACCTATGACACGCCGCGCTACGCCGTGGCGATCTGGGGCAAGAACTTCGCGAACAAATATTATTACAGCTGTCGCCCTGCATCGCGCAGATGTAGACGATCGGCGAGATCGCGGCGAACATCGCGCTGGAGACGCCGGGGCAGGACACGCTCGACGTGCTGGTGCTGTGGACGGGCTTCCCGACCTATGCCTCGACCCAGACGATCTTCACGATCCTGAAGGTGAAGTGGTTCTATCTGTTGGATAATCGCTACGTCCAATGGCCGATCGATACGAAGTTTGAGGTCGCGGTGCCCGGCCAGCATCTCACCACGCTCGCGCTGCCATGGGGCGGCACCTCGCACCCGATCTGGTTCAAGGACGATCCGCGCGTCGCGACGTGCAAGGTGCAGGGCGGCGTCTTCGCGCGAGAGGTGATGGAGAATGTGGTCGCGATGACCAGAATGGTCGAGACCGACATCCTGCCGCTGCCGCTGGAGGAACAGGAACGAAGCTGGGCGAGATCGCGGCGTCGGTGCAGGCGGCGATGCCGCCGCGCGAGAATCCGCGGATCAACACCACGATCGATTCCGTCTACGGCTCCGGCCCGCTGGTCCGCACGCACGTCGTCATCCACGGCAATTGCAACTACAAGCAGACCGGCCTGCTCCAGGCGTTCTGCGCCGCGGCGTTGCTCGCGCAGCCGCCGCGCCGCGCCGCGCCGGATTCGCCTCCGCCTGTCAGGCCTTCGGCTACCGCGAACTGCTCGGCACGCTGCGCAGCTTCGGGCTGGCGATGAAGCCCGTCGTCACGATCCAGGACTGACCGGCACACACCGACAAGCACCGGGGGGCGGAGACCGACATGCGGCTGGCGGATTATCTCGACAAGGGGGCGTCGCTGGGTGGCGATGCCCCGTGCCTGACGATGGGCGACGTGCGGCTGGACTATGCCGCGGTGCAGGCGCTGACGCATCGCATCGCGCGGCGGATGGCCGCGGCGGGCGTGGCACCGGGCGCGCATGTCGCGATCCTGTCGGACAACGATCCGGTCGCCTTCGCCTGCGTCTTCGCGATCTCGCGCGCCGGTGCCGTCTGGTGCCCGATCAATCCGCGCAACAAGGCGACCGAAAATGCGCAGGTGCTCGGGGGGTTCGACTGCACCGTGCTGCTCTTCCAGCAGCGCTTCGCCCCGCTGGTCGAGATCCTCGCCGCCGCCTTGCCCGCGCTGACGCTGCTCCTATGCCTCGACGCGGACCTGCGGTTCGCCCCATCGCTGGCGACCTGGCTGGGCGATGCGGATGACGCGCCCTTCGCTGCCGAACCGGTCACCGATGTCGCGATGCTCCCCGGCACCGGCGGCACCACCGGCGTGCCCAAGGGCGTGATGCTGACCGACGCCAATCTGGAGGCGATGACCGCGCTGACGCTGATCGCCTATCCGTTCGACGGTCGCCCGGTCTATCTGGCGATGGCGCCGCTGGCCCATGCCGCAGGCGTCCTCGCGCTGCCGATCCTGGCCCTGGGCGGCGAGATCGTGGTGATGCCCAAGGCGGATATCCACGCCTTCCTGACGGCGATCCCGGCGCATCACATCACGCACACTTTCCTGCCCCCCACGCTCATCTACATGTTGCTCAACGATCCCGATCTCGACGCCACCGACCTCACATCCACGCAATGCTTCTGGTACGGCGCCGCGCCGATCTCCGCCGACCGGCTGACGGAGGCCCTGATACGGATCGGGCCGGTGATGGCGCAAGTGTTCGGCCAGACCGAGGCACCGATGATGATATCGTCGATGGCCCCGGCAGAGCATTTCCACGTCGACGGCAGTATCGCGGACGGGCGATTGACCTCCGCCGGCCGCCCCGGTGCGCTGGTCGAGGTCGCGACGGCGGACCGGACGGCCATCTGCTGCCCCGCTGCGCCACGGGCGAGATCGTCGTGCGCGGATCGCTCGTGATGAAGGGCTATTACCGGAACCCCGTCGCGACGGCGGAGGCGCGCTCCCCCGGCGGCTGGCACCGCGCCGGTGACATCGGCTATCTCGACGCCGACGGATACCTGTTCATCGTCGATCGCGCCAAGGACATGATCATCACCGGCGGCTTCAACGTCTATTCGGCGGAGGTCGAGAAGGCGCTGATCGCGTACCCGGCGGTGCAGGATTCCGCAGTGTTCGGCCTGCCCGACGCCAAATGGGGCGAACGCGTCTGCGCCGTCGTACAACTGCGCGCGGGCTCGACCGCCGATCCCGACGCGCTGGTCGCGCATGCCAAATCGCTGCTTGGCAGCGTCAAGGCACCCAAATCCGTGGCGATCTGGCCCGACTTGCCCCGATCGAAGGTCGGCAAGGTGATGAAGAAGGACATCCGCGCGCGCATGCTGGCGGCGCAGGCATGACCCGCGTGCCGGTGTTCCATATCAGCAAAAGGTGCGCCAGCGCTGTTCCTCGCGCGGCAGCCGATCCAGCACAGCGGGCGAGCGACAGGTCAGGGGGCACGCTGTAGCACGATCCCGGCCTCGGTGGCGCCTGCGTCGCGATGCGTCATGGCCGCTGACCCGCGGCGGACCGGCCCATAGCGGGTGGCGACGCATCAGCGGCGGCGTTCGCGCTCGGCGAGGATGTCGAGGAAGGCGGTGACGCGCGCGGGGCGGAACCGCGTCCACGGCATCACCGCATGGACGCCGCCGCTGTCGAGCTGCCAGTCCGGCAGCAGCCGGACCAGCCGCCCGCTCGCCAGATCGTCCGCCACCGCGAAATCGGGCAGGATCGCCAGCCCCGCCCCGCCGCGCGCCGCCTGAAGCACGCCGACCGTCGCGCTGATCGCGAGCGCGGTGGTGAAGCGCACCGTCTGCGCCGCGCCCGCATCCGACCGGAACGTCCAGCCGAGCGGATCGCCGAGGTTGCTGTTGGCGACGAACGGCAGCCCCGCGATATCCATCGGCGTGGCCTCCGGTACGATCGAATGGTGCGGACTGGCCACCAGCATCTGTCCGAACGTCCCGATCCGCCGCGCACGCAACGCGCTGTCGACCAGCCAGCCGACCCGGATTGCGAGTTCGATGTCGCTGCCGACCGGATCGAGCGTCGCATCGCTCAGCACCAGGTCGACGGTGCAGGCGGGGAAGCGTTCACGGAACGTGGCGATCGCGGGCACCACCATCGTGACGCCGTAATCAAGCGGCGCGGTCAGCCGCAGCACGCCGGTCGGCGCGTGGTCCCCCGCCGCCAGTCCGTCGAACGCCTCCTGCGCCTCCGACAGGACCCGGGTGCAGCGTTCGTAGAAGATCCGCCCTTCCTCGGTCGGGCGGAGGCTGCGCGTCGTGCGGACCAGCAGGGTGGTCTCGAACGCCTGTTCCAGCCGCGCGACCTGGCTGCTGACCACCGCCTTGGTGATCCCCAGCCGCGCGGCGGCGGCGGTGAACGATCCGGCTTCGACGACCTCCGCGAAATAGGCGAGGCGTTTCAGGTTGTTGATGCCGTGATTGGCGGCGGCACGGGGATTGTATGCTGTGGGCATACGGTGTCGGATAGATTGCCGATCTATCCCCGGCAATCCGTTGCGCCCATATTCTCGTCGACATGGAGGCAAGTCAGATGACGACCCGATTCCTATATCTTTTCGATCCCCTGTGCGGCTGGTGCTACGGTGCGTCCGCTGCGATCGCGACGCTGGCGGCGCAGCCCAGCGTGACGGTCGAGCCACTGCCGACCGGGCTGTTCGCGGGCGCGGGGGCGCGGACGCTGGATGCCGGCATGACGGCGCATATCCTGAACAACGATCGTTCGATCGCTGCCGCTACCGGTGCGCCGTTCGGCGACGCCTATCGCGCGCGCATCCTGGGCGGCGGCGACGTGCGGCTCGACAGCGGCCCCGCGACGCTGGCGCTGACCGCGGTCGCGCGCACCGCGCCCGACCGCGAACTGGCGCTGCTCGGCATCGTCCAGCGGGCCCGCTACCGCGATGGACAAGACATCGCCGACACCGACGTGCTGGCGGACCTGCTGCGTCAGGCGGGGCTGGAGCCGGCCGCACATGCGCTGGTCGAGGGTGCGGCAGATCTGCACGCGGCCAATCGCCAGCGGCTGGAGCGCGCCGGGTCGATCATGCGCCACCACGGCCTGCGCGGCGTCCCCGCGCTGCTGCGGATCGACGGCGACACGCTGAGGCCGGTCGATACGAACCTTCTGTACCGCGACCCGCTGTCGCTTCTGGCGGCCTGATCGCTTTCCATCCCACCACCGGAGACAGACCATGACGACGAGCGACACCCTGCACTGGCAATCCTTTCCCGCCGGCGAACACGGCTTCTTCCGCGCACCGGTGCTGCTGTGGGGCGCGACCGAGGCGGTGCTGGTCGATGGCGGCTTCACCCTGCCCGACGGGCGCGCGCTGGCGGAGGCGATCGCGAAGACAGGCCGGACGCTGACCACGATCTACATCAGCCAGAGCGACCCCGATTATTATTTCAGCCTGGCGCCGATCACGGCGGCGTTCCCCGACGCGCGCGTGCTGGCCGCGCCCGAGACGATCGCCGCGATCGAGGCGAACGTCGCGAAGAAGCTCGCGACCTGGGGGCCGCAGCTCGGCGACAACGGGCCGAAGACGCTGGACGACGTGGTCATGCCGGCGCCGTTCACCGACACGGCGCTGGCCGTCGATGGCGAGCGCGTCGAGATCGTACCGGCCGACGGCCTCGCCAACCGGCGCTATCTGTGGGTGCCGTCGCTGTCGGCGATCGTCGGCGGGGTGCTGGTCTTCTCCGGCGTCCATGTCTGGACCGCGGACACCAACAGCGCGACGGGGCGCGCCGCGTGGATTGCGCAGCTCGACGCGATGCTGGCACGCGATCCCGCGGTCGTCGTGCCGGGGCACATGACCCCCGACGCGCCGACGGGGGCGGCGGCGCTGGCCTATACCCGCGATTACCTGCGCGCGTTCGAGGAGGAGCTGGCGAAGAAGCCCGACAGCGCGGCGCTGATCGCGGCGATGACCGCGCGCTATCCCGATGCGGGGATGGGCGTGGCGTTGCAGATCGGCGCGAAGGTCGCGACCGGCGAGATGGCGTGGGGCTGAACCATGGCCACGAACAAGGACATCATCCGCGCCACCTATGAAGGGTCGTCCGCCGAGAACGGCGCCAACCTGAAAGCCACGCTTGCGCCGCACGCGACATGGACCGAGGCGGCGGGGTTCCCTTATGCCGGCACCTATGTCGGCTACGACGCGATCGTCGAGAACGTCTTCCACCGGCTCGGCACCGAGTGGGAGGGGTACAAGGCCGAGGTCCACACCTATCTGGAGGATGGCGACCGCGTTGCCGCGTTCGGCGTCTATTCGGGGACGTACCGCGCCACCGGCAAGGCGATGACCGCCACCTTCGCGCACCTCTACCGGCTGGAGGATGGGAAGATCGTCACGATGGAGCAATATGTCGACAGCGCGACCGTGATGGCGGCGCTGTCGTAGGATCGGTGAGGCGCGGGCCGGCGGCAGCGAGGCCGCCGGCCCGATCGCTCAATAGCCGACGGTGAAGCGCTGGCGGCTATGCGCGGGGCGTTCGATCTCGTCGACCAGTGCGATCGCATAATCGGCGAACGAGATGCTCGATCCCTGCTCGTTCGCCAGCAGCGAGTCCTTGCCCAGCCGGAACACGCCGGTCCGCTCGCCCGCGACGAACATCGCGGACGGCGACAGGAACGTCCAGTTCAGCGACGGTTCGGCGCGCAGCAGGTCGAGGAAATCAGCCCCCCTGGTCGCTTCCGTCCGATAGGCGGCAGGGAAGTCCGGGCTGTCGAGGAGACGGACGCCGGGCGCGACCTCCAGGCTGCCGGCGCCGCCGACGACCAGATAGCGTGGCACGCCCGATTGCCGGACCGCGGCGATCAGCGCGTGCGGATCGCTCGCCGAGAAATGGACCGAGCTGACGACCGCGTCATGTCCCGCGAGCAGGCTGGCGAGATGCTCGGCATCCGCCACGTCGCCGCGCACCGCGGTAACGCCCGGCAGCGCCGCGATCCTGACCGGATGGCGCGCGATGGCGGTGACGCTGTGGCCGCGGTCCGACAGTTCCTTCAGGATGCACGCGCCGGCGTTTCCCGATGCGCCGATGAGGGCGATCTTCGCCATGATGATATCCTTTCGCGAGGGGGATCAGTGCGCCTGGCCGTTCAGCCGTTCCAGCGTGGCGGCGAAGCGGTCGTCGCGCTCGGCGAAACGCAGCGGGTGGACGCGCTGGACAAGAATCTCGGCCGAGGTCGGCTCCTGCGCGAACAGCGCCAGCACCTCGTCGGCGAAGTCGTCGAGCGGTTGATAGCCCTCGCGGGTCGATTGGCCAGGTGTCAGTTCGGTCTGCACCGCGGGCGGCGCCAGTTCGATCACCTCGACCCTGCCCGCGAGCGCGGCGCGCAGCGACACGGTGTAGGAGTGCATCGCCGCCTTGGTCGCGGAATAGGTCGGCGTCATCACCAGCGGCACGAACGCCAGCCCGGAGGTGACGTTGACCACCACGCCGTCGCCGCGCGCGACGAGATGGTCGACGAACGCGTCGGTCATCCGGATCGGGCCGAGCAGGTTGGTGGCGATCGTCCCCTCCGCATCGGAAAGGTCGCGGGCGGTGTCGAGCGTCTCGGGGCGCATGATGCCGGCATTGTTGACGAGGACGTTCAGGTCGGGAAAACGGGCGGTCACCGCCACCGCGAACGCCGCGATCGCGGCGGGATCGTCCGCGTCGAGCGTCATCGTGTGGATGTTGCCGCGTCCCGCCGCAGCCGCGTCGAGTGCCGCCTGTCGCCGTCCGGCGATGATGACGGTGTCGCCGCGATCGTGGAACCGGTGGGCCAGCGCCTCGCCGATGCCAGATCCGCCGCCGGTGATGAGGATCGTGTTGCCGGTATGCTTCATGACGATGTCCTCAGCCTGCCTTGCGGGCGTTGATCGCGATGGTGATCTTCACGTTCGCCGCGACCGTATCGGGCGCGGCGAACTGCCCCTGCCCCACGCCGAACCAGCGCCGGTCGATCGTCAGCGTGCCGCGCATCTGCGCGGCATTGCCGTTGATGACGAGCTGGAACGGCAGAACGACAGGCTTCGCGACGCC
Organism: Sphingomonas sp. Ell38C01; assembly: GCF_055231975.1. Taxonomy (NCBI): domain Bacteria; kingdom Pseudomonadati; phylum Pseudomonadota; class Alphaproteobacteria; order Sphingomonadales; family Sphingomonadaceae; genus Sphingomonas; species Sphingomonas sp. Ell38C01. The sequence continues at coordinate 902,112 of NZ_JBUYVA010000001.1, read as the reverse complement.
GCGGATCGTCAGCGTACCCGCCGCCTGATAGCGGTTGCTGCCCAGGCTTTTGAAGGACTTGGACACAAACGTCGCGCGCGGGAATGCGCGGACGTTGAACCAGTCCGGCGTCGGCAGCGATTCGTCGCGCGACGCGTCACCGGTCGCCGCCGATGCGGTGTCGATCACCGCCGCGACGCTCGATCCGGCGAGGTTGGCGGGATCGAACGCGATCCGAGCGTCGAAGCGTTTGAAGCTGCCGTTGATCGCCTGTCCGTTCATGGTGGCGACGAAGGCGACCTGCGATCGCGTCTTGTCGATCGTCCACGACGGCGCGGGCGCGGCGACGGCGGGGGCCGCGATCAGGGCGGCGGCGACGATGGGGAAATAGCGCATGGTCGATATCCTCAGTTGACGGTCGGCGTGCTGCGCAGGCCCGGAACCATCCGGCCCAGGACGCCGTCACGCGTGATGAATTGGTGCTTGAGCGCGGCGGCGACATGCAGCGCGATCAGCGCCGCGCCGCCCAGCGCGAGATACAGGTGCGCGCCGCCGCTGACGGCCTCGACCTGCGCCTTGCCCGCCGCGTCCATCGCGTGGAGGAAGCCGATGTGAGGCCACGGGATGGTTTTCCACAGCAAGGTCGGGATGTTGTACGGACTGACCGAGACCATCGCCCAGCCGGTCAGCGGCATGCCGATCATCATGACGTAGAAGAACCAGTGCGTAGCGCTGGCAACCCGGTGTTCCCAAGGCTTCATCGGCGCGACCGTGGGCGGTGGCGGGTTGAGCAGCCGCCATGCGAGGCGCGCGACGCTCAGCACCAGCACCGTGATGCCGATCGACTTGTGCAGCTGGAACATGGCGAACTGGTCCATGCCCTTCAGATAGCCCATCCGCCAGCCGAGCAGCAGATTGGCCAGGATCAGCACCGCGATCGTCCAGTGAAGAAACATGGCGACGGCCGAATACCGGGTGCGCATGGAGGATGCCTTCCGTAGAGATGGCGACCCGCCCGGTCGGACCGGACGAGGCATCGAGGGCGAACGATCAACCCTTATATTCGAACGCGGCGCTGATCGCGATGGTCGTTTCGTCGCTGACCATCGGCGCGTACTTGCTGACACCGAAATCGGTCCGCTTGATGACGCCGCTGCCCTTGAAGCCGAGCGTATAGGCCTTGTTCATCGGGTTGGTCGCCGCCGCGGTGAAGGTCGCGTCGAGCGTGACCGGCTTCGTCACGCCGTGCAGCGTCAGGTTGCCCGCCACGGTCGCGGTCGTCGCGCCGGTGCGCGTCACCTTCGTCGAAACGAAGCGCATTTCCGGGAATTTCGCGGCGTCCAGCCAGTCCGCGCCGGCCAGTTCCTTGTCGAGCGTCGCGTTGGTCGTCGAAACGGTGGCGACCGGAACAGTCACGTCCAGCTTCGCGGTGGCCAAATTCTTTGGATCGATCGTCAGGCTGCCCTTGGCGCCCGGGAACGTGCCGAAGAACTCGTTGATGCCGAAGTGGTTCACCCCGAACCGGACCAGCGTGTGATAGGTTTCGACGGTGTAGGTTCCCCCCTTCACCATGGCCGGAGCGGCGGCGGGCGTGGTCTGGGCCACCGTCGCGGTCGTGGCGGCAAGCGCGGCGATCGACAGGGCGGCGGCAATCATCGTCTTCATGGCAGTGTCCCTTTGTAGCGGCGGACGCCGCCTGATCGGCAGCGATGCTGGGACGATGTATGGTCGAGACCGGTCGTCCCGGGCAGCGGAATAGTTTCGACCAGATCGTTCGAGCATTTCGAACACATCGGTCCGGCGTCGCGGGACCGCTCCGGAGCGCGTCGGCCTTGTCCCGATGACCGCGCCGCTCACCAGCCAAGGCTTCGCACAAGTCACCGGGCGAAGGTTTGGTGACGGACAGCCATGGGGAGCGACGCAGCAGTTCAGGCCGATATTGCACAGGATTCGGCATGGCTTCCGGTCACGGCGCGCAAAAGCGCGACTTCGGCCGCATCCGTTATGGTCTTATCGATCGGCAGAGCGCCCCCGGAGAGCAGATCGCACCCGAGACGGCGTCCAATTTCGAAGGACGAGAGACGATCATGACGACAGGCCATACCGGCGACTCCTATATCGACGGAGAGTGGCGCAGGTCGACCGGTTCGGGAGAGATCGCGGTGGTCGATCCGGCGTCGCAGGCGATCATCGGCCACATCGCGGCGGGGTCGAGGGCGGACGTCGATGCCGCGGTCGCCGCCGCCAGCCGCGCGTTCGAGACGTACGCGCATACGTCGGTGACGGAACGGATCGCGCTCCTCCGGCGCATCCTCGATCTGATCCATGCGCGCTCGGAAGCGTTCGTCGAGGCGATCGTCGCGGAGATGGGTGCGGCGATCGGCTTCGCGCGGACGTCGCAGGTTCCATTCGCTGCCGAACATGTCCGGATCGCCATCGACGTGCTGGAACGCTATCCGTTCCTGACGGTCGACGGCTCCACCGCCACCGCCAGGGAACCGATCGGCGTCTGTGCGCTCATCACGCCGTGGAACTGGCCCCTGTACCAGATCACCGCGAAGGTCGCGCCGGCGATCGCGGCCGGATGCACGGTCGTCCTGAAACCCAGCGAATTGTCGCCGTACAGCGCGCTGCTCTTCGCGCAGGTGATGCATGACGCGGACGTCCCGGCGGGCGTGTTCAACATGGTGAACGGCACCGGCGAAGTCGTCGGCGCGGCGCTTTCGGCGCATCCCGACGTCGCCATGATCTCGATCACCGGATCGACCCGCGCCGGCGTGCTGGTCGCGCAGGCCGCCGCGCCCACGGTCAAGCGCGTGGTGCAGGAACTGGGCGGCAAATCGCCGAACCTGTTCCTCGACGACGCCGATTTCGCGCAGGGCGTGGCGAAGGGCGTTCTGGCGGCGTTCCGCAACGTCGGCCAGTCGTGCAGCGCGCCGACGCGGATGATCGTGCCCGCCGATCGCCTCGCCGAGGTGGAGGCGCTGGCGGCCGCAGCGGCGGCGGACATCAGGGTGGGCGACCCGCGGCGCGACGACACCACGATGGGACCGATCGCCAACGCCACGCAATATGACCGCGTTCAGGCGATGATCCTGGCCGGCATCGACGAGGGCGCCCGGCTGGTCTGCGGCGGACTCGGCAAGCCCGCCGGGATCACGCAGGGATTCTATGCCCGGCCCACGATCTTCTCCGACGTACGCAGCGACATGCGGATCGCGCGCGAGGAGATTTTCGGTCCGGTCCTCGTCATCATTCCCTATCGCGACGAAGAAGATGCGATCCGGATCGCTAACGACACCGTCTATGGTCTGGGCGCGCATCTCCAGTCGGGGGATGTCGAACGCGCACGCCGCGTCGCGTCGCGCATCCGTTCGGGCCAGGTGCATATCAACTCCCCCAAATGGGATGGCGGGGCCGCGTTCGGAGGATACAAGCGGTCGGGCAACGGCCGCGAATATGGCGTCCACGGGCTGGAGGAATATCTCGAGACGAAGGCGATCATCGGCTATTGATGCCGGCGCCATGCGGGCGGCGCCAGCGACTGGCGCAGCGCCGCGAGGAACGCCGTGGTACGCGCGCTGCGGCCATGGCGGGCGCCCAGCATCGCGACGACGTCGGCGGACGGTGCCGACCAGCCGGGCATCACCTCGCAAAGGCTGCCGTCCGCCAGATCGTCGGCGACGTTCCATTCGGAGCGGATCGCGATCCCCTGCCCCGCAATCGCCCAGTCGCGGATCACGGTGCCGTCGTTGCTCGACATCGCCGATCCGATCCGTACCGTGGCCGGGGTCCGCTGCGGACCGGTGAAGCGCCATAGCGACACGTCCTCGTCGTTCTCGCGCAATACGAGGCAGCGATGCGCGACCAGATCGGCGGGGGCCAGGACGGGCGGCGCGGCATCGAGATAGGCGGGACTGGCGCAGAGGATGCGGCGGTTCGGCGCCAGCGTCGTGACGACCCGGTCGAGCGCTCCGGGTGCGCCGATGTGGATGACGACGTCGCAACTGTCGATCAGATGCGCGCCGGGATGATCGGACAGATCCAGCGTCACCGCGACGCCGGGGTGCGCATGCGCGAACGCATTCACCACCGGCGCGACATGCGCGCGGCCGAAGCCGTGCGGCGCGGCGATGCGGAGGTGGCCGGTGACGAGGCTACGGCGATCCGCCAGCGCCTCCGACAAGGCCTCGATCGCATCGGCGATGCGTATGCCGTGCGCTGCGACGAGCGCGCCCTCGTCCGTGAGGCCGATATGGCGTCCCGAACGATCGACCAGCCGCACGCCGACCTTCGCTTCGAGCGCGTGCAGCCGCTGCGTGACCGCGGGCGGCGTCACGTTCAGTTTTCGCGCGCTCTCCGCCAGCGACGTAGAGCAGGCGATCACGGCGAAGAAGGCGAGGTCGTCAGACGATAGCATTAATCAATACCTTAATGGTGTATGCAATACTCGTTAATTGCGCGGGCCGTCAATTCGCGCGAGCATCGCGCTGTATCTTGGGGGCGACGATGAGCGATATGATGACGACGGGCGATCCTGCCGCAGGCGCCGCCGCAACCCTCGCCAGCATCGAGACGCCGTGCCTGGTGCTCGATGCCGCGCGTATGGATCGCAACGTGCGACGCCTACGCGACCGACTTGGCCCGCACGGCGTCACGCTCCGCCCGCATCTGAAGACCGGCAAGTCGGTCGAGGTGGCGCGGCGGGTGATGGTGTCGGCCGATGGCCCCGCGACCGTCTCGACGCTGAAGGAAGCCGCGCAGTTCGCCGCGGCGGGCGTGCGCGACATAATCTACGCGGTCGGGATCGCACCGTCGAAGCTGCCGCGCGTGCTGAAACTGCGCGCCGACGGCGTCGACCTCGCGGTCATCCTCGACACGGTCGAACAGGCCGAAGCGGTCGCCGCCGCCGCGCGCGACGCCGGCGTCCGCATCCCCGCGTTGATAGAGATCGATTGCGACGGCCATCGATCGGGCGTGCTTCCCGGAGACGCGGCCCGGTTGCTGGCGATCGCGCGCGCCCTGGAGCCGGCCGCCGAACTGCGCGGCGTGCTGACCCATGCCGGCGACAGCTACGGCGCGCGCGGCGCGGACGCCTTGAGGCTTTGCGCGGAAATCGAGCGCCGCAGCGTCGTCGATGCGGCGGCGGTGCTGCGGGCGGCCGGTTTCGCTTGCCCGGTGGTCAGCGTCGGATCGACCCCCACCGCGCATCATGCGACCGACCTGACCGGCGTGACCGAGGTTCGCGCGGGCGTGTTCGTCTTCTTCGACCTCGTCATGGCGGGCATCGGCGTCTGTCAGGTCGACGACGTCGCGCTGTCGGTGCTGGCCACGGTGATCGGTCATCAGCGCGAGAAGGGCTGGATCCTGATCGATGCGGGCTGGATGGCGATGTCGCAGGATCGCGGCACCGCGCGGCAGGCGGTCAGCCAGGGCTATGGACTGGTTTGCGGCATCGACGGCACGCCCTATCCCGACCTGATCGTCGGCGGCGCAAACCAAGAGCATGGCATCGTCGAGGTGCGGCCGGGCTCGGGCGGCGTGCTGCCGGACCTCGCGATCGGCGATCGCGTGCGGATCCTGCCGAACCACGCCTGCGCGACCGGCGCGCAACATCGCAGCTATCACGTCGTCCAGGGGACCTCGACCGTCGTCGAGGCCGAATGGCCACGTTTCGGAGGATGGTAATGACCACGCACCTGACGCCGATATTCACCGATCGGGCACCGTCACCGGCGGGACATTATTCGCAGGGGATGGTCGCCGGCGGACATCTTTATATTTCCGGCCAGCTGCCGATCCGCGCGGACGGTGCGCCGCTGCCTGATGGCGGGTTCGACACGCAGGCGCGGCAGGCGATCGCCAACATGCTCGCCATTCTCGATGCGGCAGGCGGTACGGTCCGGGATCTGGTGCGCGTGACCGCCTATATCGTCGGGATCGACAACTGGCCGCGGTTCAACGCGGTCTATGCCGCGACGCTGCCCGACGTCCGCCCCGCGCGCACCGTCGTACCGGTCCCCGAACTGCATTTCGGCTATCTGGTCGAGATCGATGCCATCGCCGTCCTTCCGCAGCGTAAGTGATCGACGATTCGGCGCTTCCCGCAGGAGGTCGCGCGCAATACGGCACTTTCTGCGGCTGAGCGCGGCGTATTTTCCGGGAGCAATCCAGCGTGGAGACGGGCATGGCGAGCTTGGCGGGCAAGATGACGGGAGCCGTACCGGCGGATGGATTGGCAGGTGCCCCCGCCACCGCGGCCGCGCGCTTGATGAGCATCGATGCACTGCGCGGCCTGGTGATGCTGTTCATGCTGCTCGATCACCTGCGCGAGACGTGGTTCCTGTACATTCCGGTCAGCGATCCGGTCGACGCGCGGACGATCATGCCTGCCTTGTTCTTCACCCGCATCACCAGCACGCTGTGCGCGCCGATCTTCGTCGCGCTGACCGGGCTGTCCGCCTATCTGTACGGCCGGAAGCACACCCCCGCCGAAACCTCCGCGTTCCTGCTGAAGCGGGGCCTGTTCCTCATCTTTCTCGAACTCACCTTCGTCAATTTCTCGTGGCGCGCCGAACTGCCGTTCCAGTTCGTGTTTCTCCAGGTCATCTGGGCGATCGGGCTGTGCATGGTCATCCTCGCCGCGCTGCTGCATTTGCCGCGCAAGGCGATCCTCGTGCTGGGGCTGGCGATCGTCGGCGGGCACAATCTGCTCGACGGGATCGTCCTGCCGCCGGACCATCCGCTCTATGTCCTGTGGGGCGTCGTCCACGAGCGCTCCGTCACGCAGTTTCTCGGCATGACGGTCAAGATCAACTATCCGGTGCTGCCCTGGGTTGGCGTGATCTGCCTCGGCTGGTCGGTCGGGCCGTGGTTCACGGCGCTGGCGGCGCGCGACCGTCGGCGGCGGCTGACGATGCTGGGGATCGGCATGATCGCGGGGTTCGTCGTGTTGCGGCTGCTCAACGTCTATGGCGACGCGCCGTGGTTCGTGGTGCCGGGCGATCGCCTGCGCACCGTGATGAGCATCCTCGCGCTGACCAAATATCCGCCGTCGCTGCTGTTCCTGCTGCCGACGCTGGGGATCGGCGCGATCCTGCTTGGGTGGTTCGAGCGGCTGGAGGGCGGTCGCGTCTCGCACTGGCTGGCGGTGCTGGGCGGCGCACCGATGTTCTTCTACCTGTTCCACCTCTATCTGCTGCGCCTGTTCTACCTGTCCGCGCTGGCGATCTTCGGCCCCAATCACGGCGCGATCTTCGGCGTCGATTCGCTTGCCTGGGTGTGGGTGTGGTTCGCCGCGCTGATCGTGCCGCTGTATTTCCCGACCCGCTGGTTCTCCAGTCTGAAGAAGCGTCGCAAGGACATCTGGTGGTTGAAGTACCTGTGAGCGGCGGGCCCCGCTTCCACAGGCTTGCCGAGCGCGACCGCCCGATCGTGGAGATCGAGATCGACGGCCGGCCGGTGTCGGCGCTTGAAGGCGATACGCTGATGGTGGCCGTGCTCGCCGCTGGCCCAACACTGCGCGCGTCCGAGTTCGGCGGCGGCGACCGCGCCGGCTTCTGCCTGATGGGTGCATGCCAGGACTGCTGGATGTGGTCCGCCGACGGCAGCCGCCTGCGTGCCTGCACGACGCCGGTCCGTGCCGGGCTGAGCCTGCTGACCACGCCGGCGAGCGACGACCTGTGGCCGACCGCGATATGACCGTCGATCATCCCACCGTGATCGTGGTCGGCGCAGGTCCGGCCGGCATCCGCGCGGCGGAGACGCTCGTCGCCGCCGGGCTGCGACCGGTCGTGATCGACGAAGGCCAGCTGTCCGGCGGCCAGATCTACCGCCGCCAGCCGGCCAATTTCGTCCGGCGGCACGAGGCGCTGTACGGTGCGGATGCGGACAAGGCGCGGTCGCTCCACGACGGCTTCGACGCGCTGGTCGACCGGATCGACTATCGTGCCGAGACGCTCGCCTGGACGCTGCGTGAGGACGTGCTGCATGTCGTCACACGGGGGATGGCGAGCACGCTGCGGTTCGACGCGCTGATCCTCGCGACCGGCGCGACCGACCGGCTCGCGCCGGTCGCGGGATGGACGCTGCCGGGCTGCTACAGCCTTGGCGGGGCGCAGATCGCGCTGAAGGCGCAAGCGTGCAGCATCGGCGCACGCCCGGTGTTCCTTGGCACCGGCCCGCTGCTCTATCTGGTCGCCTACCAGTATCTGAAGGCCGGCGTGCCGCCCGCGGCCGTGCTCGACACCGCGCCGTTTTCGGCCCAGCTCAAGGCGTTGCCCGACCTTGCCGTCCGGCCCGGCTTCCTCGCACGCGGGCTGATGTTCCGCGCCCGACTGGCGGCAGCGGGGGTGCGCGTCGAGAATGGCGTACGGCCGATCGCGATCGACGGCGCGGAGGACGTGACGGGTGTACGCTACGCGGTGCAGGGGACCGAGCGGCACGTCGCCTGCGACGCGGTCGGCATGGGTTTCCATCTGCGGTCGGAAACCCAGCTTGCCGATCTTGCCGGCTGCCCGTTCGTGTTCGACGATGCGACGGGGCAGTGGCGGCCCGAGGCGGATGTCGACGGCCGCACGCCGCGCGCCCATGTCTATATCGCCGGCGACGGGGCGCGGATCCTGGGCGCCGATGCGGCGGAGGTTGCGGGACGGCTCGCGGCGCTGGCGGCGCTGGGCGATCTCGGGCGCCCGGTCGATGCCGCCGCGGTGGCCGCGCTTCGCAAGCGCATCGCGCAGCTCGACCGGTTCCGGCGCGGATTGTCCACCGCCTTCCCCTGGCCCGCCACGCTCGCCGCATCGGTGGCCGACGACGTGATCGTGTGCCGTTGCGAGGCGATCACCGCAGGCGATATCCGCGACGCCGCGATCGACAAGGGCGCACCCGAGATGAACCGCGCCAAGGCGCTGTCGCGGATCGGCATGGGCCGTTGCCAGGGGCGGTTCTGCGGAAGCGCCGCGGCCGAGATCATCGCCGACGTGCGCGGCGTCCCGCTCGCCGAGGTCGGCCGGTTGCGCGGTGCCGCCCCGGTCAAGCCGCTGTCGATGGCCACCGTCGCCGCACCGGCCAGGGAAGCGGACCAATGACCCAGTCGACGAAGCCCCGGCAGGCCGACGTCATCGTCGTCGGTGGCGGCATCATGGGCGCGTCGGCGGCGTTCTTCCTGCGTCGGCACGGCAAGTCCGTCATCCTGCTCGAACGCGGGCTGGTCGGCCAGCAGGCGAGCGGCGTCAATTTCGGCAATGTCCGTCGCCAGGGGCGCTATCTGCATCAGCTTCCGCTGGCGAACCGCGCGCGCGCGATCTGGGACCGGTTGCCCGAACTGATCGGCGAGGATTGCGAATTCGTGTCCGAAGGGCATTTGCGCGTCTGCTGGTCGCGCGAACAGGCCGACAGGATGGAGGCCTATGCGCGCGACTCGCGCGCGTACGGCCTCGATCTGGAGATGATCTCGTCGAACGCGCTGCCGGCGCGCTTCGCATATCTCGGACGGGATCTCGTCGCAGGCTGTTACGATCCGACCGGCGGCCATGCCAATCCGCGCCTGACCGCCCCCGCCATCGGTCGCGCCGCCGCGCGCGCGGGTGCCGACGTGCGCGAAAATTCCGAGGTGCTGGGGGTGGGCAAGGCCGGCACCGACTTCGTCGTCGAGGTCGCCGGCCAGGGCGAATTGCGCGCGCCGGTGGTGCTGATCACGGCGGGCGCATGGGGCGGCCGATTGTCCGCGGCGTTCGGCGAACCCGTTCCGCTTGCGGTGCACGGGCCGCAGATGACGGTGACCGAACCGCTGCCCTACCGCATCGCGCCGACGATCGGCGTATCGACGCCGCATCTGCACGAAACCGTCTATTTTCGGCAGGTGAAGCGCGGCAACATCATCTGCGGCGGGTTCGCGCGTGGCCCGGCCTCGGCCGAAACCAATCGCGCGACCGTGCTGCCCGAGGCGATCCTCGGCCAGATGGACCAGCTCCGCCGGGTCATGCCCGCCTTCGCCAATGTCAGCACGATCCGCAGCTGGAGCGGGATCGAGAGCTACCTGCCCGACGACGTGCCGATCATGGGGCCGAGTTCCACGACGCCCGGGCTGTTCTACGCGTTCGGCTTTTGCGGCGCGGGGTTCCAGATCGGTCCCGGCGTCGGCGACGTGATGGCCGAACTGATCGCCACCGGCACGACGACGACGCCGATCGCGCAGTATCATATCGCGCGGTTCGCCCGACCGGCGGCCTAGCGCAGGATAGTGTCGATCCGCCTAGCCCTGTGGGGAGAGCGTACCGAGCCACGCGACGATCGCCACGATGACGACGGCGCAGGCCAACTCCGCGATCAGGCTGATGCGAAGCCAGGATGCCGCGGTCCGCGCCCGGTCCGCTTCGATCGCACGGTCCAGATGCGGCGTCAGCACCCAGCGATTGGTCGCGGCGATCAGCAGCATCGCGCCGAACAGCACGATCTTCACCGCCAGCAATACGCCGTAATCGGTCCGGAAAGGCTGCGCGATGCCGTCACGGCCAAGGATCATCCAGCCGTTGATCGCGCCGCTGACCGCGATCGACCCGACTAGTACCGAACCCGTCGTCGCGAAACCCGCAAGCGCCGCGCGGACGTCTGCCATGCGATGCCGGCCTGTCGCGCGCGCTACCGACACCAGCAGGACGGCGATCGCCCCGATCCAGGCCGCAGCGGCAAGCAGATGGACGACATCCGCCGCAAGATGCAGCCAGCCACGCGCGCCCTCGTCCATCGCGCCGTGGCCGGTCCACGCCAACGTCGCCATCGCCGCTCCCGTCCCACCGACGACCGCCAGGTGCCGCCGGAGACCGATCGGTCCCGGCAGACCCAGCGCGCAGAGCGCCAGCGCGAGCGCGGCGAACCGGACGACGAACGATCGGCCGAGCGCAGTCTCGTCGACGATCATCGTCAGCGTCGCGCGATCGACCGGGAAGATCTCCGTTCCCGCCATCGCGGCGCTCAGCGATACAAGGCCGAGTGCGGACAGGAGCATGCCGGCCAGGATCAGCAGGACCGTGACGCGCCGGCCGACGAGCCGCGACTGGAGCGGCACGCCGAACGCCAGCGACAGGGTCAGCGCAATCGCGAAGCGAAGCGCGACGACCGTCCAGTCCGCCACCCGTCTATCGCACGCTGAACGAATAGGTGCCGGTGATCCGGTGCGTATCCGACGAGACGACATGCCAGTCGACGCGATAGGTGCCGGCGGGAAGCGGCGTCTTCGTGGTCACGACCAGTGAATTGCCGTCGGGGCCGACCGCACTGGTGGTGCCGCCCATCGGCATCGGCGCGTGGTTCGCCATCCCCGGCATTCCGGTCATTACGATCACGGCACCCGACAATTTCGCCATCAGCCTTTCGCTGAACCGCAGTTCGACACGGCTGGGTGCGGCGACGGTGGCGTCCGCCGCGGGCGTGCTCCTGAGCAGTTTCGGGTGCGCGAGCGCGGTCGCCGGCAAGAGCGCGGCAGCGAACGCGGCGGTCACGATCATCTTCGACAGCATCGTCGTGTGGGACATCGGGCAAACTCCGTTGAGGGGCGATGCCCTGCATACGCAGCACGGGCGCGTGCCCCTCACGGATCGCATCAGGGCACGCCTACGGACGAACGTCGCCGCTGCGATCGACCGATCGCAACGCGGCCGGGCGCGAATTGCAGAGGGCGACGCGAGCGCACCTCGCAATGCAAAAGCAGGCGCCAGCCGCGACGTCTTGGGAGATCGAAGCGCGCGTCCGGCGCGCGGCGCGTTCCACGGGCATGTGAGGGCTTTGCGTCCCGGCCGCGTATAGGCCGCATAGACCCGTTCGCTTGAGGACCAGCATGATCGATCTCGACCGCCGCCGCTTTCTTCGGGACGCGGGATTTGGCGCAGGCGTCCTCACGGTGCCCTGGTTGCCGGCCTGGGCGCAACCCGTCACGGCCGGCATGGGGCCTGGCACGACTACGCCGCTGCAAACCGTCTCCGGCGACATGATCGCGCTGAGGGTCGCGCATCAGATGATGACGATCGACGGCAAGCCTGCGCACGGCATCGGTATCAACGGCACGGTGCCGGGTCCGCTGGTCCGCCTGCGCGAGGGCCAGACGGTGAAGCTCGCCGTCACCAACGATCTCGACGAGGAAACCTCGATCCACTGGCACGGCCTGCTGGTGCCGTTCCAGATGGACGGCGTTCCGGGGATCAGCTTTCCCGGAATCCCGGCGCGCTCCACCTTCACCTATGAATTCCCGCTGATCCAGGCCGGCACCTACTGGTATCACAGCCATTCGGGGCTACAGGAGCAAATGGGTCATTACGGGCCGATCGTCGTCGACCCCGCGGGCGTCGATCCGATCGTGTCGGATCGCGAGCACGTCATCCTGCTGTCCGATCACAGCCCGCTCCACCCGCATGCGATCTTCAAGAAGCTGAAACAGCAGGGCGGGTACTTCAACTACCAGAAGCAGACGCTCGCCGGGTTGCTCGAGGGCAGGGACCAGCCGCTGAAGGACCGCACGATGTGGGGCGGGATGCGGATGGACCCGACCGACGTGTCCGACGTCACCGGATCGACCTATACCTATCTGGTCAACGGCCACGGCCCGGCGGACAACTGGACCGCGCTGTTCCGGCCCGGCGAGCGCGTCCGGCTGCGGATCGTCAACGCATCGGCGATGACGATCTTCAACGTGCGGATTCCCGGCCTGACGCTGACGATCGTCCAGGCAGACGGCCAGAACGTGAAGCCGGTCGCGGTCGACGAGTTCCAGATCGCGGTCGCCGAAACCTATGACGTGATCGTCGAGCCGGCTGAGCCCACGGCCTATACGCTGGTCGCCGAGGCATGGGACCGGTCGGGCATGGCGCGCGCCACCTTGGCGCCCCGCGCTGGGATGATCGCCGCCGTCCCGGCGCTCCGCACGCGACCGCTCGCGACCATGAAGGACATGGGCATGGGCGACATGGCGGGGATGGGCGGGATGGAGGGCATGGACCACGGCACCGCGCCTGCTGCCGCTCCTGCCGACGCAGGACCTGCACAATGCCTGCCCGAGCATGCGGCGATGGGGCATTGCACGCCCGGCGAGCCGATCGGCGACGGCGGGATGTCCGGCATGAGCCATTCGATGCGCGACTTCTCCAACGCGCCTGGGTTGCCGAAGACGCCGACCGTGCAGACCGTCTCGCCGATGCCGATGGATCGTACCGGCGAGCCGCCCCAGGGGCTGGTCGACGTCGGCCACAAGGTGCTGGTCTACAAGGATCTCGTCGCGCTGGAGCGCAATCCCGATCTGCGCGCGCCGTCGCGGCAGATGCAGATCCACCTGACGGGCAACATGGAACGCTATATGTGGGCGTTCGACGGCGTGAAACTGAACGAAGTGAAGGCGCCGATCCCGTTCCGCGCGGGCGAGCGCGTCCGCGTGACGCTGGTCAACGACACGATGATGGCGCATCCGATCCATCTCCACGGCCATTTCTTCGAGCTGGTGACCGGGCATGGCGACCACTCGCCGCGCAAGCACACGATCAACGTCGCGCCCGGGGGCACCGCGACGTTCGATCTCACCGCGGATGCGATCGGCGACTGGGCCTTCCACTGCCATCTCCTCTATCACATGCACGCCGGCATGATGCAGGTCGTCACGGTCCGGACCGACACGTCGGGAGCGGCGGCATGAAGACGCTGTCGCTCGCCGCGCCGATGCTAATGATCACGGCTCCTGCCGCCGCGCAGATGCACGACATGGCCGGGATGAAGATGCCCGGCATGACGACACCCGCCAAGCCCAGGCCGCCGGTCGACGATGCGCCCGCCAGGCGCGGACCGGCACCGAAAAAGACCGGCGCCCGGGCCACCATGCCGTCCGGGACGCCGGGCATGGACAGGACGCCGACCGTCCCCGCGTCGACCGACGCCTGCCCACCCGAACACGCGGCGATGGGCCATTGCACGCCCGCTGCACCACCGGCCGCAACGCCGCAGCCGCCAGCGGTCGCCGCACCCGCCGGCACCGATCAGGATGCGGGCGACGCGCCGGCCCCCGCACCGCCGGCCACGCTTGCGGCCGCGCGCTTCTACGATCCCGCGACGATGGCGGAGGCCAACCGCAGGATGCGCGACGAGCATGGCGGCATGCGGCTGAGCCAGGTCGTTTTCAACCTCGCTGAGGTGCAGGTCCGCAACGGCCGCGACGGCTATCGCTGGGACGGCGAGGGCTGGTTCGGCGGCGACATTCACCGGCTCGTGGTCAAGACCGAAGGCGAAGGCGGTCTTGGCGACCGCGTCGAGAGCGCCGAGGTGCAGGCGCTCTATTCGAAGGCGGTCGATCCCTATTGGAACCTCCAGGCCGGCATCCGCCAGGATCTCGGCGCGGGCGCGAAGCGGACCTATGCCACGATCGGTGTCGAAGGGCTCGCGCCATACTGGTTCGACGTGGAGGGTGCGGTCTTCCTGTCGGACAAGGGCGACGTGCTGGTGCGGGGCGAGGCATGGTACGACCAGCGCATCACGCAGCGGGCGATCCTTCAGCCGCGCGTCGAGTTGAACCTCGCCGCACAGGACATGCCGGGCAACCGGATCGGCGCGGGATTGTCGACGGCCGAACTCGGCATCCGTCTCCGGTACGAGATCAGGCGCGAGTTCGCGCCCTATGCCGGCGTCTCGTGGGAGCGTCGCTATGGCGCGACCGCACGCTATGTGCGCGCCGACGGCGAGGATACGGGCGGCATCGCCCTCGCGCTCGGCGTTCGGGCATGGTTCTGATCGCGGTGGATTGTGCCGCGGATCGCCCGGCCGGGCCGCGATCATGCCCGCGCGCACCGCCAAAAGAGGCTATCTGACCCCGATGTGAGCCTAGACTGGCGGGGAGCCGATCGAAGGATTCCCGTCATGCGCAGGTTGAAGCCACTCATCGCCGCCATCGTGATCGCGGGTGTCGCCGCCCCGCCGGTCGCCGCACACGGCATCTGGTTCGCGCAGCGCGCGCGCCAGGTGGCGCTGATCTACGGGATCGGCGCGGACGACCTCGACATGGTCAAACGCCTGCCGCTGGTCGAGAGCATCGGCGCGTTCGATGCCGGCTACCGGCCGGTCAAGGCGACGCTGCGCACCGCCGGTCCGGTCGTGATGGTCGACGCCGAGGAACAGCCTGCATTGCTCGTCGCCGTCCTCCAGAACGGAACCTGGTCGCGAAAGGGCGACGGCGAGTTCGAGAAGAAGGGCCGCGACGAGATGCCCGACGCGACGCTGTCCGAAAAGACGGTGAAATATGCCGTGTCGATCCAGGGTCCGCTCGAGAAGCCGATCCCCGCACTGCCGACCCAGATCCTCCAGATCGTTCCGGCCGCCGCGCTGCCGACGACGCTCGGCACGCCGCTGCGCTATACCGTCCTGTTCAACGGCAAGCCGGTGAAGGGCGCGCGGGTGATCGCCGACATGGTCAACGATCCCGACGCGAAGGAGATCGAGACGGGCGCCGACGGCAGCGTCACCCTGCCGGTCCGCAACCAGGGGCTGAACGTGATCCGCGCGGTCTATGACGGACCGACCGACAATCCGACGAAATATGACCGCATCGAGCACACCGCGACACTCGCCTACACGCTCGCCCACGCGCCCGAATGACCGCGACGATCCGGAGATTTACGATGAAGCCCTTCCCGCTCGCCCTTGCCGGTTGCGCCCTGATCGCGACCGCGCCGCTCCTCGCCCACGGCAATACCGCGCCCCAGCATGGCGGCATCGTCCAGATGACGGGCGAGACGCTGTTCGAACTGGTCCGCGTGCCCGCCGGCGTCTCGATCTACGTCACCGACGACGAGGAGCCGTTGGCGTCGTCCGCCGCGACCGGCAAGCTGACGATCACGGTCGGCGGCAAGACGCAGGTCATCGTGCTGAAGGCGGGCCCCGGCAATCGCTTCGATGCGCCCGGACTGAAGCTCGCGCCGGGCACCAAGCTCGCCGTCCAGGTCGTCGAGAAGGCCACGCAGGCACGCCTCGGCACCAGCTTCGTCATCAAGTGAGCCGCATCGCGACCCTGATGTGGCGGACGGCGGTGGCGGCGGCGATCCTCGCCGTCGCCGACCCCGCCGTCGCGCACGGCGTCGCCGAAAGCGACAAGGCCTATATCCAGGCGCATCCCGGCATCCATGTGATCCCGTATCTGTATCTGGGCGCCAAGCACATGGTGACCGGCTACGATCACCTGCTGTTCCTGTTCGGCGTGATCTTCTTCCTCTATCGCCTGAAGGACGTCGGCAAGTACGTCACGCTGTTCGCGATCGGACACAGCACCACGCTGATCCTGGGCGTGATGGGCAACATCCATGCGAACCCGTTCGTCATCGACGCGATCATCGGACTGTCCGTGGTCTACAAGGCGCTCGACAATCTTGGCGCGTACAGGACGCTGTTCGGGTTCGAACCCGACCAGAAGGCGGCGGTGCTGATCTTCGGGTTCTTCCACGGTTTCGGGCTGGCGACCAAGATCCAGGACCTGTCGGTGTCGCGCGACGGGCTGTTCGCCAATCTCGTCAGCTTCAACGTCGGCGTCGAGATCGGCCAGTTCATGGCGCTTTGCGTCATCCTGATCCTGATGACGCTGTGGCGCCGCACGCGGGGCTTCGGACGGGGGATCGTCCTCGCCAATGCCGTGCTGATGGCGGCGGGGATCGTCCTCGTCGGCTACCAGCTCACCGGATATGCCATGGAGCGCGCCGCATGACCGCCACGACCATCCCGTATCAGGCAAGCACGCGCACACTCGCACGCGCCACGATCGCGGCAGTGATCGGTGCCGGTGCCGTCCTCACCCTGTTCGTGCTGCCCGCCGACTATGGCGTCGATCCGACCGGTGTCGGCCGCCTGCTCGGCCTCACCGCCCTCAACGGCGAGGTCGAGGAGGCGGACACGCCGCCCCCCGCCCCGCCTGCCAGCGGCCTCGCGACCGTCCCCGAACAGGCGCAGGCATCGATCGCGAAGGCGACGCCGTGGCGCACCGACGAGCGTATCGTGACGATCGGCGCGCACGAAGGCGTCGAACTGAAGGCGGAGATGAAGACCGGCGACAGCTTCGTGTTCGCCTGGACGTCGAGCGGCCCGGTCAAGATGGACATGCACGGCGAGACGTCGATGAAGGCGACCGGCTTCACCACCTACTGGAAGCAGAAGGGCCTGTCGTCCGCGCAAGGCAGCTTCACCGCGCCGTTCGCGGGCATCCATGGCTGGTACTGGCGCAACCAGGGCGAGACGCCGGTGACGCTGACGCTCAGGACCGCCGGCTTCTACGCCACGCTTTTCCAGCCCAAACCCGAATGAGGACCCCGTCATGGCGCTGAAGCCGAAATTCATCACCTTCGACTGTTATGGCACGCTCATCTGTTTCGAGATGGCACCGGTTGCCCGCGCGCTTTATGCCGACCGGATCGCCCAGGCCGATATGGCGGCCTTCTGCGCCGACTTCTCGAGCTACCGGCTCGACGAGGTGCTCGGTGCCTGGAAGCCGTATCGCGACGTGGTCGAGGGATCGCTCCGCCGGACCTGCGCGAAATGGAAGATCGACTATCGCGACGGCGATGCGGACACGGTCTATGCCGCGGTGCCGACCTGGAACCCGCATCCCGACGTCGTCGAACCGCTGAAGCGTGTCGCCGCAGAATTTCCGCTGGTGATCCTGTCGAACTCGATGATCGACCTGATCCCGCACAGCGTCACGCGGCTGGAAGCCCCGTTCCACGCCGTCTACACCGCCGAGGAAGCGCAAGCCTACAAGCCGCGGATGCGTGCGTTCGAGTACATGTTCGACAGGCTCGGCTGTGGTCCCGAGGACGTGCTGCACTGTTCGTCGAGCTTCCGGTACGACCTGATGACCGCGCACGACATGGGCATCACGATGAAGGCGTTCGTCAATCGTGGCCACGAACCCGCCAACCCCTATTACGGCTATCACGAAATCTCCGGTATCGGCGGCCTTCCCGGGTTGCTGGGCCTGTGACCGTGGACACGGCCGTGCGCTCGTTCGTCGACCTGCGCGCCTTTGCCGAAACGGCACCGGCGGGGTCATTGCTCGATGCGGGGCTGGTCCTGCCGTCGTCGGCCGGGCCCGTCACCATTTCCGCGATCCGGCTGGTCGGGCAGGCCCATGTCGAAGCTCTGGCGGCGGACATGTTCGTCTTCGTGCTGGCCGGCGCGCTGGATGTCGCGGGGCAGGCGATCGGCGCGAACCGGTCCGCCGTCCTTCCCCGCGGCACCGCATTCGACTGGCAGGCGGGCGAGGATACGGTGATCGTACGGATTTCGTGCGCCGGCGCGTCGGACGAGGCGGCGGTCGTGCCCGTCATGATCGACGAAACCGCCCCGCTCGTTCCTTCGGGCGCGCCGCTCGCCGAACTGCTGGTCGGGCCGACGCCGTCGTGCCGCAACCACACCGACTTCCTGTCGCCGAGCGGCGAGTTCGTCTGCGGCACATGGGATTCGACGCCCTATCATCGCCTGCCGATGCGGTATCGACACTATGAACTGATGTATCTGCTCGACGGCAGCGTCACCTTCGAGGACGAAGCCGGCCGCACCGCGACCTACGCGACCGGCGATGTCTTCCTCGTCGAGCAGGGTGCGCAATGCTCGTGGCTGAGCACCGGCCATGTGAAGAAGGTCTACGCGATCTATCGCCCCGCGGCCTGACGATCGGCGGTCGTCGCCACGCCGGCCCGCAGATGTCCGCGGGCCGGTTTTCGCGTCGCCGGTCCGCGATCAACCGCGCGAGGCGCGCGTCCCGATCTTCGCGGCCGCGGCTTCGAGCCAGCCGCGCTGCAACACCGGCACCGACGCCATCAGCAGGTCGGTATAGGGATGATGCGGACCGGTCGCGAGCGCGTCCTGCGTGGCGTGTTCGACGATCCGGCCACCCTTCAGCACGATGACCTCGTCGGCGATCGCGCGGACGATGTTCAGATCGTGGGTGATGAACATGTACGACACGCCGAGTTCTCCGCGCAGATCGACCAGCAGGTCGAGCACAGCCTCCGCCACCACCGGATCGAGCGCGGACGTCACTTCGTCGCACAGGATCAGATCGGGTCGTGCCGCCAGCGCCCGCGCAAGGTTCACGCGCTGTTTCTGCCCCCCCGACAGTTCGCCCGGCAGGCGATCGGCAAGCGCCGATGGCAGGCGTACCAGATCGAGCAGTCGCCCGGTTTCCGCCTTCAACGCGCGTCCGCGCAGGCCGTGGAAGAAGGTCAGCGGGCGCCCCAGCGCCCGCGACACGGAGGTCGCCGGGTTGAGCGCGGTATCGGCGCTTTGGAAGACGAGCTGGACACGGCGCAGCTGGTCCCGCGAGCGATGCGCGATGTCGCGCGACAGCGGCACGCCGCACAGGTTGACATAGCCCCTGGCCTGCGGATGCAACCCCGCGACGATCCGCGCGAGCGTGCTCTTGCCGCAGCCGGACTCGCCGATCACGCCGAGCACCTGGCCACGACCGATCGTGAGGTCGATCCCGTCGACGATCCGTTTGCGCGGGTTTCCGTCCGCATCGACACCGCCATAACCGGCGATGACGTCGCGCAATTCCAGCAGCGGCGCTTCGCCCACGCCCCGCTCGGGCAACGGTATCGGCCGGGCTGGCGCGCGTGGCGCTGCGGCGGCCACCAGCGCGCGGCTGTACGGGTGCATCGGGCGGGACAGGAGGTCGTCGGTTGCGCCCTGTTCCTGCACGGCGCCGCCCCGCAGCACGACGATCCGGTCGGCGATCTGCGCGACGACGGCAAGGTCGTGGCTGACATAGACCGCCGTCGTGCCGAGATCGCGCACCGCCGCCTTGAACGCGACCAGCACCTCGATCTGCGTGGTGACGTCGAGCGCGGTGGTCGGCTCGTCGAAGATCACCAGCGCCGGGTCGGTAATCAGCGCCATCGCCGCCATCAGCCGCTGGAGCTGGCCGCCCGACACCTGATGCGGATAGCGATCGCCCACGGTCTGCGGATCGGGCAGCGCGAGCGTCTCGAACAGCGCGCGCGCCTTGGCGCAGGCGGCGTCACGGTCCATCAGCCCATGGATCAGCGCAGGCTCGATCACCTGGTCCATGATCGTCAGCGCGGGGTTGAACGCCGCCGCCGCGCTCTGCGCGACATAGGCGACGGTCCGCCCGCGCAACGGGCGCAGCGCGGGTTCGTCCAGTCCGTCGAGCCGCTTGCCGTCGACCGTGATGCGACCCGCCGCAATCCGGCATCCGGTGCGGGCATAGCCGAGCATCGCCAGCGCGATCGTGGTCTTGCCAGAACCCGATTCGCCGATCAGCGCGAGCACCTCGCCGCGCGCGACCGACAGCGACACGTCGTCGACGATGGGGAATTCCGCGCCGTCCTCGCCGCGCGCGACGATCCTCAGGCCTTCGATCCGGACGAGCGCGGTCATCGGCGTCTTCTCCCCGGCACTGCGTCGATCACGAGGTTCACGCCGATCGTCAGCGATGCGATCGCCAGCGCCGGGAACAATACCGCCCACGCACCGAAGCCGAGCCCGGAGATGTTCTCGCGCACCAGCGAGCCCAGATCGGCCGCCGGCGGCTGCACGCCCAGTCCGAGGAAACTCAACCCGCTGAGCAATAGGACGACAAACACGAAGCGCAGGCCGAAATCCGCCAGCAGCGGCCCAGCGACGTTCGGCAGGATCTCTCGCACCACGATGTAGGGCAGCCGTTCGCCGCGCGCGCGCGCGACCGTCACGAAATCGAGCGCGGTCACGTTCAGCGCGAGCGCGCGCGCCGTGCGGAAGGCGCCCGGCGTATAGATCACCGCCAGCGTCAGGACCAGCACCGGGATCGACGCGCCGAGCGAGGCGATCACGACCAGCCCGAACATCAGGCTGGGAATCGCGATGATCGTATCGAACAGCCGCGACAGCAGCATGTCCAGCCAGCCGCCAGCCGCAGCTGCAAGACCCAGCAGCACGCCGATGCCCGCGGCCAGCCCGGTTGCGAGGGCCGCGATGACGACGGTGTATCGCGCCGCCGACAGCACCCGGCTGAGCATGTCGCGGCCAAGATAATCGGTGCCGAGCGGAAAGGTGCGGCTGGCGGGCGAGAACACGTCGAGATCGACCACCGCACCGACGGGATGCGGCGCGAGGCCCGGTCCGAAAACCGCGACGACTACCCAGAACAGGACCATGACCAGCCCGACCACGCCACTGATCGCCAGCCGCCGCCGACGCGGCGTCGCCACGGTCGCGCTCATCGGTGGCGCAATCGCGGATTGGCGAGGATCGCGACGATGTCCGCGGTCGTCACCAGCACCAGATAGGAAGCGCAGAAGATCATCGCGACACTCAGCACGAGGGGCAGGTCCCGCGTCGCGACCGCATCGACCATCAGCCGGGCGACGCCGGGATAATTGAAGATGATCTCGACGACGATCACGCCGCCAAGCAGCACCGAAAGGCTGAGCGCGATGGCGTTCGCGATCGGGCCGATCGCGTTGGGCAGCGCATGGCGCATCACCAGCCGCAGCGGTGCCACGCCCTTCAGCCGGGCAGCTTCGGCGTAGCTGCTGTCGAGCGCGTCGATCACCGCCGCGCGCGTCATCCGCACCATCTGCGCGACGACGACGCAGGCAAGACTGAATACCGGCAGCGCGAACACCCGGAACAGCGCGCCGATCGATCCGACGTCGCGCATCGACGACAAGGCGGGCAACCAGTGCAGCGTCACCGAGAAAAGCATCACCGCCAACGTCGCGATCAGGAATTCGGGCACCGACACCACGCCGATCGTGACGAGGCTGACGATCCGGTCGAACGCGGTGCCGCGCTTCACCGCGGAGAATATCCCGAGCGTCAGCGCGACCGGCACCGACACGAGCGCGGTCAGCCCCGCCAGCGTCAGCGAATTGCCCAGCCGCCCGCCGATCAGTTCGGCGATCGGCGTGCCCGTCACGAGCGAGATGCCGGGATCGCCGTGCACCAGCCCGCCGAGCCACCCGATATAGCGCGCCCAGGCCGGCTGATCGAGATGCATCGCAGCGCGCAATCCCGCAAGCGCCCGGGGCGTCGCGCTCTGCCCGAGGATCGCCTCGGCGACATCGCCCTCGATCAGCAGCGATGTGGCGAACACCGCCAGCGACACGAGGACCATCGTGCCGAGCGCGACCAGCACGCGTTTGCCGATCAGGATCAGGACGGGCGAGAGCGTCATGCGTCGTCGAGCCAGACGTGCGCCGCGAAATCGAACCCCATCATGCCGCCGGTCGGCATCGGCTTCAGGCCCTTCACGCGCGGGCTGTAGGCATCGATCAGGCTGAGGAACAGCGGGATGCCGATCCCGGCATGATCGTGGATGCGGTGCTGCATCTCGCCATAGATCCGGCGGCGCAGCGCTTCGTCGGTCGATCCGCGCGCTTCCAGCAGCATCCGGTCGAACCGCGCATCGTGCCAGCCGCTTTCGTTCCACGGCGCGTTCGAGGCGAAGAACTGCGTGAAGATGATGTCCGCGGTCGGTCGCGGGTTCACGTTGCCGAAGCCGACCGGCACCTTCATCCAGCTGTTGGTCCAGTAGCCGTCGGCGGGCACGCGGCGCAGGTCGAGCGTCAGCCCCGCCTTGCGCGCCGCATCCTGTAGCAGCACGCCCATATCGTCGGATTTTTCCGCCGCCGTCGACGTGACGACCGGAATACGCGCCCCGGCCAGCCCGGCCTTGCGGAAATGATGCCGCGCGCGCTCCGGATCGAACGCTCGCTGCGCCAGGTCAGCCGCATGATAGGGATTGCTCGGCGGGATCGGCTGGTCGTTCGCGATCGTCGCATAGCCGCGGAAGATCGCGGTGCGCATCGTTTCGCGATCGAGCAGCGCCTTCATGCCCGCGACGAAATCGGGATCGCGCCCGGGCTGCTGGTCGACCCGGATGACCATGTCGGTATAGCCCCCGGTCTTCGATTCCAGCACGCGGAAGCCCGCACTGGCCAGTTGTCGCGTGATCCGCGGGTTGATCGCATTGATGATGTCGACATCGCCGGACAGCAGCGCGTTCATCCGCGCGCTGTCGTCCGCGATCGAGAAGAGTTCGACCTCGCCGAGCCGCACGGGACCGCGCCAATACTCCTCGTTGCGCGCGCCGATCGAACGCACGCCGGGCGTGAATTCGGTGCAGCGGAACGGGCCGGTGCCGTTGGCGGTCGTGAACAGGCTGGTGCCGTCGCGGACGATCTGGAACTGCGGCACACCGAGGATGACGGGCAAATCGGCATTCGGCCCGCTCAGCGTGATGCGCACCGTATCGCTGCCGGCCGCGCGGATATCGACGAACTGGTCGGCGAACACCCGTGCCTTCGACCCGACCGCCGGATCCGTGTGCCGGCGCAGCGACCAGACGACGTCGGCGGCGGTCAGCGGCTTGCCGTCGTGGAAGCGGACGCCGGATCGCAATTTGATCGTCCAATCGCGCGCATTGCGCGTCTCGATCGCCTCGGCGAGTTCCAGTTGCGGCTGCAACCGCGCATCGAGCCGGGTCAGCCCGTTGTAGAACATGTTGCCGCGACAATAATCGGTCGAGATCGCCTGCTTGGCGGGATCGAGCGTGTCGGCGATCGAACTGGCGGCGGTCGCGACGCGCAGCCGCCCGCCCTTCACCGGGGGACGCGGTGGCGCAAAGCTGCACGCGCCGACGCCGGCCGCCGCCCCGCCGGCCACCAGCATCCGCAACGCGTCGCGACGGCCGATCAATGCCGCCAGTCCTGGTAGCGGTAATAGGCGCCGACCAGCGGCAGGAACCAGGGGTGTCCGAAGTGGCCGGGGATCGCCGGCCACTCCAGCCCGCGCCATGGGTTCGCTTCGGCGTCGCCCGCCATCACCCGCGCCATCCGCTCGCCCATCAGCACCGACATCTGCGTCCCGTGCCCGCTATAGCCGGTCGCATAATGGATGCCGTCGCGCACGCCGGCACGCGGCATCCGGTCGGCCGTCATGTCGACGATCCCGCCCCAGACATAGTCGATCGGCGCATCCGCCAGCGCGGGGAAGATGCGACCCAGCCCCGCCTTCAGCACGTCGCCGCTCTTCCTGTCGCTCGACGGATTCGACAGCGCGAAGCGCGCGCGGCCGCCGAAGACCAGCCGGTCGTCGGACGTCACGCGGAAATAATTGCCGATGTTGCGCGTGGTGGTGCCGTTGCGACGCCCCGGCATGAGCTGGGCCATCTGCTGCCGACCGAGCGGCGCGGTCACGATGATGAAGCTGCCGATCGGGACGATGCGCCGCCGCAGCCAGCCGAACGGGCCGGTCATCGACGCGCCGGTCGCGAGCAGCACCGCGTCGGCCTCGATCACCCCTTTTGTCGTGACGACGCGGTGACGCCCCCCCGGCAGCCGCGACAGCCCGATGACCCCGGCATGCTCGTGAATCGCGGCGCCGTGGCGCACGGCAGCGTCTGCGAGGCCGACCGCGAACCGTCCCATGTGGAGCGACGCGCTGCGCGGGAACACGATACCGCCGTAAAAGGCGTCGGAGCCGATCTCGGCCGAGAGTTCGCCGCGGACGAGCAACCGCAGATCGGGTTCGACATGGCGTGCGAGCAGGTCGGCGGTACGCTGGAGCTTGGCGGCATGCTCGGGCTTGTCCGCAAGCTTGAGCTTGCCGTTGCGCACGAAATCGCAGGCGATACGCTCCTCGGCGACGATCGCTTCGACCCGGTCGACGCCCTCGTCGAACGCGCGATAAAGCGCGCACGCGCCATCCATGCCGATCCGCGAGGCCAGCACCCCAAGGTCGCCCGCAAGGCCGTTGTTGCACTGGCCGCCGTTCCGCCCGGACGCTTCGCCCGCGATCCGCCCCGCCTCGACCAGAACCACCGAACTGCCGGCCATCGCCAGCGCGCGCGCCGCAGACAGCCCGGTGAAGCCGCCGCCGATCACGACCACGTCGGCGCGCGACGGCAATGGTCCCGCTACCGCACCGGCGAAGCCGGGGCTCGTATCCAGCCAGTAGGATTCGAGCTTCGTCACGCCTGCCGCACCCCCCGAGACACTGTTGCGAACGATCCGTCCTGGATCATCTGTCATGACTATCGCCGGTCGCTACGGCATTGTCCGCGCTTGTGCAGCTTCGGCGAAGCGGTTTCTGCCGTTCCGACACGTCGTTCCGCAGGGTTTGCCGCGAAAGTTCTCGCCGATGTGTGGCGATACTCGGCGTATCATTATGCTAAATCTTTCTAACATAATGGCAATGAGAAGTACGGGCACGGGGCACCGGACTGGTCGGCAACCGGACGCCGCGCAGCAGTATGTTCCGCCTGACGGTGTTTTTCGGCCCCGACGACCCTTTCGGCGGGTGGGCCGCGGCAGCAGATGCTCGCCCGCGCGTGTAAAGTCGCCCCGCGGACGCCTGGTCGAACATCGCCTGGCAACGAGAAGAGAAGGATCGAATGGCATGGCGACGCTGTCGGATAATCGGCTGACGCTACGGCCGATGGCGCAGGACGACATCACCGCCGTGCACGCCCTCTCGAAGGCCGAGCAATGGCCCCATCGGACCGACGATCTGCAAGACATGCTGACGGTCGGCGCCGGCGTCGTGGCCGAAATGAGCGGCAAGGTCGTCGCGAGCACGATGTGGTGGCAGGCAGGCGAGGCCTGCGTGACCCTGGGAATGGTGATCGTCGCCCGCACGCATCGCGGCGCCGGGCTCGGCCGGATCGTGATGGATGCCGCGCTCGACCGGATCGGCGAGCAGAGCGCCGGGGCCACGGTGATGCTCAACGCGACCGAGGAGGGCGTGCCGCTCTATCGAAAGCTGGGCTTCGCCGGCGTGTCGGAAATCCTCCAGCATCAGGGAGCATCCTTCTTGGCACCGTTGATCCCGCTCGACGCGGGCGAACGGATTCGACCGATCGGCGCGAGCGACGCGGCCCGGGTCGCCGCGCTGGTCGAGGAGGCGACCGGGCTGTCGCGGCCAACGATCATGGACGTGCTTCTGGATCGCGCGCACGGGATCGTACTCGACCGCGAGGGCATCGTGACCGGGGTGGCGCTGTTTCGGCGTTTCGGTCGCGGTTATGTCGTCGGGCCGGTCGTCGCGCCCGATCGAACGCGGGCGCAGGCGCTGATCGCCCAGTGGCTCGGGTCGCGCAGCGGCGAATTCACCCGGCTCGACATCACCGGGGACAGCGGTCTTGGCGACTGGCTGGAGGATCTCGGCATCATCCGCGTCGGCCGGGTCGTGACGATGGTACGCGGCCCCGAGCCGGTGGTACGCGGACCCGCACGCTCGTTCGCGATCGTCAGCCAGGCGCTCGGTTGATGGTCGTCCCGAACCTTCGCGACGCCACGCTGTTCGTCGATCGCGCGTTGATCGCCGGGCAATGGGTGACGGCATCGGGCGGCGCGACACTCGACGTCACCGATCCCGCGACCGGCGCGATCGTCGGCACGATCCCCGCATGCGACGGCGGCGATACGGAGGCGGCGATCGCGGCGGCGGCTGACGCCTTGCCCGAATGGCGGCGGCGCAGCGCGGACGACCGGGCGACGCTGATCGAACGCTGGCACGCGCTGATCCTCGACAACGTCGCCGATCTCGCGCGCATCATGACGACCGAACAGGGCAAGCCGCTGGCCGAAGCCGAAGGCGAGATCCGCTATGCCGCGTCGTTCGTCAAATGGTTCGCCGCGGAGGGCCGGCGGGTGTCCGGCTACAGCATCCCCGCGCCGACGCCGGATCGCCGCATCCTGGTCGGCAAGGAGCCGGTGGGCGTCTGCGCGGCGATCACGCCGTGGAATTTCCCCGCGGCGATGATAACCCGCAAGGTCGCACCCGCGCTCGCAGCGGGCTGTACGGTGGTCGTCAAGCCATCGGAACTGACGCCGTACACCGCACTCGCGATCGGGATGCTGGCGATGCGCGCGGGGATCCCGGCGGGCGTGCTCAACATCGTGACGGGGTTGCCGGAGGCGATCGGCGCGGCGCTGACCGCCAGCCCGATGGTGCGGAAACTGTCGTTCACCGGATCGACGCGGGTCGGATCGCTGCTGATGCGCCAGTCGGCCGACACGGTGAAGCGGTTGAGCCTCGAACTCGGCGGCAATGCGCCGTTCATCGTGTTCGACGATGCCGATGTCGCGCTGGCCGTGGCGGGCGCGATGGCGAGCAAGTTCCGCAACGCCGGCCAGACCTGCGTCTGCGCCAACCGCCTGCTGGTGCAGGACGGCATCCACGACCGGTTCGTCGCCGCGCTGGGGGAGGCCGTCTCCGCGCTGCGGGTCGGCGACGGGCGCGATGCGGCGACCACGATCGGCCCGCTCATCAGCGCCGCCGCGACCGCCAAGGTCGCCGCGCATGTCGAGGATGCGCTGGCGCACGGCGCGACGATCGCCGCCACGCCCGCGGGCGTGGCCGGCGATGCACGGTTCGCGCGCCCGGTGCTGCTGACCGGCGCGACCCCCGCGATGCGGCTGGCGAGCGAGGAGACGTTCGGTCCGGTCGCGCCGGTCTTCCGCTTCCGGACCGAGGAAGAGGCGCTGGACCTCGCCAATGCGACGCCGTTCGGGCTGGCCAGCTATTTCTACACCGACGACCTCCACCGCGCTTGGCGGATCGGCGAGGCGCTGGAGTTCGGGATGGTAGGCCTCAACACCGGGACGATCGCGATGGAGATGGCCCCGTTCGGCGGGGTCAAGGCATCGGGCCTGGGCCGCGAGGGCGGGCGCGAGGGGATCGAGGAATATCTCGAGACGAAGGCCTTCCACTGGGCCGGGTTGAAGGGATTCGGGGCATGACCGAGCGTTCGTACACAATCGCCGTCATCGCGGGCGACGGCATCGGCGTCGAGGTGATGCCGCAGGGGATCCTCGCGCTCGAAACCGCGGCGCGGCGGTTCGGCTTCACGGTCGAACAGCAATGGCACGACTTCGCCTGCTGCGACTATTATGCACGGCACGGCCAGATGATGCCCGACGACTGGAAGGCGCGGATCGGCGACGTCGACGCGATCTTCTTCGGGGCGGTCGGCTGGCCCGATACCGTGCCCGATCATGTCTCGCTCTGGGGATCGCTGATCCAGTTCCGGCGCGAATACGACCAATATGTCAATCTGCGCCCCGCCCGGCTGATGCCCGGCGTGCCCTGTCCGCTTGCCGGGCGCGGCCCCGGCGATATCGACATGATGATCGTCCGCGAGAATACCGAAGGCGAATATTCGGCGATCGGCGGGATCTCGTTTCCCGGCACCGACCGCGAGATCGTGTTGCAGGAAACGGTGATGACGCGGTTCGGCACCGACCGCATCCTGCGCTACGCGTTCGATCTGGCGCAGGCGCGACCGAAGAAGCATCTGACCTCCGCGACCAAGTCGAACGGCATCGCGATCACGATGCCGTGGTGGGACGGCCGGGTGGAGGAGATGGCGAAGGCCTATCCCGACATCCGCACCGACAAATATCACATCGACATCCTGTGCGCGCAGTTCGTGATGAACCCGGACCGGTTCGACGTGGTGGTCGCGTCCAACCTGTTCGGCGATATCCTGTCCGATCTCGGCCCCGCCTGCACCGGCACGATCGGCATCGCGCCGTGCGGCAACATCAACCCCGACCGCACGAAGCCGTCGCTGTTCGAACCGGTCCACGGGTCCGCCCCGGACATTGCCGGGCGGGGGATCGCCAACCCGGTCGGCCAGATCTGGTCGGCGGCGATGATGCTGGAGCATCTGGGCGAAACCGCCGCCGCCGCCGCGATCGTCCGCGCGATCGAGATCGTGCTGGCGACACCGGCGGGACGCACGCGCGATCTGGGTGGAACCGCGTCGACGATAGACTGCGGTCGGGCGATCGCGAGCGAGATCGGATGAGCAGCCGGGGCGGGGATCGGCCTGCCGCAGCATAAAATGCCGCACCGACCCGCGATACGGCAGCGGCGGCGCGCGAAACGGGGCCGATCGAACGCGACGTGAAGATGCGCGCGTTATGATGCGGGTCCAGTCACGGGAAGATCCATGCAGCGCAATTCTCTGATCGAAAGCGATCGCAATCACCTGATCCATCCGGTCAGCGCCTATCGCGCGCATGAACGCCGCGGCGCGACCGTGCTCACCGGCGGAAAGGGCATGTTCCTGACCGACAGCGAGGGCAACACGCTTCTCGACGCGTTTGCGGGCCTGTGGTGCGTCAATATCGGCTATGGGCAGGACAGCGTGGTCGCCGCCGCGGCCGAGCAGATGCAGCGCCTGCCCTATGCCACCGGCTATTTCTCGTTCGCGAGCGAGCCTGCGATCCGGCTGGCCGAACGGCTGGCCGAACTGTCGCCACCGGGGCTGGACCGGGTCTATTTCACGCTCGGCGGATCGGACGCCATCGACTCGGCGGTGCGGTTCATCACGCATTATTTCAACGCGACCGGGCGGCCGTCGAAGAAGCACATGATCGCGCTCGACAAGGGCTATCACGGTTCGTCGTCGACCGGCGCGGGGCTGACCGGGTTGCCCGCCTTCCACCGCCAGTTCGACGTGCCGCTCGGTCGCCAGCACCATATTCCCGCGCCCTACCCCTATCGCTGTCCCGAGGGGAGCGATCCGCAGACCGTCATCGACCTGTCGATCGCGCAATTGCGCGCGAAGGTCGCCGAACTGGGCGCGGAAAACGTCGCCGCCTTCTTCGCCGAGCCGGTGCAGGGATCGGCGGGCGTGATCGTACCGCCGCGCGGGTGGCTGAAGGCGATCCGCGCGGTCTGCACCGAACTCGACATCCTGCTGGTGGCGGACGAAGTGATTACGGGGTTCGGCCGCACCGGGCCGATGTTCGCGTGCGAGCACGAGGACGTCTCGCCCGATCTGATGACGATCGCCAAGGGTCTGACGGCGGGTTATGCGCCGATGGGCGCGGTGCTGATGTCGGAGGCGGTCTATGCCGGCATCGCGGACGGCCCCGACAATCACCTTCCGATCGGCCATGGCTACACCTATTCGGGGCATCCGGTCAGCGCCGCCGTGGGGCTGGAGGTGTTGCGGCTCTATACCGAAGGCGGGATCGTCGCGAACGGGCTGGCGCGCGGGCCGCAACTGGCGGCGGGGCTGGCGGTGCTGGCCGATCACCCGCTGGTCGGCGATGTCCGGATCGCGGGGATGCTCGCCGGGCTGGAACTGGTCGCCGACAAGCGCAGCAAGGCGCGGTTCGACCCCGCGCTCGGCATCGCCGACCGGCTGTCGCGCACCGCCTATGCGAACGGCCTGATCTTCCGCGCATTCGCCGACGGCACGATCGGGCTGGCCCCGGCGATCAGTTGCGATGCCGACGACATGGCGCTGCTGCTCGACCGCCTGACGCGCACGCTGGACGCCGTTCTCGAAGACGTGGACGTCCGGGCCGCACTGGCCTAGACGATGTTGCAGCATATCATGCTTCACACAAAGATATCGCCATGAGCCTAGCGCCCAAACTCGACCGGCTGGACTTCAAGATCCTCGCGCATCTCCAGCGCAACGGTCGGGTCACGAACGTCGAGCTTGCGGATGCGGTAGGTCTTTCGCCGAGCCCGTGCCTGTCGCGCGTCAAGCGGCTGGAGAAGAGCGGCTACATCACCGGCTATGGCGCGCATATCGCGCTGGCCAAGCTTGGCTCGACGCTGACGGTGTTCACCGAAGTGACGCTGAAGGATCACCGGAGCGCGGATTTCTCACGGTTCGAACAGCGCGCCCGCAACATCCCCGAGATCGTGGAATGCCACCTCGTCAGCGGCGGCTATGACTATCTGGTGCGGTTCATCGCCCGCGACGTCGGCCATTACCAGGACGTGATCGAGGCGATCCTGGAAAGCGATTTCGGGATCGAGAAATACTTCAGCTACATCGTCATCAAATCACCGATCATCAAGCGCTTCGATCCGATCGACAGCCTGTTCGACGACCGGTTCCACTGACGCTCCCGGAGTTCCCACATGCGGATGGACCTGTCCCCGATCGGGGCGCTGCTACCCGATCTGGTCGCGTTGCGGCGCGATCTGCATCAGCATCCCGAACTGGGGTTCGATGAGCACCGTACCGCGGGCATCGTCGCCGCTGCGTTGCGCGCGCTCGGGCTGGAGGTGACGACGGGCGTCGGCGGCACCGGTGTCGTCGGCACGCTGCGCAACGGCGACGGCGAGCATGCCATCGGCTTTCGCGCCGACATGGACGCACTGCCGTTCGCGGAAGAGACGGGCCTTCCCTATGCCAGCGCGAATCCGGGCGTCTTCCACGGCTGCGGCCACGACGGTCATACCGCGACATTGATCGGGGCAGCGCGACACCTTGCCGCGACGCGACGCTTTTCCGGCACGATCCACTTCATCTTCCAGCCTGCCGAGGAGGGTCTCGGCGGTGCGGGAGCGATGGTCCGCGACGGATTGTTCGAGCGGTTCCCATGCGACGAGGTGTTCGCGCTGCACAACTGGCCCGACCTGCCGATCGGCAGCGCGCGTACGAGGGCCGGGCCGATCATGGCGTCCGCCGACAAGTTCACGATCACGATCGCCGGTCGCGGTGGCCATGCCGCGCTGCCGCACCAGACGCCCGATGCCATCCTGGCCGCGAGCGAACTCGTCCAGCAGCTCAATACGATCGTCGCGCGACGCGTGCCCGCGACGCAGTCCGCGGTCCTGTCGGTCACGAAGATCGCCGGGGGCAATGCGCATAATGTGCTGCCCGCGTCGGTCGACCTGATGGGCACGGTGCGTACCTTCGACGTCGACGTGCAGGACCGCATCGAGGAGTCGATCCGCGCCATGTGCGCAGGCGTCGCGATATCCACCGAAACGAGCGTCACGCTTGTCTATGACCGCTATTACCCGGCGACGATCAATGACGCCGGCGCTGCGGACCGGGCGCTCCGCGCCGCCGCCGCGGTGTGCGGCGACGTTGCGATGTCGTCCGTCCCCGCCTTCACCTCGGAAGACTTCGCCTTCATGCTGAACGCGCGGCCGGGCGCGTATCTCTGGCTCGGCCAGCGCGACGACGACCATGTCGCGTCGCTCCATCACCCGCACTATGACTTCAACGAACGCGCGATCCCGCTGGGCATCGGATGGTTCACCGCGCTGGCCGAACAGATCATGCCGCCGGACCGGCAACCCGCCTGAAGGCACGCGGTGGAAAGCGGCATTTCATGCCCGAAACCGACGACGATCGTTCCGGCACACAAACGTTCCATCCGCACTTTGCAACAAAATGCCACCGGGGCGGTCCATACTGCCCCTTGCCGAAGATGCTCCTCGGATATTGCGACAGGCCGGTTTCAGGCTTCGGGCAGCCCCGAAGTTCCGGGATATCCCGCAAGTTCGATGAGACGGGAGGACGGCTAGCCACAGCTTCCTAGGGGGAATTCGATGACCTACCGGTACTTACTCCTCATCAGCGGCGCTGCGATCGCGATGGCCGCGCCGGCGACGGCAAACGCCCAGGCGCAGGTGTCGGATCAGCGCGATACCACCAGCACCGCCGATACCAACGGTCAGGGCGGAGAGGCCGCCGCCGACATCACGGTGACCGGCCAGCGTCAGCAATATGTCAGCCAGGTGCCGACGATCGAGGTCCCGCAAAGCATTCAGGTGCTGTCCGGCGAAACCCTGCGCGAGGCTGGTATCACGCAACTCGCGACGGCGCTCGATTTCGCGAGCGGGATCGCCCGGCAGAACAATTTCGGCGGCCTGTGGGACGTGTTCGCCTGTCGCGGATTCTCGGGCGACGAGGGCGCGGCGAGCAACTATCTGGTCAACGGCTTCAACGCGGCGCGCGGGTACGGCGGTGCGCGCGACACCTCGAACGTCGACCGGATCGAGATCCTGAAGGGCCCCAACTCGTCGATCTTCGGGCGCGGCGAGCCCGGCTGCGCCGTCAACATCATCACGAAGAAGCCGTACTTCGACCTCGGCGGCAGCGCGACCCTGTCGGGCGGCAGCTTCAACACCTTCCGCAGCGAAGCCGACATCAACCTGCCGCTGTCGTCGCACATCGCGCTTCGCGTGAACGGCGCGGCCGAGTCGAGCGACACTTTCCGCGACCTGCACAGCAAGAAGTACACGGTCACGCCATCGATCCTCGCACGCCTGGGCGACGACACCAGCGTGTCCTACGAACTGGAATACATCCGCCAGGAGGTCCCGTTCGATCGCGGCGTGGTCGCGCTGAACGGCAACCCCAGGACGATCTCCAAGACGACGTTTCTCGGCGAGCCGGGCGACGGACCGGTGAAGGTGCGGGCGCTCGGCCATCAGGCACAGCTCCAGCATGATTTCGACAACGACTGGTCGATCGTGCTCGGCGTCGGCTACCGCGACACCTCGTTCAAGGGCTTTTCGAGCGAACCCGAGCTGGCCGCCGGACGGCAGCGTTTCTATGTCGACGGCCAGACCGTATCGCGCCAGCGTCGCTATCGCGACTACAGCACCACCGACCTGACGTTCCGCGGCGAGGTCAGCGGCAAGTTCGACACGTTCGGCATGTCGCATCACCTGCTCGTCGGCGCGGACTGGGACGGGTATGAGCTGAACGTGATCCAGAACCGCTATCGCCCGCCATTGATCGCGGCGCAGTCGGCGACCAACCTCGCTTCGGGCAACCGGATCAACATCTTCGCGCCGGTCTATGGCAATCTCGCGACCGTCAGCCCGTTCCAGAACTATCTCGAGCGGCAATATTCGTACGGCGTCTATCTTCAGGATCAACTCGACGTCACCGACGCGTTGAAGATCCGCTTCGGCGGCCGCTATGACGACTTCCAGCAGACCATCGACAACCGCCTCACCGCGCTGCGGGCCAGCCAGCACAAGACGGCGTTCAGTCCCTCGGTCGGCGCCACCTATCTGCTGACCGATTCGGTCTCGATCTACGCCAATTATGGTCGCGGGTTCCGGCCCAATGGCGGCACCGATTTCAACAACGCGGCCTTCACGCCGGAGCGTACCAAGTCCTACGAGGCGGGCGTCAAGCTGGCGATGCTGCAAAGCCGCCTGACCGGCACATTGGCGGTATTCAAGACCGACAAGACCAACGTGCTGTCGGCCGACCCGGTCAATTCGGGCTTCTCGCTCGCGGTCGGCAAGGCGCGAAGCCGCGGCATCGAGTTCGAGATGTCCGGCAAGCTGCCCGCGGACTTCCGCGTCCAGCTCAACTATTCCTATATCGATGCCGAGGTGTCCCAGGACTCGCTCGACGTCAATTACGGATACTCGCTGCGGGTCGGCGATCCGTTGCTCAACATCGCCAAGAACAGTGGCAGCCTTCTGCTCTTCAAGGACATCGACCTGGGCGGCCCCACGGTCACGCTGGGTGGCGGCGTGAACTATGTCGGCAAGCGGCTCGGCGAAACCGGCTTCAAATTTGCCGATGGATCGTTCTTCATGCTGCCGGGCTACACGATCACCCGGCTGATGGCGTCGTTCTCGCCCGACGATCATTTGAAGCTGTCGGGCGAGGTGACCAACCTGTTCGACAAGGACTATTTCCCCAGCTCCTATTCCCGGCTGTGGCTGATGCCGGGCGCCCCGCGCCAGTTCATGGTGCGCGCCGGGTACACGTTCTGATCGCGGCGCCACCGCGGGATACCGGCGTGGACGGGGCGACGACCCTGCTCCACGTCGGCGATCCCGAGCGCGGGCGCCACTGGCAGGCGCTGCTGCCCGCGCTCGTGCCCGGGCTGACGGTGCGGCAGTGGCCCGACATCGGCGACCCGGCGGACGTGCGCTACGTCGCCGCCTGGCAACCGCCCCCCACGCTGTTCGACACTCTGCCCAACCTGGCGCTGGTCTTTTCGGTGGGTGCGGGGATCGATCACATCGACCCGGCGTCGCTGCCGGGGCATGTGAAACTGATCCGGATGATCGAGCCGGGGCTGGTCCGGGGAATGGTCGAATATGCGACCTTTGCCGTTCTCGCGCTGCATCGTGACATGCTCGGCCATTTCGATCGACAGCGTCGCGGTGGCTGGGCGCCCGGACCCGTCGTCCCCGCCTCGACGCGGCGGATCGGGATCCTCGGGCTGGGCGAGATGGGAACCGCGATCGCCACCCGGCTCGCGACGTTCGGATTTCCGGTGGCCGGATGGAGCCGGTCCGCCCGGACGATCGACGGGATCGCCTGCGTCGACGGTCCGGATGCGCTGCCCGGCTTCGTATCGGCGGTCGATATCCTGATCTGCGCGCTGCCGCTGACGCCCGAGACGCGCGGCCTGATCGATTCGACGACGATCGCCCGGCTCCCGCGCGGGGCCTCGATCATCAACATCGGCCGCGGCGGACATGTCGACGAGGCCGCGCTGCTCGCGGCGATCGACCGCGGTCACCTCGCGGGCGCCATCCTCGACGTGTTCGAGCATGAGCCGCTCCCGCCCGATCACCGCTTCTGGTCCCACCCCCGGATTTTGGTGACCCCCCACATCGCCGGAACGACCGACCTCGACGGTGGCGCGCGGTCGATTGCACAGGCCATAGGGCAGCATCGTCGGGGAGACCCCCTGCGTGGCCTGGTAGATCGGGATCTGGGCTATTAGTCCGCCATGTCCGGTCGATCGGACACGGCCGGGACGGTAACGACGCCTTCATCGTCGAGACGGCTCGATCCGCGCTGACAGAGGCCGATCGCAGCCCACCGGGATGACATGCCGCGACCGCGATGATACCGGGATAGCCCCATGCCGATCCGCCTCATCTGCCTCGATGCCGACGATACGCTGTGGCACAACATGCGCCATTTCGACGTTGCGGAGGCCGCCTTCGTCAGGATCCTGGCGCCGTTCGCGCAGGCGCACGTCACCCGCGCCGCGCTGGAGGCGTGCGAGCATCGCAACCTCGCCACCTATGGCTATGGCGTGAAGGGGTTCATGCTGTCGATGATCGAGGCCGCGCTCGAACTCGGTGGCGCCGCCTTACCGCCCACCGCGATCGCGGACATCCTGGCGGCGGGCAAGACGCTGCTCGCGCATCCGGTCGAACTGTTCGACGATATCGAGGCGACGCTCGATGCGCTGGCGACCCGCGCGCGCGTCGTGCTGGTGACCAAGGGCGACCTTCTCCACCAGGAGATGAAGCTCGCCGCATCGGGGCTGGGCGATCGCTTCGCCGGGGTGGAGATCGTCAGCGACAAGACCGCGCAGGGCTTCGCCGCGCTGTTCGCGCGGTACGGCGTCGCACCGGGCGAAGCCGTGATGGCGGGCGATTCGATGCGATCGGACGTGCTGCCCGCGCTGGCGGCGGGCGCTTGGGCGGCATTCGTCCCGCACGATCGCGTCTGGAGCCACGAGGCCGCGGATGCGCCGTCGGACGATCCGCGGTTCACGGTGCTGACGCGGCTGTCCGAGCTACCGGATTGGATCGATACGCTGGCATAGGGCCGCGCAACCTCGGTCCAGGCGCTCCCGTACCACGGCGGCTCTCAGATGAAAGCGTCGCTCACCCGTCGCTCACCCGCTCGATATCCGCCCCGACCGCCGACAGCTTCTCCTCCAGCCGCTCGTACCCGCGGTCGAGGTGATACACCCGCGCCACCTGCGTCTCGCCCTCCGCCGCCAGTCCCGCGAGGATCAGGCTCATCGACGCGCGCAGGTCGGTCGCCATCACCGGCGCGCCCACCATGCGGTCCACGCCGCGCACCACCGCGGTCCGCCCGGAGACGTGGATGTCCGCCCCCATCCGCGCCAGCTCCGGCACGTGCATGTAGCGGTTCTCGAAGATCGTCTCGGTCAGCACGCTGGCGCCGTCGGCCTTGCATAGCATCGCCATGAACTGCGCCTGCATGTCGGTCGCGAATCCCGGATAGGGCGCGGTCGACAGCGTCAGCGGCCTCAGCGGCCCGTCCGCGGCGATGCGGACGCCGTCCTTCACCTCCTCGACCGTCACGCCCGCCTCGGTCAGCGCGTGGAGCGTCGCGCGCATGTCGGCCGCATCGGCGCCGACCAGCGTCAGGTCGCCGCCGGTGATCGCGGCGGCGCAGGCATAGCTGCCCGCCTCGATCCGGTCGGGCATGACGGCATAGGTCGCGCCGTGGAGCCGGTCGACGCCCTCGATCTCGAGCGTCTCGGTCCCGATCCCCTCGATCCGCGCGCCCATCGCGACGAGGCAGCGGCACAGGTCGACGATCTCGGGCTCGCGCGCCGCGTTGCCGATCCGGCTCGATCCCCGCGCGGTCACCGCCGCCATCACGACATTCTCGGTCGCGCCGACCGACACGATCGGGAAGGTGTACGCGCCCCCCGACAGCCGGCCTCCGGGTGCGGAGGCCTTCACATAGCCCGCCGCCATCTCCAGCTCCGCGCCGATCGCCTCGAGCGCCTTCAGGTGCAGGTCGATCGGCCGGTTGCCGATCGCGCAACCGCCGGGCAGCGACACCCGCGCCTCGCCCGCCCGCGCCAGGATCGGCCCCAGCACCAGGATCGACGCGCGCATCTTGCGCACGATGTCGTAGGGCGCCTCGGTCGAGGTCAGCTTGCCCGCGCGGATCGTCATCACGCGCCCGAAATCGTCGGGGCGCGTGCCCTCGATCGAGGTCGACGCGCCGAGCTGGTTGAGCAGGTGCCCGAAGCCGTCGACATCGGCGAGCCGCGGCAGGTTGCGCAGCGTCAACGGCTCGTCGGTCAGCAGCGCGCAGGGCAGCAGGGTGAGCGCTGCGTTCTTCGCGCCGGAAATGGGCAGGCGCCCG
Source organism: Sphingomonas sp. Ell38C01 (assembly GCF_055231975.1). Taxonomy (NCBI): domain Bacteria; kingdom Pseudomonadati; phylum Pseudomonadota; class Alphaproteobacteria; order Sphingomonadales; family Sphingomonadaceae; genus Sphingomonas; species Sphingomonas sp. Ell38C01. Next base: position 864,497 of record NZ_JBUYVA010000001.1, on the reverse strand, counting down.
GACAGGCGGTTGCCGCCGCGGATGAGGATACGGTCCATGGCCACCGTCCTATCGCGCGCAGGATTCTCCGCAAGGGCGCCGCGCGCGCGACGATCGCCGATTTTCGGTCGCTTGATCGACTTTAATGCAGCCGGCCCAATCCGGCGGCTACGCTCCATGCCCAGAACAAATCGGGGATTTCCTTCAGCGTGACGAGCAGCCTCGCCGATCATCTCGGCGATTTCATAGCCTTGACCGAAACCGAAGCCACCGCGCTGGCCCGTTTCGAGGACCGCGAGCGCTCGCTCAGGCGCGGCACGGTTCTGGTCCGGGAGAATGATCGCCTGTCCGACATGTTCATCCTGCGCGCGGGCATGATGATGAGCTATCTGCTGCTCGACGATGGCAGCCGCCAGATCCTGCGCTTCCTGTTCCCCGGCGACATCATCGCGGTCGCCGCACTCGTCTATGCGCGCAGCCCGGAAACCGTGGTCGCGCTCACCGAATGCACCGTCTGCCCGTTCGAGCGCGGCGCGCTCGCCGGGCTGATCGCGGAGCATCCGCGGCTGGCCGCCACGATGATGGCGATCGCGCAGATCGAACGCGTCGCGCTGACCGATCGGCTCGCGGGCGTCGGCCGCACCTCGGCGCGTGCGCGCGTCGCCTCGGTCCTGATCGAGATCCGCAACCGGATGCGCCGGTTCGACGCCAGCGTCGACGCGGGCTTCGTGCTCGGGCTGACGCAGGAGGAGGTCGGCGACGCGACCGGGCTCACCGCGGTCCACGTCAACCGGATGATGCGCCAGATCGAGGAAGACGGGCTGATCGTCCGCGAGAACGGCCGCGTCCGCATCGTCGACGAGGCCGGGCTGCGCCGCGCGGCGAACTATGTCGACCGGTTCGAAGGGCTGGATCTGGGATGGCTGCCGGCGGCGCGGTAACGTCCGCTCGCGTCATCCCAGGGAAAGCCGGGATCGCCCGCGGTTGAACGACATCTTAGGTCCGATCGGCATTCGGCCTGGTACGCTATCATGTTCGTTACCCCGGACCTGTTCCGGAGTCCGTCTGTCCGCAAACGATATCGCTACCGTCTCGAGCGGCATCGCTTGCAGTGCGGTGGACTCCGGAACAGGTCCGGGATGACCGGTTTGGCGAGCGGCGCCGACAACGATAGCTGAATGCGGATTGGACCTGGGATACCAGATCCCGTCACCCCGGACCTGTTCCGGCGTGACAGGACACACGCTCGATCCATCCTGCCGGGTGTTACGCCTTCTCCAGCGTGCACTGGAGCGGATGCTGGTGTTGCCGCGCGAAATCCATCACCTGGCTCACCTTGGTTTCCGCGACCTCGTAGCTGAAAACCCCGCAGACCCCCACGCCCTTCTGGTGCACATGAAGCATCACCCGCGTCGCCGCCTCCATATCCATCCGGAAGAAGCGCTGGAGGCACAGGACGACGAACTCCATCGGGGTGTAATCGTCGTTGAGCATCAGGACACGGTAGGGCGTCGGCTGGCGGGTCTTGGCGCGGGTGCGCGTGGCGATGCCGATCCCGGTGCCGTCGGCGCCCCCGTCCTCTGGCCCGTCGTCGCGGCGTTCCGCCATGTTTGTCGTCGATGGTGTCATGGTCACCCGCGAAATATGGCATGCCGGGGCACGAGGGCAAGCCCGGCGATACGGATCGACCGACGAAAAAGGGGCGACCGTCGCGATGACGGCCGCCCCCTTTTCCAGATCCGGCCCCGCCGATGCGGCGGGATCGTCGGCGTTACGCCGCGATCTTGACCTTCTCGGCGGCGACCGCGACGCGGCTCGACAGCGGCTGCGCGACGTCGCCGGCCAGCTTCAGGAACGCTTCGGTCGAACGCGAGGTGTGCGCGACGAACGCGTCGAACGCAGTGCGCGCATAATCGCTCTGGAGCTTCATGAACTCGGTCGGCGACTTGACGGTCGCCAGCGTCTTGGCGGCCTCGCTGGCGCTCTCGAACGACTTCTTGGCATAGTCGGCGGCGTCCTGGCCCATCGTCTCGATGCCCTTGGCCGCGATCTTCGACGATTCGACGATCGCCTCGATATTGCCCTTCGAGAAGCTGTTGAGTTCCTCGATCATGACCTTGCCCTTCTCCATCGCGCCCTTGGCCTGCTCGTTGGTGTTGCCGAACATGGCCTGGGTCTTGTCGACGACGCTCTTGATGGTCTCGTTCATGGTGCTGTCCTTCGCTGCGGTTGGCGCCGGCTTGACCGGCGAGGTAATGGGGGCGGGCTTCGCCGCGACCGGGGTCCTGGCGACGACCGGTGGCTTGGCCTTGGCGGGTGCGACCGATTTCGCGGACGCAGTCCTGGGCGATACGGGAACGGGCTTGGCCGGGGCGGGCGCCGCCTTCGCAGCCTTGATCGGCGCAGGTGCAGGCTTCGCCTCGGGTACGACCACCGGTCTGCCGGCGGTCGATTTGGCGGGCTCGGGCTTCACCGGCGCGGCCGGCGGCGTCACGCCGACGAGCTTTGCGACGGGGGCGGCCACGGCGACGAGCGCTTCGATCGCCTTCGCGACCGGCGGCGTATGGACCGACGCCGGGGCCGCGGGCTTCACCGGCGCGGCCTTGGTCGGGGCTGATGTCTTCGCGTCGCTCATCGAGCCTCTCCACGCCTATGTTGCAATGCACAATAAGCGCGGAAGACGCCGAAATCAAGGCGTATGTTGCAGTGCACAAAACGGTAACATGCCGGCCCTCAGCGCGTACGGACATAGCGTCCGGGCGCGGGTTCGATCGCGTCGAGCGTGCCCTCCCCCGGCACCCGCGCGCCGGTCGCCGTCACCGTCTCGTCAGCCAGCCCGGTCAGCCAGGAAACCCAGTCCGGCCACCAGCTCCCCTTCGTCTCGGTCGCGCCCGCGACGAAGTCGGCAAGCGAGTCGGCCGCATCGGGGTTGGTCCAGTACTGATACTTCCCCGCCGCCGGCGGATTGACCACCCCCGCGATATGCCCGGACCCGGCGAGCACGAACCGCACCGGCCCCGCCAGATGCTCGGTCAGCTTCCACACGCTTTCGACCGGCGCGATATGATCCTCGCGCCCCGCCTGGACATAGGCCGGCGTCTTCACCGTCGTCAGGTCGATCGGCGTCCCGCCCACCGATAGCGCGCCGGGCTCGACCAGCCGGTTGTCGCGATAGAGATCGGTCAGATAGCTCAGATGCCATTTCGCGGGCAGGTTCGTCGTGTCGCCGTTCCAGTGGAGCAGGTCGAACGGCGCGTAATCCTTGCCGAGCAGATAGTTGTTGGTGACGTAGTTCCAGATCAGGTCGCGCCCGCGCAGCAGGTTGAACGTCAGCGCCATGTAGCGTCCGTCGAGGAATCCGTCGGGGGACAACGACGCGATCGTCTCCAGCTGCTTGTCGTCGACGAAGTGGAGCAGTTCCCCCGCATCCGCGAAATCGACCTGCGCGGTGAAGAAGGTCGCGCTCGCCACCTTCGCCGCCTCGCCCCGCGCCGCGAGCACCGCCAGCGTCGCCGCCAGCGTCGTTCCCGCCACGCAATAGCCGATCGTGTGCACCGCGGGCACGTCGAGCGCCCCGCGCACGGTGTCGATCGCGTCGATCTGCGCGGCGACGTAATCGTCCCACATCACGTCCTTCATCGACGCGTCGGCGGACTTCCACGAGACCATGAACACCGTGATCCCCTGCGCCACCGCCCAGCGGATGAAGCTCTTCTCCGCGGTCAGGTCGAGAATGTAGAAGCGGTTGATCCAGGGCGGGAAAATGACGAGCGGCGTCGCCAGCACGTCGGGCGTCGCCGGCGCATACTGGATCAGTTCGTAGAGATCGGTGCGCTTCACCACCTGCCCCGGCGTCGTCGCCAGGTTGCGCCCCACCTCGAACGCGTCGCCGTCGGTGTGCGTCAGCTGCCCCTTGCCGATATCGGCGAGCATGTTCTGCAGGCCCTTCAGCAGGTTCTCGCCGCGCGTCTCCACCGTCCGCGCGATGACTTCTGGGTTGGTCAGCGCGAAGTTGGACGGGCTCATCGCATCGACGAACCCCTTGGCGGCGAAGCGGATCTGCTCCTTCTGGCGCGGATCCGCCCCCTCCAGCGCGTCGACCCCGCGCAGCATGTGGTCGGAGATCATCTGGTAGCTCTGCCGGATCCAGTCGAAAACCGGCGACGCGCGCCATGCGTCGTCCTTGAAACGCTTGTCCTTCTCCGGCGCGGCCGTCTGCACGGCGGCGGCGGGGTCGAGGAAACGTTGCCACAATGTCAGGCTGTCGCTCCAGAAATCGCGCGCACGCTCCAGCGTCGCGGGGTCGGTGAAGCCGGGAATGACCGGAAACGCCGGCGCCGCGCCGGGCTGCGTCGCGCCCAGCCCCTGCTCCATCATCATCTGCTGCGCACGCCCCATCACCCAGGTCCAGTGCTGGAGATCGGCGAGGTCGGGCATGGTCGCACCGTCGGTCTTCGCGTCGGTCTTGGTCATGATGGCTCTCCTGCCGGGCACCCTAGCCCCTCCCGTCCTTCCCGCGAAAGCGGGAATCCCTCTTCCGGCGCTCGCAAACCGGTCCGACGGAGACGGATCCCCGCTTGCGCGGGGATGACGGGGGGGAGCGCGTCGCGTAAGCAAGGCCTCCGACATCATCCGAGGAAGCCATGTCCGACGAATTCTACCGCATGAAGCGCCTGCCGCCCTACGTCATCGCCGAAGTCAACGCGATGCGGGCAGCGGCGCGTGCGGGCGGCGAGGACATCATCGATCTCGGCATGGGCAACCCGGACCTGCCGCCCCCCGAACACGTCATCGAGAAGCTGGTCGAGGTCGCGCGCAAGCCCTCCGCGCACGGCTATTCGCAGTCGCGCGGCATCCCGGGCCTCCGCAAGGCGCAGGCCAATTACTACGGTCGCCGCTTCGGGGTCGATATCGATCCCGAAACCGAAGTCGTCGTGACGATGGGGTCGAAGGAGGGGCTCGCCAGCCTCGCCACCGCGATCACCGCGCCCGGCGACGTCGTGCTCGCGCCCAACCCGTCCTATCCGATCCACACCTTCGGCTTCATCATCGCGGGCGCGACGATCCGCGCGGTGCCGACGACGCCGGACGAGCGCTATTTCGAGAGCCTCGAGCGCGCGATGGCGTTCACCGTCCCGCGCCCCAGCATCCTCGTCGTCAACTATCCGTCGAACCCGACCGCGGAGACGGTCGACCTTGCCTTCTACGAACGCCTCGTCGCGTGGGCGAAGGAGAACCAGGTCTGGATCCTCAGCGACCTCGCCTATTCGGAGCTGTATTTCGACGGCAAGCCGACCGTCTCGATCCTCCAGGTTCCCGGTGCCAAGGATATCGCGATCGAATTCACCTCGCTCAGCAAGACCTATTCGATGGCGGGCTGGCGGATGGGATTCGCGGTCGGCAACGCCAAGTTGATCGCAGCGATGACGCGGGTGAAGTCGTATCTCGATTACGGCGCGTTCACCCCGATCCAGGCCGCCGCCTGCGCCGCGCTCAACGGTCCGCAGGACATCGTCGAGAAGAACCGCCAGCTCTATCACAAGCGCCGCGACGTGCTGGTCGAGAGCTTCGGCCGCGCCGGGTGGGACATCCCCTCCCCGCCAGCCTCGATGTTCGCCTGGGCGCCGCTGCCGCCCGCGCTCCAGCATCTGGGCAGCCTCGAGTTCTCCAAGCAATTGCTGACGCACGCCCAGGTCGCGGTTGCGCCAGGGGTCGGCTACGGCGAAAATGGAGAAGGCTTCGTGCGCATCGCGATGGTCGAGAACGAACAGCGTCTGCGCCAGGCGGCGCGCAACGTGAAGCGCTATCTCCAGTCGATGGGCGTCAACACGCCCGGAAACGCGCTGGGCCAGAAGACGGGCTGACCGCACGCTCCGTGGACATCAACCCGCTCTATTCGCTCGCAGGCGTGCTCGTCGGCATCGTCGTCGGGCTGACCGGCGTCGGCGGCGGCTCGCTGATGACGCCGTTGCTGGTGCTCGCCTTCGGCTTCCATCCCTCGACTGCGGTCGGCACCGACCTGCTCTACGCCGCCGCGACGAAGAGCGTGGGGACGAGCGTCCATGGCTGGCGCGGCACGGTCGACTGGCGCGTCGTCCGCCGGCTGGCGACGGGCAGCATCCCCGCCACGCTGCTGACGCTGGTCGCGATCAGCGACGCGGGCACGCGATCGGCGGGAACGGGCCACGCGATCACCGCGGTGCTCGGCGTCGCGCTGATCCTGTCTGCGGTCGCCACGCTGTTCCGCGCGCGCGTCGTCGCCTGGCTGTCGGCGCGCGTCGGCACCGTGAGCGAGGCGCGCACCGCCGCGCTGACGGTCGCGCTCGGCGTGGTGCTGGGCATCCTCGTCTCGCTCACCTCGGTCGGCGCGGGCGCACTGGGGATGACCGCTCTGCTCGTCCTCTATCCCCGCGCGCCGCTCAACCGGCTGGTCGGGTCGGACATCGCGCATGCGGTGCCGCTGACGCTGGTGGGCGGTATCGGCCACTGGATGCTCGGATCGGTCGACGTGTCGCTGCTTCTCTCGCTACTGATCGGATCCGTCCCCGGCATCGTCATCGGCAGCCTGGCGGCGACGCGGGTGTCGGATCGCGTGCTGGGGCCGGTGCTCGCCACGGTCCTCGCGCTCGTCGGCGTGAAGCTGCTCTTCTGAAAGGCCGGACAATGGCGTTCGAAACCCGCATCAAGGTCCGCTATGCGGAGATCGACGGCCAGAAGGTCGTCTTCAACTCGCGCTATCTCGAATATGCCGACGTCGCGGTCACCGAATTCTGGGAGGCCAGCGGCGTGGCGGAGGCGCTGGGCGCGGTGTGGGCGGAAACCGAATTCCACGTCCGCCGCACGGAGATCGACTATCTGAAGCCCTTCGTGCTGGGCGACACGATCGTCGCGCGGGTCGCGATCGAACGCATCGGCACGTCGAGCCTGACCAAACGGTTCGAACTCTCGCACGCCGGGACCGGCACGCTCCACACCGTCATCACGATGGTCAGCGTCAACGTCCACCTGCCCACCGGCACCCCCGCCCCGCTACCCGCAGCACTGCACGCCTGGCTGGAGGCGAAAGCCACAGCATAAGTTTCGTTGCGGATCGGTACGCGACGCGCCTAGTCTCGCGCGATGAAGCGCATTTCCTTCGCGGCCGTCGCCGCGCTCGCCACGGCGTTCGCCGCCCCCGCCGCCGCCCAGACCGAGCGATACAGCGTCATCTTCGGCGGCAAGGTCGTCGGCCACCTCGTCGCCGACACCGCGGGGGACAGCACCGCGATCGACTTCGACTACAAGAACAACGGCCGCGGCCCGACGATGAAGGAGACGCTGCGCACCGACGCGAACGGCCTGCCCGTCACATGGGACGTCACCGGCACCACCACCTTCGGCTCGAAGGTCGAGGAGCATTTCGCGAAGACCGGCGGGACCGCGACCTGGACCGATTCGACCGGCAAGGGCAGCGCGCCCGCCACCCGCGGCGTCTATGTCTCGCAGAGCGCCAGCCCGTGGGCGACCGCCCTGTATGCGCGCGCGATCCTGAAGGCCGGCGGCACGACGCTCCCCGCGCTCCCCGGCGGCACGCTGCGGCTGACGAAGGGCGAGACGCTCGCGGTCGCGGGCAAGGCCGGCCCCGCGCAGGTCACCCGCTACGACCTCGGCGGGATCGACACCACGCCCGAGACGATCCTGCTCGACGCGGACGGCAGGTATTTCGCCTCCGTCTCCCCCAATTTCGTAATCGTCCGAGAGGGTTACGAGGGCGAGGACACACGCCTCAAGACGCTCGCCGCGCAGTGGTCGACCGATCGGTTCGTGGAGATCCAGAAGAAGATCGCGCACCGCTACGACGCGCCGGTCCGCATCCGCAACGTCCGCGTGTTCGATCCGCGGACGATGGCGCTCGGCGCCCCCGTCTCGATCCTCGTCCACGGCACCCGCATCGCCGCGGTCGAGCCGCTCGACGAGCCCGCGACGAAGGGCGAGGTGACGATCGACGGCGCGGGCGGCACCGTCGTCGCCGGGCTGTACGAGATGCATGCGCACACGGGGCAGGAGGGCGCGCTGCTCAACCTCGCCGCGGGCGTCACCACGATGCGCGACATGGGCAACGACAATGCGGTGCTCGACACGCTGATCCGCCGCATCGACGACGGCACGATCGCAGGCCCCCGGATCGTCCGCGCGGGCTTCATCGAGGGCAAGAGCCCGTTCAGCGCGAATAACGGCATCCTCGTGAACAGCGAGAAGGAGGCAGTCGATGCCGCGCGCTGGTATGGCGCGCGCGATTACTGGGCGATCAAGTCGTACAACAGCATGAACCCCGCCTGGGTGCCCGCGATGGTGAAGGAGGCGCACCGCCTCGGCCTCAAGGTCCTGGGCCACGTCCCCGCCTTCTCGACCGCGGACGCGATGATCGAGGCCGGGTTCGACGAGATGACGCACATCAACCAGTTCATGCTGGGCTGGGTGATCCAGCCGAGCGAGGACACCCGCACGCTGTTCCGCCTCACCGCGCTCAAGCGGCTGCCCGGGCTCGATCTGAACTCGGCGAAGGTGAAGCATACGATAGGGTTGATGGCCGATCGCCACATCCCGATCGACGTGACGCTGGGCATCCACGAGAACCTGCTGCTCAACCGCGACGGGCAGGTGCCGCGCGGCGCGGTCGATTACATCTCCCACCTGCCGATCGGCACGCAGCGCGGACTGAAGCAGGCGTGGATCGACACCTCGGCGCCCGGTGACGACGCCGCCTATCGCGGTGCGTACGACAAGATCGTCGCGACGATCCGCCTGCTCAACGATCGCGGCGTGATGATCGTGCCGGGCACCGACACCGGCGGCGCCTTCACCTATCATCGTGAGCTCGAACTCTACCAGTCGATCGGGATGACCGCGCCGCAGATCCTGAAGCGCGCGACCTGGGACATGGCGAACTATCTCGGCCGCGACCAGTCGTCCGGCTCGGTCGAGAAGGGCAAGCTGGCGGACTTCTTCCTCGTCCCCGGCGATCCGACGAAGGATTTGAAGGCGATCAAGTCGATCGCGATGGTCGTGAAGGACGGCACCGTCTATTTCCCCGCCGAGGTCTATCCCGAATTCGGGATCGAACCGTTCGCCAAGGCGCCGAAGGTGACGCCGGCAGGGTAAGTTCGTCCCCACAGCGAAAGCTGGGGTCGCTCGCAAAGGGAACGCCGAAGCCGCAAAGGATCCCGGCCGGCGCCGGGATGACGCGTGGTCCACGATCGCGCATTCCCTTCGCGCGCCACCACCGCTATTTGTCCGTCAAATACACTGGCGGAGAATGACGACGTGCTGATGACGCAGACGATGCGCTGGTTCGGGCCCAAGGACCCCGTCCCGCTGTCGGGCATCCGCCAGGCGGGCGCGACCGGGGTCGTCACTGCACTCCACGACGTGCCCAACGGCGACGTCTGGACGCGCGACGCGATCGCCGCGCACCGCGCGCTGGTCGAGGCGGCGGGGCTCGACTGGACCGTCGTCGAGAGCCTGCCGGTGCACGAGGAGATCAAGACGCGCGGCCCCCGATGGAACGCGCTGATCGACGCCTATCGCGAGAGCCTGCGCCATCTCGCCGCGGAGGGCATCCGCATCGTCACCTATAATTTCATGCCGCTGCTCGACTGGACGCGCACCGATCTGGCGTGGGTGCTCCCCGACGGCGCGCGCGCGCTGCGCTTCGAACTGGAGGCGGTCGCCGCCTACGACATCCATATTCTCCAGCGCCCGGACGCGCGCGACAGCTACGCCTCCGAAATCGTCGAGGCCGCCGCCGCGCGCTTCGCCGCGATGGACGAGGCCGCGCGCACCCGGCTGGAGCGCACGATCATCGCGGGCCTGCCCGGCAGCGAGGAATCCTTCACCTCGCCGCAGTTCCTCGCCGCGATCGCTACCTATGACGGGATCGACGCCGCGCGACTGCGCGCGAACCACGTCGCCTTTCTCGAGGCGGTGTGTCCGGTCGCGGACGAGGTCGGCATCCAGCTCGTCGTCCACCCCGACGATCCCCCCTTCGCGATGTTCGGCCTGCCCCGCGTCGTCAGCACCGAGGCGGACGTGGCGGATCTGTTCGCGCGCGTCCCCACCGCGTCGAACGGCTTGTGCTTCTGCACCGGATCGTTCGGCGTGCGCGCCGACAACGACCTGCCCGGCATGGTCGACCGGCTCGGCGCGCGGATCGGCTTCCTCCATCTCCGCTCGGTCCAGCGCGAGGACAAGGGCGCGTTCCACGAAGCGGCGCATCTGGCGGGCAGCGCGGACATGGCCGCGGTCGTCGCCGCGGTCCACCGCGTGTCGGTGCGCGAGGGGCGCAGCATCCCGATGCGCCCCGACCACGGCCACCAGATGATGGACGATCTGGGGCGCACCTCGAATCCGGGCTATTCGCTGCTCGGGCGGATGCGCGGGCTGGCCGAGTTGCGCGGGCTGGAGATGGGCGTCGCGTATACGACGAAATCTTAACCTCGATGAGGTAGCGGCGGGTTCCCTTTCCCCGAGGTTCCCACGATGCTCCACACCCTGCTATCGCTGTTGCGCAACCAGCGCGCGGCGACCGCCATCGAATACGGCCTGATCGCCGCGCTGATCGCCGTCGCCGCGATCGCTGCGATGCAGGGCCTCGGCAACCGGCTGAAGACCACCTTCAGCAACGTCCAGACCAACATGAAGGCGACCTGACGGGCACGGCCGCCGTTCCCGAACGCAGATCGGCCCGCGAACCTTGCAGGGTTCGCGGGCCGATCCGTATCCGTCGAATGCGAAGTGCTCAGGCCACGCTGGCCTTCACGATCTTGCCCGGCGCCCGCGGCGGCTCGCCCTTGGGCAGCGCGTCGACCAGGTCCATGCCGTCGGTCACCTGGCCCCAGACGGTGTACTGGCCGTCGAGGAAGCGCGCATCGTCGAACACGATGAAGAACTGCGAGTTCGCGGAGTTCGGATCGTTGGTCCGCGCCATCGAGCACACGCCGCGCACATGCGGCTCCTTGTTGAACTCCTGCGCCAGGTTCGGCTTGGTCGAGCCGCCGGTGCCGTTGTGGTTCCCGCCGTCGCCGCCCTGCGCCATGAAGCCCGGGATCACGCGGTGGAACGGCACGCCGTCATAGAAGCCCTCGGTCGCCAGCTCGGCGATCCGCGCGACGTGGTTGGGCGCCAGATCGGGGCGCAGCTTGATCGTGACGTCGCCGCTTTCGAGGGTCAGCGTCAGCGTTTCGGGGGTGTCTGCCATGGAATGTCGTCCTTTCGTGTTGCGCGCCACCTAGGGAGTCGAACCGCGGCTGGCAAATCCTGTCGTCACCGCGTAGTGCGACGCAGCACGATCGAACCCCAGGGAGGCGGCCATGAGCGAAACCGAACTTCCCGAGATGGAAATCGAACGCGAGAGCGAGCTCGACGGCGACGACCGGCTGAAGCCCGAATTCGTCCAGGCGGTGCTCGACGCAGTCGAGGACGGCGATACCGAGACTGCGCATGCGCTGGTCGAGCCGCTCCACCCCGCCGACATCGCCGACCTGTTCGAGCTCACGCCCGCGGATCGTCGTGCCGCGCTGGCGCAGGCGGTCGCGGACCTGCTCGACGGCGACGTCTTCGCGGAGATGAACGACTACGTTCGTGAAGATCTCATCGACGCGCTCGAGCCGCATCAGGTCGCGGATCTGGCGTCCGAGCTCGATACCGACGACGCGGTCGCGATCATCGAGGACATGGACGCGGAGGACCAGCGCGAGGTCCTGCGCGCGATGGAGCCCGACGATCGCGCCGCGATCGAGGAGGCGCTGTCCTTCCCCGAGGAATCCGCCGGCCGCCTGATGCAGCGCGAGCTGATCGCGGTGCCCGAACACTGGAGCGTCGGCGACACGCTCGACTATCTGCGCGGCCATGACGAGCTGACGACCGATTTCTGGGAGATCTTCGTCGTCGATCCCGCGCACAAGCCGGTCGGCACCGTCGCGCTGTCGTGGATCCTGCGCAGCCCGCGCGGCATCGCGGTCGCCGACGTGATGAAGCGCGAGCAGACATTGATCCCGGTCGACATGGACCAGGAAGAGGTGGCGCTGCGCTTCCAGAAATACGCGCTGATCTCGGCCGCGGTCACCGATGCCAGCGGGCGGCTGGTCGGCATGATTACCGTCGACGACATCGTCCACATCATCCAGGAAGAGGCGGGCGAGGACACGCTGCTGCTTTCGGGCGCGGGCGACGGCGACATCAACGAGCCGATCCGCTACACCGTCCGTACCCGGCTCACCTGGCTGACCGTCAACCTCGCCGCGACGATGATCTCCGCCTCGGTCGTCGGCCTGTTCCAGGGTGCGATCGCCGCCTTCGCGCTGCTCGCGGTGCTGATGCCGATCGTCTCCGCGATGGGCGGCAATGCGGGGACGCAGACGCTCGCGGTGGTCGTCCGCGCGCTGGCGACCAACCAGCTCACCAGCTCGAACACGATGCGGATGCTCGGCCGCGAGTTCCGGATCGCGATCGCCAACGGCCTGTCGCTCGGCGTCGTCGGCGCGCTGGGCACGTACCTCATCTTCGGCAACGCGCATTTGTCGATCGTGTTCATGCTCGCGATGGGGTTCAACAGCCTCGTCGCGGGCACCGTCGGCGTCATCGTGCCGGTTGCGCTCGACAAGGCCAATGTCGACCCTGCGGTATCGTCCGCGGTGTTCGTCACGACGATCACCGACGTGATGGGGTTCTTCTCGTTCCTCGGCCTCGCGACCTTGTGGGGGCTGCATAGCTGACCCACATGGCGGGTTCATGGCCCTCCATCTCACCAAGGTCGCATTCGGTGCCGCGGACGTCGAGTCGCTCGCCCGGCGGCTCGAACAGCGCGCGCTCGACGGGCCGGTCTTCCTGACGACGCGCTATCTGCCGAAGCGGCACGAGGAGGTGGCAGGACAGGGTTCGCTGTTCTGGATCATCAAGCACCACCTCGTCGCACGCTCGCCGATCACCGGCTTTGGCGAGGCGCCCGAAGGCAAGGCGGCGATCCATATCGACCCCGTCCTGCGGCTGGTGATCGCGCGGCCCAAGCGCGCGCATCAGGGCTGGCGGTATCTGGAGGGCGACGATGCGCCGCCCGATCTGGGCGGCGACGCGACGGGGGTGGCGGAGATGCCGGCGGGGTTGATCGGGAAGTTGTCGGAGCTGGCGCTGATCTGACCTGATCTCCGTTCATGCTGAGTAGGGACCGAGTAGCCCCAATGGGGCGTATCGAGGGCCCGTATCGAAGCACCGCCCCGGTCGCCCCGCCAACGTACTTCGATACGAGCCCTCGATACGCTGCTGCGCAGCTACTCGGTCTCTACTCAGCACGAACGGAGGTGGTGAAGGTGTAGGGAATCACCCCTGCCCCAACGCCTCCGCGATCAGCCGCCGCGTATTCTCCACCCCGTACAACCGGATGAAGCTGCCCATCCGCGGCCCCTGGCTCGATCCCAGCAGCGTCTCGTACAGCGCCTTGAACCAGTCGCGCAGCTCGGCGAAGCCACCCGTCTTGCCGATCTCGTAGACGATGTTCTGGATATCCTCCGCCGACGCCTCCGCGGGCAGCGCCGCCAGCTCGGCATCCAGTCGCTCTAGTGCCGCCGCCTCGACGCCCTCGGGCGCGCGCCGCTTCAATGTCGGCGCGACAAAATCGCGGTGGTACGCCAGCGCATGGCCGATCAGCTTGTCGAGCTCGGGATAGGCCTCGGCCGACGCGTTCTCGACATAGTTGGCCAGATAGCCCCAGACCTGATCCTTCGACGCCTCGCCCATCACCCCGACGAGGTTGAGGAGCAGGCCGAACGTCACCGGCAACTCCCCCTCGGGCAGCTTGCCATCGTGGACATGGTGCACCGGGTTGCCGAGCCGCTGCTTCCAATCCTGCCTCGCATAATTGCCGCGGAACTGCCAGTAATCGTCCACCGCGCGCGGGATCACGCCCATGTGGAGCTGCTTGGCCTTCTTCGGCTCGCGATAGATGTAGAAGGCCAGGCTCTCGTCAGGCCCATAGGTCAGCCACTGCTCGATCGTCAGCCCGTTGCCCTTCGACTTCGAGATCTTCTCGCCCTTGTCGTCCAGGAACATCTCGTAGTTGAACCCCTCGGGCGGACGCCCGCCGAGCACGCGCGCGATCTTCGACGATTGCGTGACCGAGTCGATCAGGTCCTTGCCCGCCATCTCGTAATCGACGCCCAGCGCGACCCAGCGCATCGCCCAGTCGACCTTCCACTGGAGCTTGGACAGGCCGCCCAGCGCCGACTGCTCGATGCGCTCGCCATCCGAATCCTCGAACGCGATCATGCCCGTCTCCGCGTCGATCACCTCTACCGGCACCTGGAGCACGACACCCGTCTTCGGGCTGACCGGCAGCACCGGCGAATAGGTCGCGCGCCGCTCCGCGCGCAGCGTCGGCAGCATCACGTCCATCACGCCCTGCCAGTGGCGCAGTACGCCCCGGATCGCATCGTCGAACCTGCCGGAGGTATAATAGTCGGTCGACGAGGCGAACTCATAGTCGAACCCGAACTGGTCGAGAAAGGCGCGCAGTCGCGCGTTGTTGTGTGCCGCGAAGCTGTCATGCGTCCCGAACGGATCGGGCACCTGCGTCAACGGCTTGCCGAGATGTTCCGCCAGCATCGCGCCGTTGGGCACGTTGTCGGGCACCTTGCGCAGCCCGTCCATATCGTCCGAAAACGCGATCAACCGCGTCGGCTGGTCGCTGAGCGCATGAAAGGCATTGCGCACCATCGTGGTGCGCAGCACCTCGTTGAACGTGCCGATATGCGGCAGGCCAGACGGACCATATCCCGTCTCGAACAGGATCGGCGCACCACCGGGCTTGCCGTCCGGATAGCGCTTGAGGAGCTTGCGCGCCTCCTCGTACGGCCAGGCCTTGGAGTCGGATGCAGCGGTGCGGAGATCGTCGGTCATGACGCAGGCGACTAGCGCCTGCGTCCGCCTTCGTCACCCCACCGCCGCACGCGCCTCAACCGCGGCAGCGGTCCTTCGCGGTGATCGAGCGATCGATCGCGCGCCCGCCGAGCGCACCCGCTGCGCCGCCCGCCAGCGTGCCGAGCAGCCCGCCGCCCAGCGCATTGCCGGCGACCGCACCACCGACGCCGCCCGCGACCAGCCCGGTCGTCCCGCTCGAATGCCGGCAACGGCGCTGGTTGTACCGGCGATCGCGACCGCGATAATCGTTGCGATAATGCTTGCGCGCCTCCGCGCTCGACGCCGGGAACACCGCAACCGCCGGAATCGCGAGCGACAATGCACTGAGCGCCATGATGAACTTACGCATACCTGATCTCCCTGAACCTTACCGTAACGCACCCGTAACGCACCACCGACCGGTCGGTTGCGTCGGCCTTCCCCGTTGCCCTTTCGTTCCCTCTGCGCGATAGCGGCGCGGTGGCCCCCGACACGCTCCCCTACCCTGCCCTGCACGCCAGCCATGCGGGCGTATGGATCGCCGACGCGGACGGCTGCCGGTCGGTCGGGCGCGGCGAGGCGATCCGGGTCGCCGCCGACACCCCCGTCATCCTGCTCAACGCCGCATTGATCGGGCAGCGGCTGGGGCATCCCGACCTGTCCGGGCTCGACCTGCTGGAGCTGTTCGCGTTCCTCCACCCCGCGCGCTTCATGGTGCCGACGCCCAAGGGCCTCGCCGACGCCTGCGCGCTCCCGGTGCCGGCCACCGATGCGGACATCGCACCGTTCCTGCTGGCGGCCGCGCGGACGATGCTCGCGGGAATCGCGGGCGACTGGCCCGAGCGCGAGGGCGCGTGGACCGCGGCGCAGTCGCTCGCGCGGCTCCGCTGGCCCTGGTCGCCCGTTCTCGCCACGCGGCTGAAGACACCGAGCGAGAACGAACGCTGGCTGTTCTCGAAACTTCCCGAATGGGAGGAGGCCGCCCCCCGCCCCGCCCCGCGCACCGTGACGCTCGACCCCGCGGAGGCGCAGGCCCGCCTAGCGCACCTGACCGGCGACGGCGCGGAGGAACGCCCCGGCCAGCGTGCCTATGCCGCCGCCGCGTCGGAGGCGTTCGCGCCCCGACAGGTCCGCGAGTCTCCCAACCTCGTGCTGGCGGAGGCGGGCACCGGGATCGGCAAGACGCTCGGCTATCTCGCGCCCGCCTCGCTCTGGGCGCAGACCGCCGGCGGCGCGGTATGGGTGTCGACCTATACCAAGGCGCTCCAGCGCCAGCTCGGCCACGAGACGCATCGGCTGTTCCCGGACGCCGCGATCCGCAAGGAAAAGGTCGTCACCCGCAAGGGGCGCGAGAACTACCTGTGCCTGCTCAACCTTGAGGATGCGTTGCAGGGCGGGTTCGCGGGGCGCGCCGCGGTGCTGGCGCAGCTCGTCGCGCGGTGGGCCGCGTACAGCGCGGACGGCGACATGGTCGGCGGCGATCTGCCCGGCTGGCTGCCGACGCTGTTCCGCCGCAACGGCCCCGCCGCGCTGACCGACCGGCGCGGCGAATGCATCTATGCGGGCTGCCCGCACTACCGCAAATGCTTCATCGAGCGCGCGTCGCGCGCGTCGGCCGAAGCGGACATCGTCATCGCCAACCACGCGCTCGTCATGGTCAACGCCGCGCGCGGCCGCGAGACGACGACGCAGCCGACGCGCTACGTCTTCGACGAGGGCCATCACCTGTTCGACGCCGCGGACGCGATGTTCGCGACCGCGCTGACTGGGCAGGAGACGATCGAGCTGCGCCGCTGGATCCTCGGCCCCGAAGGTGGCAGCCGCGGTCGCCGACGCGGGCTCGCCGCGCGCCTCTCCGACGTCGCCAGCTATGACGAGGCGGGCGGGCGCGCGATCGCCGATGCGGTCACCGCCGCGCACGCGCTGGCGGCAGAGGGCTGGCTCCAGCGCGTCGGCGAGGGCGCACCCTTTGGCGCGATCGAGACGTTGCTCGGCGCAGTCCGCGGCGTCGCCTATGCGCGCTCGGATGCCAACGGCGAGGCGGGCTATGGCCTGGAAACCGAACTCGCCGAGCCGCCGCCCGAACTGATCGAGGCCGCCGCCCCCGCCGCGCACGCGCTCGACGCGCTCGTCCGCCCGCTCGTCACGCTGCGCCAGCGGCTGGAGGCGGTGCTGGCGGAAGGCCCGGACTGGCTCGATGGCCAGGCGCGCGCGCGGGTCGAAGGCGCGGTCGCCTCGATCGGCTGGCGTGCGGACACGGTCGCGGCGTGGCTGGCGCTACTCGCGCGCGTCGGCGGGCCCGCGGATCCCGATTTCGTCGACTGGCTCGCGGTCGACCGCGTCGAGGGGCGCGAATACGACATCGGCCTCCACCGCCACTGGCTCGACCCGACGCGCCCGTTCGCAGAGATCGTGCTGAAACCCGCGCACGGCGCGCTCTTCACCTCCGCGACGCTCACCGGCGGCGGCGCGACTCCCGACGACGGCTGGGCGGTCGCGGAGGCCCGCGTCGGTGCCTCCCATCTGCTCCGCTCGCCGCAACGCTTCGCCGCCCCCAGCCCGTTCGATTACGCGGCCAATGCCGAAGTGCTGATCGTCACCGACGTGAAGCGCGGCGACATCCCCGCGCTCGCCAACGCCTATGCGCGGTTGATCGTCGCCGCGGACGGCGGCACGCTGGGGCTGTTCACCGCGATCCGGCGGTTGCGCGGCGTCCATGCACGGATCGCGGACCGGCTGGCGCGCGAGGGGCTGGCGCTCCACGCGCAGCATGTCGATCCGATCGACACCGGCACGCTGGTCGACATCTTCCGCGACGACAACCACGCCTCGCTGCTCGGCACCGACGCGCTGCGCGACGGCGTCGACGTGCCCGGCCGATCGCTGCGGCTGGTGGTGATGGAAGGCGTGCCGTGGCCCAAGCCCAGCGTGCTCCACGCCGCGCGGCGGCTGGCGGGGGGCGGCAGCGCCTATGACGACCGGATCGTCCGCGCGCGCCTCGCGCAGGCATTCGGCCGGCTGATCCGCCGCGCCGACGATTCGGGCGCGTTCGTGATGCTGTCCTCTGCTTGTCCCACGCGCCTGCTCACCGCCTTCCCGGCGGGCACGCCGATCGCACGCGTGCCGCTCGACGAAGCGGTGGCGCGCGTCGCATCGCGGCTTTCCTCCGCGGCGCATCTGCGGCATGGAGCAAGCCTCGACGCCTAAGGGCCAGCCCCCATCGGAGACGCCGATCCCATGAAGTCGCTGACGCTGCTGCGCCACGCCAAGTCCGGTTGGGACGATGCCGTTGCGCGCGATTTCGATCGTCCGCTCAACGCCAAGGGCAAGCGCGCCGCCGCGATGATGGGCCGCCACATGAAGGCGCTGGCGCTGGAGTTCGATCGCGCCATCGCTTCCCCCGCGCGCCGGGTCGAGGAAACCCTGGCCGAAGTCGGCGCCGGCTATGGCCGCGCGATCGCCCCCGAATGGGACCGGCGGCTGTACCTCGCCTCCGCCGCGTCGATCCTCGAACTCGCACGCGAGCAGGAGGCGGGCGTGGCGCGGCTGCTGGTGATCGGGCACAATCCCGGGCTTGAGGATCTGGTCCTCACCCTCGCCCCGGACGACGGCAGCGCGCTGCGCGACGCGGCAGAGGAGAAATACCCCACCGCCACGCTCGCCGAACTTACCTTCGACGGCGACTGGCCGTCGCTCGCGGCCGGACACGCGACGCTCACCCGCTTCGTCCGCCCGCGCGATCTCGATCCCTCGCTCGGCCCCGACGCCGACTGAGCAATCGCACTGATCCCGATCAAGGCACGGCCCCGATCCCGCGCCCGGCCCGTTACCCTCCCCGACGCGCGCGCCGCGCCATCCACAGAGGGAAGCACGATCATGGGCCTGTTCACCAAGGACATCGCGACGTTCGAGGACCTGTTCCTTCACCAGCTCGAGGACGTCTATTACGCCGAGCAGCAGATCACCAAGGCGCTGCCCAAGATGATCGACAAGGCGACCGCGCCCGCGCTGAAGGCCGGGTTCGAGCTCCACCTGCGCGAAACCGAAGGCCAGATCGCCCGGCTGGAGCAGGCGTTCGACCTGATCGGCGAGAAGCCCAGGGGCGCGACCTGCCCCGCGATCGACGGGATCATCAAGGAAGCCAACGAAGTCGCCGGCGAGATTTCCGACAAGCGCGTGCTCGACGCCGCGCTGATCGCCTCGGCACAGGCGGTCGAGCATTACGAGATCACGCGCTATGGCACGCTGATCGCCTGGGCGAACCAGCTCGGCCGCGCCGACTGCGCCGCGCTGTTCGCGCAGACGCTCGAGGAGGAACGCGCCACCGACGAGAAGCTGACGACGATGGCCGAAGGCCAGGTCAACCCGGCTGCCGAGCTGGCGTGACGCGACGGGGCCCCGACGGCGCACGCCGCGCCGTCGGGGCCCCTCCACCCTCCCCCCTTACAATTTGCCGCCGGTGCGCGTATATGAACCGCGCTACAGTCGCATATCGACGGTCTTCGGCGCTTTGCGGCACCTTCTTCCTTCCTTCCCTGCTGCCACGGCACCCGGTGCGTCGACACTCGACGTACCCAACCCATGGAAGGAACTCCCATGAGCACGACCGGAACCGTCAAGTTCTTCAACGCCGACAAGGGCTATGGCTTCATCTCGCCGGACGGCGGCGCGCAAGACGCGTTCGTCCACATCTCGGCCGTCGAGCGCGCCGGCATGGTGACGCTGAACCAGAACCAGCGCGTGACCTACGAGCTGGAAGAGGATCGCCGCGGCAAGATGAGCGCAGTGAACCTCTCGCCTGCCGAGTGACATGACGCGAACGGCCCGGGCATCCGCCCGGGCCGTTTGACTGTCTGCCCCCTCTTTCCCCGGAGATCGCCCGATGGCCGACGACGTCACCCTGTTCCGTACCCGCGCCGCCGCCGAGCAGGCAAATGCGGATTCCGCCGATCTCGCGAACGTTCGCGACCGGTGCGAGCGGGCCGCCAAGGCGTGGACCGAGATGGCCAACCGGGCCGAGCGCACGCAGGTTCAGCGCGCCGCGCGCGAGGACGCCGCCGCCGCCGCCCGGACCGCGCATCTGGCGTAGCCGCCACCCTTTCAGAGTTACCGGAAAAGGGCCGCCAAGCGCCCTTCCCCCACGCGAAAGTGCTTGCTAAGGCCTTCCGCGACGCAGCAATCCACGCCGTCCTGCCAGCGCCCGCGCGCGACTTCCGGTCACGCGTTCCCCCGGAGCGCTTCGGGGCGATCCATCGCAGGAAGGACCATCATGACCGCCATTGGCCAGGACACGCTCTCCGCCCGCTCGACGCTGACCGCGGGCGGCAAGAGCTACGATTATTTCGCGCTGGCCAAGGCGGAGGAGAAGTTCGGCGACATCAGCCGCCTGCCCTTCTCGATGAAGGTGCTCCTCGAGAACATGCTCCGCTTCGAGGACGGCAAGACCGTGACCGAGGCCGACGTCCAGGCGATCGTCGACTGGCAGAAGGAGCGCCGTTCGGACCGTGAGATCCAGTATCGCCCCGCGCGCGTGCTGATGCAGGATTTCACCGGCGTGCCCTGCGTGGTCGATCTGGCCGCGATGCGCGACGCGATCACCAAGCTGGGCGGCGACGCGGCCAAGATCAACCCGCAGGTCCCCGTCCATCTCGTCATCGATCACTCGGTGATGGTCGACGAGTTCGGCACGCCCAAGGCGTTCGGTGATAACGTCGATCTCGAATACCAGCGCAATTCGGAGCGGTACGAGTTCCTGAAATGGGGCAGCAAGGCGCTCGACAATTTCAAGGTCGTGCCGCCGGGCACCGGCATCTGCCACCAGGTGAACCTCGAATATGTCTCGCAGGCCGTCTGGTCGTCCGAGAATGACGGTACGACGATCGCATATCCCGATACGCTCGTCGGCACCGACAGCCATACCACGATGGTCAACGGCCTCGGCGTGCTCGGCTGGGGCGTCGGCGGGATCGAGGCGGAGGCGGCGATGCTTGGCCAGCCCGTCTCGATGCTGATCCCCGAGGTCGTCGGCTTCAAGCTGACCGGTGCGCTCAAGGAGGGCATCACCGCCACCGATCTCGTGCTGACCGTCACCCAGATGCTGCGCGCCAAGGGCGTCGTCGGCCGCTTCGTCGAGTTCTTCGGCCCCGGCCTCGGCCAGATGACGCTCGCCGATCGCGCGACGATCGCGAACATGGCGCCCGAATACGGCGCGACCTGCGGCTTCTTCCCGGTCGACGACAAGACGCTCGATTACATGCGCCTGACGGGTCGCCCCGACGAAACCGTCGCGCTGGTCGAGGCCTATGCCAAGGCGCAGGGCATGTGGCGCCACGACGACGCCGCCGATCCCGTCTTCACCGACACGCTCGAGCTCGACATGGGCACCGTCGTCCCCTCGCTCGCCGGGCCGAAGCGCCCGCAGGACAAGGTGTCGCTCAACAAGGTCGACGAGGTCTTCAACGGGGACCTGACCAAGGTGTACCACAAGGAGCGCCCCGCGCGCGTCGACGTGGCAGGCAGCGATCACGGGATCGGCGACGGCGACGTCGTGATCGCCGCGATCACCAGCTGCACCAACACCTCGAACCCCTCGGTGCTCGTCGCCGCGGGCCTCGTCGCGCGCAAGGCCAACGCGCTGGGCCTCAAGTCCAAGCCGTGGGTCAAGACCTCGCTGGCACCGGGCAGCCAAGTCGTCACCGACTATCTCGACAAGGCGGGGCTGACCGCGGACCTGAACGCGATGGGGTTCAACCTCGTCGGCTATGGTTGCACCACCTGCATCGGCAATTCGGGGCCGCTCGCCGCGCCGATCTCGGCTGCGATCAACGAGAACGACATCGTCGCCGCGTCGGTGCTGTCGGGCAACCGCAACTTCGAGGGTCGCGTCTCGGCCGACGTACGCGCGAACTTCCTCGCCTCGCCCCCGCTCGTCGTCGCCTATGCGATCAAGGGCAGCGTCACGACCGACATGGTCGAGACTCCGCTGGGCCAGGGCAGCGACGGTGCCGACGTCTACCTCAAGGACATCTGGCCGACCAACGCCGAGATCGCCGAGGTGATGGCCGCGAACATCGACGACGAGATGTTCCGCGCCCGCTACGGCAACGTCTATGCGGGCGACGAGAAGTGGCGCGCGATCGAGGTCGAGGGGTCGGACACCTATTCGTGGCGCGCCGGCTCCACCTATGTCGCCAACCCGCCCTATTTCGACGGCCTGACGATGACGCCCAAGCCCGTCACCGACATCATCGAGGCGAAGCCGCTCGCGATCCTCGGCGATTCGATCACCACCGATCACATCAGCCCGGCGGGCTCGATCAAGGCGGACAGCCCGGCAGGCAGCTACCTGCAGGAGCATCAGGTCAGCCGCGCCGACTTCAACAGCTACGGCGCGCGCCGCGGCAACCACGACGTGATGATGCGCGGCACCTTCGCCAACATCCGCATCAAGAACGAGATGGTCCCCGGCATCGAAGGCGGGATGAGCCGCTATGACGGCGAGGTCATGCCGATCTACGACGCGGCGATGCGCTTCAAGGCGGACGGCGTTCCGCTCGTCGTCATCGCGGGCAAGGAATACGGCACCGGATCGTCGCGCGACTGGGCGGCCAAGGGCACCAACCTGCTCGGCGTCCGCGCGGTCATCACCGAAAGCTTCGAGCGGATCCACCGCTCCAACCTCGTCGGCATGGGCGTCCTCCCCTTGCAGTTCGCCGAGGGCGTGACGCGCGAGACGCTGGGGCTGACCGGAGACGAGACGTTCACGATCACCGGCGTCGCGTCGCTTCGCCCGCGCCAGGACGTCGAGGTCGTGCTCGGTCGCACCGACGGCACCACCGAAACCTTCCTGACGAAGTGCCGGATCGATACGATCAACGAGCTGGAATATTTCCTCAACGGCGGGATCCTCCAGTACGTGCTGCGCAACCTCGCGGCGTAAGTATCCGTCTGGAAACGTGCTAAGGCACGTTTCGCGGTGCCGGCCCGCTCCCCCTCCCGGCCGCCCATCAGCATACCGTATGGGCGGCCGGGAGGGGGAGCGGGCCGGCACCGCCTTATCGTCGAGAAGCGCCGGGACGTTCCATCATGGGACGCCCCGCCTGCCCCTCTCGCGTAAGCGCCGTCGCGCCGCTACGCTGAGCGCGAGGGGATGAGTCCATGAAGAAGCCGCAGACGGTGCCCAGGCTCATGGAGCTTGGCCGGGTCCAGCTGTCGAAATCGTTCTACCTGCGCGACTTCCTGTATTCCGAGATCGCGGCGATGCACGGTCTCGCCAACGTGCCCGACGATCCCGCGCTCGCGATCGCTGCGGGCACGCGACTGTGCGAGGACCTGCTCGAACCGTTGCAGGACGCCTTTGGCCGCCTGTCGATCCGCTCCGGTCTGCGCACCGCGGAGGTCAACGCGCTCGCGCACGCAAAGGGCTATGGCGCCGCCTCGAACGAGCGCAGCGCGGCGGGCCACATCTGGGACCAGCGCGATTACGGTGGCCAGATGGGCGCGACCGCGATGATCGTCGTCCCCGCCTTCGCCGCGCGCTTCACGGACGCGGACGACTGGAAGCGGCTCGCCTGGTGGATCCACGATCACCTGCCCTACGCCACCGTCGAGTTCTTTCCCGGCGAATGGGCATTCAACCTCCAGTGGCATGAAAAGCCGCTGCGGATGATCTACAGCCACGTCCCCGACGCGCGCGGCTATCTGACCAAGCCCGGCATGGACGGCTTCGACGCGGATCATTCGCGCGAATGGGCGGGGATCACGGAGCGCTGATTGCAAAATCGTCATCCATCTTTCGTCACCCCGGGGGAAGCTCGTCCCGGGACCGTCAGAGTTGCCCTGCCGCCCCTCACCCCAACCGCGCCGCGATCATTCCGCGCAGGTCCACCTTCGCCTTCAGCCGCGCCGCCAGCAGCGCGGTCCCGCTGATCTTGCGCTGGACGAACAGCGTCGCGACGGGCGGGATGTGCCACGTCGCCCGGTCCGCCGCCATCTCCGCCCCCTGCTCGCGCAGCACGCCGACGAATGCGCGGTCGCCGAAGTCGAACAGGTCCGCCCGATCGAGTTCGCCGACGATCACGTCGATCATCCGGTCGACCAGCGCGCGATGCTTCGCCACCGCCGCCTCGCCCAGGAACCCCGCCGCCAGCGCCGCGTCCCGCACCGCGTCGCGCTCCCCCGACAGCCCCGCGAGCAGCAGCCGCCGGTAATCCGCCGCGGTTTCCGGCGCGATCTCGCGCGCCGCGCCAAAGTCGAGCAGCACCAGCCGCCCCCTCCCCGTCCCTGCGTCCGCCTGCCAGCGATAGTTCGCGAAGTTCGGGTCGGTCTGCATCACACCCCAGTCGAACAGCTCGCGCAGCACCAGCCCCAGCAGCGCGGCGACGACGCGGTCGCGCTCCGCCTGCGGTGCCGCCTCCAGCGTCTCGATCGACGTGCCCGCGACATAGTCCATCGCCAGCACGCGATCGGTGGTGAAGTCGGCGTGGAGCGCGGGCACGACGAAGTCGGCATCGTCGCCCACCAGCGCGCGATACCGCGCCAGCATCGCGCCCTCGCGCCGATAGTCTGCCTCCTCGTGCAGTTGCCGCTTCGCCTCGGCAAGCAGCGGTGCGATGTCGAGCGTCGACGGCAACAGCCCCGACACGCGCAGCAGCGTCGCGACATTGTCGACATCGGCGTCGATGCTCTCCGCGACGCCGGGATACTGGACCTTGATCGCCAGCTCGCGCCCGTCCGGCGTCCGCGCGCGGTGGACCTGCCCGATCGAGGCGGCGGCGATCGGATGCGCCTGGAAATGCGCGAACCGCGCGCGCCACCCCGCCCCCCATTCCTTCGCGAGCACCTGATCCAACTGGCGCGGGGGCATGTGGTGCGCGCGGTCGCGCAGCCGCGCGAGGATCTGCGTCAGCTCGGGCGGCAGCATGTCGCCCGCGTCCATCGAGATCATCTGCCCCAGCTTCATCGCCGCGCCGCGCAGGTGCGACAGCTGGTCCGCGACGCGCGTGGCGTTGCCCGGCGTCAGCAGCAGCTGGCCCATGCTCGGCCGTTCCCCCGCCGCCAGCCGCCGCGCGCCCTCCGCGACCATTCCGCCTGCGACACCGCCCGCGAGTTTCCCGAACGCGCCGAACCGCGCCATCCGCCCGCTCGGCACCGCGCGCCCGCCGCCCTTGAACCCGTCATCCGCCATTCGCCGCTCCGTCCCGATCGGGTCGTTCCGATCGCGCCAACATGGCGACGGGGCAAACGCGATATAAGGCGTGCCGCCGGGTCAAAGAGCGCGTTTCACCGCCGGCAGGATCCGTCGCACGATCACCTCCACCCCCCGTGCATTGGGGTGCAGCCCGTCGCGCTGGATCAGCCCCCGCTGCCCCGCGACCCCGTCGAGGAAGAACGGATACAGCGGCACGCGGTGCTTGCGCGCCAGCTCGGGATACATCGCCTCGAACACACGCACATAGTCCGCGCCCATGTTCGGCGCGGCGCGCATGCCTGCGAACAGCACCGGAATTCGCCGTCGCCGCAGCTCCACGAGGATCGCATCGAGGTTCGCGCGCGCCTGCGCCACCGGCAGCCCGCGCAGCATGTCGTTCGCGCCCAGCTCGACGATCACCAGATCGGGTGCGATGCCCAGCCCGCGCAGCCCCCACCGCAACCGCGCCCGCGCCTGCGCCGCGGTGTCCCCCGCCACCCCGCCATTGCGCACCGTCGCCGCGATGCCGGAGCGCCGCAACGCCGCCTGCAACCGCGCGGTGAACCCCTGTGCGGGCGGCAGGCCATACCCTGCGGCAAGGCTGTCGCCGAACGCCCACACCACCGGCGCCCGCGGAGACGCGCTCGCAGATCCGCCGACGACGAGCATCAGCGCCAAGCATAAGTGGACAACGCAAGCCCGCAGTCCGTATCGCAATCCGGGTGACCAGCATTCCATCCCCCGTCGATAGCGCGCTGATCGAAGCGCGCAACGTCTCGCTGTCGCTCGGCCGTGCGCCGGCGCGCGTCGACATTCTCCGCGGCATCGACCTGACCGTCGCGGCCGGGGAGAGCGTGGCGCTGCTCGGCGCGTCGGGATCGGGCAAGTCGTCGCTGATGGCGGTGCTGTCGGGGCTCGAGCGCGCGAGCGGCGGCAGCGTCCATGTCGCGGGGCTCGATTTCACCGCGCTCGACGAGGATGCGCTGGCGATCGCGCGGCGCGGGCGGATCGGGATCGTGCTCCAGGCCTTCCATCTGCTGCCGACGATGACCGCGCGGGAGAACGTCGCGGTCCCGCTCGAACTCGCGGGCGCGCCGGACGCGTTCGCGCGCGCCGACGCGGAGCTCGCCGCGGTCGGCCTCGCGCATCGCGCGCACCATTATCCTGCGCAACTCTCGGGCGGCGAACAGCAACGCGTCGCGATCGCGCGGGCGCTGGTCGCCCGCCCCGCACTGCTCTTCGCGGACGAGCCGACCGGCAACCTCGACACCAGCACCGGCGCCACGATCATGGACCTGCTGTTCGCACGCCATGCCACCAGCGCAGCGACGCTGTTCGTCATCACGCACGACGCCGCGCTGGCGGCACGGTGCGGGCGGGTGATCGAGCTCGCCGACGGCCGCATCGTCGCCGACCGGCGCACAGCATGACCGTCGCATGGCGGCTGGCGCTGCGGGACCTCCGGCGCGGCGGACGCGGGCTGCTGCTGCTCGCGCTGTGCGTGTTCCTCGGCACCGCGGCGCTTGCCGGGATCGGCAGCCTGTCCGCCAGCATGATTGCGGCGCTCGATTCGCAGGGGCGTACGATGCTTGGCGGCGACGTCGAGATTCAGGTGTCGCAACGGCGCGCCACCATCGAGGAGAACGCCGCCTTCGCTGCCGCCGGGCGCCTGTCCGAAACCGTGACGATGCGCGCGATGGCCGATGCGCCGGGCCGGGCCCCCGTGCTCGTCAACCTGCGCGGCATCGACCCGGCCTGGCCGCTGGTCGGACGGCTGCGGCTTGCCCCCGGCGCGCTCGCCGCGCGACCGCACGGGAGCCAGGTCGCGATCGCCCCCGCGCTTGCGGATCGGCTGGGGATCGGGGTCGGAGACCGGCTCCGCATCGGCAGCGCGACGTTGCGCGTGATCGGCATCGTCGCGGAGGAACCGGATCGGCTGGGGGCCGGATTCTCGCTCGGCCCCACCGTGCTGGTCGACATGGCGGGGCTGGACGCCACGCGGCTGGTCCAGCCGGGCAGTCTCTACGAGGCGCGCTATCGCCTCGTCCTTTCCCACTCCGACGCCGCGAAGGCGACCGGCGACCGGCTCGTCCGGCGCTTCGCGGATGCGGGCTGGACCGCGCGGACGAGCGACCGCGCCGCGGGCGGGCTGCGCCGGTCGATCGACCAGCTCGGCCAGTTCCTTCTGCTCGTCGGGCTCGCCGCGCTGGCGATCGCGGGCGTCGGGGTGGGCAGCGGGGTCGCCGCCTACCTCACGGCCAAGACGCGGATCATCGCGACGCTCAAGGTGCTGGGCGCGCCCGCCGCGACCGTCGCGGCGATCTTCCTCGCGCAGCTCGGCGTGATCGTCGGCGGCGGAATCCTTGCCGGTGTCGCGCTCGGCGCGGCGGTGCCGTGGATCGTCGCGGGCGTCGCCGGCGACGCGTTGCCGGTCGCGCCGCGCCTTGCGCTCTACCCGGTGCCGCTCGCGACCGCGGCGGGGCTCGCGGCGCTGGTGACGCTGCTGTTCGCGCTGCCCGCGCTCGCCCGCGCACGACATGTCCCCGCGGCGACGCTGCTGCGCGACGCGGTGACGCCGCCGGCGCGCCCGTCGTGGCGGGTGATCGTCGCGATGGCGGCGCTGGTCGCGGCGATCGGCGCGCTCGCGGTGCTGACCGCATCGGATCGCACGCTGGCGCTGGGGTTCATGGCCTCGGTCGCGGCGCTGATCGTCGCGTTGTGGCTGATCGGCCTTTCGATCCGGTGGACGGCGGCGCGGGTGCCGCGGCCGCGCGCGCCGCTGTTCCGCCTCGCGATCGGCAACCTCCATCGGCCGGGCGCGCAGACCGACCGGCTGGTCGTCGCGCTGGGGCTGGGCTTCTCGCTGTTCGTCGCGCTCGCGGTGATCGACACCAGCCTGGCCGCGGAACTGTCCGGCGCCGCCCCGGCCAAGGCGCCCCGCTTTTTCGCGATCGACCTCCAGCCCGACGACGCGCCCCGCTTCCGCGCGGTCGTGCGTGCCGCCTCGCCCGGCGCGACGCTGGAGATGGTGCCATCGCTGCGCGGCTCGATCGTCGCGCTCAAGGGCGTGCGCGTCACGGACATGAAGACGCTGCCCGAAGGCGCGTGGATCTTGCGCGGGGACCGGACGCTTACCTGGTCCGCAGGCGTGCCGCCGCGCAACGCGGTCGTCGCCGGACGCTGGTGGCCCGCCGGCTATCGCGGGCCCCCGCTGGTGTCGCTGGAAGATCGCGCGGCGGAGGCGCTGGGGCTGAAGGTCGGCGACGCGATCACCGTCTCCGTCCTCGGCGTCGACGTGCCCGCG
The DNA here is from genome assembly GCF_055231975.1 of Sphingomonas sp. Ell38C01. Lineage (NCBI taxonomy): Bacteria > Pseudomonadati > Pseudomonadota > Alphaproteobacteria > Sphingomonadales > Sphingomonadaceae > Sphingomonas > Sphingomonas sp. Ell38C01. The sequence goes on along the minus strand of NZ_JBUYVA010000001.1, from coordinate 836,097 downwards.
CGGATCGCGGCGCTCAGGAAGATCGACTGGGGCGGGCTGGGGCTCAACTTCGCGATCGTGTTCTCGCCCGGCTATATCGAGGAGGCGCCGCACAGCCTGCTCGCCAGCGTCTATTCCGCGCCCGCCCGCGACGGCGCGGTCGCGCGCGATCTCGCCGCCGCGCTACCCTCGGTCACGCTGGTACGCGTCGGCGACGTGATCGGGCAGATCGGGGCGGTGCTGGGACAGGTCGCGCTCGCGATCCGCGCCGCCGCGGCGGTGACGGTGGCGGCGGGGGTCGCGGTCCTCGTCGGCGCGGTCGCGGCGTCGTCGCGCACGCGGCGCTATGATGCGGTGATCCTGAAGCTGCTCGGGGGCTCGTCGCGCCAGGTGCTTGCGGCGCAGGCGATCGAATATGCGATCCTGTCGCTTCTGCTGGTGGCGGTCGCGCTGGCGATCGGCGCGGGCGCGGGCTGGTACGTGATCGTGCACGTGTTCGATCTGGCCTGGGCCCCCGACTGGGGCGTCGTCGCCGCGACGCTGGGGCTCGCGGTGATCGTCACGTCAGGCGTCGGCGTGCTCGGCAGCATTCCCGCCTTGCGCGCACGCCCGGCCACCGCGCTGCGCGACCTGTAAGCGTGATGACGGCGCGCGGTCAGCGCGCCGTCGTGGCCCCCGGCTTCGCCGCCCCCTTGGGCACCACCGCCATCGTCCAATCCTTGTCGGGCAGCAGATATTTCGCCGCGACCGCCTGCAACTGCGCCGGCGTGATCGAGGCGATGTCCTGCGGCATCGCGCGGGTGGCGTCGATCCGGCGCTGGTCGAACGTGCCGCCCGCCAGCTGGCCCAGCCAGAACTGGTTGCCGCTCGACACGCGCAGGATATACTGGCGCATCGGCAGCATCGTGCGCTGGAGTTCGTCGGCGTCGATCGGAGTCGACACCAGCTCGGCGGCGATCTCGCGGCTCAGCTTGAAGAACAGGTCGACCTTGTCGGGCGCCACCTGCCCGATCGCCATGATCCGTCCGCCACTGGCAAGCCCGGTCGGCCACTGGCTCTGCGCCGAGGGCGAATAGCTGGCACCAGCAACCGAGCGGAGCCGCTCGAACAGCCGGTCGCCGAAGATCGCCGCCAGCACATCGAGCCGACGCGCCTCGGACAGCCCGCCCGCGCCGCCCCCGGTCGGCCAGGCGATCACCGCCGCGGCCTGCGTATCGGGGCCTTCATGGGTGCGGATCACAGGCGTGGTCACGTGCGCGGGGAAGGTCACCGGCGGCGGGGTCGCGGTCGAGGCGGCGCGCGGCTTCAACGCGCCGAACGTCTTGCCCACCGCGGCGATCGCCTCGTCCGCGTTGACGTCGCCGAACACCGACACCTCGATCGGCCCGGTCCTGAGCAGCGGCTCCCAGAGCGCGCGGAACGCCTTGGGGTCGAGCCCCTCGACCTGCGCGCGCGTCGGCGTCGTCCAGCGCGGATCGCCGTTGTGGAGCAGCCCGTCGAGGTCGCGTGCCAGGATCCGGTCGGGCGAGGCGTCGAACCCGGCATAGCCCGCCAGCGTCACCGCCTTGGCGCGCGCCAGCGGCGCGGGATCCCAGGCGGGCGCGACCAGCTTGGCCGCCATCAGCCGCAGATTGTCCGCATAGTCGCCCGGCGTCGTGATCGCGCCCAGCGTGAACGCATCGTCGCCGATATCGAAGTCGAGCCCGATCCGCCGCCCCGTCGTCAGCCGGTCGAGATCGTCCTGGTCGAGCTTGCCGATCCCGCCGGGGACCAGCGCGATGTCTGCCGCCCAGGCGGGTGTCGGCCGGTCGGCGGGCAGCGCGTTGTAGCCGCCGCCGAACCGCGTGCGCAGATAGACGCGCCCCGTCTCCGACGTGTTGGCATAGAGCAGCATCCGCACGCCGTTGGCGAAGGTGATCTTCTCCATGCCGAGATCGGCAATGGGCTCGCGGCTGACGACCTTGCCCGGCGTGCCCAGTGCCGGCAGCTTCGAGAAATCCACCGGCCCGCGCGCCTTGCGCACCTGCGCGAGGCCCGTCACGTCGACCTTGAGTGCCGCGGCCAGCTTGGCGGCAACCCCCGGATCGGGCGCGCGGGTGTTGACGATCGCGCGCGTCGCGTCGCCCTTGAACACGCGATTGGTCGATTCGAGCATCGCAGACGGGGTGAACATCCCCGCCTCCTTCGCCTTGACGAGGATGTCGTACGAGGTCTGCGGCCCCGCCACCGTCTCGCGGATGTCGAGCGCGCTGACCATGTCGTCGGCCTGCTTGGCGCCCGCCTCGACGCGCGCGGTGTCGACCTCGTTCTTCATTGCCGCCGCGAACTCGGTGTACTCGCGGTCGATCTCGGCCTGCGTCGGCGCGGTGGTGGAGGCGTCGGCGATCGTCGCGCGCACGTCCTTCAGCGCGGCTTCCCAGTCGTCGCCCATCGGCAGGATGTTGACGAACGTGCCGTTCGCGGAACGCGAAACGTCGTCGAGGCTGACCGAGGCCTGCACGAAGCTGCCCCCCTGCCGCGCGCGCGTCTCCAGCCGGCGGTTGATGAGCCGGAGCGCGACCATGTCGACGAGCCGCTTCTGGTTGAAGATGATCGTGTCGTCGCGGTACACCCACGGGCGCAGCACCGCGGTCGCGACCAGCGGCGGGATCGCGGGTTCGGCGATCGTGCTCGTCGCGGGCTTCGTCGGATCGGGCTTGCCGAAATCGGGGTCGGCGGGCTCGGCGCCCTTGCCCTGCCAGGGCGCGAAGTTCTTGACGACCAGCCGCGCGACGACGTCGGGGTCCATGTCGCCCGAGATGATGACGACCGTCTTCGACGGGCGATACCAGCGATCGTGGAACGCCTGCACGCTGGCGGGGGTCGCCGCGTCGAGCGTCTTGATCGTGCCGATCGGCGAGCGGTTCGCGAGCGGCTGCCCCGCGAAGAACGTCTGGCGCAACGCATCGCCGAACCGCACCTGCGGCCCCGGCTGCTCGCGCTGCTCCGCCATCACCGCGGGCCGCTCGGACGTCAGCCCCGCGGTGGTGATCGCGGGCTCGGCCATCATGCCCGAGAAGATCTTGAGACTCTCGTCGAGCGTCGCCTCGGACGCGCTCGGCAGGTCGAGCTTGTAGACCGTCTGGGTCGGCGTGGTCGACGCGTTCGAATCGCTGCCGAAGGTCGCGCCGAAGCGCTGCCACACGCGCTTCGCCTCGCCGTCGGGCACGTACTTCGATCCGCGGAACGACAGATGCTCGATCAGGTGCGCATAGCCCTGCTCGCTGTCCTGCTCGTTGAGCGAGCCCGCGTCGATCCGCACGCGCACCGCGACCTGCCCCGGCGGCACGCCGTTCCTGCGGATCGCATAGCGCAGCCCGTTGGGCAGGCGCCCGAAATGCCACGCCGGATCGGGCGGGATGTCCGATCCCTTGAACAGCCAGGGCGCGGTATCGACCGCCACCTCCGGCGTCGCGGCAGGCGCGGGAGCGGCCTTCTGACCGACCGCGGGGATCGAGAGCGCCAGCAGGAGCGGGGCGGCGAGCGGCAGCCGGAGCGCGCGCGGAATGAACGACATGGGGAGCCATGTAGCGGCTTGTCCCGCGCTCCGCCAGCACCACCTGTGCCGTTGCGCGCCGCCCGCATATCCCCACCGATGCGCCATGATTTGGCCCCGGAGTGGCGATAGCTCGGTCGGCAACGGATCGCGGATCCGGCATGCGATCGCGTGTCGGCCGCGCTGCACAGGCCGACGGATACGACGATGACCACGACCATCCAGACTGTCACCCGGATCGGGACCGAAGCCGCTCAATTGCGGCGCAATTCGGGCGACGCCCCGTTGATGGTGCCCGATCTCAACGTGATCTCCGGCGCCCCGAAGGCGGGCGCGAAGATGGAGGCGGAGAAGGGCCGGCCGCTCATCATCACCATCGGCAAGCATCTGCGCGGCGTGTTCGACCGGCTGATCGCGTCGTCGTCGCTGGTGCCCAACGATCCCGTGCTCGATGTGCGCGACTTCGCGTGGACCCAGTGGCTGCGCGACGAGTGGCAGGCGATCCGCGACGAGGCTGTCGCGGTCGCGCTGCGCGGTCAGGCCGCGCCCAGCCTCGCGACGATCTCGCCCGACCACCGCTCGATCGCGGAAGTGAACAAGTGGCGGTCGTTCTTCCTGTGGGGCTATGGCTATCCGATCGAGGAGAACCTCGCGCGCTGCCCGAAGACGCAGGCGGTGGTCGAGGCGATCCCGGGGCTGAACAGCGCGTTCTTCTCGATCCTCGCGCCCGGCACGCACATCCCCGAGCATCGCGGCGTGACGAAGGGACTCATCACCTGCCATCTCGGCCTGATCGTACCGAAGGACGGCGACGTCCGCATGCGCGTCCACGACCGCATCGTGCGCTGGGCGGAGGGCGAGACGCTGGTGTTCGACGACACCTACCAGCACGAGGTGTGGAACGACACCGAGGGCACGCGAGTCGTGCTGCTGATCCAGTTCGAGCGTCCGCTGAAGAATCCCGGCCGGTGGTTCGCCGATTTCTTTCTCGGCTTCGTCCGCCGCTCCGCCTTCGTCCAGGAAGCGCGTGACAACATCAACAGCTGGAACGCCGCGGTGAAGCAGCTCGACGTGTGAGGCGTCGCTGCGCGGGCGGAAACGATTCCTTTCCGTCCGTGCGCTTGATCCCCGCCCTCGCGCGCGCCACATGACGGGCATGTTGATCGAAACTGAAACCACGCCCAACCCGGCGACGCTCAAGTTCCTCCCCGGCCGCACCGTGATGGACGCAGGGACGCGCGACTTCGCGACACCCGAGGAGGCGGAGGCCAGCCCGCTCGCCACTGCGTTGTTCGACCTCGGGGACGTGACCGGGGTGTTCTTCGGGCGCGATTTCGTCTCGGTCACCGCCGCGCCGGGCGTCGCGTGGCACGAGCTCAAGCCTGACGTGCTCGCGCTGCTCAACGACCATTTCACCGCGCAGATGCCGCTGTTCCACAAGCCGAGCGCCGATTTCGCGGTGCCGTCCGAAGACGAGGGGCTGACGGACGACCCTGCCGACGCGGAGATCGTCGCGCAGATCCGCGAGCTGATCGACACCCGCGTCCGCCCCGCGGTCGCCAACGACGGCGGCGACATCGTTTATCGCGGGTTCGACAAGGGCAAGGTGTTCCTCAAGATGCAGGGCGCGTGCGCCGGCTGTCCGTCGTCGTCGGCGACGCTCAAGAGCGGGATCGAGCAGCTGCTCAAGCATTATGTCCCCGAAGTGACCGAAGTCCGCGCTGTCTGAATCTGACCTGAATCCGACGCGCGCCCTTTCACTTTCTTTCCAGGATTCGCCCATGACGAAGCTCGACGACGCGTCGCTCGACCAGCTGTTCCGTACCGCGCGCACCTATAACGGCTATACCGACCAGCCCGTGGGCGAGGACGCGTTGCACGCGATCTGGGAGTTGATGAAGTGGGGGCCGACGTCGGCGAACCAGTTGCCCGCGCGGCTGATCTGGTGCGTCAGCGACGAGGCCAAGGCGAAGCTGGCCGAGGCGTGCTCCGCGCAGAACAAGCCGAAGGTGCTTGGCGCCCCCGTCACCGTCATCATCGGGATGGACACCAATTTCCACGAACACCTGCCCGAACTGTTCCCCCATACCGACGCCAAATCTTGGTTCGAGGGCAACGCGGCGCTGCGCGAGGCATCGGCGTTCCGCAATTCCTCGTTGCAGGGTGCCTATTTCATCGTCGCCGCGCGGGCGCTCGGGCTCGATACCGGGCCGATGTCGGGGTTCGACGCTGCGAAGGTCGACGCCGCCTTCTTCGCCGACACCCCCGCGGTGAAGACCAACTTCATCTCGACGCTGGGCCACGGCGATCCCGCGACGATCTTCGGCCGCTCGCCGCGACCGGGGTTCGAAAAGTTCAACCGCGTCGCCTGAACGCTTGACGCCGACCGTTCGCATGCGGAAGCGCTGACGGGGTGAGAACGCTCGTCATCGATACCGCCACCGCCGCCTGCTCGGTTGCCCTGTTCGAGGACGGCGCGGTCGTCGGCGAGCGCCATGCAGTGGTCGGGCGCGGACATGCCGAGCGGTTGATTCCGATGATCGCCGACCTGCCCGACGGCGGACGCGCCGGGCATATCCTGGTGGATGTCGGGCCGGGCAGCTTCACCGGGATTCGGGTCGGCATCGCCGCCGCGCGCGGTCTGGCGCTCGGCTGGGGGGCGAGCCTCGCGGGCTATTCGTCGCTGGCGCTGATCGCGATGGACCAGTTCCTCGTCGCCCAGAGCCCGGATCCCTTCGCCGTAGTTCTCGAAGGAGGACACGGCGAAGTCTTCATGCAGCGTTTCGCGGGACGCCCCGATTTCAGCGCGAGCGACGATTTCGCATCGCGAACGCCTCGCGACGCGATCGCGCGGCTCGGGTCGCTGAACGCGGTGGGAACGGGTATCGACCGGCTTGTCGACCTGCCTGCCGACCAGAGGGGTGCGGCCCTGCTTCCGTCGGCGGTTCTCGCGCTGTCGCTGCCCGAGGCGTATCGCACGCTTCCCCCGCGCCCGATCTACGGCCGCGCGCCCGATGCCCAGCTTCCCGTGGCGATTTCCGCCTGAGATGGCGACGCGGTCGATCGAACTGGCGACGGGCCATGTCGCCGACCTGCCCGAGGTCGACGCGGTGATGGCGCGCGCGTTCGACACGCGGTTCGGCGAGGCATGGACGCGCAGCCAGTGCCTGGGAGTGATGGCGATGCCCGGCGTCTGGCTGACGCTGGCGCGCGTCGAGGGGCGGACGGTGGGCTTCGCGCTGACCCGCGCGATCCTCGACGAGGCGGAGCTGTTGCTGCTCGCGGTCGCACCCGAAGCGCGACGCAAGGGCATCGGCGGTGCGTTGCTGCGCGGCGTCGTCTCCGAATGCCGCGGGCGCGACGTGGTCCGGCTTCACCTGGAGGTTCGAGCGGGCAACCCCGCGATCGCGCTCTACACGCAGGCCGGGTTCGCGCGGACGGGCGTGCGGCGCGGCTATTATCGCGGGCGCGGGGGCGAGGTGAACGACGCGCACAGCTACGCGCTCACGCTGGACTGACGCGCGCACGGTTGTTGCGAATCGGTATCGCTTTTCGCAGCAGCCATGACGCACTACATCGGGGTAACGAGCGAAACCGGGACCAAAGCATGGCGCGCAAGATCGATCTAGAAGCACTCTGCAACCAGAAGGGGCTGCGCATCACCGAGCAGCGCCGGGTGATCGCGCGCGTGCTGTCCGAGGCGGAGGATCATCCCGACGTCGAGAAGGTGTATGCGCGTGCTTCCGCGATCGATCCGGGCATCTCGATCGCGACCGTCTATCGCACCGTCCGGCTGTTCGAGGAGGCGGGCATCCTCGACCGCCACGATTTCGGCGACGGCCGCGCGCGCTACGAACCCTCGCCGGAGGCGCACCACGATCACCTGATCGACGTCGAGACGGGCAAGGTGATCGAGTTCGTCGATCCCGAACTCGAACTGCTCCAGAAGGCGATCGCGGAGAAGCTGGGCTTCCGGCTGGTCGACCACCGGATGGAATTGTACGGCGTCAGCCTGAGCCGCAAGGACTGACGGCGGACCACCCCGACGTGCCCCGCGACATTCTCGTCATCCCGACGAAGGCCGGGATGAAGGAAAACAGGCCAAGCACCGACCCATGCGGCTGATCCTCCGCCTGATTGCGCTGGTCCTGGCGCTCGTCGCCGCGCTTGCGATCCATGGCCTGTGGCGTCTCCTGCGCCTCCCCTCCCCCTGGCCGCGCCTGTTCCTCGGCCTCGTCGCGCGGATCGTCGGCGCGCGCGTCCGCGTCGTCGGCACGCCGCTCCGGCGCGACGTCGTGTTCGTCGCGAACCATCTCAGCTGGATCGACATCCTCCTGATCGCCGGGCAGACCGGCAGCGCGTTCGTCGCCAAGGCGGAGCTGCGCGGCGTCCCGCTGGTCGGCTGGCTGTGCACGCTCAACCGCACGATCTTCGTGACGCGCGAGGACCGCACCGCGATCGCGGACCAGATCGCGGCGCTGCGCGCGGCGCTGGCGGACGGCTGGCCGGTCACGCTGTTTCCCGAGGGCACGACGGGCGACGGCACCACCCTCCTCCCCTTCAAGGCCGCGCTGTTCGCCGCGCTCGACCCGCCCCCGCCGGGCGTACGCGTCCAGCCGGTGCGGATCGACTATGGCGACGCGACGGGAGAGCTTGCGTGGGTCGGCGACGAACACGGCGCGGATCATGCGAAGCGCGTCCTGCGAAGGCGCGGCACCTTCCGCCCCACGCTGCATTTCTGCGAGCCATTCGATCCGGGCGCGGTCGGCGGACGCAAAGCGATTGCGGCGGAAGCGCGGACGCGAATCGAGGGAGTTTGAAAGCGGGAAGCGCCCAAACCCGGACGTTCAAAGGTCGGCGCACGGTTCCCTATTGCGGCCGTTCAGTCAGACGGTATCGTCGGTCAGGTGACCGGCAAGGCAGACATTACGGCTCGGGTCGCAGCAATCGGATACACTCTCGTTATCGTCACAATGGTATGGTTTACCTTCGCATTTTTTGGATTTGACCTTGGAGATAATGTTAGCGGGTTGATCGCGGTCGCGCTGTTTGCGCTATCCCCAATCCCTGTCTGCATCCTATGCTTTCGAAGAGATTAGCTGACGTTTTGCCTTCCACCACAACCCGCGCAACACCCCCGCCTAGCGAAACGCCCGCCACTCCGCTAAGGCGCCGCCCCATGTCCGCGTCCCCGAAATCCGCCCCCAAGACCTTCGCCGTCAAGTCGTTCGGCTGCCAGATGAACGTCTATGACGGCGAGCGGATGGCCGAGCTGATGGCCGCCGACGGGCTCGTCCCAGCCGCCGAGGGCACCGACGCGGATCTCGTCGTGCTCAACACCTGCCACATCCGCGAGAAGGCAGCCGAGAAGGTCTATTCGGACATCGGCCGAATCCGCAAGGACGCCCTGCGAAAGGGCGGCAAGACGCCGATGATCGCGGTCGCGGGCTGTGTCGCGCAGGCGGAAGGCGAGGAGATCGTGCGCCGCGCGAAGGTCGACGTCGTCGTCGGTCCGCAGGCCTATCACAACCTGCCCCGCCTCGTCGCGCAGGCCGCGCGTGGCGAGGCGGCGCTCGATACCGACATGCCGCTGGCGTCCAAGTTCGACGCGCTCCCCGCGCGCCGCCGCGTCGGGCCCAGCGCGTTCCTGACGGTGCAGGAGGGGTGCGACAAGTTCTGCACCTATTGCGTCGTCCCCTATACCCGCGGCGCGGAGGTGAGCCGTCCGTTCGCCAAGATCGTCGACGAGGCGAAGGCGCTGGTCGACGCCGGCGCGCGTGAGATCACGCTGCTGGGGCAGAACGTCAACGCGTGGGTCGATCCCGACGGACGCGGGCTCGATCACCTGATCCGCGCGCTCGATCGGATCCCGGGCCTCGCGCGGATCCGCTACACGACCAGCCACCCCAACGACATGACGCAGGGACTGATCGACGCGCACCGCGACGTCGCATCGCTGATGCCGTTCCTCCACCTGCCAGTGCAGGCGGGGAGCGACCGCGTGCTGAAGGCCATGAACCGCAGCCACACCATCGACAGCTATCTGCGCGTGCTCGACCGCGTTCGCGGCGCACGCCCCGATATCGCGGTGTCGGGGGACTTCATCGTCGGCTTCCCCGGTGAGACCGACGCCGAGTTCGCCGAGACGCTGAAGCTGGTCGACGCGGTAGGCTATGCGCAGGCGTTCAGCTTCAAATATTCGCCGCGCCCCGGCACGCCCGCCGCGACGATGACGGACCAGGTGCCGCTCGCGGTGATGGACGAGCGGCTTCAACAGCTGCAGGCGGCGCTCGGCCGCGACCAGATCGCGTTCAACGCCGCGCGCGTCGGCCGGACCTGCGACGTGCTGATCGAACGCCGCGGCAAGCTGCCGGGGCAGATGCTCGGCAAGTCGCCCTGGCTGCAATCGGTCCACCTCCTCACCGACGCCGCGATCGGCGACGTGGTGACGGTGGACCTGACGAGCGCCGGGCCGGTGTCGATGGGCGGCGTCGAGCGGGTGAGCGTCGCGGCCTGACACCGCACCCCCTCCCGTACGCGGGATGACAGACACTGCGACATTCGCGCAACGGTTCGTCGCATCCCCGCGTGCCCGTGCGATTGCCCCTGTGAATCGCCCGCCGCCGATGCCACATTCGGCCCTGGATGACAGACGCCGCCCCTCGCGCGTTCCTGCCGCGGCCCCGCCGCCACCGCAGCCGCGTCGCGATCCTCCACGCCAGCGAAAGGATTGCATGAGCCGCAAGCCCGTCCCCGCCCAGACCGGTCAACGCGCCCGCGTCGAGGTCCTGTTCGACAAGCCGCAGCTGCTGAGCACGCTGTTCGGCCAGTACGACCAGCATCTGGTCGCGCTCGAGAACCGGCTGGGAGTCTATATCACCGCGCGCGGCAACCGCGTCGGGCTGGAGGGGACGACCGAGCAGGTCGCGCTCGCGCGGGACGTCCTCCAGGATCTCTACAAGCGGCTCCAGCGCGGCGAGGAGATCGACAACGGCCTCGTCGACGCCTCGATCGCGATGGCGGCCGAGCCGATGCTGTCGGGGATCATGAGCGCAGAGCCAGGCGACCGCGCGCCCGCGATCATGATCCGCACGCGCAAGAAGACGATCGTCCCGCGTACCGCCGCGCAGGCGCACTACATGCGCGAGCTGACGACGCACGACATGATCTTCGCGCTGGGCCCCGCAGGCACCGGCAAGACCTATATCGCGGTCGCGCAGGCGGTCGCGCAGCTCATCACGGGCAGCGTCCAGCGGCTGATCCTGTCGCGCCCCGCGGTCGAGGCGGGGGAGAAGCTGGGCTTCCTGCCCGGCGACATGAAGGAGAAGGTCGACCCCTATCTGCGCCCGCTCTACGATGCGCTCCACGACTGCCTGCCCGCCGAGCAGGTCGAGCGGCGGATCGCGAGCGGCGAGATCGAGATCGCGCCGATCGCTTTCATGCGCGGCCGCACGCTGGCCGACGCGTTCGTCATCCTCGACGAGGCGCAGAACACCACGCCCGCGCAGATGAAGATGTTCCTGACGCGGTTCGGCCAGAACAGCCGGATGGTGATCTGCGGCGACCCGAACCAGACCGACCTGCCCGGCGGCGTGAAGTCGTCGGGGCTGGCGGACGCGACCGGGCGGCTCGACGGGATCGAGGGCATCTCGATGTGCCGCTTCACTGCTGCCGACGTCGTGCGCCATCCGATCGTCGGGCGGATCGTGGAGGCGTATGAGGGGGTCGATGCTTGACCGACCGGGATATCCCCGGTAAATTTCAGGGATATCCCGGAGGCTGTGATGGCGTCTCTTTACGTCAAGGACGACGAAACCAACGCACTGGCGACCAAGCTCGCAGACCGGCGCGGCATATCGAAGACCGCCGCGGTCAAACTCGCGCTCGAACGCGAACTCGCGCGTGACGAGGTCGTGACCCCCCTGCGCGAACGAATGATCGCCTGGCGCAAGGCGCATCCGCTCGGCGAACCGACGGGGCTTCTGGCTGACAAGGCCTTCTACGACTCGCTGAACGACGAGGAGGACGATTGACCCTCTTCGTCGATGCATCGGCGATCGTCGCGATCGTCTATGGCGAGCCTGAGGCCGACGATTTCGCCGATACGATCGAGCTGCATAATGATCGCCGCTACTGCGCCATCGGCGCGTGGGAAGCGGCGCAGGCGATCGCGCGACTGCGCAAAATCGGCCTGAAGGACGCTGCGGCTGCGGTTACGAGCTTCGCGATCGAGGCAGGATTGCACATCGTCCCCATCGGCGATGCCGAAGCCCGGGAGGCCATCGCCGCGCATGCGCGCTACGGCAGGGGCACCGGGCACCTCGCGCGGCTCAACATGGGCGACTGCTTCGCCTATGCCTGTGCGAAGACGCATGATGCGCGATTGCTCTACAAGGGCGACGATTTCTCGCATACGGATATGGCATGATCGAGATCGCGCTCCTCCACGAAGCCCCCTGGCCCGCGCACGACTGGGAAGCGCTCGCCACCCGCGCCGCGACCGCGGCGATCGCGCGCACGCCGCACGGTGATCTGTTGACCACCCCCGCGCTGATCGAGCTGTCGGTGCGGCTCACCACCGACGACGAGGTCCACGCGCTCAACCGCCAGTATCGCGGCAAGGACAAGCCGACCAACGTGCTGTCCTTCCCGATGATCCAGCCGGACCTGATCGCCACCGTCACACAGAACAGCGACGACGGCGAGGTGCTGCTGGGCGACATCGTTCTGGCGCACGGCGTGTGCGAGCGCGAGGCGGCGGAACGCGGCGTGCCGATCGCGGATCATGCCACGCATCTGGTGGTGCACGGCACGCTCCATCTGCTAGGCTATGACCATATGACCGACGACGAGGGGGATGCGATGGAGGCGATCGAGCGCGAGGCGCTCGGCGATCTCGGCATCGCGGACCCCTACGCCATCAGCGAGGATTGACGTGTCCGAGGACCGAAGTAGCGCCGCGAACGGCGGCGACTCCAACGAAAGCGGCATCTGGCGCGGCTTGAAGTCGCTGATCTTCGGCGACCAGGGCGAGGAGCGGCTGCGCGACCAGCTCGAGGACGCGATCGACCGGCACGAGGGCGATCCCGCCCCCGACGCCAAGGGCGACCTGACCCCGCTCGAACGCCAGATGGTGCGCAACCTGCTCCATTTCGGCGAGCGTGACGCGGGCGACGTGGGTGTGCCGCGCGCGGACATCGTTGCGGTCGACGAACGCACGACCTTCGCCGACCTCGTCGCCACCTTCGCGGAGGCCGGGCACAGCCGCCTGCCGATCTACCGCGAGAAGCTCGATACGATCGTCGGCATGGTCCATGTGAAGGACGTGTTCGCGATCCTCGCGCGCGGGGCGCCGCATCCCGAAGACTGGTCCGCGCTGATCCGCGAACCGCTCTACGTCCCGATGTCGCGCGGCGCGCTCGACCTGCTGGCAGACATGCGCGCCAGCCACGTCCACCTCGCGGTGGTGCTCGACGAATATTCGGGGACCGAGGGGCTCGTCACGATCGAGGACCTGATCGAGGAGATCACCGGCGACATCGAGGACGAGCATGACGACACCCCCGTCCTGCAACTCGTACCGCTCGACGGCGGCGCGTGGGAGGCCGATGCCCGCGTCGAGCTGGAGGACATGGGCGAGGCGGTCGACCCGCGGCTGGCGGAGGCCGACAGCGACGTCGACACGATCGGCGGGCTCACCGCTGTCCTCGCGGGCCGCGTACCCGAGGCAGGTGAGTGCATCCTCCATCCCAGCGGCTGGCGGATCGAGGTGATCGACGCCGACGAACGCCGCATCAACCGTCTGCGCCTGCACCCCCCGATCCCCGAACCCGAAGAAGCCTGACCCGGCAAGCTGCGGTTCAGGCGTCCGCCGCGAACCTGTGCGCGGGGACGACAAGGGAGACGGCCATGCGGCTGGGATCGATCGCGACGGGGCTGGTGCTGGCGACGACGGCGGGGGCCGCATCGGCGCAGGGGTGGAGCAGCTACAACGGCCCGTCCGCGGCCGGGCCAGGAATCGGGCCGCAGGTCGGCAAGATCGACGCGACGATTCGCGACGGCCGGCGCAGTGACCAATTGTCCCGCCGCGACGCACGGGCGCTGCGCCGCGAGAACCGGCAGATCGGCATGCTCGCGGATCGCTATGCGGCGGGCGGACTGTCCGACGCAGAACGCGCCGAACTCCAGACCCGCACTGAGGTGATGCGCGCCACGGTGAATGCGAAGCGATCGCAGGCCCGTCGTTGAGCGCGGCTGCCGGTCGGTTCCAGCCGGCCGCTCGCCGCATAAATCACCCGATCGATCACTGCCGACGATCCAATTCATTTCGCCGATCACCGTGACTGTGGCATTCCATCCGCCAAGCAGTCACGCGATTGGAGAGAGCCGATGAACGCCGAAGCCCAGTGCCCGATGCATGGCGGGAAGATGGAGGGCGGGAAGATGGACGGCGCCGCCGTCCTGTTCGAGATGACGAACCGCACCTGGTGGCCCAACCAGCTCGACATCTCGGTGCTCCACCAGAACCCGCCCGCGGGCGATCCGATGGACCCCGATTTCGACTATGCCGAGGCATTCAAGACCCTCGATCTTGCCGCGGTGAAGGCGGACATCTTCGCGCTGATGACGGACTCGCAGGAGTGGTGGCCCGCCGATTTCGGCCATTACGGTCCGCTCTTCATCCGCATGGCGTGGCACAGCGCGGGCACCTATCGCATCGGCGACGGTCGTGGCGGCGCGGGCGCGGGCCAGCAGCGGTTCGCGCCGCTGAACAGCTGGCCGGACAACGCCAATCTCGACAAGGCGCGGATGCTGCTGTGGCCGGTCAAGCAGAAGTACGGGCGCAGCCTCAGCTGGGCCGACCTGCTCGTCCTGACGGGCAATTGCGCGCTCGAATCGATGGGCTTCGAGACCGCGGGCTTCGCGGGCGGGCGCGTCGACGTGTGGGAGCCCGCGACCGACGTGAACTGGGGCGCGGAGCGCGAATGGCTCGCCGACGAGCGCTACAGCGGCGACCGCAATCTCGCGCACCCGCTCGCCGCGGTCCAGATGGGCCTCATCTACGTCAATCCCGAGGGCCCCAACGGCAACCCCGATCCGCTCGGCTCCGCACGCGATATCCGCGAGACGTTCGGCCGCATGGCGATGAACGACGAAGAGACCGTCGCGCTGATCGCGGGCGGCCACACCTTCGGCAAGACGCACGGCGCGGCGGTGCCCGACCAGTATATCGGCCCGGAGCCCGAGGGCGCGGGCATCGAGATGCAGGGCCTGGGCTGGGCCAACAGCTTCGGCAAGGGCAATGCGGGCGACACGATCACCAGCGGGCTCGAGGTCACCTGGACGCAGGAGCCGACGAAGTGGACCAACCTCTACTTCAAGAACCTGTTCGAGCATGAGTGGGAGCTGACGACGAGCCCGGCGGGCGCACAGCAGTGGGTCGCCAAGGATGCGGCGGAAGACGTGCCCGACGCGCATGACGCGACGAAGACGCATCGCCCGACGATGCTGACGTCGGACCTCGCGCTGCGCGTCGACCCGGCCTATGAAGCGATCTCGCGGCGGTTCTACGAAGACCACACCGCGTTCGCCAAGGCGTTCGCGGAGGCATGGTACAAGCTGACGCACCGCGACATGGGGCCCTACCCGCTGCTGCTCGGGCCCGAGGTTCCGGCCGAGCCGCGGATCTGGCAGGATCCGGTCCCCGCCGCCGAGGGTGCGCCGCTGGGCGACGCCGATATCGCCGCACTCAAGACGAAGATCCTCGAGTCCGGGCTGTCGACGGCGCGGCTGGTGAAGACGGCGTTCGCGTCCGCCTCCACCTTCCGCGGCACCGACAAGCGCGGCGGCGCGAACGGCGCACGCATCCGCCTCGCGCCGCAGAAGGACTGGGCGGTCAACGAGCCCGCCGAACTGGCGCAGGCGCTGGCGACGCTGGAGGGCATCCAGCGCGACGTTGCGACCGGCGGCACGCGCGTGTCGCTCGCCGACCTGATCGTGCTGGGCGGCAGCGCGGCGATCGAGGCGGCGGCGAAGAAGGCCGGCCACGACGTGACCGTGCCGTTCGTACCGGGCCGCACCGATGCGTCGGCGGAGCAGACCGATGCCGAGTCGTTCGCGCCGCTCGAGCCGCGCACCGACGCGTTCCGCAACTATGTCGGCGAGACCTCGGTCTATTCGGCGGAGGAGCTGATGGTCGATCGTGCGCACCTGATGGGGCTGACCGCGCCCGAGATGACGGTGCTGCTCGGCGGGCTCCGCGTGCTGGGCGCCAACCATGGCGACTCGGATCTGGGCGTGTTCACCGATCGCCCGGGGACGCTCTCGAACGACTTCTTCCGCAATCTGCTGACCACCAGCTTCACCGCGAAGTGGGAAGCGACCGCGGACGGCGTGTTCGAGGCGCGCGACCGCCGCACCGGCGAGGCGACGTGGAAGGGCAGCCGCGTCGACCTGATCTTCGGTTCCAACTCGCAGCTGCGCGCGCTGGCGGAGGCCTATGCGACCGACGATGCGGAGGGCGCGTTCGTCGCCGCATTCGTCAAGGCGTGGGTGAAGGTGATGAACGCCGACCGGTTCGACGTGCCGGCGGTCTCCGCCCCGCGCGAAGCGGTCGCGTAACGCGCCATCCCAAGGGAGAGGAATTGGGGCCGCGGCGGAAACGCCGCGGCCCTTTTCGTTCGTACACACGCCCCCACCAATCCGATTGCGCGCGACACCCCCGCGCCGTAGTTTCCTCCCCATGCGCAAACACATCCTCATCGTCGTGGCCCTGCTCGCCGCCGTCGCGGTCGCGATCGTCGCGTGGTTCGCCTGGCCCGATACCGCCAGGCTCGACATCGCGCAGGTGCAGGGCGCACGCCCCGCGATCACGGCGCCGCGCGAGCAGATCATCCCCACCGTCAAGGTGGCCGATGCGATCGGCTGGCCGGACCGGATGAAGCCGCAGGCGGCGCCGGGGCTGGTGGTCCAGCCGTTCGCGACCGGGCTCGATCATCCGCGCTGGCTCTATCGCCTGCCCAACGGCGACGTGCTGGTCGCGGAGGCCAATTCGCCGCCGCGCGAGGGCGGCGGAATCCAGGGCTGGGTGATGGGTAAGCTGATGGCGAAGGCGGGCGCAGGTGTGCCGTCCGCCGACCGGATCACGCTGCTGCGCGACGCGAACGGCGACGGCGTGGCGGAGACGAGGACGGTGTTCATGACCGGACTGCACTCGCCCACGGGCATGGCGCTGCTCGACGGCCAGCTCTATATCGCGAACACCGACGCGCTGGTCCGCGTGCCCTACGCGGACGGCATGACGAAGGTGACCGCGAAGCCCGAGCCGGTGGTCAAGCTCAACGGCGGCGGCAATCACTGGGCGCGCACCCTGATCCCCGCCCCCGATGGCCGCACGCTGTACGTCGGCGTCGGCTCCGCCTCCAACATCGCCGAGGGCGGGCTGGATGCGGAACGCTACCGCGCGAACATCCTCCAGGTCTGGCCGAAGGAGAAGACCTTCCGCATCTTCGCCGCCGGCTTGCGCAACCCGCAGGGCATGGCGATCGAGCCGCAGTCGAAGCGGTTGTGGACCGTCGTCAACGAGCGCGACATGCTCGGTTCCGATCTCGCGCCCGATTACCTGACCGCGGTCGAGCTGGGCGACCATTTCGGTTGGCCGTGGTATTACTGGGGCGGCTATCCCGACGCGCGCGTCGAGCCCGCCAACCCCGCGCTCCAGGAATATTCGAAGCGTCCCGACTATGCGCTGGGGCCGCACGTCGCCGCGCTGGGGCTGACCTTCGCCGCCGACGCGAAGCTGGGCGCGCGCTTCGCCAACGGCGCGTTCGTCGGCGAGCACGGCTCGTGGAACCGCAAGCCGGTGTCGGGCTACAAGGTCGTGTTCGTGCCGTTCGCCGCGAACGGCTTTCCGGTGAAGGGCGCCAAGCCGATCGACGTGCTCGGCGGGTTCCTCGATGCCGAGGGCGCGGCGATGGGGCGTCCCGTCGCGGTCGTCACCGACAAGGCCGGTGCGCTGCTGGTCGCGGACGATGTGGGGAACCGCGTGTGGCGGGTGTCCGCGGCGCGGTAGCGAACGCCCGCATTCGTCATCCCGGCGAAAGCTGGGATCTCTGTCGGCCGGGGTGCTCAGACTGCAAGAGACCCCAGCCTTCGCCGGGGACGCAATGAAAAAGGCCCGCTCTCCCGATGTGGGAGAGCGGGCCTTTGTCCCGGACAAAAAAGCCGGACCTTACGCCGCGACCGCCGCCTTCAGCGCGTCGACCAGGTCGGTCTTCTCCCAAGTGAACAGGTCGCCCTCGGGCTCACGCCCAAAATGGCCGTACGCCGCGGTCTTCGCATAGATCGGCGCGTTGAGCTTCAGATGCTCGCGGATGCCCTTCGGCGTCAGGCGGACGAGCTGCGGCAGCACCGCCTCCAGCCTGGCCTCGTCCACCGTCCCGGTGCCGTGCGTATCGACATAGACCGACAGCGGCTCCGCGATCCCGATCGCATAGCTCAGCTGGATCGTGACGCGGCGCGCGAGCCCTGCTGCGACGACGTTCTTCGCCAGATAGCGCGCGACATAGGCGGCCGAGCGATCGACCTTCGTCGGATCCTTGCCCGAAAACGCGCCGCCGCCGTGCGGGGCCGCGCCGCCATAGGTGTCGACGATGATCTTGCGCCCCGTCACGCCCGCGTCGCCGTCCGGCCCGCCGATCTCGAACTGGCCGGTCGGGTTGATGTAGATCGCGGTCGCGTCGCTGATGAAGCCGTCGGGCAGCACGTCCTTGAACACGCCCATCACATAGTCGCGCAGCACCGCGTATTTGGCGGCGTCGGCGTTGTCGCCCTTCTCGCAATAGCCCGGCGCATGCTGGGTCGACACGACGAGTGCGGTCGCAGCGACGGGCACCTCGTTCTCGTACTGCAGCGTCACCTGGCTCTTGGCGTCGGGCTCCAGGAACGGCGCCTTGCCCGAATGGCGATCGGCCGCCATCGTCTCGAGGATCTTGTGGCTGTAATAGAGCGTGGCGGGCATCAGCCCCGGCGTCTCGTCGGTGGCGTAGCCGAACATGATGCCCTGGTCGCCCGCGCCCTCGTCCTTGTTGCCGCTTTCGTCGACACCCATCGCGATGTGGGCGGACTGGCCGTGGAGGTTGTTCTCGAAACGGAACGTCTCCCAATGGAAACCCGACTGCGCATAGCCGATCCGCTTCACCGTCGCGCGCACCGCCGCCTCGATCTCGTCGAGCACGCCCGGCGCCCACTCGCCATCCTCATAGATGCCCTTGCCGCGGATCTCGCCCGCCAGCACCACCAACTGCGTCGTCGTCAGCGTCTCGCACGCGATCCGCGCCTGCGGGTCCTTGGCCAGGAACAGGTCGACGACGGTGTCGCTGATCTGGTCGGCGACCTTGTCGGGATGCCCCTCGGAAACCGATTCGGAGGTGAAGAGGAAAGAGCTACGCATGGGGCCTCTTTGCTTTGCGACGCCCGCAAGCGCCATATAAGGAAATCTTTATATGTCCCTAGCGGACTCGACGCCGCAGGGCAACGGCCATCGCTGCAAGCACCAGCGCCACCACGCCCGCCATGACGTTGCCGAACCGCGAGAACAAGGTCGGCGGGGCGGCGGGGGGGATCGGCAGCTCGATCGCGCCCGCGCGCTCGTGCGGCACGGTGGCGAGCAGCGTGCCGTCGGCGGCGATGATCGCGGAGATGCCCGTCGGCGTCGACCGCACGATCGGCAAACCCTCCTCGATCGCGCGCATCCGTGCCTGCGCGAGGAACTGCGGCGAGCCCCATTTGCCGAACCAGGCGTCGTTCGACGGGTTGAACACCAGCCGCGGCCGCGCCTTGGGATCGACGATGCGGCCCGAGAAGATCACCTCGTAGCACACCTGCACCCCGATCGCGCCGAAGCCGGGGATGGAAAGCGTGCGCGGGCCCGGCCCGGGGCTGAAATCCATGTCGCCGGGCACCAGTCGCGCGAGCCCCAGCGGCTTCAGCAGCCAGGGCATGGGCAGATATTCGCCATAGGGGACGAGATGCGCCTTGTCGTAGCGCCCGAAGATCCGCCCGTCCGAATCGATGGCCAGCACCGAGTTCGCAGCGCTCGCGACCTCGCCGGCGGCATCGAACGCGAGCGTGTCGGCGCTCGTCATCAGCACGTCGCCGGGGCGAAGCGCCGCGGCGATGCGTCCGCGCGTCCAGACGGGCGGACGGTCGCGGTAGATCCACGCGGGGTAGCCATCCTCCAGGAAGTCGCGCAGCAGCCCCTCGGGCCACAGCACCAGCCGGGGCCGGCCTGCGGGGTGGCGGGTGCCCCGGATCAGCGTCGCGAGCGCCTGCTCGCCGCCGTCCTCGGCGCGTACTTCGTTGCCGATATCGGGCTGCACCACACGCACCAGCGGCGCGTTCGGATCGGCGGGAAGCGGCGGCGCGAACCCGCCGAGTGCCACGCGTCCGGCCGCGACCACCGCGATCACCGCCGCCGGCTTCCAGTCGCGCCGCACGACCAGCAGCAGCAGCGCCCCGCTCGCCAGCACCGTCAGCCCCGACAGCGCATAGGTCCCGATCGCCGCCGCCATTCGCGCGATATCCGGCACCGCGATCCAGATCACGCTCAGCGGGTCCCACGCATAGCCCGACAGCAATACGCTGCGCAGCCATTCGCCTGCGATCCACGCCGCTGCGAACGCGGCGACATAGGCGAGATCGACCGCCCGCCCGCGCAGCCGCCACGCGAGCCCCGCGGCGATCATGGGATAGAGGCCCAGTACCAGCGCCAGCGCGACCGGCGCCGCATAGCCGAGCACCGGGGGCATCTTGTCCTGGAAGTCGAACGCGTGCTGGAACCAGTTGTCGTTGATCGTGAAATGCCCGACCCCGAACGCCCAGCCGCGCCACAGCGCCGCCTTCGCGGTCGGCGCGTCGTGGACGATCGCCATCCATGCCGCGAAGCACGCCAGCGTCAGCGGCCAAAGCTCCAGCGGCGCGAACCCGCATGCCGCCGCGGCCCCTAGCAGGAGCGCGACGAGCGCGGGATAGCGGCGGATGATGTGCACGGTGATCGGCCTTCTGTTCGTCGCGTCGGGCGGCCCGACATTCTACGGCTCCCGGGGCGCCGCCTGTTCAGGCTCTTGCCGTGCGAAGGGCATGCGAACAAGGCGATGGGTTATGGCTGGCCCCGATTGTGCCTCCGCGAAGGCGGGGTCCGAACTGAATCCCCGCCTTCGCGGGAATACAACGACGCCAACGCTCCGATAGTGACGCCCATGCAAACCCGGTGTATCACGCCGCCATGACACTCCGCCCCTTCCACCTCGCCTTCCCGGTCCACGATCTCGCCGCTGCGCGCGCCTTCTACGCGGGCGTGCTGGGGTGTACCGAGGGGCGCTCGAGCGACCACTGGATCGATTTCGACCTGATGGGCCACCAGATCGTCGCGCATCTCGACGACGGCGCGACCGCGTACGAGATTCACACCGCGGTCGACGGACACGCGGTGCCGGTGCCGCATTTCGGCGTCGTCCTGACGATGCCCGACTGGCAGGCGCTGGCCGCGCGCGTCGAGGCGGCGGGCGTCGCGTTCGGGATCGCGCCTCACGTCCGCTTCAAGGGCCTGCCGGGCGAACAGGCGACGATGTTCTTTCGCGATCCCAGCGGCAACGCGCTCGAGTTCAAGGCGTTTGCCGACGACACGATGCTGTTCGCGACGGAGATGCCCGCATGACGACGCCCCCCATCGAAATCGACATCCCCCACAAGCTCGGCCGCGCCGCGGCGAAGGAGCGGATCTCGACCAGCTTCGGCAAGCTCGCCGACTTCATCCCCGGCGGCGCGGTGACCGAGCATCGCTGGACCGGCGACACGCTCGACTTCACCGTCGAGGGGCTCGGCCAGCGCGTGTCGGCGAAGCTCGACGTGCAGGACGCGGCCGTCCATGCGACGTTCGTGCTGCCCCCCTTCATGGCATTGTTCGCGGACAGGATTCGCGCGAAACTGCAGCGCGAGGCGCCCAAGCTGCTCGAATAGGTGCCTGCTCCCTGCCGTTCGTTTCGAGCGAAATCGAGAAACGCCGATCGCACGCAACGCTTCTCGATTTCGCTCGAAGCAAACGGAAAAATCGGGCTCAGACGTCCTGCACCAGCCGCCCGTACAGATCGGGCCGCCGATCGCGGAAGAACCCGAACGCCGCGCGGTGCCGTCGCACGATATCGAGATCGATCGTCGCGGTGATGACCCCCTCGTCCTCGCGCCCCAGCTCGGCAAGGATATCCCCGCGCTCGTCCGCGATGAAGCTGGTGCCGTAGAAGGTCTGTCCGTGTTCCACGCCGACGCGGTTGGCCGCGACGATCGGCACCACGTTCGACACCGCATGCCCCACCATCGCGCGCCGCCACAGCCGCGCGGTATCGAGCGAGGTGTCGTGCGGCTCGCTGCCGATCGCGGTGGGGTAGAACAGCACCTCCGCGCCCATCAGCATCATCGCGCGCGCGGTTTCGGGATACCATTGGTCCCAGCAGACGCCGACGCCCAGCGTGGTGCGATCCGGACCCTTCCACACCTTGAATCCGGTGTTTCCGGGGCGGAAATAGAATTTTTCCTCATAGCCCGGGCCGTCGGGGATATGGCTCTTGCGATAGATCCCCGCGATCTCGCCATCGGGGCCGATCATCGCCAGCGAGTTGTAGTGGTGCGGGCCGTCCGTCTCGAAGAAGCTGGTCGGGATCCACACCTTCAGCGCCTCGGCCAGCGCCTGCATCGCCAGCACCGCCTTGTGCTCGCCCGCGGGCGCGGCGTTCGCGAACAGCGCCTCGTCCTCGACGCGACAGAAATACTCGCCCTCGAACAGTTCTGGCGGCAGGATCACCTGCGCGCCCTTCGCATGCGCCTCGCGGACGAGCCGCGATACATTGGCGATGTTGCGATCGATGTTGGGCGTGAAGCCGAGCTGGAGCGCGGCGACGGTGATGGCG
Organism: Sphingomonas sp. Ell38C01; assembly: GCF_055231975.1. Classification (NCBI taxonomy): domain Bacteria; kingdom Pseudomonadati; phylum Pseudomonadota; class Alphaproteobacteria; order Sphingomonadales; family Sphingomonadaceae; genus Sphingomonas; species Sphingomonas sp. Ell38C01. The sequence goes on along the minus strand of NZ_JBUYVA010000001.1, from coordinate 813,621 downwards.
GTCATGTCGGTTCCTAGAGGACGACGCCGAAGCGCGCGGCGATGAGGACGGTGACGAGATAGAGCGCGATCGTCAGCGCGCAACCGGCGGCGAGCGCGGGCCAGAACCCGATGCCGTGGCGCAGCAGGGCCGGGATCAGCGCGAACATCGGCAGCGAGGGCAGGACGTACCACAAGGTCGCCCCCGCATGCGCCGCCAGCCGCTCTGGATCGCGCGTATCGTGCCACAGCCAGATCATTCCCAGCACCGACACCAGCGGCAGCGCCGCGACGAGCGCGCCCGCCGCGGGACTGCGCCGCGCGATCAGCGCGACCGCGGCGACGATCACCCCCGACACCGCGGCGCGCATCGCGAACGCCGCGATCGTCACCCCGGGATCTGCTGCGAGATGCAGTGGAAGCTCCCGCCCCCCGTCAGGATCGCGTCCGCGCGCAGGCCCACGACCTGCCGATCGGGGAACAGCGCCGCGAACTCCTTCACCGCGATGTCGTCGTCGGGCGCGCCGTACAACGGCACCACCACCGCGGCGTTGCCGATATAGAAGTTCATGTAGCTCGCGGGCACGATCTCCTCGTCGCGCAGGATCCGGCCCGGCGACGGGACGGGCACCACCGTGACGCCCTGCGCGCGCGCCCGGTCGGCGGCGTGCTGGTAGACCTGCCAGTTGGGGTCGTTGTCCGCCGCGACCGGGATCGCGAGGCGCCCCGCGCCGATGAACCGCGCGAGGTTGTCGACATGCCCGTCGGTATGGTCGTTGACCAGCCCGTCGCCCAGCCAGATCACGCGGTCGTAGCCGAGATCGCCGTGCAGCCGCGCCTCGATATCCGCGCGCGACAGGCCCGGATTGCGATTGGGATTGAGCAGGCATTGCTCGGTCGTGACGACCAGCCCCGTGCCGTCGCCGTCGATCGCGCCGCCTTCCAGCACCCAGTCGCACGGCACGATCGTCTTGCCGCGCTTGCGCGCCAGCCGTGCGCCTATATCGTCGTCACCGGGCAGGTCGTATTTCCCGCCCCAGCCGTTGAATCCGAAATCGCGCACCGTGCCGTCGCCGGTCACGATCGCGGCGGTGTCGCGCAGCCAGATGTCGCCGAACGGCTCGATCACCACCTCCGCGAACGGCGCCGCGCGGGTCGCCGCCGCACCCGCCTCGTCGTCGGCGGCGACCAGCAGCACCCGCTCGCCGCGCCCGCCGGCATGCACCGCGGCGGCGAACGCGGTCACCTCGTCGCGCGCCTGGTCGAGGTCGTCCTGCCAAAGCTCGGGATGGCTCGGAAAGCCGATCCACACCGCCTTGTGGCGCGCCCATTCGGCGGGAGGGGTCCTGGTCACGTCGCGTCGCTCCTGTGCGGTATGCCGGCTGCCAGATACCGATCATCGTCCGGTGTCGCCAGAGCCTGCAACGAGAAAGGGCGGCTCCTCGCGGAACCGCCCTTCTTGTCTCAAGCCGCGTCCCGGCAAAGCCGTGACGTCGACCGTCGCATCGGCGACGTCGGCCGGTCGAGGAATTTTCTTCTGCGTTTTAACGCGAGTAGAATTCCACGACCAGATTCGGCTCCATCTTCACCGGATACGGCACCTCGTCGAGCGACGGCACGCGGGTGAAGGTAACCTTGGCCGCACCGTCGGGCGCGACATAGTCGGGGATCTCGCGCTCGGCGAGCTGCTGCGCCTCGAGCACCAGCGCCATTTCCTTGGCCTTGGTGCCAAGCGTGATCTCGTCGCCGACGAAGCAGCGACGCGACGCGATGTTGCACTTGGTGCCGTTGACGCGGACGTGGCCGTGGCTGACCAGCTGGCGCGCGGCCCACACGGTCGGCGCGAACTTGGCGCGATACACGATCATGTCGAGACGCTGCTCGAGCAGGCCGATCAGGTTCTGGCCGGTGTCGCCCTTCATGCGCGCCGCCTCGATGTAGCACGCACGGAACTGCTTCTCGGTCACGTCGCCATAATAGCCCTTGAGCTTCTGCTTGGCGCGCAGCTGGATGCCGAAATCGCTGACCTTGCCCTTGCGGCGCTGGCCGTGCTGGCCGGGGCCGTATTCGCGCTTGTTGACCGGCGACTTGGGGCGGCCCCAGATATTCTCGCCGAGACGACGATCGAGCTTGTACTTGGCGCTATGGCGCTTCGACATCAGATATTCCTTGGCAAATGCGAACGACGATGGTCCCGGTATCGCGCTGCTTGCTCGGGACGGACCGTGGACGCGTCACAAGGGCAGGCCACCTGCTTCACCGGGGTGCAGGGGCATTGCGAAGCGGCGCGCCTAGCGAACCGGGCGCCGCGGGTCAAGTCGTCAGGCCGGCCGGGGCGGTCAGGGGAAACCGGTTTCGGTCGCCGGCCCCTGCGCCGCGCGCGACCGAAGCTGGCCGTTCGTCTGCATCCGCTCGATCCGCGCCATCCGCTCGCGCTCGGTCCATTCCGCCTTGGTCATGCAGACGCGGTTGCGGCTGACACGGGTTCCCGTCTTCTGCTCGGTGCGACAGATCTTCGCATCCGGGTCGGCGGCGCCGGGATCCGCCCCGGCCAGCAGCAGCAGCGCAAAGGTCGCGATCATCGTCGAATCTCCCGTATATCCCGATAATTGACCACGAATGGCGTCGCAGGACAATATGTCCCTGCCCGCAAACCCGGGCGCGATCAGGGACCGCCCGAGATCGCGGTGTTGCGCCGCTCGCGGTCCTGCAACAGGTCGCGCGCCGCCTTTTCCCGCGCTTCCCATTCCGCCGCGGTCAGGCAGATCCTGCGCGCGCCGAGCCGGGATCCGGTCACGCCCTCGGTCCGGCAGACCGGCTTGGGCTTGGGCGCATCGTCGGTGGGGACGACGAGCATCAGGATCGCGAACGGCAACATCGGCAGGGCTCCGGCAGGGTCATGGCGCAGGCTACGCTGCAACCCCGTCGTCTCGCAACTGGACTTCGCCGCACTTCCCCGCCATTTCGCGGCCATGCCCGACGCGATCCTCCCCGGCCCCGCCTGTTCCACGATGATCGAGGTCCGCGTCGGCGTCGACCAGGTCGATCGCGAGCTGGTCGCGCTGCTCGTCCGCCGGTTCGCGTATATGGACGCCGCCGCGCGCATCAAACCGGAGCGGAGCGCGGTGCGCGACGAGGCGCGCAAGCGCGAGGTGATCGACAACGCGGTCGCCGCCGCCACGGCCGCGGGGCTTCCGGCGGAAGCGATCGCAGCGTTGTGGGACCAGCTGGTCGAGGCGTCGATCGCGTACGAGCTCGATCGGTTCGACGCGACGCGGGGGTGAGGTAGCGAACTTCGCCCGCTGCGCCGTCAGACGCGGCGAAGCCGCGCCTTTCGGCGCGCTTTCGTCGCGCTGGCCGGCCGAGCGGCATTGCCACCCGGCTTGGGTAACGGCTCCTTAGGCACCGCTGTTGCATGACGGCGCGCATGAAACCGCTGCCGCTCATCAACCCGCAACCCCCACGCCTGTCGACGATGGCCGACGCGCTCGCCCGCGTCGAGGAGTCGGGCGTGTTCAGCAACAACGGCCCCGAAGCCCGCGCGTTCGAGGCGGAGGCGACCGCACAGCTGTTCGACGGCAAGGGCGCCTGCCTGCCCGTCGCCAACGCGACGCTGGGGCTGATGATCGCGATCCGCGAGGCCGCACGCGAGCCCGTGCCCGCGGGTGCGCTCGCGCTGATGCCCGCGATGACGTTCGCCGCGACCGCGCAGGCGGCGCACTGGGCGGGCCTCACCCCCCTCATCTGCGACATCGATCCCGAGACGTGGGAGGCCGCGCCGCATGCGGAGGAACGCCTGCTCGCCGAACATGCGGGCAAGGTGTCGGTCATCGTGCCCTACGCCACCTTCGGCCACGCGATCGATCTCGAGCGCTACGCCTGGCTCGCGCGCAAGCACGATGTCGGCGTCGTCGTCGATGCCGCCGCCTCGCTCGGCACGCGCGACTGGGACGGCGTCGGCTTCGGGAGCGACGCGCCGTTCGCGGTCGTCTTCTCGATGCACGCGACCAAGACGTTCGCGGTGGCGGAAGGCGGCCTGATCCATTCGGGCGACGTCGATCTGATCGAGCGGCTGCGCTGCATGGCCAATTTCGGCTTCACCGGCACGCGCAGTGCGACGCTGCCCGGGCTCAACGCGAAGCTGAGCGAGATCACCGCGGTGCAGGCGCGCGAGAAGCTCAAGACGTTCGACACCGTGTGCGAAGGCCGCCGCATCGTCGAGCTCGAATATCGCGCTTCGCTCGGCGGGCGCTACCAGCTCCAGCCGGTCCCGGTCGGGTTCCAGGCGATGCAGTTCATGCCGCTGCTGCTTCCCGCCGATCTCGCGCATCGCCGCGACGCGATCGCCGCCGCGATGGCCGCCGACGGAGTCGGCACCGGCCGCTATTTCAGCCCGCATCTGGGCGAGCAGCCGTGGATCCGCGACAACGCGATCGTCGACGCCACCCCCGTCGCCGACGCGATCGGCGCGCGCGTGCTGTCGCTGCCGATCACCGACGACATGCTCCCCGCCGATGCGCGCCGCGTCGTCGGTGCGCTCGACCGCGCCTGCGCCGCCGAGCGCAAGGCCCCCGCGATGATCCGCGACCACCCCGTCGCGCAGACGCTGATCGTCGGCGGCGGCCCCGCGGGCACCGCGATGCTGACCGCGGCGAGCAAGACCGGCGCGCTCCCCGCGCTGATCCGCGCCGGGCTGGTGCTGGTCGAGCGCGACGAGGCGATCGGCGGCGGGCGGCTCGGTCGCTATGCGATCACCAGCGATTCGACCGCGCAGACCTTCCTCACCTCGGTGCGCGACAATCCCGAACCCTCGCTCGCGTCGCTGTCGCGCCACCCCGCCGCGCTAGCCGTCGCGCGTCACGAAGGCGCGCTGGGCGTCCCGCTCGTCGAGGTCGGTCCGCTGCTCCGCGCGACCGGGGACCGGCTCGCGGAGATCGTCCGCGAGCATGGCGGCGAGGTGATGACCGCGCACGAGGCCGTGGCCGCGCGCCGCGGCGCCGACGGCCTGTGGCGCACCACCGTCCGCCGCCGCAGCGACGGACACGAAGTGGAACGCGTCTCGCGCAACCTCGTCGTCGCGACCGGCGGGCACCAGCCGATCGACCGGCTCGCCGCGCAGCAGGTCGCGGGCGCGGGACTCGTCGCAATGGCGGGTGACCGCCTGCTCCAGTCCGACGACGTCCTGTCGGTCGGCGGGTTCGAAAAGGTCGCCGACCTGCTCGCGGCGAGGCGCGCGCCGAAGATCGCGGTGATCGGCGGATCGACCAGCGCGCTGACGACGATCGCACTGCTGCTCAAGGGCCGCCCCGCGCTCCCGCTTGGCGCCGGCGCGATCACCCTGCTCCACCGCCGCCCGCTGCGTCCCTTCTACCCCTCGGTCGAGGCCGCACAGGCCGAGGGCTTCACCGATTTCGGCCCCGACGACATCTGCCCCGTCTCGGGTTTCGTCTATCGTCTCGCGGGCTTCCGGCTCGAGGCGCGCGACCTCGTCGTCCGCATGCTCGGGATCGACGGTCGCGCGCCCGATCCGCGCGTCGCCACGCACCGGATCGCGGGTGATGACGCGCACGCCCGCGCAGTGATCGCGGACGCCGATCTCGTCATCGCCGCGCTCGGCTATCGCCCCCATGCGCTGCCGGTCGAGCAGGCCGACGGCACCCGGATGGCGCTCGCCGCGCATTCGGGCAAGCCGATGGTCGACGCACATTGCCGCGTCCTCGACGCCACGGGCGCGCCGGTCCCCGGGCTCTACGGGATCGGGCTCGCCGCGGGGTTCGTGCCGTGGGGGCGGCTGGGCGGCGAATCGAGCTTCTCGGGGCAGGCCAACGGCCTGTGGCTGTGGCAGAACGACGTCGGCACGATGATCGTCGACCAGCTGATGGGCGTCGCCGCCGATACCAAGCACATCCGCGCGGCGTGACCATGCCCACCGTCAGCGTCGTCATGGCCGCCTATAACGGCGCCACGCTGGTCGAGGCGACGCTCGCCTCGCTCGCTACGCAGACGCTGACCGACTGGGAAGCGATCGTCGTCGACGACAAGTCCCCCGACGACACGCTCGCAGTGCTCCGCGCGTGGCCAGACGCGCGCGTCCGCGTGATCGCCGCCGACGTCAATGGCGGCCCCGTCCGCGCGCGCAACCGCGCCTTCGCCGAGGCGCGCGGGCGCTATATCGCCGGGCTCGACCAGGACGACCTGTGCGCGCCCGACCGGTTCGCGCGGCAGGTGGCGTATCTCGATGCACACCCCGACACCGTCCTGCTCGGCACGCAGGCGACATTGCTCGAGGACGGCCGCACCGGCCCCTCTCAGTACGCACCCGTCACCACGCCTACACTGATCGAATGGCTGCTGCGGATCGAGAACCCGATCGTCTGGTCCTCGACGATGATCCGCGGCGACGTCGCACGCACGCTCGATCCGTTCACCCGGCCCGAGATTCTCTACGCCGAGGACTTCGACCTCTACCACCGCCTCGTCCCGCTCGGCCGGATCGCGCGGCTCGACGAGGCGCTGCTCCAGTACCGCGTCCACGCCGGCGGCGCGTCGCAGCGCTTCACCGACAGGATGGCCGAAAGCGCCGCGATCGTGCTGACGGGCGCCTATGCGCCGCTGTTCGGGGACGAGGCGCCCGCGCTCGCCGCGCTCGTCGTCCGCCACCTGATGCTCCGCCACGCCGTACCCGATGCGGCGGCGCTGTCCCGGCTGGCGGATACGCTCACCGCGCTCCAGCGGCATTTCCTCGCCACCACCGCCTGCACCGACGAGGACGTTCGCCTGATCCGCTGGGAAACCGCGCGCCGCTGGGCCGGCGTCACCCGCGCGGGGCTGCGCTCGGGCACGATCACGCTGGGAGACGCGATCGCCGCGCGGCGCACGCATCTCGGGCTTGGCCATGCCGGGTTCGAAGACCTCGCGCTGTCGCGCGCGATCGGTGCGGTCCGAAGGCTGGCGTCGTAAGGCGGATTCGAAGGCGCCGTCGCCCCGGATGACGCCAGCTCACACCTTCGCCGCGTAGATCATCCGTCCCGGGCCCAGCCGTGCGAACACCTGCGCCAGATCGCCCTCGCCCACCGCGAAGCATCCCTGGCTGCGCCCGAGCATCCCGCGCGTGGCGATCATGTCCTTGTTCGCATACCAGGCCGCATGAACGACGATCGCGCGCGGCAGCGCGTTGCAATTGGTCTGGTCCAGCCCCACCAACCGCTGGGACTGGCCGTGCTTGCCGACATAATAGTCGGAGGCGAGAAAGGCGCCCTCGCACGAGGCGTTCGATCCGAAGTCGTTCGAAAAGCGCTTCAGCCAGCCGCTGTGCGCGGGATCGGAGCCGCTGCCATGCGCGACGAGCAGCGACGTGCTGCGCCCGCTCGCCAGGTCGACGAAGTGAAAGCGCGGCTGCGACGACGGCGCCGCGAAGTCCGCGATCGCGATCCGGTCGCGCACCGCGATCCGGCCGTCGTGCTTCTGGAGCGCGGCGAGCGCGCGCCGGAGCAGTTCGGGCCGCACAACGCGCGACGAAACGATCGGCGCCGCCGGAATTCGCGCCGCCGCGGGCACGGGTGCGGGCGACGGGTTCGGGATCCGGATCTCGCGCGCCGACAGCAGGTCGGGCACCAGCAGCGATCCCGCCAGTACGGCACCGGTCTTCAGAAACGCGCGACGCGCATGCGTCGCATCGAAATGCTCGTTCACTAGGTTCCCCACGAAAGCCCGTTGTTCCCGCTCGCCATCGATATAGCATCGGTCGGGTTAAAATTCCGCAACGTTTCTAGGGTGTTGCGGCACAAGGCCGGGGGCTTCGCCGCGAAAAACAATCCATTGGTCGAAGTCAATATCGAATTGGCACTGCATGGCGATTCGTTCGTTGATGTGTCCTTGCCGCCATGTGACCGCGGCGTGTCCAGGGAAGAGTGCCATGACCAACCGCCTGCTGATCCCGTTGCTCGCCGCCGCCTGCGTCGTTGCCGCGCCAGCCCAGGCGCGATCGTCGGACGATCTCGCGACCTCCGCGTCGGCCACCGTCGCGCTCGCCGAGGCCGCTGCGACCCTGCGCCCCGGGCGCTATCTGTGGGAGGACGACGCCGCGCTGGGCCCCGTCTCGGTCGTGATCTCGATCCCCGACCAGCGCGCCTATGTCTATCGCGGCCAGACGCTGGTGGCGGCGTCGGCGGTCTCGACCGGACGCGAGGGGAACGAGACGCCGGTCGGCAGCTTCACCATTCTCCAGAAGGAAGCGGTGCATCATTCGAATCTCTACGATTCGGCGCCGATGCCGTTCATGCAGCGGCTGACTTGGGACGGCGTCGCGCTTCATGCCGGGCGCAATCCCGGCTACCCCGATTCGCACGGCTGCATCCGCCTGCCCGCCGCCTTCGCCAAGAAGCTGTTCGACGCGACCAAGCTCGGGGCGCAGGTGACGGTCACCGACATACCCGTGACGGGCGATTACACCCCCGAACCTTTCGTGCCCGATGCCGAACTGACCCAGCAGGCGAACCGCGAAGCGATGATGGCCTCGCGCTGAAAACTTTGCCGGTCTGCGCGCTGATGCGGGGTGCGGAGCCCTGGGGCGTATCGATCGTTGAGGACTGGTGCACGCCTTCGCCGCCCTCCTCGATTCGCTGATCTACACCCGCTCGCGCAACGCGAAGCTAAAGCTGATCGCGGCGTATCTCGTCGCCACCCCCGATCCCGATCGCGGCTGGGCGATGGCGGCGCTCACTGGCGATCTCGACCTGCCCGGCGTCAAGTCCGCGGTGATCCGTGGACTGATCGAGACGCGGGTCGATCCCGTCCTCTTCCGCCTCAGCCGCGACTATGTGGGCGACACCGCGGAGACGGTCGCGCTGCTCTGGCCCACCCCGCCGGTTCCCCCCGAGGGCGATCCGCTGTCGATCGCCGCGGTCGTCGAGCGGCTTATGCGGCTGTCGCGCGCCGATGCCCCCGCCGCGCTCGCCGACATGCTCGACCGCTGCGACGCCGATGAACGCTTCGCGCTGCTCAAGATGGCGACCGGGGGCTTGCGCGTCGGCGTCTCCGCGCGCCTCGCCAAGACCGCGCTGGCACAGGCCTTCGCGCTCGACGTCGATGCGGTCGAGGAGGTGTGGCACGGCCTCGCCCCGCCCTACCCCACGCTGTTCGACTGGGCGGAGGGTCGGGGGGCGCAGCCCACGCCCGGGAACGTCCCCGTCTTCCGCCCCTTCATGCTCGCGCACCCGCTCGAAGACCTGCGCGTCGACCTCGCCGACTATGCCGCGGAGTGGAAGTGGGATGGCATCCGTGTCCAGATCGTCCATGTCGCAGGGGAGACGCGGCTCTACAGTCGCACCGGCGACGACGTCACCGCCGCCTTCCCCGACGTCGCCGCCGCGTTCCGCGAACCCGGCACCGTCGACGGCGAGCTGCTGGTGAAGGGCGAGCATCAGGGCGGCACGCTGGGCACCGTCGAATATGGGGGTGGCGGCGCGGCCAGCTTCAATGCGCTCCAGCAGCGGCTCGGCCGCAAGACCGTCTCGGCGAAGATGCTTGCCGAGGCGCCCGCCTTCGTCCGCCTCTACGACATCCTGATCGACGGTGCCGAGGACCTGCGTGCGCTCCCGTGGACGCAGCGCCGCACGCGGCTCGAAACGTTCGCGGCGCGCCTTGATCCCGATCGATTCGACCTGTCCACCGTGATCGACGCGACCGACTTCACCGCGCTCAAGACGATCCGCGCGGGCGCGCGCGACGCCGCGATCGAGGGGGTGATGCTCAAGCGCCGCGACTCGCCCTATGTCGGCGGTCGCCGCGCGGGCCTGTGGTACAAATGGAAGCGCGATCCGCTGACCGCCGATTGCGTGATGATGTACGCGCAGCGCGGCAGCGGCCGGCGTTCGAGCTACTATAGCGACTATACCTTCGGCTGCTGGACCGCCCCTCCCGAAGACGGGGGCGAATTGCTGCCCGTCGGCAAGGCCTATTCCGGCATTACCGACGAGGAATTGCGGATGCTCGACAAGTTCGTCCGCGGACACACCACCGCGCGCTTCGGCCCGGTCCGCGAGGTCGAGAAGACGCTGGTGCTGGAAATCGCGTTCGACTCGATCCACGCATCCAAACGCCACAAGTCCGGCGTCGCGATGCGCTTTCCCCGCATCGCGCGGATCCGCACCGACAAGCCCGCGGCGGAAGCGGACCAGGTCGAAACTCTTAAGCGACTGATTACGTGAGGGGTTGGAGACCCGAACGGCGGATCGCTCGCTCGTCCCCCACCTCGTCACCCCGGACTTGATCCGGGGTCCCGCTTCGCTCAAGCTCGTGTCCCGCAAAGAAAGCGGAGCGTCCGATCAGATCCGGAGCGACGAATCACAGCCGGCACTCACCCCTCAGAACGGCGGCGGCGGCGCCTCGCCCGGGTCGACCATACCCACCGGCCCCATCACGAACTGCACCCGGTCGACGCATCCCGTCGCGCCCTGCGATCCGGGCGCCAGTTTCGCGCCGCGCACCACCTGGATCGCCTGCTTGCCGAAATCCTCGCTTGGTTGTGCGGCGACGACGCGGATGTTGCCCGTCTCGCCCCACGGCGCGATATCGTACCGCACGACCGCCCAGCCCTCGATCGAACGCCGACGATACGCCTCGGGAAAGCGCAGCACCGGCTGCGTCGCCCATTCCCGCCGCGCGGGGCAGGTCGCGTCCGCGGCCGGCTCTGCGATGCCCTCGGGAATCGGGGGCGCCGCCAGCGGCGTGGGCGCGCGCCAGAACGGATAGACGCATCCGGTCCGCGCGCCACCGGTGAAGCGCGACGCCTTCATCGCGGTCACTCCCGCCCTGTCGAGCGCGGCATTGCGCGTGCCGTACAGCGTGCGGACGTTCACCGGCCGCCCCTTCGCGTCGAGATCATATCCCGTCATCGTCCAGTCGCGGACGCCCGGCGTCGCCGCGATCTTGTCGAAATCGGGCAGCACGCGGACCAGAGGCTGCGGACGCGGCATCGTCAGGCAGGTCGCCGCGCCGCCGATCCGGTCCCACCCCGCTTTCGGCAACGGCCCGGACGACGCGTTCATCGTATAGGATGCCAGATCCTCGACCGGCGCCTCCGCCAGCATGGACTGTCGCGGCGTATAGGTGATGCGGCAGTCCGTCTGCGCCTTGCCCGCCGCGAACCGCGTCGCCGCCAGCGATGGCGCGATATCCTCGCCGAACGGGGCATAATCCGCCCCTTCGCGACGGATCGACACCGACCGCCCCGTCGCATCGATCGCGAACGCATAGGTAACGGGGCGGGTCGGAACCCCGCCCGACCATATCAGGCTGGTGAGCGGCCGCCGCAGCGGCGTCGCCGCCACGGCCTGCCCTTCGCAACGGATCTCGCCGGGCATCCACGCCAGCAGCGCGCGCTGGGCGGGTGTGGGCGGCGCTATCGGGATCGGGATCGTCGACACCACCTGCCCGGAGGCGGCAAGGGACGAAGAGCCGAACGCGGCGGCAAGAATCCATGTCATGCTACCGGTCTGCCGCTCAATCGTGACGCTGGCAAGACGGCGTCGGCCCCGGCTATTTCTGGCAGGCGACGATCGCCGCGATCACGGCCAGCGTCTCCTGCGGATCGCGCACCCGAACGGTATCGAGCCCCAGTTCCTTGGCCGGATAGTCGTTGCCGCCGGGGAAGATCGCGTCGCCGATGAACATCATCGAATCGAGCGGGATGCCGCTATGGTCGCGCAGCTTCTTCAGGCCATAGGCCTTGTCGACGCCCTCTTGCGTGATGTCGATCGATGTCGCGCCGCCCATGTTGATCGACAGCCCCGGCAGACGCGTGCGAAGGTCCGCCTGGATCACCTTGCGCTTGGCGAAATCGGGGTCCCAATGCTCCTTCTCCGCCACCGGCGCCTGCTGGCCCAGCGCGGAGAAGGTGATCTGGCTACCGCGATCCTCGATCCGCTCGCCCCAGGTCTTCTCGGGCACGAACCCGGTCGCCTCCAGCGATTCGTCGAACGCTTTCAGGATCTTGGCCTTCTGCGCATCGTCGAACAGCTCGGCATAGACGGTGGTCCATGCGCCGTTCTGATGCGTATACAGCTTGGTCCCCGTCGTCGGCATCAGCCACAGCTTCGACAGATCCGCGCGCACGGGCAGGCGGCTGGCCACCTGCTTATCGAACTGTGGCCAGTCCCCGCCCGAGATCACCGCGACATGCGCGACCTCCAGCAGGTCGGCGAACATCTCGCCCATGTCGTCCTTCAACGGCTGCTTGCTTTCGGCCAGGGTGCCGTCGAGATCGAAGGCGACGAGCTGCTTCATGCGGGAACTCCTGTATCGGTGTTGAGAATGAGGGTGTCGATCGCGTGTGCGACGCCATCGGCGTCGTTGGCGCGGGTGACGTGGCCGGCGGCCTGCTTCACCGCATCGGGCGCGTTGCCCATCGCGATCGCGAGCCCTGCGCGCGCCAGCATCGGCAGGTCGTTGGCCTGGTCGCCGATCGCCGCGGTTTCGCTCAGCGGCACGCCGTAAGCCTTCGCCAGCGCGGCGATGCCGTCGCCCTTGTTGCCCGCCAGCGGCGTCACGTCGAGATAATAGGTCTGCGACTGGACGATCGTCGCCGCATGGCCGAACGCCGCCTTCGCCTTCTCCGCGAACGCGCGCAGCACGTCCTCGTCGTCGCTGACGAAGGTGATCTTGTCGGCACGGCCCAGCAGCGCGTCGTCGTCACCCAGCGCGACCGGCTCTTGGTCCGAGGTGACACGTTCGCTCTTCGTGTGCGGGCCGTCGCCGTCGCTGGCGTACCAGCGATCGTCCGCAAACACCCAGCGGTCGGCGGCGACGTCCTTCGCCATCGCCATCACGCCGCGCGCGGCCTCTGCGTCGATCGTCACGCGGCTGACGACGGTGCCATCGCGTCGGAAGATCGTCGCGCCGTTGAACGCGCCGACCTCGCCGTCGAGCGCCAGCGCGTCGAGGATCGGCATCATCCCCGATCGCGGCCGCGCGCTGATGATCGTGAACGGCACGCCCGCCGCCTCCAGTCGGGCGACCGCCCCGATCGTGCCCTCGGTCAGTTGCTTCTGCCTGTCCACGAGCGTCCCGTCGACGTCGGACACCACCAGTCTGACGGTCGCCATTATTGCGGCATCTCGACATGCCCGCCGAAGCCGTGGCGCATCGCCGACAGCATCTTGTCGCCGAACGTGTTCTCGGTGCGGCTGCGATAGCGCGCGAACAGCGCGGTGGTCAGCACGTTGATCGGGGTCGACTGCTCCATCGCGGCATCGACCGTCCAGCGCCCCTCGCCCGAATCGGCGACATGGCCGGTATAGCCATCGAGCTTCTGGTCCTCCGCCAGCGCCGCCGCCGACAGGTCGAGCAGCCACGACGAGATCACGCTGCCGCGCCGCCACACCTCCGCGATGTCGGTCAGGTTCAGGTCGAAGCGTTGGTCCTCGGGCAGCGTGTCGCTGTTCTTGCCAGCGAGCACGTCGAACCCTTCCGCATAGGCCTGCATCAGGCCGTACTCGATCCCGTTATGCACCATCTTGACGAAGTGCCCCGCCCCCGCCGGACCGGCATGGATATAGCCCTTCTCCGCGCGCGGATCCTCGCCGCCCTGGCGCCCCGGCGTTCGCGGGATCGTGCCCAGCCCCGGCGCCAGCGCGTCGAAGATCGGATCGAGCCTGTCGACCACCGCCTTCGGCCCGCCGATCATCATGCAATAACCGCGATCGAGCCCCCACACGCCGCCCGACGTCCCCACGTCGACATAGTCCACGCCCTTGTCCGCCAGGTCCTTCGCGCGGCGGATATCGTCCTTGTAGAAGCTGTTGCCGCCGTCGATCACGACCGTGCCGGGCTTCGCGCCCTCCGCGATCGCCGCGATCGTCTGTTCGGTCGGCTCGCCCGCGGGCAGCATCACCCACCAGATTTCGGTTTCGTCGAGCTTGCCGCGCATGTCCTCGATCGAGGTCGCGCCGATCGCACCCTCGGACTCCAGCGTCGCGATCGCCTTGGCGTCGCGGTCGAACACCACCACCGCATGGTCGTGCTGCATCAGCCGCCGTGCGATGTTGCCACCCATCCGGCCGAGGCCGATGATTCCGAGTTTCATAGCCATGATCCTTGCTGCCCGCTCCCGCGCGGGGACAATCCCGCGCGCGCGTCTTCGTTCCGGGTCAGGCGGTCGCGGGGTGCTTGGCCGCGATGCTGCCGAGCAAGTCGTCGAACGCCTTGACGAAGCTCGCCACGCCTTCCTCGACCAGCTGGTCCGTCGTTGCGTCCAGATCGAGCCCCAGCCGCTCCGCCTCCGCCAGCACCTGCTTCGCCTTGTCGATATCGGCAGTGATCGTCTCGCCCACCGTCCCGCGCTCGCGGAACGCGTCCATCGTCGCGGGCGGCATCGTGTTGACGGTATCGCGACCGATCAGCTCGTCGACATACAGCGTATCGCGATATGCCTTGTCCTTGGTGCCGGTCGACGCCCACAGCAGCCGCTGCACCTGCGCGCCCTTGGCCTCCAGCGCCTTCCACCGGTCGCTCGCGATGAAGTCCAGATACCATTGATACGCCAGCTTGGCATTGGCGATCGCGACCTTGCCGCGCACCGCCTTCGCGTCGTCGGTGCCGAGCGCGTCGATCTTCTTGTCGATCGCCGAATCGATCCGGCTGATGAAAAAGCTCGCCACGCTGGCGATCCGGTCGATCGGCTGGCCCTGCCGCACGCGCTCCTCCAGCCCCATCGCATAGGCCTCCGCCACCGCCTGGTACGCGGCGATCGAGAACAGCAGCGTCACGTTGACGTTGATCCCCTTGGCGATCGTCGCCGCGATCGCCGGCACGCCCGCCGGGGTGCCGGGGATCTTTATCATCAAATTGGGCTTGTCGACCGCGCGCCACAGCTTCTCGGCCTCCGCGATCGTCGCATCGGTATCCGCGGAGATATAGGGCGACACCTCGAGGCTGACATAGCCGTCCTTCGCGTCGAGCCGGTCATAGACCGGGCGCAGCACGTCGCACGCGGTCTTGATGTCCTCGATCGCCAGATGCTCGTACCGGTCGATCGTCGCCGCGTCGGGATGCGCCTTGTCATACTCGGCGAGGCTCGCGTCGTACGCCTCGCCATGCCCCATCGCCTTCTCGAAGATCGACGGGTTGGAGGTGACGCCGGTCAACCCGTCCTCGGCGACCAGCGTGTCCAGGCCCTTGTCGGCAAGGAACCTGCGATCGACGAAATCGAGCCACACCGCCTGGCCCTGGCCCTCGAGGTCGTTCAGCTTGCCCATCATCATTCTCCAGACAGTGCGTCACCCCGGCCTCGTGCCGGGGTCTACCCGTCCACAAACCGAACGGGTGCGATATTGGCGGCGTCGATGCCGGGACAAGCCCGGCATCACGGATCAGCCTTCGACCAGACCCTTCGCCACCTTCACGATGTTCGCGGTGGTGAACCCGTATTTGTCGCGCAGCTTGTCGATCGGTGCCGACGCGCCGAACGTCGCCATCGCGATGATCTTGCCGTCCATGCCGGTATAGCGATCCCAGCCGATCTCGCCCGCCATCTCGATCGCGATGCGCGCCTTCACCGCCTTGGGCAGCACGCTCTCCTTGTACGCCTCGTCCTGCGCCTCGTAGCGGAACCAGCTCGGCATCGACACGACGCGCGCCGCGACGCCCTCGCCGGTCAGCTGCTCGTACGCCTCGACCGCAAGGCTCACCTCTGACCCGGTCGCGATCAGGATCACCTGCGGGTCCTCCGCGGACGCCAGCACATAGCCGCCCTTGGCCAGCCCGTCCGCGGACGCGTACTTCGTCCGGTCTAGCGTCGGCAGCGCCTGCCGCGACAGCACCAGCGCGGTCGGGTGGCCGCTGTCGGTCAGCGTCGCGCGCCATGCCGCCGCCACCTCGTTCGCATCGCACGGCCGGATCGTGTCGAGCCCGGGGATCGCGCGCATCGTCGCCAGATGCTCGATCGGCTGGTGCGTCGGCCCGTCCTCGCCGACCCCGATCGAGTCGTGCGTGTAGACCCAGATCGCGCCCAGCTCCATGATCGCGGACAGCCGCACCGGCGCGCGCATGTAATCGAGGAACACCAGGAACGTGCTGCCGTAACCGCGCAGGTGCGACAGCGTCATGCCGTTCACCACCGCGCCCATGCCATGCTCGCGCACGCCGAAGTGGAAGTTGCGCCCGCCATAATTGTCCGCTTCGAACGACGGCGCGCCCTTCACGTCCGTCTTCGTCGACGGCGACAGATCCGCCGATCCGCCGAGCAGCCACGGAAGGTTCGGCGCGATCGCGTTCAGCACCTTGCCGCTCGCATCGCGGCTGGCGACGCCCTTGGCGTCCGCCTCGAACACCGGGATGTCCTTGTCCCAGCCCTCGGGCAGTTCGTCCGCGAGCATCGCGTCGAGCTCGGCGGCCAGCTCGGCATGCTCGGTGCGATACGTCGCGAGCGAAGCCTCCCACGCCTCGCGCAGCGGCCGCGCGCGATCGACCAGCGACGCCTCGAAACGCTCCTTCACGCCCTCGGGCACGTAGAAGTCCTTGGCCGGCCAGCCATAGGCCTCCTTGGTCTTCGCGATGTTCTCCGCGCCCAGCGGTTCGCCATGCGCCTTCTCGCTGCCCGCACGGGGAGAACCCCAGCCGATCACAGAATGGACGACGATGAAGGTCGGCTTGTCGTCGCACGCCTTGAACGCGTCGAACGCCGCGGTCAGCGCGGGGATGTCGTTCGCGTCGTCGACATGGATCACCTGCCAGCCATAGGCCTCGAACCGCTTGCCCACGTCCTCGTCGAACGCCAGCGCGGTATCGCCCTCGATCGAGATGTGGTTGCTGTCGTACACCCAGCACAGGTTGCTGAGCTTCAGGTGACCCGCGATCGACGCCGCTTCCGCGGAGACGCCCTCCATCATGTCGCCGTCGCCGCACAGCGCCCAAACGTCATGGTCGAACAGCGTGTGCCCCGGCTTGTTGTACCGCGCCGCCAGCCACCGCTCCGCGATCGCCATGCCCACCGAATTGCCGCAGCCTTGCCCCAGCGGCCCCGTCGTCGTCTCGACGCCCGTCGTGTGGCGGTACTCGGGATGCCCCGGCGTCTTCGACCCGAGCTGGCGGAATTCCTCGAGGTCCTTCAGGCCCAGCGCAGGCTTGCCCGTCGGTTTCCCGTCGCGACCGACCTCGACGATCCCCGCGAGGTGGATCAGCGAATAGAGCAGCATCGACGCATGCCCCACCGACAGCACGAAACGATCGCGATTGGGCCAGGTCGGGGCGGCAGGATCGTAGCGCAGGAACTGCGACCAGATCGTGTGCCCTACCGGCGCCAGCGCCATCGGCGTGCCGGGATGCCCCGAATTGGCCTTCTGCACCGCGTCCATCGACAGCGTGCGGATCGTGTCGATTGCGAGGCGTTCGGGGGTGCCGTCTTCGTGGACGTTCTTCGTGGCGGTGTCGGTCATGCAGGCCTCATCTGGGAATCCCTTGTCCGGGAATTGTGGGGGCCGAACGCTTGGCAGCGGGCCCAGGTTGCCGAGTCCGCGCCGCCTTAGTCGCTCGCACGCGTGCGTTCCAGCCGCGTAACGACACCGTGCCGTGCAATATACGCCGCATCAACTTCGCGGAGGAACAATCCGTGCGCGAGTGCCCCCGGAATCATCGCGATTCGCATCGCCAGCGCCTCCGCATCGCCGATCGCGGGAAAGCGACAGTCCGCGACGATATTGCCGTTGTCGGTCCGATACCCCGCCCGGACGGTCACAGCCGCCCCAAGGTCTCCCAGCCCCGCGACCACCGACGCGCGCGCGAACGGCAGCACCTCCACCGGCACCGCCGCCGCCCCGATCGCAGTCACCCGCTTGGACCCGTCCGCGATCACCACGAACCGCGCCGCCGCCTGCGCCACCGCCTTCTCGCGCAGCATCGCGCCGCCCGCGCCCTTGATCGCGCGGAACGCATCGTCGATCTCGTCCGCACCGTCGATCGCGAGATCGAGCGTCGCCACGTCGGCGAAGTCGATCACAGCGATCCCCGCCGCGCGCGCCGCCGCCTCGGTCGCAACACTCGTCGCCACTGCCTCTACGCGCAGCCCCTCGCGAACCCGTCGGCCCAGCGCCGCGATCGCATGCGCCGCGGTGCTCCCGGTGCCCAGCCCCACGCGCATGCCGTCGCGTACCTCCGCGATCGCGGCCTCCGCGGCCAGCCGCTTGTCGTCATCGATCATGTAGCGCGATGTCGTCCCGCCGCGCGGCGACGACAACCCCTTCCCCGCCCCGCCTTTTGGACATACCACCTGTCGCATTCCCCGATCGACGGAGTTTTCCCATGCATCGCAGAGCCTTCCTGTCCGCAACCACCACCGGCGTCTTGGGCGCGCTCCTGTCCGAAGGCGTCCTCGCACAGTCGGTCGCGGGCTCTCCCGACGCGAAGCTCAACGCGCTGTTCGACGCGATCTTCAACGACCGGATCGATTCGTCGCCGCAGGCGGCCTCGTCGCTCGGCTTCGACAAGGGTACCCGCGCCGCGCTCAAGTCGCAGCTCGACGACCAGTCTGCCGCCGGCAGCCGCAAGGACCTCGCCCGCACCAGGACATGGCTGGCGGAGCTCCAGCGCTTCCCGGTCGCCGGCCTCACCCCCGCCGCCAGGCTCAACCGCGAGATCGTGCTCTATTCGCTGACGCAGGCCACCGTCGCGCAGGACAAGTACGGCCTCGATTCGGTCATCCGCCCCTACCGGATCTTCCAGCAGGGTGGCGCCTATTACTCGGTCCCCGATTTCCTCAACGACACCCACACGATCGAGACGAAGGCGGATGCCGACGCCTATCTGGCGCGGCTCGACGCGTTCGCGCGCGTCCTCGACGAGGACACCGCGGTCCAGCGCGAGGAAGCCGCGCGCGGCTATATCGCCCCCGATTTCGCGCTCGACCTGACGCTCGGGCAGATGCAGGCGCTACGCAATACCCCGGCCGCGAACAGCAACCTCGTCGCCTCGCTGGTCCGCCGCACCACCGCAAAGAACATCCCCGGCGACTGGCGCGCACCCGCCGCGAAGATCGTCGAGGCCAGGGTGTACCCCGCGCTCGATCGCCAGATCGCGCTCGTCCGCCAGCTGCGCACACAGACGAAGCCGGGCGCTGGCGTCTGGCGACTGCCCAAGGGCGGCGAACTCTACGCCGACGCGCTCCGCCAGGCGACCACGACCGACTACACCCCCGATCAGGTCCACGCGATGGGGCTCGAACAGGTTGCGGAGATTGCCGCACAGCTCGACACGATCCTGCGCGGCGCCGGGCTGACGCAGGGCTCGGTCGGCGCACGCCTGACGCAGCTCAACGCCCGCCCCGACCAGCTCTACGCCAACACCGCGGAGGGCCGCGCCGCGCTCATCGCCTCGCTCAACGAGGGCGTCGTCGCGATGACCGCGAAGCTGCCCCGCGCCTTCGCCACCGTCCCCGGCGCCCCGCTCGAGATCCGCGCCGTCCCCGTCGAGATCCAGGACGGCGCGTCGAACGGCTATTACAAGCGCGCCGCGCTCGACGGGTCGCGCCCCGCCATCTACTTCATCAACCTCAAGGACACGGGCGACTGGCCCAAATACTCGCTCCCCTCGCTCACCTATCACGAGGGCGTGCCGGGGCATCACCTCCAGATCAGCATCTCGCAACAGTCGAAGGATATCCCGACGCTGCGTAAGGTCGGCTTCTTCGGCGCCTATACCGAAGGCTGGGCGCTCTACGCCGAACAGCTCGCCGATTCGCTCGGCGGCTACGCCACCCCGCTCGAGCGCGCGGGCTATCTCCAGTCCTTCCTGTTCCGCGCCGCGCGGCTCGTCGTCGACACCGGCATCCACACCAAGCAATGGAGTCGCGAGAAGGCGACGCAATACATGGTCGACACCGTCGGCTTCGCGCAGCCCCGCTCGCAGCGCGAGATCGAGCGCTATTGCACCCAGCCGGGGCAGGCGACCTCGTACAAGGTCGGCCACATGGCCTGGACCCGCGCGCGCGCCAAGGCGCAGGCGATCCTCGGCGCGAAGTTCGACGAGAAGCGCTTCCACGAGGTCCTGCGCGATGGCGCGATGCCGCTGTCGATCATGGAACGCCTGGTCGAGGAGCGCGCCCGCTCGGGCCGGTGACGCCATCGCGCGTCCGTGCCGAGCCTGTCGAAGCACCGCTCTTCTTCTGCGACCGGCGGAAGGAAGGGCGGCCCGCTTCGACGCGCTGCCTGCGGCACGTCGCTCGGGACAGGCTTCGACGAGCACGGTGCGAACGGCACGGGGATCGTGAAAGGCGCCCCTCAGATCCCCGCATACCACGCGTAGTCGTTGCTATCCTCCCAATACCCCCCCTTGCCCGCGCCGACGCGGGCGAGCGTATCCACCGCTTCCACCCGCATCACGTACTTGGCGTGCTTGTACCCTAGCTGCCGCTCGACGCGCAGCCGCAGCGGCGCCCCGTTCGCCACCGGCAACCGATGGCCGTTCAATCCCCACGCCAGGATCGTCTGCGGATGGAACGCGTCGATCAGGTCGATGCTCTCGTAATATCTGCTCGCGCCGTAATCGTCGGCGCAGTGGAACACGATGTACTTCGCCCCCGGCAGCAACCCCGCCTCGCGCAGGATCCCGCCCAGCGGCGTTCCCGTCCAGCGCCCGATCGCGCTCCACCCCTCGACGCAGTCGTGCCGCGTGATCTGCGTCTTCGCCGGCAGCGCCAGCATCTGGTCGAGCGACAGCGACAGCGGCCGCCGCACCAGCCCGTCGACACGCAGCCGCCAGTCCGCGAAGTTCCCCGCTGCCAGCGCAGCATAGTCCGCGCCCCCCGGCCGCCGCGTCCCGTTCGCGCGGAACACCGGCGACACGTCCGCCAGCGCGAACTCGGGCGCCAGTACGTCGCGCGCGCCCGTGACACGCGCGAAGTCCATCGTCAGCCGCTCGGTCCCCTCGAAGAACCCCCGCATCGCGGGCGTCGCCGCCACCCGGTCGCACCCCGACAGCAGCACGCCGCTGCCTGCGCCCACGATCAGTGTCCGCCGCGAGATCATGCGCCGCCCTTCCCGCGCGGCAGCCGGAACCACCCCGTCACCATCGATCGCACCTCGTTCACCGGCCCCGCCAGCACCACCATCGCCAGATGGACGATCGTGAACCCGACGAGCCCGAACGCGCACAGGAAATGGACCGACCGCGCAGACTGCCGCCCGCCGAACACCGCCAGCAACCACGGGAAGTTCGCATCGAACGCAGGCCCCATCGCAAGGCCCGTCAGGATCATCAGCGGGATCAGCCCCAGCACCACCGCGCCATAGGCCAGCTTCTGGAGGACATTGTACCGCGCCGCCGCCTCCCCGGTCGGGAAGCGCAGCCGCGCGTGATCCGTCACGTCCCGCCACAGATGCCGCGACGCCACCTCGGCGCGGCGCGGCCAGATGTCGCGCTGGATATGCCGCGTCGCGAACCCGATCGCCAGATACGCCAGCGACGCGATCGCGAGGATCCACGCGAACGACAGGTGCCAGCGTCGTGCGGCGGACAGGCTGTATCCCGACGGGATCGTCGCCCAGTAGGGGAACGCCCGGGTCCGCTCGACGCCCTGCTTGTCGATCCACCGTCCCAGCACTCCGCCGGTCGGCACGTCGACCGCACCGATCACCACATGCCCACCCGTCGCGGTCGGCCCGATCGCCAGCCACGCCGCATCGGTGTTCGCGCCGTACTGGCCCCAGTAAAGCCGCGGGTGCGCGTTAAAGATCATCAGCCCGCTCATCAGCATCACCGTCAGCGCGACGGCGTTGGTCCAGTGCCACACCCGCGTCGCGAACCGGTGGCGATAGACGGTATGGGGCGTGTCCCCCTTCTCGATCGATGCGGTCGTCACCATCGGCAAGGTCTAGGGCGGATCGACCGTCAGCGGAAGGGATATGCGTCGCCCTCACCCGTTCGTCTCGATCAGGGATCGAGCGCAGTCGAGAGCCCGTATCGATAGACCCGCGCGCGCTCTCTCGATACACCGCCTGGACTTCCTGAGCGGCTGGCTTGCCAGCCAGCCGAAGCGCTCGACGGCTACTCGAGACGAACGGCCGAGGGGGAATGTGGCCCGATCTCGTCGATCGCCCGATCAGAGAAGGCAAGCCCCTCGACCCGCCGCCCCCGATCCGGCAGGGTCACCGGGCCACACCGTACCGGGAGCTCGAATGCGCCTTCTCTTTGCCGTCGCCGTCCTTGCCGCAACGCTCGCCACCCCCGCCGCAGCCACCGACCGCGACGTCCCCGCGATCCTCGCCTCGCCCTCGTTCCAGGCCGCGCGCGCCGCGCTCGACGCCGGCCACGACGCGTTCGTCGAGGAGATCGTCGCGCTCACCGAGATCCCCGCCCCGCCCTTCAAGGAAGCCGCCCGCGCCGCCGCCTTCGCGGAGAAATTCCGCGCGCTCGGGCTGAAGGACGTGACGATCGACGCGGTCGGCAACGTCACCGCGCTGCGCCCCGGCACCGATGCGAAGGCGAAGCTCGTCGTCATGTCCGCGCATCTCGACACCGTCTTTCCCGAAGGCACAGTGGTGACGGTCCGCCGCGACGGCACGAAGCTCCATGCCCCCGGCGTCGGCGACGACACGCGCGGGCTTGCGACGCTCCTCGCCTATGCCCGCGCGCTCGACGCCGCGAGGATCCGTACCCGCGCGCCGATCCTGTTCGTCGGCACCGTCGGCGAGGAAGGCCGCGGCGACCTGCGCGGCGTCCGCCACCTCTTCACCAAGGGCGCGTACCAGGGCCGCATCGGCGCGTTCTTCTCGCTCGACGGCAGCGGCGCGGAGAGCGTCACCAATGGCGGCGTCGGGTCGAAGCGCTACCATGTCGTCTTCAGGGGGCCGGGCGGGCACAGCTATGGCGCGTTCGGGATCGTCAACCCGATGGCCGCGATGGGCGCCGCGATCGAGGCGCTCTACCGCACCACCCCGCCGTCGTCGCCCAAGACGACCTATTCCGCCAGCGTCGCGGGCGGCGGCACCTCGATCAACGCGATCCCGAGCGAGGCGTTCGTCGACATCGACATGCGCTCGGAAACCGCCGCCGCGCTCGCCGACATGGAACGCCACATGCTCGACATCGTCCGCAAGGCCGCCGACGACGAGAACAGGGCACGCTCGACCCGCGTCGGCAAGGTCAGCGTCGATCCCCAGCTTGTCGGCGATCGCCCCGCCGGCGGCACCCCCCGCACCGCCCCGCTGATCCGGGCGACCGCCGCCGCGGTCACCGCGATGGGCTACACCCCCAGCTACGACGCGTCCTCCACCGACTCCAACATGGCGATGAGCCTGGGCGTCCCGGCGGTCACGATCGGCTCGGGCGGCAGCGGCGGACGTGCGCACTCGCTCGACGAATATATCGACGTGGCGAAACCCGAAAGCGTCCGCGGGATGACCGTCGGCCTCCTCGCGCTCGTCGCCGCGGCGGGCGTGGCACGATAGGATCGACCGACATTCGTCTTGGTCAGCCGTCCGGTTCATCACCCCGGACGTGTCCCGGGGTCCCCGTGTCCGCGATCGATACCGATCTCGTCTCGAACGGCATCGTTCGCCGCGCGGTGGCCCCCGGAACAGGGCTGTCCTGAGCCTGTCGAAGGGTCCGGGGTGACGGGTTTGGCAGGTGTAGGGGGCACCAATGACGACATGTCGATTGGTCAAAGCCTCCGGTCTCCCAGGGGTAAAGGAGTGCGAGGTCGCCTGCCTTACACCCCGGCCACCGCCGCCCCCAGATCGCCCCCCGCCCGCGCCAGCATCGCCTCCGCCTCCGCGGCCGGCACCCCCCGCGCCACCAGCACGCCGCGCTTCACGTCGAGCCCCGCCGCCGCCAGCGCCGCCGCCGCCACGTCCAGATCGACCCCCGCCAGCTCCGCCACCATCCGCGCGCCCCGCGCGCGCAGCTTCGCGTTCGAC
Organism: Sphingomonas sp. Ell38C01; assembly: GCF_055231975.1. NCBI lineage: Bacteria > Pseudomonadati > Pseudomonadota > Alphaproteobacteria > Sphingomonadales > Sphingomonadaceae > Sphingomonas > Sphingomonas sp. Ell38C01. The sequence continues at coordinate 789,740 of NZ_JBUYVA010000001.1, read as the reverse complement.
ACGCGCATGTCGACCATCTGCCCGCGATACACCCGCCCCAGCCGCAGCATCGTCGCGGTCGAGAACAGGTTGAGCGCGGCCTTTTGCGCGGTGCCCGCCTTCATCCGCGTCGATCCCGCGACGATCTCGCTGCCGGTGTCGACCAGGATCGCATGCTCCGCCGCCGCCAGCAGAGGCGTGTCTGGATTGTTCGCCACCGCCACGCCCAGCGCGCCCGCGCCCCGCCCGGCCTCGACTGCCGCGATCGTGTAAGGCGTCGTCCCGCTCGCCGCGACGCCGATGACCACGTCGTCCGCGCCGACGCCCGCCGCAGCGATGTCCACGCGCGCGGCGTCGGTGTCGTCCTCCGCACCCTCCACCGCGTGCATCAGCGCGCCCGGGCCGCCCGCCATCAGGAATACCAGCCGGTCCTCGGGCCAGTTGAACGTCGGATGCAGCTCCACCCCGTCCTGCACCGCGATCCGCCCGGAGGTGCCCGCACCGGCATAGACCAGCCGCCCGCCGCGCTTCAGCCGCAGTGCCGCGGCATCCGCGGCGGCGGCGATCGCATTGGCCTGCCCCTTCAGCGACGCGACCGCCGCCATCTGCCCCTCGATCATCGCTTCCACCGCCGACACGGTCGGCCAGCGATCGAGCGCGACGAAGCGCGGGTCCACCGTTTCGGTCGCCATCCTGTCCGTCCTTTCGAGTCGACGAACGGCCCGCACCCCGAACCCGGGATGCGGGCCGACTGCCCGGGTCTTCGTCACCCCGGATCCAGTCCGGGGTGACGCGAAGAAACCCGGCGTCATCTATACCGCGTCAGGCCCTAGAAGTGCACCTCGGCCTGCATCGTGAACGAGCGACCGCGCGGATCCGCGACGCGCGGCTCCCACGATCCACCCGCGCCGGTGTTGCCGTCATAGGTGATCGCGAACGGCGGATCGGTGTTGAACACGTTGCGCAGCCCCGCCGTCAGCTTCATCCCCGGCACGCCCATATAACTGACCGCCGCGTTGTAGATGATGTAGTCCTTGACGAACGCATTGTAGTCCGGCCGCGTCACCGTTCCCGCCGCGATGCCCGGCAGCGCGCCGTTCTTGTACCCGTTGCGGAAGATCTGCGTGAAGGACAGGTTGATGTCCTTGTTGCCATAGCTGACGAACGCGTTGTGCTTCCACTTGATGCCCAGATCGCCGGCATAGGTGAACACGCCGATCAGGCTGGGGCCATAGGGCGCCGCGGTCGTCAGCGCCTCGCGCTTCTTGAGCAGGTACGTCCCGTCGAGTCCGGCGGAGAAGCGCCCGTTCAGCCCGTCGACCGCACCGCGCAGCGACAGCTCCAGGCCCTGCGTGCGGCGCGCGCCCGCGTTGATCCACCGATCGTCGATCGCGACGATCTCGTTCGTCGTCGCGTCGCGCAGGAACCGGTCGGGGAACAGCGCGGCGTTCTGGATCAGCTGCGTCAGCGTCAACAGCTGGATCGTGTTGTTGACGTCGACCTTCCACCAGTCGAGCGAGGCGCTGAAGTTGCGCGACGGCTGGATCACGACGCCCGCGTTGAACGACTTCGCGGTCTCCGGCCCCAGCGTCGCATTGCCGCCGGTCAGGACGTTCGGGCGGATGAACTGGCAGCCCGGCGTCGTCAGGTTCGCGACGCCCGACGGGCACCGGATCGGATCGACCAGGTCGCTGCCCGCATAGGGCGAATCGGTCACGCCGTTGAAGATCTGGTTGAACGTCGGCACGCGGAAGCCGGTATTGTACGATCCGCGGAACATGATCTGGTCGATCGGACGGAACTTGACCGAAATCTTCGGATTCGTCGTCGTGCCGAATCCGGTATAGTCGTCGATACGCCCCGCCAGCGTCACGTCCAGCTGCGGCAGCAGCGGGATCAGCACCTCGGCATAGGCCGCCTTCACCGTCCGGTTCTTGGGCGTCAGCGCGTTGACGTTGTCGAACGCCGCCAGGAAGATCACCGGCGCCGCCGCCGCCGCCGCGGGCGATCCGTTGAAGCCATAGGTCTCGCGGCGATAGTCGATGCCCGCCGCCATCTTCACGTCGCCGCCCCAGATCGGGAACAGCGAGCCGGCGATCGACAGGTCGCCCTGCTTCACCTCGTACTTGCCGCCGTACAGCGTCGCGCCCTCGGCGGAGATCGCCCGCAGTCCGTCGAGCGCGGCCTGCGACTGCGTCTGCCCGGGCAGCAGGAACGGATTGATGATCCCGCTGTTGAGCAACCCCACCAGCCCCGGCGCGCTCGCGCCCGATGCGGTCGGCGCGGCGGGGTCGAGCGCGTTGGTCGCGGTCGTCCCGCGATAATAATAGCCCGTGCCCAGTACCGACGACGCCTCGCTGCGCGCATAGGATCCGCCCGCGCGATAGTCCCAGCCGGACCATAGCGGGCCTTCCGCGGCAGCCGCGACGCGCAGCGTCTTCGTCTCGGTCTTGTACTCGCGCGGGCCGCATTCGATGCAGCGCCAGCGATACGCGATCGGCTTGCCGAAATTCGCGCGCACCGCCGGGAACACCGCCGCGATCTGGTTGTAGATCGCGTCGTAATTGGCCGCGGTCAGCCCGTTGCGCGGATAGGCGACCTGCAGGTTGCTGGTGTTGCCCGTGATCTGCGCTTCGGAGAAGCTCTTGGCCGAATTGGCCTTCGACCCCGTCACTTCCAGCGACAGGTCGTGCGCGCCGCCGACGCGCAGCACGCCGCGCGCATAATAGGTCAGCGTCTGGATCGGCTGCTGGATCACCGCGACGCGGCCCGTATCGTACGAGCAGGCATAGCGCGCGCCCGGCGCGTTCCACAGTTGCTCGTCGTAGGAGAGCCCGCCCTCCATCGTCGTGCAGCCCGCGCCGCCCGGCAGGTCGAGCACGTTGATGCCGCCGTTCGCCAGCTGCGTCGTGCCCGGGAACACCAGCCCGGTCAGCGCGGTCGTCCCGCTCGTCCCGCCCAGCAGCGTGCCCGTCGGGAAGAAGGTGGTGCTGGGGTTCAGCGGGAACGCGGTCGCGGTCGGCGTGCCGCGGGTGTCGATCGACAGCCCGCGGTTCGGCTGGTTACCGTTGACGAAGTCGCGGTCGCGCCCGCGCAGGATCTGGTTCCAGCTATAGGAGACCGCCCCCATCACGTTGAACCCGTTGGTGGCGAGATCGCCCCAGCCCGCGGTGCCCGACAGGCGATAGATGCTGCCGCCGCCCTCCTCGGTGATGTCGTTGAACCCAGTGAGCGTCAGCCCCTTGAAGTTCTTGCGCGTGATGAAGTTGATGACGCCGCCGATCGCGTCGGTGCCATAGATGGCGGACGCGCCGTCCTTCAGCACCTCGACGCGCTCGATCGCGGAGAACGGGATCTGGTTCACGTCGACCGCGGAGCCGCTGAGGCCATGCGCCGCGACGCGCCGCCCGTTGAGCAGCACCAGCGTCGCCGCCGATCCCTGCCCGCGCAGGTTGGCGGCCGACAGCCCGTTGGTGCCGCGCTGCGCGCCGCTGGTCACGTCGGCGTTCGACGCCAGATTGTCCGCGCCCGATCCGTTGGTCGACAGGAACGAGATCAGCTGCTCGGGGTTCGAGATGCCGTTCTGCCCCAGCTCCTGCGTGGTGATGATCTGCAGCGGCAGCGCGGAGTTGTTCGGATCCTGCTTGATCCGCGAACCCGTCACCAGGATGTCGCCGCTCGCATCCGGCTTGGTGTCCGCCAGCCCCGCGCCCGTCCTCGGCAGCGCGGCGCCGGTCGGCGTCGCGGCGGGCGGGGTATCCTGGCTGGTCTGCGCGAGCGCAGGCGTCGCCCCCAGGACCAGCGCGGCGAGCGCACTCCCCGAAGCCAGAGCCAGCCGCATCGACGTCGAATTCCGCATGATACCGATTCCCCCTTTGCCGCCTCCCCAGACGGTCTGCGTCCAGTAAGAGGGCAAAGGGTAACGCAAGTGTCATAGTTTCTGTTTGCCGGGGCATAACCCCGCGGCATTGCCGGGCCCCCATGATACCCCTGCGCACCCCGTTTCGCGCCATCGCGCGCACCCCGCGACGCCGCCGCCCGCCCATTGACTGCGCGCATGGTTGATCGGACGACTGCGCCCCGGCGACCCACCGCCCCGTCAGGATTCCCGATGACCGCTCCCCACGCAGATCCTGGCTCGCACGCTGCCTGCGCGGCAAGCGCGGACCGTCGGCATCATCTCCCCCGTCATGCCGGGCTTGTCCCGGCATCCACCGGTCCGCGAACGTCACGACGGCGGCGCCTGCCGTACCGTGGATGCCGGGACGAGCCCGGCATGACGACCGGGAAAGGCAGATCCACCAACCCCGCTCGGGAGCCCCGCGCGTGACCGCAACGACCTCCGCGATCGACGCCCCCGCCGCCACCGCCCCGCGCACGCCCAAGGCGCGGCTCGCGCTGTTCGTGCTACTCGGCTTCGCGGCGGGGCTGCCCTTCTACATGTTCAACGCGGTGCTGCTGCTGCGGCTCGCGCGCCACGGGGTCGACATCGTCACGGTCGGGTTCTTCGCCTGGGTCGCGCTGCTGCCGACGTTCAAGTTCGCCTGGGCGCCGCTGCTCGACAAATACGACGTGCCCGGCTTCGGGCGGTTCTGGGGCAAGCGGCGCGGATGGATCATGCTCGCGCAGCTCGGCATCTTCCTGTCGACGGTCGCGATGGCGTTCACCGCGTCGGACGCGAACCTGCCCGTCACCGCGCTGTTCGCGATCCTGCTCGCCTTCTGGACGACCACGTTGGAGGTCGCCGCCGACGCCTGGCGGATCGAACTCGCGCCCACCGCGGCGCAGCAAGGGCCCATGGTCGCCGCCAACCTGTGGGGCTATCGCAGCGCGATGGTCGCGGCGGGCAGCGGCGCGATCTATATCGCCGCCAAGACGGACTGGACCACCGCCTATCTGGTGATCGCCGCCGCCGCCTTCCTGCCCTTCCCGATCCTGGCCGCGATGCGCGCCGATCCGGTGCGCCGGGCGGAGGGTCGCGCGGGCAACCGGGGCACCGCGTTCGTCTCCGGCGTCCTCGCCAGCGCGGTCGTGCTGGCGGCCAGCCTCGCGATCGTCGCCGCGGTCGGCTGGGTGTTGCTCGGCGCGATCGGATCGGTCGGAATCAGCGACCCCAAGGTCATGAGCTACTGGGTGTTCGCGGTCGCGCTGCTGCCGTTCGTCGTGCTCGGCATCGCGGTGCCGTGGCTGCGCGATCTGCCCCCCACCGCCCCGCTCCGCCGCTCCGCCGCGATCGGCCCCTATGTCGACGTCGCGTGGCGCTATGGCTTCGTCATCATCCCGATCCTGCTGTTCGTTTCGGTCTACCGGATGGGCGACGTGATGGCGCTCACGCTGTCGCACCCGCTGTTCAACGCGATGGGGTACAGCCTCGAATCGATCGCGGTCGCCGACGGCGCGGTCGCGCTCGTCTCCAGCATGCTCGGCGTCGCGCTCGGCGGGCTGCTCGCGGCGAAGGTGCGGATGGGCTGGGCGCTGACGATCGGCGCGATCATGTCCGCGCTCAGCAACTGGATCTTCGCGTGGCTCGCGCATCAGGCGCCGGGCGGCCCGCCGCTGATGGCGCTCGGCGCGATGATCGTCACCACCGGCGATTTCCACCTCTATCTCGCGATGGCGATCGACCAGTTCGGCCACGGGTTCGAGGGCGCGGTGTTCGTGGTCTACCTCTCGCTGCTGGTGAACCCGCGCTTCCCGGGGTCGCAATATGCGCTTTTGTCGGGGCTCGCCTTCCTGCTGCCGCGGTTGCTCGCGGGTCTGTCGGGGGTGTTCCAGACGGCGATCGGCTATGACGGCTTCTTCATCATGGCGGGCACGATGAGCATCGCCGCGCTCGTCTTCCTGCCCTTCATCCTGCGCGCCAGGCCGCGGGCGGACGATCTGTGATCGATATCGACCCCGTCATGGACCGGGCCTTCGCGCCCGCCGCCGCCGCGGTCGCCGCGGGCCGCATCCCCGGCGCGACGCTGGGCGTCGTCACCGCCGACGGCGCGCGCGCGACACGCACCACGGGGATGGCCGCGCTCGTCCCGACCCCCGAGCCCCTGACCACGGACCACTGGTTCGACCTCGCCTCGGTCTCGAAGGTCGTCTACACCACCACCACGATCCTCCGCCTCGCCGACGAGGGCCTGCTCGACCTCGACGCCCCGCTGACCACCGCGATCCCCGACCTGCGCCAGTACGACGTCGCGAACGCCGCCGAGCGCCGCCTCACCTTCCGCGACTGCCTCGTCCACCGCACCTTCCTCCCCGCGGTCGAGCCGATCTACACCTATGGCGACGACCCGGAGCGCCTGCGCGCCTTCCTCCTCCAGCGCGAATGGAAGCACGGCCCCGCGGTCTATTCGGACATCAATTTCCTGCTGCTCGGCATCGCGATCGAGCGCATCACGGGTCGCCCGCTGACGATCGAGGCGCCCGGCCTCGCCTTCGGCCCGCCCCCCGGCCCCGCGGTTTCCACCGAGCGCTGCATGTGGCGCAACCGCGTCCTGAAGGGCGAAGTGCATGACGAGAACGCCTCCGCGCTCGGCGGGCGCACCGGGCATGCCGGGCTGTTCGGCACCGTCGGCGGCGTCCTCGATTTCGCCCGCGCGCTGCTCGACGGATCGGCGCTGTCCCCCGCCGCGCTCGCCGCGATCCGCACGCCGGTCGAGGGCCACCGCACCTGCGGCTGGGAATGCCGGTTCGAGGGCTGGTCGGGCGGGCAGGCGTGCTCCCCCGGCACGATCGGCCACACCGGCTTCACCGGCACCGGCCTGTGGATCGATTTCGACCGCGGCCTCGCCTGGACGCTGCTCACCAACCGCGTCCACCCCACCCGCCACGTCGACAGCGGCATCTTCACGCTCCGCCCCGAAACCGGCGACGCGGTGATCGCGGCCTGCGACGCGGCGCGCTGAAACCTAGCTGTTCCCGTTCGTTTCGCGCGAAGGCGGGAAACGGGCCTCAGGCGACGCGCAGCGTTCGCGTCCGCTTGAAACGAACGGAGACATGCGCGTCGGGTGGATGTCACCCTGCTCCGCTCCATGGCGCGTCCACGGATGCGGAAGTTGCCGAAGTTGCCGCCACGTCGAATGAGAAACCCGTTCACGCACGATCGACTTGGGCGATCAGAGCCACGAAATCTATGGGCGCTTGCCATCATGGTCGCAGCCTACCCCGATCGGTATCATGTAGGACAGGCCATGTCGGCTTACGCCCACGCCCGGGCGCTCGGGCCGGCGATCCGGGCTCCCGATAGCGGCCATTCGGTAAGCGCGATCTTTCCCGTTTCTCCGTCTCCGACAGGCCATTTCAAGAATGAGCAATCGGGAACAGATTTTGGGAAAGAGAGCGCCCCGGACGGCTCTCGGCGCGATCACGCGGGCGACTGTCCCGCTATGGGTTCCTAATCAGGAAGATCGAATGGCTTGAGTGGCATTGCACATCCCGCAGTTACGAAAGTAGGTTTCACCTCATGATGAAACGAACCGGCCCCACGCCGGCCGAGGCGCTGTCGATCGCCGAAGCGGTGTTCCGCACCCGCTATGGCGCTGCGACCTTCGCCTATGTCGCAGGGTCCATCATGCGTGGAGAAGGCACCTACCTCTCCGACATAGACTTGGTTGTCGTTTTCGACCGGCTCGACGCGGCGCGACGGGAATCCTTCACTGTCGATGGCGTGCCGATTGAAGCCTTCGTCCACGATCCCGAGACGCTGGCTTGGTTCGTTAACGAGGACGTAGCGCGGGGCCGCCCCAGCATCCTCAACATGATCGCAGAGGGCATGGCCATTGGTCGGGATCATGACCGGGCCGAGGCCCTGCGCGCAGACATATCGGCTCGGTTGGCGAGCGGGCCGATGCCGCTGTCGGCCCCCGCATTGAACGCACTGCGTTACGAGATCACGGACGCAGTGGATGATCTTCGTGGCGACCGGACTCCAAGCGAAGCGATGGCGATAGGAGCCATGCTTCATGCCAAGCTCGTGGAACTGGCCTTGCGCGGCCGGGGGCATTGGAACGGGACCGGGAAATGGGCGCCGCACCTTCTGACAGGAATAGATGCCGGTTTAGCGAGCAGCTTCGACAGTGCCTTTCGAGCGCTGTTCACTGATGGCGATCATGGTCCCGTGATCGCGCTGGCAGAAGCAGAACTGGCTCCGTATGGGGGCACGCTCTTCGACGGCGATCGTCGGGATGCGCCCTCCTCTTGGCGTGTCACGTGAAAGAGCCGCTTTCCCGATATTCGATCGTTTTTGGGAACGACGGTAGCTGCCCAATGTCGGCTATCGCCACCCGCCTTTCCGAATGCCGACTGTCCGCAGCCCACCCAACCCCGGACAGTGTCGCTCGACAAAGCGCCCACCCGCCCCTCAATTCTCCGCCGCCACCGCGACCAGCGCCCGGTCGATCGCCGCCGTGCCCGACACCCCCGCCGGCACGTCGTTCGCATAGGCCGCAAAGGTCAGCGTCCGCCCGCTCGCCGCGACGAGGAACCCCGCCAGCGCGTTCGTCGCGTTGAGCGACCCCGTCTTCGCGAACACCTTCCCCGCCAGCGCCGTCCCCACGAACCGCCGCTTCAGCGTTCCGTCCACACCCCCCACCGGCAACGTCGCGCGCCACGCCGCGGCCCAGGGCTGCGCCTGCGTCCAGCGCAGGAACGTCACCACGCCGCGCGGCGCGACGCGGTTGTAGGTCGACATGCCCGATCCGTCGGACAGCGACACCTGCCGCTCGGTCACCCCCGCACGCGCCAGCATCGCGCGCACCGCCGCCAGCCCGTCCGCGGTCGATCCGCTCCCCGTCGCCAGCCCGACGCGATTGAGCAGCAGCGCGGCGTGCAGGTTCTGGCTGACCTTGTTGGTGTGCACCAGATCCTCCCCCAGCGGCGGCGGCACCAGCGCGGCGAGCGGAGTCGCCCGCGGAGGACGCGCGGCGGGCGCAGCGCCGCGCACCGCCGGATCGTCCGCCGGCGACGGCGCGCGGTGCCGTACGCCGACCGAGCCCGTCACCCTGACGCCGCGCGCGCGCAGCATCGCCCGCAGCCGCCACGCCGCATGCTCGGCCGGATCGTCCACGCCGACCCGCAACGTCTCCGGCGTCGCGACCGTCCCCGTCACCCGCAGCGTCCGCGCCGTCGGCAACCGGTCATACGCAAGCGCGGTCCGCGCGCCCGGCACCGTCCGGTCGTCGATCGCATAGTAACCCGCCGAACCCGCCGCCGGAATCGCCACCGCCACCTCGTTGTCGTCGAGCGTCAGCGCGGACACCGCGGTGCCCGAGGGCGTGGGGATGTTGTTCCACGCCATCCCCTGGCTCCAGCGCTCGTCGGGGAAGGCGGTGTCGTCGCCGATCACGTCGCGCACATGGCCCGTCTTCGCCGCGACCGCGTCGGCGAGCGTCGCGAGACAGTCGGCCCGGCAATCGTCCGCGCCCGACAGCCGCGCATCGCCATGCCCCTCGAGGATCACGTCGTCGTCCTCCAGCCGCACCGCTGCGCCCGACCCGGCATCGGGCGCGGCCATGTCGAGCGTCGCGAACGCCGCCGCGGTGGTGAACATCTTGGTGTTGGACGCGGGCACGAACCGGTCGTCGGGCGCGATCGCGACGATCTCGCGCCCGCTCTCGTCCGCCACGACCAGCCCGAACCGCACGCCCGGCCCTGCGGCGGCGAACGCGGCGCGAACGCGCTCCGGTACGTCCTGCGCGCACACCGGCGTCGCGAGCAGCGCCGCCACCGTCCCGATACCCGCCCGTCCCAGCATCGCCCAAGCCCCTCGAAGATCGCGACAGAGCATCGCAGACCCGCCCCCGCGCCGCCATATCGATGCTTCGCGCGGGCATAACCCGCGCGCATGGAGCGCATGATCCGCCCTTGTCGCGGCTTCCCCGCACCCGATAGGATCACCGCACCCGCCGTCACGAAGAGGAGCCCGAACGCACGATGCGTATCCTGCTGTGCGCCGCGCTGCTCGCGCTGACCGCCCCCGTCCGCGCGACCTCCGCCGAACCGGGTCCGGGCATCGATCTCGCCGCCGCGCTCGCGATGCCCGTCGCGAGCGGGCTGACCGGCGCGGAGCGTACGCCGCGCTTCGCCTGGGTCGAAAGCGCCGCCGGCGTCCGCAACATCTGGATCGCCGATGCGGGTGCCGTGCCCCGCCGCGTCACCGCCTTCGCCGCCGACGACGGCCTGCTCCTCTACGATCTGACGCTCACCCGCGACGGCACCGCGCTCGCCTATGTCCGCGGCGGCGACGAGGAATTTCCCGACGACGCCGATCCCAACACCGCGCGCGCGCCGCTGCCGACCCAGCAACAGGTGTTCCTCCAGCCGCTCGACGCCGCCGCCCCCGCGACGAGGATCGGCGACGGCCACTCTCCCGTCTTCGCCCCGGACGGCACGCGCATCGCGTTCAGCCGCGGCGGCACGCTGTCGCTGTGGGACGGCACCGCCGCGAAGCGCATCGCCAGGGTCCCGGGCGAGATCGATCGCCTGACATGGTCCCCGGACGGCCGCCGCCTGCTCTTCGTGGAATCACGCGGCGACCACGCCTTCGTCGTCCTCTACGACATCGCCGCGGCGACGCTGACCTATCTCGACCCCGGCCTGGACACCGCCACAGAGCCCGTCTTCTCCCCCGACGGCGCCTCGGTCGCGTTCGTCCGCTACGTCACCCCGCCCCCCGGCGCCGGCCCCGACACCGGCCCCTACTGGTCGATCCGCATCGCCGACGTCGCGACCGGCACCACCCGCACGCTGTGGACCGCCCCCGCCGGCCAGGGCGCACGCTGGGCGGGCACCCGCGCGCGCAACCTGTTCTGGGCGGACGACGGCACGCTCGTCTTCCCGTGGGAACGTACCGGCTGGCTCCATCCCTACGCCCTCGACACCGCGAAGGGCGGCACCCCGCGCGACCTGACCCCCGGCGCGTTCGAGGTCGAGACGTTCCGCCTCGCCCCCGATCGCCGCGCGCTCGTCTACGCCGCCAATGCCGGCGACCTGGACCATCGCCGCGTCTGGCGCGTCGCGCTGTCGGGCGGCGCGCCCGTGCCGCTGACCCCGAGCACGATCAACGCCTTCGCCGCCGTCGTCGCCGCCGACCGCCTCGCGGTGATCGCGACCGACACGCGCCACCCCGCCCGCCCCGCGCTGGTCGACGCGAAGGCCACCACCCCGCTGCGCCCCGACGACACCGCCTATCGCGCCGCCGCCGCGTTCCGCGCACCCGAGCCCGCGACGTTCCGCGCCGACGACGGCGTCGAAATCCACGCCCAGCTCTTCCGCGCGACCGGCCCGGGCAAACACCCCGCGATGATCTTCATCCATGGCGGCCCGCGCCGGCAGATGCTGCTCGGTTTCCACCCGTCGGGCTATTATTCGAACGCCTATGCGATGAACCAGCACCTCGCCGCGCAAGGCTATGACGTGCTCGCGGTCAACTATCGCGGCGGCACCGGCTACGGCCTCGCCTTCCGCGACGCCGCCGGGACGGGCCGCGAGGGCGCGAGCGAGTATCGCGACATCCTCGCCGCCGCGCGGTGGCTCGGAGCACGCACGGACGTCGATCCGGCGCGGATCGGCCTGTGGGGCGGCAGCTGGGGCGGCTATCTCACCGCGCTCGGCCTTGCCCGCGACAGCGCCACCTTCGCCGCCGGGGTCGATCTCCACGGCGTCCACACGCTGCTGCGCGCCACCCCCGAGACGATGGACCCCGCCGACCAGCTCAGGGCGCGCACGCTGATGTGGCAGTCCTCGCCGATGGCGTCGCTTTCGACATGGCGCTCGCCGGTGCTGCTGATCCACGGCGACGACGACCACAATGTCGCCTTCGCGCAATCGGTGCTGCTCGAGCGCGAACTCGCCGCGCGGCGCATCCCGAACGAGGTGCTCGTCCTGCCCAACGAGCGCCACGGCTTCCTCCGCCACGAAAGCTGGCTCGCCGCCTATCGCGCGGCCGATGCGTTCCTCGCGAAGACGGTGAAACGATGATCCGCACGGTCCTGACGCTCGCCGCCGCCACCACCACGCTCGGCACGACACCCCCGGACACGCAGGCGACGCTGATCCGTGGCGCGCGCGTGTTCGACGGCACCGGCGCGCCCGCACGCATCGCCGACGTGCTGGTCCGCGGCGACCGCATCGTCGAGGTCGGCCGCATCAAGCGCCCGCGCGGCGCGCGCGTGATCGACGCGAAGGGGCTCACGCTCCTCCCCGGCCTCCACGATCTCCACACCCATCTGCGCGCGCCCGCCTTCGCCGCGCCCGACGATCTTGGCAAGGCGTACGCCGCCTACCTCCTCGACGGCGTGACGACGGTGAACGACTTCTCGGTCTCGGGCGAGATGCTGGAGCCCATCCGCCAGATGACGGCCTCTGGTCGGGTCGCCGCCCCCCGGCTCGAGCTCGCGATCCGGCTCGGCGTCCCCGGCGGGCACGGCACCGAGTTCGGCTGGGGCGACAGCTTCACGCTCGAGGCGACCACCCCGCGCGCGGCGCACGTCATGATGCAGCGCGCGCTGTCGTACAAACCCGACGTCATCAAAGTCTTCGCCGACGGCTGGCGCTACGGCCGCTCGCCCGATCTCAACTCGATGAACGAGCCGACGCTCGCCGCGATCGTGAAGGACGCGCACGCGGCGGGCATTCCGGTGATGACGCACACCGTCACGCTCGAAGGTGCGAAGGTCGCCGCCGCCGCCGGGGTCGATGCGGTCGGCCACGGCGTCGGCGATGCGCCCGTCGACGCCGAGCTGATCGCGCTGATGCGGCGGAACCGCACCGCCTATGTCTCGACGCTCGTCGTCTACGAGCCGCAGCAGGACCGGGCCTTCGTCCCCGCCGAATGGCGCGACCTGCGCCCGCCCGAGCGCGCCCGCGAGGACCGCCGCATCGCCGGCCCGCCCGAGCCGATCCCCGCACTTGAAAGCAGACGCTGGGATATCCTGAAAGCCAATATCCGCGCGATCCGCGCCGCGGGCATCCCGATCGGAATCGGCACCGACGCCGGCATCGGCGGGGTCTATCACGGCAGCTCCACGCTGCGCGAGATCCGCCTGCTCACCACGCTCGGCCTCTCCCCCGCGCAGGCGCTCACCTCCGCCACCAGCGTCAGCGCGGCGATCCTCCACCACGCCGACGCCGGCCGGATCGCGCCCGGCATGCGCGCCGACCTCGTCCTCACCGGCGGCAGGCCCGACGAGGCGATCGAGGATCTGTACGACGTCCGCCGCGTCTTCGTCGGCGGGGTCGAGGCGAACCTGCTGAAGCTGCGTCGCCTGCTCGACGCGCCCACGCCGTCGCCGCTGCCCGTCACGACGATGGCCGGCCCGATCGACACCGGCGCGCGCAGCGACGGCCGCACCGATCTCGACACGCTCCCCGTCGACAGCACCGAGCCCGGCACCGATCACAGCGAACTCACCTATGTCCGCCCCGATGCCGACCGCCATTTGTTCCTGGTGGCGCGCATGGGCTCAGCGCCACGCCCTTATGCGCAACTGATCGTCCCGCTGACGAAGGGCGCGGTGCAGGTCGCGGACGCCAGCGCCTTCACCGGGATCGCCTTCACCGCGAGCGGCACCGGGCGCTACCGGATGATCGTCGACGACTATGGCACCGACGACAGTTTCGCCGCCCCCTTCACCGCGGGCGGCGAGGTGCGCTTGCCCTTCGCGGCGTTCACCAGCGGCAATCCGGGCGCGAGGCTCGACCCGACGAAACTGCGCGCGCTGATCGTCCGGCTGGAGGGCGAGCCCGATGGCAAGGCGTGGCTGAAGCTCGCGAACCTGCGCTTCTATCGCTGACCTATCCCATCCCCGTTCGTTTCGAGCGTAGTCGAGAAACGTGTCACAGGCGTTGCGAAGCGTTTCTCGACTTCGCTCGAAACGAACGGCTTGATGGAGCTATCGCACCGCCGCCGCCCGATACACCGCCTCATCCAGCTCCCCTTCCAGCCGCGCGACCGTCGTCGCCACCGCCAGGTTCGCACTCGCGCTCGGCACCGTGCGCGTCATGTCGAGCAGCCGGTCGAACGGCAGCACGAAGCCGACCACCAGCGCGGTCTGCTCCGCCGACACGCCGACCGCGGATAGGACCGCCGCCAGCATGAACAGCGAGGCCGACGGCACCGGCGCGGTCCCGAACGCCGCCAGCGCGCCGGTCAGCAGCACCATCCCCAAGGTCGCCGCATCGGTCGCCACCCCGAACGCCTGCAACGCGAAGACGCTGAGCAGCCCGACATACATCGCGGTCCCGTCCTTCCCGATGCTCGCACCCAGCGGCAGCACCGTCGAATAGACCGCACGCCCGACTCCCAGATTGCGCTCCGCCACCGTCATCGCCACCGGCAGCGTCGCCGACGACGACGCGGTCGAGAACGCCACCACCAGCGCATCGATCACCCCGCGGAAGAACGGCAGCACGGGCACGCGCGCGACGAGACGCAGCAGCAGCGAGTGCACCACCACCATCTGCACGAGCGATCCGATCACCACCGCCAGCGCCAGCCAGCCGATATTGACGAACACCGCCGCACCGTTCGCCGCGACCGCACCCGCGATCAGCGCGAACACCCCGAACGGCGTCGCCTCCATCACCAGCGCGACGATCTTCAGCAGCACTGCCGACGTCGATTGCAGGAACGCCGCGAACGGCTTGCCCGCCTCGCCCGCCAGCACGGTGCCCACGCCCGTCAGGATCGCGACGAAAATCAGCGCCAGCATGTCGCCCTTCGCCAGCGCCTCGACGATGTTGAGCGGCACGATGCCCACGAGCTGGTCGTACACCGGCACCGGCGCGCCCAGCGCCTTGGCGGTCGCGGCCCCTAGCGGCGCGCCGACCCCCGGCCGCACCACCAGCGCCACCGCGATCCCGACCGATACCGCACACCCGGTCGTCGCCGCGAACAAGCCGATCGTCCGCCCGCCCAGCGACCCCAGCCGCTTCGGGTCGGCGAGCGACGTGATCCCCGCGGCGATCGTCACCAGCACGATCGGCGCGACCAGCATCCGGATCGCGCGCACGAACAGGTCGCCGAGGACCTGCACCTTCGGCGCCGCTGCCGGCCAGACGAGCGCGAGCACCAGCCCCAGCACCAGCCCGCCCAGCACCCGCTGCCACAACGGAATCGCGAACCAGCGTGCCATCACAGCAAACCGTCATCCCGGCGGAGGCCGGGATCCACCCGTCCCGGGGCGCCGCCAGCCGACGCTCTTGCGGCACCCTGGATCCCGGCCTTCGCCGGGATGACGGGAAAGGCGGTCAACCCCCGCACCCGCCCGTCGCCTTGTGCGGCAACGCGCGCCCCGCCGCCGCTCCGGTCGCCACGTCGCCATCCACCGCGACACGTCCGTTGACCACTACCGTCCGCACCCCTTGCGCGAACTGCGTCGGCGCCTCGTAGGTCGCGCGCGCCGCGTAGGTCCTGGGATCGAACACCACGATATCCGCAAACGCGCCGGACGTCAGATGCCCGCGCCCCGCGAGTTTGAAGCTGTCCGCGGTCAGCGCCGACGACCGCTCGATGAACTGGCGCAGCGTGATGACCTTGTCCGCCACGACGTACTTTGCATATTTCCGCGCGAACGTGCCATAGACGCGCGGATGCCCGGTCGACGCGTCGGACCCGGTCATCACCCAGGGCCGGCGCATGAACGTCGCGATGTCGCCCTCGCTCTGGTTGAACGACGCGACCGACGGATCGTGCTCGCGGATCACCGCGATCGCCGCCGTGATCGCGTCGGTTCCCATCGCCTTCGCCACCGCATCCAGCCGCTGCGCCTTGTACCGCCCTTCGGTGATAAGCAGCGACCCCGCCCCGCCGCGCTTGCGCAGGCCCTCCGCCATGTCGGCCTTCAACCGTACCGCAAGCGACGCATCGTCGAACCGCTTCAGATACGCCGCGCGCCCGCCATCCTGCGCCCATAGCGGCACGAGGCTCGCGACCAGGCTCGTCCCCGAAGCGGACCACGGATACTGATCCGCGTGTACCACCTGCCCCGCCCGCTGCGCGGCCTCCACCATCGCGACGATCGCGGGCGCCTGTCCCTGCACGTCGACGCCCAGCGCCTTGATATGCGCGATATGCGTCGGCATCCCCGCCGCTCGCCCGATCTCGATCGCCTCCGCGATCGCGCCCTTCAGCCCGACCGTATAGCTCGATTCGTCCCGGATATGGCTGTCGTACGTCCCGCCGCGCGACCCCGCCTCGCGCGCCAGCGCGACCACTTCGGCGGTCTTCGAAAAGCTCTGCGGCGCATAGAACAGCCCGGTCGAGAACCCGATCGCGCCCTGGCACATGCCGCCCGCGACCAGCGCCTTCATCTTCGCCAGTTCCGCCGCGGTCGGATCGCGCTTGTCCGCGCCCACCACCGCGGAACGCACCGCGCCGAACCCGATATAGGTCGCATAGTTGATGCCCACCGGGTTCGCCGTCGCCGCCGCCAGCGTCCCCGCGACGTCGATCGCGCCGCCGCCGTCGTTGCCGACGAACGCGGTCGTCACCCCCTGCATCAGGAACGGCAGCACCAGCCGCTCCTGCGCGTCCTTCGACGCCAGCATCCCGCCGACATGCGTGTGCGGGTCGATGAACCCGGGCGCGACGACCATGCCGGTCGCGTCGATCGTCCGCGTCGCCGCGACCCGCGCATGCGCGCCGACGAAGACGATCCGGTCCCCCGTCACCGCGACGTCGCCGACCACGCCGTCCGCATCGCCCGTGAACACCGTCCCGCCCCGGATCAGCAGGTCGACCTTCGCGGGCGCTTGCGCCGCGCCCAGCGACGAGGCGGCCACCGCAAGCAGCGCAAGAGTGCGTATCATGGCGTTCCCCAAAATCCCGCGGCCGGCGGAGACAGCATGCCCTGCGCCTCGGCCACCCCGCCCTCGCGATCCTCCCGGAGCCACAGCGGCCCGTCAAGGTCGACGAACTCGCTCAGCGCCGCGACGTGGAGCGCGGGCGCGATCGACAGCGACGACGACACCATGCACCCCGTCATCAGCCGCATCCCCCGCCCCCGCGCCGCATGCGCGAGTTCCAGCGCCGCGGTCAGCCCGCCCGCCTTGTCGAGCTTGACGTTGACCACCTGATAGCGCCGCGCGACGACGTCCAGATCGGCGGCCACGTGCACCGCCTCGTCCGCGCAGATCGGGATCGCGGACCGGAACCCCTCCAGCCACGCATCGTCGTCCGCGCGCACCGGCTGTTCGAGCAGCGCGACGCCGGCCTCGACCAGCACCGGCTGCATCGCGCGCAGCGTCGCCTCGTCCCACCCCTCGTTCGGATCGACGATCAGCGTCGCGGCGGGGGCGGCGGCGCGCACCGCGCGGATCCGCGTCTCGGGATCGTCCGCGCCCAGCTTCACCTTGATGAGCGGCGCGTCCGCGATCACGCGCGTCGCCTCCGCCATCGCCTCGGGCGTGTCGATCACCACGGTCAGCGCGGTCGCGATCCGCCCCGGCGCGCGTGCGCCGATCATCGCCGCGACGTTCCGCCCCGACTGTTTCGCCGCGAGATCCCACAGCGCGCAGTCGACTGCGTTGCGCGCCGCGCCGGGCGGCAGGATCGTCAGCAGCCCTTCGCGATCCGCGCCCGCCTCGATCGCGCCCCGCGCCTCCGCGATCGCCGCCAGCGTCGTCTCGACGCTTTCGCCGTACCGCGGATAGGGCACGCCCTCCCCCCGCCCGACATGGTCGCCGTCGCGGATCGTCACCGTCACCACGTCGGCGGCGATCTTCTCGCCGCGCGCGATGCGGAACGGGCGCGTCAGCGCGAAGCGGTCGTGGCGCGCGTCGAGGGTTCTTGGCACAACAGGTCGTCCAGGATCGGGCCCACGCCGAAGCGGACCGGGTCGGTACAAGGCAGGTCGAGCTCGCGCGACACCTCGGCGCACAGGTGCAGCGCCGCCGCCTCGTCGAGCGACGAGGTGTTGAGGCACACGCCCGCCGCCCGGACCTCGGGGCTCGTCAGCCGCGCCATCCGGAGGTTGAGCGCCAGGCATTCCGCCAGCCCCGGCAGCCCGCGCCCCGCGATCCCGCGCATGCTCTCGCGCGCCGGATCGTGGCACAGCACCAGGGCCTCGGGCTGCGCGCCGTGGAGCAGCCCCAGCGACACGCCCGCGAAGGCGGGATGGAACAGCGATCCCTGCCCCTCGATCAGGTCCCACCCGTCATCGTCGCGCGCGGGCGCCAGCGCCTCGATCGCGCCCGCGATGAAGTCCGCGACCACCGCGTCGACAGGCACGCCCGCGCCCGCGATCAGGATCCCGGTCTGCCCCGTCGCACGGAAATCCGCGGTCACGCCACGTGCGCGCATCCCCTCGGCCAGCGCGATCGTCGTATACATCTTGCCGACCGAGCAATCGGTGCCGACCGTCAACAGGCGATGCCCCGCGCGCCGTCGCCCGGTGCCCGTCGCGAGATCCGCCGGCGGGTCGCGCACGTCGAACAGCGCCAGCCCCCGCGCCTCGGCCTCCGCCACCAGCGCCGGCTGGTCGCGCAACCGCTCGTGGAGGCCTGCGGCAACGTTCATCCCCGCCTTCAGCGCAGCGAGCGCGTCGGCGACCAGGTCCGCGCCCAGCGTGCCGCCCGAATTGGCGATCCCCAGCACCAGCGTCCTGGCACCCCGGGCCGCGCCCTCCGCGATCGTCACCCGATCCAGCCCCAGCGTCAGCGGGCAGTCGTCGTGCCGGAACTCGCCGACGCAATCGTCGGGGCGGAACTGCGCCAGCCCCCGCGACGTCTTGATGCCGACGAAATCCCGGCTGTGCCCGAGATAGAGGAGATAGGGTGCTGGGATCATCGTGCCGCCATCCTATTCACGCCCCCGCGCCGTCCACGCATACCGAGTTGCGCGCCCGGCATAGACCGGCGTTATGACCGGCCACGTCGAGAGGGGGCATCCGATACCACAGACACCCCGTCACCCCGGACTTGATCCGGGGCCCCGCTTCTTCTCAACCGCCGGGAATAGCGGGACCCCGGATCAAGGCTCTCCCGAGCGTGTCGAAGGATCCGGGGTGACGAAAAAAGCTATCCTCACGCCCCGTCCACCACCCGCGCCATCGTCTTCAGGAACTCGGTCGCCAGTGCGGTCGGCGGGCGGTTGAGCAGGAACATCGCGTGGACGTCGAACGTCAGCGGCGGCCCCAGCGGGCGCATCGCCAGCCCCGGCGCCATCGATGCCTGCGCGGTGAAGCTGTCGACCACCGTCAACCCTACCCCCGCGCGCACCAGCGCGGTCGCGATGTAGAAGGTCCGCGCGGAGATCACCTCGTCCAGCTCCAGGTCGAGCCGCTGCAATTCCTTGGAAAAGATGTGCCCGATCGGCCCCGACGCGGCGACGCTGATGAACGGCCGCCCGGCGAGCGCGGTCAGCTCCACGCGGGGCGGCGCGGCGGGCATGTCCTCCTCGCGGTACAGCACCACCAGCTCGCCCTCGCCCAGCCAGCGATGCCCGACGGGCGCGGCGGGCGGCACCTCGTACGCGATCGCGACGTCGGTCTCGCGCTCGTACAGCTTGCGCACGAGGTCGTCGTGATGGACGGTCTGGAGATCGAACTTCACGTCCGCATGCCCGCGCAGGAACCGCGCCACCGCCAGCGGCAGCGCGCCCAGCGCGAGGCTCGGAAGCGCCGACACCCGCAGCATCCCCCCCGCGCCCCGGCGCAGGTTCCGCCCCGCCTCGCGCAGCGCGTACACCCGGTCCTGGATCTCGGCCACCTCGGCGAACAGCGTGTGCGCGTCCTCGGTCGGCACCAGCCGCCCGCCCGCGCGCTCGAACAGCGGGAAGCCCAGCATCGATTCGGCGTGACGCAACGTCTTCGACACCGACGGCTGCGAGATGTTGAGCGCCCGCGCCGCCGCGCTCACCGATCCGTTGGTGTACACCGCGTGGAAGATCTCGATATGGCGCAGGTTCATGGCGGGCCGATCGTTGGGGAAGAAGCGAACCTAGAAGATCCTCTCCTGCAAGGGGAGGGGGACCGCCCGAAGGGTGGTGGAGGGGGTTCGCCACGGGCGGACCACGCATGGATATGGCCGCGCGCGCCTCAGTTCGGCGGCGTCCCCTCCCCCGTCGCCACGCTCGCGGGCTGCGGCGGCACCGGACTGTTCGCGACGTCGACCGCATGGTCGTACCACGCCGCCAGGTCGCGCTTCATCGATCGCAGCGCGTCGGGGTTCAGGTACGTCATGTGCCCGGCGGGGTAATAGGTATAGGTCAGGTTGCGCTGCTGCGCGGGCTCCAGCATCATGTGGCCCAGGTCGTTCTCGGTCCCGAAGAACGGCGTCGCCATGTCGTACCAGCCGTTCATCGACAGCACCTGCAGATACGGGTTGCCGCGCATCGCCGCGGCGAGATCGATCGCGGTGTTCGGGTTGTTCTGCCCGCCCATCCGGTTCGGCGCGTCGTGCTTCCAGTTCCACGTCCAGCCCGGCGCATCGCGGGCGGAGGCGCGGAACGGCATCTCGGTCTTGTAGCCCAGCGTGTGCGTCACGTAATCGTTGAACGTCGCGACGAACGCGCCGGTGATCGCATCCGACGACACGTCGGTTTCGGGCCGCTCGCCTGCCGCATCCGCGTCGATGCCGACATAACGCGAATCGAGCCGCCCGACGACCTGCCGGGTCCCGCGCAACAGCTCCTTCTGGAACCGCGGCAGGTCGATGCGCAGGTTCGCGCGCTTGATGAACTCCGGCGACAGGCCGATCAGCGCGCTCATCTGCGTCGCCACCTGATCGCGCTCCGCGTCGGAAATCGACTGCCCCTTGGCGAGCGCGGTCATGTACGGCCCCGTCGCGAACGCGCGCGCCTGCGCGACGATCGTCGCGACGTCGGCGGGGCGGTTCGGGATCCGGTTGTGATACCAGGCGGTCGCCGCATAGCTGGGCAGATAGTTCAGATAGACCTGGTCGAGCCCGGGCTGGCGATAGCCATAGTTCATGATCGACGACAGCAGGATCACGCCGTTGAGCGCCATCCCGCGATCCTGCAACTGGTACGCCAGTGCGCCGGAGCGCAGCGTGCCATAGCTTTCGCCGAGCAGGAACTTGGGGCTGTTCCACCGCCCGTTCTTGGTGGCGTAGCGGATGATCGCCTTGGCGAACACGTCGACATCCTCGTCGACGCCGTAGAAGGCGCTCGGCTTCGTATCGCCCAGCGCCCGCGAATAGCTCGCGCCCATCGCGTCGAGGAACACCATGTCGGTCTTGTCGAGCAGCGTGTCGGGGTTGGGCCCGAAGTCATAGGGCGCGGGCTTGATGAACTCGGGGTTCGCGGTGCGGATGCGGACCGGCGCGAACGATCCCAGGTGCAGCCAGAAGGTCGGGCTGCCGGGCCCGCCATTGTAGATATAGGTGATCGGCCGCTTCGTCCCCGGCCTGGTGCCGTCCAGCGTATAGGCGGTGTAGAACATCGACGCGGTCGGCTTGCCCTCGATGTCGCGGATCGTCAGCGTCCCCGCGGTCGCGGTATAGGGCAGCCGCCGCCCGCCGACCGTCACGCTCGCCTTCGACGTCACCGTGCGCTCCTCGACGGGGGCGAGCGCGGTGCCCGCCTCCACCTCCGCCTTCGCGATCTCGGCGGCGGTCTTCGTGGACTTCGGCCCCTCGGGCTTCGCGTCCTGCGCCAGCGCGGCGGTCGAGGAGGCGGCGAGAAGAATGGCGGCGACGCGGACGAGCATGCGAACCCCTTTTTATGGATGCGATGCTGTCTCTTCGCGCGCACGCCGGATCAACGCAACCCGGATCGTTCCCTGCAAGGGAACGATCTGAGGTCAATCATCCTCGTCCTCGAACCCCACCAGCGCCAGCGCGCGCGCCTTGATCTGGCGCGTCATGCACCAGTGGACCAGCGCATCCTCGCGCCCGTGCGTCACCCACACCTCGCGCGGCGCGATCTCGGTCAGCGTCTCCGTCAGCTCGTCCCAGTCGGCATGGTCGGACAGGATCAACGGCAGCTCGATATTCTTCTGCCGCGCGCGCCCGCGCACCCGCATCCAGCCGCTCGCCATCGCGGTGATCGGCTCCGGCAGCCGCCGCGACCAGCGATCGTTGAGCGCGCCGGGCGGCGCGATCACGATGTGTCCCGCGATTTCCGCCTTGGCGACGCCCGTCGCCGGGATCAGCTCGCCCAGCCGCACGCCGTGTTCGACATACAGGTCGCACAAGCGCTGGAGCGCGCCGTGAATATAGATCGGCGCGTGATGCCCCCGCTCGCGCAGCTCAGCGATCACCCGTTGCGCCTTGCCCAGCGCATAGCCGCCGACCAGCACGCACCGCTCCGGGTTCGCGTGGAGCGCCGCGATCAGCTTGTCGATCTCGTCCCCCGTCTCGGGATGGCGGAACACGGGCAGCCCGAACGTCGCCTCGGTCACGAACACGTCGCACTTCACCGGCGCGAACGGCGTACAGGTCGGGTCCGCGCGGCGCTTGTAATCCCCCGACACCACGACGCGCTCGCCGCGATAGTCGAGCACGATCTGCGCCGATCCGAGCACATGCCCCGCGGGCACGAACCCCACCTCGACCTCGCCCAGCCGCACGCTCTCGCCATACGCCACCGGGTTTCCCGGCTGCGGGCCGTAGCGCGCATCCATGATCGCCAGCGTCTCGGGGGTCGCCCACACCGCGCCATGCCCCCCGCGCGCATGATCCGCATGGCCGTGCGTGACGAGCGCGCGCGGCTGCGGCGTCGACGGATCCACCCACGCGTCGGCGGGCTTCACGTAGATCCCGTGCGGATGCGGTTCGAGCCAGTCGCCGAGCTTTGCCATCATGCCTATATGGACGGGATGCCCGAACGTTCCACACGGACCGACCTTCCCCCGCCCCTTGCCATCTGGTTCGCGCGCCGCGACTGGACTCCCCGCACCCATCAGCTCGCCATGCTCGCCGAGGCCCGCGCCGGCCGCCACGCGCTCCTCGCCGCCGCCACCGGCGCGGGCAAGACGCTCGCGGGCTTTCTCCCCACCCTCACCGAGCTGATCGAAGCCCCCACCGAGGGACTCCACACGCTCTACGTCTCCCCGCTGAAAGCCCTCGCGGTCGACATCCAGCGCAACCTCGTCGCGCCCGTCGAGGAGATGGCGCTCGACATCCGAATCGAGACACGCACCGGCGACACCCCGTCGGACCGCAAGGCGCGCCAGCGCGTCAAGCCGCCGCATATCCTGCTCACCACCCCGGAATCGCTCTCGCTGCTCCTCAGCTATCCCGACAGCCTGACGATGTTCGCCTCTCTGAAGACGATCATCATCGACGAGGTCCACGCCTTCGCCACCGGCAAGCGCGGCGACCTGCTGAGCCTGTGCATGGCCCGCCTGCAACGGATCGCCCCCGCGATGCGCCGCGTCGCGCTCTCCGCGACGGTCGCCGACGCGGACGGCTACCGCGCCTGGCTCGCCCCCGACGGCGATATCGACGCGGTCAGCCTCGTCCACGGCCAGGCGGGCGTCGACCCCAACATCGCGATCCTGTTGCCGCAGGATCGCATCCCCTGGGCGGGCCATTCGGGCCGCTACGCCGCCGAGCAGGTGATGCGCGAGATCGCCGCGCACCGCACCACGATCGTCTTCTGCAACACGCGCAGCCTCGCCGAGCTGATCTTCCAGGACCTGTGGAAGGCCAACGACGCGCAGCTTCCGATCGGCATCCACCACGGCAGCCTCGACAAGGAAGCACGCCAGAAGGTCGAGGGCGCGATGGCCGCCGGAAAGCTGCGCGCGCTCGTCGCCACCGCCAGCCTCGATCTGGGCGTCGACTGGGGCGACGTCGATTGCGTCATCCAGATGGGCGCGCCGAAGGGATCGTCGCGATTGCTGCAGCGGATCGGCCGCAGCAATCACCGCCTCGACGAGCCCAGCGAGGCGATCGTCGTCCCCGGCAACCGCTTCGAATATCTGGAAGCGCGCGCCGCGCTCGACGCGGTCGAGGCGGGCGAACTCGATCCCGACATCTTCCGCATGGGCGCGCTCGACGTGCTCGCGCAGCACGTCATGGCCTGCGCCTGCGCCGCACCGTTCGACCAGGCCGCGCTGCTCGACGAGGTCCGCTCCGCGCTCCCCTATTCGGTGCTCACCGACGACCTGTTCGACAAGGTGTTGGGATTCATCCGCGACGGCGGCTATTCGCTGCGCGCCTATGACCGGTTCAAGCGCCTGACGCAGGATCCAGACGGCCTGTGGCGCGTCAGCCACCCGCAATTTGTTGCGCAGCATCGCCTGAACGCCGGGATCATCGTCGAGGCGACGATGCTCACCGTCCGCTTCCGCAACGGTCGCAAGCTCGGCCGCGTCGAGGAGGGCTTCGCCGCCACGCTCACGCACGGCGACACCTTCTTCTTCGCCGGCATGAGCCTCGAGGTCGAGAAGATCGACACCGAGGACCTGATCGTCCGCGCCACCGCGCGCCCCGCGCGCATACCAACCTATGGCGGCAGCCGGATGCCGCTTTCGACCAACCTCGCCGACCGCGTCCGCGGCTTCCTCGCGACCCCGTCCGAATGGCCGCGCTTCCCCGACGATGTCCGCGAGTGGCTCGAGATCCAGCAGGCGCGCTCGATCCTGCCACGCCCGGACCAGCTCCTGGTCGAAACCTTCCCGCGCGAGGGTCGCAACTACATGGTCGCGTACAGTTTCGAGGGCTGGAACGCGCACCAGTCGCTCGGGATGCTCATCACCCGCCGGATGGAGACGCAGGGGCTCAAGCCGCTCGGCTTCGTCGCCAACGATTATGCGCTCGCCACCTTTTCGATCGATCCCGTCATCGATCCGAAATCGCTGTTCAGCGCCGACATTCTCGAAAACGAGTTCGTCGACTGGGTCCAGCAGTCGCATCTCCTGAAACGCGCGTTCCGGGAGGTCGCGGTGATCGGCGGGCTCGTCGAGCGCCAACACCCCGGCAAACGCAAGACCGGACGCCAGGTCACCTTCTCGACCGACCTGATCTACGACGTGCTGCGCAAGTATGAACCGGGCCACGTCCTGCTAGAGGCCGCCTGGGCTGACGCGCGCGCGCGCATGACCGATGTGGGCCGCCTCGCCTCGCTGCTCGATCGCGCCGCCGATACGATGGTCCATGTCGACCTGCCCCGCGTTTCCCCCCTCGCGGTCCCCGTCCTCGTCCTGATCGGCCGCGAGAAGGTCGCCACCAACACCGCCGACGACGCGCTGCTGATCGAGGCGGAGGCGCTTGCGGCGGATGCGATGCGCGTGGATTGTTCCCTCTCGCCCAACCGTTCGCACTGAGCTTGTCGAAGCCTGTCCTGAGCGCCTGCCTTGGCAGGCAGTCGAAGGGTGCTGCCCTTCTTCCTGTAACCGTTCGAAGAAAGGACAGTGCTTCGACAGGCTCAGCACGAACGGACAGGGATTTCCCCCACCCCCAAACAAGCGTAACCTCGCCCGCATGAGAGGATGGCACGCCGCCTTGCTGCTACCGATCGCTGCCGCAGCATCCGCGCAGCAATCTCCGTCGGCCGCCTTTACCGAGCCGACCGAAACCCCCTCGCTCGCCAGCCAGCTCTCGTTCGGCCGCGACGGTCCGCGGATGACCGTTCCCGTCACGATCGCGGGCGCGGGGCCTTACGACTTCATCATCGACACCGGCGCGCAGCGCACCGTCATCAGCCGCGAGCTGGCGGGCACGCTCGGGCTCCCCGCCGGCCGCCGCGTCCGCATGATGGCGATGAGCGGGTCGAGCGAGGTGGGCACCGTCACCATCCCCTCGATCCGCGTGTCCGCCGGCGCCCCCACCGTCGGCGGATCGCGGATCGAAGCGCCGTCTCTGGAAGCGCGGCATCTCGGCGCGCCCGGCATGCTCGGGATCGACACGCTCCAGAACCACGCGGTCGCGATCGATTTCGACGCGCAGACGATGGCGGTATCGTCGTCGCGCAAGCGCGCATCGCGCCGCCCGGTCGATCGCGACGAAATCGTGATCGAGGCCAAGAGCCTGCTCGGCCAGCTTGTCGTCACCGAGGCGTGGGTCGGCGGCCAGCGCGTCCGCGTGATCCTCGACACCGGCTCGGTCGTCAGCATGGGTAATTCGGCGCTGCGGCGAAAGCTGGCGAAGAAGACGCCCACCGTCCCGATCGAACTCGTCAGCGTCACCGGCGGCCTGATCGTCGCCGACTATGGCACGATCGACACGATCAAGCTCGGCGACCTGACGATCAACAGCCTGCCGATCGCGTTCGCGGACGTCGCGCCGTTCCGCGAATTCGGGCTGGAGAAGCGCCCCGCGATCCTGCTCGGCATGGATGCGCTGAAGCTCTTCCGCCGCGTCCGCATCGATTTCGCCAACCGCGAAGTCCGCCTCCTCGCTCCCCGCGGCACGCTGCGGCGGGGGTAGCGTCGCGCCGGCTTGCACCGATGCCCGTTCCCCATCAGACTGACATTGGAAACCGTTCGGGCTGAGCCTGTCGAAGCCCGCCCCGCAGTCCGGGACGCCCTTCGACAGGCTCAGGGCGAACGGCGATGGATAGGACAATCAGACATGCGCATCCTCGGCACGCTCCTCGCCACCACCGCCGCGCTCACCGCGACCGCGGCCACCGCCCAAGTCGGCAAAAGTGGGTCGGCCCCCGACGAAAAGGCGTTCTTCGGCCTCTACAAGGAGCTGGTCGAGACCAACACCGTCGTCGATGTCGGCAGCTGCACCCAGGCCGCGGCGCAGATCGGCGCGCGGCTCAAGGCGGCGGGCTATGCCGATGCCGACCTCACCTATTTCTCGGTGCCCGAGCATCCGAAGGACGGAGGCATCGTCGCCGTCCTCAAGGGGTCGGACCCCGCGATGAAGCCGATGCTGCTGCTCGGCCATCTCGACGTCGTCGCGGCCAAGCGCGAGGACTGGAAGCGCGATCCGTTCAAGCTCGTCGAGGAGAACGGCTATTATTACGCCCGCGGCACCGTCGACGACAAGGCGATGGCCGCGATCTGGGCCGATGCGATGATCCGCTTCAAGCAGCAGGGCTATGCGCCCAAGCGCACGATCAAGCTGGCGCTGACCTGCGGCGAGGAGACCACCTATGCGTGGAACGGCGCGCAGTGGCTGGCCGCGAACAAGCCCGATCTGATCGCGGCGGAATTCGCGCTCAACGAAGGCGGCGGCGGGCGCATCGACGCGCAGGGCAAGCGCACCGTCCTCGCGGTGCAGGTCGGCGAGAAGGCCGCGCAGAACTACACCCTCGTCGCCACCAACCCCGGCGGCCACAGCTCCGCGCCGCCCCCCGACAACGCCATCTACGAACTCGCCGACGCGCTGAAGGCGGTGCAGGCCTATGACTTCCCGGTGAAGTTCACCGACACGACGCGCGCCTTCTTCGGCGCGACCGCGACGTCGCTGGGCGGCGAGACGGGCGCTGCGATCACCCGCCTGCTGGCGAACCCCAACGACACCGCCGCCGACGCGATCGTCAGCCGCGACAAGTCGATGCACTCGACGCTGCGCACCACCTGCGTCGCCACGCTGGTCAACGCGGGCCATGCGGAGAACGCCCTGCCGCAGCGCGCGCAGGCCAACGTCAACTGCCGCATCTTCCCCGGCGAGACGGTCGACGGCACGCTCGCCAAGCTGAAAGAACTGGCCGGCGCGAAGGTGACCGTCACCGCGAACCAGCCCGTCCGCCCCACCGCGATCCCGCCCGCGCTCGATCCGAAGATCCTGGGGCCGATGAAGACGGTCGCCGCGAAGCACTTCCCCGGCATCCCGATGCTGCCGCTGATGTCGACGGGCGCGACCGACGGCATCTTCCTGGAGGCGATCGGCATCCCGGTCTACGGCGCGCCCGGCACCTTTCTCGATCCCGATCTCAACGGCATCCACGGGCTGGACGAGCGGATCGGCGTGAAGTCGCTCTACGACGCGCGCGGCTATCTCTACGATCTCGTGAAGGCCTATGCGGGATAGCTGATATTGGAAACAACCGTACCCCGGCGCAGGCCGGGGTCCAGCCCCAAACGAAATCATGCGCGGCAGCGCAGTCGGCGCAGGGCGCCTAGACCGTGACCTGTTCGCCCAGCTCCAGCACCTTCCCCGGCGGGATCCGCAGGAAATCGGTCGGATCGCTCGCATTGCGCTGGAGGAACATGAACAGCCGGTCCTGCCACATCGGCATCCCCTCGCCCGCCGCGGGTTTCAGCGTGTTGCGCCCGATGAAGAACGACGTCTTCATCGCATCCGCGATCAGCCCCGCGCCCTTGCTGCGAAAGCCCAGATCCTCGGGCACGTCGGGCGTCTCCATGAAGCCGTAGCGCAGCAGCACGGTCGAGAAATTGTCGTCGATCCGCTCCACCTCCATCCGGTCCGCCGCCGCGACGCTCGGGCGGTCGGTGGTGCGGATCGACACGATCAGGTTGCGCTCGTGGAGCACCTTGTTGTGCTTCAGGTTGTGGAGCAGCGCCCCCGGCGCGCTCCCCGGATTGGCGGTCAGGAACACCGCGGTTCCCTCCACCCGCTCGGGCGGGCGCTTGGCGAGCGCGGCGGCGAGGTCGGCCAGCGGGATCGACTGGCGCTGCTCGAACGTCCGCACGATCCCGCGCCCGCGCACCCAGGTATAGATGATGATGCCGATCGCCGCGCCGACGACTAGCGGCACCCACCCGCCCTCGATCACGCGCAGGATGTTCGCGCCGAAGAAGATCGTGTCGAGCGTCAGGAACGGCAGGATCACCGCGATCGCCGCGGGGCGCTTCCACCCCCAGCGATGCCTTACGACGATATAGGCCAGGCAGGTGGTGACCACCATCGTGCCCGTCACCGCGATCCCGTACGCCGCCGCCATCGCGGACGAGGTCTTGAACTGGATCACCAGCACGATCACGCCGGCCAGCAGCAGCCAGTTGATCGCGGGCAGGTAGATCTGCCCCATATGATCCGCGGAGGTGTTGCGGATGCGAAGTCGCGGCAGCAGCCCCAGCTGGATCGCCTGCTGTGTCAGCGAATAGGCGCCGGTGATGACAGCCTGGCTCGCGATCACCGTCGCCGCGCACGCCAGCACGACGAACACCGGGCGCCACGCGTCGGGCGCCATCAGGAAGAACCAGTCCTGGTTCTTGAACACCACCCCGTCCGCCGCCGCCTGCTCCAGCGCGGCGAGCGCGAACGCGCCCTGCCCCAGATAGTTGAGCGCGAGCGCGGGAAAGGCGAGCGCGAACCAGCCGATGCGGATCGGCAGCTTGCCGAAATGCCCCATGTCCGCGGTCAGCGCCTCCGCGCCCGTCACCGTCAGGAACACCGCGCCCAGTACGAACAGCCCGGTCACCCCGTGATTGCCGAGGAACGCGACCCCGTACCACGGATTGACGACGCGGAAGATCGAGGGCTCGTCCGCGATGTGCCAGAGGCCCAGCGCGCCGATCGAGACGAACCAGACGATGCACACCGGCCCGAACAGCGTGCTGACCGACGCCGTCCCGCGCCGCTGGATCATGAACAGCCCCACGAGAATCCCCAGCGTCAGCGCGCGGATCAGCCCCTCGTCGAAGATCGCGGCCCCCCCCGGAATCGTCCGCAACCCCTCCACCGCCGACAGCACCGACAGCGCCGGCGTGATGATCGCATCGCCATAGAACAGGGCCGCCCCCGTCGCGCCGAGCAACAGCGCGATCCGGCTGCGCACCCCCAGCGCGCGCCGCGCCAGCGCGGTCAGCGCCAGCACGCCGCCCTCGCCGCGATTGTCCGCGCGCATCAGGAACAGCACATATTTGACGGTGACGACCAGCGTCAGCGTCCACAGCGCAAGGCTCAGCACGCCCAGGATCTCGCTCGGGTCGATCCCGTCCCCCGCGGACTGCGCCAAGGCTTCGCGAAACGCGTAGAGCGGGCTGGTGCCGATATCGCCGAAGACGACGCCAATCGCGCCGATCGTCAGCGCCAGCGTCGCCGGGCTGCGGATCGGCGTCCCGGGAACAGTGTCGGGGACAGGCTCGGCGGGCGAGGGGGCGGTCTGCGACATGGGCGTTCGCGCCTCTACGCCGATCGTCGCGCCAGGCAAGCGGATTCGCGCGCCCCGATCCCGCCATTGATCCCGGCCCGCGAACCGGGCAAGGCGGCGTCGTGGTTCCCTTTTCGTTCGGTGGGCACGCCTTGATGGCGATGCCGCAAGGCGCGCTGTTCTGGCCCGCGCGGCGCGCGCTGCTGGTCGCGGACCTGCATCTGGAAAAGGCGAGCTGGTTCGCGCGCCGCGGCCAGATGCTGCCCCCCTATGATTCGCTCGCGACGCTGGCGGACCTGACCGCGCTCGCCACCGCGACCGACGCGCGCGAGATCTGGTGCCTCGGCGACAGCTTCCACGACATCGACGGCTGCGATCGCCTGCCCGCGGAGGCGCAGGCGATGCTCCGCACTCTCACCGCGACGCGCGCCTGGACATGGATCACCGGCAATCACGACCGCGTCGTCGCGGATCATTGCGGCGGCGCGATCGCGGACGAGGCAGTGGTCGACGGCCTCGTCCTGCGCCACGAGGCCGATGCGCGCGAGACCCGCCCGGAGCTGTCGGGGCATTTCCACCCCAAGCTGCGCGTCCGCGTCCGCGGCAAGCTCGTCTCGCGACGCTGTTTCGTCGCGACCGGCACGAAGCTCGTCCTCCCCGCGTTCGGCGTACTCACCGGCGGGCTCGACGTCGGCCATCCGGAGATCGTCCGCGCGGTCGGCCCGCACGCCGAGGCGCTCGTTCCCGTCGCCGACCGGATGCTCCGCTTCGCGGTCGCCGCCTGAGCCGTTAACCATGCGGTGACTCCGGTCGCGCTAGGCTGTCCTTCGACACACGGCACGAAAGGACCCCGATGCCTGCGACGATCCTGGTGGTGGACGACAGCCGCACCAACCGCGAGGTGCTGGCGCGCGCATTCGCCGATGCGGGCCACCGCGTGATCGTCGCGGAGGACGGGCGCGCCGCGCTCGACCGGATTGCGACCGCAACGTTCGACTGCGTCGTGCTCGATCACGAGATGCCCGGCCTGTCCGGGGTCGAGGTCCTCACCGCAATCCGCGCGCGCGCGGAGACGAGCGACCTGCCCGTCGTGATGGTCACCGCGCGTAGCGATCCCGCCGCCGCGGTCCAGGCGCTCGCCGCGGGGGCGGACGACCATGTCGCCAAGCCGTTCGCGATGGAGGAACTACGCGCGCGCATCGATCGCGTGATCTTGCGTCACCGCCGGATGACCGAGTGGAAGCGCGCCAACATCGCGCTCGACGCGCGCATCGCCACCCGCGCGATCGAGCTGGGCGAAGCCCGCGTCGCGCTCGCCGCCGCGAACGCCGACCGCGAGACGCTCGCCGCCTCGCTCCGCACGCTCGCGGAGGAGCTCGCGCGGCTGCGAGCATAATCCGGCACCCCAGCGAAAGCTGGGGTCTTCCGCCACTGGTGCTTCACCGTCACGAGGAGGCGTTCCAGCCTTCGCAACCCCCGCGCGTTGCGCTAACCGCATCGCGATGTCCGATGCCGTCCCCACCCTCGCCGAGCGCCTCGCCCGCGCGATCCTGCGCGCAGGCCCGATCCCGATCGCGCACTACATGGCCGCCGCCAACGCGCACTATTACGCCACCCGCGATCCGCTCGGCGCGCAGGGGGACTTCACCACCGCACCCGAGATCAGCCAGATGTTCGGCGAGCTGATCGGCCTGTGGTGCGCGGACCTGTGGGACCGCGCCGGGCGCCCCGACGTCGCGTGGGTCGAGCTCGGCCCCGGGCGTGGCACCCTCGCCGCCGATGCGACGCGCGCGATGGCGAAGGCGGGGTTCGCCCCCCCGGTCCACCTCGTCGAGACGAGCCCCGCGCTCCGCGCCGCGCAGGCGACGCGCGTCCCGGACGCGACATGGCATGATTCGATCGACACCCTCCCCGACGACGTGCCGCTGATCGTCGTCGCCAACGAGTTCTTCGATGCGCTGCCGATCCACCAGATGGTCCGTCGCGGCGAGACGTGGCACGAGCGCATGGTGGCGGCGCAGGACGCCGGGGCGCAGACGCTGTTCCTGCCGATCGCGGGCAAGACGATCCCCGACGGCGTCATCCCCGAGCATCTGCGCGACGCCCCCAACGGCGCGATCATCGAAACCTCGCCCGCCTCGGTCGCGATCGTCCGCAACCTGACGCAGCGCATCGTGGCGCAGGGCGGCGCGCTGCTCGCGATCGACTATGGCTATGAAGGCCCCGCCACCGGCGACACCTTTCAGGCCGTCCGCGCGCACGCCTACGCCAACCCGTTCGAGGCGCCCGGCGAGCACGACCTGACCGCGCATGTCGACTTCGCGACGCTCGGCATCGCCGCACGCGCGGACGGCGCGCGCGTCGCCGGCCCGGTCCCGCAGCGCGCCTTCCTCACCACGCTCGGCATCGACGCACGGACCGCGGCGCTCGCGACGGCCCGTCCCGAGGTCCGTGCCGATCGCGACCGGCTGGTCGACGCGATGGGCGACCTGTTCAAGGCGCTCGCGGTGGTCGCCCCCGCCTGGCCCGCCCCGGAGGGATTCGCATGATCGCCTATCGCGACGCCCGCCCCGAAGACGCCGCCGCGATCTGCGCGGTCGCGCGCACGTCATACGTCGAGACCTTCGGCACGCTCTATTCCGACGCAGACCTCAACGCCTTCCTCGACACCGCGTTCGGCCCCACCGGCCTCGCCGCGCACGTCACCGACCCGGCCTATCGCCTCCACGTCGCGACCGAGGGCGACGCGATCGTCGGCTACGTCAAGCTCGGCCCCGTCGCCTTCCCCGGCGACTGGAGCGACGCCACGATCGAGCTGCACCAGCTTTATGTCCTGAAGGCGCATCACGGCGCGGGCGTCGGCCCCGCGCTCACCGACTGGGCGCTCGCCACCGCACGCGCGATGGGCAGGCGCGACGTCGTCCTCAGCGTCTATGTCGGCAACGAACGCGCCAAGGCCTTCTATCGCCGGCTGGGCTTCGTCGATATCGGCCGCTACGACTTCGTGGTGGGCGAGACGGTGGACGAGGACCGGTTGATGCGATTGACCCTGTGACCATTGATCCCATGACCATCGAAGTGAACCGCGCGCGCGCGCTGGCGGGCGTCCCCCACGGCTTCCTCGGCCGCCGCGGCGGCGTATCGAACGGCATCCACCACGGCCTCAACGTCGGCCTCGGGTCGGACGACGATGCTGCCGCGATCGCACGCAACCGTACGCTGGCGATCGAGGCGGTGCGCCCCGGCGCGCGTCTCGTCACGCTCTACCAGGTCCATTCCGCCGACTGCGTCACCGTCCTCGCACCGTTCGACGAGGGCGTCCGTCCATCGGGCGACGCGCTCGTCACCGACCGTCCGGGCCTCGCGCTCGGAATCCTCACCGCGGACTGCGCGCCCGTCCTGTTCGCGGACCGCGATGCGGGCGTCGTCGGCGCGGCGCATGCAGGGTGGAAGGGCGCGCTCGGCGGCGTCACCGATTCGACGCTCGCCGCGATGGAATCGCTCGGCGCCCGGCGCGACCGCATCGTCGCTGCGGTCGGCCCCTGCATCGCGCGCGCCAGCTACGAGGTCGACGCCGCCTTTGCGCGCCGCTTCGAGGAGGCCGATCCCGAGAACGAGCGCTTCTTCGCCCCCGGCCGCGACGCGCACCACCAGTTCGATCTGGAGGCCTATGTCGCGCACCGCCTCGCTGCCGCGGGGGTGCGCACCGTCGAGACGCTGGGGCTCGACACCTATGGCGATGCCGGTCGCTTCTTCAGCTATCGCCGCGCGACCCATCGCGGCGAACCCTCCTATGGTCGCCAGATCGCGCTGATCGCGCGCGAATAGTCTCGATAGATACCAGTTTCGTGTCTAGGCTCGCGCGCAAAAGCAGGAGAGTCCCGATGCCCGACGACACCAGCCCGACCGAAGCCGACCTGACCGGCGTCGCCCCCCGCGTCGCCCCCAAACCGCAGGTCGAGGAGATCGGCGGCCGCAAGCTGAAGCCCGCGACGCTGATGATGGGGCACGGCTACGATCCCGCGCTGTCCGAAGGCTCGCTCAAGCCGCCGATCTTCCTCACCTCCACCTTCGTCTTCCCCAACGCGGCGGCGGGCAAGCGCCATTTCGAGGGCGTGACGGGCAAGCGCCCCGGCGGCGCGGAGGGCCTCGTCTATTCGCGCTTCAACGGCCCCAACCAGGAGATCCTCGAGGATCGCCTCGGCGTCTGGGAGGAGGCCGAGGACGCGCTGGCCTTCTCCAGCGGCATGTCCGCGATCGCCACGCTCTTCCTCGCGATGGTGAAGCCCGGCGACACGATCGTCCATTCCGGCCCGCTCTATGCCGCGACCGAGACGCTGATCGCGCGCGTGCTCGGCAAGTTCGGCGTCGAGTGGCTCGATTTCGCCGCGGGCGCGACGCGCGAGGAAATCGATGCGGTGATGGCGAAGGCGGCGAAGGGCCGCGTCGCGCTGATCTATCTCGAAAGCCCCGCCAACCCCACCAACGCACTGGTCGACGTCCAGGCGGTCGCCGCATCGCGCGACGCGATCTTCGGCGACAGTGCGGACAAGCCCCCGATCGCGATCGACAACACCTTCCTCGGGCCGCTCTGGCACCAGCCACTCAAGCACGGCGCGGACATCGTCGTCTATTCGCTCACCAAATATGCCGGCGGGCACAGCGATCTCGTCGCGGGCGGGGTCTTGGGGACGAAGGCGCACATCGACACGATCCGGTCGATGCGCAACACGATCGGCACGATCTGCGACCCCAACACCGCGTGGATGCTGCTGCGGTCGCTGGAAACGCTCGAGCTGCGCATGAGCCGCGCGGGGGAGAATGCGGTGAAGGTCTGCGCCTTCCTCAACGGCCACCCCAAGGTCGAGCGCGTAGGCTATCTCGGCTTCCTCGAAGAGCAGGGCGACGCGCGGCAGGCCGACATCTATCGCCGCCACTGCACCGGCGCGGGCTCGACCTTCTCGCTGTACCTGAAGGGCGGCGAGCGCGAGGCGTTCGCGTTCCTCGATACGCTGAAGATCGCCAAGCTCGCGGTGAGCCTGGGCGGCACCGAGACGCTCGCCTCGCACCCCGCGGGGATGACGCACCTGTCGGTCGCCGAACCCCGCAAGTCCGCGCTCGGCATCACCGACAACCTTGTCCGCATCTCGATCGGCGTCGAGGACGCCGACGACCTGATCGCCGACTTCGCGCAGGCGCTGGACGCGATCTGACGGTCAAGATTCTCCCCGGCGCGGGGAGGATGACGAACCCCCTTGCATCCCGCTCCCGCTCCGCCATCCTCCCCCGCGCGGCGCCAGACCGCGACGGACAGGAGAGCAAGATGACGAAGCGCGTGGCGGTGATCGGCGCCGGGATGGGCGGGCTGTGCGCCGCGATCAAGCTGCGCGAGGCGGGCCACGACGTGGTCGTCTACGAACATGCCGACGCGGTCGGGGGGACCTGGCGCGCGAACCGTTATCCCGGCGTCGCCTGCGACGTGCCCGCGATCCTCTACCAGTTCTCGTTCGCGCCCAACCCGCACTGGAGCCACCATTATGCGCGCGGCCCCGAGATCCACGCCTATACCGAGGCGCTGGTCGACCAGTTCGGCCTCGCGGACATCCTCCACCTGAACGAAGGCGTCACCCGCGCGACCTGGGACGACACCGCCGCGCTATGGCACGTCGAGACCGAACGCGGCGCACGCGAGGCATTCGACGCGATCGTCCCCGCGCTCGGCCAGCTCAGCCGCCCGATGCTGCCCGCGATCCCAGGCCGCGACACGTTCGCGGGCACGATGCTCCACGCCGCCGCGTGGCCCGACGATCTCGACCTGACGGGCAAGCGCGTCGGCGTCGTCGGCTCGGCCGCCAGCGCGGTCCAGCTGATCCCCGAGGTCGCGAAGGTCGCCACGCACCTGACCGTGTTCCAGCGCACACCCAACTGGGTCGTCCCGCGCAACGACCAGCCCGTCACCGACGAGGCCAAGGCGCTGATGGCGACCCGGCTCGACGTCGCGATCCGCCTCGGCGCGCAGCAACGTGCGATGATCTTCGACCAGTCCGACGCGTTCTTCTGGCAGGCGTTCGCGTGGACGCCCGAGGGCCGCGCCGCCTTCACCCGCACCGCGCTCGATCATCTCGAAGCGCAGGTCGCGGACCCCGCGCTGCGCGCGAAGCTCACCCCCGATTATCCGATCGGCTGCAAGCGCATCCTGTTCGCGGACGATTTCTATCCCGCCTTGTGCCGCCCCAACGTCACGCTCGAAGCCGCCCCGATCGAACGCATCGACGCGAGCGGCATCGCCACCGCGGACGCACATCACGACCTCGATGTCCTGATCTTCGCCACCGGGTTCGAGACGACCGAGTGGAACTGGTCGATGGAGGTGACCGGCGCGGGCGGCCTCACGCTACGCGACGCGTGGGCGGAGGGCCCGGAAGCGTATCTGGGGATCCTCGTCCACGGCTTCCCCAACATGTTCGTGCTGTACGGCCCCAACACCAATCTGGGGCACAATTCGATCAGCTTCATGCTCGAGGCGCAGGTGGGCTACGCGCTCCAGGCGCTCGCCGCGCTCGACTCGACGGATGCCCGCCGCGCCGAGGTGACTGCCGCCGCGCAGGCGACCTTCAACACCGATATGGCGCGCACGCTCGAGGCGACCGTCTGGGCCGATCCGCACTGCCACAGCTGGTACAAGGCCGCGAACGGCCGCATCCACCAGAACTGGTCGGGCAACTGCACCGACTATGCCGCAGCGACCGCGACGCTGGATCGCGAGGCGGTCGCGCTGACATAAGGCGCAATCGTACCCCGGCGCAGGCCGGGGCCCAGCCGATCCAAAAAACTCGCGCGGCAGCGCGATCGGCGCTCCGCGCCGAGACTGGACCCCGGCCTGCGCCGGGGTACGGCATCGCCACGGCACAGCGACTGGACCCACGCCCCCCACCTGTGCAACGGCACCCGCACCATGCCCACCCCGCAATCCTATGACGCGATCGTCCTCGGCGCCGGCGGCGCGGGGCTGATGTGCGCCGCGGTCGCCGGCCAGCGCGGACGCAAGGTCGCGGTGGTCGATCACGCCCCCGAACCCGGCCGCAAGATCCTCATCTCCGGCGGCGGCCGCTGCAACTTCACCAATCTCGGCACGACGCCCGCCAACTATCTCTCCGCCAACCCGCATTTCGCCAAGTCCGCGCTCGGCCGCTACACCGCCGCCGACTTCCTCGCGCTGGTCGAGCGCCACCGCATCGCATGGCACGAGAAGACGCTCGGCCAGCTCTTCTGCGACGGCTCCGCGCGCCAGATCGTCGCGATGCTGCTCGACGAATGCGACGCGGGGGACGTCGCGCTCCGTCTCGCGCACCCGATCCGCGACGTCTCGCACGCCGACGGCCGCTTCATCGTCGTCCATGGCGATCGCACGCTCACCGCCCCCGCGCTGGTGATCGCGACCGGCGGCCCCTCGATCCCGAAACTCGGTGCGACCGGCTTCGCCTACGACCTCGCGCGCAAGTTCGGGATGAAGGTGGTCGAGCCGCGCCCCGCACTCGTCCCCTTGACGCTGCCCGGCGACGAAGCGCTGTTCCGCACGCTCGCGGGCGTCGCCGCGCCCGTGGTCGCGCGCGCGGGCAAGGCGGCGTTCGCGGAGGCCGCGCTGTTCACGCATCGCGGGCTCTCCGGTCCCGCGATCCTCCAGGCCTCGTCCTACTGGCGCCACGGCGAGTCGATCGCGATCGACTTCCTGCCCGGCCGCCCGCGCGGCTGGCTGACCGACGCCAAGCGCGCGCGCGCTCGCGCGACCCTCGCCGCCACGCTCGCGCAGGCGCTGCCCACCCGCCTCGCCGACGCGCTCGCGGCGCAATTGCCCAGCGGCGAACTCGGCGCCGCCACCGACGCACGCCTCGCAGAGGCCGAACGCCGCCTGGCGGACTGGCGCTTCGCCCCCAACGGCACCGAAGGCTTCGCCAAGGCCGAAGTCACCGTCGGCGGCATCGCCACCGCCGCGCTGTCGTCAAAGACGCTGGGCGCGACGCATCTCCCCGGCCTGTACGCGATCGGCGAGGCGGTCGACGTCACCGGCTGGCTCGGCGGCTATAATTTCCAATGGGCCTGGGCCAGCGGCTGGGCCGCAGCGCAGGACCTGTAAGGCGTCCGCTGGCCGATACCGCTATTCCGCCGCCGCCATCTCGCCGTCATGTTCGACGCTGCGTGCAGCCTCGCCCGACAGCGCCCAGTGCAGGTCGCCCTTGCCCAGCACGCGCCCGTCGTGGCTCAGCACCGCGACCGGCTGCACCGGCCGTCCGTCGCGCGCATCGACCAGCTCGACCGACGACACGCACATCTCCCACTTTTCGCCCCATTGCCGCAGCGCGACCATCGTCGGCAGCAGCGCATGGCCCTTGTCGGTCAGCCCATAGACGATCTTGCGGCGATCCTCGGGCAGCGCGTCGCGCTTGAGGATGCCATGCTCGACCAGCCGCGTGAGCCGGTTGGCCAGGATATTGCGCGCGATCCCCAGCTCGGACTGGAACTCCTCGAAATGGTGTAGCCCGTTGAACGACGCGCGCAGGATCATGAACGACCAGCGCTCCCCCATCGCCTCCAGCGCCGCCGGCAGGCCGCAATCATACAGGGTTTCGCGCACTCCGCCCATCGCCGCATCCTCTCGCAATCCCCGATCCTATCGCAGAAACGGCATGAAGGGAACGGGTTCTAAGTTTTAAGTTGCAACCTGAAATTCATCAATTTAGGTATTGAATCGCAACTTGAACAGGATGCTTCCCATGATCCGCCTCCCCCTGATCGCCGCCCTCTCCACCACCGTGCTGCTCGCGCTCGCGACGCCCGCCACCGCGCAGGCCCCCGCCGGCTATTATGTCGCCACCCCCGTCGCGGCCCCCGCCAAGCCGCGGCTGATGACGCGGATGACGCCGTGGACGCTGCGCGGCCCCGCCTATGTCGCCGCCAAGTCGCCCGAGCGCCCCGGCATCCTTTGCGAGCTCGTCGCGCGCGAGGCGGGCACGCTCTCCAGCTTCGTCGCGAACGGCGCGCCGCTCGCCGAGGACGCGCTGGCCAAGTGCAACGCGCACGCGAAACCCGGCGATGCGCAGACCGCCGCACGCTGAGAGTCCGTCTGGAAATGCGCTGAAGGCGCATTTCGGCGGTGCCGGCCCGCTCCCCCACCCGGCCTCCCAAACGGTATCCTGATGGGTGGCCGGGTGGGGGAGCGGGCCGGCACCGCCTTGAAACCCGCTCTTCCGCGAATTTTCAAACAAGCCCCGACGTGACGATTCCGCAACTCCCCTGTTGCAAAGGTGCGGCACGCGCCCCCACAAAGGTCGCGTGCTGCGCCAATATGAACTGATCGATCGCGTCCTCGACTACGATCCCGACGCCGACGAGGCGATGCTCAACCGCGCCTATGTCTTCTCGGTCAACGCGCACGGCACGCAGAAGCGCGCGAGCGGCGATCCCTATTTCAGCCACCCGATCGAGGTGGCCGGCATCCTGACCGACCTGAGGCTCGACGACGAGACGATCGCGACCGCCATCCTCCACGACACCGTCGAGGATACGGTGGCGACCAGCGAGGAGATCGAGCGGCTGTTCGGCGCCAACGTTGCGCGCCTCGTCGACGGCGTGACCAAGCTCAGCAAGATCGAGGCGCAGACCGATACCGAGCGCGCGGCGGAGAACCTGCGCAAGTTCCTGATGGCGATGTCCGACGACATCCGCGTGCTGCTCGTGAAGCTGGCCGACCGGCTCCACAACATGCGCACACTCCACCACATCGCGAAGCCCGAGAAGCGCCGCCGGATCGCGAAGGAGACGATGGACATCTACGCCCCGCTCGCGGAGCGGATCGGGATGTACGAGTTCATGAAGGAGATGCAGACGCTCGCCTTCGCCCAGCTCGAGCCCGAGGCGTACGAATCGATCACGAAGCGCCTCGACCAGCTCAAGGCCGGCGGCGGGGACCGGATCGCCAAGATCGGCTCGGGGCTGAAGCTCCTGCTGTCGCGCCACGGCGTCGAGGCGGACATCTCGGGGCGCGAGAAGCATCCCTTCAGCATCTGGCGCAAGATGCAGGAGCGCCACATCAGCTTCGAGCAGCTCAGCGACATCATGGCGTTCCGCGCGATCGTCCCGACCGAGGAGGATTGCTACGCCGCGCTCGGCCAGATCCACCGCCGCTGGCCGATGGTGCCGGGACGGTTCAAGGATTACATCTCGACGCCCAAGCGCAACGGCTATCGCTCGCTCCACACCAGCGTGATCCATTCGGACAACACCCGCGTCGAGATCCAGATCCGCACCGCGGACATGCACGCGGAGGCCGAGTTCGGCCTCGCCGCGCACTGGGCCTACAAGCAGGACAGCAAGGTCCGCCCCGAGACGCAGCACAGCTGGATCGCCGATCTCGTCGAGATCCTCGACACCGCCGCCACGCCCGAGGAGCTGCTCGAGCATACCCGCATGGCGATGTACCAGGACCGGATCTTCGCGTTCACCCCCAAGGGCGAGCTGATCCAGCTGCCCAAGGGCGCGACCCCGATCGACTTCGCCTATGCGGTCCACACCGATCTGGGCGACCAGTCCGTGGGCGCGAAGATCAACGGACGCGTCGTGCCGCTGCGCACCGTCATCGAGAATGGCGACCAGGTCCAGATCCTGCGCTCCAAGGCGCAGGTGCCGCAGCCCAACTGGCTCAACTTCGCGATCACCGGCAAGGCGCTCGCCGCGATCCGCCGCCACCTGCGCCATGTCGAGCGCGACCAGACGCTGGCGCTGGGCCGCAACATCTATGACGAGATCGTCGGCCGCCTGCCCGCGCAGATCGCGACGGACGCGCTCGCCAACGCGCTCAAGCGGCTGAAGATGCCCGACGACGCCACGCTGATGCAGGCGATCGCCCGGCGGACGATCACCGATGCACAGGTGATGGAGGCGCTGATGCCCGGCTCCGCGGGCGCCGACGTCGCCGATGCGCCGCCGCAGTCGAGCGCGATCTCGATCAAGGGGCTGACGCCGGGCGTCGCCTACCAGCTCGGCGACTGCTGCCACCCCGTCCCCGGCGACCGCATCGTCGGCCTGCGCCGCCCCGACGCCTCGATCGAGGTCCATGCGATCGACTGCCGCGCGCTCGCCGATCTCGCCGAGCGTTCGGCGGACGAGACCGACTGGCTCGACGTCCAGTGGGGCGACGAGACCGAGGGCGCGACCGCGCGCATCTCGGTCGAGGTGAAGAACGAACCCGGCGCGCTCGGCATCCTCGCCACGATCATCGGCGCGCACAAGGCGAACATCATCAACCTGCGCCTCGACACCCGCGACACCGGCTTCCACACCAACATGATCGACGTCGAGGTCCACGACGCGCACCAGCTGATGCGCCTCCTCTCCGCCCTGCGCGCGACAGACGTGGTCAACACCGCCGAGCGGGTGTGATGGCCACCCACACCCCCAAACCCGTTCGCACTGAACGGGTGTGAGGTGTGGAACCAGATTTTCTCCGGCGACTTTAGCCCGACACCAGGGAGCCCAGCCATGATCCGCGCCATCCTCGCCGCTACCGCGCTCGTTGCCGCCACCCCTGCCGCCACCCCCGCCGTCGCGCAGCAGGTTCGCAGCATCTCCGCGACCGAAAAGGCACAAGGCGCGCAGGCCCACCCCCAACTCGTCGCCGAGTTCGGCGGTGCGTATCGCGGGCCGCAGGCGGCGTTCGTCGAGCGCGTCGGCAAGCGCGTCGCGGTCGAATCCGGGCTGTCGAACGCGGGCGGCGACTTCACCGTCACGCTGCTCGATTCGGCGGTCGAGAACGCGTTCGCGATCCCCGGCGGCTATGTCTACGTCACCCGCCAGCTGCTCGCGCTGATGAATTCGGAGGCCGAGCTCGCCTCGGTCCTCGGGCACGAGGTCGGCCATGTCGCCGCGCGCCACGCCGCCTCGCGCAACACCCGCTCGACGATCGGCGCGCTCGCCGCGGCAGGCGCCGGGCTGCTGACCGGCAGCGATCTCGCGCGCCGCGCGGTCGGCACCGTCGGCCAGCTCTACACGCTCAAATACGGCCGCGATCAGGAATATCAGGCCGACGCGCTCGGCGTTCGCTACATCACCGCGGCGGGGTACGATCCCTACGCCGCCGCAGACATGCTCGCCGCGCTCGACGCCTCCTCGTCGCTGGCGGCGCAGGCGACCGGCAGCAACGGCCGCGCGCTCCCCAGCTGGGCGTCGACCCACCCCAATGGCGAGGACCGCGTCCGCCGTGCCGCCGCGCTCGCGCAGGCGACCGGCAAGCCCGAAACCAGCCCCGCGCAGGACACGCGCTTCCTGCGCATGGTCGACGGCCTACCCTACGGCGACGGCAAGGCCGGCCGGCAGGTGATCCGCGTCGTCACCGTCGGCCCGCGCGACACGATCGACACGCTCGCGCAGCGGATGGCGGTGCCGACGCTCAAGCGAGAGCGCTTCGTCGCGCTCAACGGCCTGCCTGGCGACGAACCGCTCAAGGCCGGCACCCTCGTCAAGCTCGTCGTCGCCGGCTGACCCGCACCGTTCGCGCGTCAGGTCGTGACGGCGGCGCGGCGCTGCGCTAGAGCCGGCGCATGGTCGCGCTCTCCGTCGTCATCCCCTGCTACAACGAGGCGGCGTGCCTCGACACGCTCCACGCCCGCGTCGCCGCCGCCGCGCGCGGATGCGTCGGCGACGATCACGAGATCGTCCTCGTCAACGACGGCTCGCGCGACGACAGCTGGGCGGTGATGCAGCGGCTGTCCGCCGCGGACCGCCACGTCGTCGCGATCAACCTGTCGCGCAACCACGGCCACCAGCTCGCGCTCACCGCGGGGCTGGACCTGTGCGCGGGTGACCGGATCCTCATCATCGACGCCGACCTTCAGGACCCGCCCGAACTCCTCGCCGACATGCTCGGCGTGATGGCGCGCGACGCCGCCGACGTCGTCTATGCGGTCCGCCGCCGCCGCGAGGGCGAGACGCTGTTCAAGAAGGCGAGCGCGGCCGGCTTCTACCGCCTGCTCGACCGCGTCACCGACACCCCGATCCCGCTCGACACCGGCGACTTCCGCCTGATGAGCCGGCGCGCGCTCGACGCGTTCCTGTCGCTCCCCGAACAGGCGCGCTTCATCCGCGGGATGGTCGCGTGGATCGGCTTCCGCCAGGTCCCCTTCCCCTACGATCGTGCCGAGCGCCATGCGGGCGAGACGAACTACCCGCTCGGCAAGATGATCCGCCTCGCCTTCGACGCGGTCACCGGCTTCTCGACCGCGCCCCTGCGCTGGGCCAGCCATTTCGGCCTCGCGCTCACCTTCGCGTCGCTGCTCCTGCTCGTCTACATCGCGATCGGCTTCTTCACCGGCTCCGCGGTGCAGGGCTGGACCTCGACGATGCTCGTCGTCGTGCTGCTAAGCGCTGCGCAGATGTTCGTGCTCGGCATGATCGGCGAGTATCTCGGGCGGCTCTACGTCGAATCGAAGCGCCGCCCGCTGTATCTGGTCGCCGACGTCGCGGGGCCGGTGCAGGGAAGGGCGACCTTGGGGTACAAGGCGGAGGCTCCAGGCAACCCTACCGCCTCGATCCCACTCCCCGTTCGCCCTGATTAGCGGCTGAGCGAAGTCGAAGACGCGTATCGAAGGGCCAGCGCGCTACGCCAGCATCCTTCGATACGCCCCTTCGACAAGCTCAGCGGCTACTCAGGACGAACGGTCAGGGGGTGGCCCCTCACCCCCGCTCCGCCAGCGTCACGATCGACACCCCGGGCGTCATCGGCACCCGCCCGACCAGATGCCGCTCCACCCGGAACACCGCCTCGAAAATCGTGTTGAGCAGCTTGGGCGGCGGCGAATCGTCGCTGTCGTCGCGTCCGCTCATGCGTCCCGCCACCCGCGCCGCCGCCGCCAGCGGGAACAGCAGCGAGTTGAAATAGGTCAGCTTGCGGGTCTTCAGGCCCGCCGCCGCGATCGCCTTCGCCAGCGTCGCCTTCGAATAGCGCCGGTGGTGGTGGTTCACCACGTCGTGCGCACTCCACATCCACTGGTGCGCGGGCACCGCGATCAGGATCTTGCCGCCGGGCGCCAGGCAGTCGCGCATCGCCGTCAGCGCGGCGACGTCGTCCTGGATATGCTCGACCACGTCGAGCACCGCGATCAGGTCGTAATAGCCCCGCTCGATGCCCGGCAGCGCGGGCAGCGGCTGGTCGCCGACCGGGCGCCCCAGCCGCTGGCTCGCGATATGCCGCGCGTCCGCATCGATCTCGATCGCGTCGACCCGCCCGAACGCGCCGAGCATCGGCAGATTGTGCCCCGTCCCGCACCCGATCTCGAGGATCTTCGCCTTTTCCGGCAGCCCGCCATAGCGCGCCAGATAGTCCGCCAGGATGTCGCGCCGCGCGCGATACCACCAGTGCGTCGAATCATGCGCCGCCA
Organism: Sphingomonas sp. Ell38C01; assembly: GCF_055231975.1. Classification (NCBI taxonomy): domain Bacteria; kingdom Pseudomonadati; phylum Pseudomonadota; class Alphaproteobacteria; order Sphingomonadales; family Sphingomonadaceae; genus Sphingomonas; species Sphingomonas sp. Ell38C01. The sequence continues at coordinate 745,421 of NZ_JBUYVA010000001.1, read as the reverse complement.
TGCGGTCGTAGACGATACGGTCCATGTTATCCGAACACCCAGATGCGATTGAGCAGGAACGTCACGATCGCCGCGACCAGGATCGCGGGGACCAGCGGAACCCAGGGATGGAGATGGAGCAGCGCGGTGCCGATCCAGGTGATGACCGCGTTGAGCGCCAGCCCCGCGCTCTGGACGATCACGAACTTCACATGCTGCGTGCCCCCCGCCTCGCGCGTGCCGTGGTCGCGAAAGCTCCACCGGCTGTGGAGGAAGAATCCCGCGGTCACCGCCACCGCGAACGCGAACGGCACCGCCGCTACCGCCATCGCCTCCGGGAACACGAAGTGCGTCAGTGGCAGGTAGACCAGCGAATAGATCACGCTCGACAGGCCGCCCGCGATGCCGAAGCGCACGAGTTGCCCCAGCACGCCGCTCGTGCGTAGCGCCTCCACCCGTTCGCCGATCGTCGCCACTGCCACCCTTGCCCTTTGCGTGGCCGCGAGTAAGGGCCGCGTACAGCCTCTAGTCCCGGGGCGGGGTGGGGAAAAGACCCTTGGACACGCGTTTGACGAACCGGCTCGCCGACCAGCTAGACCGCCACTGGATGCGCTGGACGCTCGCGGCCTGGATCGCGATCGCCGCATGGTATGTGTGGCAGCGCTGGCCCGCGATCACCTGGCTCGCGCTCGGCGATACCGACGACAACATGCGGCTGATGCAGGTGCGCGCGTGGATGCACGGGCAAGGTTGGTACGATCTGCGCAACTACCGGCTCAATCCGCCGCAGGGCTTCGACATCCACTGGAGCCGAATCGTCGACCTGCCGATCGCGGCGCTGATCGTGATCCTGCGCCCGTTCGCCGGCCCGGTCTGGGCGGAGAAGCTGGCCTGCGGCATCGCCCCGCTGCTCCCCATGTCGATCGCGCTGCTCGGCGTCGGCGCCACCGTCCGCCGCCTCGTCGCGCCCTTGAGCTGGCCGCTCGCGATCGTCTTCTTCCTCGGCAGCACCGCGACGCTGCTGATGTTCATGCCGGAGCGGATCGACCATCACGGCTGGCAGCTCGCGATGCTCAGCGTCACCGTCGCCGGGCTCAGCGACCCGCGGATGCACCGCGGCGGCGCACTCGTCGGCCTCGCCAGCGCGGTGTCGCTGTCGATCGGTCTCGAGATGCTGCCCTATGCCGCGATGGCCGGCGCGATCATCGCCTTGCGCTGGGTGTGGGACCGCGCCGAAGCACCGCGCCTGATCGTCTACGGCGCCACGATCGGCGGGGGCTGCGCGATCGGGTATGTCGCCTTCGCGAGCTACGCCAACTCCGTCCTGCGCTGCGATGCGCTGACGCCGGTGTGGCTCAGCGTGATGGTCGCCGCCGGCGCGTTCGTCGTGATGCTGGGCGTCGCGAACCCCGCCAACCGGCCCGTCCGCCTCGCGCTCGCCGCGGTCGCGGGGGGCGTCGTCGTCGCCGGGTTCGCGCTGCTCTTCCCGCAATGCCTCGGCCGCCCCGAACAGGTCTCCCCCGAACTCGCACGCGAATGGCTGAACAACGTGCGCGAGGCCAAGCCGATCTACCGCCACCCCTTCCGCTCCGCCTTCCCGATCGTCGCGCTGCCCGCGATGGGGATGATCGGCGCGATCCTTGCGACGTGGCAGGCCCGGCGCGACGCGCGCATCGTCGGATGGGTGCCCGTCCTCCTGTTCAGCGCGTTCGCCGCGCTGATGCTGCTGTGGCAGGCGCGCGCCGGCCCCGCCGCACAGCTCCTCGCGATCCCCGGCGCGGTCGCGCTGGCGTGGATCGTCTTCCCGTGGGTCCAGCGCAGCCCGATCATGCTGGTGCGCGTGTTCGGCTCGGTCGCCGCCTTCCTCGCGGTGTCGGGGCTGTTCGCCTATTACATGATCCAGTGGCTGCCGATCGACCGCCCCAATGCCTATGTCCAGCGCGTCAACAAGGCGAGCGGACGGTGCATGACGCTCCCGGCGCTGCGTGCGCTGGACCGCTATCCCGCGCAGACGATCTTCACCTTCGTCGACATCGGCCCGCGCCTGATCGTCGCCTCGCACCACGACGCGATCGCCGGCCCCTATCACCGCAACGGGCAGGCGATCCTCGACGTCCAGCACGCGTTCAAGGGCTCGCCAGAACAGGCGCGCGCGATCATGAAGGCGCACGGGGCGACATTGCTGCTGCTGTGCCCGGACATGGCCGAATCGACGATCTACCGCTCGAAGGCGTTCCACGGCTTCTACGGCCGCATGGCGCTCGGCGAGCGCTTCGACTGGCTCGTCCAGCAGCCGCTGCCCAAGGGTTCGCCCTTGCGGCTCTACCGGATCGAGTGATCGTCTAGCGCAGTTGCTCGACCACCCCGTCGATCACGAACTGCACTGCCAGCGCCGCCAGCAGCACGCCGAGCAGCCGGGTGATGACCGCCTCGATCTTGTGCCCCAGCACGCGCATGATCGGCCCCGCCGCCAGAAGCGCCGCCAGCATCAGCACCAGGTTCGCGCCCAGCGCCGCCAGCACCACCGCGGAGCGCTCCAGCCCGTCGTTGCGCGCCATCAGCAGCATCACCGACGCGATCGATCCCGGCCCCGCGATCATCGGCATCGCCATCGGGAAGATCGAGACGTCCTCCGCCTCCTCCTCGGTGATGTTCGCGGCGCGATCCTCGCGGCGCTGGGTGCGCTTCTCGAACACCATCTCCAGCGCGATCAGGAACAGCATCACCCCGCCCGCGATGCGGAAGCTCGCCAGTTCGATCCCCAGCGCCCGGAGCAGCGGCTCGCCGAACAGCGCGAACACCAGCAGGATTCCCGCCGCGACGATCACCGCGCGGATCGCCATCGCACGCCGGTGCGCGGCGTCCGCCCCCGCGGTCAGGCCTGCGAAGATCGGCGCGCAGCCCGGCGGATCGATGATGACGAAGAAGGTGATGAACGACGAAACGAACAGTTCGATCACAACCCCGCCTCCGCCGCGAGGCCGCCACGCATCCGCGCCGCGACGACGGTATTGCGCAACAGGCACGCGATCGTCATCGGCCCGACCCCGCCCGGCACCGGCGTCAGCGCGCCCGCGACGTCGGCGACCGCGGGATCGACATCGCCGACCAGCCCCGCGTCGGTCCGGTTGATCCCTACGTCGATCACGACCGCGCGGGGCTTGATCCAGTCCGCCTGCACCATGTTCGCGCGGCCCACCGCCGCGACGACGATGTCCGCGCGCCGCACCACGTCCGGCAGGTCCCGAGTCCGCGAATGCGCGATCGTCACCGTCGCGCTCTTCGACAGCAGCAGTTGCGCCATAGGCTTGCCGACCAGGATCGAGCGCCCGATCACCACCGCGTCCTTACCCGAAATATCGCCCAGCACGTCCTCGATCAGCATCAGCGAGCCCAGCGGCGTGCACGGCACGAGCCCCGGCAGCCCCAGCGCCAGCCGCCCGGTGCTGACCGGCGTCAACCCGTCGACATCCTTCGCCGGATCGATCGCGGCGACCACCGCCTGTTCGTCGAGATGCGTGGGCAACGGCAGCTGGACGAGGATCCCGTCGACCGCATCGTCCGCGTTCAATTTCGCGACCAGCGCGAGCAGCGCGTCCTGCGTCGCATCGGCGGGCAGGCGGTGCTCGAAGCTCTCCATTCCCGCCGCGACCGTCGCCTTGCCCTTCGAGCGCACATAGACCGCCGACGCCGCATCGTCGCCGACCAGCACCACCGCAAGGCCCGGCCTGCGCCCCGCCTCGTCCGCGAACCGTGCCGCAGCCTCGGCCACGCGTGCGCGCAGCCCGGCCGCAAAGGCCTTCCCATCGATGATCGTCGCGCTCATGGCGCCGCCCCATAGAGCGCGGCGGCGATTCCCGCCAGCGCCTGCGCATCGCCATCGATATGCAGCCGCTTCAACCGCGCCGTCTCGCCCGAGATCACCCGCACGTCGCGTCTGGGGACCGAGAACGCCTTGGCGACCAACGCCACCAGTGCGGCGTTCGCGGCACCGTCGACCGGGGCCGCCGCGATGCGCGCCGCGAGATGCTCCGCCGTCCCCGCCGCCAGCGCATCGCGCCCGCCGCGCGGCGTCACGCGGACCGCGATCGCCAGCCCGTCAGCGGTGGCGCGCCAAGCGCTCAGACGGCCGCACCGCCATACACCGCCTGCACCGCGGCGGCGTCGAGCACCTTGTCGAGGATGATGATGATGAGCAGCACGACCATCGGCGACAGGTCGAGCGCGCCGAAATCGGGGAGCACGCGCCGGATCGGGCGATAGAGCGGCTCGGTCATCCGCTGGAGCGCGGTCCAGATCGAACGCACCAGGTCGTTCGACGTGTTGATGACGTTGAACGCGATCAGCCACGACAGGATCGCCTGGACGACGATGATCCACCACACGACGTCGAGCAGGATCTGAGCGATCTGGATGATGAGCAGCAAAGGTGTCTCCGTGGTCGGTCGGCGTGCTCTCCCTCTATAGGAACGCCGCGCCCGCGCCGAAAGGCGTCACTTCCGAATCAACGTCCCCGCCCCGCGCTGCGTGAACACCTCGAGCAGCATCGCGTGCGGCACGCGCCCGTCGAGCACCACCGCGGCGTCCACCCCCGCCTCGACCGCGGCGACGCAGGTTTCCAGCTTGGGGATCATCCCGCCCGAGATCGTCCCGTCGGCCCTCAGCGCACGCACCGCGGCGGGATCGAGATCGGTCACCAGCGCCCCCGCCTTGTCGAGCACGCCGGCCACGTCGGTCAGCAGGAAGAAGCGCGACGCCCCCACCGCGGCCGCGATCGCGCCCGCCATCGTGTCCGCATTGATGTTGTAGGTATGCCCGTCCGCGCCCATCGCGATCGGCGCGATGACGGGGATGATCCCCTCGCGCGACAGGCTGTCGAGGATCCGCCGGTCGACCGCGACGGGCTCGCCGACGAACCCCAGGTCGACATGCCGCTCGATCCCCTGCAGCGGATCGGGGTCGCGCACCCCCACTTTCTCCGCCTGCACCAGACCGGCGTCCTTGCCCGAGATGCCGACCGCGCGGCCCCCCGCCTGCCCGATCCAGGCGACGATATCCTTGTTGATCGATCCCGCGAGAACCATCTCCGCGATCCGCGCCGTCTCCGCATCGGTCACCCGCAGGCCGTTGACGAACTGCGATTCGACGCCGAGCCGCTTGAGCATCGCGCCGATCTGCGGCCCGCCGCCATGGACGACGACGGGGTTGATCCCGATCGCCTTCAGCAGCACCACGTCCTCCGCGAAATCGCGCTGGAGATCGGGATTGCCCATCGCGTGCCCGCCATATTTCACGACGAACGTCTTGCCGGCATAGCGCTGGAGATACGGCAGCGCCTCGGTCAGCGTCTCGGCCTTGGCGAGCAGCGCCGCATCGGGGGTGTGGTCGGTCAAAGAAGCATTCCGTTCGTCTCGAGTAGCCATCGAGCCTGTCGAGATGGCGTATCGAGAGACCAGTACCTCGATACGAGCCCTCGACAAGCTCGGTCTCTACCCGGCACGATCGGACAAAATCAACGTCACGCCCGATCCAGCCCCCGGTCCAGCCGCCGCCCCAGCGCCACGAACGCATAGATCAGCGGCGGCACCAGGATCGCGGACAGCAGCACCTTGGCCGCCATCTGCCCGACAAGCAGCTCGCCGATCGGGAACACGCCCAGGAACGCGATCGTCGCGAACAGCAGCGTGTCGACGATCTGGCTCAGCACGCTGGCGATCCCGGCGCGCAGCCACAGCAATGTCGCGCCCTCCCGCCCCTTGAGCCACGAGAAGATCGTGACGTTCAGCGTCTGCGAGATGCCGTACGCGATGATCCCGCCCAGCCAGATCCGCCACGTCGCGCCCAGCACCAGCTGGATCGCGTCGCGGTTCGCCGGGATCATGTCCGCGGCGGCGGGCAGCAAGTGGACGATCCACGACAGCAGGATCGACACCAGCAGCGGGACGAACCCGTACAGCACCAGCCGGTTCGCCACCTGCCGCCCATGCAGCTCCGCGGTGGCGGACGAGACGACGACGAGCAGCAGGAACGCGAAGATCCCCGCCTCCACCGCCAGCGGGCCCAGCCCCAGCAGCGGCCCGATCGCGGACAGCGGCCCCAGCGCCACCTGCTTGTTCCCCAGCACGCCCGCGATGCAGACCATCCCGCCGTAGAAGATCGCGAACGCGAACAGGGATGGCGGGATCGTGCGCGGCGCGGTGGTCGGGGTGTCCATCCGCAGGGACGCTAACGCCAAATCCCGGCGCGTCAAACCGCAGGCTTTCAAACCGCTGGCGACACGTCGGCGCGCGTGTCATGGTAACGGGCTTGAGCGTCGGGGGGATCCGCGTTCGCCAACATCAAGCCGCGGGTGCGCATGAACCGTTTCGCTATCGGCATCGCCGGAATCCTCGTCATCCTGGCCATCGCCTTCGCGCTGTCGACCGATCGCCGTGCGATCCGGCTGCGCGTCGTCGGCGCCGCGTTCGGGCTGCAGGCGCTGATCGCCACGATCGTGCTCTATTGGGGTCCCGGCCGCGCCGCGCTCGCCGGGGCGTCGGGGGGCGTCGCAGCACTGCTCGGCTATTCGCAGAAGGGCACCGAATTCCTGTTCGGCAACCTCGCCAGCCCCGCGGTCGGCGGCACCAGCTTCGCGATCGCGGCGCTGCCCGTCATCATCTTCTTCGCCAGCCTCGTCTCGATCCTCTATTATCTGGGCGTGATGCAGTTCGTCGTCCGCTGGGTCGGCGGCGCGATCGAATGGGTGATCGGGGTGTCGAAGGTCGAATCGCTGTGCGCGGCGGCGAACATCTTCGTCGGACAATCCGAATCGCCGCTCGTCATCCGTCCCTATCTGGCAGGGCTGACGCCGCCGCAGCTGTTCACGGTGATGACCAGCGGGATGGCGGGCGTCGCGGGGACGATCCTCGCCGCCTATGCCTCGATGGGGATCCGCATCGAATATCTGCTCGCCGCCAGCTTCATGGCGGCGCCGGGGGGCATCCTGATGGCCAAGATCATCATGCCCGATCGCAGCGTGCCGCCGGAGGGCGAACTCCCGCTGGGCGACCTGCCCGACGCCGACGTCGAGATCCGCCTGTCCGAGGCGCGGATGAGCGGCGCCGGCCCCGCCGCGCTGCCGAGTGAGTCGATCCCCGGCGAGCCGCTTCCCGAGGCGACGCACGACGAGGAGAAGCCCGCCAACCTCATCATGGCGGCGGCGCAGGGCGCGCAGACCGGCGTCCGCCTCGCGGTCGCGGTCGGCGCGATGGTGCTCGCCTTCGTCGCGCTGGTCGCGCTCGCCAACGGGCTGCTCGGCGGGATCGGCAGCGCGGTCGGCCTGCCCGGCCTCAGCTTTCAGGCGCTGCTCGGCTATGTCTTCCAGCCCGTCATGTTCCTGCTCAACGTGCCGTGGAACGAGGCGGGGATCGCGGGCGGGCTGTTCGGCGAGAAGATCGTCCTCAACGAGTTCGTCGCCTATATCGATCTCGGCAAGCAGGCGGGCGCGCTCTCCCCCCGCACCGTCGCGGTGGTGACGTTCGCGCTGTGCGGCTTCGCCAACTTCTCGTCGATCGCGATCCAGATGGCGGTCACGGGCAGCCTCGCGCCCAACCAGCGCCCGATGATCGCCAAGCTCGGCCTGCGCGCGCTGGCGGCGGGCAGCCTCGCCAACCTGATGTCCGCAGCACTCGCGGGGCTGCTGATCGGCTGACGCATGGACCTCGTCTTCACCAAGGGCGCGGGCAGGAGCGACACGCTCGCGATGCGCCATGCCGATGGCCGCATCGAGACGATCGATGCGCCCAAGCAGCGGATCGTGCCCCACGACATGGTCCATTACGCGGTCGAATCGGTGGTCGCCGCGCGTGGCTTTCTCGGCCGCGTCGCGGACGGCGAGGCAGCCGATTTCACGATGCAGGGCGCCGCCGAGAGCGACGGCGTCGAACGACTGGTGGAGACGATCCAGGGCGACGCCTGGTCCGGCGGCACCACCCCCGCCGCCGACGTCCTCGCGCTCTACGCGGTCACCTGCGCCGCGCGCGTCTGCCCCCCGCTCGCGATCGACCTCGCCACGATCGACGCGATCCGCGCGAAGATGGCGGAGTTGACCGCGAAGTGGGACGCGGTCCCCGTCGGCGGCACGATGGCGCTGACGCTGTAGGGCTCCCGACCAAACAACCGTCACCCCAGCGAAAGCTGGGGTCTCTCTCCGTGGAAGCGCCCGCCCAGCCTCACGAAGATCCCGGCCTTCGCTGGGATGACGGAGTGGGAACGCGGATCATCTCACCCCTTCCACCGCCGCGCGATCCCCGCCAGCACGAAGTCGACGCTCTCCACCGCCGCCGCCACGCGCTGGTTCACCCGCCCCGCCTCGTCGCGAAACCGCCGTGCCAGCGCGTTGTCGGGCACGATCCCCAGTCCCGTCTCGTTCGCCACAAGGATCACCCGCGCACGCGACGCCGCGATCGCCGCCAGCAGCCCATCGGTCGCCGCGCCGATATCGTGATCCCCCAGCAGCAGGTTGGACGTCCACAGCGTCAGGCAGTCGACCAGCACCACCCCCTCCGCCGGGATCGCCGCCGCCAGGTCGAGCGGTGCCTCCACCGTCCGCCACCGCGCGTCGCGATCCGCCCGATGCCGCGCGATCCGCTCGCGCATCTCGTCGTCGAACGCCTGCGCGGTCGCGACGAACACGCGCTCGCCCCCGAGCGTCTCGGCCAGCGCCTGCGCATGCCGGCTCTTGCCCGAACGCGCGCCGCCGAGGACGAAATGGGTACGGCCGAAGGATTGCATGTCGCCCCGCATAGCCGATAGGGCGCATGGCATGAAACCACCCCGCACCGACGCCGATCACAATGCGCGCATGAAGAAGGTGCAGACCGCGCAGGCCAAGAAACTGGCGACCAAGACGATCGAGAAGGGTCTGCTGATCGTCCACACCGGCAACGGCAAGGGCAAGACCAGCGCCGCGCTCGGCATGGTCATCCGCGCGATCGGCCACGGCATGAAGGTGGGCGTGATCCAGTTCATCAAGGGCGCGATGGAAACCGGCGAGAAGGCGGTCTTCGACGCGTTTCCCGAGCAGATCGAGTTCAAGCCGATGGGCGAGGGCTTCACCTGGGACACGCAGGACCGCACCCGCGACATCGCGGTCGCGCGCGCGGCGTGGGACGAGGTGAAGCGGATGATCGCCGATCCGTCCTACGCGATGGTCGTCGCCGACGAACTCAACATCGTCCTGTGCTACGACTATCTCCCGCTCGACGAGGTGCTCGCGGTGCTCGCCGCGAAGCCCCCAATGACCCACGTCATCGTGACGGGTCGCAACGCCCCCGACGCGCTCGTCGAGGTGGCCGACCTCGTCACCGACATGACGATGGTCAAGCATCCGTTCCGCGCCGGCGTGAAGGCGCAGAAGGGGATCGAGTTTTGATCCCCTCTACCGTCATCCCGGACTCGATCCGGGATCCATGGCGCCGCGAAGACGACGGGCCGTCGGTCGCGCGGACGGATGGATCCCGGATCAGGTCCGGGATGACGGACGTGTTGATCTCGGCGCCCTGCCACGATCCTCCCCTGCAAGGGGAGGTGGCGCGAAGCGACGGAGCGGTGTCGACGGCGGCGGCGGCGTGCTCCGGTCCGACCCGGGACACCCCTCCGTCAGTCCTGCGGACTGGCACCTCCCCTTACAGGGGAGGATCGACCGATCTGCCGCGCCAGCGTCCGCGCCGCCAGCACATAGTCCGGGCTCCCGCACACCGTCCACGCCTGCGGGATCCACAGGCGTTTCATCCCGCGCAGCGCCGGGTGATGCAGCATCTCGGTCCCCTGGTCCGCCACCCGTGCGGTGCCGCTTTCCATGATGAGGAAATCGGGCCGGGCCGCCACCATCTCCTCGAGCGACAGCTGCGACAGCGCCGGCTTGCCCAGCTGCGTCGCGAGATTGACCAGCCCCAACCGCCCCATCATCTCGTCGACCAGCGTCCCGCCCCCGGTCATGTACCCGCGCCGCTGGTAATAGGCCGCCACTCGCCGCCGTCCTGCCTCGGGCCCGACCTTCGGGATCGTCGCCAGCCCGCGCCGCATCCGCGCGATCAGCGCCGCGCCGCGCGCGGGATGCCCCACCGCTGCCGCGACCTGCCGCACCTGGTCCTCGATTTCGGCATAGCTGTTGGCGATCCCCAGATCGAGCGTCCGGTATGCCCGCCCGCCCAAGGTCGCCCGCCGGGGCGCGACGATCAGGTCCGGGTTCATCACCAGCAGCTGCTCGGACGAATCGGTGAGAACCGGGATGCCCTGCGCCCGCGCGGCCGCCGCGGAGATCGCCGGATCCGCCGCATTGCGCGTCAGCGCCGCGATCTGCCCCCGGTCGGCGAGCGCGAGCACCAGCTGGTCCGCGCACAGGTTCATCGACACGATCCGCGTTGGCACACCGGGGGGCGGCGCGGGAGCGGCCCCGATCGTCAGCAAGGCAAGACTTGCGCCGACCAGAGTTCGAACGCCGGTCTTCCTCTCCCCCCGGGAGAGGGAAGGGGCCCGCGACCGGAGGTCGTGGGAAGGGTGAGGGTGGCTCCGGGCGCGCCGGCTGCCATAAGATCGCGCAATCACACCCGTCCGCATACCCACCCCGCCCCGGCGCACCAAGCATGATCCCCCGCCCCGTCCTCCTGACCGCGCTCGCCGCGCTTGCCGCCACCGCGGCGATCGCGTCGCTTCTCCTCGGCACCGTCGCGATCGCCCCCGCGCGCCTCCTCACAGTCCTGACCGGGCATGGCGATCCGGTCGCGACGACGATCCTGCTCGACCTGCGCCTCCCGCGGACGATCGTCGGGCTCGCGGTGGGCGCGATGCTCGCGCTCGGTGGCGCGGTGTTGCAGGGCTATCTGCGCAACCCGCTCGCCGATCCCTCGGTGCTCGGCCCGTCCAACGCCGCGTCGCTCGGCGCGGTCATCGCGATCTATTACGGCTTCTCCGAACTCCATCCCGCCTTCCTGCCCGCCATGGCGATCGCGGGCAGCCTCGCCGCGCTCGTCCTGCTGTTCGCGCTCGCGGGCCGGTCTGAGAGCACGCTGACGCTGATTCTCGCCGGGATCGCGGTGTCGACGCTGGCGACCGCCGGCGTCAGCCTCGCGCTCAACCTCGCGCCCAACCCGTTCGCGGTCATGGAGATCATGACATGGCTGATGGGGTCGATCGAGAACCGGTCGTTCGCGCATGTCTGGGTCGCGCTGCCGTGCATCGCGATCGGCGCCGCGCTGCTGCTGGTCGACGCGCGCGCACTCGACGCGCTGACGCTGGGCGAGGACGGCGCGCGCGCGCTGGGGGTCGACCTGTCGCGCACCCGTCTGCGGCTGATGCTCGGTGTCGCCATCGGGGTCGGCGGCGCGGTCGCGGTGTCGGGCGCGATCGGGTTCGTCGGGCTGATCGTCCCGCACCTCGTCCGCCCGCTCACCGATCGCAGCCCGTCATCGGTGCTGGTCCCCTCGATGCTCGGGGGCGCGGCGCTGCTCACCTTCGCGGACATCGGCGTGCGACTGGTCCCGACCGACAACGAACTGAAGCTCGGCGTCGTCACCGCGTTCCTCGGCGTCCCCGTCTTCCTCGCGTTCCTGCTGCGGGAGCGCCGCCTGTGGTGACGATCTCCTGCGACGCCGTCGCCGTCCGCCTGGCCCGCCGCGCCGTCGTCCACGACGCCACGCTGTCGCTGTCGGCGGGCACGATGGTCGGCATCGTCGGCCCCAACGGCGCGGGTAAGTCGACGCTGCTGCGCGCGCTGCTCGGGCTCGTCCCGGTCGCCGGCGGCACCGTCGCGATCGACGGCACGCCTCTCCCGGCATGGAACCGCCGCGACCTCGCCCGCCGCGTCGCGTACCTCCCGCAAGGCCAGACGCTCCACTGGCCGCTCTTGGTCGAGCGCCTCGTCGCGCTCGGCCGGATGCCGCACCTCGCGCCCCTGTCGCGCATGGCGCCTGCCGACACCGCCGCGATCGACCGCGCGATCGATCGCACCGACATCGCGCACCTGCGCCACCGCACCGCCACCGAACTGTCGGGCGGCGAGCGTGCCCGCGTCCTCCTCGCCCGCGCGCTCGCGGTCGAGGCGCCCGCGCTGATCGCCGACGAACCGCTCGCCGCGCTCGATCCCGGCCACCAGATCGACGTCATGGCGATGCTGGCGCGCGAAGCCGCCGCGGGTGCCCTCGTGGTGGTCGTCCTCCATGACCTGACGATGGCCGCGCGCCACTGCGACCGGCTGGTCCTGATGCACGAGGGTCGCATCGTCGCCGACGACACGCCCGCCGCGGTCCTCACGCCCGCACGCCTCGCGCAGGTCTACGGGATCGCAGCGCGCATCGGCGAGGCCGACGGTGCCCCCCTGATCGTCCCGCTCCACCGCATATGAACCCGGCGCCCGGTCCGTTCACGCACGCCCTGTCGAAGCCGCTCGCCCGGGAGGTCAATCGGCCGGCGACAGTCAGGAAGGCCGTCCTCGACAAGTGACTTATTCGGGGTCTGCTGGTGATGTCGATCGGGTCAGCCGGAACGCGCGTTCGATCCTGCGGGACTGAGCCTCGACGCCACAACACGCATGGCACCTTCTGCGCGACACCCGTGCGCTACAGCCAGGACCGGGTTGCGGTCAAACGGTTGCTTTACTGGAAATTTCTGTGGGGTGGTGCCCCACAGAGGACAAAGATGGGCACTCAGATCATTGGAAAATCCGGATCTCGCTGCTCTGATAAATCACAAACTACCCGCCAGCGCGCCTCCACAGAACGCCGGCGGACAAAAGTGCGACGCCTTCAAACGGTACTGATGGTCCCGCCGTCGATAACGAACTCGGCGCCGTGGATCGCGGCGGCGCGGTCGGCGGCAAGGTAGGCGATCAGATCGGCCACCTCTTCCGGTTCGGCACCGCGTCCGATCGAGATTCCGCCTAGGCCGTCGAGCACCGACTGGCGCGCGTCCTCGATCGTTCCGCCATTCGCCGCGCGAAGCATTTCGAGGAAGTCGCCGGTCGCCTCCGTCATGATCCAGCCCGGCGAGACGGCGTTGACCCGCACGCCCTTGGGCCCGACTTCCTTGGAGATCGACTTGCTGTAGGTCCTCAGCGCCGCCTTGGCCGCGGCATAGCCGGTCGTGGAGTCGGGCAGCGGCAGCACCGACTGGATCGAGGTGACGTGCACCACGACGCCCTTGCCCCGCTCGAGCATCTGCGGGATCAGCAGGCGATCGAGCCGGACGGTGGCCAGCAGATTTAGGTTCAGCTCGGCTAGCCAATGCTCGTCGCTCAGCGCAGCAAAGCCACCTGCCGGCGACGCCGAGCCGCCGACGACATGCGCGAGAATGTCGATGCCACCCAGCCGCTCGACCGCCGCCCTGGCCAGCGCTTCGCCGCCCTCTGGCGTGGTCAGGTCCGCCTCGACATAGTATACGCCTTCGATGGTGCCCCTGATTGCCCGCGCGGCGGTGATGACCCGTGCGCCGCCAGCCAGAAAACGCTCGACCGTGGCGCGGCCGAGACCCTTGGTGCCGCCGCTGACAAGCACGCGCTTGCCGGCGAACTCGGTCGGATCCGCCCTGATGCTCATACCGTGACCTCCAGCGACGTGATGGCGCCGTTCGCCAGCGTGAAGCGATAGGTGAAGCGCAGCGGGCTGCCCGGGAAGTCGCCATGCGCCGGTCCTTCGACGACGACGGCGCCGCCCTCTTCACGAACCGTATCGGGCGTGAAGATTGCGTTTACAGGGATCACCTCTTCCTCGAGCAGGTGGCGAATAGCCGCCTGTCCCGCCAAGCGCTTGCCGTTGTCGGTGAAGACGGCGCCGGGCAGGAAAGGCCGCAACATGCCATCAAGGTCGAGCCGGGCATTCGCCTCGACATAGTCAGCGATCGGCTTCGGTAGATCGACTGGCACAAGTCATCTCCTTGATTGGTGATGACCCGTAGTTAGCCATGGACATTCTACCTGATAATCGAGACAAATCGCCACAGCGTGTCATGGAAAGCGGGATAATGAATCGGCATGCGCTGATCGAGCTTGAGGCGGTGCTGGCCATTGTCCGGTGCGGCTCCTTCCGTGCCGCGGCGCTCGATCTCGGTATGTCGACAACCGCCATCAGCAACGCGGTAGGCAAGCTCGAGCGAGAGCTGGCCGTGCGGCTGTTCAATCGCACCACGCGCAGCGTATCGCTGACCCACGCGGGGCGGATCTTTGTCGCGCAGATCAAGCCGGCGCTCGAAGACATCCAGAAGGCGATGAACACAGCGCGCGCGCAGCAGGAGACGCCGTCCGGGACCCTGCGCATCAATGCCTTTGCGACGGCCGCGCGGGAGATCATGGCACCGCTCGTGCTGACCTATCTGCAACGCTATCCGCAGGTTCATATCGACCTCGTCACCGAGGGACGGCTGGTGGACGTCGTGGCGGCAGGCTTCGATTGGGGCGTGCGCAGCGCAGACCTGGTGCCGAGCGACGCCATCGCCATCCCGCTCGGCCAGACGCGACGCATGGCCGTCGCTGCTTCCCCGGCCTTCTTCGAGGAACGGGCGATCCCGCAGATGCCGCAGGATCTTGCAACCTACCCCTGTCTCCGGATCCGGCTTCCGAACGGCGCCCTGTTCCGATGGCGCTTCGAAAGAGCCGGCGAGGAGCTGCACCTCGATGTCGAGGGGCCGATGACGCTCGACGAGGCGTCGCTCACCCGGATCGCAGTCATGAACGGCGTGGGGATCGGCTATTTTATGGAGACCGATGTTCGCGAGGACATCGCGGCTGGGCCGCTCGTTCGCATTCTCGAAGACTGGACGCCGCCCCTTGCGCCGCTGTGCCTCTATTATTCCAACCGGCGGAATTCCTCTGCCGCCTTCCAGGCGTTCATCGCGCTCGCACGTGACTTTGCCGCCGGGCGGCTGGCAAAGCCCTGACGGCGAGTGCGACCACGCCTTTCGTCAAGCCGACTGCGACGCCAGCCATTGAACAGCAACTCCCAGGTTGAGGCCCAAGCCCTCTTCTACGCACCGCTCATTGTCTGAGTGCGGTGACCCCTACCCGCGTACCCGCGAGCGTGAGGAAAGTTCTCGGAAGTCCTCTATGGGGTCGTCAAAAATTGGCAGTTTTCCGACAACTTCTGAAGATGGTGCCCCACAGATGACGAAGATGGGCATTCAAATCTATGGGAAATTGCGATCAGTCGCCGGTGACCTCGCCCTCATCGTCCGGCAAATCCTCTCGGACGTGCCGGTTGCGAACGTCTTTCAGCACGTCCTCCATCTCGAACAGCAACGCACGACCCTTGTCCGTCTTGCCGTTGGTTTCGTCCTGATCCGCCGCGAATAGCGCCTTGGCCCACACGGCCAGGTCCATCAGCGACACATAGCGCTCCTCGCCCAGTTTCTTCCGGACGACCTCGAATCCGCCGGTGTAGGCCGGCGTCGCCAGCATGAGCGTCAACGTCAGCACCACCGTCTCCTATTCTGCCGCCATCGCGTGCAGATATGTCCGAATAGCGAGATGGTGTTCTCGCAAAATCCAATGGTGTGGTTTGAATTACCCCCTTAGGGTCTGGACCCATTGATGTGAGCGTCGCGATCTGATTCAGGCTCCACAAGGAGACCGTTGATGAGCGACCTGTACTGGCTGACGGATGAGCAGATGACGCGTCTGCAGCCGTACTTTCCCAAGAGCCATGGCAAGCCGCGGGTTGATGACCGGCGGGTGCTGAGTGGCATCGTCTTCGTCAATCGCAACGGGCTGCGCTGGTGTGACGCGCCGAAGGATTATGGTCCGCACAAGACGCTGTATAATCGCTGGAAGCGGTGGGGCGAGAGGGGCGTCTTCCTGTGCATGATGGAGGGGCTGGCGTCAGCGGAGGCAGAGCCCGAGACCGTCATGATCGACGCGACCTACCTGAAGGCACACCGCACGGCATCGAGCCTGCGGGTTAAAAAGGGGATCTCGGCCGCCTGATCGGCCGCACCAAAGGCGGCCTGAACACCAAGCTGCACGCCGTCAGCGATGCGAACGGCCGCCCCTTGAGCTTCTTCATGACCGCCGAACAGGTCAGCGACTACACCGGCGCGGCAGCCCTGCTCGACGACCTGCCAAAGGCGCAGTGGCTGCTTGGCGACCGCGGCTATGATGCCGATTGGTTCAGGGATGCTTTGCAAGCCAAGGGCATCCAGCCCTGCATCCCAGGCCGCAGATCGCGCAACGAGCCGGTCAGGTACGACAAGCGCCGGTACAGGCGCCGCAGCCGCATAGAGATCATGTTCGGCCGCCTGAAGGACTGGCGCCGCGTCGCCACACGCTACGACCGATGCCCAACGGTCTTCTTCTCCGCCATCGCCCTCGCTGCCACCGTCATCTTCTGGCTATGACCAATGAGTCCTGACCCTAGGATTGAAGCGTTTCATTTCGGTCGAGGGTGCGCATTGCATGGGGTATTCGAGCGTCCGCCATCTACCGCCCCTCCTCGTCGCGCTTGTAGCGGGTCATTTCGCCGGGGGCGCGAGCATCGCGCAAGCGCAAGGCGCAGCGCTATCCTGTCCGTTGACCGCATCCTACCGGACGGACAATCCCTTCGCGCGGATCATCCGAGGGGAGATTTCGGCCTCCATCTTCGCTCAGGACAAGCGCGTCATGGCGATCATTCCGCTGGAACGGGAGCATCCCGGTCATGTGCTGGTCATTCCGAAATCTGCGGTGCGCAACCTCGGCGATCTGAGCGATCGCGATGCCCTTGCGATCCTGCATATGGTTAAGCGGGTGGCTGCCGCGCAGCAGCGCGCGTTGGGCAGCACCGGCTATTCCTTGCAGCAGAACAACGCCAGTCGGCAGGATGTCTGCCACTTTCACGTCCATGTCATCCCCAACACCCCTCCCGTCCCCAGGACGCGCCTGACACGGGCCGAGATGGACGCGATGGCGGAGCGATTGCGGGCCGCCCTCCCGCCGCGCTGAGCCTCCGTTCAGACGTCCGTATCCCGACAGCCTGCTCGTTCCCGGACACCATCCTTTGCCAAAAGCACCTCGGGCGGTCGGTAACCGTCATGCCAGCGCCTCGGCTTACGGCTTGAGGCGCGTTTCCACGGTGGAAAGGAGTTTCCAGGTCCGGCCTTGTCTGAACCACGTGTCGACGCCAGCCAGTCGGCCGACCTTAACCGTTGCGTCCGGTGCCGTCCATGACTCGCGCCAGGTCACCATCGCGACGTTTGCGAAAAACCGCACCTGAGCATGGTCGAGGCGTGCGGTGGTCCGTCGCGTGTCGCGACGGACCGTGTCGATCAGTTGCGAACCGGATCTCACCTCGCCACTGGACAATATCCAGAGAGCCCGCGGATCAAGATGACGTTGCAAAGGCGCAGGGTCGGCGGTGACGAGCATCTTTGTGAATGCCTCTGTTGCGTCGAGGATATAGCGACAGCTTGAACGGTCGGTGCCATCGCACTCCCCCGATCGACCGTCCCGCGGACCGTCGGGTGCGACCGCGATGACCACGGCGACGACCGTCAATGCCGCGATCAGATTGCTCATCCGTACTATTCCCCCCGCGGTAGATGCACGACACGACCGCGCTCATACTGGCTGACACCGACACCGGTTTCGTGAGAGTGTCAATCGACGTGTGACGCCCCCCCGTCGAGTTGCGCGCTGGCTATAGTTTGCGCGGCGTTCCTGCCTTGTGCGACTTATGTTGGGCGCATCCCGAATGCGGCGTCGTCAAGGGTTGGACGCCCCAACGAAGGCCACCACGATGCGATTGAACTGCTTTGGATTTTGCAGCGGCGCGAAGTGGCTGACGTTTGGAAGAGTTGTCAGCGTGGCGCCCGGGATCGTACGAGCCAGATACCGTGCGTGGCTTTGCCGAATGACTTCATCATGCCTGCCGGCAACAATGGTGGTCGGAACCGTGATGGCGGCGAGATCGCGCGCGGTGTAGTTGGGTTCGCGGTCCCACATGACGTTTACCGCGGCTTCCAGTGCGGAGCGGGCATCTGGTGTCGTGGAGCGCCGGCGATAGCTTTCGGCCGTCAGACGGCCGTACCGCCGGAACGTCGCGCTGCCGTCACCGCGAGGGTCCACGCCGGAAAGGTCCATATTCGCGCCGAACGCAAGCACACGCGAGACGCGGGCCGGGTTCTTCATCGCCAGCACCAAACCGACGATCGCCCCATCACTCCATCCGACGATTGCGCAGCGTCGGCGATGCAGCGAATCCATGACGAGGACGACGTCTTCCGCCATCCGACCGTAACTGAGTGGCTGATCGTCCCTCGTGCTTCGACCGTGACCGCGACTGTCGATCAGAATCACCTCGTGCCCCGCCCGCCGCAGAGCCGTTACCTGATTGCCCCAGAAGCTGCTGTCCGCCAGACCCGGATGCAGGAGAATGACGCACGTCCCCCGACCGGTGCGTTCGTACCAGATCGATGCGCCACCCGCCGGGACGGTCCCTGATCGACCATCGGCAGGAAGGGCCATCGGCAGCGGCACGGTTTGCCAAAGAGGGACGCCCCGTCGACCTGCGATGGCGGTCCCGCTGATGACGATAGTCGCCATCAGGCCGATACATGCCGTCCTCGATCGTCGATCCATACATATCCTCCATTTACTCGCCGTGCTCGCGGCTGAGTGCGGTCGCTCGCCGCGCCGTGAGGCGCGATGACCCTCACCGCGCATGAGCGGCGATCCATCGGTCGAGCTCCGGCAGCATTCGGTCGGCGACGCGAGCATTGACGACGATCGCCGCGATCGCCCCCTCGAACGGGCGCCTCGCATCGGCGGGAACCTCCCGCTCGACATAGGCCCGCACCGCCGGGATCGTCGCCGGATCGTCGAGAAGGCCGACGACCGTCGCCGTCACCAATCGCCGGACGCCGGACGCCATCGCGATCTTCGGATCGGCAAGGTGCGGCACGACCTCGTTCCAGACGAGCAGGGGGTGCGCCTGCGCGAGCGCCACGATCAGCGAGGCATTGGCGCCGGCGGGCACCTCATCGCCGAGCACGATCGGCACCATCCGCCGGGACAGCGCGTCGTCCTGGACGCCCGCCAGCATCGTGTAGAGCTGCAACTTCTGCAGCGGATCTGCGGTCGCGCGCGCCCGGGCGAGCAGCGCATCGAAGGTCGCCGCATCGGCACTGGCGGCGAGGAGGATCTGCGCCGCGCGCCGGTTGCCGGGCGTTGCGTCCTTCGCCATCGTGGCCCGGGCATCGGCGAGGATCGTGTCGTCGCCGAGCGCGCCCAGCACCTCGATCAGCCGCGCGCGAGCGACCGGCACGTCCGCTGCTTCGCCCGCACGCGGCGTCGCGCCCAGCACGGCCAGCGCGGGGCGCAGCAGGCCGACCGCATAGCGCCGGAAGGTCGCGCGCGCGGGCCGATCGCCATAGGCCCGATCGACCGTCGCCAGCATGTCGGCGATGCGCTCCCATACGACCGTCTGCGCGGTCGGCGGAATATGGCTGACGATATCGAGCAGGTTGCCGCCCGGCGCATCGCCGGCCCTGGCGAGCGCAAGTGCATCCTGTGCAAGGCCGATCTGGTCGACGGCCGCCAACGTCGCCACCTGCGGCATAAGGGCCGCGAACGTCATGGGGTCGTAGAGAACGCGCGCATAGGCGGTCTGGCCGGCGTTGACCAAGACCGGCCCGCTGGCGGGCACGCTGTCGCGGCCGTCGAGCAGCAGCGGCATGGCCTTGCCTGCGATCGTGTTCATCAGCGGGATATGCCATCTTCCGGCAATCTGGTTACGTTCAGAGCCCACCAGCGCAAAGCGGCCAGTGGTCAGGTCGATGCCGTTCGCGCTCTTCGTGACGCGGATCAGCGGCAGACCGGGCTGCGTCGTGAAATCACGTTCGATGGTCAGGATCGGCTTGCCCGAGACGCGCTGCATCGTCGTCCAGAAGTCGGCATCTACGGTGGCGGCATAGGCATGGGCGCGCATATAGGCGCGGACACCGTCCCGGAAGGACGCATCGCCGGTCGTGGCGGCGAGCATGGTGATGACCGCCGCCCCCTTGTTATAGGTGATGCCGTCGAACGCGTCTTCGGCCTCTCTGGCGGTGCGCAGCTTCTGGACGACGGGGTGCGTCGATGGCAGGGCGTCCTGCGCCTTCCCCTTCTCGAAGATCGACTGTGCCCGGAGCCCCGTCTGCCAGTCGGGGTGGAGGGCATCGGCGACCCGGACCTGCATCCAGCGGGCGAAACCCTCGTTGAGCCAAAGGTCGTCCCACCAGTTCATCGTCACCAGGTCGCCGAACCACTGGTGCGCCATTTCGTGGGCGACGACGGAGAAGACGCCTTGCCGTTCCGACGCCGTGCCGGTGATCGGGTCGATCAGCAAAGACTGCTGCGAATAGAGGATCGCGCCCCAGTTCTCCATCGCGACCGATGCGATCTGGCCGGGGGCCGCGATCAGGTCGAGCTTGGGAAGCGGATAGCGAACGCCGAAATAGCTGTTGTACCAGCCGAGCAGCGCGGCGGCCTCGTCAAGGGCAAAACGCGCCCGCGGCGTGTCGCCACGCCGGACGACGACGCCGACATCAATGCCATCGACCTTACGCGAAATCCGTTCCCAGTCGCCGATGCCGAGGAAGAACAGGTAACTCGACATCCGCGGACTTCTGGCGAACGTCACGCGGGTCGTCGTCGGGGAGAGCCGCTCGGTCCGGGCGATCGGCATGTTCGATACCGCCATGCGATCGGCCGGCGCGTCCACAGTCACCGTGTAGCTGGCCTTACGGGCGGGCTCGTCCCAGCCGGGAAAGATTTTGCGCGCGAAGGCGGGTTCGAGGTTGGTCGCCAGCGTGCGTCGCGGACCCGCCGGCGTGTCGTAATCCATCGCGAAGACGCCCACCGTCTCCCGCCCGATGGCGCCATGATAGTCGATGGTGAGGCGGTGGCGGCCGGGCCGGATCGGCGCGGCAAAGCGGATGGTCGCCCGCTCCAGTTTGGCGTCGTAGCTGGTCGTGCCAACCGCGCCGTTCTCCAGCGTCACCCGGTCGAAGGTCAGGCCGTCCGCGTTGAGCACGATGTCCCGGGTCGATGCGCGTACGTCGATCGCCGCCGCGTTGATGCCGGTGAAGGTCAGCGCCTTGAGATCGGGCCGGATTGCCAAGTCGTAATGAGTGGGCACGACCGTATCCGGCAGTGTCTCCCGCATCTGGGCAAACAGGGGGCTGGGACAGATGACGAGGATACCGCCGATGAAACCGAACGCGTGCGAAATCAGGTGTCGTTTCATGATGCCTTCCCCCTTGGATTGCCGTCTACGCGCTGATGTCAGACGCGTACAAAGGCGATACGTGGCTTTCTACGATCGAGCAGATCGCAAGCGCGTTCTTGTCGTCAATTGACAGCGATAATCTTGCTGATGACTGGGATTGGTCATACGAAAGTCTTGTAAAGACATCCAAATCGATACTCTCGCGCCTTCAAAGGCCAATCTAGAAGATTGGAACAGTCCCGTTCGCGACCCTACGATTCCCGTGCTCGGATAGGGCGGCAAGCTCTCGCTGTCGGTATGTTAATTGACGATGCTGGACCGACCGCCGAAGTGGATGATCATTGCAGTGTGCGCCGGATGTGGTCTCTCAGGACATCGATCGGAAGCGGACCGTGACCCACCACCTCGTCATGGAACCGGCGAATGTCGAACCGCGACCCCAGGCGTCGTTCCGTTTCCTGCCGTAGTTCGGCGATGGCGAGATATCCCGAAGCATAGGCGAGAGCCTGAGCGGGAATGTCGGACGAGTAGCGCAACACTTCGGAGTCGATCTCCTTGTCGGAATAGAAGGTGTTTGCCCGCATGAAGTCACGCGCCTGATCGTATGTCCAGCCATCATAGTTGAGGCCGACATCGACGACCAACCGCGTGAAGATGGTGTTGTTCAGCATCAGGCGGCCGAGAAGATCATACGGCTCGTCGAGCGCCCCCATCTCACGCGCGAGATTGGAGGCATATTCGGCCCAACCTTCAGAAAAGGCAGTAAAATCCTCGCTGGTACGCCGGAAGTCGGGAAGGCCCGTCTGTTCGGCCTGAAGCTCGCGCTGGAGATGATGCCCCGGCATCAGCTCATGGAAGATCAGCGCACAGGCAGAGGCGAGCGACCGCTTTTGCAGGTTCGATCCGTTGAACCGGTATTCGCCATAAGGCTGGGCGGAACTCGACTGCTTGTAATAGCCGAACGTCATTCCCGCCTCGTCGCCGGGGTCCAGGCGGCGGGTGCGATACGGCGCTTTCGGAAGACGACCGAAATAGGCCGGCAGCCGGGGCGTCAGCCGTGCGAGACAACGATCATACCTCGCCACGACCTCGTCGGCGCTCTTCGCGATGAAACGCGGATCACTGTTGGCATAGTCGCGCAGGCCGGGTCTGCCGCCGGGCACGCCGAGCTTCGTCGCAAGATCTGCCAACGCCTCGTTATTGGCGTCGAGCATGCGCTGACCGAGCGCCTGTAGCGCGGTCGGCTCGATCGTCATGGTGGTCGATCGGCGCGCCAGCATCCGGTAATAGTCACGTCCGCCCGGATATTGGGCGAGACCGACGGTGTCCGGCGCCTTCGCCTCATAGGACGGTCCCAATGCCGCGAGCAGGGCATCGGCTGCGGGCACGATCCGCGCCGAGGCGGCCTGCACCACCTGGGAAAATGGTTTGCGTTCGCTTTCCGGCAAACGGGCAAGGCGATCTTCGGGGATCGCCGACCATGTGGCGGCCTCCGTCCGGAGGTTTTCCAGCACCCCCCGCCCGCGCGGTATCTGGCGCCGGGTCATCCTGATGCCCCGGCCCTCCTGCTCCTCAAGGCGCTGCCGCATCGCGTTCAGCCGATCGGCGACGGATCCGAGCAATGCGACATAGGCCGTGCGGTCGCTCGCGGTCGCGAGCGGGTTGCTCGTCAAGGCCGGCCCGACATCGCCGAGTTCGGACAGCGTGTAGGGTGCAGGGAAGCTGTACCAATAGTCCCGCGGCAAGGTTTCAGCATTGCGCAGCAGCCAGCGCAGCGTTTCGGCGGTCAGCCGGTCCTCCGCGCCGAGCTTCGCGACCGACACGCGATCGAGCTGCGCGAGCAGGCTGCGGGCGAAGGCGACCTCGGCGTCGAGATCGCTGGCACTCAAGGCAGGAAGCGCGCCGGCCGCGCGACCAAGCGCCATTTGGGCCGAGAGACTGCGCGCGACCTGATGGGCACCATAGCGATCCGAGATTGCCCGCAGTGTCGCCGCCGGGTCGTTTGGAGCCGCCTCGATCGGCACGTCGCCGGCCGTTGCGATGGTGCCCGTCGGCAGCACCGAAGCCAGTAACGCTGCTGCGATCCGCACCGCACGTTCCACACCATTCACCCCTGCAACTCCCCTTTGTGCGCCGATGTCCGGTCCGACCGGATCGCACATTCCCCGCGCCATGATCTTCCAAGCCGATCGTTTCGCGGCATGGTTGGTCGAGCCGCATTCGAATGCCGGTACGCGCCTTACCGCGACGCGGGAGCAAATTTCTGCACGCGCTGGCCGGTGATATCGACGACGAACACGTCGTTCCGCGCATCCACGGCGACGGCATGCGCCATGCGGAACTGTCCATCATAATTGCCGTAACGGCCCAGTCTTTGCTGCGCCCGCCCATCGAGCGTGATGAAGGAAATACCCGAGCGGTCCGGGCCGGCGTCAGGCTGCTCACCGCCATCCGCAATGACCATCCGCCCTCCCGGCAACAGGGCGAGCCCATACGGACGTCCGATCTCGCTCGAATGGATTTGCCTTATGAACCGCCCGTCGCCGGAAAACACTTGCACCCGGTCGTTCTCGCGATCGGCGACATAGACCCTGCCCGCCTTGTCGATGGCGATGGCATAGGGGGTGTTGAACTGGCCGGGACCGGAACCGGGGCTGCCCCATTGGAACAGGAACTTTCCGCTGGAGGAGAACTTGGCGATGCGGGTGTTGCGGTAGCCATCGGCGACGTAGAAGGAACCGTCCGGCAGGACGGCGACTTGCGTTGGCCGATTGAAATGACGGTCATCCGCGCCGGCGACACCGCGCTCGCCGAGCGTCATCAGCAGGCGTCCGTCCGGGCTGAACTTGTACACCTGCTGGAGCGCGACGTCGGTCAGCCAAACATTGTCATGGTCGTCCACGGAAATGCCATGCGGCATCGCAAACAGGTTCGCGCCCCATTCCCGGAGAAACCGTCCCGTCCTGCTGTCGAACACGGCGATGGTGGGAAGCGCGAGCGGTGTCAGAGGAAGCGGCTCCGACCAGACCCGATTGGCCCGGTGAAAGACGAGCACTTCCTGTCTGGAGTTGACAGCGACCCCGGCAGCCGGCCCTAGAACGCGTCCATTCGGTAGATCCGGCCAGCCATGCACGACACGATAGCGCGCAGGCCTGGGCGTCGTAGCGCCGAGGCCTGCCGGAAACAGGATCGCCCATAGGAAAAGAGCCGCGACCACCGAACGAACCACTATCTGCCCCCCCTTTGAGTTGGTCTTTCAGGTCTATGGATGCCGGCGTCAGCCCCTCTCTCGCCAAAGCATCTCGGCTCTTCTCACTCCTTGCGTGCGGTCGCAGTGGCAGTGCTGCCCGAGCGCAGGCCGCGTGAAACGATCGTAGCGGTGCGGCCATCCGGACTGACGGTCATGGTGTAGCTGGAGCGATCCTCGCCGCCGTCGCGGATGCGGACCGTGAAGGCGCGCGGGCCATCGCGGGTGGCGGCGACCATCTGTTTCGCGGTGCTGCCCTCGACCGGCACGTAGGGGCCGCCGAAGACCGCCAGATAATGCTCGCCCGACGGCGCGCGCGCGTCCAGGCGCTTTCCGTCGCTCTTGAACGTCATGACATTGGCGTCGCTCGAAACCACCTTGCCCGAATCCCACGTTCCGGACGTCGCATGCGCACCCGCGGGCGCGGACCCCATGCGCCTTTGTGTGCTGACGAAGCGCGTGGTCTTGCCGCTCGTCGCGGAGCTGTCCACATCGACCGCGGTCAGCGTGTTGCCGTCCGCGGAGAGCGTGTCGGTCTCGGTGTCGATGATGCGCCCATTCTTGCGCAACTGCGTGCGCGTGCTGCGCGGACCCAGCACCGTGATCGCGACCGAATCGTAGACGTGGCCGCTGACGGGATGGAAGGCGCCGTCCGCTTTCACCGTGAACGCGGGCACGCAGGTTTCGCAGCTATAGACCCCGTCCTTCAGCAGCACGACGTCCGGCTTGCGCTGTTGCTGCATCGAGTCGATGGCGATGCGCCATGTGCCATCGAACACGCTCTGCGCCGCGGCTGGCAGCGCGGCGCTGCTTAGCAAGGCGGTGGCGACAAAAAGGCTCACGTTCCTCATCTTCTTCCCCGTCGGTTGCACGATGGCGACTGCCGCTCGTGATCCGAGAATGATGCCCGGCAGCACGCGCCTCGGCTACCGAAGCGCGCCGATGATTTGCCGATGTTTCGACGATATCGGCCGATTGGCGCGCCTGCGCCCGCCCTTGATTCGCCTGGACGTAGCGGCGATGACGCGCCGTGATGACGAGTGCCTGGGGGGCGGCTTGATGGGCAACGGGAACCATTGCGATCCGGTCGTACTGGCGCACGCCGTGCCGTTTCGCGTCGGGACGGTCCACGCCGAACCGAGCGCCTGCCTGCTGCGGCACGACGGCGGTGAGGAGAAATCCGTCGAGCCGCGGATCATGCAGGTCCTCGTCGCGCTCGCGCGTGTGCACGGCGCGCCCGTGACCCGCGACGAGCTGATCGCCTCTTGCTGGAGCGGCCGCTTCGTCAGCAACGACGCGGTCAGCCGCGTCATCTCGCTGCTGCGCGGTATCGCGCAGGGACTTGCGGGCGGCAGCTTCCAGGTCGAGACGCTGAACAAGGTCGGCTATCGACTTGTCGAACCGGTGCGAGCGACGCCGATCGCGCCGATGGAGCCGTCCCCGCCGACGCCCGCCCCTGCGACGCGGCGAACCGCGCTGGCGATCGCAGGAACGGCCGGCGCGCTGGTTGCCGGCGGCTGGTGGTTTTCGACACGTCGCAACCACGAAGACTTTTCCCCGCACCCGGTCGGGGATACCTCGCTCGTCGTCATGCCCTTCACAGCCGGCGACGCGGCCCTCGCGGCAAGCGCGCGCATCGCGACCGCGGCGATGCGCGACGACCTCAACCATGTGCCCGGCGTGCGTATCTTGGCTGCCCCCGGGGACACGCTGGCAGCGGCAGCGGCAACCGGGCCGGCCACATTGTCCCTCACCGCTAGTCTGAGCCACGACGGCGACGCACTCGCCGCGGTGCTGATAATGACCGAGGTCGCGAGTGGCCAACAGCTATGGTCCGGCCGCGTCGCGGTGCCGGCCGCACAGGCCGGCGATCTCAGCCGCGATGCGGCGGGTGCGGTGATCGAGGCATTGCTCCTCCGCCTGCCCGTCACCCAGCCCCGCCCCGTGGACGCGAGCCTGCGGGGCGACCCGGAGGCCTATCGTTTGTGCAAGGAAGCGCGCGCGCTCCGCGACGAAGTCCGCGAGCGCTTCGTACAGGGCGACCCGGAACAGGCGCATCAGCTCGCCGACGAGGTCGCCGCACTGACAACGCGCGCCCTCACGCTTCAGCCCGAATATGCGCCCGCGCTTGTCCTTCAGGCCGAGCTGGCGCGGAACGGTTGGTCGCAGGCATTCGCCGCCATGAAGCTCACCTCGCAGCAGCGCGTCGACGCGGCGCTGATGCTGCTCCGCCGCGCCATCCGATCCGATCCCACAAACTCCGCGGCGATGTCGAGCCTTGCCGACATCTATCGCCGGTTCGGCTGGCGGTGGGACGACGCGGAGACGCTGTTCCGCCACGCGCTCGCCAACGACCCTGGCAATGCCGACGCGCACTGGGCCTATTCACACCAGCTCGCGACCCTGGGCCGCGCCCGCGATGGCCTGGCGCAGACCGATGCGTTGCGTGCGCTCGACTGGACGCACCTCTGGCGCCGCATCACGTTGCCCCGCATGCTCTATCTCGTCGGCCGGCGCGACGCGGCGCTGGCCGGCTATTATGCCGAGCTCGACGCGCGCCCGGATAGCCCCTTCCTTCTGTGGGAGATTTACTACCTTCATGCCGCAGAGCGGAGCGGCGAGGGACTGCAACGGCTCGTCGGAACGCTCGCCGCACGCTGGGAGGAACGGGCGATGCCGCCGCCGGTCGCCGCCACGATGGCACGGGCACGCGCCGCAATTGCTGCGCTCTCGGGCAGCCCCGCTGCCCTGCTCGCGATCCTCGACGAGGAGCGGATCGGGCTTGACGCCGGCGCGCTGACCCGCGCGACGCTCGGCGGACGTGCGCGCGACGACCTCGGCTTCATCCTGGCGATCGAATATGCGTGCGCCGGGAGCTATGATCGCGCGATCGCGATGCTCGATCAGGCGCTCGCGGCAAAATCGCTCTATTGGCCCGCCGCGCTGCCCTACGGCAACGCGCCATTCCCCGCAGCGATGCGCGACGATCCCCGCTATGCGGCGCTGTGGCGCCGCGATCCGCGCCTTGCGGATGCAGTTGAACGCCGGCGCCGCGCCGCTTTGAGCGGGCAGATGGCGACGGTAGGGCCGGACGGACGCGGCTCTCGCGAAGGCATCAAGAAGCTAGACTAATCGCGACGCTGTCTCCGTAAGTGGCCTCCGCCTCGGCAGCTCTCAAAATCTGGCTTCGACCGGGACGCCGTCGGCCATATCATTGACCATTTCGCCGACGCTTGATTAAGAACGTCGGGGGCCGATCTGGGGAAACAAGACTATGCGATGCGTCACCTGGTTTGTGGCAATCGTGTGTGCCGGGCTCGCCATCGTGCCAGCGACGGCGCGCGGACCGAGCGATCCTGTCAGTGCGATTGCCAAAGACTATGTGGCGCTGAGCCTCGCCGCTGGCGAGCGGGATCCCGGCTATGTCGATGCTTATTTCGGCCCGAAAGACCTTGCCGCGGCAGCGAAATTGGACAAGCGCACGCCGTCCGAGCTGAGCGCCGATGCGGCGAGGCTGCACGCGCGACTGGCGGCGATCGACCCGAAAACCCTGTCACCGGACGAGCGCAAGCGTCGCGGGGCATTGCTGTTCCAACTCACGGCCGCGCAAACACGCATGGCGATGGCAGCGGGCAAGAAGTTCAGCTTCGATCAGGAAGCCAAGGGGCTGTTCGGCGTGACGTTCGACGCTCCAGCGCTGACAAGTTTCGACCCCGTTCTCGCGGAACTCGACCGGCTGGTGCCCGCCGGGCCGGGAACGCTCGCCGATCGGGTGAAAAGGCTGAACGACCGCGTCACCGTGCCGCCGGAAAAGGTGGAAACGGTGGTCAAGGCGGCCGTCGCCGAATGTCGCCGCCGGACGCTCGCCCATATCGCGATGCCGCCGGGCGAGGCGATCACGCTAGAGATGGTCCGCGACAAGCCGTGGGCCGGCTATAATTACTTCCAGGGCCATGCGCACAGCGTGATGCAGGTCAACCTCGATGCGCCGCTCACGATGGACATGGTCATCAAGCTGGGCTGCCACGAAGCGTATCCCGGACATCACGTGCTCTATTCCCTGTACGAACGAAACTTGGCGGAACGACGGGGCTGGATCGAATACACCGTCTTCCCGCTCTTTTCACCGATGGCGCTGATTGCCGAGGGATCGGCCGACTATGGCCCGGAACTGGCGTTCCCCGGCGATGAACGCATTACCTTCGAACGCGATACGCTGTTCCCTCTCGCCGGGCTTGATCCATCGGACGTTGCGCTATTCGAAAAGGTTCGGGCGGTGCAGGCGAAGCTCGTGCCGGCAGCGGCGGTAATCGCGCGCGACTATATCGACGGGCGGATCGATCGCGACCGTGCGGTTGCACTGCGGGAACATTATGTTCTGTTGACGCCGCAGGAAGCGCAACGGGGCATACGGTTTCTCGACACCTATCGCAGCTATGTGCTCAACTATTATCTGGGGCGCGCCATGGTCGCCAAGACGATGGCGGCGGTCGGCAAGGATCCTGCCCTGCGCTGGGCAGCCTTCGAGAGGCTGATCGGTAGCCCGATAACGCCTGACGACCTCGTCGCCCCGTGACGAGGAGGAGGGCGGGCATGAAGCTGAACCGCCCGTCGCACATTCCATGGTAGTTTTCGGCTTTTGGACCTGATAGCTGCCAATTGGCTAACCGGTAATCAGCGTCGTTCGGATGTAAACGTGCGCGTGACAAGCGTCGGCCTTTCTTTCAATTTTTGAACGAGCGCTGACGAACGCCAGTTGCCGGTCATTTCGCTCCACTGTCTATGACGGCCGAACAAAGCCGGATTTGTCGTAGATTTCGACAAATGTGGAGTGATTTACAAGATCCGATCTGGCGCAAGTTCGAAGGGCGCGAGCTAGCTCGCTAGCGGCCTTCTGCGAATCGCGCGGCGTCTTGCTCCAGCCAGGGGGCCAGCCGCGCAGCGTCATTCGCGGCCTTCTCATATTGGGCAGCGAACCGGGCGGCCCGGCGCACCTCCAGCTCGGCGATGTAGCCGCGTCCCGCACGCAATCCGCACACCCGCCGGAGGATATCCTCGCTCGCGGAATGTACTCGGGGATCTATTACGACCGGACTGCCGATGATGACGGTAACGTCCCCGAAGCCGAGGACTGGATCGCCGTGCCGTGCCCGGTGATCATCGATCGCGATCAGCTGGAGCGGGTCGCAGCTCTTCGGGCAAGCCGCAACCCACGCAAGACCGCGCCGCACATCTCTGCCGGGACGACGATGCTGATGGGTATTGCCAAGTGCGGGATGACCGGCTGCACCTGCGGCATGACCGTGCGATCCGGCAAGGGCGGGCAATATCACTATTACGTCTGCAATGGCCGCGTGAATCAGGGCCGTACCTGCGAGGGACCCAGCATCCGCCGCGAACAGCTTGACCGTATCGTTCTCGACGCCGTCGAACGGCAGTTGCTCGCGCCGCCGCGCTTGCAGGCGTTGCTTGCCGACGTCGTCAACCTCTCGGATCAGAAGCGCAATCAGCATGAACAGGAGCTTGTTCACGCCCGTGCCGAGCAGACCCGTATCCGGACGGCAATCGATCGTCTGCTCGTGCTGGTCGAAACCGGCCAGATGGGGCCACGCGATCCCATCTTTGCCAATCATATGAGCGAAAACCGCGCTGCTCTCGCTGCCGCCTCGGCACGAATAGACACGCTGGAAACCCAGCTCTCCCGCGGATCTCGCAAGATTACGGCCGAGACAGTCGATCGCTTCGGTGCCCTGCTATCGGCCAATCTCCAGGACGATGATCCGACCCTCCGGACGGCTTATCTGCGGATGCTGGTGTCGGACGTCAGAATCTCAACGGACGAAATTCTCATCTACGGCCCGAAGGCTGCGCTGGAGAACGGTGTCGCCAATGGCGTTCGGCGTCTCGAAGGGACGGTGCCCATCTTTGACCGGACGTGGTGCCGCTTACAGGACTCGAACCTGTGACCCCCGCATTACGAATGCGATGCTCTACCAACTGAGCTAAAGCGGCGTCGCCGTGCCGGTGTCGGCGCGTGAGGAGGCGGCGCTTAGCAGGTGGTCCGCGGGCTGACAAGCGCCTCCACGCGCCGCTCTCGCCTTTACGTCTCCTTTACCACGCGCGGGGCACAACGCTGATCGGCCGCCCGCATTTCGTCGGGCGCGCGCAGGATTTGGGAACGACCGGCATGGACACCGCCCGCGGTTTCGACGACGCCAGCATCGACGGCGACAACGACGGCACTGGCCTCGCAGAGGGGGGCACCGCGGAGGGTGGCGTCGGCGAGGCGACGCTGGCGATCGGCACCGACGAGCGGCGGATGCACGTCCGCGCGTACAATCACTGGGTGTCGCTGCTGCACGGTCGCGCCTATCCCTCGATCGAGGATCTCGATCCCGCCAGCATCGCCGATTTCGGGCCGCACAGCGTGCTGCTCGACTTCTCGCGCGGCGTGGAGGATCCGGGCATCGCGTATCTGGGCCGGGCGCTGCGCGACGAATGCGATCTCGACCAGTCGATCACGCGGATCGCGCAGGTCCCCGCGCGCTCGCTGCTGTCGCGGCTGACCGACCATTATCTCCAGATCATCGCCAACCGCGCGCCGATCGGGTTCGAGGCCGAGTTCGTCGGCACCCGAGGGTTCAACACGCTGTATCGCGGAATCCTGATGCCGTTCTCCTCGGATCACGCGGGGATCGATTACATCTACGGCGTCATCAACTGGAAGGAGATGGTGGACGCGCAGACGCAGGCGACGCTCTCCGCCGAGCTGGACGCCGCGATCCGCGCCGCGCCTGCGCCCGCCGCCGACGTCGCGATCTGGGCCGATGGCCCGAGCGCGGGGGTAGACGCGGCCGCGGAGGGCGATGCCGCCGCGCTGCTCGCCGGAGACGGCCTCGCCGACCGGCTGATGATCGCGCGCGAAAGCGCCGCGACCGCACGCGCCGCCGACACGCGCACCCGCGCCGCGCTATACCGTGCGCTGGGCCGCGCGCATGATTTCGCGCTGGCCTCCGCGCGCGACGCGGCGGGCTACGCCGCGCTGCTCGCGGACGCGGGCCTCAAGGCGCAGGCGCGCGCGCCGATGACGCCGGTCGCCAAGCTCGTCTTCGGGGCCGGCTACGACAAGACGCGGCTGACCGAGTTCGCGTGCGTGCTGGCGCATGCGCAGCGCACCGGTATCGGCGAGGGTGCGCTGGCGGACGCGCTCGAGGCGACCGAGGGCGGGATCAAGGCGATCGTCCAGGCCGAGCGCGCCGCGCGCAAGCCCGAGCAGACGCCTGCGCCAACCGCTACGCCGATCGCGGCGCGCGCGACGCTGGCGACGCTGGTGCTCCACACCGGCGGCGCACCCGGCGACGTGATCGTGCTCGTCGGTCGAATCGGCGCGTCGGGCGATATCGAGATCGTCGGCACCGTCGCGGACGATGCGGGGCTCACGAAACGCGCGGTGACCGCGCTGGCCTGAGCGTCTGTTTGGAAATTGGCCGGAAAGCCAATTTCATGCGGTGCCGGCCCACTCCCCCACCCGGCCGCCCATCAGGATATCGTGTGGGCGGCCGGGTGAGGGAGTGGGCCGGCACCGCCGAAATGCGCGTCAGCGCATTTTCAAACGGGTTCTGAGCGCGGATATCGTCGCACCTGCAACAAGTCTTGAGCTTGGCCGCGGGCGGGCGTAGGCCTTGCGGCCATGTCGAAATCTTCACTGAAATCGCTGTCGGACGCGCTTGCGGCCCGGCTGACCAAGGGCGCGTTGCCGGGTGAACTCGCCGGCTTCGGCACCACGGAGCAGGCGGACGCCGCCGCGTTCGTCGTCGCCGCCGCCGCCACCCGCGCGCCCGGCACGCCCGCGATCGCACTCGAGGCGATTCCCGGCGAAGGCACGCGCCGCCGCCTGCGCCTCGCGATCGTCAACGACGACATGCCCTTCCTGGTCGATTCGATCGCGGCGGAGATCGGCGCGCATGATCTGGCGATCGACCGGATCATCCACCCCGTCGTCCCCGTCGCGCGCGACAAGACGGGCAGGCTGACCGCGATCGACGACGCCGCGACCGCGCGCGAATCGATGATCTATATCGAGATGGACCGCGCCGACGCGCGCGACCGTCGCGACCTGGTCGAGGGGCTGGAGGCGAGCCTCGCCGACGTCCGCGCCGCGGTGGCCGACTGGCCCGCGATGAAGGCGGCGATGGCCGAGGATGCCGCCGCGCTGCCCGCCGGGGAGGCGCGCGCGCTGCTCGAATGGTTCGCGGACCGCAACTTCACGCTGCTCGGCCACGGCCTGTGGGACCGCGCGGGCACCGCGACCGAGCTGCTCGGGATCGCGCGTCATCGCCACACCCCGCCGATCCTGGCGGAGGCCTCGCGCAAGCTGGCGTTCGACTGGTTCGACACGCACGGCGAAACCGTCCTGCTGCTCAAGTCGAACCTGATCTCGACCGTCCACCGCCAGGTCCCGCTCGACCTGATCCTCGTCCCCGTCCGCACCGGCGAGCGGACGACCGGACTCGCGATCCACGCCGGCCTGTGGACCAGCGCCGCGCTCAACGCTGCACCGCGATCGGTGCCCGTGCTGCGCGAGCGGCTGAAGGCGCTGGAAACGAAGTTCGGGTTCGATCCCGCGGGCCACACCGGCAAGGCGCTGACGCACGCGCTGGGCGCGCTGCCGCACGATCTGGTCGTCGGCTTCTCGGGCGAGCAGCTCGAGGATCTGGCGCTCACCGCGATGTCGCTGGCGGACCGCCCGCGGCCGCGGCTGGTGCTGGTCCGCTCGACGCTGGGGCGGCACCTGTTCGCATTCGTGTGGCTCCCGCGCGACGACCTGACCACGGCGCGCCGCGTCGCGATCGGCGAGATGCTGTCGGAGGCGGCGAACGCCAGCCTGCTCAACTGGGCGCTGGCGCTGGAGGACGGCAACGTCGCGCTGCTGCGCTATACGCTCGATCTGCGGGGCGAGGGGCGGATGCCCGATGCCGGGGCGCTCGACGCGCGGCTGGCGCGGATGGTCCGCGGCTGGGTGCCCGATGTCGAGGCCGCGCTGGTCGAGCGCGTGCCCGCGCCGCGCGCCGCGCGGCTCGCGCTGCGCTGGGCTGCCGCGTTCCCGAACAACTACCGCACCGTCAGCACCGCGGAGGAAGCCGCCGAGGACATCCTGCGGTTCGGCGCGCTCGACACTCCCGACGACCGGCAGGTCCATCTCTATCCCACCGTCGCCGGGGAGGACCGCCGGCTCAAGGTGTACAAGCTGGGCGGCGCGCTCGCGCTGTCCGATGCGGTGCCGGTGCTCGAGAATTTCGGCTTCCGCGTGATCGGCGAGCTGCCCACCCGGCTGCGCGACGACAGCGCGGCGTTCGTCCATGATTTCGCCGTCGAGGGCGGCAGCGGCGACGTCGACCGCACGGTGCTGGAGGACGCGATCGCCGCAGTGCTGACCGGCGCGGCGGAGAACGACGCGTTCAACCGGCTGATCGTCGATGCGGGGATGACGCCGACCGCGGTCGTCCTGTTCCGCGCGTGGTTCCGCTATCTGCGCCAGGCGGGGCTGCCCTACGGCCTCACCACCGTCGTCGACGCGCTGCGCCGCGCGCCCGATCTCGCCGCTGCGCTGGTCCGTCGCTTCACGCTGGCGCATGATCCCAAGGCGCAGGGCGACACCGCGGAGACCGACGCCGCGATCGCCGCCGGGCTCGACGCGGTCTCCGCGATCGACGACGACCGCATCCTGCGCGCGTACAAGGCGCTGATCGGCGCGACGCTGCGCACCAACGCGTTCATCGAGGCGGGCCGCGCCGAAACCGGGGGGGCGCTCGCGTTCAAGCTCGATTCGGCGAAGATCCCCGGCCTCCCCGCCCCGCTGCCGTGGCGCGAGGTGTGGGTCTATTCCCCCCGCGTCGAGGGCATCCACCTGCGCGCCGGCCCGGTCGCGCGCGGCGGACTGCGCTGGTCGGACCGGCGCGACGATTTCCGCACGGAGATCCTCGGGCTGATGAAGGCGCAGCGCGTGAAGAACGCCGTCATCGTCCCGACCGGCGCGAAGGGCGGCTTCTACCCCAAGCAGCTCCCCTCCCCCGCGCTCGATCGCGACGCCTGGTTCGCGGAAGGGACCGAAAGCTACCGCACCTTCATCCGCGCGCTGCTGTCGATCACTGACAACATCGTCTCCGGCAAGGTTACGCACCCCAAGGGCGTGACGATCCTCGACGGCGACGATCCCTATTTCGTCGTGGCCGCCGACAAGGGCACCGCGACGTTCAGCGACGTCGCCAACGCGCTCGCGATCGAGCGCGACTTCTGGCTGGGCGACGCGTTCGCCAGTGGCGGCAGCGTGGGCTACGACCACAAGGCGATGGGAATCACCGCCAAGGGCGCGTGGATCTCGGTCCAACGCCATTTCGCGGAGCGCGGCGTCGACGTACAGACGCAAGCCATCACGGTGGTCGGCTGCGGCGATATGTCCGGCGACGTGTTCGGCAACGGCATGTTGCTGTCGAAGACGCTGAAGATCGTCGCGGCGTTCGATCATCGCCACATCTTCCTCGATCCCACGCCCGATCCCGCCGCCAGCTGGGCGGAGCGCGCACGCATGTTCGCGCTGCCGCGCTCGAGCTGGGCGGACTATGATACGTCGCTGATTTCCGAGGGCGGCGGCGTCTTCTCCCGGAATGACAAGACCATCGCGCTGTCGCCGCAGGTGCAGGCCGCGCTCGGCCTGGGCGTCGCCACGATCGAGCCCGGCGCGCTGATCTCCGCGATCCTCAAGGCGCCCGTCGACCTGATCTGGTTCGGCGGCATCGGCACCTATGTGAAGGCTGCGAGCGAGAACAACGCGACCGTCGGCGATCCCGCCAACGACCGTCTGCGCGTCGATGCGGAGGAACTGCGCGCGATCGCGATCGGCGAGGGCGCCAACCTGGGCGTGACGCAGGCCGCGCGCATCGCCTTCGCCAAGCTGGGCGGGCGGATCAACACCGACTTCATCGACAATTCGGCGGGCGTCGACTGCTCGGACAACGAGGTCAACATCAAGGTCGCACTCAACGCGGAGGTGACCGCGGGCAAGCTGAAATACGAGGCGCGCAACGTGCTGCTCGGCAGCATGACCGACGACGTCGCGCATCTGGTGCTCGAGGACAACCGGCTCCAGACGCTCGGCCTCTCGATCGCCGAGGCCGCCGGGCCGGAAGCGGTGCCGAGCTATGTCCGCGTGATCGAGATCTTCGAGGGCGCCGGCCGGCTCGACCGCAAGGTGGAAGGGCTCGCGGGCAACGACGACCTGCTGCGCCGCGGCACCGAGGGCCACGGCCTCACCCGCCCCGAACTCGCGGTGCTGCTCGCGACCGCCAAGCTCGCCCTGCAGGACGCGATCGAGCATGCGCCGCTTGGCCTCGACGACGCGATGAAGCCCGATCTGTTCGCAGCCTTCCCGCCCGCGATGCAGGCCAAGCATGCCAAGGCGATCGAGAAGCACCGGCTGCGCGGCGAGATCGTCGCGACCAAGCTCGCGAACCGCATCGTCAACCGGCTCGGCATCCTCCACCCGTTCGAGCTGGCGGAGGAAGAGGGCGCGGCGATGAGCGACATCGCGGCGATGTTCGTCGTCGTCGAGCGGCTGTTCGGCCTGCCCTCGCTATGGCGCGAGATCGAGACCGCGGCGATGCCCGAGGCGGCGCGGATCGCGCTGTTCGACGAGGTCGCGGTCGCCGCGCGGACGCAGATCGCGGACCTGCTCCGCGTCACCCAGCCCGGCGCCGCGCCCGACGACGTCATCAAGCGGCTGGGCAAGGGCATAGCCCGGCTCGACGCGGAAACCGCCGCGCTGCTGCTCGACGAGACGAAGGCGCAGAGCGCGCGGATCGCCGACGCCTTGAAGCTGGCCGGCGCGCCCGCGGAGCTCGCCGCGAAGGTGGTGCGCGTGTTCGAGCTCGACGGTGCGGTCGGGCTCGCCGATCTCGGCCAGCGAATGAAGCTGGACGAGACCGAGGTGACGCGCGCGTTCACCGCGCTGGGCCAGGCGCTCGGGCTCGACTGGGCGCAGGCCAACGCCGCCCGCATCGCGCCGAGTGATCCGTGGGAGCGGCTGCTGATCGCGGGCCTCGCGCGCGATTTCCAGCAGCTCCGGCTCGACTTCCTCGCGCGCGGCAAGGGTGCCCCGCAGGCGCGCGTCGATGCGTGGCTGGCGGCGAACGCGACCCGGATCGCGCAGTTCAAGGCGGTGGTCGACCGCGCCCGCCACGCCGCGCAACCCAACGCTGCGATGCTCGCGCAGATCGCGGGGCAGGCGCGCGTGCTGCTGGGGCGGTAGGCGCTCCCACACCGTACCCGGGCGAAACCGTACCCCGGCGAAGGCCGGGGTCCAGTCCCTCAGAAGGACTCGCGCGGCAGCGCGATCGGCGCTCCGCATCGAGACTGGACCCCAGCCTCCGCCGGGGTACACGGATCAAGGAAACTCCGCCCCCGCGCTCCGCCCATGATCCGTCGCCGCATCCAGCGCCACCGCGCGCGCACCGACCGCCGCCACCGCGCGCCGGCCCGCCGCGGTCGCGCTCCGGCACGTCGCCCCCCGGATCGCGCGCCGCACCTCGGCGACGCCGCGATACGCGTCGCGCACATGCGCGCCCTCATGCGCGCGCGCCGCGGCGAGATATGCGTCCCACCGCGCCCGCAATTCGGGCGCCAGCGCATCCGCCTCCACCAGCCGCGGCAACGTCACCGTCGCGGAAAAGCGCACGCGCACCGCTCTCAGGTCGCACCCCCGCCGCCCCCGCCCGGGCACCACCCAATCGATCCGCCACGCGGTGATCGCATCGACCGGGACGCCGTCATTGGGGTCCGTCGGCCGTGCCGCATCGATCGCCGCGCGGATCACCTCGGGCGTCGTCCCCGCGACCGGATAGGTCCGCACCGTTACGCCGGGGATGTCCGCGATCGGGTCGCCCGCCTGGAGCAGCAGAGCGGCCAGCGCCGCGACCACCTCACGCATCCGCCCAGCGGCGCAGCAGGTTGTGGTACACGCCCGTCAGCCGCACGATCTCCGCATCGCCCTGCCCCCGCTCCGCCGCCAGCGCCTGCACCGACCGGTCGAGATCGAACAGGATCGTCCGCGCCGCATCGTCGCGCACCATCGACTGGATCCAGAAGAACGACGCCACCCGCTCGCCCCGCGTGACCGGCTCGACGCGGTGGAGGCTCGACGCAGGGTACAGCACCATATGCCCCGCGGGCAGCTTCACGCCCTGCGCACCGAAATTGCCCTCGATCACGAGTTCGCCGCCGTCATACGTATCGGGATCGGACAGGAACAGCGTCGCCGACAGGTCGCTGCGGATGCGGAAGTCGGTGCCGCGCTGGATCCGGATCGCATTGTCGACATGCACGCCGAACGCCTCGCCCCCGGCATAGGCGTTGAACAGCGGCGGGAACACCTTCAGCGGCAGCGCGGCGGCGACGAAGGTCGGCGACCGCCCCAGCGCGTCGAGCACCGTCGCCCCCGCCTCGCGCGCTTCGGCCGAGCCCTCGGGCAGCTGCCGGTTGCGCTTGGCGAGCGCGGACTGCGCACCCGAGGTGACGTTGCCGTCGACCCAGTCCGCGCCGTCGATCGTCGCGCGCACGCGCGCCACGCCGGCGGGATCGAGGACGTCGGGGATCGCGATCAGCATCTCGTCCGACGTCCTGCCACGATCAGAAGCTGTAGAACAGGCTGACCGTCGCCTGCCGCGCGTCGCCCGGCGTCGCCCAGCCGCCCGAGATCACACCCGTCGCCGCGATGTTGTTGCGGATACCGGTGAAATACTTCTCGTTCGTGAAGTTCTGGACGTTGGCCTGCAGGGTCAGCCCCTTGCCCACCGTGTAGGCCAGGAACGCCCGGTGGATCAGGTAATCCTCCGATTCGATCGGCACGACGTTGTTCAGCACCACCGCATTGGTCGCGAACTTGCCCTGATAGGTCAGGCCATAGCCGATCTCGAGGCCGAACGGCAGCTTGTAGGTGGTGAACAGGCTGCCCGAATGTTCCGGGGTCTGGAGCAGGCGCGAATCCCGCTGCGGATCGGGGACCGCCGCCGAGTTCCCGCACCCGGCCAGCCCCGGCGTCGCGAGGCAGCGGTTCGACACCGACTGGAGCACCTTGCCGTCGAGATAGGTATAGTTGGCGAAGATCGTCCAGTCGCGCGTCACGTTACCCGAGATGCCCAGCGCGATGCCATCCACCCGGCTGCGCCCGTCGAGCACTTGAAGCGAGGCGGGCAGCGCGGGGTCGTTCGAGGGCACGCGGTAGTTGGTACGCTCGTTGCGGAATACCGCCGCGGTCAGCTCGAGCCTGCGATCGAACAGTCCCGCCTTCGCACCGAACTCGATGTTGCGCGCCCGCTCCGGCGCGACTGCGCACGGATCCGCGACACCGGTCGGCGAGACGGTGACGACGCCGCAGCCCAACCGGACGGTCGCCGACGACGGGGTGCGCGCATTGCCGTACGCGCCATACAGGCTGACGTCGCGCACCGGATGGAACACCGCGCCGACGCGGTACGAGAACAGGTCCTCGCGGCTCGTCTGCGGCACCTGCGCCGCGGCGGTGAGCTGGGTCGAGCCCGGCGGCACGATCGCCAGCGGCAGCGCGCGGAAGGTCGCGGTCTGGTGCTCGAACCGGACGCCGCCGTTGATTTCGAACATCCGACCCAGCTCGAGCGTGTCGAACGCATAGACCGCGATATTGCGCGTCGTCGACTTGGACTGCGCGGTGATGACGCGGTTGATATTGCCCCGATAGACCGTGTCGGGATTGACGATCGACAGCAGCGGCAGCGGCGTGGTCGCCGATCCGTCGGCGTTGCGCAGCAGCGACCCTTGCGTGATCGCATAATCCTCGATCGTCCCCGCCACGCCGATATTGGCGACGTTGCGCAATCCGCCCTTCGCGCCATGTTCCAGCCGCAGGTCGGTCTGGTTGTAGAGCAGCTGGTTCTCCTGGTCGCGCGTCAGCCCGCGCGGGCCGGAGGGCAGCCACTGGCCGCGCGGGATCGTCGTCGGGCACGCGATCCCCACGCTGCTCCCCGCCGACACCGCGACCGGCTGGAGCCCCGTCGACGCGAGGCAGAACGTCCCCTGCGGCGCGCTCGTCACGCTGTTCTGGCCGACGCGCTGCCACCGCGTCAGGTTGCGCACCGACACGTTGCTGGAGAAGGCGTGGCGGAACGTCGCGGTCAGCCGGTCGACCGTCACCTGCTGGTGATCGAGGTTCGAATAGCCGTAATAGTCGCTGCGATCGGTGCCGGACAACTGTCCGTCGGGCACCACCGCGCTCCTGAAATAGGGGATGCCGTAGATCGGCGTGTTGTCGTCGCGCTGGTGGACATAGGCGAGCGTCAGGCTGGTCGGCCCGCCGAAGCCGATCGTCACCGACGGCGCGATGCCCCAGCGCTCGTACGTCTCCACGTCGCGGCCGGGCACGCGGTTGTGATGGTATGCGCCGTTCAGCCGCACCGCGACCAGATCGGACACGCGCACGTTGCTGTCGATCGCCCCGCGATAATAGTCGTCGGTCCCGCCAGAGGCCTGCGCGATCGTCAGCGTCTCCGCGCCGGGCACCTTGCTGACGAGGTTGATCGTCCCGCCGACGCTGCCCGATCCATTGAACACCGAATTGGCGCCGTTATAGACCTCGATCTGCTGGAGGTTGAACGGATCGGTGCGGCTGTACTGCGCGCTGTCGCGCACGCCGTCGATCGTGATGTCGTTGTTCGCCGAATAGCCGCGCAGGTTGATGCTGTCGCCATAGCCGCCGCCGCCCTCGCCCGCGCCGAAAGTGATGCCGGGCACCGTCTGGAGCACGTCGCGCAGCGTCTGCAGGTTCTGCTTGCGGATCGTCTGCTCGCTGACGACCGTCACCGTCTGCGGCGTGTCGATCAGCGCGGATGTCGCCTTGGGGCTTTCGACCTCGGCCTTGGGCAGCGCCTTGCCGTTGACGACGATGTCGTCTCGCGCGCCGGTGCGATCCTGCGGACCTGCGGGCGCGACGATGCCGGCGGCCATGTCGACGGCAGCGGCGGGTGCGCTTGCGATGAAGCCGATGCAGGACAGCGCCAGAAACGGCGTGGACGATGTGGACACGATGAAAACCCCCGATCACTCTTATCGAGGGGCTCGCTATTGAGAGTCGTTCGCACAGTCAAGTCTATTGCGAGTGAATTGCAGGATTGTCGCGGAATGTCGCATATCAGTGGACGCCTACGAACCGCATCGCCACATCGCACCGCGCATAGCGCGCGCCAAAATCGCGCATGATCTGCGCATCATGGACGAATCCGAGCTTCTCGTAGAGGTGGATCGCGGGCGCGCACCCGCTATTGGTCAGCAGGTACAACGTCTCCGCCTCCAGTTCGCGCGCACGCCGCAGGGCGGCACGCAACAGCATCTCGCCCGCCTTGCGGCCCCGTGCCGCCTCGGTCACCCCCATCTTGGTCAGCTCGAACCGGCGGTCCCCGGTCCGCTGGAGCGCGCAGGTGCCGATCACGTCGCCCTCGGCGGTTTCCACGAACAGGATGTCGCCGCCCGGCGCGACGATCCGGTCGTACGGGTTCTCCAGCACCTCGCGGTCGGTCGGCTCCAGCGTGAACATCGCGGCGATCCACGCGGCGTTGATGTCATGGAACGCCCGCGCGAGCGCAGGCTCGAACCGCCGGATCCGCAGGCCCTCGGCCGGGCCTGTCGCCACCCGCCGGTCGAGCGACCGCGCCGCCAGCCTCGCATCGAGCTGCCCCAGTTGCGCGAGCAGTGGGCCCGAAAGCGGCGCGCACAGATCCGCGACCGCCGCCTCCACCTGCGGCCACACGGTCGCCTTCGACTGCGCGAGCAGGTCCGCGCCCGCCGCGGTGAGCGCGACGATCGTCTGCCGCTGGTCCCCGGGCGAACGCCGCGTCTCGACCAGCGCGAGTTCGACCAGCCGCCCGAGCGTCCGCGTCACCGCAGGCTGGCTCGTCCCCGTCGCCGCTGCGAGATCGCCGACGCTGAGCGCCCCCTTGCGGTCGAGCGCGGCGAGGATCGGGTAGTGCGGCGGCTGCACCGCGATCCCTGCATCCGCGAACACCCGCGCGACATCCGCCTGCATCCGCTCGCCCAGCCGCTTTAGGCGACTGCCAAGAAACAGCAGGCCCTCCTGCGCAACGACGTCATCCATTCGATCCTCCATAACGCGCTATATATCACGTTATGGTTGATGGTCGCTATGCTGTCTAGATCTGATCGACACGCTCGTTCGGGCGACGGGATTCGTACAATTCTACCGTCACCCCGGCCTTGATCCGGGGTCCCGCTTCTTGTCCGTCGTTGACGAAGAAGCTGAATCCCGGATCAAGGCCGGGATGACGGGAAGACGAGATACGATCGCAGACGTAATACCGTCCGGCTCCGTCAGTCCCCGCTTACCGACAACAGCCAGCTCCGCAACGCGCTCGCGAGATTGACCGGCTCCGGCGCCACGATCCGCAGCGCATCGACCTGCGCCACCACCGCGCTCACCGGCAGCCCCCGTGCCACTGCCGCCGCCTCCAGTGCCGCCCAGAACACCGGCTCCAGGCTCACCGACGTCTCGTGCCCCGCGATCGTGATCGATCGCTTCACCGGGCCGCGAAACCCGCCCGGCGGCGCCGCGATCACGTCACTGGTCGTCGAACAGCGCGGCCAGCTGTTCGATGATCGTCCCGCCCAGCTGTTCGGCATCCATGATCGTCACCGCGCGGCTGTAATAGCGCGTCACGTCGTGGCCGATCCCGATCGCGACGAGTTGCGCAGGGCTCTTCTTCTCGATCCAGTCGATCACCTGCCGCAGGTGCCGCTCCAGATACGAACCCGAATTCACCGACAGCGTCGAATCGTCGACCGGCGCGCCGTCGGAGATCACCATCAGGATCCGCCGATCCTCGGGTCGCGCCATCAGCCGGGCATGCGCCCACAGCAGCGCCTCGCCGTCGATATTCTCCTTGAGCAGCCCCTCGCGCATCATCAGCCCAAGGTTGGTGCGCGCACGCCGCCACGGCTCGTCGGCCTTCTTGTAGACGATGTGGCGGATGTCGTTGAGCCGCCCGGGCTGCGGTGGCCGCCCCGCCGCCAACCACGTCTCGCGCGCCTGCCCGCCTTTCCAAGCGCGCGTCGTGAAGCCCAGGATCTCGGTCTTGACCCCGCACCGCTCGAGCGTGCGCGCGAGGATGTCGGCCGAGATCGCCGCGATCGAGATCGGGCGCCCGCGCATCGACCCCGAATTGTCGATCAGCAGCGTCACCACCGTGTCGCGGAACTCGGTCTCGCGCTCGATCTTGTAGCTCAGCGAACTGCCCGGCGAGACGACGACGCGCGCCAGCCGCGCGGCGTCGAGCATCCCCTCTTCCTGGTCGAAGTCCCACGACCGGTTCTGCTGCGCCATCAGCCGCCGCTGGAGCCGGTTCGCCAGCTTCGACACCGCCGATTGCAGGTGGACGAGCTGCTGGTCGAGATAGCCGCGCAGCCGAACCAGCTCGTCGGCATCGCACAGGTCGATCGCGGCGACCACCTCGTCGAACTGCGTCGTCCAGGGCTTGTAGTCGAACTGCGGCGACAGGTCCGCGAAGGGGCGGTTCGGACGGACGGGCTGCATCCCCTCCTCGCCCTCGTCGCCGGGCTCGCCATCGCGGTCGTCGTCGAACTGGTCCTCGCCATAGTCCTCGCCGCCCTCGTCGGAGTCCTCGCCATCGCGCTCCTCGCCGCGCGCCTCGGCCTCCGCCTCGCCCTCGCTGCCGTCCTCCTGCTCGTCCTCGCCCTGGTCGTCGGAGGCGCTTTCTTCGCCCTCGTCCTGCCCGCCTTCCTCGTCGGACTCCTCGGGAACCTGGTCGCCCTCGACCAGCTCGAGATCCTCGAGCAGCTTCATCGCCAGCCCCTGGAACGCGCGCTGGTCGTCGAGCGCCAGCGCCAGTGCGGACAGGTCGGTGCGATCCTCGATCCACTCGCGGACCAGCGCGAGGCCGGGCGCGGCGACCGCGGGCGCCTGCTGCCCCGTCACCGCCTCGCGCACCAGCAGCGACAATGCGGTCGACAGCGGCACCTCGTCGCGGTTGCGCGCCCGCGTGATCGGGTCCGCGCGCAGCCGCACGTCGAGCGCGCTCGCCAGGTTCGCGGTCATCCCCGCATAGCCGCGGCTGCCCAGCGCCTCGACCCGCGCGGTCTCCACCGCGTCGAACACCGCGCGCGCCACCGCATCCGCCGGCGCGCCGCGCTGGTGGAGCGTCGCGTCGTGGAGCCTCAGCTTCAGCGCGAACCCGTCGGCGAACCCGCGCGCCTCCGCCACCTGGTCCGCGGGCAGCGCGCGCGCAGGCATCGGCACCTTCACGTGCTTGCCC
This sequence comes from Sphingomonas sp. Ell38C01, assembly GCF_055231975.1. Taxonomy (NCBI): domain Bacteria; kingdom Pseudomonadati; phylum Pseudomonadota; class Alphaproteobacteria; order Sphingomonadales; family Sphingomonadaceae; genus Sphingomonas; species Sphingomonas sp. Ell38C01. The sequence continues at coordinate 701,625 of NZ_JBUYVA010000001.1, read as the reverse complement.
GACTGCGACGGCGCGTCCGCGGTGAATGCCAGCTCCACCTCCGGCTCCTCCGCGATCGCACGGGTGGCGCCGGAAAGGACGGCCTTAAACCGGTCGAGGGGGGTTTCGTTCGCCATCTTTTTACTGATCTAGATCGCCATTCGCAGAACAACGCCATCCGGAAGGAAAAAGCCATTCATGCGATTGTTCGTGAATGAGGCGGCCCCCAATCCCTCCATCCGCAAGAAACCGCCAACCCCCTTTACCGCGGGATGATCAGCGCTTTTCATTTCGATCAATCCGACGTTCAGTGATGGCATATCACCACTATGAGCAGCAATTACTTCGGCGACAATACGATAAAATTCCTGCTTATTTACCGTTGCTGCGGGAATTATCCACAGCCGCCAACTATCGGTATCCGAACTGAATACCCACATTGCTCCGTTCGGAGCTATTTCGGTTGCATCTAAGAGAGCAACGAGCCGCTGCCCTTCTCTTACCAATACTTCCTTATCCATGACATTACTCCGTGATCCGGGTCCTGTAACGCCGAAATCAAAAAATGAGCGGATGATTTGTCCGTGGCTTCGTATCGAAAATCTGGGTTCCATTCGGAAGCAATCCCCCACCAGGACGCGAACATGCTGTCGCTTCTAAGATTTTCTTGAAGAACAGACCTCAAACCTGCGAGCCCAATCAGATTATCATATCCATGGGTATATAGCGCCGTGATAAACTTCTTATCTGGTATTGCCTCAGCGGAAATCTGCTTGGCGGCACATGCCTTCAAAGCCAACTCGACGGCATATCCTGCAAGGTAGTAGGCATTTCCCCATCGATCGTTATCGAAAAGCAACGTCGCGTCCGCGATCTTTGCTTCACTAAGCTTCTGAAGGTCGCCACGCGAAACGCTTCCTCCCATCTCAAGCCTTCCCCACCACGCTCTCCGGCAGGTCCTTGCCGAACACGCGCTGGTAATATTCCGCGACCAGCGGGCGTTCGTTCTCGTCGCACTTGTTCAGGAACGACAGCCGGAACGCGAAGCCGACATCGCCGAAGATCAGCGCGTTCTGCGCCCAGGTGATGACGGTCCGCGGGCTCATCACCGTCGAGATGTCGCCGTTGACGAAGCCCTTGCGCGTCAGGTCGGCGACGCGGACCATGTTCTCGACGGTCTTCTTGCCCTCGGGCTTGTCGTACTCGCCCGACTTGGCCAGCACGATCTGCGCCTCGGTCGCGGCGGGCAGATAGTTGAGCGTGACGACGATGTTCCAGCGGTCCATCTGGCCCTGGTTGATCTGCTGCGTGCCGTGGTACAGCCCGCTGGTATCGCCCAGCCCCACCGTATTGGCGGTCGCGAACAGCCGGAACCACGGGCTCGGCCGGATCACGCGGTTCTGGTCGAGCAGCGTCAGTTTCCCTTCCGTCTCCAGCACGCGCTGGATCACGAACATCACGTCGGGGCGCCCGGCGTCATATTCGTCGAACACCAAAGCGGTCGGCGTCTGGAGCGCCCAGGGCAGCAGCCCCTCGCGGAACTCGGTCACCTGCTGGCCGTCGCGCAGCACGATCGCATCGCGCCCGACCAGGTCGATGCGGCTGATATGCGCATCGAGGTTGATGCGGATGCACGGCCATTTCAGCCGCGCCGCCACCTGCTCGATATGCGTCGATTTTCCGGTGCCGTGATAGCCCTGCACCATCACGCGCCGGTTGTGCGCGAACCCCGCCAGCACTGCCAGCGTCGTGTCGGGATCGAACACATAGGCAGGGTCCAGATCGGGCACCCGCTCGTCCGCGATGCTGAACGCGGGCACTTCCATGTCGGTGTCGATCCCGAACAGGTCGCGCACCGACTTCATCTGGTCCGGCGCGTCGAGAATCGTCGTCTCACGGCTGTCTGGCTGGGTGTTCGAAATCTCGGTCATGCACTGCCTCGCGTCTGGGCCTCAGGCCTTTGGGGCCTCGCGTCTGGTCCAACGCCTTAGGCCAGGCGTGGCTGCCGACTCAACCGCCCTGCGCCGGTTTCGTTCACGCGATCTTCTCGGGCAGCGCGAACAGTGCCACGAACCGCGCCGCGATCGCCCGGTCTCCCTCGATCCGCAACAGCCCCGCCGCCTCGGCGTCGGCGAACGGCCATTTGACGTAGACGATCCGTGCCAGCGTCGTCGGATCGCAGGCGAAGGTCACGTCGGCCGCGCCGGTTTCGCCGCGCACGATCGCCAGGTCGTCGCGCGTCAGCCGCGCGACGAAGGCGTCATCGGCGAACCGGAACGCGATCGCCGCCCGCCAGTCGTCGCGATCCTTGGCGACCATCGTCTGCAGCGACATCATCGCGGACGCCGGCGAAAAGGGCAGCGTCGGATCGTGCCGCGACGATCGCGTCGCCCAGCGCCCCATCTCCTGGAAGATCGGCACGCTCTCATACCCCCAGCGCGTCAGTTCATACACCTGCACGCTCGCGGGCGGGGGCAGCTTGCGGCGAAGGAGGATGCCGACGCGCTCCAGACCCTCCAGCCTCTGCGTCAGCACGTTCGCGCTGATGCCGGCCAGGTTCGCGCGGATCTCGCCGAACCGCCGCGGGCCGAACATCAGCTCGCGCACCACCAGCAGCGCCCAGCGCTCGCCGACCAGCTCGAGCGCGAGCGCGGTGCCGCACGCGTCGTCATACCAGCGTTTCGTCGCATGCCCGGCGCCACTGGTCACTTTTTCTAACTTCATAGTTGCTTTTGATAACCGAAGCCGTCATCCAACACAAATACCGAGTCGCCAAGGAGATCTTCGCGATGCCCAGGATGATCTTCGTCAACCTGCCCGTCATGGACGTTGCGAGGGCTACCGCCTTCTACGAGGCGGTCGGGTTCGCAAGGAACGACGCCTTCTCCAACGAAAAGGCCAGCGCGATGAACTGGTCCGACTCGATCCACGTCATGCTGCTCGATCACGCCTTCTATGCGACCTTCACCGCAAAGCGCATCATCGATGCCCGCACGCAGAGCGGCGTGCTCCTCGCCCTGTCGTTCGATACGCGTGCGGAGGTCGATGCGATCACGCAGGCCGCGCTCGCCGCGGGCGGGCGCGAGCTTCATGACCCGGAGGATCTGGGCTTCATGTACAGCCGCGCGTTCGAGGATCCCGACGGCCATGGCTGGGGGCCGTTCCACATGGATCCCACCGCCACGTCGGCGGTCGCGTGACATGCGCGCCTGTCGCAGCATCCTGATCGGCGTGATCGCGTTCGTGGTCACCGCTACCGGCCTCGCGCTTCACGCACCGAGCCTGACCTGAAGATCATCGGCCTGAGGAGACGACCCATGCGTCCGATCATCACCGCGTTCGACTGGGTGCCCGATTTCGCGAAGGGGCAGGTGCGCGATTTGCGCGTGCGCTGGGCACTCGAGGAGGTCGGCCAGCCCTATGACGTGCTGTACCTGTCGCAGGGCGAGCAGAAGGCGCACGACCACCGCGCGCGCCAGCCGTTCGGGCAGGTTCCCACCTATGAGGAGGGCGAGCTGATCCTGTTCGAATCGGGTGCGATCGTCCTTCACATAGCGGAAACCCACCCCGGCCTTCTCCCCGCCGATCCCGCCGGGCGGTCGCGGGCGCGCGAATGGATGTTCGCCGCGCTCAACACCGTCGAGCCGCCGATCATGGATCACGCGATCGCCACGCTGTTCGAGGCGGACAAGCCCTGGTCCAGGCCGCGGCTCCCCACGGTGATGGCGCGGATCGACGAGCGGCTGGCGGAGCTGTCGCGCCGGCTGGGCGGGCAGACATGGCTCGACGGCGACGCCTTCACCGCAGGCGACCTGCTGATGGTCTCGGTGCTGCGCATCGTATCGGCGAACGGGATGCTCGACGCGTGGCCCGATCTGGTGTCGTATGTCGCGCGCGGCGAGGCGCGTCCGGCGTTCGCCCGCGCGCTCGACGCGCAGATGGCGGGGTTCACCGGCGCGCCCCCGCCCGGATTCGCCGCCTGGCTGGAAGCGCAAAGACAAGGAGAGACGCGATGACCTATGTCGAAGGCTTCCTCACCGCGGTGCCGACCGCCAACAAACAGGCCTATCTCGCGCATGCCCGGACGGCCGCGGCGCTGGTCCGCGAGTTCGGCGCGACGCGCTTCGTCGAGGCGTGGGGCGACGACGTCCCGCGCGGGACGGTCAACGATCTGTGGGGCGCGGTCCAGGCGACGGAGGACGAGACCGTCCTGTTCAGCTGGTTCGAATATCCCGACAAGGCGACGCGCAATGCCGCCAACCAGCGGATGATGGACGATCCGCGGATGGCCGCGATGGCCGAAGACATGCCGTTCGACGGCGCGCGCATGATCTATGCGGGGTTCGACGTGGTGCACGAAGCGGGCGACGGTCGCGACACCGGTTATATCGACGGCATCGTGCTGCCGGCGCGCGCCGACGACAGGGCGGCCTATCGCGATTTCGCGCGGGCCTGCGCACCGGTGTTCCTCGCGGCAGGCGCGCTGCGCGTCGTCGATGCCTATGGCGACGACGTCCGCGACGGCACGCTCACCGACTTCAACCGCGCGATCCACCGCCAGGACGGCGAAGTGCCCGTCTATGGCTGGGTCGAGTGGCCGTCGAAGGCGGTGCGCGACGCGGGCTGGCCGCGGATCATGGAGGATCCCGCGATGAAGGACGCGGGGCCCCCGCCGTTCGACGGCAAGCGCATGATGTTCGGCGGCTTCCTGCCGCTGCTCGACGCATAGGGGAGACAGGACGATGGCCAATCCCGACGGCACGCCCGTGTGGTTCGAACTGAGCACCCCCGATGCCGACGTCGCACGCGATTTCTACGCCGCGGTCGCGGGCTGGACGATCGCCCCCTCGCCGATGGCGGAGCATGGCGGCTACCTGATCGCCTGCGCGCCCGATGGCGAAGGCGTCGCGGGCATGATGACCCCGCCCCCCGAGGCCCCCGCCTTTCCCGGCTGGGCGGTGTATTTCGGCGTGTCGGACGTCGACGCCGCCGCCGCGAAGGTCACTAGGCTGGGCGGCGCCATCGTCTTCGGCCCGATGGACATTCCCCATGTCGGCCGCTTCGCGATCGCGACCGATCCGCAAGGCGTCACGCTCGTGCTGATGACCGGATCGAGCCCCGAGGATTCCGCCGCGTTCCGGCAGGTGCCGGGCACCGACAGCCTCGGCCACGGCGTCTGGATCGAGCTCGCCACCCCCGATCCCGATGGCGCGCTCGCCTTCTACGGCGCGCTGTTCGGCTGGGAGAAGCAAGGCGCGATGCCGATGGGGGACATGGGCGACTATACCTTCCTCGGCGCGGGCGAGGCGCGTCCGGGTGCGGTCATGTCGAGCGCGACCACCGGCGCGCCCGCACGCTGGACCTGGTACGTCCATGTCGCCGACATCGATGCCGCGATCGCGACTGCGCAGGCGAAGCGCGGCACGCTGCTCCAGGGGCCGGACCAGATCCCCGGCGGAGACTATTCCGCCAACGTCGCCGATCCGTCGGGCGCGCAGATCGGCCTGGTCGGGCCGCGAACGGCCGCATGACGATGGCCCGGATCACTCCCTGCCTCTGGTTCGACGGCAACGCCGAGGAGGCCGCGCGCTTCTACGCCGCCACCTTTCCCGACAGCCGCGTCGACGCGGTCCACCGCGCGCCCGCCGACTATCCCGCGGGCAAGGCGGGCGACGCGCTGACGGTCGAGTTCACCATATTGGGCCTCTCGTTCCTCGGGCTCAACGGCGGCGCGGGCGTGCCCTTCACCGACGCGGTGTCGTTCCAGGTCCATACCGATACGCAGGAGGAAACCGACCGCTACTGGTCCGCGATCGTCGACCGCGGCGGCAGCGAGAGCGCGTGCAGTTGGTGCAGGGACCGCTTCGGGCTGTCGTGGCAGATCGTGCCGCGCGCGCTCACCCAAGCGCTCGCCGACCCCGATCGCGCCGCCGCCGGGCGCGCGATGCAGGCGATGATGACGATGACCAGGATCGACATCGCCGCGATCGAGCGCGCGCGCGCCGGAGACCCCGCATGACCGAACCGTACGAGCTCAGCGTCACCCGCGATATCGACGTCCCCGTCGCCGCGGTCTGGCGCGCCTGGACGCGGCATCTGGCGGAATGGTTCACCCCGCCGCCCTGGACGACCGAGCTGATCGCGCAGGACCTGCGCGCGGGCGGTCGCTCCGCGATGGTGATGCGCGGGCCGAACGGCGAGGAGAATGCGCTGGAGGGCGTGTTCCTCGAGGTGGTCCCCGAACGCCTGATCGTCTCGACCGACGCGGTCCGTTCGGACTGGACCCCGCAGGGCCCGTTCATGGTCCGCCTCGATGCCTTCGAGCCCGATGGCTCGGACGGAAAGGCGACGCGCTATACCGCGACCGCCCGGCACTGGACCGCGGAGGCGATGGAGCAACACCGCGCGATGGGGTTCGAGCAAGGCTGGGGCATCGTCGCGGACCAGCTTGCCGCGGTCGCGATCCGGGTGGCGGCGGAGGGGTAACACCACCATCCGTCACCCCAGCGACAGCCGGGGTGAGGCAGGGTCCCGCTACCCCATCCGCGCCAGCGGCAGCACCAGCCCCGGCACGTCGGTGTGGAACGCGAACACGTCCCCCGCCTGCGGTTGCGCGGCACGCTCCTCCGCGCCCAGCCCGATCAACGCGCTGGTCGCATAGCCGGTGCACAGGTCCGCCCCGCCGAACGCCACCTTCGTGATCTGCGTCGCGGGAAACCGCACACGGCGCACCAGCGCGCCATCGGGCGCATAGCAGCGCGCCTCGCTCCCACCCCAGATCGCGACCCAGACGCGCCCCGCCGAATCGACGGTCGCACCGTCGGGGCTCCCGTCCGCCGCGTCGATCGTCGCGAACACGCGCGGTTCGCCGAGCACGCCCACGGTGTCCAGCGGCACGGCGAGCACCACTCCGCCCACCGTATCGACCGCGTACAACGTCGCGCCGTCCGGCGCGATCGCGGGGCCGTTGGTGATCGGCACCGGTGCCAGCGTGCTCGCCTTGACCTTGCCGCGATGGAACCGGTGCACCTGTCCGGTCGCGGCGACATGCGCGTCGTCCATCGTCCCCAGCCACACCGCACCGTCGGGCGCGACGGTCGCGTCGTTCAGCCGGTTGCCCGGCCGCTCGGGCTCGGGATCGGCGACCAGCGTGAAACGCCCGTCCGCGGGATCGAACCGGTGGACCCCCGTCTGCAACCCCGCGAGGAACGCGCCGTCGTCCGCGGGCAGTACCCAGCCGACCTGCCCGGGGGCGTCCCACCGCGTCGTCGTCGCGTCGCCCGGGCGCCAGCGATGGACATGGCGCTGCTTGATGTCGACGAACCACAGGCACGCGTCGCGCGCGTCCCACACCGGCCCCTCGCCCAGCGTCGCCCCGATCCGACATACGCTCCGGCCCGCGATCCGCCCGTCCATCGATCTCTCCCATCGCAGCTTGCGAGCGCGACTATATTGTCTTACAAATCATTCGCAAGAGGAGAGGTCATGCCCGAACGGAACCTGCGACCGTGAACGACGCCTATATCGCGATCGACTGGGGCACCACCAACCGCCGCGCCTGGCTGGTCGCTGCGGACGGCACGGTGAGCGACAGCGTGCGCGACGACCGCGGCGTGCTGTCGATCGCGTCCGGTGCGTATCCCGGCGAGCTCGCCGCTTTGCGCGCACGCTACGGCGCGCTCCCCGCGATCGCGGCCGGCATGGTCGGCTCGACCCGCGGCTGGCGCGAGGCGCCGTACGTGTCCGCCCCCGCCGACGCCGCCGCGCTCGCCGCCGCGGTGCTGCGGATCGAGGATGAGAACCTCGCGATCGTCCCCGGCGTGTCGCTCCTGACCGACACCCGCGCCGACGTGATGCGCGGCGAGGAGGTGCAGGTGCTCGGCGCGATCGCCGCGGGGCTCGCCCCCGATACCGCGCTGTTCTGCCAGCCCGGCACCCACAACAAATGGGTGCGCACCGATGCCGCACGGATCGTCGACGTCGCCACCGCGATGACGGGCGAGCTGTTCGCGCTTCTCCGCGACCATGGCATCCTCGCCGGCATGCTCGGCGGCACGGTCGCCGATGGCCCCGCCTTCCGCGACGGCCTCGCGCGCGGCGCGGGCGCGATCGACCTGACGGGCGCGCTGTTCGAGGTGCGTGCGCGCGTCCTGCTCGGCCGCCTGCGAGCCGAGGACGCCGCCGCCTTCGCCAGCGGCATCCTGATCGGTGCCGATGTCGGCGCGCGGAGCGTGGCGCACGAAGCCGTCCATCTCCTCGCCGACGGCACGCTCGCCGATCTCTACGCCACCGCCATCGCGGCGCTGGGCGGCACCGCCGTCCGCGTCGACAGCCACGCCGCCTTCCTGGCGGGCATCCACCAGATCCGGGAGTTGATCCGTTGACCGATCCTGTCGCGCGGTTCCACGCCGCCTTCGCCGCCTGTCCGCTCGTCGCGATCCTGCGCGGCATCACCCCGGCGGAGGCGGAGGACGTCGCCGACGCGCTGGTCGACGCGGGCTTCACGCTGATCGAGGTCCCGCTCAACTCGCCCGACCCGCATGCCAGCATCGCCGCGATGGCGCGCCGCGTCGGCCCGCGCGCGATGATCGGCGCGGGCACCGTGCTGACGGCCGCGCAGGTGAACGAGGTGAAGGCCGCGGGCGGCACGCTCATCGTCTCGCCCAACACCGACCCCTCCGTGATCGCGGCGACCGTCGCCGCCGGTCTCGTCTCGCTGCCCGGCTATTTCACGCCCAGCGAGGCGTTCGCCGCGCTCGCCGCGGGCGCGCACGGGCTCAAGCTGTTTCCCGCCGACGGCACCACCCCCGCCTTCCTCAAGGCGCAGCGCGCGGTGTTGCCGAAGGACGTGCGCGTCCTCGCGGTCGGCGGCGTCACACCCGAAACGCTCGCCACCTGGCGCGCCGCCGGGGCGGACGGCTACGGCCTCGGCTCCAACCTCTACAGGCCCGGCAAGCCCGCCGCCGACGTCGCGCGCGACGCCGCCGCCTATGTGAAGGCCCTCCGCGCATGACCGCGCCGATCCGCCTCGCCGTCATCGGCATGGGCAAGATCGCGCACGACCAGCATCTGCCCGCGATCGCCGCCAACCCCGATTTCGATCTCGTCGCCACCGTCAGCCGCCACGGCGGCCCGGTCGGCGAGCTGCCCTTCTTCCCGACGGTCGAGGCGTTGATCGAGCGCGGCCCGATGCTCGACGCGGTCGCGCTGTGCACCCCGCCGCAGGTCCGCCGCGCGATCGCCGCGACCGCGCTGGCGCAGGGCTGGCACGTCTTCCTCGAAAAGCCCCCCGGCGCGACGCTCGCCGAGGTCGCCACGCTCGAGGCCGCCGCCGCGGACAGCGGCGCATCGCTCTTCGCCAGCTGGCATTCGCGCTACGCCGCCGGGGTCGCGCCCGCGCGCGCATGGCTCGCCGATCGTCACATCCACCGCGTGACGGTGACGTGGCGCGAGGACGTCCGCGTCTGGCATCCGGGGCAGGCCTGGATCTGGGAAGCGGGCGGGTTCGGCGTGTTCGATCCCGGCATCAACGCGCTCTCGATCGTCACCCACATCCTGCCGCGCCCGTTCTTCATCGAGGATGCGGTGCTGGACGTGCCCGCCAACCGCCAGGCGCCGATCGCCGCGCGCCTCGCCTTTCGCGATACCGCGGGCACGCCGATCGCCGCCGATTTCGACTGGCGGCAGGAAGGTCCGCAGCACTGGGACATCGTCGTCGAGACCGACGCAGGCACGCTTCGCCTCGCCGACGGCGGCGCGACGCTGACGCTTCCCGACGGCTCGACCCCGACGCGCCACGACGGGCTGCACGGCGAATATCCCGGGCTCTACGCGCGTTTCGCCGACGTCATCCACGCCGGCACCAGCGACGTCGACATCGCCCCCCTGCGCCACGTCGCCGACGCGTTCCTGCGCGGCCGGCGCGAGACGGTGGCGACGTTCGACGAATAGGCGCAAGGACATCGCGAACGGGAGGCGCGCGACATTGGCGGACGAGACAGAAGCCCGGCGCGGCCCCGGCCACACGATCCTGGCACGCGAGCTGGGCATCGCGATCGCGACCGGCCGCCACGCGCCCGGATCGATCCTGCCCGGCGAGCACGAACTGGCGGACCAGCGCGGCATCTCGCGCAGCGTGGTGCGCGAGGCGCTGCGGATGCTCGCCGCCAAGGGCCTGCTCGAAAGCAAGCCGCGCGCCGGCACCCGCATCCGCGACCGCGCCGAATGGAACCTGCTCGATCCCGACCTGCTGGCGTGGATGTTCGAGGGCGAGCCGCCTGCGGGCTTCGTCCACAGCCTGTTCCAGCTCCGCCTGATCGTCGAGCCCGCCGCCGCCGAGCTCGCCGCGCTCTCGCGCACCCCGCGCCAGCTCTCGCGGATGGGCCATGCGCTCGAACAGATGGGCGAGCACGGCCTCGCCGACCCGGTCGGGCAGGCCGCGGACCAGGCGTTCCACAGCATCATCCTCGAGGCGACGGGCAACGAACTGCTCGTCAGCCTCGCGGGCAGCATCGGCGCGGCGGTCCGCTGGACCACGATCTTCAAGTACCGCAAGGCGCGCCGCCCGCGCGATTCGATGCCGCAGCACCGCGCGCTGTTCGAGGCGATCGCCGATTCCGACGCCGACGCCGCGCGCGACGCCACGATCGCGCTCGTCCGCCACGCGCAGGAGGATACCGAATTGTCGCTGGGGGTGTAGCGGCGGATCGCGTGCGCCGCGACACAGCTCGATCATAGCCCGAGCTTGCATCCGCGCGCCCGCGCCCGTAAATATGTCCGAGTTATTCCCCGAAAGGCTTCCCATGATCGACGGTGCCATCCTCATCGGCGCGGACACGCGCCAGGCCGATACGCGGTTCGCCGCGATCGATCCCGCGACCGGCGACACGCTGCCCGGCGACTTCTCGTCCGCAAGCGCCGACGCGGTCGCCGACGCCTGTGCGCTCGCCGACGCCGCCTTCCGCGCCTACGCTGCGACCGATCTCGAGACGCGCGCCGCGTTCCTCGAGGGGATCGCCGACGCGATCGTCGCGATCGGCGACGACCTGATCGTCCGCGCGATGGCCGAAAGCGGCCTCCCCCGCGCCCGGCTGGAGGGCGAGCGCGGCCGCACCGTCGGCCAGCTCAAGCTGTTCGCCTCGGTCGTCCGCCAGGGCGACTTTCTCGACGCGACGATCGATCCCGCGATGCCCGATCGCGCGCCGCTGCCGCGTCCCGACCTGCGCCGCGTGAACCTCGCGATCGGACCGGTCGCGGTGTTCGGCGCGTCGAACTTCCCGCTCGCCTTCTCGGTCGCGGGCGGCGACACCGCCTCCGCGCTGGCGGCGGGCTGCCCCGTCATCGTCAAGGGCCACCCCGCGCATCCGGGCACCGGCGAGATGGTCGCGCGCGCGATCCGGTCCGCGGTCGACAAGGCCGGGCTGCCCGCAGGCGTCTTCTCGTACCTGCCCGGCGAGACGAACGCGCTGGGCGAGGCGCTGGTCGCCGACAGCCGCGTCAAGGCGGTCGGCTTCACCGGCTCGCGCGGCGGCGGCCTCGCGCTCGTCGCGATCGCGGCGAAGCGCGCCGAGCCGATCCCGGTCTATGCCGAGATGTCGAGCATCAACCCCGTCATCCTCTTCCCCGCCGCGCTCGAAGCGCGCGGGACCGCGATGGCGGACGCCTATGTCCAGTCGCTGACGATGGGCGCGGGGCAGTTCTGCACCAATCCGGGCCTCGTCCTCGCGGTCGCCTCCCCCGCGCTCGACGCGTTCGTCGCCGCCGCGGGTGACGCGCTGGCGAAGACGCAGCCGCTCACGATGCTGTCGCCGGGCATCCACGCCAGCTACGAGAAGGGCGTCGACGCGCTCGCCACGCACGAGGCGGTCAAGACCGTCGCGCGCGGCACCGTCGGCGAGGGCGTCAACCAGGCGGTCGGCGCGCTGTTCGAGACGGATGCGCAGCGCTTCCTCGCGGACAAGATGCTCGGCCACGAGGTGTTCGGCTCGTCGTCGATCGTCGTTCGCTGCGCCGACATGGCGGAGCTGACGCGGGTCGTCGCGCAGCTCGAGGGCCAGCTCACCGCGACGCTCCAGCTCGATCCGGCCGACGAGGCAGACGCCGCCGCGCTCGTCCCCGTCCTCGCACAGCGCGTCGGGCGGATCCTCGCCAATGGGTGGCCGACCGGCGTCGAGGTCGCGCACGCGATGGTGCATGGCGGGCCGTTCCCGTCGACGAGCGACGGGCGCACCACCTCGGTCGGCACCGCCGCGATCGAGCGCTTCCTGCGCCCGGTCTGCTTCCAGAACCTGAGCACCGCGCTGCTGCCGCCCGCGATCCGCGACGACAACGCGTGGGGCATCGCCCGCCGCATCGACGGCAAGCGCGAAGGCTCGCCCCGGTGAGCGCGGTCCTCAGCCTCGTCCAGTTCGACGACGGCGCGCGCGGCGTCGCCGCGATCGCCGCGGACGGCAGCGCGCGCCGCGTGACCGGCGCCGTCACCACGCTGGCGCTCGCGCACGCCGCGCTCGCGGCGGGCGAGACGCTCGCCGCGCATGCCGCGGCGCGGCTGGGCGACGCGATCGATCTCGATGCGGTCCGCCTGCTTGCGCCGATCGACCATGCCGATTCGGCGCATCTCGTCGTCAGCGGCACCGGCCTCACGCATCTCGGCTCGGCCGAGGGGCGCGACAAGATGCACCGCGCCGCGACCGAAAACCCCGCGCCGACCGATTCGATGAAGATGTTCCTGATGGGCGTCGAGGGCGGCAAGCCCGAAGGCGACGCGGTCGGCGCACAGCCCGAATGGTTCTACAAGGGCGACGGCAGCATCCTCGTCGCCCCCGGCGAGGCGCTGGCCAGCCCCGCCTTCGCGCTCGACGGCGGCGAGGAGCCCGAGATCGCGGGCATCTACCTGATCGCCGAAGACGGCACCCCGGTGCGGATCGGCCATGCGCTCGGCAACGAATTCTCCGATCACGTCACGGAGCGCGGCAATTACCTGTGGCTCGCGCATTCGAAGCTGCGCCAGGCCGCGCTCGGCCCCGAACTCCTGCTCGGCGCGCTGCCGCAGGACATTCGCGGCACCAGCCGGATCCTGCGCGACGGCCAGCTGCTGTGGGAAAAGCCGTTCGTCTCGGGTGAGGCGAACATGTCGCACAGCCTCGCCAATCTCGAGCATCACCACTTCAAGAACGCGGTCTTCCGTCGCCCGGGCGACGTCCATGTCCACTTCTTCGGCACCGCGACGCTGTCGTTCGCGGATGGCGTGACGACGCAGCCGGGCGACGTGTTCGAGGTTTCGGCCGCGCCCTTCACCCGCCCGGTACGCAACCCGCTGGCGATCGCCCCGGCCGCGCCGGTTACCGTCAGGGCGCTGTGATCCGCGCGGCCGGGCTTCCCCCTGTGCGGCGCGTGCGATAGCCTCGCCGCACAGGGAGACGGATTTGGCCGACGAGCGTAGCGTATCTCCCCGGATCCACGGCACGATCGCGCGCGCGATCGGCATCGAGATCGTCGGCGGCACGCATCCCCCCGGCCATGTGCTGGGCGGCGAGATCGAGGCGAGCGAGGCGCTCGGCATCTCGCGCTCCGCCTATCGCGAAGCGATCCGCATCCTGTCCGCCAAGGGGCTGGTCGAGAGCCGGCCCAAGGCGGGCACCCGCGTCAACCCGCGCCATCGCTGGAACCTCCTCGATCCCGACGTCCTTGCCTGGACGTTCGAGGGCGAGCCCGATCCCGCCTTCATCCTCGACCTGTTCGAACTGCGCGGCGTGATCGAGCCCGCGGCCTGCGCCTTCGCCGCGCGCCGCCGCGATCGCCGCGACCTGGCGGAAATGCGCGCCGCGCTCGACGTGATGGAACGCCACGGGCTCGCGCATGCCGAGGGGCAGGCCGCGGACCAGCGCTTCCACCGCGCGCTCCTCGCCGCCTCGCGCAACGAGCCGCTCGCCGCGCTGGCGAGCACCGTCGGCGCCGCGGTCCAGTGGACGACGCGCTTCAAGCAGCGCCGACGCGCCCTCCCCCGCGATCCGCTTCCCGATCACGAGCGCGTCTACACCGCCATCGCGGCCGCCGATGCGGACGCAGCCCGCACCGCGATGGCGGAACTGCTCCGGCTGGCGCTCGCGGATATGGAGCTGCCGGAACGAGGGTAGGAGCCACCTGCCTCAGACCGCGCCGACATCGTCATCCCAGCGAAAGCTGGGATCGCTACGACGCAAGCCCCCTGCGCCCACACCACCACACCCCCGGCCTTCGCTGGTGTGACGACCATAACATACGGCGCGCGCCTCAGTGGTTGTCCCGCGGCAACCCCATCGTCTGCGCGATCCGCTGGTACTTCTCCGCGCCTTCCAGGATCGCGCCGGTGTTCATCTGCCCGACCACCGAGCGCTGCATCTCCTGCCACGGCGTCTGCGAGGCCGGGTATTTGAACCCGCCCGCCGCGACGAGGTCCGCGCGCCGCTGCTCCAGTTCCGCGTCCGGGATCAGCACGTTGGCGGTCGCGGTGTTGAGGTCGATCCGCACCCGGTCGCCCGTCCTGAGCAGCGCGAGCCCGCCCATCGCCGCCGCCTCGGGCGAGGCGTTGAGGATCGAGGGGCTGCCCGACGTGCCCGATTGCCGCCCGTCGCCGATGCACGGCAGCGCGTGGACGCCTTCGGTGATGAGATACGCCGGCGGCCGCATGTTGACGACTTCCGCCGCGCCCGGATAGCCGATCGGCCCCGCGCCGCGCATGAACAGCAGCGTCTCGGTCGTGATCCCCGTCGCCGGATCGTCGATCCGCGCGTGATAATCCTCCGGCCCGTCGAACACCACCGCCGGCCCCTCGAACGCGTCGAGGTCGCCCGGTGTCGACAGATACCGCTCGCGAAACTCCGGCGAGATCACGCTGGTCTTCATCACCGCCGCGTCGAACAGATTGCCCGACAGCACGATGAAGCCCGCATCCTCGACCAGCGGCGTCGCGAACGGCCGGATCACCTTCTCGTCCTCGATGGCCCAGCCGCGGCAATTGTCGCCCATCGTCCGCCCGTTGACGGTGCCCGCGCCTTCCGCGATCAATCCCTGTTCCATCAGCTGGTTGACCACCGCCGGCACGCCGCCCGCACGATAGAAGTCCTCACCCAGATACTCGCCCGCGGGCTGGAGATTGACGAGCAGCGGCACCTTGTGCCCCTCGGTCTCCCAGTCCTTGATCGGCAGGTCGACGCCGATGTGGCGCGCGATCGCGGCAAGGTGGATCGGCGCGTTGGTCGATCCGCCGATCGCGGAATTGACCTTGATCGCGTTGTGAAACGCGTCCTTCGTCAGAATGTCGGAGGGTTTCAGGTCCTCCGCCACCATCTCGGCGATCCGGCGACCGGTGCGATACGCCACCTCCTGCCGGTCGCGATACGGCGCGGGGATCGCGGCGGAGCCCGGCAGCGACATGCCCAGCGCCTCGCACAGCGAGTTCATGGTCGAGGCGGTGCCCATCGTGTTGCAATAGCCCGTCGACGGCGCCGACGACGCGACGAGGCGGATGAACTCCGCATCGTCGATCTCGCCCGCCGCCAGCATCTGGCGCGCCTTCCACACGATCGTGCCCGATCCGGTGCGCTCGCCCTTGTGCCAGCCGTTGAGCATCGGCCCGACCGACAGCGCGATCGCGGGGATGTTGACGGTCGCCGCGGCCATCAGGCACGCCGGCGTCGTCTTGTCGCATCCGATCGTCAGCACAACGCCGTCGAGCGGATAGCCGTACAGCACCTCGACGAGGCCCATATAGGCCAGGTTGCGATCGAGCCCCGCGGTCGGCCGCTTGCCCGTCTCCTGGATCGGATGCACCGGGAACTCCAGCGCGATCCCGCCCATCTCGCGGATGCCTTCGCGCAGCCGTTCGGCGAGCACCAGGTGGTGGCGGTTGCATGGGGACAGGTCGCTGCCGGTCTGTGCGATCCCGATGATCGGCCTGCCCGACTGGAGCTCCTCTAGGCTCAGCCCGAAGTTCAGGTAGCGCTCCAGATAGAGCGCGGTCATGTCGATATTGTCGGGATTGTCGAACCACGCACGGCTGCGCAGCTTGGGGGCGTTGGTCGTCGTCGTCATGGTCAGCGGCTCACCGAAAGCGTGTAGATCATCGTGTGGACATAGGGCTTGCCCGGATCGACCCGGGCGGAAACGAAGGCGGGCTTGTTGGGGGAATCCGGGAATTTCTGCGGTTCCAGCGCGATGCCGTCGCCCATCCGGTACAGATGCCCCTGCTTGCCCGTCACCGTGCCGTCGAGGAAGTTGCCGGTATACACCTGCACCCCCGGCTCGGTCGTCGCGACGTCCAGCACCCGGCCCGAGGCGGGATCCTCCAGCCGCGCCGCCAGCTGCGGCGTCGCGGTCAACCCCTTGTCGAGCGCAAAATTATGGTCGTAGCCGCGACCGAACACGATCTGCGGATCGCGCCCGTCGCGCACGCCCTCGCCGATCGTGCGGGCCTTGCGGAAGTCGAACACCGTCCCCGCGACCGGGCGCAACGCGCCGGTCGGGATCAGCGTCGCGTCGACCGGGGTGATCGCCTTCGCCGGGATCGTCAGCCGGTGCGCCAGCACGCCGGGCGCCGCGCCCTCGCCAGCCAGGTTGAAGATCGCGTGGTTCGTCATGTTGACGATCGTCGGCTTGTCGGTCGTCCCCTCGAACCGGATCGTCAGCGCGCCCTTGTCGTCGAGCATATAGGTCACGCGCGTCTCGAACGTGCCGGGATAGCCCTGGTCCCCGTCCGCACTGGTCAGCGCCAGCACGACGCCCGCCGCACGCCCTGCGCCACCGGGATCCACCGATACCACGCGCCAGTTGCGCTTGTCGAACCCGACCGTCCCGCCGTGCAGCGAATTGCCCTTGTCGTTGAGCGCCAGCGTGTAGCGCGTGCCGTCGAGCGCGAACGTCCCCTTGCCGATGCGGTTGGCATAGCGCCCCACCGTCACCCCGAGATAATTGGGCTTCTCGACATAGTCCTTCGCGGTGTCGAAACCGAGCAGTACGTCCGCCACCTTGCCCGCACGATCGGGCCCGGACAGCGACTGGAGCGTCGCGCCATAGCTCAGGATCGTCGCGTTCACCCGGTTCGCGCCCGTCAGCGTGATCGCCTCGATCGCGGTGCCGTCGGGCGACGTGCCCGCGGGTGCGCGCTGCGCGGTCGCCGCCATCGCAGGATCGGCAAGCGCGAACCCCGCCAGTCCAAGCGCCAGCGCCAGCGTCGTTCGACCGGTCATCACACCCTCTCTCCCGAACACCACGCCCCGCATCGGAACGTCCGCCGCGGCCATCCGGCATTGACCGGATCCTCTTTCTCCATATAGTCAGACAAATACAGTTGGCGCAAGACGGGTCCTGCGATACCGGTGGCGCCAGCAGACTAACAGGTCAGGGGACGAGGGTGATGGCAGGACCGATGGGAACGCAACCGGTGGCGGGATCGCCGACGGCGCCGCAGGGCAGGCGCGCGGGCGTGATCCTCGCGCTGGTCTATGTGACTGCGCTGTTCTTCATCTGGGCGTTCGTCACCAACCTGATCGATCCGCTCGTGAAGAGCATGAAGGTGATCTACACGCTCACCGATTTCGAGGCGCAGCTGAACCAGTTCGCCTTCTTCATCGCGTACGGCGTGATGTCGATCCCCTCGGCCTGGTATCTGTCGCGCCGCGGCTATGCCAATTCGATCGTGCTCGGGCTGATGGGCGTCGTCGCGGGTTGTCTCGTTGCCTGGTCGACGACCTACACCAACAGCTTCGTCACCGTGCTGCTGGGGCTGTTCGTCGCGGCGTCGGGAATCACGCTGCTCCAGGTCGCGGCCAACCCGCTGATCGCGTCGATGGGCAGTCCCAGCGGATCGCATTTCCGGCTCAACCTCAGCCAGGCGTTCAATTCGCTCGGCGCCTATGTCGGCGGCACGTTCGGCGCGGCCTATCTGCTGCGCGGCGACCTGTTCACGCCGAACGCGGTGCTGACGCCGGCGCTCAAGGCCGACAGCCTCGGCTTCGTCACCCATGTCTATCTGATGATCGCGGTGGTGCTCGCGATCTTCACGCTCGCGGTAGTGTTCGCGCGGCGGACGATCGCCGCGCATGCGCCCGCGCTCGCCACGCATGTCGAATCGCCGCTGTCGGCGCTGCGGTCGCGCTGGGCCAATCTCGGCGCGCTCGCGATTTTCCTCTATGTGGGCGCGGAGGTCTGCGTGATCTCGGGGATGATCTTCTTCCTCGAACAGCGCCAGATCCTCGACGTCCCCGCGCAGGTCGCGGGCTATGTCGCGCCGCTGTTCATGCTGTTGGCGATGATCGGGCGGTTCGGCGGCAGCGTGCTGCTCCGCTACGTGAAGGCGACGACGCTGCTGACGCTGGTCGCCGCAGGTGCGACGCTGCTGTGCCTCGTCATCGTCGGCACCTTCGACATGGCGGCGACCCCGCTGGGCGGCACGGTCACGCTGCCCGGCGGCCATGTCGCACCGCTGACGACGGGGTTCCTTCCCGCCGTCGCCGCGTTGCTGCTGGGGCTGTGCAACTCGATCATGTTCCCGACGATCTTCACGCTGACGCTGGAGCGCTCGACCGCGCCGGCCTCCGCGACGTCGGGGCTGATGTGCATGGCGATCTGCGGCGGCGGGTTCGTCTCGGTGCTCTACGGCGCGGTGATCGATCAGTTCGCCTATCTGACGACCGACGGTGCGCGCTCGCTTGCTTTCATCGTCCCGCTCGGCTGCTACCTCTACGTTCTGTGGTACGCCCGCGCCGCCCGCAACGCCCCGACGCACGCGATCGAGGAGACGGTCGAACCTACCGCATGAGGATCGCGCGGCGTATGCGCGCGGGACCTAGCCTGCGCGCGCGTACGCCGCCGCGTCCGCCACCTGTGCCGCGTCCGGGGTCACCCCGGTATACAGCACGAACTGCTCGAGCGACTGGAGCAGCGCGATCGCATCCCCCGCCACGCACCGCTTCCCCGCCGCCCGCGCCGCCTTCAGGAACGGCGTCTCCGCCGGGATCGCGACCACGTCGACCGCCACCGCGCATGCCGCGATCGCCGCCTCCGGGAACGCCAGCGTCTCCGCCTGGTCGCCGCGCATCCCCAGCGGCGTCACGTTGACCAGCACCGGCGCGACCAGATCGCCGACCTCCGCCGCCCACGCGAATCCACAGGCGTCCGCCAGCGCGCGCCCGGCCTCCGCATTGCGCGCGACGATCGTGCCCGCGCGGTGCCCCCGGTCGCGCAGCGCCGCCGCCACCGCCTTCGCCATCCCGCCCGATCCGCGCAGCACGAACGCGAGTGCCGGGTCGACCGCCGCCTCGTCGAGCAACGTCCGCACCGCGCTGTAGTCGGTGTTGTGCCCGGTCAGCACGCCCCCATGTTCGTTGGCGTCGTTGACGATCGTGTTGACGCTGTCGATCGCCGCCGCCGATCCCGCGAGCCCGTCGAGCATCGGGATCACCGCTTCCTTGAACGGCATCGACACCGCACACCCGCGCACGCCCAGCGCGCGGATGCCGCCGATCGCGCCCGCCAGGTTGGTCGTCGTGAACGCCTTGTAGACATAGTCGAGCCCGAGCAGGTCGTAGAGCCGGTTGTGGAAGCGCGATCCGAACGTTCCCGGCCGTGCCGCCAGCGACATGCACAGCCGCGTCGCCGGGCCGATCGGGGGTCTGGTGGTCATGCCACCCTGCCTATCCCACCATTGTCTTCAACGGAACCGTCGCGTCGGCGAGCACCGCCGGATCCGCGACCAGCCCCGCCTCGACCAGCTTGCGCCCCTGGACGTAATCCTTGACCGCGTTGACGCAGTCGAGCGCGATCACCCGCCCGCCCTTCAGATACACCACCGAGAAGCTGCGCGTCGCCGGATCGCCCCGCACCAGCGCTGCGTCGTGCCCGGTCGACAATCCTACCGTCTGGAGCTTCAGGTCATACTGGTTCGACCAGAACCACGGCACCGCGTCGTACGCCGTCTCGACGCCGCAGATCGCGCGCGCCGCGACGCCCGCCTGGTCGTTCGCGTTCTGCACTGATTCCAGCCGTACCCATGCCCCGTCCGCGAAACGGTTCGCATGCCGCGCGCAGTCGCCGATCGCGAATATGCCCGCCAGCGAGGTGCGGCACTGCGCATCGACGTCGACCCCGTTGCCCCCCGCAGCCCCCGCGGCGATCAGCGGCTCGACCGCGGGCACGATCCCGACGCCGACCACGACCATGTCCGCCGCCAGCACCGTGCCATCCGCCAGCCGCACCCCCGTCACGCGGTCCTCGCCCTCGAGACAGGCCACCGCGGCTCCGAACCGCACCGCGACCCCGTGCGCGCGGTGCTCGTCCGCGAAGAACGCCGACAGCGCCGGCCCCGCGACGCGCGCGAGCACGCGGTCGAGCGCCTCGAGCAGCACCACCTGCCTGCCGGACTTGGCGAGCACCGCCGCCGCTTCCAGCCCGATATAGCCGCCCCCGATCACGACGATGCGCGTCGCGGTTTCCAGCTCCGCGCGCATCCGGTCCGCATCCGCGCGCGTGCGAACGGTATGGACGCCCGCCAGATCGTGCCCGTCGCACGCCAGCCGCCGCGGCTCGCCCCCCGTCGCCCAGACGAGATGCGCATAGGCGAACGTCCGCCCGTCCGCCGCGGTCACCCGGTGCGCGACCGGGTCGACCGCGACGACGCGGGTATCGCGTTCGATCGCCACGTCGCGTTGCGCCCAGAAATCGGCGGGCCGGATCAGCAGCCGCTCGAACGGCTTGTACCCCGCCAGATACTCCTTCGACAGCGGCGGGCGTTCGTACGGCAGCTCGGGCTCCGCCCCCAGCATCGTGATCGGGCCCGCATGGCCCTGTTGCCGGAGCGCGATCGCGCACGCCGCGCCCGCATGCCCCGCGCCGACGATGACGACGCCGCTCACAAGGTCTGCCCGTCGTCGATCGTGAAGACGGAGCCCGTCACCTCCGCGCTCGCGTCCGAACACAGATACGCCAGCATCGGATCGAGCGCGCCGGCGCCCATCACTCGGCCGCGCGGGAACTGCGCCAGCAGCTTCCGGCCCATCGGCAGGTCCCACATATCGTCGGTCATGTCGGTCATCATGTAGCCCGGCGCCAGGATGTTGACGTTGATCCCCTTGCCCGCCCAGTCCTTGGCCATCGCACGGCCCATCTGGTTCACCGCGGCCTTGCTCGCGGCATAGGCGGCGGTTCCGGCGGGAACCCACGCGCCGGTGATCGACGAGATCAGGACGATGCGCCCCCGCCCGGTATCCGCGCTCCCCGCCGCGACCATCCGCCGCGCGCCCTCGCGCGCGGTCAGGAACACGCCACGCACGTTCACCGCCAACACCCGGTCGAGGGCATCGGCGTCGAGCCCCAGCGCGCTGCCCGGCGCGCTCATCCCCGCATTCGCCACGACGGTATCGACCACGCCGAACGCGTCCGCGGCGGCATCGAAGGCCGCGATCGTCGACGCTTCGTCGGCGACGTCCATCGCCACCGCGAGCGCGCGGCCGCCACCGGCCGCGATCTCGGCGACCAGCGTGTCGAGCATCGCGGTCCGCCGCGCACCGGCCACCACCGCCGCGCCCGCCGCCGCCAGCATCCGCGCGAACCCGCGCCCGATGCCGGACGACGCGCCGGTCACCAGCGCCACGCGCCCCGAAAGATCGAATCCCCCCGTCATGCCCGTCTCCGCCGCGTCCGGATCGACGCCCGGCTTCGCGACCGCCGTACGCGGATTGACGAGACCGATGCAAGACGGCCCTCCCGCCCTGCCTGAGACGGGATCGCCCCGACAACGCCGTCACCGCCGACCTGCTCCGGGGTGACGTGCAGGACGATCCCTCGATCCGGTCTAGAACCCCACGACCACGCTCACCGTATCGGTATAGCTCCCCGCCGGTGGCGTCGCCTGGTCGGGATCGACGCGCGCGACATAGGTGTGGAACAGCATCGGCGTGGTCGCGCCCGTTCCCGCCGCGGCGGAGGCCAGCGGGTTGTTCTCGTCCCAGATCGTCACCCCGTCGGCGCGATACAGATTGTAGCGCAGAACATGTCCCGCGCCGTCCGCCATCCGCCGCCACGGCCGCGCGTTTCCCGCCGATCCCCCGGTGAACGCGACGGTGAACGCCGTGCCCTCGGTACAGTCGACCGCTACCGCCTGCGTCACGCTTGCGAACTGCCGCGCGAGCGGCGCGGCGCCGAACGCCACCGCGGGGGCCGCGATCCGGCAATCCTTCGCCACGGTCAGCGACACCGTCAGCGTCGTCGTCCCGCTGTTGCGCTCCGACAGCACGCACAGCCCGCCCAGCCCGATGCCGCGGCAGATCTGCCAGGACCACTGGATCGTCACCACGTCGGTATAAGTTCCCGCGGGTACGTTCGGCGCGCCCGTCACCGCCGCGTACATCGTCGGCACGAACGCGTTGCCGTTCAGGATCCCGAGCAGCCCCAGCAGGGTGGAATCGAGATAGTTGATGCTGCCCCCCTGCGTGAACGCATAGGCGCCCGCCGCATCCGCCGACAGCCGGTACGCGATCGTCCGTCCCGCCGGCGATCGCAGCTGGAAAGCGTTCGTGCTGGTCGTCGTCGCGATCGCATAGTCGGTGGAGACGAGGCTGAGGATCGATCCGCTGCATGCGAGCGTCTGGGGCGCGGACACCGTCGGCACCATCCCGCCGCGTAGCTCGTACGAGGTACGCGTACCCAGATCCGCGCTTACCGCGGTCGCAAGCGTACACGCCGCCTGCGCAGGCACCGCGACCGTCGCGAGCGCCAGCAGCGCGATCACGCGCAGGATCAGCGACATACGACATCTCCGACATCCACCATCGCGCCCACCGCCGCTTGCGGGAGCGTCGCGCGACATGCGCCCGCCACGGTGCGCACCGTCAGGTCGACCGGCCCCGCGGCATCCTCGACCAGCACCACCCCGTCCCACCCGATCGGCACGCCCAGCCCGCCCCCGAGCATCGCGATCGATCCCGCCGCGATCGGCACGCCGGCCGCATCGACGAGGCGCGCGGTCACGCTGTGCCGGACGCGTACCGGCAGCCGCACCACCGCGCCGGTGCCCGCGCGCAACGCGGTGCGCGCCTCGGTCGCCGCCGCCTCGGCGCCGATCGGCAGCCCCAGGGGATCGATCGCGAACCGGCTGGCATGCCGCGCCGCGACGTTGGCGACGAACAACCGTCCGCCCGCCCCCGTCTCGCCGATCCGCTGGTTCTCGTAATAGACCGGCACCCCCGGCATCCCGGTCGCCACCAGCGCGAACGCGCCCGGCAGCGCGTTCGCCGCGAACACGCGCCCGTCGAGCAGCGCGACCGATCCCGATGCGCCGCCCCACAGCGTCTGCGCGCGCCCCGCGCTCGCCGCGCCCGCGTCGATCTGGACGGACGCGCCGCGCCACGTTCCGCTCGCCTGGCCGATCGCCTGCCCCCGCGTGGTATAGGCGATGTCGCCGGCATAGCCGAGCCCTCCCGATGTCGGCACCGCGCGCGCGACGCTCGCCTGGAACCGCACCGCGCCGTCCGCCTCGCGCGCCACGCCCGCGCTCGCCACCGCGGTCCGCCCGAACGGCAGCACCACGCGCAGCTGCGCGCTCAGCGTGCCGCGCTCGAAATCATAATCCGCCGCGCCGAACGCGGAGGCGCGCCGCCCCAGCGGCCGGCTGAACGAGGCGGAGGCGAGCTGGACGCTGTCGCCGCTGCGCAGTCGCGACGCGATATAGCCCGCGCCGAACGCGCCCACGCCCTCGATCGGGACGCTCACGCTCACCCGGTCGCTGCGCACGCTGCCGGTAAACCGCCCGACATCATAGCCGCCCAGGTCGGTGAAGCCGTCGCTGCGCTCGACATGCTCCGCGCCGATCGAGAAGCGCCGTCCGGCATAGCTGTATCCCGCGGTCACCTGCGTGCCGCTCGCGCCCGGCGCGCTGCTCATTACCACCGCACCGCTCAGCGCGCCCCACAGTCCCGGCGCCCACGCCGCACCGACGCCGATACCGGCCATCCCGTCGGTCGCCTCGGCATGCCCCGACAGCGTCAGCGTCTGCGCGATGCCGTGCCGGACCGACGCCGACGCCACCGCGCGACCATAGTCGAAGCTCGCCAGCCCGTAGTTTCGCCGCAACGCCCCGGCTTCGACCGAGAAGTCGGTCAGCCCCGGCCGCAACAGGTCGGGCGCGACATAGAAGGGGATGACGGTCGCGATCTGGCGCCCCACCGCGTCGGTCGTCACGATCCGCGCCTCGCCCGCGCCGTTCACCACCGGCACCGAATCGAGCACGAACCGCCCCGACGCGACGTCGGCGCGCGTCTGGCGATAGCCGTTGATGAACAGGTCCACCCCGGTCGGCACCGCCGCCTCGCCCGCGAAGCTCGGCAGCGGCACGGTGACGAGATCGGGGCGCAGCGCGAAGCTGCGCGACAGCTGCACCCCGCCGATCCGCACCGCGGTGCTCCACGGCAGCGCGCGCGTGATGAGGTCGCCCGCATTCAGCTCCAGCGCGCGCCGCTCGTCGGTCCATTGATAGCGCGTGTCGAGCCGGACATAGCCGTCGCGCCCCGTGCTTCCGGCGGTGACGATCCCGGTGTTGGCGATCGTCCCGAACGCGCCGAATGCACGCTGCTCGGTCCATAGCGACGCGCTCGTCTCGCCTCCCGACGACTGGACGTACACGTCGTAGTTCAGCAGCGCGCCGACATCGACGCTCGGCAGCAGCGGCGCCTCCGCGGGCGCGCTGATCCGCCGCAGCGGCAGCAGCGCCGCGGGCACGTCGATCAGCAGCCGCTGGCCCGCCGCGTCATAGGTCGTATGCATCGCGGCGAAGTGCGCGACGTCGATCGCGCCTTCGCCCGGCACCGCGATCCCCGCCGCGCGCAGGTCCGCCGCGGCGACCAGCAGCCGCTCGCCCTCCTGTGTCACGCTGGCGATCGCGCCGCCCGCCTGCCCGTTGACTACCAGCTCGACGAACAGCGCGGCAGGCCCTGCGGGGAGTCCCGTCACCGGCGCCTCCGCATGCGCGGCCGACGCCAGCAGCACCGCGACGAGGGGGAACGCGCGCATCGGGTCGCACGCGATCAGACGACCGGGCCCAGGATCTGGTCGATCCCGTTCACCCCGGCCTTCACCGTCCCCGTCCCCTCGCCCGGCAGCGCGATCGTCACCGTCGCCCCCGCCAGCACATAACCCGCCAGCCCCGCCTTCACGACCGTCTCGTGCCCGTTCGTCACCAGCCGCAGGTCGGTCAGCCGCGCGTGGAGCGCCCCGGTGTTGCGGATCGTCAGCACGCGCCCCTGCGCGCCGTTCGCGATCTGCGCGTCGAGCTGCGCCACGCCCGGCACCCCCGCATAGGCGAACAGCGGCACCGAATAGCGCATCTGCACCGCCAGCCGCGCCTGCGGCGTCGCATCGGGCGTCGTCGGCGGCGGCGCGGGAAGTTCGTCGATCAGCAGCCGGTACGCGCTCTCGGGCTCCGCGCCCGGCGCGCGGCGGATGATCCGCACCAGCTGGCGCGCGCCCGGCGCCACGGTCGCGATCGGCGGGCTCGCGATCACCGCCGCCTGCGTGTCGAGCCGGTCCTCGCCCTGCGGCTGCGACCAGGCGAAGGTGCGCACCTGCAGCGTCACCGGCGCATCGCCCTTGTTCTCCAGCCACAAGGCGGTCGCCTGCTCGCCCGCGCGAAGTATCGGATCGACCGGCCAGAGGACGACCGCGGAGGCGTCCGCCGCAGAGGGCAGGCACGCCAGCAGCGCGAGGGAAGCGAGATGTCGCATGATCGTGGATCCGCTTGCGCGCGTCATCACCAGCTCAGCGTGACGCGGACGGTGTCGGTATAGGTGCCGGCCGCCGGCCCCGCGAGCGTCGCGACCGCGCGGATCGGGACGAGCGTCCGCCCGGTGCCGAACACCAGCGGCACGCCGCTCGCGATCGCCCAGGGCGTCGTCGCGCCGTTCGCGTACAGGCGATACCGGATCGTCGCCGCGCCGCCGCCGCGCATCAGGAAGCGCTCCTCGCCCTCCGCATGATCCCCCCCGTCCGCCGACAGCGACGCCGCCAGCCCCGGCGTGCATTCGATCGCAACGCCCGCGCCTGCGGTGGAAACCAGCGTCGCCTCCGCGCTGGTGCCCGATACGCCGGGCACGCTGCCCAGGTTGATCGTGCCCCAGTGCCCGCCGGCGTCGGTCGCGACGAGGCACCCCGCGACCACGCGCGCGCTCACCTCGAAGGACCGCGTCGTCTCCGCGCCCACGGGCGTCGCGGCGGACACCGCGCAGGCGATCAGGACAGGGAGGACCCGCATCGCAGCCTCACCAGGTCAGCGTGACCTGGACGGTATCGGTATACCGCCCCGCCGCGATCACCGATCCCGCGGTCGTCACGCGCGCGTAGATCGGCACGGTGAACGGCGTGGTGGTCGCGGTGCCAAGCGCGATGTTGCTCCCGATCGTCAACTCGCTGGTACGCTGCGCATCGCGGAACAGCCGATAGTCGAGCAGGTTGCCGCTCGAGATCATGTGCCGCTTGCCCGCCGCGTCGTTCGCGCCCGCGCCGATCGTCAGCTGCGGCGAGACGCCGGGCGAGCAGAGCACCGACAACGCGCCGAGCGAGCCGACGAGCTGCCCGTCGACATTGCCGAAGATGCCAGGCTGGTCGGGAAAATTGATGTCGCCGATCGATCCCAGGTTCGACTGGAGCTGTTGCGCGCCATTGACGACACACGCGCTGGTGACGACGAGCGAAACGCCGATCGTGCCCACCGCATTGTCGGCGGTCGCGGGCGTCGCGGCGAAGGCGGTGGCGGCCGTCGCGATGGCGACGGCATGCTGGAAGGCGGCGGATCTGACCATGTGTTCGGCTCCTCGTTCGGATTGACGAGGATGGCTTCGGCGGGTGCCGGTAAAAGGAATCTTACCGTTTTTTCAGGAGCTTCTCGAATTAGACCGAAGTCGTAGGATCGCCTGACATGGATTGCCGATCGATCGCGGCGATCGCCCGGCGCGCCTCGCGCCGCGCATCGGGCATCGCCGATTCGACCCCCTCCGATACCGCCAGCCATGCCTGCCCCGCCGCCGCGAACCCCAGCGTCCCCGCCAGCCCAGCAACCCGGTGCGCGACCGACGTCACGTCTTGGCTCGCAGGGGTCGCGAGCGCCTCGACCAGCAGGTCGCGAAACCCTGCGGTGACGCGACGGATAGCCGTCTCGCCCAGATTGCTTTCCAGCCGTGCCAGGATCGTTGCCCCCGCCGGCTTCCAGCGCGCCGCCGCCGCGACCAGTTCGGACGGGGTGCACGGCTTGGCGACGAAACCGTCGAACCCGCGCGCGATCAGGATATCGGGACTCGTCAGGCGCGTGGTGGTATAGGCCAGAATGGTCACCGCCGCCGCGGCGGCGTCGCGCTGGCGGATCGCGGCTGCGATCTCGACCCCGCTCATCCCCTCGATGTGCAGGTCCATCAGCACCAGCGACGGCCCGCGCGCGAGTGCCGCCAGCGCCGCCGCTCCGTCCGCCGCGGTCGATACCTGCCACCCTGCGGCCTCCAGTACGGTCGTGGCGAACTGACGGTGGAGCGCGGTGTCGTCGACCACCAGGACATGGGGCCGCTCGCTCACATTATCTGGAGAAATATCCATAACCGAGGCGAACACCCTCGACATAGGAACGTTGCAAGGAAAGATAGATTGTGGACGATACATCCCGAGAGGCGGGGAAACACAGGGACCTATCAGTGAAAGCGGGCGGTCGCGTCATGGTCGCAGACGATCATCCCCTCGCGCGTGAGGGGTTGTCGCTCGCCGCTCGTGCCGCGCTTCAGGGCAGCACCACGATCGGCGTCGGTTCCATCGGCGAGGCTATCTCGCAGGTTCGGGCGTCGCCGGTTCGGACGCGCGAGGGTTTCCGCATGATCCTGCTCGATTTCCAGCTGCCTGACGCGCACGGCTATTCGGGCCTGCTCGCGCTTCAGGCGCTCGATCCGGCGGCGCCGATCGTCATCGTTTCCGCGCGCGAGGATCCTTCGCTGATCGATGCGGCCAAGGCGCTCGGCGCTGCGGGATATCTGTTCAAGAGCCTGCCGCTCGACATGATCGCCACCCGCCTGCGTACGATCGACCAGGGCGGAACCTGCTTTCCCGACAGCGCGGTCGCCTCGCCCTCGGTGGAAGCCGCGCGCGCGCGGATCGGCACCTTGTCGGCGGCGCAGCGCGGAGTCCTTCTCGCGCTGGCGGACGGCCGCTCGAACAAGGAGATCGCGCGCGCGCTCGACGTGACCGAAGCGACGATCAAGGCGCACCTCACCGCGATCTATCGCAAGATGGGGGTGAGGAACCGCGCCCGGGCACTGCTCGCCGTCCAGCCGCTGATGGGACAGTCGTCAAACCAGCCCCTGACGAGTCCGACGTCGCCGTGACCCCGCCCTACGGAGGCGCGGCGCTGATGTTGCGGCCTCCGTCGGTCGTCCGGTTCGTGATCGCCGCACTGTGCGTTCCGGCGCTGCTGGCGGGGCTGGGCCTGTGGGTGAACCGCGAGTACCGGCAGTCCGAGGCGCTGCGCGAACAGGCGGCCCGATCCTATGTCCGCCGGATCGATCAGATCATGCTGCTGTCACGCCTGGAGGATGCGGAAGCCGCCGTCCGCAACCTCGCGCTGACCGCGGACCCCGCCGCGCTCGAACCATACCGGCCCGCTCGCGAGGCGATCCGTCGCCAGCTCGCTGCCACGGGCGCGGCAAACGACCCGGACGTACCGCGCGGCTACCTGCCCGCGATCCGTCGCCTCACCGCGCGCCGGTTCGCCGATCTCGACCGCACGATCGCGCTGCATGCCAGCGATCCCGCCGCCGCGCGCCACCGTACGCTGGCCGGTGTCGCGAACCCGGTGATGGACCGCTTGCGCGCCACGATCGGCGCGATGATCGACGCCGAGGAACGCCAGTCGCAGGACCGGACCGCAGCCTTCCTTGCCGATCGCGCGTGGCTGAACCGCCTCGTCGTCGCCGTCGCCGCGGTTTTCGTCGGCGCCCTGTTCGTGACCCTCCTGCTCGTCTGGCACCTGCGACGGTCGCGGCATGCCGCGCTGGTCGAGGCATTCGAGGCCGCCGGGCGACATGCGAAGATCCTGGACACCACGGTCGATGCGGTCCTGATCCTCGACACCGACGGGATCGTCGAGACGGCCAATGCTGCGGCGACGCGGGTCCTGGGCTATCAGCCGGAAGAGCTTCGGGGTCGCAACCTCGCGACGCTCGTCGATCGGCCGGCGGGTGCCGTCGCCGCGTGGATCGATCGCATCCGGGTGCTCCGCGAGGCATCGTTTCCGGACCAGACGATCCGGCTCCGCGATGGCCACGCGATCGCGGCCGACGTCGCGGTCGGGGCGATGCAGGCGGGAGGCCGCGACCTGTTCGTCGTCTCGATCCACGACATCTCCGAGCGCAAGCGGATCGAACGCGCGAAGGACGAGCTGGTGGCGACGGTCAGCCACGAACTGCGGGCACCGTTGACATCGATCGTCGGTTCGCTCGGATTGCTGAGCGCAGGCGCCACCGGGCCGATCCCGCCGGTCGCCGCACGCCTGGTGGCGATCGCGGAGGCGAGCAGCCGCCGCCTCGTCCGGCTGGTGAGCGACGTGCTCGACCTCGACCAGATCGAATCGGGGAGCTTCGCGATCGCACTTCTGCCGATCGACCTGCGCATGGTCCTCGATCAGGGATGCCTCGACGACGAGGGACTGGCGCGCCTGCACGGCGTGACGCTGGCCTGTTCGTGCGCTGGCGATCCGGTGATCGTCTCGGGCGACGCCGATCGTCTGGTCCAGGTCGTCGTCAATCTGGCTGCCAACGCCATCCACGCCGCACCGTCTGGCACCACGGTAGAGGTCGGGATATCGATCGCCGGATCGCGGGCCACGCTGTACGTCGACGATCGTGGACCGGGCGTTCCGGCCGCCTTTCGTGACCGCGTCTTCACCCGGTTCGCACGCGCTGCGCGAGATAGCGGCGGCACCGGGTTGGGCCTGGCGATCTCGCGGGAGATCGTGGAGCGCCATGGCGGCACGATCTGGTTCGAGGATCGTCCGGGCGGCGGCACGCGCTTCGCGTTCGCGCTCCCGATCCTCCGCGATGCGCGCGTCGGTGACGGCGCGGACGCCCCGCCCCCGAAGCGCGATCCGGCATGACGCAGCTTCGGATCCTGTATGTCGACGACGATCCCGACATCCGGACGATCGTGTCGATCGCGCTGTCGATCGATCCGACGATCGCGCTGACGGTGGCGGATGGCGGGACGGATGCGCTGGAGCGTCTGGCGGGTGGGCCGTCGCCGGACGTCGCGGTACTCGACGTCATGATGCCGGGGATGGACGGCCCGACCCTGCTGGCCGCGCTGCGCGCCGATGCCGCGACCGCGGGCCTGCCGGTAATCTTCCTGACCGCACGCGGCCGGCTGGCCGATCGCGCGCGCTTCGCCGCCTCGGACGCGATCGGGGTGATCGTGAAGCCCTTCGACCCGATGGCGCTGGGCGACGAGATCCGGGCGCTGCTGGCCCGCCATCGGGCGTCGCGCTGACCGCGTCGGATCGGATCGGACCGACCGGGCGGGCGCAACGGCGCGACGCCATCGAGGGGAAAGGCCGACGCGGGACTGCAACACTGTGCGCCTAACCGCGTCGCCGATGACGGAAACCGCGCCCACCTTCACGCCCACCTCCACGTTGGGCCGCCTTGCGCTGACCGAAGCGTGGGAGCGATTCTCGCTCCACGGCGTCAAGGCGCTGCTCACGCTCTACCTGCTCACCGTCGTCCTGCCGGGCGGCATCGATCATGTCGCAGGGCTGGTGACGCTGCGCCGCGCGATCGAGGCGGCGACCGGCACGCGCGGCGATCTCGCCTTCGCCTCGCAGCTCTACGGCCTGTACGGCGCGCTGACCTATTTCGTCCTGCCGTTCGGCGGGCTGCTCGCGGACCGGCTGCGGTCCCGGCGCGCGGTCATCGTCGCGGGCGGCGTTCTGATGGCGGCGGGGCATGTCTGCCTGACCCGGCCCGCCGCGCTGCTCGCGGGCCTCGCGCTGCTCGTCGTCGGCACCGGTTGCCTGAAGGGCAACCTCGCGGCGGAGGTCGGCGCGGCGCACCCGCGCGGCGACCCGCGCCGCGACCGCGCCTTCCTGATCTATCTCGGCTTCCTCAACATCGGCGCGATGCTCGGCCCGTTCGTCTGCGGGCTGCTCGCCGCGCGCGCCGGCTTTCCCTATGCGTTCGGCGCGGCGGCGGCGGGGATGGTAGTCGCGCTCGCGATCTTCCGCACCGTGCCCGCCACGCGCACCGCGACCCCCATGGCGATCGAAGGGCTACCGGCAAACTCGAGCATCGTCCGCGCAGCGCTCGCCGTCGTCTCGGTCACGCTGTGCTTCAGCGCCTACGAACAGCTGACCAATGTCTTCCTCGTCTGGGCGGTCGCGCAGGTCGACCTGCGCGTCGCCGGCTTCGCGGTGCCGCCCGCGTGGTTCGCCACGGCGGACGGGCTGTTCACGATCCTGCTGGTCGTCGCGGGGACGTGGAGCTGGCCGCGGCTGGCGCGGCGCGGGTGGGAGCCGCCCGCCGCAGCGAAGCTCGCGCTCGGCTGCGCCGCGGTCGCCACCGGCTATGCGCTCACCGCGATGCTGGCGCTGTCGGGCGAGCGGCTCGGGCTCGTCGGGCCGGTCGCGGCGGTGCTGCTGCTCGACATCGGCATCGTGCTGGCGTGGCCTGCCGCGCTAGCGCTCATCACCGCCGCCGCGCCGCCCGGACGCGGGGGGCTGATGGCGGGCGTTTTCTACCTCCACGGCTTCGTCGCGCATCTCGTCGTCGGGCGGCTCGGCGCCACCTATGCCACGATGCCCGCGCCGCGTTTCTGGCTGCTCCACGTCGGGCTCGCGGGGGCGGGGGCGCTCGTCGCGCTGCCGCTGCTGCGGCGTCAGGCGACGACCAGCTCGATCCCCGCCAGCGCGGTGCGATAATCGTCGTCGGGCGTCGCGTCGGTCACCAGGATATCGACCGCGTCGAACCCGGCGACCCGGATCGTGCCGTAGCGCCCGAACTTGGTCGCATCGGCGGCAACCAGCACCCGCGCCGATTGCGCGATCATCCGTCGGCACACCGCCGCCTCGCCGACATGATAGTCGGTGAAGCCATGATCGGGATGCACCGACTCGACCGACAGGATCGCCAGCGCCGGCGTGAACAGCGCCAGATAGTCGAGCGCGGTCGGGTCGAAGCAGGCGCGATAGTCGTAATCCAGCTCGCCGCCCGCCAGCAGCACGCGGTTGCCCGCCCGCCCCCCCAGCTCGGTCGCGATCCCCACCGCGTTGGTGACGACGGTCAGCTCGCGGTGATCGCGGAGCGCCCGTGCGACGTAATGCCCGGTCGTGCTGGCGTCGAGGAACAGCGTCTGCCCGTCCGCCACGAATCGCACGGCCGCGGCGGCGATCCGCTGCTTGGCCTCGGCATTGCGTTGCAGACGGGTCGCGAACGATCCCTCCACCTCGACGCGCGCCAGCCGCACCGCACCGTGGCTGCGCACCACCGTACCGTCCGCCTCCAGCACGCGCAGCTCGCGCCGCACCGTCTCGTCGGACACGCCCAGCGCCGCCGCCAGTTCGGTGATGCCGTGCGCCTCGCCCGCGCCCAGGCGTTCGACGATCGCATCCTGCCGGCGTTGGCGCTTCATCATTCGCGGCCTCTCCCTTTCGCGGTGATCTCGTAGCAGTCGCCGCAATCCGGTCAACAATCCCGCATTTTACACATGGATGTCATCAATCGTCCGCAAGCGGGCAGGATGACCGGTCCCACGCTCCACCGCCGCGCCTTCGTCGCCGGCACCGCCTTGTCCGCCGCCGCGGGGGCGACCGCGCGCGCGTCGCGCACGCCGCGCGGCTCGCTCGCCGATGTCCAGCATGTCGTGATCCTGATGCAGGAGAACCGCGCCTTCGATCATTATTTCGGCACGTTGCGCGGCGTCCGCGGGTTCGGCGATCCGCGCCCCGCGATGCTGCCCTCGGGCCGCACGGTGTGGGAGCAGGCGCAGGACGCGAAGGACGGCGGCGCGATCGTCCGCCCCTTCCGGCTCGACACCCGCGCGACCGGCGCGGGCTGCATGCAGGGGCTCGACCACAGCTGGAAGGGCAGCCACGCGCGCTGGCGAAACTGGGACGTGTGGATGCCCGAGAAAGGCCCGTTCGCGATGGGCTACATGACCCGCGACGATCTCGCTTACTATTACGCGCTGGCGGACCAGTTCACGATCGGCGACGCCTATCACGCCTCGGTCCACGGCCCTACGGGGCCGAACCGCCTCTATCACTGGACCGGGACGAGCGGGCTGACCGTCGGGCGTGAGGGCGCGTTCAACGTCACCAACGACGGCGTCGATCCCAACCCTGGCGCGGACATGGCGAAGGACGATGCCGGCGCGGGGCTCGGCTGGACGCCTTATGCCGCGCGGCTCGACGCCGCCGGGGTGACGTGGCGCGTCTATCAGGAATACGACAATTATTCGGACAACCCGCTCGGCTATTTCGCCGAGTACCGCAAGCTCGATCCCGCCTCGCCCGCCTATGCCCGCGCCCGCGCCTGGGTGCCCGGCTCTACCGCGGCGAATGCCGATGCGTCGCGCGGCGAGCACCTCGTCCGCGCCTTCGCTGCCGACGTCGCGGCGGACCGGCTGCCGCAGGTGTCGTGGATCGTCGCGCCGTTCCACATGTCCGAACATCCCGACGCGCCGCCCGCCTATGGCCAGGCGCTCACCGCCGCGCTGGTCGCGGCGCTCGGGGCGAACCCGGCGGTGTGGGCGAAGACCGCGTTCATCCTGAACTATGACGAGAATGACGGCTTCTTCGATCACATGCCACCACCGCTGCCCGCGACGCTGCCCGGCATGGGCGCGAGCACCGTCGCGCTGCGCGGCGAGGTGCATGCGGGCGAGCCGGTCGGGCTCGGCGTGCGCGTGCCGCTGATCGTCGTGTCGCCGTGGACGCGCGGCGGCTGGGTGAACTCGCAACTGTTCGACCACACCTCGGTGCTGCGCTTCCTCGAAAGGCGCTTCGGCGTGATGGAACCCAATATCAGCCCGTGGCGGCGCACCGTCTGCGGCGACCTGACCTCGCTGTTCGACTTCGCGGTGTCGCCCGAGGCGCGCCGCGACACCGCGTGGCTCGCGGCACTCCCCGCCGCCACCGGCTATGTCGCCGCCAGCGACGTCGCGTGCCGGCAGGCCAGGCCCGTCGTCGCGACCACCCCGCCCCCCGCACGGCAGGAACCCGGCACCCGCCCCGCCCGCGCGCTGCCCTACGACCTCGACGTGGTGCAGGCGTGGGAAGGCGACGCGCGCACGCTCACCTTCCACAATCGCGGTGCCCAAGGCGCGGTGTTCGTCGTCACGGGCGCGTCCGATGACGGCAGCCCGCGCCACTACACCGTCGGCGCCGGACGCACCCTCGCGGACCGCTGGCCAGCCCCGCGCCCGCTCGTCGTCACCGGCCCCAACGGCTTCCACCGCAGCGTCGCCGGCCCCGCGCGGATCGAGACGCACGCCGCGTCCGAGCGCGGACGCACCATCCTGCGCCTGCGCAACCGCGGCACCGCGCCCGTGACGCTCGCGCTGCGCTCCGCCTATGCCGCCCCCGAGGTCGACCGCGTCACGCTCGCCGCGGACGCCCGCGCGACGATCGCGCTCGCGCCCCAGCCCGCGCATCGCTGGTACGACATCACCGTCACCACCGGCGACACCACCCACTGGCTCGCGGGCCATTGGGAAACCGGCGCGCCAGGCATCAGCGACCCCGCGCTGGGCGGTGCGGCATGAGGCGCACGATCGCACTCCTCGCGCTGCTCGCCACCTCGGCGACGGTGCCGCCGACCCTGCGGCTCGACCAGGTCCAGCTGCTCGGCTCGCACAACAGCTACCGGCCCTATCCCTCGCCCGCCGCGCGCGCACGGATCGCCGCCGCGGTGCCCGCCGAATGGCCCACGCTCGCCTATGGCCATCCCCCGCTCGAAACCCAGCTCGCGCTCGGTCTGCGCCAGATCGAGCTCGACGTCGCGCCCGACCCCCGCGGCGGCGCCTATGCCGCGCCCTATGCCCCCCCCGCCGATCGCGACACCCGCGCCGCGATGGCGGCGCCCGGCGCGAAGGTCGTCCACATCCCCGGCCTCGACACCGAGACGCACTGCCCGACGTTCCGCGCCTGCCTCGCCGTCCTGCGCCGCTGGTCGGACGCGCACGCGGCGCACACCCCGGTGATCGTCCTCGTCAACTCGGGGGACGCGGGCGGCGCGCGGTTCGACGCCGCCGCGCTCGACGCGCTCGATAGCGACATCCGCAGCGTAATCGGCCGCGACCGCCTGATCGAACCCGACGCGGTCCGCGGAGCCGCCTCCACCCTGCGCGCCGCCGTCCGCGCCCATCGCTGGCCGTCGCTCGCGCACGCCGCAGGCCGCTTCCTGTTTGTCCTCGACGGCTCGGCCGCGCACGAGGAGGCGTATCGCGCGGACCACCCCTCGCTGGCGGGCCGCGCGATGTTCGGCTTCTACGACGAGAGCGCGCCGGAGGCCGCGGTCTTCAACATCCAGGATCCCGTCGCCGAGGGCGCGCGCATCCGCCGCCTCGTCGGCGCCGGGTTCCTCGTGCGCACCCGCGCCGATGCCGGGATGGCGGAGGTCCGCGCGGGCGACCGCCGCCGGCTCGACGCCGCGATCGCGTCGGGTGCGCAGTGGATCAGCACCGACGCCTATGACGGCATCCCCGATCCGGTCGGCTACCGCTATCGCGCCGCGCTGCCCGGCGGCGCCTTCGCACGCTGCGACCCCGTCACCGCGCGCTGCTGAAGACAGGCGCGCGCGTCCCGGCCGGGACGCGCGCGCCTGCGCTGCATCAGAACTTGTACGCGACGTTCAGCATGTACACGCGTCCGGTCTCGACATAGCCGCCCTTGCGATCGTTCGACAGATACGCCTGCCGCTCGCTCGTCGTCGCCCAGTAGTTGTGCGCGTCGAGCACGTTCTCGACCGAGACGCCCAGCGCCAGCCCGTTGGCGAAGGCATAGGACAGCACCGCATTCATCTTCGCTACCGGCTGGATATAGGTGTCCGGCCGGCTCGAGCGCAGGTCGTACAACCGGTCGCCAGTGTAGTTGTAGTTCACCGCTGCCGAGACGCCGCCGCGCGTGTAGAACAGCTCGGCATTGTACATCAGCCGCGGCGCCTGCGTCAGCCGCTGGTCGCGCATCTGGCCGTTGACCAGCACCCGCGCCGTCGCGCGCTGGACGGTGACGTTGCCGCCCAGCCCCAGCCCGTCGAACACCCCCGGCAACCCCTTGATGCTGTACCGCGCCGCCGCCTCGACGCCGTAAACCTTGCCCTTGGCGCTGGTGTCGAGCGTCGACACCTCGACCCCGTCGACCGACGTCGGCGTCGCGGGCGACCACACGTTCAGGTCGCCGCCGGCATTGGTCGTCCCCGTCGCGAACAGCACGTGGTTCAGCCGCTTGTAGTAGAGGCCCAGCGAGAAGAAGTCGGTGCCCTCGCCCTTATGCTCGACCGAGGCGTCGAAATTCCACGATTCCACCGCGTCGAGATCGGGGTTCGGGATGAACACGGAGTCGATCTGCCCCGAATCGTTGCGCCCGATCTCGGTCGGCCCCAGCAGCAGGTCGAACGCCGGCCGCGAATAGCTCTTGCGGACCGAGGCGCGATACACCGTCCGGTCGTCGGGGCGAAGCGACGCGATCACGCTGGGCAGCCACTGGTCGTAATCGCGCGCGCTGGTGACGAACGCGCGCGCCGTCCCCTGGTCCTGGAAATACGTCCCCTCGAACCGGTTATACTCGTAGCGCACGCCGGGGATCACCGAGAGGTCGCCGAACTTCAGGTTGGCGAGCACATAGGCGCCGATGCGCTGTTCCCTGCCGTCCAGCCGGTTCTCGTTGAACAGATCGGGGTTCACCCCCGGCAGCTTCGACAGCGACAGCCGGCGCACCTGCTCCTCGATATAGGCGGTGTCGAGCAGCTTGATCGGCACCTGCGCGCCGTTGTGCATGAACCCGTTCAGCACCGTCCCCGGCGTGTCCGCAACGCTGGGGCCCGTCGCGGCATAGCGCGGCGAGTTGGCGCCGTTCGCCAGCGGGAAGAAATACTGCAGCGCGCCGTCGTCCCCCAGGCTGTTCGAATAGCGCTTCGACGCCTCGACCTTGGCACCGCCCGATATCGACACCAGCCCTTCGTCCGCCAGCTTCCAGTTACCGTCGAACTGGCCCTCGACGCGGCTTTCCCACGCATTCTCGAACTGCGCGGTGACATACCACTGCTTCATCTTCGTCAGGTCGATCAGCGCCGCACGGGCGCCGTCGCTCAGCACAACCTGCGGCGTGATGCGGTCGCCGATGCTGGTCACCAGCCGCTCGGTCGCGATGCCGGCGCCCGCCGCGTTGACATAGGGCGGCGTCGCGAAGCCCGACTGGATGCGAAGCGGATAATCCTGTTCGCCGCGCGAATAGGCGACATGATAGTCGAACGTCAGCGCCCCCGCGCGCGACTGGCCGCCCAGCTTCGTCGAGAACAGGTCCTGGTTCGAATGCTCGGTGCGGTGATAGGCGGTCGCGGTCACGCCGTAATCGGCGCGGAAACCCGCGGCGTCATAGCTGCCGCGGTTGCCCGGATTGGGGTTGATCTGGCCCGGCGCGAGATCGGTCTGGCGCAGCGCGGTCTGGTCCATGTAGCTCTTGAGCTTGTAGCGGCCATAGGTCGTGCGCGCATAGAGATCGAGATCCTCGCCCTTCCAGTCGAGGTTGAGCGTGCCGCCCAGCCGTTCGATCCTGTTGCGGAACACGTTCCACTGCACGCCGCGTGGCGCGATATTGTCCAGATTGTCGCGGATCATGCCCGGAATGGCGGTGTTATATTTCTCCCAGTCGTGCTGCATCGCGGTCGATTCGCCCAGGATGCTCTTCTGTCCATAATAGGCCGAGGCATAGACGCCGAGATCGCCGAAGCGCTGCGCGGTCTCGACCTGCACTGTCCCGCCCCACGGATCCCGATCGCGCGCCGCGGCGCGGCCCGCCACCTGCCCCTGCGCGCGGATCTGGACATGATGCGCGGGCAGCGTGAATGCGGAGGCGGTCCGCAGATCGATCACGCCCGCGATCGCATCGCCGTCGAGCGCGGCGGTCGGGGCCTTGTCGACGCGCACTTCGGCCAGCGCGAACGGCGAGAGCAGGTTCATCGAGATCGCGCGCGTCCGCGCATCGGTCTGCGCCAGCCGGACGCCGTCGAACATGTACGCGTTGTAGGCGTTGTCGAGCCCGCGGATCGACAGATACTGCGCCTCGCCCGTCCCCGCCGCGTTGCGCGACTGGTCGACCGCGGACGACAGCCCGGGCAGCCGGGTCAGCAGGTCCGCGAGATTCTGCTGCGGCTGCGCGCGCAGTTCCTCGCCCGACACGATCGTCGCGAACGATTCGCTCTTCAACTGCTGGTCCTGCGCGTTCGCGATCGCCTGGCGACGGCCGCTGACGACGATGTCGGTCTGCCGCGACTCCTCGTCCGCGGTAACGGGGTCCGCGGTAACGGGGTCGGCAGCTGCGGTCGCCGGAACGGGATCGGCGGGTGCGGCCCAGGCCGGGGCGCACGCCAGCACGCCGATCGCAGACGTGCACAGCAGATGGAGCGCGCGGATGCGCACGGTCGAAACGGTCATAAGTCCCCCTGGATCTGGAAATGCGAGCCTTTCCGGCTCCGCTGCGACGGGCCGCTAGAGACGCCGCATGACAGGCTGATGACTATTTGACGGAGTTTTGATGGATTCAGGTTTAGACGGACGGTTTCTAGCGATCGGCGGGGTTTTCCTGCGAAACTGTCATCAACCCGTCCGATTTCGCGTCCACCGCACGGCGATGCCTCACGTTTCGATCCTCGCGCGCCTCGTCGGCGGCGCCGCGTTCCTCGCAGCCGTCCTCCCCCAGCCTGCACAGGCGCGCGCGTCGCTGGCGCTCGACAAGGTCGTGGTGCTGATGCGCCACGGCGTGCGCGCGCCGCTCGGCGGCGAAGTGCCCGACGCCACGCGCACCGCCAGCCCCTGGCCGCGCTGGCCCGTCGCCGAAAGCCGACTGACCGTTCGCGGCGCACGCGCGATGGCGCTGCTCGGTGCGTTCGACCGGCACCGCTGGACGACGCTCGGCCTGGTCGCGCACACCGGTTGCCCCCGGGCCCGGCTGCGCGCCAACACCGCATCGCGCACGATCGAGAGCGCGGAAGCCTTTGCGCGCGGTTTCGCGCCGGGATGCGCGATCACGGTCGCGCACCGCGACGAATCCGACATCGATCCGATCTTCGAACCGCTCCGCGCCGGCGCGACCGACTTCGACGCCCCCACAGCCGTCGCCGCGATCAAGCGCTACACGGGCGGCGTCGACACGCTGGCCCGCCGCCACGCTGGCGCGATCCGCGAACTCGACCGGGTGCTCGGCTGTCGCCCGCCGATGGCCTGCGCCGACTGGGGGCCGTCGCGGGTCACGCCGTCGCGAGACGGGCGTGGCGTCGACCTCACCGGTCCGATCCGCGCGACCTCGGGCATCGCGCAGGTCCTGCTGCTGCAGGAGGCGGAGGGGTTCCCCCGCGCGCGGGTCGGCTGGGGCCGTGCCGACGCCGCCACGCTGCGCCGCGTCGGCGCGCTCCACGCCGCGCTGTTCGATGTGTTCACCCGCGCGCCCTACATGGCCGCGCACCAGTCCGCCGTCCTCGGCCGCCACATGCTCGCCGCGCTCGCGGAGCGCGACGGGCCCGCGCTCGATATGCTCGTCGGCCACGATACCAACGTCACCGCGCTCGCCGCGACGCTCGGTATCGACCTGATCGCACCCGGATATGCGCGGAACGACGTTGCCCCCGGCGGCGCGATCGTGGTCGAGCGCCTCCGCGACCGCACCTCGGGCGCCCGCTACGTCAGGCTGTTCTACCAGGCGCAGCCGCTCGCGGCGCTGCGCACGCTCTCCCCGCTCGTCACGCTTTCCCCGCTTTCGATTCGGGGCTGTCGACGCATTTGCCCGTTGGCGACGTTCGATCACCTGCTGCGGTCCCGCCTGGCGGCAACCCGATATCGGCGGGAGGGCGGCCGCTCTCGATCCTGATCGACCGATGCCGCTATCCGGGGCACCGGGACTGGCGGGCTCCGAAGACCCGACGACCGAAAATCTCCGCCTGTCGGAGGGCGAATGCGGACTCCCGGACATCCTCGACCGCAAATACGATGCGGGCGACCCCGCGCCGTGCCAGATAGCTGGCGGGTCAAAAAGGATCGACGATGGCAGGATTGTACTTCGAGGAATTCGTGGTGGGACAGCGTTTCGCGCACGAGGTCCGCCGGACACTCACCGACATGGACAACATGCTGTTCTCGTCGCTCACCTACAACCCCGCGGCGCTCCACATCGACCATGCCTATGCGGCGACCACCGAGTTCGGGCGGCCGCTGATGAACTCGATCTTCACACTGGGGCTGGTGATCGGCCTCAGCGTGCAGGACACGACGTTCGGGACGACGGTCGCCAATCTCGGCATGACCGACACGGCGTTCCCGAAGCCCGTGTTCGCTGGCGACACCATCCGCTCGGAAACCACGGTGAAGGAACTGCGCCCGTCGAAGTCGCGGCCCGGCCAAGGGATCGTGACATTCGAACATATCGGGTTGAATCAGCATGACGAGATCGTTTGCCAGACCACGCGCGCCGCGCTGATGCTCGCGAAACCCGCATAACGCCGCGCTCGCTCCGGTTCGTGCCGGGGCATGGCGAGCACAAGGCCGTCAACATTGGGGATCACGGATTCGACGACCGCAGGCGCGCGACCGAACGCTCTTGGCCCGCCGCGGTCGGCTCGCCACACGCCTGACGCACGACATCGCGAGGATCCAGATTTCCGCGGTCGCCAGTCATGCACCCGCCCCGATTCGAGATACCGTTTGCGACGGAAGCCTTTCGTCCGACTCGGGAATTGCCAAGTCTACCGCAGACTTGAGTCCGACCGGCTCACCGCCGAGCCCGAAATGCCCGACCAGGTTCGGCGTTCAGCGCGACGCCGAGGCTTTCACGCCCTGCCGCCTGCCGGGCGTGGCCGCCGATCCGATCAAGGCGTGCCGGGCGGAACAGCCCCTGCCACCAGCGTCCCTGCGTGAAACACGGCGCGCCGCGGCGATTGCCGGGCGACCGCCTCGGCCGAGCAGCTTGCCGGCACCAGCACCATGTCCGCGGCATCGCCCGGCCTGGGCCACGCCTGCTCGCCTGCGGCGTCCAGCGGTGTCGGACCACCGGTAGCGATGCGCAGCGACTGGGAAATCGCATACTCGTCGCTCCAGCCGTAGAGCTGGCAGGCCAGCTTCGCCTTCTCCAGCACGTCGCCACTGCCGAACACCGACCAGTGATCCATGACGCTGTCGGTGCCGGTGTAGACGCGCACGCCGTTGGCCAGCAGCACCGGAATCGGCATCACCCGCCCGCCGAACGGCAGCGTCGAGGCGACCGACACGCCGCTCGCCGCCATCCGCGCCGCGAGCGCCGCGACCTCGGGCTCGGGCAGCGACATCAGCGAGAAGCCGTGGCTGATCGTCACCTTGCCCTTCAGCGCCGGCTCGCGCTCGACGGTGTCGACGATCCGGCGGATCGCGGCGATGCCGCTGGCGCCCGGTTCGTGGAGGTGGATATCCACGCCCTTGTTCGTCTCGACCGCGACCTGCATCATCGCATCGACCGAGCGTTCCATGCCGCCATCGACCGCTGTCGGATCGATCCCCCCCACATGGGTCGCCCCCGCCGCCATCGCCGCGCGCATCGTCGGGATAAGGTCCGCGGCGACGAAGCCGTGTTGCGGAAAGGCGACGATCTCGTAGCCGAA
Source organism: Sphingomonas sp. Ell38C01 (assembly GCF_055231975.1). Lineage (NCBI taxonomy): Bacteria > Pseudomonadati > Pseudomonadota > Alphaproteobacteria > Sphingomonadales > Sphingomonadaceae > Sphingomonas > Sphingomonas sp. Ell38C01. The sequence goes on along the minus strand of NZ_JBUYVA010000001.1, from coordinate 659,764 downwards.
GCCTGCGCGGCGCTGGTCGAGCGCGTGCTTGAGCATCTCGACATGCTTCGTGCCGATCACCGGATCGACGTTGCACTGGCTGCGCGCGAACGTGGTGCCGTTGGTCTGGAGCAGCGTGACGAGCTTGCCCGCGCGCTCCTCCAGCGTCGGCAGCATCTGCGGCAGCAATGTCTGCTCGAGCCTAATCTGCCCGGCGATGCCCCCCTTGCGCTTGCGCGGCGGCACCCAGGGCCCGCCGTAGAATGTCTTGTCGAGATGGATGTGCATGTCGCGAAACGACGGCAGCAGCAACATGCCGCCACCATCGCGCACCGCGACCCCGGCGGGCGGTACGGCATCGGGGGAGAGGATGCGTGCGATCCTGCCATTCTGGACGAGGATCGCGGCCTTGCGTGTCAGCGTGCCGACCACCTCGCCGCCCTCGCGGGCATAGCCCGTCTCCAACACGACATTGCGGAGCAGGAAGGTCGTGCTCGTCGCCGTCGCCGTCGCCATGCCGGGAAGCCCTGCGGCGACCCCGACCGCCAGCCCGGTCGTCAGGAGCCCGCGGCGTGACACCGCGCTGGAAGAGTCGTCGTGCATGTTGCCCTCCATCAGAACTTGAACCTTGCGCCGGCCTTCATCTGCCACACAGACTGGCCATCGAAGCTGGTCGCTGCCCGTGCGGTGAACGTATCGTACTGGTAGTAATTGCCGACCGTCGAACACACCCCCACGAACTGGCAATTGCGTGCCGCGACGTTCGCCGAGACGTAGGGCGACGGGATCTGCTGGACCACGCCCCATTTGCTGCTCAGCAGATTGCCGAGATTCTCGATGTCGAGATACACTTCGAACTTGGCGCTCTCGGGAAACAGGCCGGGCAGTTCCTGGCTGATGCGCAGGTCGATCGTCGTCACCGTCGGCGACTTGAACGCGTTGCGCGGCGCGATCTTGCCCGCATAGTCGCGCAGGCCGGTGCGATCGAGGAAGGCGTTGAACGCGGCGAGATCGAAGCCCGCGCCATAGCGAACGATCGGGTCGCTCGTCGCGGTCGAGCCCGTGGGCACATAGAGCAGCTGGCGGTTGCGCACGGCCAGCGCGCCGTTCTCGCCGACCAGCATGTCCGCCGCCTGGTTGGCGTTGGCGCCGACGTCGAACGTATAGCTGAACGGCAGGCCCGAGCGCCGCTGCCCGAACGCCATCAGCCGGGTGCGGTACTTGCCGAAGAACGCGTGTTCGTAGCTGAGCGACAGCTTGCTGAGATTGCGGAACTCGTAATTCGACGTCGCCAGCCCCGGATCGTTCGGGTTCGACGTCGCGACCCCGCTATAGTTGGATGCCGCGACCGTCGTGATGCCGGGGTTGATGTCCTTCGAATTGATGTACGTTTGCGACACCTGGATATCGAGGCCGTCGAGCGGCCCCTCGGTCCAGCGCTTGGCGAGCGACAGGCCCACTTGGTTGGCATAGCCGCTGTGCGTATTGGTGACGAAGATGTCGTTGCGATTCTCGCGGGTGCGGAGGAAGGTCGGTCGACCGTCGGGTGCGGGTGCGCCCGGGTTGGCGCCTGCATAGAGTTCGAACCACGCCACCGCATCCTTGACCTCGGTGTGGATATACTCCGCGCCCGCGCTCCAGCCATTGCCGAAGCGGCCGAGGTCGAAACTCTTCTGCGCGCCGATCGACGCCTTCCAGGACGACTGCGGCTTGAAGTCTTTGTCGAGCGCGTTGATGAGCCCCTGCCCGCGCGCCGCGCTCTGCGTGTTGAGATCCTTGATCGCCTGGTTGACGTTCAGTCCGTCGACGTTCGACAGCCCGGCGAGGCACGCCGCGCTCGCGGCGGCGTTGCGCGTACACGCGACGTTCCCGAGCAGCTGGCCGGTGTTGTAATAGGTGTTCGCGGTCCACACCGTCGGCGATCCGCCGCCGAACAGGCCGACACCGCCGTAGATCGTGGTGGTGCGGTCGGGTTTCCAGTTGAAGCCGACGCGTGGTTGCAGGATGTGCTTGCCGTCGAGATTCTCGGTGTTCGAGATGCCGTAGCGCGCGAGCACCACCGGATTCTCCGCCGGCCGGTCCGACTGCTGGAAGAAATCGTATCGCAGCCCGGCCTTGAGCGTCAGCTCGGGAAGCAACGACCATTCGTCCTGCAGGTAGAGCGTGTTGGTGGTGGTGTGGAAGGTGAAGCTGGCGTCGTCCTTGGCGTTCGATCCCGCATTGGCATAGCTCAGCGACGAGGCATTGCGCGCGCGCAGGTCCGCGATCGAATTGAAGACGTAGGATCCGTTCGCGTTCTGGACGAACAGGTCGTAGATCTTGAGCGCCTCGCGCTCGTAGCCGCCGGTGATCCGGTGGGCGCCCGCGGTGTACGTCGCCTTGGCGCGATATTGCTGGAGGTAGGTGGTCAGCGCATTCGCCTGGTACGAGGCGTCGGTGCCGCCATAGACGCTGGGCCCGGTGGTCGTACCGTTGAGGAACACGCGGAACTGCGCGAAGTCGTTGCCCGCCAGCGGGCGCCCGGGATTGTCCATCTTCTTGTACGACGCAGCGAGTTCGGTGCTGAAATTGTCGGTCCAGTCGGAAAAGACCTGCGCCTTGTACACCGCCAGGTTGTTCTCGCGCTCGATCCACTTCGACAGCAGGCCGAGCGAGGTCGAGGTGCCGGTCAACACGTTGCCGCTCGACTGGATCGTCGATCCCTTGGTCTGCTGGTACGAGACGGTCGCGCGATGGCCGCTGGCGATGTTCCAGTCGAGCTTGCCGAAGAACTTCTCGTCGCGGCTCGGCAGGCTCGTCGCCTCGTAGCCGAGCGGATCGAAGCCGTAGACCTGCTGGATCGCCTGCCGCACCTCGTTGGCCTGCGCGACCGAGACACCCGCGACCTGGTTGGCGAAATTGGATCCGGTCGGTCCGACGAGCGAGGGTTCGGAGCGTTCGAACTTCTCGTAGTTGAAGGTGAAGAACAGCGTATCCTTGATGATCGGCCCGCTGAGCGTGCCGCCGTAGGTGCGCTCGTAGAACTTGCCCGTCAGTCGCCGCTGCTGGTCGGTGCCGCTCTGGAAGTCGGTATAGCGGAAATCGTCGCCCCGCAGCCGGTCGCCGGTATATTCGAAGAAGGCGATGCCATGGAACCGGTTGCCGCCCGACTTCGTGGTCGCATTCAGCGTGCAGCCGCCGAACTGGCCGTAATTGACGTCGTAGGGCGCCAGCTCGACGCCCAGCGTTTCGACGACGTCGATCGAGATCGGCGAGCGCTGCGTGGGGTAGCCGTTCGCCTGCAAGCCGAAATCGTCGTTCTGGCGGACGCCGTCGATCGTCAGCGAGTTGGTGCGGTTGTTCGCGCCGCCGCACACCAGCGCATCCGAATTGGTCGAATCGATCGCGACGAACGGGTTCATCCGCGCGAGATCCTTGAGGTCGCGGCTGATCGAGGGCGCGGTCTGGATCTGGGCGGCGGTGAAGTTCGACGATGGCCCGGTCTTGAGGTCGCCGCCGCCGACCGATGCCGCGGTCACGACGATGTCGGCGCGTTCCTCGCCGAGCGAGAAGTTCACCTGGTACGGGTCGCCGGTGTTGATCGCAGGCACCTCGACGGTCTTGTTGCCGCCATCGGACGCCGTCGCGGTGACGGTATAGGGCCCGCCGGGGCGCAAGTTGCGCGCGGCGAACACGCCGTCGGCGCTGGTGGTCGCGGTGGTGGTGGTGCCCGACGGCACGTGGAGGATCACGATCGCCACCCCGCCGGCAGGCGAACCCGCCTCGTCGGTCAGCCGCCCGTTGATCGCGCCGGTGATGACCTGCGCCTGCGCCGTGGATGGAACCGCGAGCGCCACCGCCACGCCAAGCGCCCCCAACGAAATACCTGCCGCGAGTCTGGCCATCCGCATGATCGTGTTTCCCCGTTTCGTGTGTCCCGAACGGGCGACCGGCCGGGGTCTGACGCCCCAGGCCTTGCCACCATGGGGATCGTCGCTTGCGATCCCGCCCCTCTCGCGAATCGCAGCATACGCGAGTCTTCGTCGATCATTCAACATCAAATCGTCAACGATATGACTTTATCGTGATGACGATAGAAATGCGCACGGACGGCGTTCCGCGCCGACGATCCGGCGAGGAGGAACGGTGCTGTGGAGGGAGATCGTCGCGCGCAGGGCGCGGCCGGCTATATCCGGTCGATCGGCGTTTCGCGCGCCTCGCCGTCAAGCGCGAACCGGTCGCGGGTGGTGGTGTAGAAACTTGCGCCGAAGCGACCGACCGGGAAATAGTCCTGGAGGTTCACCCGCCATGCCGCCGTATCGACCAGCCCGGCTCGCGCGTGCAGGTGAAGGATGCGACCGAAGAAGATGTAGCGGCTGTCGGTTTCGATCGTCTGCCACGACACGCATTCGAACGCGACCGGCGCGTCGGCGATCCGCGGCGGCGCGACCCCGGTAGACGGCGCCGTGCCGAAACCGGCATGATCGATCTCGCTCTCGTGCGGGGGCAGGTGCGCGCCGCATGCGTGCATCTGTTCGGCGATGGCCTCGTCCGCCATGTGGACGACGAACTCGCCCGATCGCAGAATGTTGGCGGCGGTATCCTTGAGTGTGCCGTCGGTGAGGCGGTTGACGCTTATCATCACCAGCGGCGGGTCCTCGCCGAGCATCGCGAACATGCTGAACGGGGCGGCGTTGACCACGCCGTCCGCGCCAAGCGTGGTGACGAGCGCGATCGGCCGCGGCACGATCAGGCTCGCCATCAGCTTGTAACGCTCGTACGCGCCCAGCGCCGCGAAATCGACGTGGGTCTGTTCGGGGGCCTGGTCGGAGGCGGAGGCATGGAGCACGGGCGGCGGCGCGAGCGTCATCCCAGGTTGAGCATTTGCGCGAGCGTCTTGGCCGATGGCTGCTGGATCATGCAGATATTGTCCTCCAGCCGCCGCAGGTGCGCGCCCATCTCGCCGCGAGCGGACGCGACGTCCCCCTTGGCGATGTAATCGACGATGCGGCGATGCTCGGCATGCTCGCACGCGGCGTTGCCTGCCGGCTGGTACATCGCGACGATCATCGAGCAGCGGGTCATCAACTCCGTCAGATAGGCGATCAGGATCGGATTGCCTGCGATCGCAGCGATCTTCAGGTGCAGGTCGCGCGCGCAGGTCGCCCAGCCGTGCGGATTCGCGGCGTGGCTGACGTCGTGTTCGTGATCGAGCAACCTGGTCAGCGCGGCGATGTCGCGCGCGTCGCGGCGCTTGGCGGCGATCTCGACGATCGACACCTCCAGCGCGCGCCGCGCCTCGAAGATCTGGCGCGTTTCCTCAGGGCTCGGCGCGGCGACGACCGCACCCTTGTTGGGCCGAAGCTCGACGATGCGTTCGTGATCGAGGCGCTGGAGCACCTTGCGGATCACCGCACGGTTCACCTTGAACAGGTCGCACAGCGCGGGTTCGGGCAGCTTGGTGCCCGGCGTCAGCCGCTGGTTCAGGACGCTGTCGAACACCGTCTGATAGATGTGCTGCTCGATATCGACGCCGGTGGGGGGATCGCCTCGGGTGAGGTCGGGCGTCGGCGCGGCGGCGCGCGGCCGACGCTTGGCGCCGGCTTGGACGGGCGACCGTGTCTTTACTGCCGTTTCGTGTCGCATCGATTCCACCGTTGCCGTGGCGGTATGCCGGACCGCTCCGGGATGACCGCGATTCTCCTGCGGACCGATCATGGTTTCCGATCGCGCCATACCCATCCCTGCAACGATCCTGCGCCACTTTGCAAGAGCAATGATCGACAAAGCCGGATAATATCGTCAACGATTTATGCTTGAATTGTGACGTCCGCTCGATATGAATCGACGGACCAAGGCGCAAAGGGGGATTCGCCATGCCGCACCCGACCAGACGATCGTTGCTGACCGGCATGGCGGCGGTGCTGACCGCGGCGACATTGCAGGGTTGCGGCGGCGGCGGAGACACGATCCGCATCGGACTGGTCACCGCCCTGTCGGCGCAATCGGCGCGGTCGGGCGAAGCGATCACCCGCGGCCTGACGATCGCGATCGATGAGATCAACGCACGCGGCGGCATCCTCGGCAAGAAGCTGGAACTGGTCCGCCGCGACGACGAGAGCAGCCCGGCCAAGGGCGCGACCGCAGCGCGCGAACTGATCCACAAGGAAGGCGTCGTCCTGCTGTTCGGCGGACTCGACACGCCGGTCGCGCGCGCGATCGTGCCGATCGCCACCGCAGCCAAGGTGCCGTTCGTCGTTCCCTGGGCTGCGGGCACCGCGATCACCGCGAACGGCACCGATCCCAACTTCGTCTTCCGCGTCTCCGCGGTCGACGAGCAGGTCGACAAGGCGATGGTCGCCTTCGCGCGCGACACCTATGCCACAAGGAAGCCGGGGCTGATCCTGCTCGACAACCCCTGGGGCCAGTCGAACCAGAAGGGGCTCGTCGCCGCGCTCGCCGCAGCAGGCGTGCCGGTGGCGGGATCCGAGACGTTCGAGCCGTCCGATATCGATCTCTCGCCACAGCTCGGGCGGCTGCGCGCCGCGGGGGCGGACACGCTGATGATGGTCGCGACGGTGGGCCCGTCGGCGCAGGTCGTGAAGTCGCTCGACCGGATGGACTGGCAGGTGCCGGTCGTCTCGCACTGGGGTCCGGCAGGCGGGCGCTTCGGCGAACTGGCAGGGCGAGGCGCGAGCCGGGTCAAGTTCGTCCAGACCTACAGCTTCTTCGGGCCCGATACGCCCGTGAAGGCGCGCGTGCTTGCCGCGTTGAAGGCCAGATATCCCGACATCAAGGGACCGCAGGATATCACGCCCGCCGTCGGCGTCGCCAACGCCTATGACGCGATGCACCTCGCCGCACTGGCGATCGCGGCAGCGGGGTCGCTCGACGGCGACGCGATCCGGCAGGGTTTCGCGAAGATCGGCCGCTACGAAGGCCTCATCAAGACGTACGACGCACCCTTCGCCGGCGATCGTCACGATGCGCTCGGCGACACCGACTATATCTGGGCGGAATTCCAGGACGACCGCATCGTCCCGCTCGCCGCCCGCAAGGCGGCGTGAGGCGGTGAGCCTGGTATCGGCGCTGCTCGGCGGCATCGCGCTCGGCAGCATCTATGCGCTGATCGCGCTCGGCTTCCACATCACGTCGTCGGTGTCGGGCGCAGTGAATTTCGCCCAAGGATCGAGCGCCATGCTCGGCGCGGTGGCGACGTTGATGCTGGTGCGGATGGGGGTGCCGATGCCGGCTGCGATCGTCGTCGCGATCGCCGCCTGCGCGCTCTACGGCGTCATCGTCGAACAGGTTGCGGTGCGGCCATTCCTCGCGCGCCGGTCGGACGGCTGGCTGATGGCGACGGTCGCGCTCGGGCTCGTGTGCGACAATGTCGTCATGCTCGCGTTCGGTGCCGAGCCCCGATCGATGACGTCCGCACTCGCGCAGGGGCCCGTGTGCGTCGGAGACCTCAGCCTGGGCATCTATCCGCTCCACCTGCTGATCCCGGTCGTGATGCTGGCACTCGCCGCGGGGATCGACATCGTCAGGCGGCACACGCTCGGCGGCATCGCGATGCTCGCGGTCGCACAGAATCGCGATGCTGCCAGCCTTGTCGGCATCCCGGTCCCGCTGGTGATCGCGACATCCTTCGCGCTGTCGTCGGCGCTGGCCGGGATCGGCGGAATCATGGTCGCGCCGCTGTTCAATGTCCAGGCGGGCATGGGCGTGATCCTGGGGCTGAAGGCGTTCGCGGTCGCGATCCTCGGCGGGCTGGGCAGCGCCTGGGGGATCGTCGCCGCAGGGCTGCTGTTCGGCGTGGTCGAGGCGCTGGTCACCCGCAGCCTCGGCTCGGGCTATACCCAGATCGTGACGCTGACGCTCGTCGTCGTCCTGCTCGCGCTTCGCCCGGACGGGTTGCTCGGCCGCGCCACGGTGCGCAAGGCATGACGGAGCGTCGTACGTGGAGCGCCATCGGCGTGCTGCTGCTGTTGGCAGCGATGGCGGGGGCGCAGTCGCTCAACGAATATTACGTGTTCGTGATCGGGCAGGTCGCCTTGCTTGCGATCGTCGGCATCGGGCTCAACATCCTGATCGGGCTCGGCGGACAGATCAGCTTTGGTCATGCCGGCTTCTATGCGCTGGGCGCCTATGCGGTCGCGATCTGCACGTCGCGCGGGTGGCTCCCCTTCTGGATCGCATGGCCGCTTGCCGCGCTCGCGGCGACGTTGCTCGGTGCGCTGCTCGCCCTGCCCGCGCTGCGGGTAAAGGGGCCGTATCTGGCGATGGTCACGATCGCGTTCGGGCTGGTCGCCGAACAGGCACTGGTCGAAACCGACTGGCTGACCGGTGGGCAGAACGGCATCCTCGACATTCCCGCCGTCGCGATGTTCGGTACGAACCTCGGCGCACGCGGCACCGTGATTCTGGCGCTGGTCGTGGCCGGGGCCGCACTCGCAGCGTTCGACCGCGTGTCGCGCGGACCATGGGGTGCCGGATTGCGTGCCGTGCGCGATTCGGAGGCCGCGGCGGCGTCGATCGGCATCGATGCGGTACGGGTACGGATCGTCGCGTTCATGGCCTCGGCCTGTTTCGCCGCGTTGGCGGGCGGGCTGTTCGCGCCGATGAACGGCTTCGTCACGCCGCAGTCCTTCGACCTGTCGCTGTCGATCATGTTCGTGCTGGTCGTCGTGATCGGCGGCACCGGCAAGGCGCCCGGGCCGGTGATCGGGGCGATCGTCATCGCGCTGCTGCCCGAGATTCTCGCCTCGTTCGAGGCCTATCGGGTGCTGGCCTATGGTGTGCTTGTGCTGGTCGTCCTCTGGCTCGCGCCGAACGGCATCGCCGGGTTGCTGCCGACGTGGCGCGTCGCCGCGCCTCCGACGCCGGACGCCCGCAGCCTTGCCGATCTCTTGCCGGCGCGCGCGCGATCGGCGCTTGCCGCGCGAGGCCTCGCGATCGGCTTCGGTGGAGTGCGCGCGGTCGACGCGCTCGACCTGACGATCGTACCGGGGCGGGTGACCGCGCTGATCGGTCCCAATGGCGCGGGCAAGTCGACCGCGATCAACATGCTCGGCGGCTTCTATCGGCCCGATGTAGGGCACCGTCTCCTCGGGGACCGCCCGCTTCCCAATGGCCGCGCCTTCGAGGCCGCACGGCGCGGCGTCGCGCGGACCTACCAGACGTCGGCGCTGTTCGACAGCCTGTCGGTCGAGGACAACGTCCTGCTCGCCACGTATCGCGGCAAGCTGGGCGCGCTCCTCGGCGGCCATGCCGCCCGGCGGGACGCGGTGCGCGGGCTGCTGCGCGCGTGCGGCTATGCGGGCGATCCGGGCACCCTCGCCGCGCGCCTGGCCCATGTCGACCGGCGGCTCGTCGAGATCGCCCGCGCGCTTGCGCTCGATCCCGACGTCATCCTGCTCGACGAACCCGCCGCCGGGCTGTCGCAAGCGGAAAAGCAGGCGCTCAGCATGCTGCTGCGCGCGATCGCGGCAGCGGGCGTCGGCCTTTGCCTGGTCGAGCACGATATGACGCTGGTGATGGGAACGTCCGACGACGTCGTCGTACTGCGTGCAGGCACCCGGATCGCCTATGGCACCCCGGGCGAGATCCAGCGCGATCCGCAGGTCCGCGACGCCTATCTGGGTGCGCGCCGGTTCACAGCGCGCCGTCGCGCGATACCCGCCACGGCGCCGATCGCGATCGCGGCCTATGCGCTCCACGCCGGATACGGCGCGGTGTCGGCGCTCCACGCCATCGATGTCGAGATACGCGCGGGCGAGACCGTGGCGCTGCTCGGTGCGAACGGCGCCGGCAAATCGACGCTGATGCGCGTCCTCGCCGGGCTGCTGAGCCCGTCACGCGGCCAGGTGATGACCGGCGACGCGCGGATCGAATCATGGCCTGCGTCGGCGCGGGTCCGCCACGGCCTCGCACTGGTGCCCGAGGGGCGGCAGGTGTTTCCGGAACTTTCGGTCCGCGACAATATCCGCCTCGGCGGCCTCACTCGCCGCGCGGGATCCGGAGCGAGGCTTGAGGCGATGCTGGTCCGCTTCCCAGGGCTGCGGGACCGGATCGATCACCGCGCCGGCTTGTTGTCCGGCGGTGAACAACAGATGCTGGCGATCGCGCGCGCGCTGATGGCCGAACCACGCACCCTGCTTCTCGACGAACCCTCGCTGGGCCTCGCGCCGCTGGCGACGATGGAATTGTTCGAACAACTCGCGGCGCTATCCGACGAAGGCGTCGCGTTGCTGATCGTCGACCAGATGGCCGATCTGGCTCTCGCGCTGGCGAGCCGGGCCTATGTTCTGGCGGAAGGGCGAATCGTCTCCCACCGAGACGCCGCGGGCATCGCCGACGACCCCGCGCTGGTCGCCGCCTATCTGGGCACGGGCGATACGGCCGCATCCTGACCGGACACCTCCGATCCACGATGGAACGAACCGGTTTCTACGCGGCGATACCCAAAGCGACGTTCGACGACGTCGTTCCGGTGGTTAAGCCCCGCGACGTGTTGGGGAAGCATGGCGAGTCGTCGAGTTGGAACGGGGCCAATGTCGCCAAGCGCATGGAGATGGAATGCGAGAAGCGGGACATGGTGCCCCACTGGTCACTCTGTCGTTCGAGCGTGACGTCGGCTATCCTCGATTCGCATGGCGAGGCACGGCTTCGCGACGATCTCGCCGCGGCGGGTTCGATCTCGGCCATGGCGGGTGGATCCGCACTTCGCTCGACGCAGCAGCGATACCACATTCGTCTGCCCGGCGGGGCCCGGGCGAACTACGCCAGCGTGGACGGTGTGGCGCTTCCACGGAGAACATAGGCCGGTTGCGTGAGACGCTGGACGACGAGGCGGTGCGCGGCGAGGCCGCGGAGTTTCTGTGAGGTTCATTGAGAAGATCGTGATCCGGGCGGGGAGTGGCGTGGTGGCAAGCGCCGGCGATGCAGCTGTACGGCGACCTGTTCCGGATGCGCGAGGTGGCAAGTCCGGGGAGCCCGGACGCAACAAAGCCCCGTCCGGTTAGGGACGGGGCTGTTGTGACATCGTTGGTTGCGGGGACAGGATTTGAACCTGTGACCTTCAGGTTATGAGCCTGACGAGCTACCGGGCTGCTCCACCCCGCGACACTGGATGTTGGCGTGTATCGTGGAACGCGAACGCCTCCGCTTGGGGCGGAGGCGTGAGCGGCCACGAGGGCCATGACATGGTAGATGGGTTCTTGATGTGACTGTGTGGATCCTTGGGCGCACACCGGCTGCAATGCCTGGCGACGACCTACTCTTCCATCGCTTGAGCGATAGTACCATTGGCGCGGTCGGGTTTCACGGCCGAGTTCGGGATGGGATCGGGTGGGACACCGACGCTATGGTCACCAGGCAATGAAGCCGGTGGACGCCTGAGGATCTGGGTCACGGACGCCGGAACCTTGCGGTCTTGACGGCGTCCTTAAAATCGATGCGTGCACTTTTGTGATTTGTGGTGTCGACACCCCAGACGGTGGGGATGTCGTCATATCTGGCGTCGAGCTTATCATCCGACACATGCATGACGTACGCTGGTTTGATCCAGGGTTGTCATTGATGGTGGGACTCTCAAGCGCGAATAGGACGATTAGTATCGGTTAGCTCCATGGATTACTCCACTTCCACATCCGATCTATCAAGGTCGTGGTCTCCGACCGTCCTAAGAAATCTTATCTCGAGGGAGGCTTCCCGCTTAGATGCTTTCAGCGGTTATCCCGTCCGTACATAGCTACCCTGCTGCGCTCTTGGCAGAACGACAGGTACACCAGAGGTACGTTCAACCCGGTCCTCTCGTACTAGGGTCAACTCCTCTCAAATTTCGACGCCCACGGCAGATAGGGACCAAACTGTCTCGCGACGTTCTGAACCCAGCTCACGTACCACTTTAATTGGCGAACAGCCAAACCCTTGGGACCTGCTCCAGCCCCAGGATGTGATGAGCCGACATCGAGGTGCCAAACAACCCCGTCGATATGAGCTCTTGGGGGTTATCAGCCTGTTATCCCCGGCGTACCTTTTATCCGTTGAGCGATGGCCCTTCCACGAGGGACCACCGGATCACTATGACCGACTTTCGTCTCTGCTCGACTTGTCAGTCTCGCAGTCAGGCTGGCTTATGCCATTGCACTCTAACAGTCGGTTTCCAACCGACCTGAGCCAACCATCGCGCGCCTCCGTTACTCTTTAGGAGGCGACCGCCCCAGTCAAACTACCCGCCACAGAGGGTCCTTGATCCAGTTTCATGGATCGAAGTTAGACATCAGAAAACAACAGGGTGGTATTTCACCTATGGCTCCACATCAGCTGGCGCCGATGCTTCAAAGCCTCCCACCTATGCTACACAGTTCCTTCCTAATGCCACTCTGAAGCTGCAGTAAAGGTGCACGGGGTCTTTCCGTCTAACCGCGGGTACTCCGCATCTTCACGGAGAATTCAATTTCGCTGAGCATGTCCTGGAGACAGTGGGGAAGTCGTTACGCCATTCGTGCAGGTCGGAACTTACCCGACAAGGAATTTCGCTACCTTAGGACCGTTATAGTTACGGCCGCCGTTTACCTGGGCTTCATTTCAGAGCTTGCACCCCTCCACTTAACCTTCAGGCACCGGGCAGGCGTCAGGCCCTATACGTCGTCTTGAAGCCGACTTAGCAGAGCCCTGTGTTTTTGCTAAACAGTCGCTACCCCCTGGCCTGTGCCCCCCATGAGAGCTTGCGCTTACATGGGGCCTCCTTCTTCCGAAGGTACGGAGGCAATTTGCCGAGTTCCTTCAGGACACTTCTCTCAAGCGCCTTGGTATACTCTACCTGACCACCTGTGTCGGTTTCGGGTACGGTCTATACGGTGGGGCTATTTCCTGGAACCGTTTCGAAGCCAGCTCAATCCGATAAGAGCTGACAACACACACGATCCGTCACACACCACCAGGCCCACGAATATTAACGTGGTTCCCATCGACTACCCCCTTCGGGCTCGTCTTAGGGGCCGGCTCACCCTGCGCGGATTAGCCTTGCGCAGGAACCCTTGGTCTTTCGGCGAGAGGGCATCTCACCCTCTTTATCGCTACTCATGTCTGCATTCGCACTTCCGATACCTCCACGACCCATTACCAGATCGCTTCAACGGCTTACGGAACGCTCCGCTACCGCGTGTCTTGCGACACACCCTAAGCTTCGGTGCACGTCTTGAGCCCCGTTACATCTTCGCCGCAGAAACCCTTGTTTAGACCAGTGAGCTGTTACGCTTTCTTTAAAGGATGGCTGCTTCTAAGCCAACCTCCTGGTTGTTTTGGGATTTCCACATGCTTTCCCACTTAGACGTGACTTGGGGACCTTAGCTGTAGGTCAGGGCTGTTTCCCTTTTGACGACGGACCTTAGCACCCGCCGTCTGTCTCCCGGATATCACTCTCAGGTATTCGGAGTTTGGTTAGTGTTGGTAGATCTCGCGACCCCCGCAACCATCCAGTGCTCTACCCCCTGAGGTGTCCATCCGAGGCACTACCTCAATAGTTTTCGCGGAGAACCAGCTATTTCCCGGCTTGATTGGCCTTTCACCCCTAAACACAACTCATCCGGTAACTTTTCAACGTTAATCGGTTCGGACCTCCAGTGCGTGTTACCGCACCTTCATCCTGGTCATGCCTAGATCGCCGGGTTTCGGGTCTAATACTTCAAACTCAGTCGCCCTATTCAGACTCGCTTTCGCTGCGCCTACACCTAACGGCTTAAGCTCGCTTGAAACATTAAGTCACAGACCCATTATGCAAGAGGTACGCAGTCAGGGCACAAGACCCCTCCTACTGCTTGTAGGCAATCCGTTTCAGGTACTGTTTCACTCCCCTCATCGGGGTGCTTTTCACCTTTCCCTCACGGTACTAGTTCGCTATCGGTCGCATACGAGTATTTAGGCTTAGAGGGTGGTCCCCCTATGTTCAGACAGGATTACACGTGTCCCGCCCTACTCAAGTCCTGAATTCTCACTTTCGCATACGGGACTGTCACCCGCTATGGTGCTACTTTCCAGAAGCTTCTGCTAGTTGAAATTCAGGCACTGGCCTGGTCCGCGTTCGCTCGCCACTACTAACGGAATCTCGGTTGATGTCTTTTCCTCCGGCTACTGAGATGTTTCAGTTCACCGGGTTCGCCTCACGAAACCTATGTATTCAGTTAAGTGATACCTCACACCAATTACCCGCCCTGCGGATCACTCCACAGAAAGGATAATCGGGATGGGTGGGTTTCCCCATTCGGAAATCGTCGGGTCAAAGCTTGCTCACAGCTCACCGACGCTTATCGCAGCGTGCCACGTCCTTCATCGCCTGTATGCGCCAAGGCATCCACGAATTGCCCTTACCTCACGCTTGAGAGTCCACACCACCAACGACAACGCTGGATCATCCCGAAGGATGACACGAAACTCGGCAGAGCAGCGTCATGTGGTTTTACCGGGTGCCGGCAAAGGCTTGCGCCCGTGCGACACCGTCCTGGTGCGGATGATTATAATCTCAGCCAGATTGTCGGAACCGCATATCCGCCAACGAGCAAGCTCGCCGCGGCTTTTGCGATCCCTGTTGTGAATTACCGACCTCTTCGCATCACCCACCGGCCTTTCAGCCGTTGCGCGCCACTCAAAGCCGATACCTTCACGGCATCGATTTTAAGAACCCATTTACAATGTCAAAGAGGAACGCCTGAGCGCTCCAAAACCGCCGTATCGCTACGACGGAACTGATGTCTTCATCTCTGGAAAAATCTCGGGGAGTGGTGGAGCTTATCGGGATCGAACC
>NZ_JBUYVA010000001.1:0-642500 GCF_055231975.1 Sphingomonas sp. Ell38C01 | reverse complement strand
CCGGCAGCCAGATCGTCGCGCAGATCGTGCAATGGGGCGCCACCTTCCTCGTCATCCGGATCCTCGGTCCCAGCGACTATGGCCTGTTCGCGATGACGCAGGTGATCCTCGTCCTCCTGAACATGCTCGACGGCTATGGCCTGGCCAGCGGGCTGATCCAGCAGCCCAGCATCACTCGCCACCAGATCCGCCAGCTGTTCGGAATGCTGCTGCTGCTCAACATCGGGCTCGGTCTCGTCCAGGTCGCGATCGCGCCGCTGGTTGCCGCCTATTTCCGCCAGCCGATGGTCGCCGACCTGCTGCGGGTGCAGGCGCTGCTCTATCTCACGACGCCCTTCATCGCGCTCCCCTATGCGCTGCTGTCACGCTCCATGGAGTTTCGCGGGCAGGCCAAGGCGAACATCGCCGCCTCGATCGCGAGCGCGCTTGCCGCACTTGGCGGGGCACTCGCGGGATTCGGGGTGTGGACGTTGATCCTGGCGCCCGCCGTGCTCTTCACCGTTCGCGCGGCGGGCATGACCTGGGCGGCGCGCTCGCTGCTGTGGCCGTCGTTCGACTTTCGCGGCGCGGGCACCCTCGCGCGCTATGGCGGGGTGATGGCGGCGGGACAGCTGTTCTGGTTCCTCCAGAGTCAGGCCGACGTCTTCATCGCGGGCCGGCATCTGTCGGCGCATACACTGGGGCTGTACACGACCAGCCTGTTCCTCGCGCAGATCTTCGTGTCGAAGATCGTGCCACCGCTCAACGAGGTCGCCTTCTCCGCCTATGCGCGCATCCAGCACGATGCCGCGGCGAGCGCGTCGGCGTTCGTCAAGGCTGTGCGCGTCATCATGGTCGCGGCGCTCCCCTTCTATGCCGGGCTCTGGGCGACCGCCGAGCCGCTGGTGCTGACCGTGCTCGGCACGAAGTGGGGCGGCGCGGTGCCGATCGTCCGGCTGCTGGCGTGCGCGATGCCGTTCATGACGATCCAGGTGCTGCTCGCGCCCGCGTGCGACGCCCGGGGAAAGCCGGGAATCGGCGTCGGCAACGGCGCGGCAGGCGCGGCGGTGCTCGGCATCGCGTTCCTGATCGGAGTGCGATGGGGCGCCACCGGGCTCGCCTGGGCATGGATCGCGGGCTACCCGCTCTATCTCGGCATCAGCCTGTGGCGGTCGCTGCCGGTGATCGGCGTCCGGTTCGGCGCGGTCGCTGCGGCGGTGTTTGTGCCCGCGGGCGCGGCACTTGCCATGGCGATGGCGGTGTGGCGCGTCGATTCCGCGCTGCCCGCGATGGCGACGCTGCCCCGCCTCGCGATCCTCGTCGCGACCGGCGCGGCACTCTACGCCGCGCTGCTGCTGGTGTTCGCACGGCCGCTCCTGCGCGAGTTGCACGCGATCGTCCGGGGTCGACCCGTCGTAATCTAGGCGGGCCGGCTAGGCCGACTGGATGTAGCTGCGCATCGCCTCGGCATCCGCCTCGATCCGGTCGATGCGGTACTTGACGAGGTCGCCGATCGAGACGAGCCCGATCACCCGGCCGTCCTGCACCACCGGCAGGTGCCGGATCCGCCGCCGCGTCATCAGCGACAGCGCCGCCATCACGGCATCGTCCGGCGCCACCGTCAGCGCGGGCGTCGTCATCACCGCGGACACCGGCTGCGTCATCGCATCCTCCGCGCCGCTCGCCAGCGCATGGATCACGTCGCGTTCGGAGAAAACGCCCGCGACCGCGCCGTCCGCCATGACCGGCACCGCGCCGATGCGTCGCCCGGCGAGCAGCGCCACCGCCTCCGCCACGCTGGCGTCGGGCGCGATCGACACGACCTCGCCGCCTTTCGTTCCCAGGATCGCCGCGATCGTCATGGCCTCTCCTCCGTCTGGCTGTGTTCCCGCTGGCAGCGTCTCACGTTCTGGCGCAGATGGCAAAGCCATGCCGCGACTCGACGATCCCGACTATGCACGCTTCGCCTGGGCACGGTTCCGCGCGATCATGGCGGCCATGATCGTCGTTGCGGTCGCCAGCGCTGGCGTCGCGATCGCCTGGATCGCGGCGGAGCAGGGGCCGCTCGGCTGGGTGACGATGCTCGCCACCTTCGGCGGGGTCGCGGGATCGGTGCTGATGGCGGGCGCGCTGATGGGGCTCGTCTTCCTCAGTTCGGGGACCGGCCATGACGAGGATGTCGCGGCGGGCGAGGACCGATAGGCGCGCGACACGCGAAGCCGGATCGACGTTCGACCGCGACGATGATGCGGGATCGTCGGCCGTCACCCCGGACCTGATCGGGATCGATACCGTCGGGACATGGAACCATCGGTCCCCGGCAAAGGCCGGGACCCGGTCCGGAGCCCACCATTCTCGAGCGCGGTGCTTCGTCACGGCGTCCCGTCGCAACGGGGCGCCGGCCTTCGCCGGGAAGCGATCCGTGCCCGAGCGGGGCTCATCGCGTCCCGGCCCCACGATCGCAAAAAGGCCGGCCGTGCACGCTGCACGACCGGCCTTTTTCCTACCGATAACCCGGCCGGGCCTCAGCCCGCCTGCACCTCGGCGGCGGACGGGCGCCCGCGGCGGCGGCGGGGCTTCACCTCGGCCTCGCCATCGTCGCCCGCCTCGGATGCGGACGAGACCGAGATCCCGAGCGACGGCGGCAGGCGGTCCGCATCGAAGGTCGCGGGCGGCGCTGCGTCCGCCACCTCCTCGCGCACCTTGGGCGGGCGACCGCGACGGCGCGGCGCGACCGGGGCGTCCTCGCCGACGGCCGCGACATCGGTCACCGGCTGCGACGGCTGGACCGGCTCGACGGGCGCGACGCGATCGTCGGGCCGCTCATGGGACGGCGCGGGCGCCTGCCCTTGGCCGTTGGCCTGCGCGGGACGGGGCTCGCGCCGCGGCGTGTCGTAGCGCTGGCCGCCGTCGTTGCGCTGGCCCCCCTCACTACGCTGACCGTCATTGCGCTGGCCATCGCGACGCCCTTCGCGCCGCGGCTGATCGTCGCGCCTGGGCCGGTCGTCGCCGCGCGAATCGTCACGCTGGGCGGTATCGCGCTGGCCCGTGTCACGCTGCACGTCATCACGGCGCCCGTCGTCGCGGCTGTCGCGGCGGGGTTCGTCGCGACGCGCATCCTGGCGCGAATCCTCGCGGCCCTGCGGCATCTCGTCGCCGCGCATCGGCTCGCCCTCGTCGCCATAGTCGTCGCCGTCGTCGTCGAACGAATCGGCCTGCTGGCGGCGCTGCTGCTGCGGCTGCTGGTCCTCGAACCGGCTGCGCTGCTCGCTTAGCACACGGAAATAATGGTCCGCGAACTGGAGGTAATATTCGGTGTTGACCCGATCGCCCTGACGCTGCGCATCGGCGGCGAGCCCCTTGAACTTCTCGAGAAGCTGGGCCGCATTGCCGCGCGCGCGATTGTCGATGCGATTGCCGGTGTCGCGCCCCTGGCCGCCCTGGCGGGGCGCGTTGCCGCCGCCATTGTTGCCACCACCGCGACCGCGACGGCGGCCGTTCTGACGATTATTGATCAAGCGTGTGTCCTCGTCCTCGAAACCAGATCCGGCCTTACTTCGAACAAGTGAGCTCCGAACATGCGTAAGCGCCCCGGCCGGTAGCCCGCGCCTTCTGCGGCGCGGCCGGCCTGCCACGGTCGCCGGACTGCAGCGACATCATGACGAAGGGTGCGGGCACCCGCCCAAATTCAACACCGTGTGTCGAAAATTGCGTGCCCCTTCCCTGCCATAGCGAGCGCGGACGGGTTCTCAAAGCGAAATATTGGTGCCGCGGCCGGTGGCGTCACGTCACGACGAGGCAGCGCGGCAGCCCCGCCAGGTCCTCGCACAGCGCCACCGCCATATCCTCCGCGCGAAACAGCGTGGCGGCCGCATCCGCCTGCGTCGCACCGATCTCGATGCACGCCACCCCGCCCCGCGCCAGCTGCGCGCGCAGCCGCGGCGCGATCGCCCGATAGTCGTCGAGCCCGTCCTCGCCCGCGAACAGCGCAGAAACCGGCTCGTAGGCCACCACTTCGCGCGGCAGGTCCGCCCCCGCCTCGATATAGGGCGGGTTGCACAGGATCAGGTCGTGGACCTGTCCATCGCCGTCCCAACCACCCGCGACGATCGTCGCGCGCGCCGCCATCCCCAGCCGCGCCGCGTTCGCGCGCGCGATCTCCAGCGCCGCCGCGGACGCATCGATGCCGACCCCTGTCGCATCGGGCCATTCGGCGAGCGCCGCCAACAGCAGCGCGCCCGACCCCGTCCCCAGGTCGAGCACCCGCGCCGGCCCCGGCGTGCCCGCGAAATGCGCCACTGCCGCCTCGATCAGCGTCTCGCTGTCCGCGCGCGGGACGAGCACACCGGGTGCGACCGCAAGCTCGATCGTCCAGAACGCGCGGGTGCCGGTGATATACGCGATCGGCTCGTGCGCGGCACGGCGCTCGACCAGCGCGGCGAACGCGTCCGGCACGCCGTCGTCGAGCCGCCCGAGCAGCAGCGCCTCGCGCGTGACGCCCATCGCGTGTGCCATCAGCAGTTCCGCGTCGAGGCGGGAGGTGTGCGAGAAGGCGAAGCGGGCGGCGGCGTCGATGACCGCGCGACGGGCGGTTGCAGGCATCCTGCTACCCTGCCCGCCGCGGCAAAGCCGCCCTTCGACTGCCTGCCTGCGGCAGTCGCTCAGGACAGGCTTTGTCGGTCGAAGCAGCGCTTCGCCGGCCGCGCTTGCGCGAGCCCTGCCGCGGCAGGTGGCACGCCGCGCTACGCCGCATCCAGCGTCGCGAGCCGTTCCGCCTCGTCCTCCGCGATCAGCGCGCCGACCAATTCGCCCATGTCGCCCGCCAGGATCTCGGGCAGCCGGTGGAGCGTCAGGTTGATCCGGTGATCGGTCACCCGTCCCTGCGGGAAATTATACGTCCGGATCCGCTCCGAGCGGTCGCCCGACCCGACCATCGATTTGCGCGCGCCCGCCCGCTCGGTGTGAAGCCGCTCGCGCTCCGCCTCGTACAACCGCGTCCGCAGCACGCGCAGCGCCTTGGCCTTGTTCTTGTGCTGCGATTTCTCGTCCTGCTGGATCACGACCAGCCCGGTCGGCAGATGCGTGATGCGCACCGCCGAATCGGTCGTGTTGACCGACTGTCCGCCCGGCCCCGACGACCGGTACACGTCGATCCGCAGGTCGCGCGCCTCGTCGATCTGGACGTCGACCTCCTCCGCCTCGGGCAGCACCGCGACCGTCGCGGCGGAGGTATGGATCCGCCCCCCGCTCTCGGTGACGGGCACGCGCTGGACGCGGTGGACGCCGCTCTCGAACTTCAGCTTCGCGAACACGCCCGTTCCCGTCACAGACGCGACGACCTCCTTGAACCCGCCCGCATCGCTGTCCGACGCGGAGATCAGCTCGACGCGCCAGCCCTGCCCCTCGGCATAACGCTGGTACATGCGGAACAGGTCGCCCGCGAACAGCGCCGCCTCGTCGCCGCCGGTCCCTGCGCGCACCTCGAGCATCGCCGACCGCTCGTCCGCCGCATCGCGCGGCAACAGCGCGAGCGCGAGGCGCCGGTCCGCCGCCTCCAGCGCGGCCTTGTTCTCGTGCAACTCCTCCGACGCCATCTGGCGCAGCTCGGGATCGCCGTCCTCGGTCATGAACGCGAGGCTCTTCGCCTCCGCGCGCAACCGGCGCACCTCCGCCGCCGCCCCTGCGACGGGCTCCAACTCGGCATATTCCTTCGACACCTGCACGAAGCGCTCGCCGCCCAGCTCGCCCGTCGCCATCAGCGCCGACAATTCATGCAACCGCGCCTCGATCTGCGCGATCCGATCGGGGGAAATCTGCGTCATGCCGCCCGCCCCGAACACGACCGAACGAACGGCGAAACCCGTACCCCGGCGAAGGCCGGGGCCCAGCCCCGCAAGGACATGCGCGACAGCGCATTCGGCGCGACGCGCCGAGCCTGGACCCCGGCCTTCGCCGGGGTGACGGGATGTGAGACCATCAGGATATCCACCCGCCCGAGCGCAGCACATCGTCGACCGCCGGTCCGGCCTGCGCCTTGTTCAGGACACGCGGCACGACCACCGCAGCCTCCTCCAGATACCGCAAGGACACCGTCGCATACGGCTCCATCTTCAGCGCCTTGTCATAGCGTTTGCGAGGCGACCCCGTGACGACCGCATCGGCCGACACGCCGGACCGACGCAACAGCGCGAGGATCGCCGGCGCAACGCCCGCCGCCCGATCGTCCTCCACCACGACGACCACGTCGGGGCGAGCCTCTTCCACCCCATCCACCAACATCGCCAGCCGCTCGACCCCCGCCGCCCAGCCGACCCCCGCAGTCGCCGGTCCGCCCAGCGACTCGACCAGCCCGTCATACCGCCCGCCTGCCAGCACCGTCCCTTGCGCGCCCAGCCGGTCGGTGACGAACTCGAACGCGGTGTGGCGATAGTAATCCAGCCCACGCACCAGCCGCGCGTTACGCGTCCACGCGACCCCCGCCGCATCGAGCCCCGCGGTCACCGCCTCGAAGAACGCGCGCGCCTCGGGCGTCAGATACGCATCGATATCGGGCGCCGCATCGGCGATCGGCCGGTCGCGCAGATCCTTCGAATCGAGGATCCGCATCGGATTCTTTTCGAGCCGTTTCAGCGAATCCTCGCTCAACTCCCCCCGATGCGCCTCGAAATGCGCGACCAACGCCGCGCGCCACGCCTCGCGCGTCTCGGCATCGCCCAGCGTGTTGAGCTGGAGCGTCACCCCGTCCGATATGCCCAGCTCGCGCAACAGCTGGTCCGCCATCACCAGCAGCTCGACATCGGCGGCGGGTTCGGGCGCGCCGATCACCTCGGCGTCGATCTGGTGGAACTGGCGATACCGCCCCTTCTGGGGCCGCTCGTAGCGGAACACCGCGCCCGACGTCGCCAGCTTCAGGGGCGCATATTGCTGCCACCCCTCGGTCAGGTACGCCCGCGCGATTCCCGCGGTGAACTCGGGGCGCAGCGTCAGCAGGTCGCCCCCACGGTCGGGAAAGGTGTACATCTCCTTCGACACCACGTCGGTCGTCTCGCCGATGCTCCGCGCGAAGACCTGCGTGTCCTCGAACATCGGAATGTCGACGCGCTGGAAGCAGTAGAGCGCGCGCACCCGCTCGAACGTGGCGAGCACATGCGCGAAGCGCCGCTGCTCCTCGCCGAAGATGTCTTGGGTGCCGCGAACGCGGCGGGGGGTTTCGATACGGGCCATGATCGGCGGTGTCTATGCGAGCGCGCGGCGTTGCGCTAGCGCGTGAAAGCATGAGCGAACCCGTCCGCTGGTGGGGCCTTGGCCAACGCATCGCACCGCCGCGGTTCGTGCTGTTCCTGATCGTCTTCCTCGCGGGCCTGACGCTGGCCATCCCGGCGTTCGGCGCGGGTCGCGGGACGATGGTCGCGTTCGACGCCGCCGCGCTCGTGTTCCTTGCCGCGATCGCCACGCTGCTGCGCCACGGCGAGGCTGCGCGGATGCGCGCCGCCGCCCGCGCCAACGATGCCAACCGCGCGGTGCTGCTCGGGTTCAGCGGGTTGACGATGGCGGTCATCCTCGTGTCGGTCGCCAAGGAGCTGGAGGGCCGGAACGACACGCTCGCAATCGTCCTCGTCGTCGTCACGCTGGTGCTGGCGTGGCTGTTCTCGAACACGATCTACGCGCTCCATTATGCGCACCTCTATTATCTCGCCGACGGCGCGGGCGACGCGAAGGGGCTCGACTTCCCGTCGTGCGACACCCCCGATTACTGGGACTTCGCCTATTTCAGCTTCACGCTGGGGATGACGTTCCAGACCAGCGACGTCACCGTCACCGCCCGGCGGATGCGCCGCGTCGTCATCGGCCACTGCCTCGCCGCGTTCGTCTTCAACATCGGCGTGCTGGCGTTCACGATCAACGTGCTCGGCGGCGGGGGCTGATCGATCGCGCGAAGGCGCGAGGACGCGAAGGGTCTTCTGGTTCACGCGGAGGCGCGGAGAAGAAAAGCGGCGCAGCCTTCACCCGATACCCGCCCGAACCGCCGCCCCGAAGCGGGCCTCCTCCGCGCGTTCGCACGCCCTCCTGAAAACCCAAGGCACTGGACGGCCGTCCTTTCCGCGGCGTAGACCTGCGCGCTTTCCCGTCAAGAAAGCCGCCCATGATCCGCACGCTCGCTGCCGTCTCCCTCCTCGCCACCTCCGCGCTCGTCGCGGTTTCGTCCGGGGCGCAGGTTCCGCAGGGCAACACCGCGCCGCAGCCGCTGCCGATCGTCGACACCATCCCCGCCGCCAGGGACGTCGCCTTTCCCGGCACGATCATGCTCGACGTCGACGCCACCGACACCACCCGCGGCATCTTCCGCATCGTCGAGACGATCCCGGCCCCGCGCGCCGGCCCCATGGTGCTGCTCTACCCGAAATGGCTGCCCGGCAACCATTCGCCGACCGGCCAGGTCGAGAAGCTCGCCGGCCTCGTCATCAAGGCGAACGGCAAGGTCGTCCCCTGGACGCGCGACCCGGTCGACGTCTTCGCGTTCCATATCGATGTGCCCGCGGGCGCGAAGTCGATCGAGGCGACGTTCCAGTTCATCTCCGCGACCAAGTCCGAACAGGGCCGCATCGTGATGACGCCGACGATGATCTCGCTCCAGCCGAACAGTGTCAGCCTGTATCCGGCCGGGTATTTCACCCGCCAGATCCCCATCCGCATGACGGTGAAATACCCCACCGGCTGGACCGCCGCCGGCGCGGTCCCCGCCAAGGTCGCGGGCTCGACCTACGCGTACGACAAGACCAACTACGAGATCCTCGTCGATTCTCCCGTTCTCGCGGGCCGCTACGGCAAGGTCTGGCCACTGTCCCCGCGCGTCAACCTCAACGTGTTCGCCGACGACCCCGCACAGCTCAATGCCACGCCCGCGCAGATCGACGCGCACAAGCGCCTCGTCGATCAGGCGGTGAAGACCTTCGGCGCGCAGCATTACGACAAATACGAGTTCCTGCTGTCGATCACCGACAGACTGGGCGGGATCGGGCTCGAGCATCACCGTTCGAGCGAGAACGGCGTGACCCCCGGCTATTTCACTCAATGGGACGCCGGCCCCGGCCGCCGCAACCTGCTCCCCCACGAGTTCACCCACAGCTGGGACGGGAAGTTCCGCCGCGGCGCGGATCTGTGGACGCCGGATTTCCGCACCCCGATGCGCAACTCGCTGCTGTGGGTGTATGAGGGGCAGACGCAGTTCTGGGGCTATGTCCTCCAGGCGCGCTCGGGGCTGGTGTCGAAGCAGGACACGCTCGACCAGTACGCCGCGATCATGGCGCTCTACGATTCGCAGCCCGCGCGGGCATGGCGCGACCTGCTCGACACCACCAACGATCCGATCATTTCCAGGCGTGCGCCCAAGGGCTGGACCAGCTGGCAGCGCAGTGAGGATTATTACAACGAGGGCCTTCTCGTCTGGATGGACGTCGATTCGCTGCTCCGCGAAAAGTCGGGCGGCACGAAGTCGATCGACGATTTCGCGCGTGCCTTCTTCGGCGTGCGCGACGGCGACTGGGGCGAGCTGACCTACACGCTCGACGACGTCGCCGCGACGCTTGGCGCGATCCAGCCCTGGGACTGGAAGGCGTATCTGACGAAGCGGCTGACCGAGCACGCCGCGGGCGCCCCGATCGAGGGCTTCGCGCGCAACGGCTACAAACTGATCTACACCGCGCAGGCGACGCCGTCGTTCAAGGCGAACGAGAAGACGCGCAAGATCACCGATCTCACCTGGTCGGGCGGCCTCGTCGTCGGCGAGGGCGCGACGAACAAGGGCGAGCTGACCGGCGTCACCTGGGGCGCGGCGGCATTCGACGCGGGGCTGACGGTGGGCACGGTGATCGTGTCGGTCGACGGGCAGGCCTATGCGGCGGATGCGCTGCGCGGCGCGATCGCGGCGGCCAGGGGCACGAAGACGCCGATCACGCTGATTGTGAAGAATGGCGATGCGTACCGGTCGGTCGCGCTCGACTATCACGACGGGCTCCGTTACCCGCGGCTCGAGAAGACCGGCGCGGGCGACGGTGGCCTCGACAGGCTGCTGGCCCCCCGCTGATCGTTTTCGGATCGCACACCAGGTTCAGTCAAAGGATTCGCATGCGCATCGATCTCATCCCCGTCGGCAAGTCTCCCCCCGACGATCTCAACGTCATCATCGAGGTGCCGACCGGCGGCGAGCCGGTGAAGTACGAGTTCGACAAGGCGTCGGGCGCGCTGTTCGTCGATCGCATCCTGCACACCCCGATGCGCTATCCGGCGAACTACGGCTTCGTCCCGCACACGCTGTCGCCCGACGGCGATCCGCTCGACGCGCTCGTCATCGCGCGTTCGCCCTTCATCGCGGGCTGCGTCGTGCGCGCACGCCCGATCGCGGTGCTGAACCTGGAGGACGAGGCCGGCGGCGACGAGAAGCTCGTCTGCGTCCCGGTCGATTCGACCTTCCCCTATTATTCGAAGGTCGACGGCCGCGAGGGGCTGCCCGAGATCGTGTTTGAGCAGATCGAGCATTTTTTCACCCACTACAAGGATCTGGAAAAGACCAAGTGGGTCCGCGTCGGCAAGTGGGGCGACGCCGAGGAAGCGCGGCAGATCACGCTCGAGGCGATCAAGCGCTACGAGGACGCCAGGGACAAGGGCGAAGAGCCCCACAACCAGGACGACATCGCGGGGCGCTGACGCGTCGTCGTTTCCCTTTCACCCGTCATCGCCGCGCAGGCGGGGATCCATCTCCCGAGGCCAGATCGCCCACGACGGTCGTTTTCGATGCGACCATCACGAGATGGATCCCCGCCTGCGCGGCGATGACGACCGGCAGACTCACCCGTCCTCGGCCAGCCGGTCGAGCGCATCCCCCGTCACCCGGTTGACCCGCCAGTCCTCCATCGGCACCGCGCCGAGCGACCGGTAGAACGCGATCGCAGGCGCGTTCCACGTCAGCACCGACCATTCGAACCGCGCGCATCCGCGGTCCTTCGCGATCTTCGCCAGCCGCTTGAGCAGCAGCGTCCCCGCGCCGGTCCCGCGCGCCTCCGGGGTCACGTACAGGTCTTCCAGATACAGCCCGCGCCACCCGGTCCAGGTCGAGAAATTGTGGAAGAACAGCGCCATGCCGATGGGCCTGATCCCGTCAGGGCCGTCCTGTTCGGCGATCAGCGCCTCGGCCGCGGGGGGCGAAGAGAACAGCGCCTCCGCCAGCAGCGTCTCGGTCGCGACCACCTTGTCGGCCTCGCGCTCATATTCGGCGAGTTCGTGGACGAAGCGCAGGATCGTGGCGACGTCGTCGGGTCGCGCGAATCGGATATGGGTCTGGGTCATGCCGCCGCCTCTACCGCAGCCTGCGCGATGTCGCGACGCCGCGCGGCGTACAGGCACGCGACGACGATCACCCCCGCGCCCGCCAGCGTCCACGCCGACACCCGCTCCCCGAACACGAACCAGCCGAGCAGCGCCGCATAGACGAACGAGGTATATTCGGTCGTCGCCAGATACCCCGTGTCGCCATGCCGGTACGCCCAGGCGAGCAGCATCAGCGATCCGGTCGCGAGGCACGCGCCGATCACGATCTTGGGCCATTGCTCCGCACCCGGCACCACCGCCAGCCACGGCGCCGCCAGCGCCAGCAGCAACGCGAACACGCCCGACTGGAAGAACGCGATCTCCCCAGCCGACGCCGCCTGCGACTGCACCCGCGCGATCACGAGGTTCACCGCATACAGCACCGCCGACGCCAGGATCGCGATCGCGCCGGTGAACGCCTCTGGGCCGAAGTCGCCCCGCGACTGCGCCGTCATCACGATCGCCACCCCCGCCAGCGCCGCGGCCGAGGCGACCACCACGCGCCGCGCCACCCGCTCCCCCAGCACCAGCGCCGCGAGCAGCAGCGCGAGGATCGGCGCGATGTAGGTCAGCGCGATCGCCTGCGCCATCGGCACCCGCGCCAACCCCCAGAAGAACAGCACCGCCATCGCCGTCGTCACCCCGCCGCGCAGCAGGTGGATCCGGAGCGTCCGCGCATCGGGCCATCGCGCCCCGCCCGCGATCCACGCCCCGCCGCCCAGCGCCGCGCTCAGCATCGTCCGCCACAACAATGCGTTGTAGACGCCCAGCGCGAGCACCAGCGACTTCATGAACGCATCCATGATCGAGAACAGCCCGATCCCCGCAGCCGCGACCGCAAAGGCGAGCGCGGGGGAGATGAAGCGCACGCCGCTCACCGGATCAGCCGGATGTCGATACCCAGCGCCTGCGCCGCCAGGGTCATCCGGCGATCCCCGGTGAAGATCGGCAGCGATTTCGCCTTGCCCAAGGCAAGGCAGGCTCGATCGCCGAGCGACGAACCGAAGGGCCGGGTCGGCTCCCGCAAGTCGGCTGCCGTCAGCGCTGCGCGCAGATCGAACGACACCACGTTGATTTCATAGCTGCGCAGAACCGCGACAACGGCCTCGGCGCTCGCGCCCCGTTCGACACCGCGCGCACAGCACTCAGACACGTTCACCGCGGACATGAAGCTGCCGCGAATGCTGTCGGAAACCATCCGGTCACCCGCCTCGGCCAGCATCAGCGCCATCACGGCGGATGAATCGACAACGATCATTCCTCGCCCCAATCGGCGCGCCGCTCCTTCAGAAAGGTGTCGACCGTGTAATCGGGACCGAAAACTTCCCGCGCCCAACGCTGCGACTCGCGGATCACCTGATCGAACGTCCTGATCGAAAGCCCGCCGTCCTCCCGCTCGATCACGAGCGAGTCGCCGTCCTTTATTCCGAGTTCCCGCCGCAGGTCCGCAGGAATGACGATCTTGCCGCCTGCGATCACCTTCGCATGATAGGTCATGGCGCCTCCTTCAGGACCTGCGCCATAGCACGAGACCTACTCCGCCGCCACCGGCACCGCCGCCTCGACCGCCTCGATCTCCGCCGCCTTGGCCTCGACCAGCTTCACGATATGGTCGATCATCCCTGCGTCCTGCACGTGATGATCGGTGACGCCCGACAGATACACCATGTGCTTGCCGTTGCCGCCGCCGGTGATTCCGATATCGGTTTCGCGCGCCTCTCCCGGCCCGTTGACGACGCAGCCCAGCACGCTGAGCGACATCGGTGTGCGGATATGCTGGAGCCGCTCTTCCAGCGCCTGCACGGTGCGGATCACGTCGAACCCCTGCCGCGCACACGACGGGCACGACACCACGCGCACGCCGCGGTTGCGGATGCCCAGCGCTTTCAGGATCTCGAATCCGACGCGCACCTCTTCCTCTGGTTCGGCAGAAAGCGAGACGCGGATCGTGTCGCCGATCCCGAACCACAGCAGCGATCCGATCCCGATCGCCGATTTCACGGTGCCGCCGACGAACCCGCCAGCCTCGGTGATGCCCAGGTGGAGCGGGCAATCGACCTGCTCCGCGAGCTGTTGGTACGCGGCCACCGCCAGGAACAGGTCCGACGCCTTCACCGCAACCTTGAATTCGTGAAAGTCGTGATCCTGCAACAACTTGATATGGTCGAGCGCCGACTCGACCAGCGCGTCGGGACACGGCTCGCCATATTTCTCCAGCAGATGTCGCTCGAGCGAGCCGCCGTTGACGCCGATTCGGATCGCGCAGCCGTTCGCCTTGGCGGCGTCGACCACTTCCTTCACCCGCGCCGCGGAGCCGATATTGCCGGGATTGATCCGCAGGCACGCCGCGCCCGCATCCGCCGCCTCCAGCGCGCGCTTGTAGTGGAAATGGATGTCCGCGACGATCGGCACGCGGCTGGCGCGGACGATCTGCTTCAGCGCCGCGGTCGATTCGACGTCGGGGCAGCTGACCCGGATGATGTCGACCCCGGCGTCCTCGCACCGGCGGATCTGGTCGATCGTCGCCTTCGCGTCGCTGGTCGGGGTGTTCGTCATCGTCTGGACGGTGACGGGTGCGTCGCCGCCGACGGGGACATTGCCGACCATGATCTGGCGGCTCGGACGACGCGCGATGTCGCGCCAGGGACGGATGGACATGGGCGTCCCTATACAGCGTCCCGGCACAGGCGGCAAAGGCCCGATGGCGCCGCCGCGTCAGGGATATGTTGCGCCGGCGTCGTCAATGATATTGACTGTGCGCGATGGCGCGGCCGCCATGCTCGCCGACATTTCGAGGAGACAGACCATGCGTATCTTCATTGCCGTCGCGCTGATCGGCGTCGCCGCTCCCGCATTCGCGCAGGCCCCAGCCGCCAAGCCCGCGGCGGAGAAGAAGATCTGCAAGGCCGAAGCCGAGACGGGTTCGCTCGTGAGGAAGCGCAAGCAGTGCTTCACCAGCAGCGAATGGGCGCGACTTGCGGAATCGCAGCAGACCGGCGCGCGCAAGCTGATCGACGATCTCCAGACGCGGCAAAGCGGAAACTAGCGCTCGCCGCAGGGTCGATCCGATTGACGGTTCCGCTTGCGCCCCGCCCGGTCGCACGGGATAGCGTCCGCTCGAACCCGAGCCGGAGCCCTGCATGATCGATCCCAGAAGCTGGACGCTCGCGATCCACGGTGGATCCGGCGCCATGGCGCGTGACAATACCGCGCCCGCGCAGGAGGCCGCCGCACGCGCAGGACTGGCGTGGGCACTTGACGCGGGCGCGGCGGTGCTGTCCGCCGACGGAACCGCACTCGACGCGGTCGAGGCGGCGGTACGCGTGCTGGAAGACGATCCGCACTTCAACGCCGGGCGCGGCGCCGCCTTCGCCTTCGACGGGTCGATCGAGCTCGACGCCGCGATCATGGACGGCAGGACCCGTGCGGCGGGCGCGGTCGCCGCGGTGCGCGCGACGAAGAACCCCGTCACCCTCGCGCGCCGCGTGATGGAGGCGACCCCGCACGTCCTGCTCGCGGGCGGCGGGGCCGACACCTTCTCCGCCGAACAGGGCCTGGAGCAGGCCGGCGCGGACTGGTTCGCGCTGCCCGAACGCGCCGCGCAGCTCGCGCGGATGAAGGCCAGCGCGGACTGGTTCGACGTCGACATGAAATACGGCACCGTTGGGGCGGTCGCGCGCGACGCGCACGGCCATGTCGCCGCCGCCACCTCGACCGGGGGCGTCACCGGTAAGCGCTGGGGCCGCATCGGCGATTCGCCGCTGATCGGCGCGGGCACCTTCGCCGACGATCGCGCCTGCGCGGTCTCCGCGACCGGATCGGGCGAGTATTTCATCCGCGTTGGCGCAGGTCACGAAATCGCCGCGCGCATCCGGCTGTCGGGCGAGTCGATCGAAACCGCGACCCGCGCGGTGCTGGCGGAGATCGCGGCGCTCGGCGGCAAGGGCGGCATCATCGTCGCGGGCGCCGGCGGCGACCTGTTCTGGCACTTCACGACACCCGGCATGTACCGCGCCCGCGTCGATGCGTCGGGCGCGCGCGCGGTCGCGATCTACGGCGACGAATGACCGCCTGGCGCTACTGCCCGAACGTTCCCGGGCGATAGAGCAACGTGATCGCCACCCGCCGGTTGCGCGGGTCCATCGGGTCCTTGACCACCATCGGCTCGCGATCCGCGACGCCCTCGATGCGGTTGAACCGCGTCTCCGGGATGCCGCCCAGCGCGAGTCGGCGGCGCGTCGCCTCGGCGCGACCCGACGACAGCATCCAGTTGTTCATCGCGCGCGGATCGCCGAACGGCACGCTGTCGGTATGCCCGCGGATCATGATCGGGTTCGCCATCGGCGCGACCGATTGCGCGACCAGCCCGATCAGCGACGCGGCGTCGCCCTCCAGCGCGGTCGTGCCAAGCGCGAACATCGAGTAATCCGCGTCGTCGACCAGGTCGATCCGCATCCCGTCGCGCGTCATCACGAAATGGATGTGCTTGCCCAGCTTCGCCAGCGCCTTGCTCGCTGCGATCCGCGCCAGAACTTCGCGGCGCATCGTCTCGAAATTCTTGCGATCCTCCGCCGCGGTCGCGCTCGCGGACTTGAGCGAGCCCTTGTCGCCCTGCCCCACCTGCGGTCCGCCGCTCGATTCGACCGGGGTGGCCATCGCCTGGAGCGCGGACTGGCCCGCCTTGGGGCCGATCCGGTTCTCGCTCGTCAGCGATTCGCCGCCGCCCGGCCCCACCCCGCCGACGCCCAGCGTCCGCGTGTCGAGCAGCGTCGGCGCGAAATAGTCCGCGATGCCCTTGCGCTGCTTCTCGGTCGTCGCGCCCAGGATCCACAGCAGCAGAAAGAACGCCATCATCGCGGTGACGAAATCGGCATAGGCGACCTTCCAGGCGCCGCCATGATGCCCGCCGCCGCCCTCGATATAGATCTTCTTGTAGATGATCTTGGGCGGCACGTTGGTGCCGTGCGGAGCGCGCGCCATGGCGTTACTTGCCCCGAAGCCCGTCGAACACCTCGGCGAAGCCGGGCTGGTTCTTGTGCGCGATGCCGCTGCGCGCGGCCTCGATCACCAGCGGCTGCGGGTGGCCGTGGAGCGAGGCGATGATGATCTGCTTCACCACGGTATAGATCGCGGCATCGGCGTCGATCACCTGTTGCAACCGGTTCGCCAGCGGCGAGACCATGCCGTACGCCAGCAGCACGCCCATGAACGTGCCGACCAGCGCGGAGCCGATCATCTCGCCCAGGATCGTCGGGGGCTTGTCGATCGAGCCCATCGTCTTCACGACGCCCAGCACCGCCGCGACGATGCCCAGCGCGGGCAGCGCATCGGCCAGGCTGGTCAACGTGTGCTGCGGCCCGGCGACCTCGTGGTGGTGCGTCTTGATCGAGTTGTCCATCACCTCCTCGACCGCGTGGACGTCGAGCGTGCCCGACGAGACGACGACGAGGCGCAGCGTGTCCGCGATCAGGTTGACCAGCGTATGGTCCGCCAGCAGCCGGGGATATTCGGCGAACACCGCTGACGACTTGGGATCCTCGACATGCGGCTCCAGCGCGATCGGCCCGTCCATCCGCAGCATCTTCATCAGCTTGCTGACCAGGAAGATGACGTCGAGATAGTCCTGCTTCTTGTACTTCGGTCCCTTGAAGACCTTGGCAAGGCCGCCGCCGACCGCCTTCAGCTCCTTGCCGGAGTTGCCGATGATGAGCGCGCCCGCCGCCGCGCCGCCGATGATGAGCATCTCGTGCGGGATCGCATGCATGACGGGGCCGAGCGCACCGCCGGTGATGGCGAATCCGCCGAACACCATGGCGAAGAGAACGACGAGGCCGATGGCCGGAAACATCTGTGTCCCCCCAGGGAAGGCTGCCGCGTCGATCGCGGCCCTACGATGATGGTTAACCGCGAAGGGTAGCCAATCGGTTACCAGACTGCGAAAATCTGCCGGGCACTCCGCTCAGCGCAGATAGTCGAACAGCGACAGCGCCTGGAGCTTCGAGAAGCTGGCCTGCGTCGCCGACAGCACCGTCATCGTCTTCTGGAGCTCCAGCGTCGTCGCGACGAAGTCGTTGTCTTCGATGCCGGAGCGCGCTTCCTCGCGATTCGTCGCGGTGGTCTGCATCTGCCCCGCAAGCAGCTCGATCCGCGCGCCGCGCGCGCCGACCGAGGCCTGCGTGGTGACGGTCTGCTCGTCGACGGTCTTGAGGTCGCCGATCGCGGAGGCCGCGGCGTCCGCGATATCGCCGGTGCCGCGCAGCGCGGCGACCAGCGCGGTGATGATGCTGCCCAGGTCACGCGCGTCGGCGCCCGTGCCTACCGTCAGGAAGGTCGATGCGTTCGCACCGGTCGCGACCGAATCGCCGTCCGCGACGGGGATCGTCGCCGCCTTGCCGGCCGCGAAGGTCAGCGCGCCGTCGACGCCCTGCGTCACCGCCTTGTCGTCGCCCGCACCGCCGAACAGCGGCGCACCGCGCGCATCGGTGCCGTTGGCCAGCCCGACGATGTTCGCCAGCACCCCCTCCAGCCCCACCGCGATCGCCTCGCGCGTGCTCGCGTTCTGCGTCCCCGAATTGGCGCTGATCGCCAGTTCGCTCGCGCGCTGCACCTCGGTGATGATCGCCGTCAGCGACGAATCCGCCTGCGCCAGCGATTCCTTCGCGACGTTGACGTTCGCGGCATAGGCCTTGTCGTTGGCACCCGCCTTGGCCAGCCCCTGCAGCCGCTGGTACGCGACGCTGTCGTCGGACGGCGCGAGCAGCTTCTTGCCCGTCGAGTTCTGGACGTTCAGCCGGTCGGTCTGCGCCGACAGCGCCGCCATCCGCGACGCGGTCCGGTCATAGAACAGGTTGGTCGAGAGATTGATCGTCATCAGCGGATCTCCAGGATCGACTGGAAGGTGTCTTTCGCCACCTGGATGATTCGGCTCGACGCTTGGTACGCCTGCTGGAAGCGCAGCAGGTCGACCGCCTCGCTGTCGAGGTCGACCCCGGTCAGCGCGTCGCGCGACGTGATCGCGCCGTCGCGGATCGCGCCCTGCGCCTCCGCGATCGTCCTGCGGCTGGCGATCGTCGCGGCGTTGGTCGCGACCGTCGTCGTCAGCGTCGCCTCGAACTTGCCCGAGGTCCGCAGCGTATCGAAATTCGCGAGGTTCGCATTGTCGCGCGTCCCGCCGCCGACCGCGGCCGCCGCGATCCCCGCCGGATCGGCGAGCACCAGCGTCATCGCGGTGGGATTGGTCGCGTCGGCGGCGGCGAACATGTCCGCGCCCGGTGCATTGCCCTTCAGATCCTGTCCCGACGCCTGCGCGGCGTTGACGCCCGCGACGAACGCGGTCGCCAGCTCGTCGAGCGCCCCGCGCGCCGCGGCGATGCGCTGCACGCCGTCGGTGACGCCCGCCAGCGCACCGCCATTGGGGGTCAACGACGACGTCGCGCCCTCGCGGTGGACCGCGAACGACACCGCGCCCTCGTCGTTGCGGACATAGGTGACCTGCGCGGGCTCGCTCGCTGGCGCGACCAGCGTCGGGCCGGTGATGCCCCCCGCGCGCACCGTCACGCGTCCGATCGCGTCGGCGCTGACGTTGACGTCGACGAGCGCGCTCATCTGGTCAAGGATCTGGTCGCGCTGGTCGGCGAGCGACGCCGCCGCTGCGGTGCCGATCGCGACGCGGCCGAGCCCGTCATTGACCTTGGCGAGCGACGCGGAAAGTGAGCCCAGCTGCGCGGTCGCCTGTTCGGCGGTCGCGTCGAGTTCGGTCGCGGCCTGCGCCAGCGCGGCGCCGGTCGCGGTGAACGCCGCCGCCACCGCCGTGCCCTGCTCCAGCATCGTCGCGCGTGCCGCAGTCGAGGTCGGGTCGGCGGCCAGCGTCCTGGCGGAGTTGAAGAACGCCGTGACGCGATCGCCCAGCTGGTTGCCCGTCAGCGACGTCTGGATCCGGTCGAGCCACACCGAGCCCGCCTCGGTCTTCGCGAGATCGGCGCCCGCGCTGCGCACCGCGGCGGACTTGAACTGGTCCGCCGCACGCCCGATCCCGGTGACCGCGACGCCGTTGCCGTTCTGCACCGCCGACGACGCCATCCCGCGATCCGGCGCGGCGATCTCGCTCAGCGTCGTCGTGCGGCGCGCATAGGCGGTGTTGCCCGCGTTCGCGATGTTCTCCGAAACCGTGCCGAGCGCGGTCTGGTACGCGCGGACGCCCGACGCGCCGATGCCGAGCAGGTCGCTCATGGCGACGTGCCCGGTTCATCGGCAGCGGTGGCGCTTTGCGCCTTGGCGAGGAAATCGGTCATCGCCTTGCCGATTCCCATCGGCGCGCTTTCGGCCATGGTCTGCGCGATCTTGGTGTCCTGCATATCGCGGAACGTGTCGAGCGCCTTGGATTCGAACAGCGTGTCGCTCAACTTGGCCGCACGCATCGATTTCAGCATCATGCCGGTGAACACCGATTCGAACTGGTCGCCCGCCTTCTTCAGATTGGTCTTCGAATCGATCCTGCTGAGGCCCGACGCGACGCCGGTGGTTCCCGTGATGGTGTTGGCGATCTGGGTCATAGCACGATCAGCTCCGCCTTCAGCGCGCCGGCTTCCTTCAGCGCCTCGAGGATCGCGACCAGGTCCGCCGGGCTTGCGCCGATCGCGTTCACCGCCTTGACGATATCGGCCAGCTTGGGGCCGGGCTGGAGCAGGAACATCGGCTTCTTCTCCTCGTCGACCGCGATGCCCGACTTCGTCGTCACCGCCGTCTGGCCCCCGCTGAACGGCGCCGGCTGGCTGACCCGCTGGTTCTCGTCGATCCTCACCGTCAGCTTGCCGTGCGTGACCGCGGCCGGGCCGACGCGGACCGCACTGTTGATAACGACCGTACCCGTGCGGGCATTAACAATTACTTTTGCCGAGGGCTCGGCCGCGGTCGCATCGAGATTCTCGATCGCGGACATCAGCGTCGCGCGCGACTGCGCACCCACCGGCGCGCGCACCGAAACCGAGACGGCGTCGATCGCCTGCGCGGTGCCGAAGCCGAGCTTCTGGTTGATCGCCCCCGCCACGTTCTGCGCGGTCGTGAAATCGGCGCGCGCCAGGTTGAAGGTGAGCGTCGGCGCATCCTCGAATCCGGTCGCGACCGCGCGTTCGACGGTGGCGCCCTCCGGGATCCGCCCGGTCGAGGGGATGTTGATGACGATCTTGGAGCCGTCCGCGCCTTCCGCGCCCAGCCCGCCGACCGCCAGGTTGCCCTGCGCCATCGCATAGACCTGCCCGTCCGCGCCCAGCAGCGGCGTCAGGATCAGGCTGCCGCCGCGAAGGCTCTTGGCCTTGCCCATCGACGCGACGGTGATGTCGAGCCGCTGGCCGGGCTTGGCGAACGGCGGCAGCTCCGCCGTCACCATCACCACCGCGGCGTTCTTCAGCCCCGGGTTGATGTTCGCGGGCAGCTGCAACCCGAACCGCGAGGCGACCGCCTTCACCGACTGGACGGTGTATTCCAGATTGTCGTCCCCAGTCCCCGGCAGACCGACGACGATGCCGTATCCGGTGAGCTGGTTCGAGCGGATGCCCTGGAACCCGCCCAGGTCCTTGATGCGATCGGCATGCGCGGGCGCCGCGACCAACATGGCCGCCGCGAGCGTCGCGAGAAGCGAGGAAAGGAAACGGATCATGTCGGTCAGCCTGCGCATGCCATGGTTAACCAATCGTCAAAACGGGCTGACGACGGAGAAGAAGCGGCTGAGCCACCCCTGCCGGCTCGATCGCGCGAGGTCGCCCTTGCCGGTATAGCCGATCTGCGCGTCGGCCACGCGGGTCGACGGCACGCGGTTGTCGCGGTCGACGTCGGCGGTGCGCACGATCCCCTTGATCCGGACGAACTCGTCGCCGCGGTTCAGCGTCACGCGCTTCTGCCCCTGCACCAGCATCGTGCCGTTGGGATAGACCTCCGCGACCGTGACCGACACCTCGCCCGACAGCGAGTTCGCCTGGTCGGTGGTGCCGCCGCCGTTGAAGTTGCGGTTGCCGCTGATGCTGGCGTCGGTCTTGCCGAACAGCGCGAGGTTGCCCGTCGTCGGCGGGGTGATCGACAGCCCACCGCTCGAATCGAGCTTCGCGTTCGCCGATTTCGACGCCGCGGTCCGCTCGACCAGCACGATCGTCAGCGGATCGCCCACCTTCTTGGCGCGCCACCCCTCGTACAGCGCGGCATAGCCCGACGCCGCCTGGAAGATCGCGCCGTTGGCGGGCGCCGCGACCGGCTGTGCCAGCGGCGCGCGCTGCGCGGTGAAGTCCTCCGCCGGCTTCTTCTTGCCGAACAGCCCGGCCTCGGCGGGCGCGGGCACGAACGCGGCCGCGACGAGCGCGAGGCTCGCGACGCCGAGGCCGATCTCGACCCAATAGTCGGAGAAGGGATTGGGGGCACGGGTTGCCATGTCTGGAATGCCGATCAGATGTTCTGGTTGACGTATTTGAGCATGTCGTCGGTCGCCGAGATCATCTTGGAATTGACCTCGTAGGCACGCTGCGTCTCGATCATGTCGACCAGCTCCTCGACGACGTTGACGTTCGACGCCTCGAGCATGCCCTGCCGCACGCGCCCGCGCCCGTCCTGCCCGGGAATGCCCAGGTTCGCGGTGCCGCTCGATCCCGTCTCGCGCAGGTAGTTGTCGCCAGTGTTCTGGAGGCCTGCCGCATTGGGAAAGCTCGCGACCTGGATCTGCCCCAGCTGCTGCGATTCGCTCTGCCCGGGGATCGTCGCGGAAACGGTGCCGTCGGTGCCGATCGTGATCGCGGTCGCGCCCTCGGGCACGGTGATGCCGGGCATCACCTGATAGCCCTCGCTCGTCACCAGCAGCCCCTCGGGCGAGCGGCTGAAATTGCCCGCGCGCGTATAGCCCAGCTCGCCGCCGGGCAACTGCACCTGGAAATAGCCGTCGCCGTCCAGCGCCATGTCGAGGCTGTTGCCCGTCGTGTTGAGCGAACCCTGCGTATCGATCCGCGCAGTGCCCTGCACGCGCACGCCGGTGCCGAGGTTCAGCCCGGTCGCGTATTTCGTCTCCTGCGTCGACTGTGCGCCGGGCGCGGTGACGACCTGGTACGCCAGCGTTTCGAATGCGGCGCGGTCGCGCTTGAACCCGGTGGTGTTCACGTTGGCGAGGTTGTTCGAGATCACCCGCATGCGCGTATCCTGGGCGTCGAGCCCGGTCCGCGCGATGTGCATGGCAGCAGAGGTCATGTCCTAAATCCTTGTCAGCCGGGCAGGCGCATGGTGGATGCGCCGCTCTCGTCCATATCCTTGGCCGATTTCATGAGGTTGGCCGAAACCTCGTAGCTGCGCTGGTTCTCGATCATGTCGACCAGCGCCTGCGTCATGTTGACGTTCGATCCCTCCAGCGCGCCGCCCTGGACGGTCGCCGCCAGATCCTCGGGCAGCGCGCCCCCGCCGCGCACGCGCAGCAGGTTGTCGAGCCCCTTCACCGTGTCGCTGCCCTTGGTGGAGGACAGCTTGATCTTGTCGACGATCTGTATGTCGGCGGCGGTGCCGCCCTGCGGCACGATCGAGATCGAGCCGTCCTTGCCGATCGTCAGCGTCTGGTACGGCGGCAGCGTGATCGGGCCGGAGCCCCCCATCACGAGGAAGCCGTCCCCGGTCTGGAGCGTCCCCGACGGGCTGACCGACAGGTCGCCGCGCCGCGTATACGCCTCCGATCCGTCGGACGCCTGCACCGCCATCCACGTGTCGTTGCCGACCATCGCGACGTCGAGCGGACGCCCGGTCTGGTTGAGCGCGCCGGGCGAGCGATCCGCGTCGGTCACCTCTTCGGAGGTCGGCGCACGCGCGGAGATCTGCGTCTTCCCGTCGGTCAACAGGATCCGGTCGAACACGACGCGGTCGGCCCTGAACCCCGTGGTCGACACGTTCGCCATGTTGTTGGCGATCGCCGCCTGCGCGGCCATGTGCGCGCGCAGGCCCGTCGCCGCGGTGTAGACCAGCTTGTCCATTTACCTCGCCTCCGTCCCCACGCCCGTTCGCACTGAGCTTGTCGAAGTGCTGCCCTTCTTCGGAAGAAAGGACAGGGCTTCGACAAGCTCAGCCCGAACGGAGGATAGGGTGGTTCGCATCACTCAGATCAGCTGCGGATGTTGAAGATCGTCTGCGAGATCTGGTTGGCGGTATCGAGCGCCTTCGAGTTCGCCTGGAAGTTGCGCTGCGCCGCGATCAGCCCGACGAGTTCCTCGGTGATGTCGACGTTCGATCGCTCGATCGTGCCCGACATCAGCTTGCCCATCCCGCGCTCGCCCGCGGAGCCCAGCGTCGCCTCGCCCGAGATTCCGGTCGACGACCAGTAGCTGCTGCCCAGCTGGCGCAGCCCCGACGGGTTGGCGAAGTTGGCGATCGATACCTTGCCCAGCGACTGGACGTCGCCGTTCGAGAAGCTGGCCTTGACGACGCCCGCCTCGTCGACGGTCACGCCCTCCAGTTGGCCCACCGCCTTGCCGTCCTGCGTCTTGGCGACGACGGTGAAGGGCGATGCGGTCTGCTTCGTCGCGGTGCCGTAGTCGAGCTTCACCGCCTGCGCCGCGCTCGCGCCGGCAGGCGTGAAGCTGTCGAACGTCGCGGTCTGCCCCGCGGTCAGCGCGCCGCTCTGGTCGAACGTCAGCGTCTGCTTCGGTTCACCCGCCACCTTGAGCGGCACGTCGCCGACGAAGCTGTAGGCGGACCAGGTGCTGGTCGTCGCGGTCGCCGACGGCGCGGTCTCGCGCTTGAAATAGGTGGTCATCGTCTGCGGATTGCCGTCGCCGTCATAGATCGTCGTCGCGGTCGACTGGTTGTAGCTGGTGGCGTCGAACCGGTCGAAGGTGGCGGTCGCGGGGATCGCGGCGCTCGACGACAGGTTCAGCGTGGTGTTGACGTTGGCGGTCGCCTGCGCCTTGCCGCTCGTCGCGGGCAGCTTCAGGCTCACCATCCCGTCCGCGCCGGTCGCGACGACCGCGCCCGATCCGTCGACCGGATAGACCTGCAGGTGGCTGCCGTTGCCGTCGACGACGTTATGGTCGGCGTCGACCATGAAGCCGCCGTTGCGCGTATAGTTGATCGTGGCCGATTCCGCATTGGGCTTCACCGCGAAGAACCCGTCCCCCGAGATCGCAAGATCGAGCGCGTTCGACGACTGGGTGAAGTTGCCCTGTCCGAACTGCTGGCGGTTCGCCTTCACGACGGTGCCCGATCCGACCATCTGCGTCGGCGACAGCGACACCGAAGACGCGATCACGTCGGCGAACTCGGTCCGCGACTTCTTGAAGCCGTTGGTCGCGACGTTCGCCAGGTTGTGCGAGATCGTCGACATGTCGGTCTGCGCGGCCTGCAGGCCCGAGAGCGAGGTATAGAAGGACATCGGGGGTTACTCCTCAGGAACGGTTGGAAGCGGGAATGGGGGGCGATCAGCCGATCTGGCGGACCGCGGTAACGGGAATCTCGCCCAGCCCCGGCAGCGTCAGCACCGCCTTGCCGGTGGTGGTCGACACCGACTGGACGGGCGCCCAGACGAGGTTGGTCGCGGTCACCGGCTTGCCGGCGTCCTGCGCGGTGACGGAGACGGTGAAGGGCCCGGTGCCGGCATCGTCGCCAGCCTCGGTCTTGCCGTCCCAGTCGTAGCTGGCAGTGCCCGCGGCGCGGCTGCCGAGATTGAGCGTCTTGAGCGTCGCGCCGTTGGCGTCGGCGATCGTCACCTTCACCGCGGTCGCCGCCGCGCCCAGCTCGACCGCGCCGGCCAGTCCGCCCGAGGAGCGGCCATAGGCGGTCGCGCCCGGTGTCAGCACGGTCTTGCCGATATAGCTCACCGCATCGCCGGTCGTCGTGGCGCCCAGCTTGTCCGAGATCGCCTTGAGCGTCGTCGACATCTCCGAGATGCCGGCCAGCTGCGAGAACTGCGCCATCTGCGCGACCATCTGGGTATTGTCGACGGGGTTGAACGGATCCTGGTTATTCAGCTGCGCGGTCATCAGCTTCAGGAAATCGGCCTGCCCCAGCGTGGTCGAGGCGTTCGCCGAGGTGGTCGTCGTCGTGGTCGTCGCGGCGCGCTTGATGCCGAGATTGCCCAGCGTGGTATCGAAGGCGGTGGCCATGATCCTAGCGTCCCATCTTGATGGTATCGATGATGAGGCTCTTGGCCGTGTTCATCACCTCGACGTTGTTCTGGTAGCTGCGCGCGGTCTCCATCATGTCGACCAGCTCGCGGCTTTCATCGACCGCGGCCTCGAAGACGTTGCCGTCCTTGTCCGCCATCGGGTTGGCGGGGTCGTAGCGCTTGGTCGGCGCCTCGCCCGCGGTCACGATCTGCTGGACGTCGACGGTCGACAGCCCGGTCGCCTTGTCGAAGCTGGTGCGGAACACCGGCTTCATCGTCTTGTACGCCGCCTCCGCGGTGCTCGCGACGCCGCCGGCGTTCGCCAAGTTCGACGCGGTCGTGTTCATCCGGGTCAGCTGCGCGCTCATCGCGCGGCCCGCGACCTGGAAGATCGTCATGGGGGTGTTCGCCACGGTCCTATTCCCCCTTCAGCGCGCGGGTGAGCTGGCCGATCCGACCGTTCAGGAACGACAGCGTCGTCTGATACTGGACGGCGTTCTCCGCGAACGCAGTCTGCTCCGCGGACAGCTCGACGGTGTTGCCGTCCATCGAGGGCGTCGTCGGCACGCGGTAGCGGGTCGCGCTCGCCATCCCGGTGTCGCTGTTCGCCTCGACCGCGCCGAGCGCCGCCTTGAAGTCGATGTCGCGCGCCTTGAATCCAGGCGTCGAGGCGTTGGCGATGTTCGACGCCAGAACGCCCATGCGCTGTGAGCGCACTTCGAGGGCTGCTGCGTGAACGCCGAAAAGACTGTCGTTGGCCATCGGCCGGTCTCCTGCCCACCATTGGGCTCGGACCAACACTCAGCAAAGCGCGTGCCAGATTACGCGGCGCCGCCGATTTCCGGCGCATGCGCACCGCATCGGCAAGCGCTTGCCGGTTTGCCGGCAGCCCTTGCCGCTCGCCACACGGAATTGCCGGGTCCGCGTGGGCGGCCGGAGAGGCCAGACCTTTATAGCGGGATGCGACGCACCACCGTTCGCCACGCGCATCTTTTTCTTCGTACCCCGGCGAAGGCCGGGGCCCAGCCCCATTACAGACATGCGCGGCAGCGCATTCGGCGCTAAGCGCCGAGACTGGACCGCGGCCTACGCCGGGGTAAGGCCAGCGCGCGATCGACTCCCCACAACTGGCCCACCCTTTGCATAGAGTCGCGCATGACCCTCGGCACGTTCCTAGATCCCACCGCGCTCGCCATCGTCGGTGGCGGCACGCTCCTCGCGACGATCCTGCGCACCCCTGCCCGCGACCTCGCGCGCGCGCTTCGCGCCACGACGACGCTCGCCCGCCCCCGCTTCGACGCCGCACCGCTGGTCCAGCAGGTCGCCGCGCTGTCGCGGATCGCGCAGCGGCACGGCGTGATGGCGCTCGATCGCTCGGTCATCACCGACGCCGATGTCGCCGCTGCGATCGCGGAGATCGTCGACGGCCGGCCGGGCGACACCGTCGCCGCGACGCTGCGCCGGGGCCGCCTCGCGCGGATCGAGCGCCACGTCGCCGCTGCCGACGTCTGGCATGGCATGGCGGAGGCCGCCCCCGCGATGGGGATGGTCGGCACGCTCGTCGGGCTCGTCACGATGTTCACGCGGATGACCGATCCCGCCGCGATCGGCGGCGCGATGGCGGTCGCGCTGCTCGCGACGCTCTACGGCGCGCTCATCGCCAATCTGATCGCCATGCCGATCGCTGCCCGCCTGCGTCGCACCGCCCGCGAGGAAGCCTTCGAACGCCTCTCGCTCGAGGCGCCGCTCGCCGCGCTCGCCACCCGCGAGGCCCCGCGCCACGTGCCCACGACCTTGGCCCCCACGAGTCTGGCCAACGTCGCATGACGATGGAGGATTTCCCCGCCGCCCCCTCGGGCCGCCCGGTCTGGATCATCACGCTCGCCGATCTCGCGCTGCTGATGGTCGGCTTCTTCGTGCTGCTGCAGGCGAACCACGCGCTCGACGCGAAGGCGCTCGCGCAGGGCTTTCGCGACGGCTTCGGCAGCCAGGCCTCCGCCGAGACCCCGCCGATCCCCGTCGCCGCGGTCTCGATGCTCAACTTCGCCCCCGCCTCGTCGGCGCTGCCGTCCAGCACCGACGGCATCGTCGCGTGGGCGCGCGAGGCGGTGCGCGACCCGCGCGTCACCCTCACCGTCACCGGCACCGTCGACGGCACCGCCGCCGATATCGACCCCGCCACCCGTAGCGGCGCGGTGCTCGCCGCCGATCGCGCGCGCGCGGTCGCCGCCCGGCTCGCGGCCGTCGCGCCGGGCCGGATGACCATCGTCAACGCCGCGCCCCGGGGTGTGGGCCACCGCCAGGTGGTCGTCACCCTCGGCTTCGCGGGCGATCCCATAAGGACAAAGCCATGATCGCACTCGCCCTGGCGCTCGCTGCCGTCACCACCCATCAGGATACCGCCGGGCTCGATCGCGCGGTCGCCGCCTTCACCGGCCACGGCGTCGGCGAGGAGGGCGGTGCGCGCGCGCGCGTCGATACGCGGCTGCGGCTCGCGCAATGCCCCACCGTCGCGATGAGCTGGCGCACGCCCGCGCAGGACGCGGTGGTGATCGCGTGCAGCGGCCCCGACTGGCGCATCTTCGTCCCCGTCCAGCGCGCCGCCCCCATCGCCGCGGTCGCCGCGCGCGTGCCGGTCGCGGCAAAGGCGGAGGCCGTCATCAAGCGCGGCGATCCGGTGCTGATCGAGGCGGGCTCGCCCGGCTTCTCGATCACGCGCGAGGGCGTCGCGATGGGCGATGCCGCGCCGGGCGCACGGCTGATGATCCGCGTCGACGGCGCGAAGGGTCCCGTCCAGGGCGTGGCGGTCGACGCCGGTCGCGCGACGCTGCCGGGATGGTCCGAATAAAAATGCTAAATCTTCCTTTCGATCGGCCGTTTCACCTCCTGTCAGCGAGACCTGAAGGGTACGGACATGGTGGATTCGATCGGAGCGAAGATGATCGTGGGAGACCCAAGGGTCGCTGCGGTGGCGCGCGCCAAGCCGGTCGCGCCCCTGGATACCGGTGTGAATACCGGCCCGTCGGGC
Source organism: Sphingomonas sp. Ell38C01 (assembly GCF_055231975.1). Lineage (NCBI taxonomy): Bacteria > Pseudomonadati > Pseudomonadota > Alphaproteobacteria > Sphingomonadales > Sphingomonadaceae > Sphingomonas > Sphingomonas sp. Ell38C01. Next base: position 614,016 of record NZ_JBUYVA010000001.1, on the reverse strand, counting down.
AGTTCGGGCCCGTCGTCCGAAGCGCTGGCACAGACGCTGTCGAAGGCGATGGCCTCGACCGCGCCGGTCGATGCAGGCCGCGTCGCGCAGATCAAGATAGCGCTGGCCAACGGCACCTTCCCGATCCTTCCCGCGACGATCGCCGACCAGCTGATCGCGCTGCGCTACGACTGGCTGTCCAATGACCAGGCGTGACGCCCTGATCGACGTGATCGACGCGCTCCACGCGGAGATCGACGCGCTGAAATCGAACGATATCGGCGGGCTCGAACGCGCGACGACGCTCAAGCTCGCCGCGATCGAGCGCGTCCGCACGCTGGGCGACGGCCCCGCCAATGGCGAATTGCGCTCGCTGGCCGAAGAGGCGGACCGCCTCAACGAAACCTGCCGCATCTACGTGAACCTGATGGCGGCAAATGTTCGCCGCCGCCTGCAAATGCTGTCCGGCGAAGGCGGCAACGCCTATGGCCGCGGCATCAGCGCCTACGCCTAACCGGGCATTGTAGGACGCGCCGGCACCGTCCGGTCGCGTTTCATGAAAATCTGGCACGCGCCTTGCTGGGACTCCCCTGACACAAGGGGCAAGTTTCCAGCGACCATGACCGTCAGCACCATCTCCAATTCGGGGCGTATCCAGTCCGCGATCGCGCTCGCCGCGAAGCGCACCGGAATCGACTTCGACTATCTGCTCGGCCAGGCGAAGCTCGAAAGCGGGCTCAACGCCTCCGCGCGCGCTGGCACCTCATCAGCGTCGGGGCTGTACCAGTTCATCGAGCAGAGCTGGCTGTCGGTGGTGAAGAAGCACGGCGCGGAAAACGGCCTCGGCTGGGCCGCGGACAGCATCCAGCGCGGCGCGAACGGCCGCCTCTCGGTCGGCGATGCCTCGACGCGGCAGGCGATCCTCGCGCTGCGCAACAATCCCGAGGTCGCTTCGCAGATGGCGGCCGAACACGCCTCGGACAACAAGGACGCGATCGAGGGCTCGCTGGGCCGCGACGCGACCGGCACCGATCTCTACATGGCGCATTTCCTCGGGCTCGGCGGCGCTCGTCAGTTCCTGACGAAGATGCAGGCGAACCCCGCCGCCTCGGGCGCCGCGCTGTTCCCCGCCGCCGCCGCGGCCAATCGCAACGTCTTCTACACGTCGGACGGCGCGCCGCGCTCGCTGTCGCAGATCTACCAGCGCTTCGCCGACAAGCTCGGCACCGCCGCGGCCGGCGCGACGGGCGCGACTGCGGCGATGCCCGCGGTCAATTACGCCGCGCAAGCGCTCGAGATGGACGGCAACACCGTCATCACCGGCAACGGCGAGAGCGCGACCGATGCGCTGGCCTGGGCGAACTCGACGGTCGGGCAATTCGGCGGCCGCAAGGACGCCGCAAGCCTGCTCCGTCCCACGCCCGACACCGCGCGACTGGCATACATGATGCTCGCGAGCATGGGGGGCTGAGGCGGTGAAGATCCTCTCCAACGCGCGCGGCGCGGCGCTGCCGCTCGCGATCCTGCTCCTCGTCGTCGTCATGGTCGTGCCGATCCCGGCGTTCATGCTCGACATCTTCTTCATCGCGAACATCGCGATCAGCCTCGCGGTGCTGATGGTCGCCTTGAACGCGCAGAAGCCGCTCGACTTCTCCGCCTTCCCCACCGTCCTCCTCTTCGCGACGCTGTTCCGCCTCGGCCTCAACGTCGCGTCGACGCGCGTCGTGCTGGTCCACGGCCACACCGGCGAGGCGGCGGCGGGGCATGTGATCGAGGCGTTCGGCACGTTCCTGATCGGCGGCGACTATATCGTCGGCATCTTCGTCTTTGCGATCCTGATGATCATCAACCTGATCGTCGTGACCAAGGGCGCGGGCCGCGTCTCCGAGGTCAGCGCGCGTTTCACGCTCGACGCGCTGCCCGGCAAGCAGATGGCAATCGACGCCGATCTCAACGCCGGGCTGATGACGCCCGAGGAAGCCAAGAAGCGGCGCGTCGAGGTGTCGACCGAGGCCGATTTCTACGGCTCGATGGACGGCTCGTCGAAGTTCGTGAAGGGCGATGCGGTCGCCGCGATCCTGATCCTCGCCGCCAACATCGTCGGCGGGCTGATCCTCGGCCCCGTCAGCCACGGGCTGTCGATCGCGGAGGCCGCCAAGACCTATACGCTGCTCGCGATCGGCGACGCGCTCGTCGCGCAGCTGCCGTCGCTGATGCTTTCAATCGCCGCCGCCGCGATCGTCACGCGCGTCAGCGACGAGCGCGACCTCGCGGGCCAGATCGGCGGCCAGTTCGGTTCGGCGCGCACCTGGACCCCGGTCGCGATCATCCTCGCGCTGCTCGGCATCATGCCCGGCATGCCGCACGTCATCATCCTGGGTGCCGCATCGATCGCCGGGTTCGCCGCGTGGAAGCTGCGCCAGATCGCGCGCCGCCCCGCCCCGCCCGCCCCCGTCGAGGCCGCCGAGCCCGTCGACCAGTCGAAGATCGGCTGGGACGAGGTGACCGACGGCATGCAGGTCAATCTCGACATCGGCTACGGCCTCGTGCCGCTGGTCGACGAGCGCCGCGGCGCGCCACTGATGGCGCGGATCACGGGCGTCCGCCGCCAGCTGTCGAAGGAGCTGGGCTTCGTCGTCCCGCAGGTGCGCGTCCGCGACGATATCAACGTCGCGCCCTACACCTATCGCCTGATGGTGAACGGCGTGTGCGTCGGCGAGGACCAGGTGTCCCCCGACGAGATGCTCGCGCTCGATACCGGCCAGGCGGTCGGCACGCTCAGCGGCAAGGCGGCGAAGGACCCGACCTTCGGGCTCGACGCCACCTGGATCGCGCCCGGCGACGCGGATGCCGCGACCGGCCTCGGCTATCTCGTCGTCGACGCGGGCACCGTGATGGCGACGCACCTCAACCAGGCGCTGTCGACCCACGCGTCCGAGCTGCTCGGCGCGGACGAGGTGCAGGCGCTGCTCGACGGTCTCAAGGAACGCAGCCCGCAGCTCGTCGCCTCGCTCTGCCCGCAGCCGCTCGCGCTCACCACGCTGACGACGGTGTTGAAGACGCTGCTGGCGGAGGGCGTGACGCTCAAGGAATTCCGCCGCATCGCCGCCGCGATCACCGTGGCCGCGCAACGCACCGCGGATGCCGACGAGATCGTCGAGCTGATCCGCCCCGATCTCGGCCCGCTCATCATCCAGAAGCTGTGCGGCGTGCGCGAGCCGCTGCGCGTGATGACGCTGGAGGGCGGGCTGGAAGGCCTGCTCGGCCAGGCGATGCGCAACGATCCGTCGCGCCGCCACGTCATCGAGCCCGATCTCGGCCGCCGCATCGTCGACGCGCTGCAATCCGCCGCGCAGCCACTGATCGCGGAGGCCAAGCCCTTCGCGCTCGTCGTCCAGCCCGCGATCCGCGTCGCGATCCGCAAGCTCGTCAAAACCTGTCTGCCGGACACCCCCGTCATGAGCTTCTTCGAAGTCCCCGAGGACAAGGCCGTCGAGGTCGTCGCGGTCATCGGCGCGCCCCAACAGGCGCTGGCCGCATGAGCGCCGAACCGATGAAGGCGGCGTTCGAGAACGCCGCCCCACTCACCTATACGCCGCGCATGCGCGCGCGCGACGAGAGCGCGATGGTGCGCGAGCACCTGCCGCTGGTCCGCCGGATCGCGTGGCACGTCCACGGCGCGATGAGCACCGCGGTCGAGGTCGAGGATCTCGTCCAGGTCGGGCTCGTCGCGCTGGTCGAGGCCGCGTCGTCGTTCGAGGATCGCGGGCTCGTCACCTTCAAACAGTATCTCGCGACGCGGCTGCGCGGCGCGATGATCGACGAACTGCGCCGGCACGCCGCGATGACGCGCGGCGCGATCCGCCGCCGCCGCCAGTATCACGACGCCATCGCGTCGCTCACCAACGAACTGGGCCATGCCCCCGGAGAAGCCATGATCGCCGACCGCCTGGGTGTCTCGATCGAGAAGCTGCGCACCGACTATGCCACCGCGGAGGCGATGCGCGTCGATTCGATCGACGACGTCTATTCGGACGACCTCCCCTGGTTCGCCAGCGACGAGCCCGACGCGTTCGAGCAGCTGGCGGAGGGCGAGCTGCGCGAGGCGCTGATCGCCGCGATCAAGGCGCTGCCCGAACGCGAGGCGCTGGTGATCCAGCTCTATCATGTCGAGGAGCTCAACCTCGAGGAGATCGGCGAGGTGATCGGCGTCGGTGCCGCGCGCGTCTGCCAGATCAAGGCGTCCGCGCACGCGCGTCTCCGCAAGGCACTCGCCCGCCGCGGATAGCGCCGCCGCCATCGCCGGACGCCTTTGGGGGGCGGGATCGCACACGCGTCCCGCCCCCTTTTCGTGCGCGCTGCTCACCATTGTGCGTACCCCGGCGCAGGCCGGGGTCCAAGTCTCGGCGCGAAGCGCCGAACGCGCTGCCGCGCATGATTTCACCGGGCCTGGCCCCGACCCCTTCGACTGCCTGCCAAGGCAGGCGCTCAGGACAGGCTTCGTCAGGGTCCGGTAACGAGATCGCCCGACCCGGCGCACACGAGAAACCCCGGACGGTCTTTCGACCATCCGGGGTTTCCCTAGACCCGCCCCTGTTTGACTTGCGGGAAGGTCCGGCCCCGACACCCTGTGGGGGGCGGTGCCGGGGCCTACCCGGTATTACTGGAGCAGCTTGAGGACGCTCTGCTGCGACTGGTTGGCCTGCGCCAGCATCGCGGTCGAGGCCTGGCTCAGGATCTGCGCCTTGGCGAGGTTCGTCGATTCCGCCGAATAGTCGGCATCCTCGATGCGGCTCTTCGCGTCGGTCAGGTTCGTCGAGGTGGTGGTCAGGTTGTTGACCGTCACCTGCAGCCGGTTCTGGATCGCGCCCAAATCGCCGCGCTGTGCGGAAATCTGGTCGAGCGCCTTGTCGATCGCGCTCATCGCCGACGACGCGCCCGCCTGCGTCGTCAGGTCGACATCGGACAGCGCCTGGCCGCCGGTGTCGCTGCCGAAGGTGCCGACCTCGAAGCCGAGCGTCGAGAACTTCTCGGTCGCCCCCGAGCCGTCCGAACCCGCGCCGATCGTGATCGCCTTGTTGGACTGGAGCGAAACCGTCGAGTAGAACACCGTGGCCGCGGCAGCGGTGAGGCCGGGCGTGACCGCCGCGCCGTCGCTGGACTGGTTCAGGCCGCCAAGCCCGTTCGCCGCCGCATTGGCGTCGATCGCGATCGAGACGTTGCGGCCGTCGATCGCGGTCAGGCTGACGCCCTTGCCGTTATCGCTGGCGATCACCCCGGTCCGCCCCGAAACCTTGTTCAGCTCCTTGACGGTGTTGGCGCGCGCCTCTTCCGCCGTCATCGTCGCGGTCGCGGTCACCGTCGTCGCGACACCGTTGATCGTCACCACCGACACGCCGGCCGTCAGGCCCGTCGTCGTCGTGGCCCGCAGATCCACCGCGTTGGCGGTCGCCGTCACGCCGGTCTGTGCCGAGCTGGCGTTGATCGCCGCAGCCAGCGCGATGCCCGATGCGCTCTTCGAGCTGCCGGCGGCGGTCGTATCGCTGACGGTGTCGTCACCGGTGGCGCTGGCACGGATCGCGGTGCCGTTGATGACCAGCTGGCCCGAGCTGAGTCCGGTCTGTGCCGCCGTCACCGCGGTGCGCGATGCGGTGGAAACGCTGGTCTTGCCCGAGTCGAAGCTGCCGGCCTGCAGGCCCGCACGCTCCAGCTGCCCCGTGTCCAGCCCGGTCGCGACCGTGATCGGCTTCCCGTTGGTCGACACCAAGTTGAAGGTGCCCGATTGCGCGCCGACCTTCACGCCGGATGCTGCCGCCGTCATGGTTCCGCCGACTGCGGTGACGATGTTGCGGCCATCGGCCGCCGTCAGGACGATCCCGCCCTTGTCGCTGCCGCCGTCGCTGGCGACGACACCGGTCTGGCCGGAGATCTTGTTGATCTCCGCGATCGTCTTCGCGCGCGATTCGGCAGCGTCGGTGGTGGTCGTGAAGCTGGCGGTCGCCACGCCGTTGATCGACACGGTGCCGGTCACCGCAGCCGCGGTCATCGCCGCACCGCCCATCACGGTCGAGCCGACGACGGCCTTCACGCCCGTCTGGTCCGACACGCTGTTGATCGCGGCGGCCTTTGCGATCGCCGATGCCGCCTTCGAGGCCGACGATGCGGAGTCCATGGTCTGCGCCGAGGCGGGGATGGCCACGCCATTGATCGTCAGGTCGCCCGCCTTCAGCGACTTGTTGAGCGCCAGATCTGCTGCAACCGCTTCGAACGCGCCGGTCGCCGCGACGCCTGCCTCGTTACCCGAACCCAGCTGGTCGGTGCTGAGCGAAGCGAGCGACAGCGCGACGGTTTCGCCCGCGTTGGTGCCGGTCTGCAGCTTCAGATCCTTGACCGAGCCGTCGAACAGGTTGACGCCGTTGAAATTCGTCGACTTCGCGATGTCGTTGATCTGGCTGACGAGCTGCTTGCTCTCCGCCTGGATCGCCGAACGCTCCGACGTGCCCAGCGTGCCGTTGGCCGACTGGGTCGCCAGCTCCTTCATGCGCTGCAGCATCGACGTCACTTCGCTCAGCGCGCCTTCGGCGGTCTGCGCCATCGAGATGCCGTCATTGGCATTGCGCACCGCGACGGCCATCGACTTGATCTGGCTGGTCATGCGGCTGGCGATGGCGAGGCCGGCGGCGTCGTCCTTCGCGGAGTTGATGCGCTTGCCGGTCGACAGGCGCTCCATCGTGTTCTGCAGGTTCATCGACGCGCTGCTGTTGGCGTTCGCCGAGCGCAGGGCCGAGATGTTGGTTCCGATAACGGTCATGTCCGTGTCTCCATCTGATCGGCGCTCTCCCACCCGCCCCCTGAGCGGAAAAGGCCGAGTCGCCGAACAGGACAACGGCCGCGCGGCGCGGGGCTTAAGGATAAAAACGACGCGGGCCTCGCGAACCCCTCGCGCGCGCGTACGGGCGACGCGCCCGGAAAATATCTGCCGGCCGGCAAGGCAAATTAACCCTCGTTTTACCATCAGCGGTGCATTGCCCTGTCATCGAAGGGGAAATTCATGCGTTCGATCTTTCCGTCTGCCGCCGTCATCGAGAGCAAGTACGCACTGCTGTCGACGCTGCGCGCCCAGGGCCTGCGCATCGGACAGTCCGGCGAGCGTCCCGCCGCGGGGGACCTGTTCCTGGTCGTCGAGGGCGAATCGTCGCCTTCCCCGGCGCGCACCGTCGTGCTCGGCGCGACCGGCCGCGAGGTGGCGCTGCCGAAGGACGGCAATCCCGGCTATCTCTCCTTCCCCACCGCCGACGCCGCGATCGGCAACGGCTTCGCCCGCGCGATGATCGCCGGGCCCGATACGCCCACCGCCGCCGATCCCGAATCGCTCGCGCTGATCGCGCTGGCGGAGCGCGTCGCGCAGGCGGACATCACCGTGCTCATCAACGGCCCGACCGGCACCGGCAAGGAAGTGATGGCGCGCGCGATCCACATGAACTCCACGCGCCGCGACGGCCCGTTCATCGCGATCAACTGCGCAGCCCTGCCCGAGACGATGCTGGAGGCGCTGCTGTTCGGCCACCAGAAGGGCGCGTTCACCGGCGCGTCGTCGGGGGGCGAGGGCTTCTTTCGCGCCGCGAACGGCGGCACGCTGCTGCTCGACGAGATTGCGGAGATGCCGCTCAACCTCCAGGCCAAGCTGCTCCGCGTCCTTCAGGAGCGCGAGGTCGTGCCGATCGGCGCGACGGTGCCGCAGCCGATCGACGTCCGCGTCGTCGCCTGCGCCAACCGCGATCTCCAGTCCGAAGTCGCCGCCGGGCGGTTCCGCGCCGATCTCTACTATCGCCTGTCGGTCTTCCCGCTGGCGACCAAGCCGCTGGCCGAGCGCCCGAAGGATATCGCCGCCCTCGCCGCGACGATGGTGCTGCGCCACGCCGGCGCGCGCGCCACGATCCCGTGGCCCAGCGCCGACGCGGTCGCGCTGCTGATGCGCCACGACTGGCCGGGCAACGTGCGCGAGCTGGAGAACGTGATCCAGCGTGCGATGCTGTTCGCGACAGGCGACACGATCGAGGCCGAGCACATCGTGTTCGACCGCCCCGCTGCCGCCGCGCGCGTCGCCAACGACACCGCGACAGCGCCGGGCACCGCGACCACCTTGGGCGAGGTCGTCCAGCTCAGCGAGTTCGCCGCGATCCGCGAGACGCTGGCCCAGTGCAACGGCAGCCGGATCGAGACCGCACGCCGGCTCGGCATCTCCGAACGCACGCTGCGCTATCGCCTCGCCAAGGCGCGCGAACAGGGGGAGGACATCACCCGCGCGCATGATGTCCGGGTGTCGGCATGAGCGGCGTCGGCGCGATCGGCGGGGTCGATCGGGTGATGGCGCTGCGTGCGCAGATCCTCGAGCGCAACCAGGCGCTCGCGCGCGCCAACCAGGCCGCGAGCGCCACCGCGCCCGCGCCCGAGGCGGCGAAGCCCGCGAGCTTCACCGAGTCGATGGAAACCGCGCTCAAGTCGGTCAACGAAGGCCAGCAGAAGGCGTCGGCGCTGTCGGAGAGCTACGAGCGCGGCGAGACCGTCGACATCGCCAAGGTGATGCTGGCGCGCCAGCAGGCCTCGGTCGGGTTCGAGGCGACCTTGCAGGTCCGCAACAAACTCCTGTCCGCCTACAAGGACATCATGAGCATGCCGGTCTGACATGAGCACCGCCCTCACCACCACCAACGCGATTCCCGAGCGGTTCGCCAACCCGATCAGCCAGATCAGGACGGTCATGGCGCAACCCGCCGTGCGCCGCGCGGGGCCGATGGCCCTCATGGTCGGGCTGATCGGCGCGTCCGCGCTCGCCTGGTCGATGCTGTCGACGCCGCCGCAGAAGACGCTGTTCTCGGGGCTCCCCGATGCGGACAAGGCCGCGGTCACCACCGCGCTGTCGGCCGCGAACATCGCCAGCCACATCGACGACGGCAACGGCACGCTGACCGTCAACGAGGAGGATTATTCGAAGGCGCGGATGCTGCTCGCGGGCCAGGGCCTGCCCAAGGCCGCACCCGGCGGCTACGCGATCCTCGACCAGCTGCCGATGGGCGTCAGCCGCGCGGTCGAGGGCGAGCGCCTGCGCCAGGCGCGCGAGACCGAACTCGCGCGCTCGATCCAGGAGATCGACGCGGTCGCCGAGGCGCGCGTGCATCTGGCGATGCCCGAGGCCAGCGTCTTCGTCCGCGACAACGCCTCGCCCTCCGCCAGCGTCATCCTGAAGCTCCAGGGCGGCCGCTCGCTCAGCGACGCGCAGGTGTCGTCGATCGTCAACCTCGTCGCCTCGTCGGTCCCGGGCATGAAGCCCGAGGGCGTGACGATCGTCGACCAGCTCGGCGCGCTCCTGTCGAAGCCCGGCGGCGCGGACCCGACCGCGGCGGCGGGCGACGCGCGTCTCGCGATCCAGCGCCGCGTCGAGGACAAGTACCGCACCCAGCTGATCCAGCTGCTGACCCCCCTGGTCGGCGCGGGCAACTTCACCACCGAGGTGCAGGCCGACGTCAACCTCGACGAGACGAGCGCGACGCGCGAGAGCTTCGACAAGAGCGGCGTGCTGCGCGCGGAAACGGGCAACTGGACCGGCAACCAGAAGGACGGCACCACCCCCGGGGGCATCCCCGGCGCGCTGAGCAACACGCCCCCCCCCGCCAGCCAGCTCTCGACCCCGCAGGCCGCGACCGGCAACCCCGGCGTCCCCGTCGCGGGCGGCGCCGCGCCCGATCCGATGAAGCAGTCCGACGCGTTCCAGCGCGCCTATGATCTCGGCAAGGAAGTGTCGGTCACGCGCAACGCGCCAGGCTCGATCAAGCGCCTGTCGGTCGCGGTGCTCCTGCGCGAACCCGAAAAGGGCAAGCGGACCGCGATGGAGATCAACCAGATCAACGATCTGGTGAAGAGCGCGGTCGGCTTCGACGCCAACCGGCAGGATCAGGTGACGGTCATCAGCCGCAAGTTCGCCGGCGCCACCGATGCCGCCGCCGCGCCCGCCTGGTACGACAACAGCTGGCTGCCGATCATCGCGCGCAACGTCACCGCGATCCTGATCGCGCTGCTGGTACTGATGCTGGGCGTCCGTCCGATCGCCAAGGCACTGATGAAGAAGCGCGAGGACGCCACCGACGACAAGAGCGCCGCCGGCCTCCCGATCGGCGCGCCCGTCGTTGGCCCCGACGGCATCGAGACAGCCGCGCCCGTCAGCCTCAGCCAGCTCGAACAGACGCGCGGCTATGACGAGCGGATCGGGGCGGTCCGCGGCTTCACCCGCGACAACCCCGCGCGCGCCGCGCTCGCGGTCCGCGACATGATAAAGGCGGACGCGAAGTGACGTTGGAGGCGGCCCCGCGCACCTATACCGGCGTCGAACGCGCCGCAGTGCTGATGATGCTGGTCGGCGAGGACGAGGCCGCCGCCATCCTCCAGAAGCTGGAGCCAGACGAGGTCCAGCAGCTGGGCAAGGCGATGTTCGCGGTCGCCGACGTCAGCGAGGGCGAGGTCGAGGACGTGCTCGACGACTTCGTCGGCCGCGCGCGCGACCGCACCGGGATCCAGTTCGATCCGCGCCCGCAGGTCGAGGCGATGATGACGCGCGCGCTGGGCGCCGAAAAGGCCGACAGCGTCCTCGCGCGGATCATCCCCGCAGAGGCGGCGTGCGAGATCGACCTGCTCGACTGGCTCGACGCGACCGAGATCGCGCAGATGATCGAGAAGGAGCATCCGCAGATCGCCGCCGTCCTGATCGCGAACCTCGATCCCGCGATCGGCAGCCAGGTGCTCGAGCTGCTGCCCGAGGGCGCGCAGCCCGACATCCTCCACCGCATCGCGCGGCTGGGCCCGATCACGCCGGAGGCGATCGAGACGCTGCGCACGATGATCGCGAACCGCACCGGCGCCACCGCGCAGGGCGCGGGGCTCCAGCTGGGCGGCACGCGCGAGGCGGCCAAGATCCTCCAGGGCGCGCGCAAGGCGACCGAGCAGCGCGTGATGCCCAAGCTGTTCAAGATCGACAAGGATGTGGCCAGGCAGATCGAGGAGGCGATGTTCGTCTTCGACAACCTGCTAGAAATGGACGACAAGAATCTCGGCACGCTGATCCGCAACGTCGACGGCGACATCCTGACGCGCGCGCTCAAGGGCGTCGACGAGGCCATCCGCAACCGCTTCCTGGGCTGCATGTCCGCGCGCGCCGCGGACGGCATCCGCGACGAGATGGAAGCGCGCGGGCCGATGAAGCTGGCCGAGGTGCTCGAGGCACAGAAGGCGATGATCGCGATCGCGCGCAATCTCGCCAAGGACGGCACGATCATGATGGGCGGCGGCGAGGACGACTATGTCTGAGCTCGCCTTCCAGGCCGGTTTCGCCTCGCGCCACGCCGCCCCGGCCGAGATGCTGGCCGCCGCCTTCGCCGCGCCGACGATCGGGTTCGCGCCTGCGGACCTGCTCGCGCGGATCGCCGCGGCGCCGGTCAGTCCTGCGATGCGCCCGAAGCACTTCTCCCCCGCCGCACCGGGCACGAACCCGACCGAGGGCTGGGACGTCCTCGATCCCGAACCGCTCGCGCCGTCGGTCGAGGAGCAGGTCGAGGCTGCCCGCGCCGCAGGCTATGCCGAAGGCGTCGCCGCCGCGATGGCCGCGGCGAACGAGGACGGCACGCGCGATCGTACGCTGGTCGAATCGATGCTCGCTGAGATCGGCAAGGGCGTCGGCGTCGATCGCGACCGCGTCGCGCGCCAGCTGCGCCAGACCGTGACGATGCTGGTCGCCAAGCTGGTCGGCGAGATCGGCGTTTCCGCGGACCTGCTCGCCGAACGGATCGCGGCGGCGGCCGAACTGCTCGCGGACGCCAACGAATCGGCGCTGCTGCGGATGAACCCCGCCGACGTGCCGCTGGTCGAGGGCCGGCTGCCCAGGGCGATCTTCGCCGCGGGCGACGCGACGCTCGCGCGCGGCACCTTCGTCCTCGAATCCGCCTCGACCATCGTCGAGGACGGCCCCGAGCTCTGGCTCGAACAGCTTGGCCACGCGATCGACAAGGTGCCCGTTCCGCAATGCTGAACAGGTTCGCCGAGGATTATCTCGCCGCGCTCTCCACCGCCGCGCCGCTGCCGCGCGCGAAGGTGTCGGGGCGGCTGGCGTCGTTCGACGGGCTGCTGATGGAGGCGGTCGGGCTCACCCTGCCCGTCGGCACGGTCTGCCGCGTCGGCGACGACGCGACCGGGGTCGAGGCGGAGGTGATCGGCTTCCGCAACGGCCGCACGATCATGATGAACCTGGGCGGCCCCGCCGCGCTGGTGCCGCAGATGCCCGTCCGCCCGGTCGGCCCTCCCGGCGAGGCGGAGGTGGGCGCGGCGATGCTCGGGCGCGTCGTCGACGGATCGGGCAACGCGATCGACGGCCTCGGCCCCATTCGCGGCGCAGGCCGCTGGCCGCTCGCGGGCAAGCTCCAGTCGCCGCTCGATCGCGGCCGTGTTCTCGAACCGATGGACGTCGGCGTCCGCGCGATCAACGGGCTGCTCACGATCGGGCAGGGCCAGCGCGTCGGCATCATGGCAGGGTCGGGCGTCGGCAAGTCGGTCCTGCTCGGGATGATCGTCCGCGCGGCGCAGGCCGACGTCATCGTCATCGGCCTGATCGGCGAGCGCTCCCGGGAAGTCGCGGACTTTCTCGAGACCAAGATCGCAGGCGAGGCGCGCGCGCGCTCGGTCGTCGTCGCGGTCCCCGCCAACCATTCCCCAGTGCTCCGTATCCGCGGCGCGCTGCGCGCCACCGCGATCGCCGAGGCGTTCCGCGACGAGGGCAAGCGCGTCCTCCTCATCATGGATTCGCTCACCCGCGTCGCGCATGCGGGGCGTGAGATCGGCCTCGCGCTCGGCGAGCCCGCCTCCGCGCGCGGCTATCCCCCGTCCGCGATCGCGATGCTGCCCAACCTGATCGAGCGCGCGGGCACCGACGTGAACACCGGCGGCTCGATCACCGCGATCTACACCGTGCTGGCGGACGGCGACGACGGCAACGATCCGGTCGTCGATTCGGCGCGCTCGATCCTCGACGGCCACATCGTGCTCAGCCGCGCGCTCGCCGAACACGGCGTCTATCCCGCGATCGACATCTCCAAATCGGTCAGCCGCGTGATGACCGACATCGCGGACACGCCGCATGTCGCCGCCGCGCGCCAGCTCCGCCGCCACCTCGCGACCTATGAGGAGAATCGCGACCTCGTCCTGATGGGCGCGTATCGCAGCGGCGCGGACCCCGCGATCGACGCCGCGATCGCGTATCACGGCGCGATCATGGAGTTCGTCCGCCAGGATTACGACGCGCAGGTGCCGCTCGCCGACGCGATCGCGGAGCTGACCGGCGTGTTCGGCCCCGACGCCCATGGCTGATGCCCATGGGGGCTGACCCGAAGAAGCTGGCGCGGATCCACCGCGTCCGCACGCTCCAGCTCAACCTCATCCGCGCCGACGAACTCGCCGCGCGCGACCGGTTCGACAGCGAGACGACGCTCTCCGCGCGCATCGCACAGCTCGCCGACGCGGTATCGCCCGCGCCGTCGCTCGCCGGGGGCCTCTCGCTCGGCGCCGCCGCGCATTTCCGCGACCGGCTCCACCAGTCCGCCGCCGCCGCGCAGGCCCGCGTCGTCACCGCGCAGGCGGGCGTCGATCGCGCCACCGAGGCGACCCGCAACGCCAAGCGCGACCAGACCGCCGTCGAGAAGCTGCTCGCGCGTGCGCAAACCGAAGCCGCGCTGAAGGCGATCCGCGCGCTCGAGGGTGAGCCCGCACTTCGAAGGATTCGGCACGATCCTTGCTGAATGTCCGTCGAGACCTCTCGACGAGACCCACGAATGCGCATCGCGACCATCCCTGCCGCTGTCACGACCTCACCGATCTCGGGACTATCCGGCGCGGGCGGTGTCGCCGCGGGGCCGGCCGCGGGGGCGAGCCCGAACGCCCCCGCCTTCGCGGCGCTGATCGCCGCCGGGGAGACGACGCCGCCGCCCGGCACGCCCGCGCCGACGGACGGCAACATCTTGCCGCCGCCCGCCGATGGACCGTTCCCTCCCGCGACCGCGCGCATCGCCGCCGACATCGCGATGCCGACCGCGCCGCACCGCTTCGCGCGCGCCGCACCGCAGACCGTCATACCTGCGACGATCGGGCCGCAACCGTCCGAACCCGCACCGGTGCCATCGTCGATCGGCCTCCTGTCGGCGACGACACCGCCGCCGGACGGCGATGCCGCCGACGCGCGTGGCACGCTCGCTGCCGAAGGCCTGGTTCCGCTCGGGGGCGACGCCGACGCCGCGACCCCGGGCGCGACGGCGCCTCCACGTCCCGCCCCGCCCCTGCCGCACGATGCGTCCGAGCCCGCGCGACCCGTATCCGAGGCCAAGTCGGCGATCGCGACCCTGCGCCGCGCGCCCGTCGCATCGCAGCCGGACCATATCGGCGCCGCGCCGGCCGACGACGCGGACGGCGATGGCGACGACGCCCCGGACGACGCCGGGGCCACGCCGGCGATCCTGCTGCCCGCACCGCTCGCGACGACCCTGTCGTCGGCGCCGATCCCGGGTCCCGGCCCTGCAGCGGACGGCGCGCGACCGGCCGGCGGCGCCGTGCCTCCAGCCGCCGAGCGGGCGCCCCCATCGGTGGCGTCGCGCGCCGACTCCCCCATGCTGGCGCCTCTGCTCGCGCCACCGCCGCCCGCAGCGGCCGCGACCACGCGCGCGCCCATCCCGGCGGACGCCTCGATGACGACGGTCCTGCTGGCGGCCGCGCCCACCGCGCTGCCCGCCCCAGCCGCTTTGCCCGCTTATGTCGACGTCGCCGCGCGCTTCGCGCCGCATCGGGCGACCGCGACGCCCGACGACGCTCCACCCCTCGCGACCGCGATCGCCAACGACCGCGACGACGCCCTCCTCCCGCTCGTCCCCACCGCGCCGATCCACCGGATCGCGCCCGCCGCCGACACCGCACCCGCCCCGCTCGACCTGCGTCGCGACACCTGGCCCGCGACCATGATCGACCGGATCGAGACGCTGCGCGACGCCGCAAACGCCGCCGACACGCGCATCCGCGTCGTCCCCGATGCGCTCGGCACGATCGACGTGTCGCTGCGTCGCGAGGGCGATACCGTCCATGTCCACTTCACCGCGGAACAGGCGCAGACCCGCGCTCTGCTGGCCGACGCGCAGCCGCGGCTCGCCGAGCTTGCGGAGGCGCGCGGGCTCAAGCTCGGCGGCGGCACCGTCGACGGCGGCCAGCCCCAGAACCCGCAGGCCCACCAGCAGCCGCAGCGCCAGCCCGCGCCGCAATCGCACTTCACCGCCGCCGCCCGACGCGCTTCGGCCCACGCCGATGCCGTCGCGGACGACGGCCGCATCGCCTGACCCTCCACCAGAACCGGGAGCCCCGCCATGAGTGACGACAAGACCGAAGACGCCGCCCCTAAGAAGAAGAAGGGCAAGCTCGTGAAGATCGCCGGGCTTGCGCTCGGTCTCGTCGTCCTCGTCGGCGGCGGGGTCGGCGCAGGCCTGTACGCCGCGAGCTCCGGGCTCGTCGGCGGCGGCGGCGCGCACGCCGCCAAAGCCGAGGACCCCGACACGCCCAAGCTCGTCCCCAAGAGCGATCAGAAGCATGGCGGCGAGGGCCATGAGGGGGGCGAAGCCAAGTCCGAGGGCGAAGGCGAGAGCGCCTCGCACGGCGGCCTGCCGGTGCCCGAGGGATCGGGCGGCGAGCCCTATGCGTCGAACTATTACGCGATGGAGAAGAGCTTCACCGCGAACCTGCGCGAGTCGGTCCACTTCATCCAGGTCGGCGTCGCGATCTCGACCCCGTACGACGACAAGGTGATCGAGAACCTCAAGACCAACGACATCGCGATCCGCTCCGCGATCCTGATGACGCTGGGCGACACCGCGGAGGAGCAGGTGTTCACGAGCGAGGGCAAGACCGCGCTCCAGAAGCGCCTTGCCGCCGTCATCAACCGCACTTTGAAGGAAAAGGAAGGATTCGGCGGGGTTGGTAACGTCTACTTTACCAATTTCGTCGTTCAGTGAACGGGCATGGTTAACAGGCCCGAAACCCCCCGCCCGCCCGAATCGGGCCAGCCCGAATCCGGGCCGTCGGAGCGGCGCGAGCGCGGCCGTCCGGCCGCCGCGCATCAGGGGGTGCTGGGCGGTGGCGCGGCCAAGCTCAATCCGTTCGGCGACCTCCACACGCTGCAGCACCTGTCCGCCCGGCTGGCGCGGTCCTTGCGCGGCGTGTTCGAGCCGATCCTGCGCCAGGAGGTCCGCACCTGGGCGGAGCCGCTCGTCGTCCAGCGCTTCGCCGACTATCGCGCCGAGCGCCCCGACCGGCTGACCGCGTGGCTGCCGATGGCGATGGCGCCGCAGGACGGCGCACACGGGACGATGCTGGCGGTGCTCGACGGCAGGTTCTCGCTCGAGCTGCTCGACCTCTTCTTCGGCGGCACCGGCGCCGCGCCTACGACGCTGCCCGCCGAATTCTCGCCCGCCGCGGAGGCGATGATCGCACGGCTGGGCGCGATGATCGCGGTGCCGCTCGCCGCCGCGTGGGAGCCCGTCTCGCGGATCGCGTTCGCGCCCGGCCGCGTCGATGCGAACCCCGCCGCGGTCGGCGATTTCGACGCCGACGATGCGATGATCGTCACCCGCTTCGGTATCGGCCACGGCACCGCCCGGCCCGTCTTCCTCGACCTCGTCTATCCCGTCGCCGCGATGAAGCCGCACGGCACCGCGCTGACCGGCAAGGTCGTCGGCAAGACCGCGGAACCCGATCCCGCCTGGCGCAACGCACTGACGCGCGCCGCGATGTCGGTGAAGTTCCCGGTTCGCTCGGTCCTGGCGGAACCCGTCGTGCCGCTGTCGCTGCTGATGACGCTGAAGGCGGGCGACGTGATCCCGATCCAGTTCACCCACGAAGTGCCGGTGATGGTCGGCCGCGACCGGCTCGGCTGCGGCACTGTCGGCACCTCGAACGGCTTCGCCGCCATCCAGCTCACCTCCATCGCCCGCCTCGAAGGACTTGCCCAATGAACGACATGACCGGCGGCTTCCCCGTCGATGCCTCGCTGGCGGCCAATTTCCGGCTGCTCCAGGATGTCGACGTGAAGCTCACCGTCGAGATCGGCTCGACCCAGCTGACGCTGCGCGAGTTGCTGGCCCTCGGCGAATCGAGCGTGATCGAGCTCGACCGGCACGCCAACGAGCTGCTCGACGTGTTCGTCAACGGCACGCTGATCGGCCGCGGCGAGGTGGTGACCGTCGGCGAGCGCTTCGGCGTCCGCATGACCGAGCTGGTCGCGCCCGAGAAGCGGGGCTGATCCACCATGATGTGGACCTACATCCTCAAGCTCGTCGTGCTGCTGCCGCTCGTCTGCGGGCTCATGATCGGCTCGCTCTACCTGTGGCGCCGCCTCGAGAGCCGGATGCCGGGCAAGCCCTCGTCGCGGCTCATCAGCATCAAGGAGACGATGATGATCTCGCCGGGGCTCAAGCTCGCGGTCATCGATTTCGAGGGCAAGCGCCTGCTCGTCTCGGTCGGTCGCGGCGGGGTCACCCTCGTCGACAAGTCCGGCGCCCCGCAGTTCGGCCTCGACGCCAAGTGATTACCGTCACCCGAAAGGGCCGCGGCCCCGCGCTGTTCGTCGCGACCCGCCCCGCCGCCGCGATGCGCACGCCCAGCCTCGGCAAGATCCTCCTCATGCTCGTCGCGCTGGCGCTCGCCGCGCTCGTCGCGATGCCCGCCTTCGCGCAAGCTGCACCTGCAGCCGCGCCCGCGGTCGGCGACGCGGTCGATCGCGCGTTGGGACAACTGGGCGGCGGCGCGAACGGGGGCAGCGGTTCGCTCAGCCTGTCGCTTCAGGTCCTCATCATCATGGGGCTGCTGTCGATCCTGCCCGGGATCCTGCTGATGATGACCAGCTTCACGCGGATCATCATCGTGCTGAGCGTGCTGCGCCAGGCGCTGGGGCTCCAGCAGACCCCGCCGAACCAGGTGCTCGTCGGGCTGTCGCTGTTCCTGTCCTTCTTCATCATGTCGCCCGTCATCACGCAGATCAACACCACCGCGATCCAGCCCTATTCCGCGGGCCGGATCGGGGGCACGCAGATGATCCAGGCCGCGGGCGCGCCGCTTCATGCCTTCATGGCGAAGCAGACGCGGATCAAGGACGTCACGATGTTCGCGCAGATGGCCAAGTCCGGCCCCTACGCCTCGCCCAACGACATTCCATTTTCGGTCCTCCTTCCCGCCTTCGTCACGTCGGAGCTGAAGACCGCGTTCCAGATCGGGTTCCTGATCTTCCTGCCGTTCATCGTCATCGATCTCGTCGTCGCCACCGTGCTGATGGCGCTGGGCATGATGATGCTGTCGCCGACGATCATCTCGCTGCCGTTCAAGCTGCTGCTGTTCGTCCTCGTCGACGGCTGGGCGCTGACGATGGGCAGCCTCGCCAATAGCTTCGCGACATGATGCGCACGCTCGTTCCGTTCGTATCGAGCCCTTCGACTGCCTGCCGAGGCAGGCGCTCAGGGCAGGCCGGGGTCGAGATACGTGACCCGGCCGCAACGTGTCTCGACTTCGCTCGACACGAACGGTTCCAAGACTTGCAGTTCGAGGCCTAGATGGACGCGCAATATTTCCTGACCGTCGCCAACCAGACGATGTGGGTGCTCGCGCTCGCCGCCGCGCCGGTGCTGCTGCCCGCGCTGCTGGCCGGGCTGATCCTCGGCATGGTGCAGGCCGCGACCTCGATCAACGAGGCGACGCTCTCCTTCGTACCCAAGCTGATCGTCGTCGGCGTCTCGATCGTGATCTTCGGCAGCATGATCCTGGGGTTGCTCAGCGACTTCACGCTGTCGATCTTCGAACGCATCCCGGATCTGGTGCGCTGATCTGACATGCTCGGCTTCGGCCTCTCGATCGAACCGCAGGTCTGGGCGATCCTGTTCGTGATGGTGCGCGTCGGCGCGACCTTCATCGCGGCGCCGATGTTCGGCAACGTCTCGGTCCCGCTGCCGGTGCGCGTCGCGCTGTCGGGCGCGATCGCGATCCTCGTGCTCGGCACCAACCGGATCGCACCGCCGCCG
Source organism: Sphingomonas sp. Ell38C01 (assembly GCF_055231975.1). NCBI lineage: Bacteria > Pseudomonadati > Pseudomonadota > Alphaproteobacteria > Sphingomonadales > Sphingomonadaceae > Sphingomonas > Sphingomonas sp. Ell38C01. Next base: position 594,901 of record NZ_JBUYVA010000001.1, on the reverse strand, counting down.
CAGGTGTTCGCGGTCGCCACCTTCCTGTCGATCGCGGCGGAGGCGCTGGTCGGCCTCGCGCTCGGCTTCGTCCTCCAGATCGCGTTCGCCGCGCCGCTGATCGCGGGCGAGCTGATCGGCGGATCGATGGGCATCGGCTTCGCCAACATGATCGATCCCAACAGCGGTCGCTCCAGCCCTGCGATCGGCCAGTTCCTGTCGATCATGCTGACGCTGCTGTTCCTCAGCCTCGACGGCCACCTCGTCCTCGTCGACATGATCGTGAAGAGCTATGCCGCGCTTCCCCCGGGCGAAGCGTGGCTCGGCGCCGCGCGTCTGGAGCGGATCGCGATGTTCGGCGGCTACACCTTCCTTGCCGGGCTCCTGCTCGCGCTGCCGGTCGGCTTCCTGCTGCTGTGCCTCAATCTCGTGATGGGGATGCTGTCGCGCTCGGCGCCCGCGCTCAACCTCTTCGCGATCGGCCTGCCCGCCAGCCTCGCGGTCGGCGTCGTCGCGCTCGCGGTCGCCTTCCCCGCGATGGGCGAGTACATGCTCGTCATCGTCCGCGAAGGGCTCGAGGCCACGCAGACCCTGGTCTTCCGCTGATGTCGGAGGAAGGCGGCGACAAGACAGAAGCCCCAACCCAAAAGCGCCGCAAGGACGCCACCGACAAGGGCGACATCCTCAAGTCGCGCGAGTTCGCCACCGCGCTCGTCGTGATGGCGGGCATGGCATGGGTGTCGGTCTTCGGCCCCTCGCTGGTCGCCGCCTGCAAGGCGGTGATGGCCGCGTCGTTCCGCTTCGGCCGCGCCGATATCGAGGATTTCCAGCCCTGGCGCCCGCTGGTCGAGGCGGGGTGGAAGCTCGCGCCCGCGCTCGGCACGCTGTTCGCGATCACCGTCGTCGCCGCGATCGCCAGCCAGGCCGCGCTCGGCTCGCTCGGGTTCAACGCCTCGCTGTTCGCGCCCAAGGCCAGCCGGATCAACCCCGTCTCGGGGCTCGCGCGGATCTTCGGGATGAACGGGTGGATCGAACTGGGCAAGTCGCTGCTGAAGGTGATCCTGCTCGGCGCGATCGGCAGCTACATGCTGTGGAAGACGTCGAAGATGACGCTGGGCCTCGCCGCGTCGGATTTCGCGGTCGCGATCGACGGGCTCGGCGGCACGCTGGTCGGCGTGCTGATCGTGATGGCGATGGGGCTCGTCGCGATCGCGATGCTCGACGTCCCCGTCCAGCTGATCCGCCTGCTCTCCAAGCTGCGCATGACGAAGCAGGAAGTGAAGGACGAGCACAAACAGTCCGAAGGCTCGCCAGAGCTGAAGGGCCAGATTCGCGCGAAACAGGCCGCGATCCTCAACCGCAGCGTGAAGAAGGCGGTGTCCGAGGCGCACGTCGTCCTCACCAACCCGACGCACTTCGCGGTCGCGCTGCGCTACGATCGGGGCAAGGACCAGATCCCGGTCGTCGTCGCCAAGGGCCGCGGCGCGACCGCGCTGGCGATCCGCGAACTGGCGGGTGCGGTGGCAGTTCCGATCCTCGAATCCCCCGCGCTCGCCCGCGCGGTCTACTACACCACGCGCGAGGGGCAGGAGATCCGCGACGACCTCTACCTCCCCATCGCGACGGTCCTCGCCTTCGTCTTCGGGATCAATGCGCAAGCCGGCGGCACGATGCCCCCGGTCGAGGTGCCGCCCACCGCGCGCTTCGACGAGAATGGCGAGAAAGAAGCGTAAAGCCGGGCGCCGCGCGGCCGTTTCTCCAGATGAACAGGGGTGGCCATGGCGACGACGACTTCAACGACCGCGACGACATCGCCAAGCAGCACCGCGAGCATCGTCAAGACGCTCGGCTCGGGCACCGGGATCGACACCGTCGCGCTCGTCGACGGCCTCGTCTCCGCGCAATACGCCGCCAAGACCGCCAAGCTCACCGCCAATGCGGACAAGCTCACTGCGCAGATCTCGGGCGTCGCCACGCTCAAGAGCGCGATCACCAGCTTCTCGGGCGCGCTGGCGACGCTCGCCAAGGGCGGCACGCTGACGACCGCGCTGACCGTCTCGGACGCCAGCGTCGTCAAGGCGACCTCGCTCGGCACGAAGGCGCTCGCCGGGTTCACCGGCACGCTGAAGGTCGACCGGATCGCCGAGTCGCAGAGCGCCACCACCAGCGCGACGGGGCTGAAGCGCGACACCGCGATGGGCACCGGCACCGTGTCGATCCAGTTCGGCACCGAAAGCACCGTCGACGCCAACGGCGATCCGCTGCCCGACGGCACCCGCGGCGCCTTCACCGCCAGCGGCGCGCCCGTCTCGATCACGATCACCGATGCGGACAAGACGCTCGATGGCATCGTCGCGAAGATCAACGCCGCCAATGCGGGCGTCACCGCCAGCATCGTCACCGCCGCGAACGGCGACGCCACCGTCGTCGTCAAAGGCGCGACCGGCGCGGCCAGCGCGTTCCGCATCGAGACGACCACCACCACCCCCGCCAACGCGGACGGGACGCCCTCGACTCTGCCGGGCCTGTCGTTCCTCGATACCGGCGGGGGCGCCGCGCTGTCGGGCACCGCGAAGGATGCCGCGCTCACGCTCAACGGCGTCCCGGTCACCCGCGCGTCCAATTCGTTGACCGACCTGATCGACGGCGCACGGATCGACCTGCTGGCGTCGAGCGCGGGCAAAACGATCACGCTGGGCAACACGCCGCCCACCTCGGCGCTGTCCTTCGCGGTCGGCGACGTCGTCGACACCTATAATTCGATGCTCGAGATCCTGAAGGAACAGACGAACATCACCACCGGCGTGCTCGCGCGCGACGCCAGCGCCGCCGCGCTACAGCGCTCGCTCGCCGGCGTCACGCTGACGAAGCTCGTCGCGAACGCGCCCGCCGGCGCGCCGACGACGCTCGCCGAACTCGGCGTCGCCACCAATCGCGACGGCACGCTGACGGTCGACTCGACGAAGCTCGCCGCGCAGCTCGCGAAATGGCCCGCGGTGGTCGAGCAGATGTTCGCGACCGGCGGCGGCCTGCCCGCCACGCTCGACAGGATCAAGACCGCCGCGACCGACAGGACGACCGGGCTCGACGGCGCGACCACCCGCTACACCGCGGCGAAGACCGATCTCACCGATGAGCAGGCCAGGATCACCGCCGATTCGGATGCGATGAAGACGCGGCTGACGCAGCAATATGCGACGATGGACAGCCGCGTCGCGGCCTACAAAGCGACGCAGGCGTTCCTGACGCAGCAGGTTGACCTGTGGACGAAGTCGACCAACTGATGGCCTATGCGACCGCGCTCGCGCGCAACCCCGAGACGACCTATCGCCAGATCGACATCGCCGGCCGCACCGCGCAGGCCGATGGCCCCGCGCTCGTCCAGCTGCTCTACGAGGAACTGATCCGCGCGCTCTATGCCGCCGCCTGCGCCACCGAGAACCGCCGCTTCGACATCCGTGGCGAGCGCATCACCCGCGCCACCGCGATCCTGTTCGCGCTGGAGGCGGGGCTCGATTTCGAAAAGGGCGGCGACCTGTCGCAGACGCTGGCGAACATGTATGCGGGCGCGCGCCGCTCGGTCGTCGACGCCAGCATCGGCCAGTCCGGCGCGCCGTTCCGCGCCACCGCGCGCAATTTCGAGGAAATCGCCGCCGCCTGGCGCACGATCCGGGCCGCCTGACCGATCCGTCATACCGGCCCCCCGTCATCCCGGCGAAAGCTGGAATCTCTTTCCACGGACGCCACGCCCCGGCGGCAGAAGACCCCGGCCTTCGCTGGAGTGACGAAAATTACCCCGCACGCGCCAGCGTCGGGAACGCCGCACGGAACGCCGCGACCTTCGGCTTGTCCCACCGCGTGATATACGGATGGTCCGGGTTCCGGTCGTAGAAATTCTGGTGATACGCCTCGGCCGGGTAGAAGGCCCCCGCCTCGATCCGCGTCGCGATCCGCGCCGGAAAGCGCTTCGCCGCGTCGAGCTGCGCGATATACGCCGCCGCGACCGCGCGCTGCTCGGGGGTCTGCGCGAAGATCGCGGAGCGGTAGCTCGGCCCGCTGTCGGGTCCCTGCCGGTCGACCTGCGTCGGATCGTGCGCGATCGCGAAGTAGACGCGCAGCAGCGTGGCGTAGCTCACCTTGCGCGGATCGTAGACGATGCGGATCGCCTCCGCATGCCGCGTCGTCTCGGTGCTGACCTTGTCGTAGGTGGCGGTTTCGCGCGTCCCGCCGGCATAGCCGGCGGTGACCGAGGACACGCCCTTCACCCGCTCGAACACGGCTTCCATGCCCCAGAAGCATCCGCCGGCAAGCACCGCGGTCTGCAATCCCTGCGTCGTGCGCACGTCGCGCGCGGCAGCCGGGATGATGACCACACGCTCGGCCTGGACCGGGGCAATCGAAACCGCGGCGAAACCCGCAGCGGCGGCGAGGGGGAGGAGGAGGCGTATCATATCAATGATATGGGGAGTGCGGCGCCGTTGCCTAGCGGACCGCGTGCACCGGCGCGCTCACCGCCTGCGTCGCTTCGGCGGGGTGCAGCGTGAAAAGGCCGACCGCCCCGATCACGAAGCCGCCGGCAAACTGCCACAGGAAGCTGGATTTGAGAAAACGCGGCATGGTCCCGAACCTTGGAAATCAGTGAGTGATCGTTCACTCACATATCGGCGAGCGGACGATCATTTGCAAGTACGTCGATGTAACGATTTCGGATGAATGCCCGATTGGCGCGTCGTTCATCGCAGCGAAGGGTAGAGGTCCCCTCACCCGTCATGCCGGGCTTGTTCCGGCATCCACGGCAGGACACGCGCAACGAACGCTGCTCTCGTTCCACGATGGATGCCGGGACAAGCCCGGCATGACGGACTAGGTCGCCCTCACTTCACCGCAGCGCGGCGCACGCCGTCTGGATTCGCGTGCACGCCTCGCGCAGCACGTCCTGCGACGTCGCATAGCTGATCCGCATCGCGGGCGAGAGCCCGAACGCCGCGCCGTGCACCACTGCCACCTTGGCGTCGTCGAGCAGATACGCCGCGAAATCCTCGTCGGTCGCGATCGTCCTGCCCGCGGGCGTCGTCTTGCCGATCACGCCGGACACGTCCGGATAGACGTAGAACGCGCCCTCGGGCTTCGGGCAGGTGATCCCCGGCGTCGCATTGAGCATGTCGACGACGAGATCGCGGCGGACCTGGAACGCGGCGGCGCGCTCCTTGAGGAACGACTGGTCGCCTTCCAGCGCCGCGACCGCCGCGGCCTGCGCGATCGAGCAGGGGTTGGAGGTCGATTGCGACTGGAGCTTGGCGATCGCCTTGATGAGCCACGCCGCGCCGCCGGCATAGCCGATCCGCCACCCGGTCATCGCATAGGCCTTCGAACAGCCGTTCACCGTCAGCGTCCGCTCGTAGAGCGACGGACACACCTGCGCGATCGTGCGGAACTGGAAATCGTCGTACAGGATGTGCTCGTACATGTCGTCGGCGAACACCCACACATGCGGGTGCCGCTCGATCACTTCGCCCAGCGCTTTCAGCTCGCGCTCGCTGTACGCCGCGCCCGTCGGGTTCGACGGCGAGTTGAGGATCACCCACTTCGTCCGCGGCGTGATCGCCGCCTCCAGCACGTCCGGGGTCAGCTTGTAGCCCTGGTCCGCGCCCGCCTTGACGACGACGGGGGTGCCGCCCGCGAACTGGACGACGTCGGGATAGCTCACCCAATAGGGCGCGGGCACGATCACCTCGTCGCCCGCCTCGACGGTGGCGACCAGCGCGTTGAACAGCGTGTGCTTGCCGCCGACGTTCACCGTGATCTGGTTCGCGGCATAGTCGAGCCCGTTGTCGCGCTTGAACTTGGCGACGATCGCGGCCTTCAGTTCGGGGGTGCCGTCGACGTTGGTATACTTGGTCTTGCCGTCGAGGATCGCCTTGATCGCGGCGTCCTTGACGAAATCGGGGGTATCGAAGTCGGGCTCGCCCGCACCCAGCCCGATCACGTCGACACCCGCGCGCTTCAGCTCCTGCACGCGCGTGGTGATCGCGAGCGTGGGCGAGGGCGAGATGCGGTCGAGCGCGGCGGAGGTCTTCATGGGCTTTGGCCTTGTACGGAGTCGAGAGGCGCGCGCGCTATAGAACCGGAGCGTCCGACTTCACAACCGTAACAACCGCAACCAGTCCGCGCACCGCATTGCCGACGAACACCTCGCCGGTGAGGTCGGCCGGCGTCAGCTCGCCTTCGATCACGCGGCCCACGTCGATCAGCTCTCCGCGCAGAATGCCCGGCAGCAGTCCGCGCGCCAGCGGCGGCGTCACCAGCGTGCCGCCGCGCGCGACGAACAGCGAGGTGAAGCTGCCCTCGGTCAGGAAGCCGTCCGCGTCGACGAACACCACCTCGTCGGTCCCCGCCGCCGCCCGCGCCGCATCGTAGAACCCCCGGTCGCTCGTCTTGTGGCGCAGCCGGAAATCGGACGGTTCGACCGGCAGCGGCACCACCGCCAGCGTCATCGGGCGGACATCCGGCATCGCGCCGATCTCGATCGCCACCGCCCCCGATGCGGCGAGCAGCAGCCGCACCCGTGCCGCCCCGCGCAACCGGAAGGTGGCCGCCTGCAGCTCGTTGCGCGCGCCGTGGCGGTCGAACGCGAACCCGAACGCCTCCGCGCTCGCCTTCATCCGCGCCAGGTGTCGCTCCAGCCGCAGCAGCCCCGCCTCGGGATCGAACGCCATCGTCTCGATCAGGTCGAACGTGCGCGCGCCGTGCGTCAGGAAGGCGCCCTTCGCAAGGCACTCGTCCCACTCCTCGTCCACCCGGCTGTCCGCGACGATGCCCGAGCCGAGCCCCAGCGTCGCGACCGCCGCGCCCGGCTTCCAGTGAAGCGTGCGGATCGCGACGTTGAAGTCCGCCGCCGCAGCGCCGATCCACCCGATCGACCCGCAATAGGCCCCCCGCGCCTCGGGCTCGACCGCCGCGATCGCCTCCATCGCGCGCTGTTTGGGCGCGCCGGTGATCGACCCGCACGGGAACGCCGCCGCCAATATGTCGACCGCTTCCATGCGGTCCGCCAGCGTCGCGGTGACGGTCGAGGTCATCTGGTGGACGCTGGGATAGGTTTCGACCGCGAACAGCGCAGGCACCGCGACGCTCCCCGCCACCGACACCCGCGACAGGTCGTTGCGGATCAGGTCGACGATCATCAGGTTCTCCGCGCGCTGCTTGGCGTCCGCCGCCAGCGCATCCGCCGCCGCGCGATCCGCCTCGGGCGTCTCGCCGCGCGTCGCGGTTCCCTTCATCGGCCGTGCGGTCACCCGGTCGCCGTCGAGCGCGAAGAACAGCTCGGGCGACAGCGACAGCAGCCAGTCCTCGCCGGTCCACACCAGCGCGCCATGCCCGCTCCGCGACCGCGCGCGCAGCCCCGCATACAGCGCCAGCGCGTCGCCCATCACCCGCGCCTCCGCCCGGAACGTCAGGTTCGCCTGGTACAGGTCGCCGCCCACGATCCACGCCGCCACTCGCGCGAACGCCGCGTCATAGGTCGCGCGCTCGATCGCCGGCACCGCCGCGCCGACCCACGCCCCCGCCGCATCGGGCAACAGCGCCGCGACGTCCGTCACGATCTCCGCGCCCTCGAACACGCCGAACCACGCCAGCGGCAACCCTGCATCACGCGCCGGCAAAGGCCTCGCGGAGAGCCCGGCCCCCGCCTCGTACGCCAGGAATCCCGCGACCTCGCCACCTTGGCGGACCGCCTCGCGCACCCCTTCGAGCGCCCCGGCCACCTCCTCCGGCACGGTCGCCACGATCGTCGCACGCGGCGCGCGATACAGCCGTGCGCCCCCGTCGGCGGCGTCGATCAGCAGGAATGGCGTCGCATCGAGCCGCATTCCGGCCGTGATGCCCGCGCCACCCGCCACCGGCAAGCGCGAGTTGACCGACCTGCATCATGCCGCCATCTCTCGCCGCATGAGCACAACATCCCCCCTGCGCGTGATGATCGTCGAGGTCACGCCGATCCAGCAGAACTGCACGCTGATCTGGTGCACCGCGACGATGAAGGCCGCGGTGGTCGATCCCGGCGGCGACCTCCCCCGGATCCACGCCGCGATCGCGCAGGCGGGCGTCACGGTCGAGAAGATCCTCATCACGCACGGCCATATCGATCATGCCGGGCAGGCGAAGCCGCTCGCCGATGCGCTCGGCGTGCCGATCGAGGGCCCGCACGAGGCGGACCGCTTCTGGCTCGCGCGGCTCGACGACGACGGCCGCAACTGGGGGATCGAAGGCGTCCCGTTCGAGCCGACGCGCTGGCTGGTCGAGGGCGACACCGTCACGGTCGGCGACCTGGCGCTCGACGTCTACGAGACGCCGGGGCACACCGCGGGCCATGTGATCTTCCACCACCCGCCCTCGAAGTTCGCGCTGGTCGGCGACGTGCTGTTCCAGGGCTCGGTCGGCCGCACCGACATGCCGCAGGGCAACCACCCGCAACTGATCGAATCGATCGTGACGAAGCTGTGGCCGCTCGGCAGCGACACCGCGTTCATCCCCGGCCACGGCAAGCCCAGCACCTTCGCGCACGAACGCGCGCACAACATGTTCGTCAGCGATTCGGCGCTGGCGGCCTGATTCGCGTCACGCCTTGGGCGGCGCCAGCTCGATCGCGGTCCCGCTCCGCACCGGCGACGGCGCGGAGCCTGCGATCCAGAGCGCCCACCCGGCGAGCGCGGCCAGCACGACCCACGTCACCAGCGCCCCGCCCGCGCGGAACGGGTTCGGCGCGGCGCGGTCCATCCCCAGCGGATGCGCCAGCCGCGCCAGCACGAACACCACCACCGCGATCCACAGCCCCAGCGGCCACCCGCCCGCCAGTTCGATCAGCCCCACCAGAATCACCGCGAACGGGGTATATTCGACGAAATTGGCATGCGCGCGCATCCGGGCCAGCATTCCCGAGTCGCCGCCATCACCCATCATGTGCTTGCCGGTGATTCGCTTTGCGGACGCGCGGAACGCCAGCCACAGGTTCAGGACCGCCGCAGCCCCCGCGAACGTCAGCGTGATCGGTAGCAGCATGGGAAATCGCCTCTGTTTCGTGATCGCGCGAGCGTGGCAGGCGCGGCGACGGGTTGCAACCGCGCGGCAAATCGCTATAGGCGCGTCACTTCGCGAAGTGCCTGGCCGATCGGCTGCCCGCCGCGGCCGGCTTGCCGGCCTCGGGGTCGTCCCTTGGGTCCGGTGCTTTTGTGTTTTCGAAACGCCAGACCAGATTAAGGTGCCGCAATGGCCGTCCCCAAGAGAAAGACCTCGCCCTCCCGCCGTGGCATGCGCCGTTCGCACGACGCACTGTCGGTGGAGGCGTTCCAGGAATGCCCGAACTGTGGCGAGCTGAAGCGTCCGCACAACCTGTGCAACGCCTGCGGGCACTATAACGGCCGCGAGATCATCGCGGTCGAGGGCTGAGGCCCGACCGTTCCCACCAGGCCAATCCTACAGGGGTAGTGCAGGCTCATGTCCGACAGTTCCTGGATCGCCGTCGATGCGATGGGCGGTGACGAGGGGCTGGCGGTCATGCTCGCCGGAGTCGCGCGTGCGCGGCGGCGGTTCGATGGCCTACGCTTTCTTCTGGTCGGCGACGAATCGGCGATTCGCGAAGGCCTGACGGCGCATCCCAATCTCTCGGACGCGTCCGAGATCGTCCACGCCCCCGAGGTCGTCTCCGCCAGCGAGAAGCCAAGCCAGGCGATCCGCCGCGCGAAGGTGACCTCGATGGGGGTCGCGATCGCCTGCGTGAAGCAGGGGCGCGCGGGTGCCGCGGTGTCGTCGGGCAACACCGGCGCGCTGATGGCGATGGCCAAGCTCGCGCTGCGCACGATGCCGGGCATCGATCGCCCCGCGCTCGCTGCGATGCTGCCGACGCTCGGCGCAAACGACGTCGTCGTCCTCGATCTCGGCGCGAACACCGAGTGCGACGCGCGCAACCTCGTCCAGTTCGCGGTGATGGGCGCGGCCTATGCGCGGACCACGATGGACCTGGCCGCGCCGCGCGTGGCGCTGCTCAACATCGGCAGCGAGGACCAGAAGGGCACCGAGGAAATCCGCGATGCCGCGCAGGCGCTGCGCATCGCGACACACCTGCCGATGGACTTCACCGGCTTCGTCGAGGGCGACCGGCTGTCGCGCGGCGAGCACGACGTGATCGTCTGCGACGGCTTTTCGGGCAACATCGCGCTCAAGACCGCGGAGGGCACCGCCCGCTTCGTCGCGGACCTGCTCAAGCGCGCCTTCACCTCGTCGACCCGGTCGAAGATCGGCTTCCTGATCTCGCGCCCCGCCACACAGCTGCTGCGCGACCATCTCGATCCCAACAACCACAACGGCGCGGTCTTCCTCGGGCTCAACGGGCTGGTCCTGAAAAGCCATGGCAGCGCCAACGAACTCGGCGTGGCCACCGCGATCGGCAACGCCGCCAAGATGGTCCGCAACGACCTGACGCGGCGGATTATCGAGGATCTGCGCAACTTCGAGCAGCAGGTGGCGGCATGATCCGCTCGGTCGTCACCGGCACCGGCTCCGCGCTGCCCACGCGCCGCGTCTCGAACGCCGAACTCGCGGCGCAGGTCGACACCACCGACGAATGGATCGTCGAGCGCACCGGCATCCGCTTCCGTCACATCGCGGGCGATGGCGAGACCACCGCGACGCTCGCGCGAGACGCCAGCATCGCCGCGCTCGCCGCCGCAAACACCGATGCGAGCAACATCGACCTGATCGTGCTCGCCACCGCCACCCCGGACCAGACCTTCCCCGCCACCGCGACGAAGGTGCAGGCGATGCTCGGGATCGACGATTGCGTCGCGTTCGACGTCGCCGCGGTCTGCTCGGGCTTCCTCTACGCGGTCCAGGTCGCGGACAGCATGATCCGCTCGGGCGTCGCGAAGCGCGCGCTGGTGATCGGCGCGGAAACGTTCAGCCGCATCCTCGACTGGGAGGACCGCACCACCTGCGTCCTGTTCGGCGACGGCGCGGGCGCGATCGTGCTGGAGGCGCAGGACACTGCGGACGAGGGCGGCCGCGGCATCCTCGCGACGAAGCTCCACGCCGACGGGCGCCACAACGACCTGCTCTATGTCGACGGCGGCCCGTCGACCACCGGCACCGTCGGCAAGCTGCGCATGAAGGGCCGCGAGGTCTTCCGCCACGCCGTCGTCAATCTCGCCTCGGTGATGACCGAATCGCTCGCGCTCGCAGGGCTCTCGGCGGACGAGGTCGACTGGGTCGTCCCGCACCAGGCCAATGCCCGCATCCTCGACGCCACCGCGCGCAAGCTGGGGCTCCCGCCCGAAAAGGTCGTCGTCACCGTCGATCGCCACGCCAACACCTCGGCCGCCTCGGTGCCGCTCGCGCTCGACGTCGCGGTGCGCGACGGGCGCGTGACGCAGGGCGACATCGTCGTGCTCGAGGCGATGGGCGGCGGCTTCACCTGGGGTGCCGCGATCGTCCGCTATTGATACGAGCGCGCAACGAAAAGCGCTTTGCGAAACAGCACATGTTTCTATAGACTTGCTCTATCGTATACACCGGGGGGTGAGAGAGCGGACATGTCGACGGCTGGAACATTGACGCGGGCCGATCTGGCGGAGGCGTTGCAGCATCAGGTCGGGCTTTCGCGCGCCGACTCGTCGAATCTGGTCGAACAGATCCTCCACCACATGTGCCACGCGCTGTCGGAGGGCGAGAACGTCAAGATCTCGGGCTTCGGCACCTTCGTGCTGCGCGACAAGGGCGAGCGCGTGGGCCGCAATCCCAAGACCGGGGTGGAAGTGCCGATCGCGCCGCGCCGCGTCCTGACGTTCCGCGCCAGCCAGATGATGCGCGAACGCATCGTCAGCGCCGGCTGACGGGCGTGGCCCCCGCCGCCCCCAAGGCGCCGGGCGCATTCCGCACGATCGGCGAACTCGCGCGCGACACGGGGCTGCCCCAGCACGTCCTGCGCTATTGGGAAACGCGCTTTCCCCAGCTCCGCCCGGTCACCCGCGCAGGCAACCGCCGCTATTACCGCCCGGAGGACGCCGCGCTCGTCGCGCGCATCGACACGCTGCTGAACCACGAAGGCTATACCGTCCGCGGCGTCCAGCAACTCCTCGACCGCGAGGGCAAGGGCGCGCCGGTCGCCGACGCCCCGGTCGCAGACGCGATCGCGGTCCTCCGCCGGGTGCGCGAACTGTTGGCACGGGCGCTGGCGGAGGACGCGGCGTAGATCCACAACAGGGTCAGCTGTCCCTTTTCCCGATCGTCTTCCTGATGATCCACAAGTGGAAGGCATGAACCGCCACGATGGTCACGGCGATGAACAGGACGGCCGGGATCACATCGGCTTCTTGCCCCGGCCTGGGATCGAGGACGAAAGTGGAAATCACGACCGCCACGAGAATGCAGGTCGCGAGAATCGGCGTGAATGCCAGCGCCACTCGGCGAGGTGCCGTCCAGTTGACCTCGCCCGGCGGCAACCACTGCATCGGAAGCTTTTCCAGATGCCGAAACTCACGGTCCGCGCGCCGCGACATCGACACGAGAACCGCGATCGCGACGAGAACGATGACGGACTGGATCACATCGTCGAGATAGCCGCTTTCCGGGTGTCCGCCAACGGACGAACTTGCCCTGCCGCTGTCCTACATGCCGCATCCGGTGTACGAACGCACGCCATGCTCCTTGAAACCGCCGCCACCCGCGTCCGCCCATAGCCGATCGTCATTCGGGAGGAGATTTCCACCCCGACGTGGCGGCAACTTCGGCAACTTCCGCGCCCGATCAGCCTTCCCGCGCGATCCCCCGTGCCAGCATCGTCGCGACCGTATCGGCCACCGCGTCGACCCCGCGATCCGCGTCCCACACGCCGTAGCGCAGCCCCAGGAACACGTTCATCCCCATGATCGCCCAGGCATGGACCTCGCCCGTGCCCTCGCGCAGCTCGCCCCGCGCCACCGCCGCCTCCAGCCGCTCGCGGATCCGCTCCGCGGTCGTCGCGTAATGGAGCCGGAAGCTCTCGGGATCGACGAACTCGGCCTCGTCGATGATCCGGTAAATCTCCTTGTGCCCGCGCACGAAGTCGATGAACCCGGCCAGGCCTGCGCGTTCCGCCGCGATCTGCCCCGTCGCGCCGCGGATCGCGGGCGCCACATGGTCGCGCACCTGCGCCGACATGTCACGGACCAGCGCGCGGAACACCGCGTCCTTCGAATCGAAATAGGTGTAGAAGCTGCCCAGCGCGACGCCCGCGCGCCGCGTGATCCTGCTGATCGAGGCGGCATGGAACCCCACCTCGCCGAACTCGGTCGCCGCCGCGTCGAGGATCGCGCGCAACGTCCGCCGCCCGCGTTCGGTGCGCGGCGCCTTGCCCTCGCTCGCACCGTTCGCCTCCAGCCCGCTCTCCGGCACGCCGTCCTGCGCCATCGCCCCCCTCCCGCAAATCCCAAGTTGAATCCTGGTTCAGGTTTCAGTATACGGGGATTCGAAGGCGCACAATAGCGTCACAGGGAGGATCCATGGCCAGCTTCACGACCCGTCTCGCTCTGCACGCCGGCGCCGCCGCGATCGCGCTGATCGCCGCGCCGGCCACCGCGCAGCAATCGACGCAGGCGCAGTCCGACGACAACACCGCCGCCGACGCATCGGACGCGCTACCCGGCGACATCGTCGTCACCGCGCGCCGCCGCGAGGAGACGCTGCTCAACGTGCCGATCGCGGTCACGGCCTTCTCCGGCGCGCAGCTCGAGGCGTCCGGCGCGCTCGACGTCACCGACCTGTCGAACGTCACCCCCAACGTGACGCTCGAGACGAGCCGCGGCACCAACTCGACGCTCACCGCCTTCATCCGCGGCGTGGGGCAGCAGGATCCGGTCGCCGGGTTCGAGGCGGGCGTCGGCATCTATCTCGACGACGTGTATCTCAACCGCCCGCAGGCCGCGGTCCTCGACATCTACGACGTCGAGCGGATCGAGGTGCTGCGGGGGCCGCAGGGCACGCTCTATGGCCGCAACACGATCGGCGGCGCGCTGAAATACGTCTCGCGCAAGCTGGGCGACGACCCCACGCTGCGCATCCGCGGCAGCTACGGCACCTATGACCAGGCCGATCTCGTCGTGTCGGGTTCGGTCCCGCTGATCGGCGACGTGGTGAAGATCGGCGGCGCGGTCGCGCGGCTGTCGCGCGGCGGGTTCGGCGACAACCTGACGACCGGCGCGGAGAACTACAACAAGGACATCTGGGCGGGCCGCGGCACACTCCAGATCGAACCGTCCTCCGCCTTCTTCTTCCGCCTCACCGGCGACTATACCCACGACCGGTCGGAGCCGCGCGGCGGCCACCGCCTGATCCCCGGCCTCGCCACCGGCGCGCCGGTGCTGGGCGACGTGTTCGACACCCGCGCCGGGATCACCAGCCCGAAGCAGGACGTGAAGGCGTATGGCGGCTCGATGCTGGCAGAGATGAAGCCGACCGACTGGCTGACGGTCCGCTCGATCACCGGCTATCGCAAGGACGATTCGGCCTCGCCGATCGATTTCGACGCGCTCCCCGCGGTCGATGTCGACGTGCCCGCCTTCTACAACAACAAGCAGTTCAGCCAGGAGGCGCAGATCCTGGTCGACACCGGCAGGTTCAACGGCCTGCTCGGGCTCTATTATCTCGATGCGTTCGCGCGCACCGTGTTCGACGTCCGCCTGCCCGGCGCGGTCACCGCGACCACCTTCGGCAAGGTGCGTACCGATACCGTCGCGGTGTTCGGCGACTTCACCTATGATTTCAATGACATGTTCAGCGTGTCGGTCGGCGGGCGCTATACCTGGGACACGCGCAAGTCGCAGGTGCTGCGCAACACCTATCTGGGTGGCGGCTCGCCCTTCTTCGGCGGCGCGGGGCGGCTGTTCGCCAACACGTCGGACTTTACCGGCCAGGCCGATTTCGAGAAGTTCACGCCGCGGGCCTCGGTCAGCTTCAAGCCCAGCGCGGACCACCTGCTCTATGCGTCCTATTCGAAGGGCTTCAAGGGCGGCGGGTTCGATCCGCGCGGCCAGTCCTCCGCCGCGCCGATCAGCAACCCCGCGGCGGGACGCACCTATGCCGACATCTACAACTTCATCTCGTTCGATCCCGAAACGGTCGACAGCTACGAGATCGGCTACAAGGCCGCCTTGTTCGATCGCCGCGTGACGATCGCGCTGGCAGGCTTCCACGCCGACTATACCGACGTGCAGGTGCCCGGCTCGGTCGGTGCGACGGTGAACGGGCAGCAGACCTTCATCGGCGTGACGACGAACGCCGGTCGCGCGCGAATCAACGGCGCGGAGGCGGAGCTGAACGCGACCGTGTTCCGCGACGCGCTGGCGAGCGGGGACCGGCTGACCTACACGGGCACGCTCGGCTGGATCGACGCCAAGTACAAGCGGTTCATCGACGCGCGCGGGATCAACGTCGCCGATCGCCGCCGTTTCCAGAACACGCCGGAATGGACCGCGAGCGGGACGCTGGGCTATTCGATCCCGATCGGCAGCGGCTCGCTCGATGCCTCCTCGACGCTGTCCTGGCGCAGCTTCACCCAGCAGTTCGAGCTACGCACGCCCGGGCTCGACCAGCCGAAATACGCGCTGCTCGACGCCTCGGTCGTCTACAACCTCAACGATCGCTATTCGATCGGCGTCCACGGCAAGAACCTGACGAACAAGGACTATATCGTGTCGGGCTACAACTTCCTCGGCCAGAACCCCGACACCGGCAACTTCCTCGCCAACGCCGCCGGCCGCCCTGTCCCGACGCTCGGCGCGGAAGGCGTGCTGACCGCCTATTACGGCAACCCGCGCCAGGTCTTCGCGACCTTCACCGCGAAGTTCTGACGCCTGCCCCGTCATCCCGGCGCAGGCCGGGATCCAGGGCAACGCACGCTGCGGCTCGCCGCTCTGGACCCCGGCCTGCGCCGGGGTGACGAAGGATCGTGATGACGGCGCCCATCCCAACCCGCGGCTATCGCAACCTCGTCCTCGCGATGCTGTTGCTGGTCTACACCTTCAACTTCGTCGATCGACAGATCCTCGGCATCCTAGCCTCGTCGATCAAGGCGGACCTCGCGCTGTCGGACAAGCAGCTGGGGCTGCTCGGCGGGCTGGCCTTCGCACTGCTCTATTCCACGCTCGCGATCCCGCTGGCGCTGCTCGCCGACCGCACCAGCCGCAGCTGGGTCATCACGATCAGCCTCGCGGTGTGGAGCGCGTTCACCGCGCTGTGCGGCATGGCGACCGGCTTCGCGCAGATGTTCGCGTTCCGGCTGGGTGTCGGCGTCGGCGAGGCGGGCGGGGTCGCGCCCTCCTATGCGCTCGTCACCGACTATTTCCCGGCCGGGCAGCGCGGCCGTGCACTGTCGATCTACAATCTCGGCATCCCCCTCGGCTCGGCGGCGGGCGTTCTCCTCGGCGGCTATATCGCCAGCGCGGTCGACTGGCGGACCGCGTTCCTCGTCGTCGGCGCGGCGGGGATCGTCCTCGCGCCCGTCTTCCGCCTCGTCGTCCGCGAACCCGCCCGCCCCGCCGCGACTGCGGCACAGGCACCCGTCGCGCAGGTGTTCGGCATCCTCGCCGCCAAGCGCAGCTTCTGGTTGCTGGCGCTGGGCGCGGCGTCCAGTTCGATGCTCGGCTACGGCCTCGCCTTCTGGCTGCCATCGCTGATGGAGCGCAGCTTCGGGCTGGGCCTCATCGAACGCGGGCAATTCTATGGCGGGGTACTGCTGATCGGCGGCGTCGCGGGCGTGCTGGCGGGTGGATTCGTCGGCGACCGGCTCGGCGCGACGGACAAGGGCGCGTACGCGAAGCTGCCCGCGATCAGCTTCTTCGTCGCGGTCCCGCTGTTCGCCGCGGGCATCCTGTCGACCAGTACCACCGCGGCGTTCCTGCTGTTCCTCGTTCCGCAGGCGCTCGTCTATGTCTGGCTCGCCCCCGTCATCACCGCGATCCAGCATCTGGTGCCCGCGCACATGCGCGCGACCGCCAGCGCGACCTTCCTCCTCATCAACAACCTGGTCGGGCTCGGGCTCGGCTCGTTCCTGCTCGGCGCGATGAGCGACGCGATGACCGCGCGGTTCGGCGCGGAGGCGCTGCGCTACGCGATGCTCAGCGGGCTGGGGCTATACCTGCTGGCGGGCGTGTTCCTGTGGTTCGCCGCGAAGAGCCTCGCGGCGGACTGGGTGGAGTAGCGCTCAGCGTTCCCGCGTCGCCGCGAACCGCACCTTGGGATAGCGATCCGCGATATAGCCGACCTCCCACGCGCTCTTGGCGAGAAACACCGGGTTGCCGTCGCGGTCCTTCGCCATCGCCGACCGGTTGAGGTCCATGAACGCCTTCAGGTCGGCCGCATCCGCCGCCGATACCCACCGCGCGGTATCGAACGGCGCGGGCTCGAGCGCGGCGGCGACCTTGTACTCCGCATCGAGCCGGCTCAGCAGCACTTCGAGCTGGAGTTGCCCGACGACGCCGATGATCCAGTTCGATCCGATTTCGGGATAGAAGACCTGCGTCACCCCTTCCTCGGCCATGTCGTCGAGCGCCTTGCGCAGCTGCTTGGTCTTCGTCGGATCCTTCAACTGCACCCGGCGCAGGATTTCCGGCGCGAAGTTGGGCAGCCCGGTAAACCGCACCGCCGCACGCTCGCTCAGCGTATCGCCGACACGCAGCGTGCCGTGGTTGGGGATGCCGATGATGTCGCCTGGAAACGCCTCGTCCGCGATCTCGCGATCCTGCGCGAAGAACAGGATCGGCGAGTGCACCGCAATCGGCTTGCCGTGGCCGGTCGGCGTCAGCTTCATGCCGCGCTTGAACGTCCCCGAGCACAGCCGCATGAACGCGATCCGGTCGCGGTGGTTGGGGTCCATGTTCGCCTGCACCTTGAACACGAAGCCGGTCACTTCGCTCTCGTCCGGGCTGACCGGTGCCGGCTCGGCGGGCTGGGGACGCGGCGGCGGAGCGTGTTCGGCGAGCGCGGCGATCAGGTCGCCAACGCCGAAGTCCTTGAGCGCCGATCCGAAATAGACCGGCGTCAGGTCGCCGTTGCGATACGCGTCGCCATCGAACGTCGGGTACGCGCCCTGCGCCAGCTCGACCTCCTCCGCGAACCGGTCGGAAAGCTCGACGTTTGTGTCGACCTTGCCCAGAAACGCGCGGCTGTCGCCCTCGGGACGGCTGACCCGCCCCGTCGAAAGCTCCATCACGCCTTCGAACTCGCCGCCCATCCCGATCGGCCACGTCATCGGGCACACGTCGAGCTGGAGCATGTCCGCGATCTCGTCGAGCAGCTCGAACACCGGCCGCCCCTCGCGGTCGACCTTGTTGACGAAGGTGATGATCGGCACGTTGCGCAGGCGGCAGACCTCGAACAGCTTGCGTGTCTGCGGCTCGATGCCCTTGGCCGCGTCGATCACCATCACCGCCGAATCGACCGCGGTCAGCGTGCGATAGGTGTCCTCGCTGAAATCTTCGTGCCCCGGCGTGTCGAGCAGGTTGAACGTGATCCCCCCGCGCTCGAACGTCATCACGGACGAGGTGACCGAGATGCCGCGCTGCTGCTCGATCTTCATCCAGTCGGATCGCGCGCGCCGGTTCGCCCCGCGCGCCTTCACCTCGCCCGCGAGATGGATCGCGCCGCCGACATAGAGCAGCTTCTCGGTCAGCGTCGTCTTGCCGGCGTCGGGGTGCGAGATAATCGCGAAGGTGCGGCGGGGGGATTGGGTCATATCAGCATACCTTAGCCCCACCCGTTCGTGTCGAGTAGGGACCGAGCCGGTCGAGGGCCCGTATCGAGACACATGTCCTTCGATACGCCGTCTCGACACGCTCGACGGCTACTCGGGACGAACGGAGCAGCGCAAGGCTACGGCACCAGCGTCACCTGCATCCCAATTCGCTTCGCGCCACCCGCCGGCACTTCGAACACGCCCGGCTTGTCGCGATACTCGCCCGTATAGCCCTCGGGATCCGCTATTCCGTGCCACGGTTCGACGCACACGAAATGCGCGCCAGGCTTGGTCCAGATGCCCAGCATCGGGGTGTCCGGAAAGGCGATCTCCAGATGCGGGCCATCGCTCGCGCCGTAGACTACGCTATTGGAGCGAACATGGTCCCACACCAGCGCGTCGTCCTCGAACAGCGCGTCGGCCAGATGCAGCGTCCGCCCTTCGAGCGGCGACGCGACCGTGCCCGCCGCGATCGTCCCGTCGGCGGCGATCGCGCGCAGCGCATCGGGCTCGTCCGCGGAGAACTCGATGTAGTGATCGGCCCGGGCGCGGCCATAGGGCAGCGGCCAGGCGAACGCCGGGTGGAAGCCGAAGCTGGCAGGCAGCGGCGCATCGCCGGGGTTGGCGACCTCGACGTCGATCGACAGCGTTGCGCCCTCGACGCGGAACGTCACGGTGAGGCGAAACGCGAACGGATATTGCGCGCGCGTCACCTCGCTATCGGACAGCGCGAAGACGGCGTGGCTCTCGCCCACCTCCACTACCTCGAACACCGTCTTGCGCGCGAACCCGTGCTTCTTCATCGGGTAGGCGACGCCGTCGACACGGATCGTCTCCTCGAACGGCGCGCCGACCACCGGGAACAGCAAAGGCGCGCGGCCGGACCAGAAGGCAGGGTCGGCATCGGTCATCAGCTCGCGCCCCCCGGCATCGAACAGGTGCGACAGTTGCGCGCCGAGCGGGTCGATCTCGGCCGACAGCAGCGGAGAGGCGATACGGATCAGGTCAGCCACGCAGCGTCGCTCCCAGCTTGGCGGCGGCCGCGACGACCTTGTCCGCGATCGCCTTCAGGTCCGCCTCGACGAACGCCTTCTCGCCGGGCTGGAGTAGGACTTCCACCGCAAGGCTCGTCTCGCCGTCCTTGACGAACCGGTCGAACACACGCGCGCCGACGATCGCCGCCTTGTCCGCCCCGCGCACCGCGCGCACCAGGGCATCGGCCGCGAGCGTCGCAGGGACGAGGAATGCGAAGTCGCGCTTCACTACCTGCAGCGCGGGCGGCGCATAGGCCGGGCGCATGAAGCCGCTCGATCGCTTCGCCGGTATCGCGTCGAGATACAGCTCGACGCCCGCGACCGCGCCGTCGAGATCGAACGCCTTGAGCACCGACGGGTGCACCATCCCGAATGCGGCGAGCACCGTCTTCGGCCCCAGCCGCAACGTACCCGACTGGCCGGGATGCCACGCCTCGCCCGCCTCGCCCATCACCTGCAGATTGTCGACCGGCGCGCCCGCCGCGGCGAGCAACGCCACCGCTTCCGCCTTGGCGTCGTATGCGTCGAAGGCCGCCGCGCGGCCTTCGCGCCAGCCCCGCGCGCGGCGATCCCCCGCCAGCACGACACCCAGCGTCGCGCGCTCGGCCTCCGCCAGATAGCGCCGTCCGAGTTCGAACAGGCGCACGGTGCCGGCCCCACGCTTCAGGTTGCGCGCGGTCGCCGACAGCAGCCCCGGCAACAGCGACGGGCGCATGACCTTCAGCTCCTCGCTGATCGGGTTCGCCAGCGTCCATGCGCCGCCGCCGAACGCCGCGGCCTCGCGCTCCGACACGAAGCTCCACGTCACCGCCTCGTCGAGCCCGCGCGCCGCCGCCGCGCGGCGCACCCGGCGCTCGAGCAGCTGCGCGGGCGTCGCGGTCGGCGTCGCGACGCCGGGCGCACGCGGGAGTGCGACGGGCGCGACCTTGTCGATCCCCTCCACGCGGATCACCTCCTCGACGAGATCGGCCGCACCATCGACGTCGCGGCGCCATGTCGGGACGGTCACCTGCCAGTCGCCCTCGACGACGAACCCGAGCGACTCGAGGATCGCCTTCTGCCGCTCGGGCGCGACCGCGAGGCCGCCCAGCGTCTCCGCACGCGCGGGATCGTAGGCGATCGTGCGCGTCGCCAGCGGCGGCGTGCCACTGCGGGTGACACCGCTCGCGGTGCCGCCGCACAGGTCGAGCACCAGCCGCGTCGCGATCGCGAGCCCGTCGTCCAGGAAGGCGGGATCGACGCCACGCTCGAACCGCTGCCGCGCATCGCTGGTCAGCGCCAGCGTCTGCCCTGTCCGCGCGATATGGTCTGGATCGAAATACGCGCATTCGACGACGACGTCTGTGGTCGCCTCCGACACACCCGACTCCTCGCCGCCCATGATGCCGCCGATGTCGTGGACCTGCGCGTCGTCCGCGATGACGGTCATCGTCGCGTCGAGCGTGTAGGTCTTGCCGTTGAGCGCGAGGACGGTTTCGCCCTCCCTCGCCTTGCGCGCGACGAGCCCGCCCGACAGCCTGGCGCGGTCGTAGACGTGGAGCGGGCGGCCGAGATCGACCGAGACGAAATTGGTGATGTCGACCAGCGCGGAGATCGGCTTCTGACCGATCGCGCGCAGCCGCGTCGCCATCCAGTCTGGGGCGGCCCCGTTGGTCACGCCCGACACGCCCTGCGCGTAGAAGGCGGGGCAGCCGTCGGTGTCGTCGGTACGGACGTCGGGGCCGGCGCCTTCGCCCGCGACGGGCGCGATCGACGCCATGCGGTAAGCCTCGGCCAGGGGCTTCAACACCCCCAGCCCCGCCGCCGCCAGATCGCGCGCGATGCCGCGCACGCCCATGCAATCCTGCCGGTTGGGCGTGATCGACACGTCGATCACCGCATCGTTCAGCCCGGCATAATCGGGATAGGCGACGCCGACCGGCGCATCGGCGGGCAGCTCGATGATCCCGTCGTGATCGTCGCCCAGTTCCAGTTCGCGCGTCGAGCACATCATGCCGTTCGATTCGACCCCGCGGATCGCCGCCACCTTCAGCACCATGCCGTTCGCCGGCACCGTGGCGCCGGGCATCCCGAACACGCCGACCAGCCCGGCGCGCGCATTGGGCGCGCCGCACACGACCTGCAACGGACCGTCCCCCGCATCGACCGATAGCACTTGCAGCTTGTCCGCCTGTGGGTGGCGCTCGGCGGTCAGCACCTTCGCGATGCGGAACGCGGCGAGCGTGGCGCCCGGATTCTCGACGCCCTCGACCTCGAGCCCGATGCGCGTCAGCGCCTCGACGATCGCATCGAGCGGCGCGTCGGTGTCCAGATGCTCCTTGAGCCAGCTGAGCGTGAACTTCATGCGCCGACTCCCCCCGACAGCGTGGGCACGTCGAGCCCCGAGAATCCGTAATGCCTGAGCCAGCGGACGTCCGCCTCGAACACCGGGCGCAGATCGTCGATGCCGTATTTGAGCATCGCCAGCCGATCGATCCCGCAGCCGAACGCGAACCCCTGCCACTCGGCGGGATCGAGCCCGCACGCTGCGATCACCTTGGGATGCACCATCCCGCTGCCGAGCACCTCCATCCAGCCTTCGCTGCCGCCGATCACGCGCTTGCCCTTCTCGATCGAGAAACCGACATCGACCTCCGCCGAGGGTTCGGTGAACGGGAAATAGCTGGGCCGCAGCCGCAGCACGACGTCGTCGCGCTCGAAGAACGCCTTGAGCATCGTCTCGAGCGTCCATTTGAGATGCCCGAGCGTGATCCCCCGGCCGATCACCAGCCCCTCGACCTGATGGAACATCGGCGTGTGCGTCGCATCCCAGTCGGAGCGATAGACGCGACCGGGCGCGATAATGCGGATGCCCTCGTCGGCCTGCCCGTTGCGCCGCGCGACCTCCACCATCGTGCGGATCTGCACCGGAGAGGTGTGGGTGCGGAGGACCAGGGGAGGCTCGTGCTCGCCCGCGAGATAGAACGTGTCCTGCATCGCCCGCGCCGGATGCGTCTCCGGGATGTTGAGTGCGCCGAAATTGTGCCAGTCGTCCTCGATTTCGGGACCCGTCGCGACCGCGAAGCCGAGATCCGCGAAGATCTCCGCCAGTTCGTCCATCACCTGGCTGACCGGGTGGACCGTGCCCGTCGGGGCGGCGTCGACCGGCAGGGTCATGTCGAGCGTCTCGCTTGACAGCCGCGCGTCAAGCGCGGCGCGTTCGAGCGCGGTCCTGGCGGTGGCGAGCGCGGTCGTCACAGCCTCGCGCAGGCCGTGGATCGCGGGGCCCTGCACCTGGCGTTCCTCGGGGGTCAGCGCGCCCATCGTCTTGAGCAGCTGCGTCACCCGCCCCTGCTTGCCCAGCGCCTCGACGCGGATCGCCTCCAACGCATCGAGCGCAGGCGCGGCCTCGATCCGGGTCAGAAGGTCATGGCGAAGGGTATCGAGTTCGGACATCATATTCTCTCAAAACACCCCCCGCTCGCCCTGAGCGAAGTGGAAGGGCAGGTTCCACGCGCAGGTGCTTCGACTTCGCTCGGCACAAACGGTTGGATGCAGGTGTGTCAGTAGCCACGCCGGCCCAAAAGAAAAAGGGCGCCGGTGGCAAACCACCGACGCCCCGATTCACACTCGCAGCAGATCGCCTCAGGCGGCCTGGGGCAGAGCCGCCTTCGCCTGCGCGATGATGGCGCTGAACGCGGCCTCCTCGTGCATCGCGATATCGGCCAGGACCTTCCGGTCGAGCTCGACGCCCGCCAGCTTCAGCCCGTGCATGAACTGCGAATAGGTCAGGCCCTCGGCCCGGACGCCTGCGTTGATACGCTGGATCCAGAGGCCGCGGAACGTGCGCTTCTTAACCTTGCGGTCGCGATAGGCGTACTGCCCGGCCTTCTCGACGGCCTGGCGAGCGATGCGGATCGTGTTCTTGCGACGACCGCGATAGCCCTTGGCCTGTTCGAGGATGTTCTTGTGCTTGGCGCGTGTGGTTACGCCCCGCTTGACGCGTGCCATGGTCTATTCCTTCCTGCTCAACCCAGCCCGTAAGGCGCCCACGCCTTGACGGTGGCCGTGTCGGCCTTGGACAGAACCTTGGTTCCGCGGTTCTGGCGGATATACTTGCCGTTGTGATGCAGCAGGCGGTGGCGCTTGCCGGCGACGCCGTGCTTCAGCAGACCGGTCGCGGTCAGCTTGAAGCGCTTCTTGACGCCGCTCTTCGTCTTGAGCTTGGGCATTTTCTTCCTTTCATCTGACGATGCAACAGACAGCCGCGGCAGCCCTTGTGGCCGGGCGTTCTTTTGACGCATCGTTCGAGCGAAGCGCAGCCCCTTAGCGACCTCGCCCGCCGATTGCAACCGCGCCGGAACCGTTACGGGTGCGATGCGCTTGGCACCGGATGGACATGCCCGCCACCGACCCAGAGGCGCCGCAGCCTTCCCTCACCTCCGCTCCAAGCCGTCGCCGTCGAATCGTCCGCATCGTCGTCATCGCACTGATCGCGATCCCGGCGGCGGTGTGGCTGGTGCTGTTCGTCACCAAGGGGCGCTTCCTGAAGCATCCGTTCGAATCGGTCGTCGGGCGACTGACTCACCGAACGGTACGGGTGCGCGGAGACTTCCAGCTCTATTTCGCGCCATGGACGATCAAGCTGCTCGCCGAGGGGATGACGATCTCCAATCCGGGCTGGGCGACTCGGCCCAATCTGTTCGACGCCAGGCGGCTCGATACGAGGATCGCGCCGCTGTCGCTCATCTTCGGCAAGCGCACCCTTCGCTGGCTGACGCTCGATGGCGCCGCGCTCGATCTCGAATGGAACGCCGCGCATACGACGAACACCTGGACGTTCAGCGAATCGAAGGGCGGCAAGCCGCTCGATCTGCCGCGGATCGATCGTGCGACCGTCACCGGCACCACGGTGCGATATCGCGACCAGCGGCTCCGGCTGCTCGCCGACCTGGAGATCGATACGATCCGCTCGACCGACGCGACCATCGGCGATTCGGTGGGGGTGAAGGGCGAGGGCGTCGTGCGCGGCACCCCGTTCACGCTCACCGGGAAACTGCTGTCACCCAACCAGACCGTTGCCCGCGGCGAGAACAGGCTTACGCTCACCGCCCGTGCCGCCGACAACGTGATCGACGTATCGGGCACGCTGCCGAGCCTTGCCGATATCGAGGACGTACCGCTTCGGACGAGCGCGCGCGGTCGCAATCTGGCCGACCTGCTCGGCATTATCGGCATCGTTATCCCCCAGACCCGCCGCTACGCACTGACGGCACAGCTGGTGAAGGACGGTGCGGACTATCGTTTCACGGAACTGGCGGGCAAGGCGGGCGATACCGATCTGGCGGGGCAGTTCACCGTCGATACCGGCAAGGCGCGCACGCATGTCGACGCCACGCTTCGGACGCGACGCCTCGACATCGTCGATGCCGCGCCGTTCCTCGGCTACAATCCCGATATCGTCGCCGAGAAGGGCGTCGGCGCCGCCGCCGCGGAAACCGGCGCGGCGCCCGCGCGGCTCTTCCCCGACGCGAACCTGCCGGTCGCCGCGATGCAGCGGTTCGACGCCGACCTCGTCTGGACCGTCGATGTCGTCCGCTCGCGTCGCGTGCCGATCGAGGACATCAAGCTGACGCTCAGCCTCGACAAGGGCCTGCTCAAGCTCTCGCCGCTCACGTTCGCGATGGCACGCGGCAACGTCGCCGCTGACGTCACGATCGATTCGCGACGCCGCCCGGCACGCAACATCTACGACATCCGCCTCGCACCGACACCGATGGGGCGCCTCCTCGCCGGCTATGGCCTCGTCGAGGCGGGGACGACGGGAATGATCCGTGGGCGCATCCAGCTGGAAGGCGATGGCGACAGTATCCACGATTCGCTGTCGACCGCGCGCGGTCGGATCGCGTTCGTGATGCCGTCGGGCAGCCTATGGACGCGTAACGTCCAACTCTCCGAGCTCGATCTTGGAACGTTCGTCCAGAAGATGTTCCAGGACAAGCTGAAGGAGCCGGTAAGGCTCAACTGCGGCCTCGTCGGCTTCACGGTGCGCAACGGCGTCGCGGCGGCGGACCCCATCCTGATCGATACGCAGAAGAATGTCATCGTCGGGCGCGGCGGGTTCAGCTTCCGGACCGAAACGTTGGATCTCGCCTTCCGGGCGGACGGCAAGAAATTCAGCCTGTTGTCGGGCCAGTCGCCGGTCGGCCTTGGCGGCTATTTCTCCAGGCCGTCGCTCGACGTCGTCAGCGCGCAACTCGTCGGCCGCGCCGGTGCCGCGCTTGGGTTGGCGCTCGTCGCTACCCCGGTCGCAGGCATGCTGGCGTTCGTCGATGTCGGCGACGCGAAGGCCGCCGCGTGCGGCCCGATCCTCGCGGGCGCGACCGCGAAAGCACAGCGCACGACCAAGGGCGCGCCGCGCGACGACGTAGGCAGGGGAACGACCGCCAAAGCCGAGGACGGATCCCGCGGCGCAGGCGAAAAGTCAGGGCAGCGCAGGAAATTCCTGGGGATCTTCTGACCGCCCGGGTCGCCCCGCGTCCGTACTCGCACCTCAATGCTCGTGATCGTGCCCCGTCCCGTGCAGCGCCTCGAGGACATCGTCGGTGCGCGCGGGATCGCCGATCGCGAGCACATGTCCCTCGCTTGCCGCGGTCAGCGGATCGCCGTTCCAGTCGCACATCCGCCCGCCCGCGCCCTCGACGATCGGCACCAGCGCCGCGAAGTCGTGGAGCTTCAAACCCGATTCGCACACCAGATCGAGATGCCCGCTCGCGAGCAGCCCGTAATTGTAGCAATCTCCGCCATAGACCGGCCCCTGTCGCGGCGCGCCCTTCGACACCGCGGCGACCAGCGCCAGGAAATGCGGGACATCGCCCTCGGCGAACAGATGCGGGCTGGTCGTCGCGACGATCGCACCCTCCAGCGCCGCGCAGGTCCGCGTCCGCACCGGCGTGTCGTTGAACAGCGTCGGCCGCCCCGCCACGCCGATCCAGCGCTCGCGTGCGATCGGCTGGTCGATCACGCCGAGCACCGGCCAGCCATCTTCGACCAGCGCGATCAGCGTGCCGAAGATCGCGCGCCCGACGGTGAAGCTGCGCGTGCCGTCGATCGGATCGAGCACCCACTGCCGCCCGGTCACGCCGATCTTCTCGCCGAACTCCTCGCCTACGATCCCGTCGCCCGAGCGCTCCGCCTCGAGAATCCGGCGCATCGCGGTTTCCGCGTCGCGGTCCGCGATCGTGACGGGGGACTGGTCCGCCTTGGTCTCGACGCCGTGGTCGCGGCGGAACCAGGGGCGGATCGCGGCGCCGGCGGCATCGGCGAGGCGGTGGGCGAGATCGATATCGGCTTTGCTGACGGGCATCGCATGATGCCTATCGCGTCACGCCCGCGCGCGCTAGGACTGTAAGCAACAGGATCGAGAGGATTTACCCGATGCGCCATGCCCCTGCCTTCGTCGCTGCCTTCGCTGCCGCCGTCTCGCTGTGCGCCGTCCCCGCCATGGCCACGCTCGCCCCCGGCGCCAAGGCCCCCGACTTCACCACGCGCGGTGCGATCGCGGGCAAGGTCTTCACGGTCAATCTCAAGACCCAGCTGAAGAAGGGTCCGGTCGTCCTCTATTTCTTCCCGGCCGCCTTCACCAGCGGATGCAACGCCGAAGCCCGCGAATTCGCCGAACATGTCGCGGACTTCAAGGCGGCAGGCGCGACCGTCATCGGCATGTCGGCCGACCCGGTCGAGCAGCTCCAGAAATTCTCGTCGACCGAATGCGCCGGCAAGTTCGCGGTGGCCAGCGCGGGCCCGACGGTCGTCACCGGTTACGACGTCGCCTATCCCAAGCCCATCCAGGGCCGAACCGTCACCAGCCGCACCAGCTATGTCATCGCACGCGACGGCCGCGTAGCGTTCGTCCACAGCGACATGAATCCCGCCGAGCACGTCTCGCAGACGCTCGCCGCGGTGAAGGCGCTCAAGTAACCGAACCGCACGCCACCGTACCGGAGGGTGTGCACACCGTTTTTTAGCGGTTTGTGGCTATCCCGATCCCCGGAAACACGGGGGACTATGATGGCGGCGGCGTTGGCTGCCGGGGCGCAAGCGCGCGCCGGCGACCTATTCGAGCAGATCGGGCAATTCCTGGCGCGGCACGGGCTGAGCGCGGATCCGGCGCACTATGCGTTCGCACACGCGGTTGTCACCGCGTCGGATCCGATCCTCGCCGAAGCGGTAGAGCGGCTCACCGACGGTGGCATCCGGCTGTCCGGCGCCGATATCGTCCGGCTCGGCGGCACGATCGTGGAAGGTCCGCCGGTCGCGATGAACGACGATGCCGGCGATCGCGCCGCGACTTTGGTCGCGCGTACCCAGATGCAGGTCGAGGGATTTGCAGGGTTGGTCGAGGCCGTACATGCCGAGGCGATGGGATTCGGCCGCGACCTCGAGGCGCGGGCGGCGGCGATGCCGATCGGTGGCGACCTCGCGCGCATCACCGGCATGATGATCGAGCGGATCCACCAGAGCGAGCTTCGCCTCGCCGCCGCTACTCGGGAGACGCAAACGCTGCGCGCCGAACTCGAGGAGGCGATCGGCTGTGCGCGGCGCGATCCGCTGACCGGGCTGGCGAACCGGCGCGGGTTCGAGGACGCGCTGGCCGCGCTGGTGCCCGATTCGCCCTATGCGATCGCGATCTGCGACATCGATCACTTCAAGCGCGTCAACGACGCCTACGGGCACGAGGTGGGAGATCGCGTGCTGGTCGCGATCGGCAAGGCACTGGCGGAGGCGTGCGCACCGCATCTGGTAGCCCGGCACGGCGGCGAGGAATTCACCGTGCTGTTCGCGAATACGCTGCTGGGCGATGCCCGCACGGTGCTGCGCCGCGCGTGCGCTGCGATCGGTACGAAGAACTACCGGGTCCGTGGCAGCGACGCGCGGCTGGGCGCGATCACGCTTTCCGCGGGGATCGCGAGCGCGTGCATGGGCGAGGCACCGATAGCGGCGCTGACCCGTGCCGACACAGCGCTCTACGGGGCCAAGAATGCGGGCCGCAACAGGCTGCACATCGCGCCATAACCCGGCGCGGAATCCCGTACGTAGTTGGCGCATTGTACGATGTCAGCGACTACGGATTTAATAGCTCTAAGTATTACAATGGCTTACAGTTTTGGCATGACCTCTGCAAAGTAGCTAGTATCGGCAGCGAATGCTTCGCTCGCCAGCCCAATGCAAAGGACCATGCCATGTTCGCTCGTTTTGAAACCGCCCGCCACCACGCCGTTTCGCTTCTCGGCGCGTTCGTCGTCGCCGCGCTGATGGTCGCTGCCGCCGTGCCTGTCACACCGATCGCCTGACCCGCCCCCCTTTCCAGAGAGTCCGTCCCATGATCCGCTCCTTCATCCTCGGCCTTGCCGGTTTCGCCACCACCGCGCTGCTGCTCTACGTCCAGGCCGGCACCTCACTCGCGTGATCTTCCGGAGTCACGCGCCGGATGCGTGACTCGTCCGAACCGACTGGCTACACCGGTGC
Source organism: Sphingomonas sp. Ell38C01 (assembly GCF_055231975.1). Lineage (NCBI taxonomy): Bacteria > Pseudomonadati > Pseudomonadota > Alphaproteobacteria > Sphingomonadales > Sphingomonadaceae > Sphingomonas > Sphingomonas sp. Ell38C01. The sequence continues at coordinate 565,621 of NZ_JBUYVA010000001.1, read as the reverse complement.
GTCCGGGGCTGGAGTACAAGTCGGTGACCTATCATCGTTTCATCGCCTGGATCGGTATGACGGCACTCCTGTCCGGGTGCGGCGACAGCGGCAGCGGCGGGGCCACGGCCGCCACGACCCCGATCGCCAGCGCCACCCCTACCCCGACCGGTTCCACCGGATGCACCCTGCGCGAACGGCAGGACTGGGCCGCGGCGCAGCTGCGTGAATGGTATCTGTTTCCCGAGACGCTGCCAGTCTCGCTCGATCCGACGCCGTACACGACGGTCGACGATTACATCGACGCGCTGACCGCCACCGCGCGGGCGCAGCGCAAGGACCGCTACTTCACCTACCTGACCTCGATCGCGACCGAGAACGCGTTCAACACGTCGGGCGCCACCGCCGGGTTCGGGGTACGCCTGTCCTACGACACGGTCGCGCGTCGTGCCTTCATCAGCGACGCGTTCGAAGGCGCCCCGGCGCTGGCCGCGGGCATCGACCGCGGCACCGAGATTCTCGCGATCGGCACCAGCGCCGCGACACTGCAGACCGTCTCCGCCCTGTTCGCGAGCGGCGGCACCGCCGCCGTCGTCGATGCGCTGGGCCCGAGTACGCCGGGGACCGCCCGCGTGCTCCGCATCGCGAACGCGGCGGGAACGCGCGACGTGACGGTCGCGAAGGCCGATTATGCGCTGAGCCCGGTTTCGGCGCGCTTCGGCGCGAAGATCATCGCCGATGGCGGACGGCAGGTCGGCTATATCAACCTGCGCACCTTCATCTCGACCGCCGATATGCAGCTGCGCCAGGCGTTCGCGCAGTTCCGCGCCGCCGGCGTCACCGACGTGATCGTCGACTTCCGCTACAATGGCGGTGGGCTGATCGACACCGCCGAACTGATGGGCGACCTGCTCGGCGCGAACCGCGCGACCAGCGAGGTCTTCGACTATATCACCTTCCGCCCCGAGAAATCGGCGTACAATACCGTCCGCACCTTCGCGCCGCAGCCGCAATCGATCGCGCCGACCCGGATCGCGTTCATCGGCACCGCGGCGACCGCATCGTCGAGCGAGCTCGTGATCGCGGGGATGCTGCCGTATCTCGGCAACCGCATGGCGCTGGTGGGCGCCAACACCTTCGGCAAGCCGGTCGGCCAGATCGCGCTCGATCGCGCCGGGTGCGACGACCGGCTGCGCGTGATCGCGCTCGCGATCCAGAACGCGGACCGGCAGGGCGCCTATTATGACGGGCTGGCGGGCACGGTGAAGGCGAGCTGCCAGGCGGGCGACGACCTGTCGCGACCGATGGGCGATCCGCAGGAGGCCTCGACGCGACAGGCGCTGGACTTCATCGCGGGCAGGACCTGTACCCCGATCAGCCCGATCGCGGCGAGCGCGGCGGTGCGCGACGGCGAGGTGCCGGGCGGCGGCGCGGCGCCTGCGCGGATCCTGCCGGTGCCCGCAAACCCGACGCCGGCGCAGCGCGAAGTGCCGGGGCTGTTCTGATCCCGGCGGTTCTCAACCCCGACGCGCGGATCGACGTGATCCACCAGGGCGCCGAGCAGGCGCCGGTGATCGTGGTCGACGACATGCTCGCGGACCTGCCGCGGTGGCGCGCCTCGGCGGCGATGGGGCGGTTCACACGAATGGGGGCCTACTACCCCGGCATCCGCAGCGCGGTCCTTCCCGGCGCTGCCGCGGCGATGCGCGTCGAACTGGCGCCGCTGATCGGCAAGACCTTCGCGCTCGATCCGGTGCCGCGCGTGCTCGAATGCTTCTTCTCGATCGTGACCACCCCGCCCGCCGCGCTCGCACCGATCCAGCGGCTGCCGCATGTCGACGGCGTGGAGCGGACACGGATCGCGATCCTCGTCTATCTCTCCGGCGCGGAACAGGGCGGCACTGCCTTCTATCGTCAGCGTGCGACCGGGTTCGAGACGGTCGACGCGGCGCGATACCCGGCGTTCGAGGCTGCGCTCGAAAACGGGGTTGCCGAGCACGGCCTGCCCGAGGCCGCGTATATCGCCGGCGATACGCCGCTGTTCGAGCGGATCGCGGCGTACGAAGCGCGGCCGAACCGCGCGCTGATCTATCGCAGCCATGCGCTTCACTGCGCCGCGATCCCGCCGGGCATCGCACTGCCGGCCGACCCCACGACCGGGCGGCTGAGCATCAACGCCTTCCTTTTCGACGCGGCATGACGATCGACATCGGGTTCGTCGTCGCCGCGGTCGTCGCGGTGACGCTGGTGGGGATGGCCAAGGGCGGGTTCTCCGGGCTGGGCGCGCTCGGCACCCCGATCCTCGCGCTTGCCGCGCCACCCGCCGAGGCCGCCGCGATCCTGCTGCCGATCCTGATCGTGCAGGACGTCGTCAGCGTCTGGTCGTTCCGGCGGACATGGGACGGGTGGATCATCGCGTGGATGCTGCCGGGCGCGTTTGTCGGCGTCGCGATCGGCTGGGGGTTCTCCGCCAGTGTCGACGAGCGCGCGCTGATGACGACGCTGGGCGCGATCACCTTCGTGTTCGGCGCGTGGCGGCTGTGGATCGAGCGCGGCGGCAAGGCGGTCGCCGCCTCGCGCTCGCCGGGCTGGGTCGGCGCGCTGTTCGGGGTCGCGACCGGGGTGACGAGCCAGATCGCGCACGCCGGCGGCCCGCCGTTCCAGATGTGGGTCACCCCGCGCCGGCTGCCGCACCAGATCTATGTCGGGACCAGCGCGATCGTGTTCGCCGCGGTCAACTGGGCGAAGGTGCCCGTCTATGTCGCGCTCGGCGTGTTCACCCGGCCGGTGCTGACGACCGCGGCGGCGCTGCTGCCGGTCGCGATCCTGAGCACGCTGGCGGGCGTATGGATCGTGCGGCGGATCGATCCGGCGCGGTTCTACCGCGTGATCTACGGGCTGATGGTGCTGCTCGGCGCGAAGCTGATCTGGAGCGGGGTGGCGAATTGATGCGGGTCGGCGGGGCCGGCGGGTGTAGGCCTGTACCGGGGCGTCCCGCCCCGACTGGAACCGATGATGGCCAAGAGCCAGCGCAAGTCGAGCAAGGAAGTCCGCAAGCCCAAGGCGGAGAAACCCGCCAAACCCAATGCCTCCAACCCGTCGACCAAGCCGGTCGCGATGACGACCCTGAAAAGCTGACGAAGAGCAAAGCTGAGAAAGAGCACGACCCGATGAGCGATACCGACGACGCCTTTGTCTATGACGAGGCCAGCGGCGAGTGGATCAGCGCCGCCGACGCGGCCGCGAAACCCGACGAGGACGCGGTCGAGGTCCGCGATTCGGTGGGCAACCTGCTGGCGGACGGCGATCAGGTGACGCTCATCAAGGACCTGACCGTGAAGGGCGCGGGGCAGACGCTGAAGCGCGGGACGCTCATCAAATCGATACGGCTGACCGGCGACGCGCAGGAGATCGATTGCCGGTTCGACGGGATCAGGGGCCTCGTCCTGCGCGCCGAGTTCGTCCGCAAGCGCTGAGGCGTCAGGTCGCCGGGCGACCCGCGTCCGCCGCGCCGGTGACGAGCGCGGTGCCGTCATCGGAGAGGGTGACCAGCCACTCCGCGCCGCCCGGGCAGGTGACGCGCCAGTTGGGCTGCCCCGTCTCGCTCGCGGGCATGTCCTCGACCTTGTCGACGCCCTGGCATCCCGGCCCGCCGCCCGCGACGATCGCGCGATAGAGCACGCCCTCGCGTTGGCCCGACGGAAGCGCCTTCACCTTCGCGATATAGCCGGTTTCCTTCGGTGCCGCGGCGGTGTTGGTCGTGGGGGTGTCGGCGGCCTTGTCGCAGGCGGCGAGAAGGACGACCGGGGCGAGCAGGGCAGACAGGCGCATCATGACGACCAGAACCTCCGAAACGAAACCGCGTTCCGCGACGACGATAGCACGCCCGGCAGCCACATCCAGCCGTTGACGACACCGCCACGCAGCGGGCACGCATCCGGCATGGCAGACCCCCGCCCGGAACCCCGCATCCACCCCAGCTGGCGCGCGCCGCTGCGCGACCTGTTCGCGAGCGACGACATGGCCCGGCTGCGCGCGTTCCTCATCGCCGAGAAGGCGGCGGGCAAGCGCATCTTCCCGCCCTCCGCCGACTGGTTCCGCGCGCTCGAACTGACCCCGCTCGACGCGGTGCGCGTCGTGATCCTGGGGCAGGACCCGTATCACGGCGCGGGACAGGCGCACGGGCTGTGCTTCTCGGTCCGCCCCGGCGTCCGCCCGCCGCCCAGCCTCGTCAACATCTACAAGGAGCTGCGCACCGATCTGGGCATCGAGCCGGCGGCGCACGGCTTCCTCGAACACTGGGCGCGGCAGGGCGTGCTGCTCCTCAACAGCGTGCTGACGGTCGAGAGCGGGCGCGCCGCCTCGCACCGCGATCGCGGGTGGGAGGCGTTCACCGACGCGGTCGTCCGGCTGGTCGCCGCGAAGGACGACCCCGTCGTCTTCCTGCTGTGGGGCAGCCACGCGCAGAAGAAGGCCGCGTTCGTCACCGACGTCGCTGAAGGTGGGGCGAAGGGCGGCCGACACCTCGTCCTCAAGGCGCCGCACCCGTCGCCGCTGTCGGCGCACACCGGCTGGTTCGGGACACGGCATTTCTCGCAGGCGAACGCGTTCCTGGCGGAGCATGGGCGGGGGACGATCGACTGGGCGCTGCCTGGAGATCCGGGGCCCAGAGAACCGGGGCCTGCCGATCCGGGGCCGCGCGACGCGGGCTGACGATCAGGGCGGGCGCGTGGAAGTTGCCGAAGTTGCCGCCACGTCCGCGCGAAAATCGGGGTCCGCGGGGGGAACAGCGGCCTCGGCCCGCTTGCGGCGGGCGAGCCCCTCCAGCTTCTTCATGAGACTGGCCGTCAGCGCGGCGTCCTCCGCCGCCCCGGCGTCCTCCGCAGCGTCGTCGTCCGCCTGATCGGCCTCTACGTGGACGACCCGCGGGATCGGCGCGGCGGCCGGGCGCGGATCGCCGAACGCGTCCGCCCAGGCCTCGTCCTCGGCGCGGTCGCGCGCGCGGTTGAACCGTGTCGCGCGCGCTTCGGGATCGCACCGCGCCTCGCGCCGGTCGAGCCACGCGCCATAGCTTTCGGGGCGGCGATAGCGCAGCAGGAACATCGTCAGCCGCTCGTCATAGTCGCGGCGCTCGCCGATCTGCTCGCCCTGGTAGAAGACGGGTCGCGCGACGCCGTGGATCGCGCGCGACAGCGCGGCATCGGCAAGCCGATCGACCGCATGGTCGAGCGCGAAGTCCCATGCCTGCCGGAATCCCTGCGCATCGGCGTGGCGACGCAGGTTGTAGGCAGAGGTGGACGACAGCCCGACGCGCCGCGCCGCCTCCTCCACGCACGCGCATTCGGCGAGCGCATCGATGAAATCGACCTGCCGTTCGGGCGTCCAGCCATCGTGGCGGGCGCGGGTGGCGACGGGGGCGAACGCCGGCGTCGCGGGCCGGGGGCGGGCGGAGGTTCGCTTGATGCTCATCCCCGAGGGTGGATCATGGGAAATCCAAATAGGACAGGGGGCGGGGGTGGATTTCGGGGGCGGTGTGACGGGGTGGCATCCATCGGTCGGTTTGTACGGATGTCCAAAGTGGAGCGGGGACTTTTCACGAAACCACGTTTTCGTTGAAAGTTGGCATCGAACTTTGTAGATCCCTTGAATGGATCGCAACGGGTTCGACGCAATGGCGAGCGGTACGCTCGTGCCGACGATCGCAGGGCGCAAGGCCTTCGTACCGCATCCCTTGCCGCCACCATCGATAGCGGTCGATCAATTTCTGCCTGAGCTGACACGTGCGACGCAGGCAGTGGGCGAACTCAAGGGAATTGGTCGCTCGGTCGCCAATCCCCTGCTTCTCATCCGTCCCCTCCAGCGTCGCGAGGCGGTTTCCTCGTCGAGCATGGAGGGAACCTACACGACGCTAAGCGACCTGTTCCTGTTCGAAGCAGGAGCGACCGACGTCACGACCCGTAGCGACAATCGCAAAGTGCTGAATTATGTCCGCGCGCTCGAGCGAGCGATCGATGGGCTGACGCATCTGCCGATTTCCGCCCGGCTGATCCGCGACGCACATCGCGTGTTGCTGACCGGCGTGGCTCGCAATCGTGGTGCCACCACCGATGCGGGCGAACTCAAGCGCGACCAGAACTGGATTGGCGGCAACGGCCGGATCGACAGTGCGCGCTTCATCCCAGCGCCGCCGACAGAGACGCCCCGCGCGCTCGACACGCTGATGGGCTTCGTCAATCGCGAGGATCGCCCCGCACCGTTGATCGACGCGGCGCTGGCACATTACCAATTCGAGGCGATCCACCCGTTCGCCGACGGCAACGGGCGTGTCGGGCGGATGCTCATCACGCTGATGCTGATCGACAACGGCACGCTCCCCCAGCCACTGCTGTACATGAGCCCGTATCTGGAGCGGCACAAGGATCGCTATATCGACCTGATGTACGCGGTGTCTCGCCAAGGCGCGTGGGAGGCGTGGATCGCGTTCTTCCTCGATGCGGTGGCGGCCTCTGCCGAGGAGACGATCGCTGTGGTCGAGCGGTTGCAGGACCTGCAGCGCGAGTATCGGGAGCGATTCCAGACCGCGCGGCGATCGGCCCTGATGCTGCGGATCATCGATCTGGCGTTCGAACGACCGGTGCAGTCGGTCACCGATTTCGCGGAGGCGCTGGGGGTGACCTATGGCGGGGCGCAGAACAATGTGCGCGAGCTGATCGCGCAAGGCGTAGCCGAAGAGGTCGCCGGGACGTATCCGAAGCTGATCCGGTTTCCGGGGGTGCTCGCGGCGCTGGGGGTGGGGTAAGGGGTGGAAGGTATGGCCTGCCGTGGCAGGCCATACCCATCAGAGATGCGGTCCAGCTGCAACACTCGGTTCATGCTTTGCCACATGCCGAAGCACGTACTCCTTATTAAACCGAGTGGGAATTAGGATTTGCGTCTAAATCGACTTATGGGTATCGGTCGATATCGGGATGGCCGCGTCAACGGCCACCCCGACTGAGGCAGGCATCCCACCTCGCGCTTGTGCAAGCCTGTGCGATCTAGTGGGCCGTGATCCAACCGTCAATCGACCCGTGGTGCCGGGCTTCGATAGCGGAGTAGTGAAAATGGCATGGTACAAGTACGATCAATATATCCAGAAATCGACGAGTGATGCTTACGACAGCATTTATACTCCGGGTCAGACGGTTCCAAATTCCGGAATCTATCGATGCCAAGGATGCGGTCGCGAAATCGCATCGAACAAGAACGACCCTTTCCCGCCACAGAACCATCATCAACACGCAAATGCGCAAGGCAATGTTCGGTGGCGGCTCGCCGTCTATGCTGATCCGGACGCCAAGTAAGCAATGACCGGCCTGAGCATTGCTCAGGCCGGTTCCGCCGGCAGATACACCTCCCCGCCCTTCTCCCGGAACCGCTCGCTCATCTCCGCCATGCCCTTTTCCGCATCCGCGTGGGTGACGCCCTTCGCGAAGGTGGCGCGGGTGGCGTCTTCGGCCTGGGCGTCGGCGGCGAGGAAGGTGTTCGCCGGGGCATTCTGCTTCGCGGCGAAGTCGCGGACTTCCTGCGTGATCTTCATCGAGCAGAATTTGGGGCCGCACATCGAGCAGAAATGCGCGGTCTTGGCGCCTTCGGCCGGGAGCGTCTGGTCGTGGTACGATTCGGCGGTGTCGGGGTCGAGCGACAGGTTGAACTGGTCGCGCCAGCGGAATTCGAAGCGGGCGCGGGACAGGGCGTCGTCGCGCATCTGGGCGGCGGGGTGGCCCTTGGCGAGGTCGGCCGCGTGCGCGGCGAGCTTGTAGGTGACGACGCCGACCTTCACGTCGTCGCGGTCGGGCAGGCCGAGATGCTCCTTGGGGGTGACGTAGCAGAGCATCGCGGTGCCGTACCAGCCGATCATCGCGGCGCCGATGCCGCTGGTGATGTGGTCGTAGCCCGGCGCGATATCGGTGGTGAGCGGCCCCAATGTGTAGAAGGGCGCCTCGCCGCAGACCTCGAGCTGCTTGTCCATATTCTCCTTGATCTTGTGCATCGGCACGTGGCCGGGGCCTTCGATCATGACCTGGACGTCGCTCTTCCACGCGCGGTGGGTGAGTTCGCCGAGCGTGTAGAGCTCGCTGAACTGCGCTTCGTCATTGGCGTCGGCGATCGAGCCGGGGCGCAGGCCGTCGCCGAGGCTGTAGGCGATGTCGTACGCCTTCATGATCTCGGTGATCTCGTCGAAGCGCTCGTAGAGGAAGCTCTCCTTGTGGTGGCTGAGGCACCATTTCGCCATGATGCTGCCGCCGCGCGAGACTATCCCGGTGACGCGCTTCGCGGTCATCGGGATATAGGCGAGGCGGACGCCGGCGTGGATCGTGAAATAGTCGACGCCCTGTTCGGCCTGCTCGATCAGCGTGTCGCGGAAGATCTCCCACGTCAGCTCCTCTGCCACGCCGCCGACCTTTTCGAGCGCTTGGTAGATCGGGACGGTGCCGATCGGGACGGGCGAGTTGCGGATGATCCACTCGCGCGTGTCGTGGATGTTGCGGCCGGTGGACAGGTCCATGACGGTGTCCGCGCCCCAGCGGATCGACCAGACGAGCTTGTCGACCTCCGCCGCGACGTTGCTGGCGACCGCCGAGTTGCCGATGTTGGCGTTGATCTTGACCAGGAAATTGCGGCCGATCGCCATCGGTTCGGATTCGGGGTGGTTGACGTTGTTGGGGATGATCGCGCGGCCGCGGGCGATCTCGTCGCGGACGAACTCGGGCGTCACGAAATCGGGGATCTGCGCGCCGAAGCTCTCGCCGTCGCGGACGTAATCCTTGAGCATCGCGCGGCCGAGATTCTCGCGCGTGGCGACATATTCCATCTCGGGGGTGATGATGCCGCGGCGGGCATAGTGCATCTGGCTGACGTTCGCGCCGGGCTTCGCGCGCAGCGGGCGCGTGACGTGGAGCGGGAACTGGGGCACGCCGCCGGAACGGTCGGGGCCGAGCTGGCCGTTGTCCTCGGGCTGGATCTCGCGCCGGGCGTAGCTCTCGACGTCGCCGCGTGCCTCGATCCACTGGCGGCGCAGCTGGGGCAGGCCGCGCGCGATGTCGATCGTCGCCTTGGGATCGGTATAGGGGCCGCTGGTGTCGTAGACGCGCAGGGGGGGCTCGCTGCACGACGGATCGAGCACGATCTCGCGCATCGCGACGCGGACGTCGGGGCTGGTGGGAACCGCGACGTGGATCTTGCGGCTGCCGCGGATCGGGCCGGTGGTGACGCCGATGGGAGCGGGGGTGCGCGCGATCTGGGGGTCGATGTCTGCCACGTGTCATGCTCCAATAAACGGAGCGGGGGCGGCCAGTTGGCGACCTCCCTCCCTCCGCCGGTGTCAACCGGATCAGGTTCGGCGGGTCGCAGCATCAGCTGCCTCTCAACCACTTGTGCGTGGTCCCCCGGGGATGGTGCCGAGCATAGGCCGATGTACCGAGCCCCACAAACGAAAAGGGCCGCGCCCGGAGGCACGGCCCTTCCGGTCCGTGAGGACGCGCGCGATCAGTTCGCGGCGCTGGTGCGGATCGTGCCGTTGACGCCCGCGGGGAAGAACCCGCCCGCCGCGACCGCCGCCTTGTTGAGATAGACGATGTTGAGCACCTGGCCCGTCGAGCGGCTGTACGCGATCGCGTTGCTGTCGGCGGGGACGATGTTCGACGTCGTCGAGTCGGCGCTGACGCCCTGGTCGAGATCGGTCGAGCCGTCGAGCGTGTCGCGCGCGTTCGAGATGTTGTCCGCGCCCGAGCGCAGCGACGGCGTCGCCAGCCCCTTGCGGTAGAGCGTCGTGCGGATCAGCCCGGCGTGATACGCCTCCGCCGCGAGGATGCCCGCCGCGGCTTCCAGATATGTCTTGTTGGTGATGAGCGGCGCGGCGCCCTTGTAGGCGGTGACGCCGACATCCTCGAAGATGAACGCGCCGAGCAGGAAATTCTCGTCCGAGGCGTAGGGATCGAACGTCGCGGTGGCGCCGATCACGTTGGCGGCGCGCGCCGCTGCGGTGAACGCGCCGTTCGCGTCGCCCGCGATGTTGATCGCGGGCATCGCGACCGCCGAGGTGCCGAGCTGCGCGCGCAGGAAATTGACGTGCGCGAGCTCGTCCGCCGCGATCTCGCGCGCATATTGCGCGACGACGGGGTCGGTGAAGGTCACCTGGCGCCCGCCGGTGACCGCGCCCTGGGTGCCGGTGCCCGTCAGCGACGCGGCGGGAAGGCCGGTGCCGTAGACCGCGTAGTAATAGAATTGCGCCTCGAGATATTCGAGGTTCAGCGCGAAGTTCAGCACGTCGGCATCGGTGATCCCCGTCGTCGGCGTCGGGGTGGGCGTCGGCGAGGGGTTGAGCAGCGAATCGCCACCGTCGTCGCCGCAGGCGGACAGCAGCATCAGCCCGCCCGCGGTGGCACTGGCGGCGCCCGCGACGCGGAGGAACCGGCGGCGCTGCAGGCGGCGCGCTTCCGATGCGTCGAGGACGGTGGCGAGAATGTCAGCATGGTTCATGGCGGAAATCCTAGATTGGGGAGCGTCTGGCGAAGGGGGCGTGGTCGCCCGTCAGTTCGCCGCGCTGGTCCGGATCGTGCCGTTGACGCCGGCGGGGAAGAAGCCACCCAGGGTGACGGCGTTCCTGTTGAGATAGACGATGTTGAGCACCTGCCCCGTCGTCCGGCTATAGGCGATGCCGTTGGCGTCGAGCGGCACGATATTCGACGCCGCCGCGCCGTTGATCGTCACCGGCGAGATGCCCTGATCGAGATCGCTGGTGCCGTCGAGCGAATCGCGCGCGTTCGAGATCGCGTCCGCCGAGGTGCGCAGCGACGGAGTCGCGACACCCTTGGCGTATAGCGTGCCGCGGACGATCGCGGCGTGATACGCCTCGACCGCGAGGATGCCTGCCGCCGCCTCGAGAAAGACCTTGCTGGTCAGCAGCGGCGACGCGCCCTTGTAGGCGGTGACGCCGACATCCTCGAAGATGAACGCGCCGAGGAGGAAATTCTCGTCCGAGGCGTACGGATCGAACGCGGTGCCCGCGGGGACGAGGCCGGCGGCCTGCGCGGCCTGGCTGAACGCCGAGGTGGCGGTGACGCCGATGTCGATCGCGGGCATCGACACCGTCGCGGTGCCGAGCGCCGAGCGCAGGAAGCGGACATGCGCGATCTCGTCATTGGCGATCTCGCGCGCATACGCGGAGACGAGCGGATCGGTGAAGGTCACCTGCTTGCCGCCGGTGAGCGCGCCCTGCGTGCCGGTGCCGGTGAGCAGCGTGGCGTCGAGCCCGGCGCCGTACGCGGCCCAGGAATAGAATTGCGCCTCAAGATATTCGAGGTTCAGCGCGAAATTGAGCACATCCGCGTCGCTGACCGTCTGCGCCTGCGCCGGCGTCGACACGAAGAAGCCCCCGGCGGTGGCGACCGCGGCGGCACCCGCCATCGTCGTGAACAGCTCGCGCCGCGTGTTGCGGCGTTCGACGCGCGCGTCGAGGACCCCGATAAGGTCTTTGGTGTCGGTCATGCGGGGCATCTCCTGAAACTCTCGTACCATTGCGTCGTCGCAACGTCCTAGTTCGGAACCGCCGGCTTGCAACAGGGGCAAATCCGGTCGATGTCCGGCAACTACGAGAACGGGGACAAAAGGATGCACGGGCCGGGGCAAAAATGCGGCGTGCCGACGATCGGTCTGGCCGGCGGACGATCGGGCGGGCGGGCGATCGGCGGGCGGCGCGCATGAGCGGTGCGGATGCGGCCGATGCGGCGCGTGCTCGGCTGGTCGACGCGCTCGTCCAGACCGGCGAACAGGACAGACGCGCCTTCGGGCTGGTCTATCGGCTGACCTCGGCGAAGCTGTTCGGCATCTGCCTGCGTATCTGCGGCGAACGGCAGAGCGCGGAGGAGGTCTTGCAGGAAGTCTATGCGCTGGTGTGGCGGCGAGCGGCGGGGTTCCAGCCTGCGCGGTCGAGCCCGATCACGTGGCTGGCGACGATCGCGCGCAACCGCGCGATCGACTGGCGGCGCGCGAATCGGCGGCTGCCCGCGACGACGCTCGACGCCGCGCCCGAGGTCGCGGACGACGCGCCGCTGGCGGATGCGGGGATCGAGCGCGACGAGGACGATCGCAAGCTGCACCTGTGCCTCGAGTCGCTCGATGCGACGCAGCGCACCGCGATCCGTGCCGCCTTCTTCGACGGCGCGACCTATGCCGAGCTGGCGGACCGCGATGCGATTCCGCTGGGGACGATGAAGAGCCGCGTGCGCCGCGGGCTGATGCGGTTGAGGGAGTGCCTGTCCGATGACGCCTGACGCCACGCCCGACGGTGACATCCCCGATGACGACATCCTCGCGGCGGAGCTGGCGCTCGGCCTGCTCGAGGGCGCCGCGCGCGCCGACGCGACGCGACGGATGCTTGCCGACCGCACGTTCGCGGACGCCGTGGAGCGGTGGCGGGACCGGTTCGCGACACTGTTCGCGGAAATTCCCGAGGTCGTGCCCGAAGCCGGCGTCGCGCGCCGGGCGACGCGCGCGGCGAACGACGATCGCGCCGCGCCCTGGCGCTGGGCGACCGCGGGAGCATCGGCGGTCGCGGCGGGACTGCTCGCGGTGATCGTGCTGCGCCCCGCGCCGGTCGCGCCGCCGCCCGCGTCGGTGGTGGCGAGCGCGCCCGCGCCGACGATCCTGGCGGCGGCGATGGCCTCCACCCCGGACGGCAAGGGCGCGCCGTTCCCCGCGACCTACGATGCGGCGGGCGGCGCGGTGCGCGTCGCGGGCACGGTCGCGGTGCCCGCGGGGCGGAGCGCGCAGCTGTGGGTGATCGCGGGCAAGGACGCGCCGCGGCCGATCGGGCTGCTGGGCGTGGCGGGCACGAGCATCGTCCGGCTGTCGCCTGCCGACCGCGCCCGCGTGGCGGCGGGGGCGACGCTGGCGATCTCGATCGAGCCGGTCGGTGGATCGCCCACGGGGGCGCCGACCGGGCCGGTGGTGGCGACGGGGGTATTGGTCACCGCATGAGGATGCGTTTCGACATGATGCGCGGGGCGGTGTAAGCGCGCCGGCCCCGTCCCGATCGCGAGTCGCCCGCATGTCCGATCCCCTCCCCACGCTCGGCCTGGATTTCGGCACCACCAACAGCGTCGCCGCGATCGCGCGCGGCGGCACCGCGGAGATGGTCGCGCTCGATGCGCCCGACGGCGCCGACGCGGTGTTCCGCTCCGCACTGTGCTTCTGGCAGGACGAGGACGCCAAGGGCGGCGTCGCGCACGAGGGCGGGCCGTGGGCGATCGCGGAATATCTCGACTGGCCCGAGGGCAGCCGCTTCCTGCAATCGTTCAAGTCGGTCGCGGCGAGCGCCAGCTTCGACACCGCGAGCGTGTTCGCGAAGCGCTATCGGTTCGAGGAGCTGGGCCGGCTGTTCCTCGCGCGGATGGCGGCGCGCGCGGGCGGTGCGCTCGATGACAGGGCGGCGCGCGTGGTCGTCGGCCGGCCGGTCGAATATGCGGGGTTCCGCCCCGACGCAGCGCTGGCGCGCACGCGGTACGACGCGATGTTCGCCGAGCTGGGGACGGAAGTGCACTATGTGTACGAGCCGCTGGGCGCGGCGTTCAGCTATGCCGCGCGGGTCGAGGATCCGGCGACGATCCTGGTCGCGGATTTCGGCGGCGGAACGAGCGACTTCTCGGTGGTGCGGGTCGAGGCGCCGGGCGCGGCGCGGCGGTGCACGCCGCTGGGCCATGCGGGCATCGGCATCGCGGGGGACCGGTTCGACGCGCGGATCGTCGACCATCTGGTGCTGCCGCTGCTGGGGCTGGGCGGATCGTACCGGTCGTTCGACAAGGTGCTGGAGATTCCCCGCGGCTATTTCAGCGACTTTTCGGACTGGAGCCGGCTGGCGCTGATGCGCAACCGCAAGACGCTGGCCGAGCTGGAATCGCTGCGCCGCGCCGCGCTGGACCCGGACGCGATCGCGCGGATGATCGCGGTGATCGAGCAGGAGCTGGGCTATCGGCTGTACGACGCGGTCGGGCAGGTGAAGCGCGCGCTGTCGGCGAGCGAGACCGCGCGGTTCGCGTTCGCGGGCGCGGACGTCGCGATCGAAGCCGAGGTGACGCGCGCCGAATTCGAGACGTGGATCGCGCCCGACATCGCGCGGATCGAGGCGACGGTCGATCGCGCGCTCGACGCTGCGTCTGTGCCGGCGGCGGCGATCGACCGGGTGTTCCTGACCGGCGGATCATCGCTCACCCCCCGGATCCGGCGCGTGTTCGCCGAGCGGTTCGGCGAGGACCGGCTGGCGACGGGGGGCGAGCTGACCTCGATCGCGCACGGCCTCGCGCTGATCGGGCAGCAGGAGGACGTGGCGCGCTGGGCGGTGACGCCTTAGAAGGTGTAGCCGATACCGACGACGCCGAGCCACTGGTTGCGCGAGCCCGCGATCGAGACGACCGGCGTCCGCCCGAAATCGTTGAGCATCCGGCTGTACGTGCCGCCTGCGACCAGCTTCCATCCCTTCAGCAGATCGCCCGTCAGGGAATAGGTGCCCGCCGCGCCCAGCGAATAGTTCTTCCACCCGCCGCGCGTGCCGTAGACCGGTAGCCCGCTGGCGAGCGACTGGGCGGCGTTCACGTCGAAATAATAGCGCGCATAGTCGCGATCCGCACGCTCGGCCGACGCGAAGACCCCGATCGCGGCCTTCAGGCTGAGCGGGGTGAGATAATTGATCGTCGGCTGCCAGATGCCGCCGCCATGCGCGCCCGCGACGTCGTGGCGATAGCTGAGCGAGACGCTGAGCTTGTCGTACGGGCTGGTGACGACGCCCGTCTTGCCGATCCCGACGAAGCCGCCGAGCTCGATCGCGGTATCGCGCTCGCCCAGCGCGCGGACGCGACGGTCGTCGATCTGCGACAGCGCGGACCGGTTGAAGTTGATGACGCCGATCGGACCGGCCTGCAGGTCCCAGCTCGGCCCCGACGGATTCTTGATGAGATCGACGCTGGCGCGGTTGCCCAGGACGGTGAAGGCATAGCCCTTGATCGACCCGATCGCAGCGGGCGCCGGCATGAAGCGATAGTCGTTCGAGCCTTCGTAATCCGTCATGTAGGCCGCACCGAGGCCCACGGTGATCGTATCGCCGAACTCCGGCTGCGGGGGGGCCACGGGCACCGCCGGCACGGTCGTGTCCTGTGCGACGGCGGGTGCGGCCGCGAGGAGGCTGGCGGCGAGAGCCGCGATTCGGATGGCGCGCAAGATGGTCGTCCCCTGGATGTCTTGCGCGCACAACACGCCGGGGCCGCTTTGGGTCCGTAACGAATCGTCAGAGCAGGTAGCGCATCTTCACCTGTTGCACATCGGCATCACCGTCGAGCGTGAACCGCGCCGCGGCGAACCTGGGCGGGCCGAAGAAGATGCGCGGGTTGCGCGAGAAACCGAACCCCTCGCGCGGGATCCCGGCGACGGTGTCGAGCTTCGCGTTGCCGTTCTCGTCGTGGATCACCGCGATCGCATAGCCGCCATGGGGCAACGCATCGAACCGCAGCGTGCGGGTGGCGGCGGGGATGGTGCGCGTGACCGCATCGGCATCGTCGACACAGGCGGGGAAGTTCTTCGGATCCGCGGTCAGGCAGATGCGGACGAGGCCCTTCGCGTTGCGCAGGTTGTCGACCGCGACGTCAAGCCGCGTGGTCGGCGCCGCGCCCGGCAGCAGCGCCAGCACGATCGCCGCGCCCAGCACTGTGGTTGCGGGCTTTCGCATGCGCCTTCGCGAAATCGCCGATGCCGCCGTCCGTGCCGCAGAGCCGGTCCCAGACGCGAAAATAGAGCCCATAATTGCACCCATATCGTTCATGATGCCGCTGATGATGGCTGGCGGTGATGAGCCAATCCCCCATTGGCCCGGCCCACATGAACCTCGGGAATATTTCCCACCCCATATGGTTCGTCACCCCCATAACCGTCATGACCGTCAGCACCAAGCCGAGAGCGCCGACATGGATCGGAATCGCGAAGACCAGTAGCGGAATGGCCACAGCGCCGGTCAGCGCCTCGATCGGGTGAAACGCCATCGCCGCCCAGGCGGTGGGCGGACGGCTGGCATGGTGGACCGCGTGCGCCAGCCTGAACGGGCGGGGGCGGTGCATCCAGCGGTGCGTCCAGTAGAACCACGTGTCGTGCGCGGCGAGGTACAGCAGCACCGAGACGGGAAGATACCAGAGCGGCATCGCGTGGACGTCGGCATAGATCCGCGTCCAGCCGCGATTCTGCCAGCCCCAGGCGACGATGCCGGCGGGCACGCCGTAGATCGCGGCGGAGGCGAGGCTCCACGCGATCTCGCGCCGTACCTGCGCGTCGAGGCCACGATAGAGGCCGGGATGCCTGGCGCGCGTCGCGAGCGCGAACCCGCCCGAGGCTGCGAGATAGCGCACCCCGACGATCAGCGTCATCGCGAGCGCGGAGAGGAGGATGGCGAGCAGCATCGGGAGCGGGTTGTAGGGCATCGCGGGGGCGGGTGCACGGAGGTTTTGGAAACGACCGTCACCCGGCGGAGGCCGGGATCTTTATCCGCGGGCGTGCCGCTGGAGGAGAGAGACCCCAGCTTTCGCCGGGGTGACGGTTGGGGCCTGGTTGACGGTCAGGACACCACCCGCTCGAACATCCGCGTCGGAGCGTCGTGGTAGAGGCCGTCGCCCAGCGTGCGATAGCCGAGGCGGTCGGCGAGGCGGATCGAGGCGGCGTTCTCCGGCGCGATGATGCACATCGTGCGCGCGATGCCCGCCGCGTCCGCCCAACCGAGCACCGCCGCCAGCGCCTCGTGCGCATAGCCGCGACCATGCGCAGCGGGGGCGAGCGCCCAGCCGACCTCGGGCGCGTCGATCGCGGGGACGATCGCACGGCGCGCCTCGATCAGCCCCACGTCGCCGAGAATCTCGCGGGTCGTACGGTCGCGGACGACGAAGCTGCCATAGCCGAACAGCGACCATTGCCCGACCGAGCGGAGCAGCCGGATCCATACCTCCTCGCGCGATCGCGGGGTGCCGCCGATGAAGGCGTAGACCGCGGGATCCGCCC
Organism: Sphingomonas sp. Ell38C01; assembly: GCF_055231975.1. Lineage (NCBI taxonomy): Bacteria > Pseudomonadati > Pseudomonadota > Alphaproteobacteria > Sphingomonadales > Sphingomonadaceae > Sphingomonas > Sphingomonas sp. Ell38C01. The sequence continues at coordinate 548,572 of NZ_JBUYVA010000001.1, read as the reverse complement.
ACATCGCGGCGAGCGTATCGAGATCGTCGGCCTGATGGGGGCCGAGCGTCAGGCGGTCGGTGTGGAGGGTCGGGCAGCGCATGTGGGGGGTCTAGCGCGGTGGATCGAAGGAAGGAACGGTGACCTTCCTCGATCCGACTTCCTTGATCCTACTTCCTTGATCCGTTCGCCTCGAGTAGCCGTCGAGACGGCGTATCGAGAGGCGGTTGGAGTGGGCGCGCGATCTCTCGATACGGGCTCCCGACTTCGCTCGATCCCTACGCGAGACGAACGGATGACTGGTCCGAACGTCAGTGTGGCCCGGCTGACGTCCGGACACTTTGTCCCACCCCCGGTGAAACCGCTTCGCGCGTCCGGTGGCTTGGGCTAGGCAGGCTGCGATGCCGTCCACCACCACCTGCGATGTCGCGATCGTCGGCGCCGGGCTTTCCGGCGGGCTGATCGCGATGGCGCTGAAGGCGCGGCATCCCGCGCTCGACGTGCGGCTGATCGATTCGGGCGATGCGATCGGCGGCAACCATGTGTGGTCGTTCTTCGGCAGCGACGTCGCCCCCGCCGAGCGCGCGCTGCTGGCTCCCGCGGTGACGCATGCGTGGCGCGGCTACACCGTCGCCTTCCCCGCGCACGAGCGCGCGATCGACGCGACCTATTATTCGATCGAGAGCGAGTCGTTCGCGCGCGCCGTGACGAAGGCGCTGCCCGAGGGCGCGGTGATGCTGGGCCGCCGCGTGCTGGGCGCGTCGCCGACCGCGGTTGTGCTGGCCGACGGCGATCGCATCGAGGCGCAGGGCGTGATCGACGCGCGCGGCGCGGCGGACCTGTCGACGCTCGATCTCGGCTGGCAGAAGTTCGCAGGGCACGTGCTGAAGCTTGCCGCCCCGCATGGCCAGACGCAGCCGATGGTGATGGACGCGCGCGTCGACCAGCATGACGGCTATCGCTTCGTCTATTGCCTGCCGTTCGGCGACACCGAGATGTTCGTCGAGGACACCTATTTCAGCGACACCCCCGATCTCGACCCGCAACTGCTCGGCGAGCGGATCGCCGCCTATGCCACGGCGCGGGGCTGGCGGGTGGAGGCGGTGCTGCGACGCGAGACGGGGGTGCTGCCGATCACGCTGGGGGGCGATTTCGAGACGTACTGGCGATCGGGCGGGCGCGGCGTCGCCAAGGCGGGGATGCGCGCGGGGCTGTTCCAGCCCGCCACCGGCTATTCGCTGCCCGACGCGGTGCGGCTCGCGACCCGGATCGCGGCGCTGGACGACCTGTCGGGGGCGAACCTCGCCGCGTTCACGCACGACTATGCGGCGCGGCGCTGGCGCGCACAGCGTTTCTACCGGATGCTCAATACGATGATGTTCCGCGCCGCCGATCCGGGCGAGCGCTGGCGCGTGATCCAGCGATTCTACCGGCTCGACGCCGCGCTGATCCGGCGATTCTATGCGGGACGATCGACCTTCGCGGACAAGGCACGGATCCTGACGGGCAAGCCGCCCGTTCCGGTCGCGCGCGCCTTTCGCGCACTCAGGGAAACCAAATGGATGGGCAAGTGAAGCGCGCGATCGTGGTCGGCGCAGGGTTCGGTGGGCTGGCGCTGGCGATCCGGCTGCAATCGGCGGGCGTGAAGACGGTGATCGTCGAGGCGCGCGACAAGCCGGGCGGACGCGCCTATTACTGGGAGAAGGACGGCTTCACCTTCGACGCGGGCCCCACGGTCATCACCGATCCGGCATGCCTGGAGGAGCTGTGGGCGCTGTCGGGCGCGCGGCTGGCGGACGACGTGACGCTGGAGCCGGTGCAGCCCTTTTACCGGCTCAACTGGCCCGACGGGACCAATTTCGACTATACCAACGACGACACCGTGCTGCGCGGCGAGATCGCCAAGCTCGATCCGGAGGACGTCGCAGGCTATGCGCGGTTCCTCGACTATTCGGCCGGCGTCTACAAGGAGGGCTACGAAAAGCTCGGCCATGTCGCGTTCCTCGACTTCGCGTCGATGATAAAGGCCGCGCCCGCGCTGGCGAAATACCAGGCGTGGCGATCGGTCTATTCGATGGTGTCGACGTTCGTGAAGTCGGAAAAGCTGCGCGAGGCGCTGAGCTTCCACACGCTGCTGGTGGGCGGCAACCCGATGACGACGAGCGCGATCTATGCGCTGATCCACAAGCTGGAGCGCGACGGGGGCGTCTGGTTCGCCAAGGGGGGCACGAACCGGCTGATCGCGGGCATGGTCGCGCTGTTCGAGCGGCTGGGCGGCGAACTGCGGCTGGGCGACGCGGTGACCGAGATCGAAACGCTGGGGGACCGGGTGACCGGCGTCGCGTGCGCAAGCGGTTGGCGCAGCGACTGTACGATGCTGGCGGCCAATTCGGACATCATGCACACCTATCGCGACCTGCTGAACACCTCGCGCAGCGCAAAGCGGACGACCGCGAAGCTGGAGAAGAAGCGCTATTCGCCGTCGCTGTTCGTCGTCCATTTCGGGATCAAGGGAACGTGGCCGGGCATCCCGCACCACATGATCCTGTTCGGCCCGCGCTATAAGGGGCTGCTGGCGGACATCTACGATCACGGCGTGCTCAGCGAGGACTTCTCGCTGTACCTCCATCACCCGACCGTCACCGATCCGGCGATGGCGCCCGAGGGGATGAGTACTTTCTATGCGCTGGCGCCCGTGCCGCACATGGGCAAGTTCCCGGTGAACTGGGACGAGATCGGGCCGATCCTGGAAAAGCGGATCCTCGACGAGGTCGGGCGGCGGCTGATCCCCGACATCCACGAGCGGATCGTGACGAAGTTCAGCTACAGCCCTGCGGACTTCGGGACGGACCTCAAGGCGCATCTGGGAAGCGCGTTCAGCCTGGAGCCGGTGCTGACGCAGAGCGCGTGGTTCCGCGTCCACAATCGCGACGACCATATCCCGAACCTGTACTTCGTCGGGGCGGGGACCCATCCGGGTGCGGGGATCCCGGGCGTGGTCGGAAGCGCGAAGGCGACGGCGGCGCTGATGCTGGAGGGTGGGCGGTAGAGGCTCTTGCAAATCCTGCCCGGAACGGGGAGGGACATCGCTCGCGCAGCGAAGGGTGGAGGGGGCTCCGCCACGGGCGGGGTCGGTTGCGGCTGGCCCCCCCTCCACCATGCGTCGCATGGTCCCCCTCCCCGTTCCGGGGAGGGTCTGAATGATGAAGCGTCTGGCGATCTATTGCGGCTCCGCCACCCCGGCCGATCCGGTCTATATCGAGAACGCCCGCGCGATCGGGCGGACGCTGGCGGCGCGCGGGATCGGCGTCGTCTATGGCGGCGGGCGGCTGGGGCTGATGGGGGCGATCGCGGATTCCGCGCTCGAAGCCGGGGGCGAGGTGATCGGGGTCATTCCGCAGGCGCTGGTCGATGCGGAGGTCGCGCATCGCGGGTTGACCGAGCTCCACGTCGTCTCGGGCATGCACGAACGCAAGGCGAAGTTCACCGACCTGGCGGACGGGTTCGTGACGATCCCCGGCGGGACGGGGACGATGGACGAGCTGTGGGAGGCGCTGAGCTGGGCGCAGCTGGGCTATCATGCCGATCCCGTCGGGCTGCTCAACGTGGCGGGCTATTACGATCACCTGATCGCGTTCTGGGAGACGATGGGCGAAGTGGGCTTCCTGCGCGCGCAGCACCGCGACCTGCTGATCGTGGCGGACACGCTGGACCTGCTGCTCGAGCGGATGGGCGCGCATGTGCCGACGCAGCCGATCGTGCGGATGGCGGCGTCGGACCTTTAGGGTGCACCTACAGCCGTTCGCACTGAGCTTGTCGAAGTGCCGTCCTTTCTTGCCGACGTCGAAAAAGAAGAACAGCACTTCGACAGGCTCAGTGCGAACGGGATTGGTTTGAGCATGGTGTCGACAATGGAGTGCCGGCGGTGACTGCCGCCCTCCCCTCCCGCGACGCGATCGTCGCGACCGCGCATGAATCGATCCGGCGCGGGTCGAAGAGCTTCGCGATGGCGAGCCGGCTGTTCGGGCGGACGACGCGCGAGCGGGCGTGGCTGCTCTATGCGTGGTGCCGACGGTGCGACGATATCGTCGATGGGCAGGATCACGGCCATGGCATGACGCGGGTGACCGACCCGCAGGCGCGGATCGCGGAGGTGCGCGCGCTGACCGAGGCGGCGCTGGCGGGCACGGTGGTTGGCGCGCCCGCGTTCGACGCGCTCCGGATCGTCGCGACGGAGACGCACATGCCGAAGCGCTGGCCGCGTGACCTGATCGACGGGTTCCAGCTCGATGCGGACGACTGGCGCCCGCGCAGCGAGGACGACCTGTACCGCTATTGCTATCATGTCGCGGGCGTCGTCGGGTGCATGATGGCGGTCGCGATGGGGGTGCCCGCGGACGACCACGACACGCTCGACCGCGCGTGCGACCTGGGACTGGCGTTCCAGCTGGCGAACATCGCACGCGATATCGAGGAGGACGATCGGGTGGGGCGCTGCTACCTGCCCGTCGAATGGCTGGTCGAGATGGACATCCCGGCCGGGCAGCACATGAAGCCGCCGTTCCGCGCGCGCCTCGCCGTGCTGGCGAAACGGCTGGCGACCCGCGCGGCGCTGCACGAGGCGAGTGCGCGCGTGGGCGCGGGGGCCCTGTCGTTCCGCTCTGCCTGGGCGGTGCTGGCGGCGGCGGAAATCTACGGCGCGATCGGGCGCGAGGTGGCGGCACGCGGCACGCAGGCGTGGGATCGGCGGGTGACCACGGGGACGGGGCAGAAACTGGGGTTCGTGCTGAAGGCTGGCGTCGCTGCGGCGCGGGGGCCGATCGAGCCGGTATCGCGCGAGGGGCTGTGGACGCGGCCGAGGTAACGTCGTTCCAGCGGAGGCCGGGATCTCTTGCCACTGGCGCGCATCACCCGCGAACGACCCCAGCTTTCGCTGGGGTGACGTGACGACAGTTTAGCTCCGCCGCGTGGCCTTGCCCTTGGCCGCGACTTGCATCCCCGACGCGCGACAATCGCCGGTGATGACGGGGTAGGAAAGGTCGGTGTTCTGCGCTAGCGCCTGCGGCAGTTCGGCGCGGCACTGCGCCATCGTCGCGTAGCGCGCCGGCATCATACGCGCCGGCTCGCAGGCGGTGCTGCCGTCGCCGCAGCCCATGATCGCCATCACGAAAAAAAGCGGTTCCATACATCGTCTCCACTTACGACAGCGAAACTGCCGGGTGCGACGAAACGTTCCATCGCGCGCGCGCCCTTGCGAAGCGGGGCGGGGCGGGCGACATGGCCGGTCATATGCCCCCGCAAACGATCAAGACCGGCCCCGAAGAACCGCTGTGGCCGACGCTGCGGCGGTTCCTCCCCTATCTCTGGCCCGCGGGCGAGCCGGTGCTGAAGGCACGGATCGTCGGCGCGATGCTGCTGGTGATCGCCTCCAAGCTCGTCCAGGTGCTGGGCGCGGCGTACACGCTCAAGTTCGCGGTCGACCGGATGGCGGGGGGCGACCGGGCCGGGGTGGCGATCGTCGTCGGGCTGGTCGCGGCCTATGCGCTGTCGCGCTTCGCCTCGACGCTGTTCGACAATCTGCGCAACGCGGTGTTCGAACGCGTGGGGCAGGATGCGACGCGGCGGCTGGCGGCGGTCGTCTTCCGTCACCTCCACGCGCTGTCGCTGCGCTTCCATCTGGAGCGCCGGACGGGCGCGGTGACCAAGGTGGTCGAGCGCGGGACCAAGAGCATCGACACGATGCTGTACTTCATGCTGTTCAACATCGCGCCGACCGCGTTCGAACTGGTGCTGGTGCTGGGCATCTTCTGGACCAGCTTCGGGGTGTGGCTGGTCGCCGCGACGGTGGTGATGGTGGCGGCGTACATCGCGTTCACGCGGATCGTCACCGACTGGCGCAACGCGCTGCGCGTGCGGATGAACGATCTCGATACCGGCGCGGTGGCGCATGCGGTCGATTCGCTGCTCAACTTCGAGACGGTCAAATATTTCGGCGCGGAGGAGCGCGAGGCGCGCCGCTACGACGCGGCGATGACCGCTTATGCCAATGCCGCGGTGAAGAGCGAGAACAGCCTGGCGTGGCTCAACGTGGGCCAGGCGCTGCTGACGAACGCGATGCTGGCGATCGGCATGGGCGTGGTCGCCTGGGGCTGGGGCCAGGGGCGGTTCAGCGCGGGCGACGTGGTGTTCGTGTCGACGCTGCTCAGCCAGCTGTTCCGCCCGCTCGACCTGCTCGGGATGGTCTATCGCACGATCCGGCAGGGTGCGACCGACATGGCGGCGATGTTCGCGCTGGTCGACACGCGCACCGACGTGCGCGACGCCGACGATGCGGCGCCGCTGGCGGTGGCGCAGGGGCATGTGCGGTTCGAGGGCGTACGGTTCGGCTATGATGAAGGTCGCGAGATCCTGAAGGGGATCGATCTCGACGTGCCGGCGGGAACGACGCTCGCGGTCGTGGGTCCGTCCGGCGCGGGCAAGTCGACGCTGGCGCGGCTGCTCTATCGGTTCTGGGACCTGACGGGCGGGCGGATCACGATCGACGGGCAGGATATCGCGCGCGTGACGCAAGCCTCGCTGCGCGCCGCGATCGGGATCGTTCCGCAGGATACGGTGCTGTTCAACGACACGATCGGCTACAACATCGCCTATGGCCGGGAAGGCGCGGACGATGCCGCGGTCCGGCGGGCTGCGCGAGGTGCGGCGATCGCGGGGTTCATCGAGGCGCAGCCCGACGCGTACGACACGCGCGTCGGCGAGCGCGGGCTGAAGCTGTCGGGGGGCGAGAAGCAGCGCGTGGCGATCGCGCGGACGCTGCTCAAGGACCCGCCGATCCTGATCCTCGACGAGGCGACGAGCGCGCTCGACAGCCGGACCGAGGCGGAGATCATGGAAACGCTGGAGACGATCGAACGCGGCCGCACCACTATCGTGATCGCGCACCGGCTGTCGACGATCGTCCATGCCGACCAGATCGTGGTGCTGGAGGCGGGCGCCGTCGCGGAGCGCGGGACGCACGCCGAGCTGCTGCGGCGCGGCGGGCTGTATGCGGAGATGTGGGCGCGCCAGCAGGCGGAGCGGCAGTCGGGCGAGGGCGCGATCGCGGCGGAATAGGAATCGCCCGTCACCCCGCGCGGCGCGTCGTGCGCCAGAAGAAAAACGAGTAGATCACCGGAGTCGCGACCATCACCAGCATCGTCGCGACCACGAACGCGTGGCGCGTTTCGCGCTGCATCGGGAGAATCGCAAGCAGGATCAGCGCGACGCCCGCCGCGATCGTGATCCGCGCGGCATAGCGGTGCGTCGCGATCCAGTTCTCCGGATCGGTCAGGGTCCAGGGCGTGCGGATGCCGACGAAGAAACCGGGGCGCGATTTCGGCAGCGCATTGCCGAGCAGGACGAGGACGACCCCCATCGCCACCAGCACCGTGCCCGCGGGCGGCACGATGCCGTGGACCGGCAGGATCACCATAGCCTGGAGGGCGACCATCAGCCCGAGCAGGGCGGTCCACGCGGTGCGATAGAGTGGCGCGCTGGCGGACAATCGGTCCTGGATCGGCTCGATCCGCGGCAGCACCGCCATCAGCCCGGCGAGGAACGCGGTCAACGCGACATGCCCGAACAGCGCCGGGGCGGCGTTCGCGGTGCGGTCGGCGCGTCCGTCGAGCGTCCAGTGGACGGGCAACTGCGTACCCGGCGGAAGATGTCGCCACGTCGCCGCCGCCACGAACGCCATCCCGGCGACCACAAGAACCGATGCCAGGATATGGCCGCGATATCGCATCATTCGTCTCCTTCGCGCACGTCACCGACACCCAGCCGGCCCATGAACCCCATCACCACCTCCTCCAGCGCCGACAGGTTCAGCGTGTAGACCACGCTGGTCCCGCGCTGCTCGGCCTGGATCAGGCCCGCCGCCTTCAGCCTGGCGAAGTGGTTGGACATGGTCGGCTTCGAGACGTCGAACGCATCCGCCAGCGCGCCGGCGGTCATCCCGCCGCGTTTCAGCAGCTCCAGGATGCGGCGGCGCGTCGGATGCGCGAGGGCGTCGAAGACGGTGTCCACCCGCGGCCTATATTCGCAATTCGACTAATTAGCAATATGGCTAAATTATAGCAGCAGGTCCCGGTACGCCGGGTGTCGATCGACGAACGCGCGCACGAAGGTGCATTGCGGGACGACCTTCAGCCCCTGGTCGCGGGCGCTGTCGAGCGCGGCGCGGATCAGCGTGGAGGCGACGCCGCGGCCCTCGATCTTCTTCGGGACCAGCGTGTGGGTGAAGGTGATGACGCCGTCCTCGCGCTGGTAAGCCGCGACCGCGCGGTGGCCGTCGACCTCGATCTCATATTCCTGTTCCGCCTTGTTGTCGTAGACCGATGGCATCGAATGTCCGTTCCCTGTGCGGTGTCCGCGTGGCTATAGCGCAAACGATGTCGCGTGACCCCGTATCCGTCCTCCAGTCGCTGTTCGGCTTTCCCGATTTCCGCGGGGTCCAGCGGCAGGTGGTCGATCGCGTGCTCGGCGGCGCGTCGACGCTGGCGGTGATGCCGACGGGTGCGGGCAAGTCGCTGACGTACCAGCTGCCCGCGACGATGCTGGAGGGGACGTGCATCGTCGTCAGCCCGCTGATCGCGCTGATGCACGACCAGCTGCGCGCCGCGGAGGCGGTGGGGATCCGCGCGGCCACCCTGACGTCGGTCGACCAGAACCAGGCGGAAACGCGGGGCCGCTTTCTCGCCGGCGAACTGGACCTGCTCTACGTCGCGCCCGAGCGCGCGTCGCAGCCGGGGTTCCGCGACATGCTCGATCGCGCGCGCATCGCGCTGTTCGCGATCGACGAGGCGCATTGCGTCAGCGAATGGGGGCATGATTTCCGCCCCGATTATCGCCTGCTGCGCCCGCTGCTCGACGCATGGCCGCAGGTGCCCCGCCTCGCGCTGACCGCGACCGCGGACGCACATACCCGTGCGGACATCCTCGACCAGCTCGGCATCCCGCAGGACGGGCTGATCGTCGCGGGGTTCGACCGGCCCAACATCCGCTACGCGATCTCACCGCGCGACAATGTCGGGCGGCAGATCGCGGACCTGATCGCGGAGACGCCGGGCCCCGGCATCGTCTATGCGCAGACCCGCGCCGCGACCGAGAAGCTGGCCGAGGCGCTGGCGAAGACCGGACGGCCGACGCGCGCCTATCATGCCGGGCTCGATCCCGCGGTGCGCGCGAGGAACCAGGCGGACTTCGTGAAGTCCGAGGACATGGTGATCTGCGCCACCGTTGCGTTCGGGATGGGGATCGACAAGCCCGACGTGCGTTTCGTCGCGCACGCCGGGCTGCCGAAGTCGATCGAGGGCTATTATCAGGAGACGGGGCGCGCGGGGCGCGACGGCGATCCCGCGGTCGCGCACCTGTTCTGGGGCGCGGACGATTTCGCGCGCGCGCGCCAGCGGATCGGCGAGGTGGAGCCGCATCGCCAGCCCGGCGAGCGCGTGCGGTTGCAGGCGCTGGGCGCGCTGGTCGAAACCGCGACGTGCCGGCGGCGGATCCTGCTGAAGCATTTCGGCGAGACCCCGCCCGAGACCTGCGGCAATTGCGACAATTGCCTGTCGCCCCCCGCGGCGCTCGACGCGACCGAGACCGCGAAGAAATATCTCTCCGCGGTGTTCCGCACCGGGCAGATGTTCGGCACCGGCTATATCGAGCAGGTGCTGACAGGCCAGTCGACCGAGCGGAGCGTGACCAACGGGCACGAGGCGCTGTCCGTCTGGGGGATCGTCTCGGGCGAGGAGGCCGCGCTGCTCAAGCCGGTGGGCCGCGCGCTGCTGTTGCGCGATGCGTTGCGCGCGAACGAGCATGGCGGGCTGGAGTTCGGGCCCGACGCACGCGCGATCCTGAAGGGCGGCGCGACCGTCCCGCTGATCGTCCCGCCGAAGCGCGAACGGCGGCGCGGCGCGCGCGGTTCGGCGAGCGCGGTGCCGAACCCGGTCGGCGATCCGCTGTTCGAGGCGCTGCGCGCGAAACGGCGCGAGCTGGCGCAGGACCAGGGGGTGCCCCCCTATGTGATCTTCCACGATTCGGTGCTGCGCGAGATGGCGGAGCGTCGGCCCGATACGCGTGGCGCGCTGGGGCGGATTTCGGGGGTTGGGGAGCGCAAGCTCGACGCCTATGGCGACGCCTTCCTGCAGGTGATCCACGACGCGGCCTGACGCACGCGTGGACGACAAGGAGACGAACGATGGACCTTCGCCGATTGACCGACCATGTCTCGGTCGCGCCGCAGATCGCCCCCGACGACGTCCCCGCGATCGCCGCGGCGGGGTTCGCGCGAATCGTCAACAACCGTCCCGATGGCGAAGAGCCGGGCCAGCCGACCGGTGACGCGATCCGCGCGGCGGCGGAAGCGGCGGGCCTCGACTATGTCGCGATCCCGGTGACGCAGGCAGGATTCAGCCACGCGCAGGTGACCGCGATGGTCGAGGCGCTGTCGGGCAGCGCGCCGGTGCTGGCCTATTGCCGCTCGGGTACGCGCTCGTGCAATGTGTGGGCGCTCGCGGGCGCGGGGATGGGCGAGGATCCGGCCGCGCTCGTCGCGACCGCGGCAGGGGCTGGATACGACCTGTCGGGGTTGCGCCCACTGCTCGACACGCTCGCGTCGCAGCGCTGACGGGCATGACGGACGCGGTTCTTCTGGGTGGGGCGGGCGTCGCCGCGGTCGCGATTGCGGCGGCGGCTTGGGCGTTCGCGCGCCGCGGCGACGGGCGGCGGATCGACGCGCCCGAGGAGGCCGCGCGCGCCGCGGAGGAGGCGGTGCCGGGGTTCGTCGCGCGCGATGCGGTGGTCGGCGCGGATTCGCGCGCGGCGCTGGTCGTCGGCGAGGGCGCGCATGCGGTGGTCGTGACGGTGCGCGGCGCGCGGCTTGCCGCACGCCCGGTCGAGTGGCGGACGATCCGCGCGGTCGCGGACGGAATGCTCGTCGAGACGGGCGACCGACGCTTCGGCGCGGTGCTGCTCGCGCGGGTCGACGCGCTCGACATGCGGCGACTGTCGCCGGGGCGGGTTTCGGGCTGAGATCTTCGTGCGAAGCCTCAAAAAGGGGCGGTTCGCGCGGAGGCGCGGAGAAGAAGGAATGGGCGGGATTACGATTTCCGGCCACGTCACCCCAGCGATAGCCGGGGTCTTTTACGATCGGAGCACACCATCACCGGGAGATCCCAGCTTTCGCTGGGACGACGATCGGGGGCGGGCGAACGGGGGCGGGCGGGCGAATCCCGGGGCGAAATCTTCGCGTCGTCGCGCAAACCCAAAAAAGGGCCCGACACTTTCGTGCCGGGCCTTAGGTCGTCCGCAGGAGGAACATGGTTCGGGGAGCGGGCATCGAGCCCGCCCCCGATCTCGTCAATAATTGTAGGCGCGCTCGCCGTGCTCGTTGATGTCGAGGCCTTCGCTCTCGACCTCTGCCGAGGGGCGCAGGCCCATCGTCATCTTGAGCCCGTAGAAGAGCACCGCGGAGACGCCGCCCGAAAGGACCAGGGTCAGCGCGACCGCCTTGATCTGGGTGATGACCTGCGCGGCCATGTCGTAGGTGCCGGGCACCGCGGGGAACTGGGTATAGTCGAACCAGCCCTGCCCGCCGAGCGCCGGCGACGCGACGATGCCGGTGCCGATCGCACCGATGATCCCGCCGACGCAGTGGATGCCGAACACGTCGAGCGTGTCGTCATAGCCCAGCTTGTTCTTCACCGTCGTCACGAAGAAGAAGCATACCGCCGAGGCGACGAAGCCGAGCAGAATCGACGTCATCGGCGCGGCGAACCCGGCCGCCGGGGTGATCGCGACGAGGCCGGCGACCGCCCCCGACACGCCGCCCAGCAGCGACGGCTTCTTGTGGACGATCTGCTCGATCACCGCCCAGGCGACCGCCGCGGCTGCGGTGGCGACGAAGGTGTTGATGAACGCGACCGCGGCGACACCGGTGGCCTCGAGGTTCGACCCTGCGTTGAACCCGAACCAGCCGACCCACAGCAGCGAGGCACCGATCATCGTCATCGTCAGCGAGTGCGGCGGCATCGGCTCCGACTTGTAGCCGCGGCGCTTGCCGATGATGAGGCAGCCGACGAGCCCGGCGATGCCCGCGTTGATGTGGACCACGGTGCCGCCCGCGAAATCGAGCGCGCCCCAGCCATAGAGCAGCCCGGTGTCGGTCGGCGCGTCGGACAGGAAGTCCGGGCCCGCCCAGTACCAGACCATGTGCGCCATCGGGAAATAGACGATCGTCAGCCACAGCACGACGAAGATCAGCAGCGGCGTGAACTTGATCCGCTCCGCGAACGCGCCGACGATCAGCGCGGGCGTTATGCACGCGAAGGTCATCTGGAAGCAGACGAAGGCGTATTCGGGGATGTAGACGTTGTTGGAGAAGGTGGCGGCCATCGTGGTGCCGTCGACCCCCATCAGGAACGCCTTGGAGAGCCCGCCGACGAAGCTGTTGCCGCTGGTGAAGGCGAGGCTGTAGCCCCAGCAGACCCAGACGAGCGACGCGACGCTGACGATCATGAACACCTGCATCAGCACGCTGAGCATGTTCTTGGTCCGCACCAGCCCGCCATAGAACAGCGCGAGGCCGGGGATCGACATCATCAGCACCAGCGCCGACGAGATCAGCATCCAGGTGGTGTCGCCCTTGTTGACCATGCCCGCCATCGCGGCGGCATCGGGCGCCTTGATCGGCGCGGCGGCCTGCGCGAGCGCGGGCACCGCGGCGGTGAGCGCGGCGACCGCGGCGAGCGCGCCGGCGGCCATGTATGTCTTCGAAACGTTCATCTGCCCCCCCATCACAGTGCGGTCTCGTCGGTTTCGCCGGTGCGGATGCGCACCGCCTGCCCGACGTCCAGCACGAAGATCTTCCCGTCGCCGATCGCGCCGGTGTTGGCAGACGCCTGCACCGCCTCGACGACGCGGTCCGCCAGGTCGGCGGCGCACACGATCTCGATCTTGATCTTGGGCACCATGTTGGTGCTGTATTCGGCCCCGCGGTAGATTTCGGTCTGGCCCTTCTGGCGGCCGAACCCCTTCACCTCGGTGACCGTCATCCCCGCAACCCCGATCGTGGTGAGCGCCTCGCGCACCTCGTCGAGCTTGAACGGCTTGATGATGGCAATGACCAGTTTCATCCCGCCCCCTTCGCGAAATTGTCCTGTGGGACTGCTCAGCAACGAGCGTGCCAGTTGGGATGCAGGGGGTGGCACGGGCCACGGGGGCGCGGGCAAATCCTAACGCGCGGTAAATTTTCGGGCAGGCATTGACGTCGATGCCTGAAAATCAGGCATCGACGATCGCCTTCGCCGCCGCGAGATCGTCCGCGTCGACCATCACGCGCACCGGGATCAACAGCCAGCTGCCGTCGGCGATACTCGCGCCGCCGTCGAACGCGATCGCATCGATCCCCTCGCTGTCGAGCCGCCCGACGAGGATGTTGGCGAGGTTGCGGTCGTAGCGACCGAGTTCGACGAGACTCATGCGGCAGGAACGCCGGGGGACCGCGTCGGGTTGCGCACGGGCAGGCCGTCGATGCTCTTCGTACGGACCGCGTATTTGGCAAAGCGCGTCTCGTCGGGGTTGGCGCGATGGTATTTACCCAGCGTCGGGCGCTCGCGATCGAACGCCATATAGGGCACGCCCCAGCCGCACGACGTCTGCACCTGATCGATCGCGACGCGGAAGATCTGGCGGGTGCCGGGGAGCAGCGTGAAGCGCGCGGCGAGATCGTCCCACGCATCGTCCTGCGGCAGGACGGGCGTGCCGCGGCCGTAGATCCGGAAGATCAGCGCGGGGTTGTCGAACGCGCAGAACATGATCGTGATGCGCCCGTCCGCCAGCAGGTGCGCGTTCGTCTCGTTCCCCGATCCCGCGACGTCGAGATACGCCACCGTCCGGTCGTCGAGCACGCGGAAGCTGTCCATGCCCTTGGGACTGAGGTTGACACGCGCGCCGGGCGCGGCGGTGGCGACGAAGAACACCGGCTGCTTCGCGACGAACGCGCGGTGGTCCGGGGTGAGCGCGGGGAAGAATTCCATGGCGGCGGCTCCATGTTGACGGGCATACTGCATGCGCATAACATACCTGCATGAAACACGATAGCGTCGGCACGCAGAAGCGCAAAGCTGTCAACGTCCTGCTCGATACCGGTGTGGTGGCCGCCGCCCGGGCGCAGGGGATCAACCTGTCGCGCGTGACCGAGGAGGCGTTGCGCGTGGCGGTCAAGCGCGAGCAGGAGCGCCGCTGGCGCGAGGACAACCGCGAATGGATCGCGGACTTCACACAGTGGTACGACCGGGAGGGCGATCCCCTGGCGCATCTCGAGACGCTCTGATGCCGCAATTCGACGTGCTGCGCGTCAAGGACGGCGCGCTCGTCCTCGATTGCCAGAACGATCTGCTCGGCGACCTGCCGTCGCGGTTCGTCGCGCCGCTTCGCGATCCCGGGCTCGTGAAGCCGACCCGGTTGACGCCGCTGTTGCGGATCGACGGCGCCGACCTTGTGATGGTCACGCCGCTGGTTCGCGGTATCGCGCGGCGCGACGTGATCGGAGTCGTCGCGAACCTCGCGGATCAGGAATGGGTCATCAAGTCCGCGCTCGACATGCTCATCTCGGGATTCTGACGCCTACGCCGCGGTGCCGCCGACCGTGAGCCCGCCGACCAGCAGCGTCGGCTGGCCGACCCCGGCGGGGACGCTCTGCCCGCCCTTGCCGCACATGCCGATGCCCTCGTCGAGCGCGAAATCGTTGCCGACGCCCTGCACCTTGGTCAGCACCGTCGGGCCGTCGCCGATCAGCGTCGCGCCCTTGATCGGCGCGCCGAGCCGGCCATTCTCGATCCTGTAGGCCTCGGTGCACGAGAAGACGAACTTGCCCGAGACGATATCGACCTGCCCGCCGCCGAACGCCTTGGCGAAGATGCCGGTCTTCACGCGGCTCAGCAACTCGGCCGGATCGTCCTGGCCGCCCTTCATGAAGGTGTTCGTCATCCGCGGCATCGGCGCGTGCGCGAAGCTCTCGCGGCGGCCGTTGCCGGTCGGCGCGACCCCCATCAGCCGCGCGTTGAGGCGATCCTGCATATAGCCCTTGAGGAAACCGTCCTCGATCAGGATCGTCTCCGACGTCGGCGTGCCCTCGTCGTCGATCGTCAGCGATCCGCGCCGGTCGCGGATCGAGCCGTCGTCGACGACGGTGACGCCGCGCGCCGCGACCTGTTCGCCGATCCGGCCCGAGAACGCGCTGGTGCCCTTGCGGTTGAAATCGCCCTCCAGCCCGTGGCCGATCGCCTCGTGGAGGACGATCCCCGGCCAGCCCGGCCCGAGCAGCACCGTCGTCTCGCCGACCGGCGCGGCGACCGAATCGAGGTTCACCACCGCCTGGGCCAGCGCCTCGTCGATCGCGCGGTTCCACGTCTCCGGCTCGAACAGCGTGTCGTAGAGATAGCGCCCGCCCATCCCGAACGTCCCCGTCTCGCGCCGGCCGTTCGCCTCGACCACGATCGACACGTTGAGGCGGACGAGCGGGCGCACGTCGGTCGCGACGAAGCCGTCGGCGCGGACGATCTCGACGACGCCCCACTGTCCCGACAGGCCGACCGACACCTGCGCGACGCGCGGATCGCGCGCGCGCGCGGCGGCGTCGATCGTCTGGCACAGGTTCACCTTGTCGGCGAAGGGGACGAGATCGAGCGGATCGGCGTCGGTATACAGCCGGTGGTTGGTCCGCTGCGGCGCGGGCGCCTTCGCGGCGGCGGAGGGATCGATCAGCGCCATCGTCTCCGCGGCGCGCACGATCGCGGCTTCGGAGAGTTCGTTGGCGTGCGCGAACGCGGTCATCTCGCCCGACACCGCACGCAGCCCGAAGCCGGCATTGGTGTCGTAGCTCGCGGTCTTCAATCGCCCGTCGTCGAACCCGAACGCTTCCGAGCGGCGATACTGGAGATAGAGCTCGCCATCGTCGGCCTTCGCCAGCGCGGCGGCGGTCAGCCGCTGCGCCGCGTCCGGGTCGAGCTGGTCGCGGTAGAGGTACGAGCGGGGGTCTGCGGTGGTGGCCATGCCCCGGAATATAGGCAGGTTACCGCCCGGCGCCATCCCCGTGATCGGGGAGCGTCGACTGGTCCGCCCCGTCCGCCGGGCCGCCGATCAGCACGAAGCGCCGATCGCAATAGCCGCAATCGACATAGCCGCTCTCGTCGATCTGGAGCCACACGCGCGGATGGCCGAGCGCGGTGGGGATACCGTCATGCGCGCCGTCGCAGGCGACGCGGGCGTGGGAGACGCGGGTGGTTTCGGGGGGCGGCAGCATGAGCCACGCGATAGCAAGCGTGCCCGCGCCTAGCAATCGTCTCGCACGCGGCCTAAGTCCGGCCGCATGACCGACGCCGCGATCAGCATCCACGACCTGTGCAAGACCTATGAGGGCGGCAAGCGCGCGCTCGACGGGGTCAGCTTCGATGTCGCGCGCGGCTCGATCTTCGGGCTGCTCGGCCCCAACGGCGCGGGCAAGTCGACGCTCATCAACACGCTCGCCGGGCTCGTCAACAAGACGAGCGGAACCGCGTCGATCTGGGGCTTCGACATCGACGCGCACCCGCGCAACGCCAAGGCCTCGATCGGGATCGTCAACCAGGAGATCCTGTTCGATCCGTTCTTCTCGCCGCTCGAGACGCTGGAGATCCAGGCCGGGCTCTACGGCGTGCCCAAGGCGCAGCGGCGATCGATGGAACTGCTGCGCGCGGTGCATCTGGAGGACAAGGCGAACGCCTATGCGCGCACGTTGTCGGGCGGCATGAAGCGCCGGCTGATGGTAGCCAAGGCGATGGTCCACTCGCCCCCCGTCCTCGTCCTCGACGAGCCGACCGCGGGCGTCGACATCGAACTGCGCCAGCAGCTGTGGACCTATGTCCGCTCATTGAACGACGCGGGCGTGACGGTGGTGCTGACGACGCACTATCTCGAGGAGGCCGAGGCGCTGTGCGACCGCATCGCGATCATCAACCACGGCACGCTGATCGCCAACGAGCCGACGCGCGAGCTGGTCGGCAAGGCACAGGAGAAGATCGTCGCGGTGACCGTCGACCGCGACGTCGCCGCCGTCCCCGCCAACGCCTGCTTCCACAAGATCGCGCTGAAGGGCGCGCGGACGCTGGAGATCACCTATCAGAAGGACCGGGTGAACGCGGGCCAGGTGCTGGCGGCAGTGACCGGCGAAGGGTTCGGGATCGTCGACGTCTCGACCAAGGAAGCCGATCTGGAAGACGTGTTCCTCAGCCTGACGCGGGCGGCAAACGCGGGATGATCGTCGCTACGGCGGCTGCCACCTTTTGTGTCCCCGCGAAGGCGTAGACCCGGACCCCGGCCTTCGCTGGGTTAGACAGCAAGGACGAACCGCAGAGCGGCCGTGCCACGCAAGCGAAAGGTTAGTCTGAGGCTGGCCCATGCGCGCAATCTTGCGTGAGCGTCGGGAAAGCGAAAGCACGATCTGATCGCTGTAGACGCTTACCATCGCCCGGTGATGTAGGGCAGTGGGTTATAGTGCTTATCTGCTCTCGCCCACTAGCGGACATTACCTTTTTTCGACATCATCGCGCTGTGCGTTATCAAGATCTCAAAATCCGCGATGCTGGCCGTCTGGCTGCCATCGCTGGCGGCCTAATCATCATAGTCGCTGGAAGCATGATTTTTCGAAAAGAGGTCGAGCCTCTGATCAACATGCTCCCCATGCGATCAAAGGAGCCGTTCATCCCGATCATGTTCGCCCTGGCGACCATGGCGGTGCTGAGCGCCGGAATGGCCATACATTATCTTAGATCGTCGCCGGCACAGAACGCCGAATACATCGCTCGCATGGCAGCTAAGGGTCGTCATCCGGGCAGGAGGTTCGACCCATCTCTACTAGACCCTTCCGATCCAGACTTCCGCGTCCCGACGTGGGATTATCTACGACGGCGTCGCAACGCGAGACACTGAGGAACGTCAGCTTCGTACCAATAGACCCCTACTCCCCCGCCAGTTCCCGAGACCGCCGCGCCAGCCGAACTGCCTCGTCGATCAACGCGGCGGTGTGGGCTTCGTCCCGTTCACGGACGGCGATCGTCAGGCAATTGCCGGCTTCGCGGTGCAGGCGGGCAGCGCGCTCGCGGGCGCGGTGGATCTTGGACGCTTTACTCACGACGGAGGAATGCGGCGTCCGCGATTCGCGTTCCGCGGTTCGTCGCAACGCTCGCCGTGTCGTGCGCCACCTGCGATGCGAGGCTGTCCTACACCGCCGCTTGTGTGGCAGGGTGCCGCGATGCGTATCGCCTGCCCTGCCCTCGCCGCCCGTCCTGTCGCCCCGTCGCACTGCGGGAGATTTCCACCCCGACGTGGCGGCAACTTCGGCAACTTCCGGACGCTCGCGGCATGACCGGCGCGATTCCGGCGGATGTCCTGATCGTCGGCTCGGGTGCCGCGGGGCTCACCGCCGCGCTCAACCTTGCCGATCGCTTCAAGGTCACGGTGCTGGCGAAAGGCGCGCTCAACGAGGGATCGACCGCGTGGGCGCAGGGCGGGATCGCCGCGGTGCTCGAGCCCGGCGACACGTTCGAGAACCATGTCGAGGACACGATGGTCGCGGGCGCCGGACTCAACGACCGCGCGATCGTCGAGTTCGTGGTCGAGGGTGCGCCGGCCGCGATCACGCGGCTCCAGAAGCTGGGCGTGCCCTTCGCGACCGAGGGCGACGCCCTGCACCTGACACGCGAGGGCGGGCACAGCCACCGGCGGATCGTCCATGTCGACGACGCGACCGGCTGGGCGGTGCAGGAGGCGCTCCAGCGCGCGGCGGAGGCACACCCCAACATCACGCTCGTCCCCGATCAGGTCGCGATCGATCTCGCGACCGGGCGGCACGAGCAGCGCTATTCGGGCGCGGGGCATGTCTGGGGGGTCTATGCGGTCGATCGGCGTTCGGGCCGGGTCGCCCTCTACACCGCGCGCGCGACGATTCTCGCGACCGGGGGCGCGGGGCGGACGTACCTGTTCTCGACTGCGCCGCGCGGTGCGACCGGGGACGGGATCGCGATGGCCTGGCGCGCGGGCGCGCGCGTGTCGAACATGGAATTCATGCAGTTCCACCCGACCTGCCTGTACAATCTGGAGGTCAAGAACTTCCTCATCACCGAGGCGGTGCGCGGCGAGGGCGGGCGGCTGCTCAACCCCAATACCGGCCACCGCTTCATGCCCGATCTCGATCCGCGTGCCGAGCTGGCCCCGCGCGACGTGGTGGCGCGCGCGATCGATGCGGAGATCAAGCGCTATGGACTCGACTACGTCCATCTCGACATCAGCCACATGCCCGCCGACTTCGTGCGTGGGCATTTCCCCAACATCCACGAGAAGCTGCTGGGGCTCGGCATCGACATGACGGTGCAGCCGATCCCGGTGGTGCCCGCGCAACATTACACCTGCGGCGGCATCGTGATCGACCGCGACGGGCGCACCGACCTGCCCGGGCTGTATGCCGCGGGCGAGTGCACGCAATCCGGCCTGCACGGCGCGAACCGGCTGGCGTCGAACTCGCTGCTCGAATGTTTCGTGTTCGGCGAGGCCGCGGCGAAGGACATCGCGGCGAGCTGGGACACGCTCCCCCCGCCCCCGCCGATCCGCGCGTGGGACGAAAGCCGCGTCACCGATTCGGACGAGGAAGTCGTCATCAAGCAGACCTGGACCGAGATCCGCCGCTTCATGTGGAACTATGTCGGCATCGTGCGAACCACCAAGCGGCTGGAACGCGCACAGCACCGGATCGCGCTGCTGACGAAGGAGGTCGAGGACTATTACGGCCATTTCCGCGTGACCCCCGACCTGATCGAGCTGCGCAACCTGCTACAGACCGCGGACCTCATCGTGCGCTCCGCGCTCCACCGCCACGAAAGCCGCGGGCTCCACTATACGCTCGACTGGCCTGAGATGGCCGCGGAGGCGGTCGACACGATCCTCGTTCCGTAACCCGCCGCACTTCAGGCGCGGTTCATCGCAGGGGCTGCAAACGGCTGTTTCCCATGACCAATTCTTGCGTACCGTCGCCCGCTGACGAGATTGGGGCCGAAGCCGGGCCCTGGGTGGGGCGATTTCCGACATGAGCGTGCGTGCGACGAGACTGGCGACCGCGATCGCGCTGCCTGCGATGGTGTCAACCGGGCTGGCCCTCGCGCTGTCGTCCTGCGGATCGGGGGAGCGCCCCACTGCCGGGGGCCGCGCCATCGCGCCCGCGCCCGCCGCGTTCGTCTCGATCCCCGTTCCCGCGATGCAGCCGCGCCCGGTCAACCGCGCGCCGGCCGCGCTGTCGGCCGAGGTCGCGTCGCTGATCCGCAACTTCCCCGGCAAGGCGGGAATTGCGATCCGCGCGGTCGACGAGGGCTGGACGGTCGAGGCGGGCGGGCGGCAGCGGATGGCGCAGCAGAGCGTCAGCAAGCTGTGGGTCGCGATGACCGTGCTCGACCAGCGCGACCGCGGGCTGCTCCGGCTCGATGACGCGGTGACGGTGACGCCGCGCGACCTGACGCTGTTCCACCAGCCGATCGCGTATCTGGTGAAGGGCGCGGGGTTCCAGACGACCGTCGGCAACCTGATGCTGCGCGCGCTGACGCAGAGCGACAACACCGCGAACGACCGGCTGCTGACGCTGGTCGGCGGCCCGGGGGCGGTGCGCGAGTTCATCCAGCGCAAGCAGCTGGGCGACATCCGGTTCGGTCCGGGCGAACGCCTGCTCCAGGCGCGCACCGCGGGGGTGACCTGGACGCAGTCGATGGCCGCAGGCGGTGCGTTCGAGGCGGCGCGGTCGCGGCTCGCGCCCGAGGTGCGGCAGGCGGCGATGGAAGCCTATGTCCAGGATCCGCCCGACGGCGCCGCACCGCTCGCGATCGCGGACGCGCTGGCGCGGCTGGCGCGGGGCGAGCTGCTGAGCGAGACGTCGACGCGGCTGCTGCTGTCGACGATGGCGGCGTCGGTGACGGGGCGCGCACGGCTGCGCGCCGCGGTGCCCGCGGGCTGGCAGATCGCGCACAAGACCGGGACCGGGCAGGAACTGGGGCGACGCAACGCCGGATTCAACGACGTCGGCCTGCTGACCGCGCCCGACGGCAAGCGCTATGCGATCGCGGTGATGATCGGCGACACGATGCGCCCGATGCGCGAGCGGCAACAGCTGATCCAGGCCGCCGCCGCCGCGCTGACCGGCTCGCGCCTGCCCAGCTCCTCGATCGCGGCCAAGGACGACGAGGCGCAGCCGGGGAGCTGAGCCCCCGCCCCCGTTCGTGCTGAGCCTGTCGAAGC
The DNA here is from genome assembly GCF_055231975.1 of Sphingomonas sp. Ell38C01. Taxonomy (NCBI): domain Bacteria; kingdom Pseudomonadati; phylum Pseudomonadota; class Alphaproteobacteria; order Sphingomonadales; family Sphingomonadaceae; genus Sphingomonas; species Sphingomonas sp. Ell38C01. The sequence continues at coordinate 527,245 of NZ_JBUYVA010000001.1, read as the reverse complement.
ATTGCCCTTCTTTCGCAGCCGTAGAGAAGAAAGGCAGCACCCTTCGACTGCCTGCCAAGGCAGGCGCTCAGGACAGGCTTCGACAAGCTCAGTGCGAACGGGTGGGGTTGAGGTTTGCCGATGCCACGGCGCGTCGTTGCCCCATTCTTCGCGGTTCCGCCCGCCCCGATGATCCGCTAAGCCGCCCGCCATGCCCCATCTCTATCTCGTCGACGGCTCGGGCTATATCTTCCGCGCCTATCACCGCCTGCCGCCGCTGACGAACAAGCATGGCGAGCCCGTCGGCGCGGTCTATGGCTACACCACGATGCTGTGGCGGCTGGCCGACGCGCTCCACAAGGCGGACGGCCCGACACACATGGCGGTGATCCTCGACAAATCGTCGAAGACGTTCCGCAACGACCTGTACGACCAGTACAAGGCACACCGCCCGCCGCCGCCCGAGGACCTCGTCCCGCAGTTCCCGATGATCCGCGACGCAACGCGCGCCTTCTCGCTGCCGTGCATCGAGACCGAGGGGCTGGAAGCGGACGACATCATCGCCTGCTACACCCAGGCGGCGCTGGCGCAGGGCTGGGCGGTGACGATCGTGTCGAGCGACAAGGACCTGATGCAGCTGATGACCGATCCGTCGGTCGACATGCTCGACACGATGAACAACCGCACGCTGACCGCGGACTATGTCGTCGAGAAGTTCGGCGTGACCCCCGACAAGCTGGGCGACGTCCTCGCGCTGATGGGCGATTCGGTCGACAATGTGCCAGGCGTCACCGGGGTGGGGCCGAAGACCGCGGCGAAACTCATCACCGAACATGGCGATCTGGAGGGCGTGCTGGCCGCCGCGCCGACGATGAAGACAGGCAAGCTGCGCGACAACCTGATCGCGCAGGCGGACAATGCGCGGCTGTCGAAGGTCCTGGTGACGCTGAAGTGCGACGACGCGCTGCCGCAGCCGCTCGATACGCTGGCGTTGCAGGGCATCCCCGACGCGCCGCTGCGTGCGTTCCTCGAGCATCACGGCTTCCGCTCGCTGCTGACCAAGCTGGGTGACGGCAGTACTGGTAGCGGGGCAAGCGTCGCCGACGCCCCGGTCGCGGTGCCCGCGCCGCCACCGGGCGTCGAGGAGGACGAACCGTGCAAGCATGACGCGTACGAGACCGTCGTCACCCAAGACGCGCTCGACCGCTGGATCACCATCGCAAGGCACCAGGGATGGATCGCGGTCGATACCGAGACGACCGCGAAGGACCCGATGCTCGCCGATCTGGTCGGCGTGTCGATGGCGCTCCACCCCAACCTCGCCTGCTATGTGCCGATGGCGCATGGCGGGACCGATATGTTCGCGGAAAAGCCCGTCCAGCTCGATCGCGACGCCGCGCTGGCGAAGCTCAAGCCGCTGCTGGAGGATCCCGCGGTCCTCAAGATCGGGCACAACCTGAAATACGACATGGTCGTGCTCGGCCGGCTGGGCATCGACGTCGCGCCGTTCGACGACACGATCGTGATGAGCTTCGATCTCGACGCGGGGCTGCATGGCCACGGGATGGACGAACTGGCGGCGACGCACCTGTCGCACAGCTGCATCGCGTACAAGGACGTGGTCGGCACCGGGAAAAAGGCGATCGGGTTCCAGGAAGTCGATCTCAAGACCGCGACGCGCTACGCCGCCGAGGATGCCGACGTGACGCTGAGGCTTTGGCGGCGGTTCAAGCCGAGGCTGCCCGCCGAAGGATCGACACGCGTCTACGAGATGGTCGACCGGCCATTGGTGCCCATCGTCGCGCGGATGGAGCGGCGCGGGATCAAGGTGGACCGCGAGGTGCTGGCCAAGCTGTCCGCGGGGTTCACGACGCAGATCGCGGAACTGGAAACGGTGATCCACGGGCTCGCGGGCACGCCGTTCACGATCGGATCGCCGAAGCAGCTGGGCGACGTGCTGTTCGAGCAGATGGGGATCAAGGGCGGGCGCAAGGGCAAGTCGGGTGTCTATTCGACCGACGTCAACGAGCTGGAGCGGATCGCGGCAGACAAGGATTCCCCCGGCAAGGCAATCGCGGCGCGCGTGCTCGACTGGCGTCAGCTGTCGAAGCTGAAATCGACCTATACCGATACCTTGCAGGAGCAGATCCACCCGGAGACCGGACGCGTCCACACCAGCTATTCGCTGACCGGCGCGCAGACCGGGCGACTGTCGTCGACGGACCCGAACCTGCAGAACATCCCGATCCGCACCGAGATCGGCCGCCAGATCCGCGACGCGTTCGTGGCCAACGCGGGCAACGTCATCCTGGCCGCCGACTATTCGCAGATCGAGCTGCGGCTGGCCGCGCACATGGCCGACGTGCCGCAGCTGAAGGCCGCGTTCGCGAACGGCGACGACATCCACTCGCTGACCGCGCAGGAGCTGTTCGGCGAGGTGAACCGCGACACGCGCGGGCGCGCCAAGACGATCAACTTCGCGATCCTGTACGGCATCTCGCGCTGGGGGCTGGCGGGGCGGCTCGACGTAAGCGCGGACGAGGCGCAGGCGATGATCGACCGCTATTTCGATCGCTTCCCCGGCATCCGCAACTACATCGCCGCGACGACCGAGTTCGTCCGCGAGCACGGCTATACCCAGACGCTGTTCGGGCGGAAGACGCACTTCCCGCGGATTACGTCGAAGGTGCAGCACGAGCGCCAGGGCGCCGAGCGCGCCGCGATCAATGCGCCGATCCAGGGGACGAGCGCGGACATCATCAAGCGCGCCATGGTGCGGATGGAACCCGCGCTTGCCGCGGCGGGCCTCGGGCATGTGCGGATGCTGTTGCAGGTGCACGACGAACTGGTGTTCGAACTGCCCAAGGGCGATGTGGAGGCGGCGCGGCCGGTGATCGAGCGGGTGATGGCAGGCGCGGCGGCGCCGGTGGTGACGCTCGACGTGCCGCTGGCGATCGAGATCGGGACGGGAAAGAGCTGGGGCGCGGCGCATTGAGCGATTGCCGCCTCCTCGCGCCGTTCGTTTCGAGCGAGGTCGACAAACGGCGCGTCTGGTTCGCGTTTCTCGACTTCGCTCGAAACGAACCGCAGCGGAGCGTTCTGCGTGACTGAGGCCACCCAGGATATCGACACGCTCGCCAAGGGCGGCCGCACCAATATCGCGGGCTTCATCCTGCGGCTGGCGGCGCGAATCCCCTTCCTGTTCATCGCGGGGCGGCTCTATGGGCCGGACCTCGTCGGGCGGTTCGCGATCGCGGTCGTGGTGGTCGAACTGGCGGCGCTGGTCGCGACGCTGGGGTTGAAGCGCGGCCTCGCGCAGGCGCTGAGCAAGACCGAGCGGCCGCATGTGCATGTCGTGTGGGACGCGATGGCGGTGGCGTTCGTCGTCGCGATGATCGCGAGCGCGGTGCTGTGGACCTTCCCGCAGGTGATGTATCCCAACACCGCGATCACCGGGCTCGATCGCTACCTGCCGCTCATCATCGTCGCGGTGGCGTGGTCCGACGTCAGCCTGGCCGCGCTCGCGTACCGGATGAACGTCAAGGCGACCGTCACCGCGCGTGCGGTGATCGAGCCATGGACGATCTCGATCGCAGCCTGGGCGTTCTCGTTCTTTACGATCCGCGACGGGCTGGTGCTGAGCTACGTCGCGTCGATGACGGCCGCGCTGATCGCGTCGATCGTGCCGTTCGTGAAGAGCTATGGCCTGCCGCACGGCTGGTCGCCGCGGCTGCGCGAGCTGATGGCGCTGGCGCGCGCGAACGTACCGCTGGCGGGGGCGGATGCGCTGGAATGGGGGACGCGCAACGTCGACCGCTTCATCCTGGGCGTGATGTTCGAGCCGAGGATCGTCGGCATCTACTACATGGCGCAGCAGGTCGCGTCGTTGCCGCAGAAATTGAAGACCTCGTTCGATCCGATCCTGGGGCCGGTCATCACCCGCAGCCTTGCCGAGAACGACCGCGCCGCGATCGCTTCGCAGGTGCGGCAGGTCGCGTTCTGGATCATCGCGGCGCAGGGAGGGCTTGCGCTGATGGGATCGATTCCCGGCGAAGCGGTGATGGGGGTCGTCGGGCCGCAGTTCGTCGCGGGGACCGCGGCGCTGGCGTTCCTGCTGATCGCGGAGGTGCTCGCCTCGACCGGGGCGGTGTGCGAATCGGCGCTGGTCTATACCGCGCGGCACCGCAACCTGATGATCTCGGTCGCGATGCTGGCGTTCCAGGTGGTGCTGAGCTTCGCGCTGATCTTCGCGATGCGCAGCGTCGGTTGGCCGCCCAACTGGCAGGCGGCAGGGCCCGCGGTGGCGCTGATGGTCAGCCTCGCGCTGACGTCGGTGTTCAAGGCGCGGCTGCTCGGGCGGATCCTCGACGCGCCGGTTTCGCCGCTGCGGTGGCCGATCGTGTGGGCGGCCGGGGCGGCGATCGTCGTTGGGGGCGCGTTCACGTTGCTGCCCAAGCGATATGAATGGGCGGAGCTGCTGATCGGTGAGCCCGCGATCGCGGGGACGTATCTGTTCGTACTCTGGAAATGGGCGTTCGGCCCCACGGATCGGGCGCTGTTCGGGAAATCGCCGATGCGCGAGGAGCCGACGCTGCCGAACAAGGGCGGGCTAACGCGCTAGAGCGTGATGACGTAGATCTGAATCGCTGAGGATTCCCATGGGGCTGGCGATCTGATTCAATGTGCCGGCTGGCGAAGGAGGCCAGCCAGCATGTCAAAGCCGTATTCGATGGACCTGCGGGAACGGGTGGTCAGGGCGGTAATCACCGATGGCATGTCGTGTCACGCGGCTGCTTCACGCTTCGGGGTGGCGCCGAGTTCGGCGATCAAATGGGTGCGGCGCTTTCGCGATACGGGCAGCGCCGCGCCGAGCCGGATGGGTGGTCGCCGATCCAACATCCTGTCCGGCGCGACACGTGACTGGCTGCTGGAGCGGATGACCCGCGACTTCACCTTGCGTGGACTGGTAGCGGAGTTGGCGAGCCGCGACGTGAAGGTCGACTATGTTCAGGTCTGGCGGTTCGCCCATGTCGAGGGGCTGAGCTTCAAAAAAAAGCGTGATGCCCGCCGAACAACTCCGTCCCGCGATCGCCCGGCGTCGGGCGCAGTGGAAGAAATACCAGGGTCGGCTTGATCCGGCGCGTCTCGTCTTCATCGATGAGACGTGGGTGAAGACGAACATGGCCCCTTTGCGCGGTTGGGCACCGGTCGGCCAGCGGCTCCATGCCAAGGTGCCCTACGGCCACTGGCGCACGATGACGTTCCTGGCGGCGCTGCGCTGCGACCGGATCGACGCGCCGTGCGTGCTGGACCAGCCGGTCAACGCGCAAAGCTTCACCGACTATATCGAGCAGTGCCTCGTGCCGACGCTGTCGCCCGGCGACGTCGTCATCATGGACAACCTCTCCAGCCACAAGAAACCCGCCATCCGCAACGCTATCCGTGCGGTCGGTGCCAGGCTGCTGTTCCTGCCGCCCTACAGCCCGGACCTGAACCCGATCGAGCAGGTTTTCGCCAAGATCAAACACCTCATGCGCAAGGCTGCCGAGCGATCCCACGAGGCAACATGGAGACGCGTCGGCACGCTTCTCGATGCCTTCTCCCCCGCAGAATGCCGCAACTACCTCGTCAACTCAGGATATGGGTCAGCTTGATGTCATCCGACTCTAGCTACGGCTTTTCGCCCGTTTGTGCTGAGCCTTTCGAAGCACCGTCTTTCTTCGGGTGTCGCGCATAGGAAGGACGGCACTTCGACAAGCTCGGTGCAAACGGGAGATGACGGGTATTGGGTCCGATCAATGCCGGAAGTGGCGCATCCCTGTGAAGACCATCGCGAGGCCCGCCTCGTCCGCCGCCGCGATCACCTCGGCGTCGCGGATCGAGCCGCCGGGCTGGATCACCGCGGTCGCCCCCGCCTCGACCGCGGCGAGCAGGCCGTCGGCGAAGGGGAAGAACGCGTCGGAGGCGACCGCGGAACCGATCGTGCGGGGCGTGTCCCAGCCCGCCTTGTCTGCGGCATCCTTCGCCTTCCAAGCGGCGATCCGTGCGGATTCGAGACGGTTCATCTGCCCCGCACCGACGCCCGCGGTCGCGCCGTCTTTCGCGTAGACGATCGCGTTCGACTTGACGTGCTTGGCGACGGTCCAGGCGAAGCGGCAGTCGGCGAGTTCCTGCGCGGTCGGCTGGCGCTTCGTGACTACGGTCAGCTCGCCGGGCACGCCCGCGTCGCGCGACTGGACGAGCCAGCCGCCCGCGATCGACTTCGCGGTCAGCCCCGCGCGCGTCGCGTCGGGCAGGTCGCCGGTGAGCAGCAGGCGCAGGTTCTTCTTGGCGGCGAACAGCGCCAGCGCCTCGTCGTCGGCATCGGGCGCGACGACGACTTCGGTGAAGATCGCGGTGATCGCCTCCGCGGTCGCGCGGTCGAGCAGGCGGTTGACCGCGATGATCCCCCCGAACGCGGAGACGGTATCGCACGCGAACGCCGCCTCATACGCTTCGGCGAGCGTGGCGGCGGTCGCGACGCCGCACGGGTTGGCGTGCTTGACGATGACGACCGAGGGCTCCGCATCCCGGAACTCGGCGATCAGTTCGAGCGCGGCATCGGCGTCGTTGTAGTTGTTGTAGCTGAGCGCCTTGCCCTGCACCTGCCGCGCCTGCCCGATGCCGCGCGTGGTGGCGCCGGCGGTGGTGTAGAAGGCCGCACCCTGGTGCGGGTTCTCGCCGTAGCGCAGCGCGTCGCCGCGGGTGAGCGAGAGCGCGAGCGTTGCCGGGAACGCCTCCTGCTGGTCGTCATGCGCGAACCAGCCCGCGATCATCCCGTCATACGCCGCGGTCGCGGCATAGGCCTTGGCGGCGAAACGCTTGCGGGTCGCCAGATCGGTTTCTCCGGTCGCGACCAGCGGATAGTCGGCGGGATCGGTGACGATCGCGACATACGCGTGGTTCTTCGCGGCGGAGCGGACCATGCTGGGGCCGCCGATATCGATATTCTCGATGATCTCGTCACGCGCGGCGCCCTTGGCGACGGTCTGCGCGAAGGGGTAGAGATTGACGATGACGAGGTCGATCGCGCCGATGCCGTGATCCGCCATCGCCTTTGCATGCGCGGGGTCGTCGCGCACCGCGAGAAGGCCGCCATGGACCATCGGGTGGAGCGTCTTGACGCGGCCGTCCATCATCTCGGGGAAGCCGGTGAGATCGGATACGTCGCGTACCGGGATCCCGGCATCGCGGATCGCCTTCGCGGTGCCCCCGGTCGAGACGAGTTCGACGCCTTTGTCGGCGAGCGCCCGCGCGAGATCGACGAGCCCGGTCTTGTCGGACACCGAGAGGAGCGCGCGGCGGATCGGGATCGTGGTCATGCGGAAGCTCTCGGCAAGGGAGGGATGCGCGAGGCTTTAGCGTTCACTTCGCGCGCTTCAAGGCCCAGCTGATGCTGGCGCCACCCGCCGCGGCCTCGCCCGAGACGACGAGCTGCTGCGTGCCGACCGGGCGGCCTTCGCCATCGATCCACACGCTGTCCTCGATCGCGAGCGCGCCGCCGCGGCAGCGGAACTGCCAGAGTGCGCCGCCGGGGAGCCGGAGGATCGCGGCCATGCCGTCCGCGGTCGCCGACGCCTGCACGCCGCGGCCGAGATGGAACCGGATCGCGAACGGGGTCGCGCCCGCACGCCGCTTGCGCCCCTGCGGCAGCAGCGAATCCTCGCCCCGCAGCTCGCGCCCGTCGCCGGTCAGCAACAGCTGGCGACGGTGGACGAAGCCCCAGCGGCGGACATAGCCGTCATGGCTCGCCTCGATCCGGCTGGCGGCGTCCGATTCCTGCCGGCTCAGCTCGACCTCGCCGACGCCGCGGCCCAGCGTGCCGTCGGCATGGATCGCGGTGCTGTTCGAATCGCCGACCGTCAGCGTCGAGTGCGCGGCGGTGGTCCGCAGCCCCTCCGCCATCGCCGGCGGGAGTTGCGCGACCGCGGCGCGCGCACCGCCGCAATTGACGACGATCCGCTGATCGCCATCGGAGAACTCGAACGCCAGCGTCGAGGCGCATCCGCCCTCCACCACGCGTGCGACGGGGGGCGGGGCGGCATCGACGATGACGACCGCGGGACCGGCGGCAAGCCGCTGATAGCCCCAGTCACGCGCCTGGCGCAGCGGGCGGGTGCGGATTCCCGACGCGTCGACGATCTCTGCAACGCGCTCCGCGGCGACCGGCCCCCCACCCTGCCAGCTCGACAGCGCACGATCGCCGTGACAGGTGCCGAGCAGCGCGGGGACCATCCGCGCGAGCGCCAGTTGCGCCGCATCGGGCAGGTCGAGCCGGCGCGCGGCATAGGTTTCGCGAAGCATCGCGAGGATCTCGATCGTGTCCAGCAGCGCCTGCGGCGCGCGGCTGACCGCGCCGCCATCGTCGAAAATCCCCGTCGCGAGCGCGCGGGCCAGGCCGGCCTCGCCGAAACCTTTACGCGGATCGCCGCCTGGGATCAGCAGCCCGGCGACGGTCACCCCGGCCCAGGCCGCGATGCGTTGCGGCCCCGGTGGCGCCTTGTCCGCGCCGCGCTCCAGATGTCGCGCGCCGCGCGCGATCGCGTTGAGGACGCGCGAGCGATAGACGAGATCGGTCGACGACAGGATCAGCGGCGCATGCGCGGTCCAGAACAGCAGCCGCCGGCCCCACAGATCGGGGCGCCACGCGAGCGGGGTCACCTTCTCGCTGTGGACCTGAAGCCAGCGCGCCATCAGGTCCTCGGCGACGGGCGCGCCCTGCGCACGGGTGGCGACGGTCGACAGGTCGCGCAGCCAGGCGAAGCTGTGGAGGTAATCGACGAACGGCGCGGGCGCGTCGGGCCGCGCATAGTCGAGCGCGCCGATCTCGCGCGTGGTGCCGCGATAATGGAGCTGGCCCCCGAGCAGCGCCTGCCCGCGGCGAACGTCGCCGACGATCGGATCGTCGGGCACCGCGATCAGCTTGAGCGGGTAGCGGCCCTTGAGACGCATCGTGTGGATCGGAGTCCGCCAGGTCAGCCGGTGGAGGCGTTCGGACAGTCGATCCGCGAGCGACAGGCCCTTGTCGCCGCCGACGCGCATCAGCCGCTTGCCCTGCTCGATACCGTCCTGCGGTTCGGTGTCGTGGTCGCCCGCCGCGCTCATCCGCCCCTGATCGCGCGAATGTTCGCGGCATAGGCGTCCGGCCCGCCGCGGAAGGTGGCGGTGCCCGCGACGAGCGCGTCGGCACCCGCCTCGATGCACTGGCGCGCGGTGGTCGCGTCGACGCCGCCATCGACCTCGAGATCGATGTCGCGCCCTGACGCATCGATCATCTTGCGGATCGCGGCGATCTTCTTCAACTGGCTGGGGATGAAGCTCTGCCCGCCGAAGCCGGGGTTGACGCTCATCACCAGCACCAGGTCGACCATGTCGATCAGGTAATCGAGCATCTTGGCCGGGGTGCCGGGATTCAGGACGACGCCCGCGCGCTTGCCGAGCGACTTGATGTGCTGGAGCGAGCGGTGGATGTGGGGGCCCGCCTCCGGATGGACGGTCAGCGTGTCCGCGCCGGCCTCCGCGAACGCATCGAGATACGCGTCGACGGGCGAGATCATCAGGTGGACGTCGAGCGGCTTCGTCGTGTGCGGGCGGATCGCCTTCACCACCGCGGGGCCGATCGAGATGTTGGGGACGAAATGCCCGTCCATCACGTCGACATGAATCCAGTCCGCCCCGGCCGCGTCGATCGCACGGATCTCCTCGCCCAGCCTGGAGAAATCGGCGGAGAGGATCGACGGGGCGATGCGGACGGGCTTCTGCATCGCCCTTCCCTAGCGCGCGATTGCCTCAGGCGGAAGCGTGGCGGCGCAGGCGGACGACGAAGAAGCCGTCGCAGCCCCCTTCATCGGCAAGCGTGCCGGGGAGCGTGCGGACATGGCCGTCGGGGTGCGCGGCGATGCCTTCGGGCAGTTCGCCCGCGACCGGGGGCTCGACCGCATAGTCCTGACGGTTCGTCAGGAAGCGCGCGAGCTGGTCCTCGCCCTCGCGCGGTTCGAGCGAGCAGGTGGCGAAGACGAGCCGGCCGCCGGGTTTCACCCAGTCCGCAGCGCGCGCGAGGATGCGCGTCTGGACGTCCGCCATCTCCGCGATCGTCGCTTCGCCTGCGCGGTGGAGGACGTCGGGATGGCGGCGGAAGATGCCGGTCGCGCTGCACGGCGCATCGACCAGCACCGCGTCCGCCGGGGCGTCGGGCGCCCAGTCGAGCACGTCGGCGACGACGATGCGGGGCTTCACCCCGACCCGATCGAGGTTCTCGCGAAGTCGTCTCACGCGACTTTCGGACGAGTCGATCGCGGTGGTCTGCCAGCCCGTCGTAGCGAGCTGGAGCGTCTTACCGCCGGGGGCGGCGCACAGGTCGATCGCGGTGCCGTCGCCGCGGCCGATCAGGCGGGCGGGGATCGAGGCGGCGATATCCTGCACCCACCACGCGCCGTCTCGGTAACCGTAAAGGTCGGGGACCGCGTCCGCGTCGCGCAGCCGGAGATGCGCGGGCGCGAGCGATGTGCCCTCCAGCCCGGTCCATGCCGGATCGACGAGCGTCAGGTCGAGCGGAGGCTGGGTCGCAAGCGCGTGCGATGCGGCAGCGACCATCGCGTCGCCCCACGCGGCCTGCCAGCGCGTGGCGACCTCCGGAAGCAGCGTCGGAGTGTTGGGAAGCGTTGCGCCCGCGCGCATCAGCGTGCCGAAGACGCCGTGGACGAGCTTCTTCGGGCCGCCATCCACAAGCGGCAGCACCGTCGAGATCGCGGCGTGCGGCGGCGTGCCGAGGACGAGCGGCTGGACGAGCGCTATGCGCAGCACGAACCGCGCCTTGGCGTCATCGGGCAAGCGCTGCTTCGTCGCCGAATCGATCAGCGCGTCGAGATCGGGGAGCCGGCGCAGCACCTCCGCCGCGATCGCATGCGCGAGCCCGCGATCGGGGCCGCCGGGCAGCGCGCGGGTGGCGAGCGCGAGCGCGGATTCGAGCGGCTCGCCGCGCCGTAGCACAGCATCGAGCAGCCGGAGCGCGGCACGGCGCGCGGCGGTGCCGAGCGGATCGGGGCCACGCATGCTCATCGGGGAGTCGTCATCGTCATGCCGTTCACTTGATCCCTGCCCTTCCAGCGCCGATGTGGGAGCCAACCCCACGATCGGAACATCCATGTCCCAGCGCCCGCCCCATGTGAAGCCGCCCGCCTATCTGACCCCGACGACGCCCGTGCCCGCGCCGCGCGCGGTCGTGCGACCGCGACACGATCCGCTTGGGCAGGACCCGGTGCGCTATGGCGACTGGGAGAGCAAGGGAATCGCGATCGACTTCTGAGCGGGTGTGTAACGGGGCCGGAACGAAACGTCGCGGCCCGCGTCTCCCGAAGCGTGCCGATGCTCTCTCCTATCGCCCGCCGCCGCCTGACGATCGGCGCCGCTATCGTCGCGGGCGTGATCGCGCTGCTGCTCGTCATGCTTGCCGCGTTTCCTTGGGGGATCCTCAAGGACACGCTGGAGGACAGGTTGAGCCGGCGGTTCGGGCGGACGGTGACGATCGGCGCGATCGAGCGCGTCGACCATTTCGGCTTCCACCCGATCCTGAAGCTGACCGGGGTGACGATCCCGCAGCCACGCTGGGCGGGTACGGGCGAGCTTGCGGTGGTCGACGATGCGACGGTGGGGTTCCTCGCGCTGCCGCTGCTGATGGGCAAGTTCAAAGCGCGCGAGCTGACGATCGGCAAGGCGCGGCTCGCGCTGGTCCGTACGAAGGACGGGCGCAAGAACTGGACACAGACCGAGGAGCGCGGGGGCCCCGGCGGCCGCAAGCTGACCGCGCTCGAGATCGACAATGCCGTCGTTTCGTATCGCGACTACAAGCAGGATCGCAGTTTCACTGTCACGCTTCGATCGACCGCGCGCGAAGGGTTCCGGATCGACGGCCGGGGAGTGGTGCGTGGCGCGCCCGTGACGGTCACGGTGGCGGGGCCGTCGATCGCCGCAAGCGGCGATGCGCGGTGGCCGTTCACCGCGGCGATCGTCGGCGACCGGCTGACGATGCGCGCGAAGGGCGTGATGGACGCGCCGCTCGACACCGGTGCGATGACGATCGACCTGACCGCCTCCGCGGACGATCTCAAGCGGATCGACGCGGTGATCGAGGCGGGTCTGTTCCGTACCCAGCCGGTGACGCTCGCCAGCCATATCCGGCGCGACGGCGACCACTGGGGGCTGACTAACCTGCGCGGGCGGATCGGACGATCCGATTTCACCGGTCGGCTCGATGTGCGCAAGGCAGCCGGACGGACGAAGCTGGACGGCGCGATCGAAGCGCGCCAGCTCGATTTCGCGGACCTGTCTTCGGATCAGGGGCTGGCGGCGGCGGCGGCGAAGGAGCGCGCGATCGGGCCGCGCGTCGTCCCGGATACGCGGATCGACATCGGGAAGATCAAGACGACCGACGGGCGGATTGCGTTTGCGATCGGGCGGATCGTCAGTCGCGACGGGCCGTCCTCGCTGGCGGACGCCAAGGGTGTGCTGACGCTCGACCGGCAATGGCTGACCGCGGACCTGACCCGGGTCGCGATGCGGCAGGGCACGATCACCGGGCGGATCGTCGTCGACCAGCGCGGCGGGGTTCCTACTCCCAAGGTGACGTTCGATCTGCGGCTGAAAGGCAGCAGCATCGCCGCGCTGGCGGGCGGTGGCGGATCGGTCACCGGGCGGCTCGACGCGCGCGCGCTGCTCGTCGGGCGCGGCGACACGATTCGCGCAGCGGTGGCGGCGTCGACCGGACGGATCGGCGTGGCGGCACGCGACGGATCGCTGCCCGCGAAGATCGCGAGCGCGCTGGGGTTCGATGCGGGGCGGGCGCTGACGGCGGGCGACGACGAGCGCGCGGGGTTGCGCTGCGTCATCGTCGGGCTCGACGTGCGGAACGGGACGGGGCGCGTCGATCCGCTGGTGCTCGATACGACCGAAAGCCAGATGCGCGGGGAAGGAACGGTGTCGTTTCCGAGCGAGGCCATCGCGATCCGGCTGACGGGGGCGCCCAAGCGCGACAGCGTGCTGCGGCTGCCGGGCTCGGCGACGATGTCGGGGACGATCAGCCGGCCGGATATCGTGGTGCCAAGAGAGGTGAAGTCGATCGGCAATATCTTCAAGGCGATCGGCCGCGCGATCACGGGGAAGCAGGGGCCGACCGCGAGCGATGCGGATTGCGCGGGGCTGGCGGCGCGGGTGTTGCGGTAAGGCGTGACCGTCAGCCGGCGAACAGGATCGCGGTTTCGGGATCGACGAGCGCGGTGACGCGGCGTGCGGCGCGCCGGGCGAAGGCCAGGGTGCAGCGCTTGCGGACATGCGCGGGGAGCGGGGTCGTGTGTGCCTCGCGGACGATCGCGGCATCGTAGCGGTCGGCGACGATCACCCCGGTGCGATCAGGCAGGAACGCCGCGCCGTCGAGCGGTGACAGGTCGAACCCGGCGGGCAACGCCCAATAGTAACGATCGCAATGCGCAAGATAGTCGGTCCACTTGCCGTCGCCGAGCAGGTCGGCACGCGACACCTTGATCTCGACGATGACGAGCTGGCCGCGCGCGTCGATCGCCATCAGGTCCGCGCGCCGCCCGCCGTCGAGCGGCACCTCGCCGATCGTCGTCAGGTCGTGGCGGAGCAGCATCCGGGTGACGCCCCGCGCGACATCGGCGGCGCAAAGCGACGAGACGGGGTCGTCGACGCAGGAAGGCGGGGTCGCGAGCATCGACACCCTTGTAGAACATTAGGCGAACGAAGGAAAGTCCGTCCGCCTGGTTCTCAGCGATAGAAGACGTGGTTGCCGATCGCGGCGACCTTGGTATGGCGCCAGCCCGGCGCGACACGGCGCGCGTGAAAATACAGCGCCTTGCCGGCGCTGCTGTCCCACGCGTCGTTGAGCGCGACCTTCGCGACCGCCAGAGCCGTGCGATAGTCGGCGCGCGTGGCCTTGATCTCGGGAACCTGGCCGCCGCGGACGAACGAGAACTGACCCGGTTGGGTGACGACGTCGCAAACGCTGTCGCCGAAGCGGCCCGAGGCGGCGCGATTGAGGATGACTTCGGCGACCGCAAGCTGGCCCGCGAGCGGCTCGCCCTTCGATTCGAAGAACACCGCGCCGGCGAGGCAGCGGAGATCGGCATCGATGTCGGTGGAGACGCTCTGCGCGGCGACCGCGGCATCGAGCGTGGGATAGGCGACGGTATCGCCATCGGAGAGGACGGTATCGGCGTCGATATTAGGCGACGGCAGCGGAACCGGCGAGGCGATCGGGAGGTTATTCGTGAAAGTCGCGACCGCCGGGATGACGGTGGTGCCCGATGCGGGATTCGCGATCGCGGTGCGGTCCAGGTCCGCCGCGAGGCCGGGGGTGCTGGTGGCAACCAGCCCGGCAACAGTAAGGCACATCGCCGCGCAGGACGCGACGCGCTGAAAAACGGTCATTGAAGTCAATACAAGGCGGTGGTTGCACGGCAGCGAACGAGCAAGCTTTGTCCGGCCGGGTCCCCCCCGACTGCGTCACTGACGGGATCGCACCCCGGCCCAGCACAACGCGAATGAAGATGAATGCTGCCTTGCCGGGGCGGGGTTTCAAGTCAATTCGACAGGATCGTTTCAGCGGCGAACCGTTCGGCGAACGGGACGTCCAGATCGAGAACCCACAGATCGGGGTCGCGCGCGCGGCGGCGGCGCCAATAGTCGTCGAGCGATTCCGCGGCGCCGTCGGCGGGGCCGGAGCGGATCAGCGCCTCCACGCCATCGGGGCCGACGCCGCGTTCGAGGACGCGTGTCTCGCCACCCTCGGTCGCCAGGATCAGGATCGCGCCGGCCTGCGCATCGCCCTTCGCACGCACCATCCCCATTCCGCCGGCATCGTTGACGCGGCGGAGGAGCGCGGTGACGACCAGCCCCGAGGGGAGGCGCGTGCTCATCGCCCCCCGACCGCGTAGCCCGGGAGGCCGGCGAGCGGGATACGGCTGCGCATGAAGGTGCCCGTGCCGCGCGCGACTTCCTCGCCGTCTGCGTCGACCAGCCTCGCGTCGGCGACGTAGACGCGACGCTGGCCGCTGATCCAGCGCCCCTCCGCGATCACCGGGCCGGGGCCGAGCGGACGCGTGAAGAGCAGGTTGAACTGCGTCGTCAGCAGGAAGCGATCGGTCACGAGGCTGTTGGCGGCGTAGAAGGCCGCGTCGTCGAGCATCTTGAAATAACTGGTGCCGTGGACCGCGCCGGCGGCATGGAAGTGGCGCTCGTCGAGGACGAAGCGGATCCGTGCCTCGCCGGGGGCGGGGATCTCCAGCCGCGATTCGAACAACGCGTTAATCGGCGCATGTGCGTACAGCGATTCGAGTGCGCGAAAATGCGCGTCCGCCCCGGTCGCGAGGCTCGTATCAGGCGGCGTCACGCGCCTCGTCCGCGGTCAGCAGCGCCCACAACGCGTCGCGCGAGCCCGTGCCGCGCAGCTTGGCGACGAACTTGCGATCACGCAGCCGGCGCGACACGCGGGCGAGCGCCTTCAGGTGATCCGCGCCCGCATCGGGGGGCGAGAGCAGGACGAAGGCGATGTCAACCGGCGTGTCGTCGACCGCCTGGAACTCGATGCCGTGCGCCAGCCGCGCGAACACGCCCGTGATTCGGGGCAGCCCCGCGATCCGCGCATGCGGGATCGCGACGCCGCCGCCGAAGCCGGTCGAACCGAGCTTCTCGCGCGCCGCCAGCGCCTCGGCGACCTGCAGGGCATCGACGCCGAGCACCGGAGCAGCGGCGGCGGCGACCTGCTGGAACAGCAGGCGCTTGTTGCCGACCGACAGTCCGGTGAGCACGAGCTCCGGCTGCAACAGGTCACTGAGGTCTGGGGTCACGATGATTCGCGGTCCTTTGGACGTGCTCGGATCAGGCCGCGCGCTGCGGTTCGACCCAGCCGATCGTGCCGTCGCCACGGCGATAGACCATGTTGTATGCGCCGGTGCCCGAATTCTTGAACAGCAGTGCCGCGGTGTTGCGCAGATCGAGCATCATCACCGCATCGGACACGCTGGCGTCGGGCACGTCGACGCGCGTCTCGGCGACGATCAGCGGTGCGTCAGGGGCGTCGTCTTCCTGCTCGTCGGTGCGTTCGGCGAACAGCGTGTAGCCGGCATTGTCGAAGCCGTTGTCGTAGGCGCCGGTCTCCGCGATCGCGACGGCCTCGTTCTGATGGCGATCCTTCAGGCGGCGCATGTAACGGCGCAGCTGCGTCTCGATCTTGGCGGCGGCGCCTTCGAAGGTCGGGTGCGGTTCACCGCCGTCGCTCCGGCCCTTGAGGACCAGCCCGCGCATTACGTGCGCGACGATGTCGCAAGTGAAGCGGTTGTCGTGCGGGCCCTTGCCGAATGTGACGTCGGCGGAGATGGCCCGGGAGAAATATTTGTCGGCGATACCCTGGAGGCGGTCCTGCACGTGCTGCGTCAGCGCGTCGCCGACTTCGACCTGATGACCCGATACCCGGATATCCATAGATACTCTCCTTGCTTGGGGGCGAGGCCGTAGGCCCCACCCGATCCCCACGTCAACCGGACGCGTCGGCCCTCCCTGGGTTTCCCCCCAGATCGCCCCATAGCGGTGACGCCATCCGTGAAACGAACGCACGGTGCGCCGCCAATTCTCCCTCGGTCGCGCAGAAGCGTCGCGGCGGACGGGCGATGCGTGGCGCGATCGCGACGGGTGCGGTCGTGGCGACCGTCACGACGTCCGCGACCAGGCCGAGGCCGATCTGGCGTCCGCCCATCAGCTCGACATAGACCTGCGACAGCAACTGTGCGTCGAGCAGCGCGCCATGGAGCACGCGGTGCGAGCGATCGACGCCGTAGCGCGAGCAGAGTGCGTCGAGCGTGTGCTTGGCGCCGGGATGCCGCTGGCGGGCGATCTGGAGCGTGTCCGTCATCCGCGACAGGTGAACGATGTCGCGCCCGCACTTCTTCAGCTCGCCGTTGAGGAAGCCGAAGTCGAACCCGGCATTGTGCGCGATCAGCGGTGCGTCGCCGAGAAACTCCAGGAGGTCGTCGGCGCCCGCGTGGAACAGCGGCTTATCCGAGAGGAACGCGGCCGAGATGCCGTGGACGTTGTACGCCTCGACCGGCATGTCACGCTCTGGATTGTAATAGGCGTGGAACGTGCGTCCGGTTTCGACGCGGTTGACCAGCTCGACACAGCCGATCTCGACCATCCGGTCGCCGCCCGAGAAGCTGAGCCCGGTGGTTTCGGTGTCGAAGACGATTTCCCGCATGGCCGAGGTTATCGGCCTTCGTCGCGCGAGAGGCAAGCGACGACGCGGCGGACTTGCCCGCGGGTCGCGTCGGGTGGGGTGTCGGTGGCAATCACGAAATCGGCGCGGGCGCGCTTGTCGGCGTCGGGGAGCTGACGCGCGAGAATCGTGGCGAATTTTTCGGGCGTCATGCCCGGGCGGGCGAGGACGCGGGCGCGCTGGATGTCGGCGGCGGCGGAGACGACCGCGACCGTATCGACCGATTTCTCGCCGCCGGTCTCGAACAGGAGGGGGATGTCGAAGACGACGAGCGGCGACTCGGCGTGAGCGGCGAGGAAGGCGGCGCGCTCCCGAGCGACGGCGGGGTGGACGATCGCCTCGAGCGCCTTCATCGCGGCATCGTCACCAAGGACTGCGCTGCCAAGCGTGGCGCGGTCGACCCCGGCGGGGCCGGTGGTGCCGGGGAAGCGTGCCTCGATCGCGGCGACCACCGCACCGCCGGGACCCTGGAGGCGGTGGACCTCGGCGTCGGCGTCGAACACAGGCACGCCCTCGTCCGCGAACATCGCGGCGACGGTGGACTTGCCCATGCCGATCGAGCCGGTGAGGCCGAGGACTTTCGTCATGCCGTCAGCAGCGCGCGGAGTTCGGCATCGCGATCGCGCGGGGGGTGGGCACCGAAGAAGAGCTCGAACGCGACCGCGGCCTGGCCGATCAGCATCTCCAGCCCATCGACGGTGTCGAGGTCGCGGGCGCGGGCGGCGGCGAGGAGGGGGGTTTCGAGGGGGGCGTAGACGATGTCGTAGACGAGTGCGTCGTGGGGGAGCGGTGACAGGTCGAGGTCGAGCGGGGGCTGGCCCGCCATGCCGAGCGTGCTGGTGTTGACGAGGAGCACAGCGGGGGGGAGCGAGGCAGTGAGGGGGAGCGCGTCGCCCTTGAGGCCGAAGGTGGCGAGGAGCGCGGCCCCTTTCAGCGGCGTGCGGTTGAGGATCGTGACGCGGCCGACGCCCAGCCGCGACAACGCGAACAACACCGCGCGCGCCGCGCCACCCGCACCGATCACCGCGACCGGGCGGCCCGCGAGATCGAGGTCGGCGATCGGCGCGTAGAAGCCGGCGGCGTCGGTATTGGTGCCGACCAGCGCGTCGCCGTCGCGGATCACGGTGTTGATCGCGCCGATCGAGGTGCGGACGTCGCCGCGATCCTCGACATGGTCGAGCGCGGCGACCTTGTGCGGGACGGTGACGTTGCAGCCGCGCCACGCCGAATCCGCGCGACGTTCGGCAAAATAGCCCGCGAGCGCATCGGGGGCGACGTGGCAGGCGCGGTAGTCCGCGTCGATGCCGAGCGCGTCGAGCCAGAAGCGGTGAATCGCGGGGGATTTGGAGTGGGCGATCGGATCGCCGATCACCTCGGCATAGGGTCTGGTCATCGGGTTTCGCCGGTCATGCGGGGAGATGGTCGCGGGTGCGCAGATAGTCGAGCACCGGAAGCAGCGGGAGGCCGAGCACGGTGAACTGGCTGCCGTCGATCCGCGTGAAAAGCTGCGCACCCGGCCCCTCGATCCGGTAGCAGCCGACGCATCCGGAGATCGCCGGCCATTCGGCGTCCAGATACGCCTGAATGAAAGCCGGGGACAGCGGACGGACGACCATCTTCGCGCGATCGACGATGCGCCAGACGGCCCGGCCGTTCTCCGCGATCACCGCGGCGCTGACGAGATCGTGTCGCTTGCCCGACATGCGCGACAGATGGTCGGCGGCGTCCTCGCGCGAGGTCGGCTTGTCGAGGATCGTCCCGTCATCGAGCACCGCGACCGAATCCGAGCCGAGGACCAGATAGCCGGGATGACGCGCGGACACCTTGAGCGCCTTCAGCTCGGCGAGCGCGTCGGCCAGGTCGCGCGGGGACAGGTGCGCAAGCGACGCCTTGGCGGCATCCTCGTCGACATGGGCGGCCTCCGCGGAGAAGGCGACGCCCGCGGCGGACAACATCGCGCGGCGCGATGCGCTCTGCGAGGCGAGTATCAGTGCGATTTTCGTGTCTCCCGGCGATCGTTGCCCAATTCTCGTCTTTCATTGCACAGCGATATGATCGCGGCGGCGGTTTCCTCGATCGAGCGGCGGGTGACGTCGATCACCGGCCAGCCATTGTCCGCGAACATCCGCCGCGCGAACGCGATCTCACGCTTCACCGCGTCCTGGTCGACATAATCGGTGACCGCGGCCTGGTTGAGCGACAACAGCCGGTTGCGACGGATCGCGATCAGCCGGTCCGCGCTGGTCGTCAGCCCGACGACGAGCGGGTTCTTCAGCGTGTAGAGGATCTTCGGCGGCGGGCTTTCGACGACGACGGGAATGTTGGCGGTCTTGTAGCCGCGATTGGCGAGGTAGATCGAGGTCGGGGTCTTCGACGAGCGGCTGACGCCCGCCAGCACGATGTCCGCCTCCTCCCATTCCTCCGAAAGCAGCCCGTCGTCATGCGCGATCGTGAACTGGATCGCATCGACCCGCGCGAAATAGGCGGCGTCGAGCGCATGCTGACGGCCGGGGCGCGCCTTGGCCTGCTGCCCGAGCAGCGCGGACAGCGCATCGTTGACCGGATCGAGCGGGGCGACCGCGGGGAGCGCGAGTGCGGAGCAGCGCTGTTCGAGCGCACGGCGCAGCGCGGGGTTCACCAGCGTGAAGATGACGAGCCCGGGATTCTGCGCGATTTCCTGGAGGATGCGGTCGAGATGTGTCTCGGTCCTGACCATCGGCCAGAAATGCCGCGTCGTCTCGACATCGTCATATTGCGCCAGCGCTGCCTTGGCGATGTTCTCCAGCGTCTCGCCGGTGGAGTCCGAGAGGAGGTGGAGATGAAGGCGTGCCAACGTTGTCAGAACCGATCTGTGGATAACATGGGGACGAGGGCTAGCGTAACTTGCGCCTGTCGGAAAGCGCGTCTGTCGCAGTGGACAGACCGGGACTTGTCCACAATTGCCTCCACTGTCACAAGATCGGTCCACAGCCTGTGGATAACGGGGGCGGATTCGTCGAATCGACGCACAATCGCGGGTTGGCGAAGCGCAAGCTGTTGGCATTTCCGGGATTGCCGCATAAGCCCCGCAACCCACGCGCCTACTGAATCAACATCCTCTTTAAAGATTCTTCTTATTGAAGAAGGGACGGCCTGCGCTGACCGAGAAACTGCTTCTGTCGACCCTGAAGGGGACCAGGCACGCGAGCCCGCCGGTGTGGCTGATGCGGCAGGCGGGCCGCTATCTACCCGAATACCGGGCGCTGCGGGCGGAGAAGGGCGGGTTCCTCGCGCTCGCGACCGATCCGGAGGCGGCGGCGGAGGTGACGCTGCAGCCGATCCGCCGGTTCGGGTTCGATGGCGCGATCCTGTTCTCCGATATCCTGATGGTGCCGTGGGCGCTGGGGCAGGACCTGTCGTTCGGGGTTGGCGAGGGGCCGCGGCTTGCGCCGCCGCTGGTCGACGCGGCGCTGGCGTCGCTCGATCGCGTGCAGACGCGGCTCGACCCGGTCTATGCGACCGTCGTGCGGGTGGCGGCGGCGCTGCCGGCGACGACGACGTTCCTGGGCTTCGCAGGATCGCCCTGGACGGTCGCCACGTACATGGTCGCGGGTCAGGGCAGTCGCGACCAGGGCGAGACGCGGCGCTATGCGTACGGCGATCCTGAGGCGTTTCAGGCGATCGTCGATGCGATCGTCCACATGACGATCGACTATCTGGCGAAACAGGTCGAGGCGGGCGTCGAGGCGGTGCAGTTGTTCGACAGTTGGGCGGGATCGCTGAGCCCGGCGCAGTTCGAGCGTTGGGTGATCGCGCCCAACGCCGCGATCGTCACCGGGCTGCGCGCGCGTTGCCCCGACGTCGTCATCATCGGCTTTCCCAAGGGCGCGGGGGGCAAGCTGCCCGCCTATGCGCGCGAGACCGGGGTCGATGCGATCGGGCTGGACGAAACGGTCGACCCCGCCTGGGCGGATGCGATGCTGCCGCCGGGGCTGCCGGTGCAGGGCAATCTCGATCCGCTCGCGCTGATCGCGGGCGGCGACGCGCTCGATGCGGGGATCGACCGGATCCTGAGCGCGTTCGTTGCGCGGCCGCATGTGTTCAACCTGGGCCATGGGATCGACCAGCATACGCCGATCGCGCATGTCGAACGGCTGCTCGAAAGGGTTCGCGGATGATGATCGCCGGTTTCCTGGGGGCCGCATACGACTGGGTGAAGGCGGCGCACCTGATCTTCGTGGTGTTCTGGATGGCGGGGCTGTTCATGCTGCCGCGTTATCTGGTCTATCATCAGGAAGGGCTCGGCGACGCGGCCGAGGAAGCGCGCTGGGTCGAGCGCGAGGGCAAGCTGCGTCGGATCATCCTGACGCCGGCGATGGTAGTGGTGTGGGTGCTGGGCATCGCGCTGGCGCTGAACGCGGGGATCGCGAGCGGGGTGCCGGGGCTGGGCTGGCTCCACATGAAGATCGCGCTGGTGCTGATCCTGTCGGGCTATCACGGCTGGATGATCGGCTATGCCAAGCGGCTGGCGGCTGGCAAGCCGACGCTGTCGGGCAAGCGGTTGCGCGCGCTGAACGAGGTTCCCGCGCTGATGACCGCGCTGATCGTGATCCTGGTGATCGTGAAGCCGTTCTGACCGGCGTGTCTCCTGGATAAGGGCAGGGCCGGATAAGGGAAGGGAGAGCCTTGACTTGCGCGGGCGTGAAACCTAGGTCGCCGTGACGGCGTGGCCCACCGGGTGCGTCGTCCCTCGCTGCCGGTTCGGTCTTCCTTCGTGCGATTCCCCATCGCCGGCCGAACCCTCCTTATGCAGACGCGCGTTCGCGCCACCGGAAAACTCCCCATGCATCTCAAAGAACTGAAGAAGAAGACCCCCGCCGACCTGGTCAGCATGGCGGAGGAACTGGGCGTCGAGAGCGCCTCCACGCTGCGCAAGCAGGACCTGCTGTTCGCGATCCTGAAGGTCGAGGCCGAGAATGGCGAGCAGATCATGGGCGAGGGCACGATCGAGGTGCTGTCCGACGGGTTCGGCTTCCTGCGCAGCCCGCAGGCGAACTATCTGGCGGGCCCCGACGACATCTACGTTTCGCCCAACCAGGTTCGCAAGCACGGCCTGCGCACCGGCGACACTGTCGAAGGCGAGATCCGCGGGCCGAAGGACGGCGAGCGCTATTTCGCGCTGACCAAGCTGACCGCGGTCAATTTCGACGATCCCGAGGCGGTGCGCCACCGCGTCAATTTCGACAACCTCACGCCGCTGTACCCGGAAGAGAAGCTGACGCTGGATCCCTATGATCCGACGCAGAAGGACAAGTCGGCGCGCGTCATCGACATCGTCTCGCCGCAGGGCAAGGGTCAGCGCACGCTGATCGTCGCGCCGCCGCGCGTCGGCAAGACGGTGATGCTCCAGAACATGGCCAAGGCCATCACCGACAACCATCCCGAGGTGTTCCTGATCGTCCTGCTGATCGACGAGCGGCCCGAGGAAGTGACCGACATGCAGCGATCGGTGAAGGGCGAGGTCGTCTCCTCGACCTTCGACGAGCCCGCGACGCGTCACGTCGCGGTAGCCGAGATGGTGATCGAGAAGGCCAAGCGGCTGGTCGAGCACAAGAAGGACGTGGTGATCCTCCTCGATTCGATCACCCGGCTGGGTCGCGCCTACAACACCGTGGTGCCGTCGTCGGGCAAGGTGCTGACCGGCGGCGTCGATGCCAACGCGCTCCAGCGGCCCAAGCGCTTCTTCGGCGCGGCGCGCAACATCGAGGAGGGCGGCTCGCTCTCGATCATCGCGACCGCGCTGATCGATACCGGCAGCCGGATGGATGAGGTGATCTTCGAGGAGTTCAAGGGCACCGGCAACTCCGAGATCGTGCTCGACCGCAAGGTGGCGGACAAGCGCGTCTTCCCCGCACTCGACGTCGGCAAGAGCGGCACGCGCAAGGAAGAGCTGTTGGTCCAGAAGGACAAGCTCAGCAAGATGTGGGTTCTGCGCCGGATCCTCATGCAGATGGGGACGATCGACGCGATGGAGTTCCTGCTCGACAAGATGAAGAATTCGAAGACCAACGAGGACTTCTTCGACAGCATGAATCAGTGACCGAATGCGGCCTGCGGCATGTTGCCGCAGGACTCGCATCGGTCCGGCCGGCGGGGCAAGGCCCCGACCAACGGAGAGCGCGGGCTTTGCCCGCGCTTTTTTTGCGTGTGCGAAAGGAAGAAGGATGGTCCCCTTCGACTTCGCTCAGGACAGGCTTCGACAGGTTCGGGGCAAACGGGTAGGATTCCGGGCCATGATCCTCGAACATGCGCTCCTTCATGTCCGCCCGGACGAAACCTCCGCCTTCCAAGCTGCGATGCGCGATGCGCGGGCGCTGATCGCCGCGTCGCCGGGGTTCCATGGGATCGAGGTTCGTCCGGCGGCGGAGACGCCCGGAACCTATCTGCTGCTGGTGCAATGGAGCGACATCGCCGCGCACCGGGATGGCTTCCGCACGTCGGACCGCTATGAGGCGTGGCGCGGGTTGCTGCACCGGTTCTACGATCCGATGCAGACCGTCGCGTATTTCCGGGAGTCGATCATCTGATGCTGTTCACATTGCTGTCCGCCGCGGCGGCGCACGGGGTCCAGGGGCCGGGCTCGCTCGGCGACATTTGGCACAATATCCTCGCTGATTTCTCCAACATCACCGAACCTGCCGCGTTGGCGGCGTTCGGTTCGGTGCTGATGATCGACCTAGTGCTCGCAGGGGACAATGCGATCGTCGTCGGGGCACTGGCGGCGGGGCTGCCTTCGGACCAGCGTAAGAAGGTGATCCTGATCGGGATCAGCGCCGCACTGGTGCTGCGGATCTTCTTCGCGCTGATCGTGACGTGGCTGATGGGAATCGTCGGGCTGATCTTCGCGGGCGGTCTGCTGCTGCTTTGGGTGAGCTGGAAGTTCTGGCGCGAGATCCGGGCGGGCGGGCACAATCCCGGATCGGACGAAGTGGCGGGCGACGAGCGCTCCGGATTGTCCTCGGCGAAGAGTTTCGCGGGGGCGGCGTGGGCGGTCGCGGTGGCGGACGTGTCGATGAGCCTCGACAATGTGCTGGCGGTGGCGGGCGCGGCACGCGAGCATCCGGGGATCCTGGTCGTCGGGCTGCTGCTGTCGGTCGCGCTGATGGGGCTGGCGGCGAACTTCATCGCGCGGATCATCGATCGGTATCGCTGGATCGCCTATATCGGACTGGGGGTGATCCTGCTGGTCGCGATCAAGATGATCTACGAGGGCTGGGTCGGCACCGGCGAGACGCTGGGGATCGTCAGCCTGTTCGGGTGATCGCGCCGACATGACGGATCGAAACGGCTCCGGCGACCATCGCCGGGGCCGTTTTCATATCAGCCGAGATGCTCGGCGAAGAACGCGGCGGTACGCTCGTCCGCCAGTTCGGCAGACGCTGCAGAGCGGCGCGCGCCGAACTCGGTCGCGAAACCGTGGTCCTCGCCGGGATAATCGTGGAGCGTGATCCTGGGGTGATCGTCCAGCCCCTCGTGCATCTTCGCCTGCGTCGCCTTGTCGACGAAGTGATCGTCCTCGGGAATGTGGAGGAGGACGGGGTGCGCGATCGCGTGCTTCTCGCCAAGGAGGCCATCGATGCCGACGCCGTAATAGCCGACGCTGGCGTCGATATCGGTACGCGCCGCAGTCATGAAGGCAAGGCGACCTCCCAGGCAATAGCCGACGACGCCTACCTTGCCGCCGTCGCCGAGCGCAGCGCGGGCCGCGCGGATCGTCGCCTCGATATCGCGGATCCCGGCGTCCTGATCGAACTCGCCCATCAGCGCGAGCGCGCGATCCATTTCGGGCTTCACGTCGGGATCGAGCTCGATGCCGGGTCCGAGCCGCCAGAACAGATCGGGCGCCAGCGCGAGATAACCGGCCTCCGCGAGCGTATCGCACTTGCGGCGGATGCCGGCGTTCACCCCGAAGATCTCCTGGATCACGACGATCGCGGCCCTGGGCGTGCCGGCGGGGTCGGCGCGATAGGCATCGAAGGTTTCGGCGCCGTCGAGGGTGGTGATCGGGATCATCGTCGTCATCATCGGGTCTCCGGCGGAGGCGTGGGCATCCGGTTTGCTAGATAACGCGATCGGCCCGGAAATGGTGCCGCGGACGATCGATAGTGGACGGGCGTTGCGATCGGGGCGGTGTCGCGCGCATACATGGCGCGAAGCTATCGCGCCGCGCTGGTGCGCTGAAGGGAGGCCGCAGCCCATGAAGATCAACGTCGAGGTCGATTGCACGCCGGAGGAGGCGCGCCGCGTGATGGGGCTGCCCGACATGACCCCGCTCCACGAGCGCTATCTGGCGATGTTGGGCGACGCGATGGAGGGGCAGGTGCGCCCTGAACTGCTCGAGGGGATGATGAAGAGCTGGGCCCCGATGGGCGAAGCCGGGATGACGATGTGGCGGCGGATGTTCGAGAGCGGCACGAAGCCGGGTGGCTGAGACGGACACGATCTTCGCAGTATCGAGCGGACGTCCCCCCGCCGCGATCGCGGTGATCCGGATCAGCGGACCGGATGCGATCGCGGTGGCCAGACTGTTGTGCGGCGGACGACTGCCCGAACCGCGCCATGCGGCGCTTCGGACGCTGCGGGCGGAGGACGGGCTGGTGCTGGATCGCGCGCTGGTGCTGGTGTTTCCCGGCCCCGCGACGGCCACGGGCGAGGATCTGGTCGAGTTCCATTGCCATGGCGGGCGCGCGGTCGTCGCGGCGGTGGAGGCGGCGTTGGGTGCGCGCGCCGGGTTGCGGATGGCGGAGGCGGGAGAGTTCACCCGGCGCGCGCTGACGCGGGGGCGGATCGACCTGGCGCAGGCGGAGGGGCTGGCGGACCTTTTGGCGGCGGAAACGGAAACGGGACGGCGGGCGGCAATCGCGAGCGTCGAGGGACGTCTGGGCGCCGAAGTGTCGGGTTGGCTGGACCGGGCGATGCTGATCGCCGCAGGGGTGGAAACGCAGATCGATTTTTCCGACGAGGACGATGTATCGACCGTGTCGCTGGCACGTGCACGGCCGGAGATCGCGATGCTGCGCGCGGATATGGACCGCGCGCTGTCGCGGCCGTCGGTCGAGCGGCTGCGCGAGGGCATGCGTGTGGTTCTGGCGGGGCCGCGCAATGCGGGGAAGTCTTCGCTGTTCAATGCGATGGTCGAGCGTGAGGCGGCGATCGTATCGCCGATCGCGGGAACGACCCGCGACCGGGTCGAGGCGCCGGTGCAGCGCAACGGCCGGGCTTATCTGATCGTCGATACCGCGGGGCTGACGGAGGCGACGGACGACCCGATCGAGGCGATCGGGATCGCGCGCGCCAAGGGTGCGATCGACGCGGCGGACCTGGTGTTGTGGCTGGGCGAGACTATGCCGACGGCCGAACGGGCCTTGTGGGTATGGTCGCGAGCCGATGAGCGGGGACCGGCACCCTTGACGGCCATGGGTGTTTCGGTGCGATGGCCGGACAGCGTGGCGGCATTATGGGGAGCGGTGGAGGCGCTCGACCGGCCGATCGCCGATCGTCCGGCGTATAATGCGCGGCAGCGGCGTCTGGTGGACGAGGCGCGTGTGGCGCTTGGAGACGCCGCGTGCGATGAGGACCTGTTGCTCGTCAGCGAGCATCTGCGTGTAGCGGCGCGGGCGCTGGCGGCGATCACCGGGGTCGATGCGACCGAAGCGATGCTCGATGCGCTGTTCGGGCAATTCTGTATCGGGAAGTGATGTTCCACGTGGAACATCAAGTCGCCGAGCTTTTTTTGACAGTGCGGTGCGGTTCGCTTAGCGAATGACGATGCAGTTCGATGTTCTGATCGTCGGCGGCGGCCATGCCGGCGTCGAGGCCGCGACCATCGCCGCGCGCCGTGGCGCTCGCGTCGCGCTCGTCACGATGCGTGCGGACATGATCGGTGCGATGTCATGCAACCCCGCGATCGGGGGCGTGGGCAAAGGCCATCTGGTGCGCGAGGTCGATGCGTTCGACGGGGTGATCGGGCGCGGGGCGGACCGGGCCGCGATCCACCACCGCATGTTGAATCGCAGCAAGGGGCTGGCGGTACACGGCCCGCGCGTCCAGGCCGATCGACGGCTGTTTTCCCGTGCGGTCGGCAACGCGGTGAAGGCACAACCCGGCGTGGCGATCGTCGAGGGTGAAGTCGTTCGGCTGACGCTGGTCGGATTGCGCGTCACCGGGGTCGTTCTGGGCGATGGGACCGCGATCGCCGCGCGCGCCGTCGTGCTGGCGACAGGCACGTTTCTTGGTGGACGACTGTTTCGCGGCGAGGAGCGGGAGCAGGGCGGCCGGATCGGAGAACGTGGGGCGACGCGCCTGGCGGCGGATCTGCACGAAATGGATCTTCCGATCGCACGATTGAAGACGGGCACACCGCCCCGGATCGACGGTCGTACGATCGATTGGGCGCGGACGGAGCGACAGGGATCGGACGCGCACCACTGGACGATGTCGCCGATGTCTGTGCGTGGGGAGGTGCCGCAAGTGGCGTGCGCGATCACTCGCACGACGCCCGAGACGCATGCACTGATCGCCGCCTCGCTTCATCGCTCGCCGCTGTTTTCGGGCGATATCGCGGGGCAGGGGCCGCGATACTGTCCCTCGATCGAGGACAAGATCCACCGGTTCGCCGACCGGGATTCACATCAGATATTCCTCGAACCCGAGGGGCTCCACGACGCCACGATCTATCCCAATGGAATTTCGACGTCGCTGCCCGTCGACGTGCAACATGCGATGGTGCGGACAATTCCCGGGCTGGAGCGCGCTGCGATCATCGAGCCGGGCTATGCGGTGGAATATGACCATGTCGATCCGCGATGCCTGGATACGCGATTGGCTGTGCGATCGGTGTCCGGGCTGTTTCTGGCGGGGCAGGTCAACGGTACGACCGGGTATGAAGAAGCTGCAGCGCAAGGGTTGGTCGCAGGATGCAACGCCGCGGCCGAGGCGCTGGGACTGGCCGAATATCGGCCGGAGCGGAGCAATTCCTACATCGGGGTGATGGTCGATGACCTCGTCCTGCAGGGTGTGACCGAGCCGTACCGGATGCTGACGGCCCGCGCGGAGTACCGGTTGGCACTGCGCGCTGACAATGCGGCTACACGGTTGAGCGATACAGCAAAGGCGCTCGGTTGTTTGGGTGATGCGCGGATCGCCTTCAATCGTCGACGGGAGGACGACCGCGACTCGGTGCGGGCGATGCTGGGCGAAGCGAAAGGCGCGGTTGCTGCCATCCGGTCCGGGACGTGGAATCGCGAGGACGATTTTCTCGCCGGGATCGACGATGATCTGGTCGCGGAGGTTGTCGAGGACATCCGGTATGCGCCGTATCTCGAGCGGCAGGCAGCCGAGATCGTCGAGCGGCGGGCAGGGCATGCAATGTCGCTTGCAGCGCTGGAGGGGTTTGGACACGTACCGGGACTATCGTTGGAAATGATCGAGCGACTGACCAAGGCCGGCCCGGAGACGCTCGACCAGGCGTCGCGGATCCCAGGGATCACGCCCGCGGCATTGAGCGCTATCCTGCTTCACGTGAAACGTATTGCCGCATGACCGAGGATGAGGCGACGGCGTGGATGCGCGAGCGCTATCCGGAAAAGTTCGACGCGGTGCGGTACGTCGTCGATAGGGTGGTCGAGGAAACTTCCCGACAGAATCTGATTGCGTCTACATCCGTTGCGCAGATCTGGGCGCGGCATGTCGTCGATTCCGCGCAGTTGCTCGCGCTGGATGGCGACCGTCACGGGGTCTGGGTGGATATCGGAACCGGCGGTGGCTTCCCGGGGCTAATAGTAGCGGCATTGTCGGAGCGTACGATCGTGATGGTCGAGCCCCGACGGAAGCGCGCGGATTTCCTGACTGCGGTGATTGCAGCGATAGGTGCGGAGCATCGCGCTACGGTCGTTCAGAAGAAGGTGGATGGGCTGACGGTCGCGGCGGAGACGATTTCGGCACGCGCCGTGGCATCTATCGATGGGCTATTCGCAATGGCGGCGAAGATAGCGCGTCCTTCGACGCGTTTTCTGCTACATCGTGGGCGCAACGGTCGCGAGGAGCTGGCCGATGCACAAAGAACATGGCGAGGAGTGTTTCACGTGGAACAGAGCCTTACCGATCCGGACTCGGTGATCGTCGTAGCGGAAAAGGTCGGCAGGCGATGATGCGGATCGCGATCGCGAACCAGAAGGGGGGCGTCGGCAAGACGACGACCGCGATCAACGTGGCGACCGCGCTCGCGGCGACAGGGATGCGCGTGCTGCTGATCGACCTCGATCCGCAGGGCAATGCGTCGACGGGGCTCGGGATCGGGCAGTCGAAGCGCGGGCTCTCCAGCTACGATGTGCTGATCGGTGACACCCGGATCGAGGATGCCGCGATCGGCACCGGAATCCCGAGACTCGATATCGTGCCGGCGACGGTGGACCTCTCGGGAGCCGAGATCGAACTGGTCGATCTGGACGCGCGGACGCACCGGCTCGACCGGGCGCTGGCGAGCGAGCGCGACCAGTGGGATATCGTGCTGGTCGATTGTCCGCCGTCGCTTGGACTGTTGACCATGAACGCGATGATCGCGGCGGATGCGTTGCTGGTGCCCTTGCAATGCGAATTTTTTGCGCTCGAGGGGCTGAGCCAGCTGCTGACGACGGTCGAGCGGATCCGCAACCGGTTCAATCCCTCACTGTCGATCCTGGGGGTCGCGCTGACGATGTACGATCGGCGCAACCGGCTGACCGAACAGGTGGCGAACGACGTTCGTGCGGTGCTCGGACGCGTTGTGTTCGAGACGGTGATCCCGCGCAATGTACGGCTGTCCGAAGCGCCGAGCCATGGCTTGCCAGCGCTGATCTACGATCATCGCTGTGCGGGGTCGGAGGCGTATATCGCCTTGGCGCGCGAGTTGATCGGGCGGCTGCCGCAGACGAAGGCGGCGGCATGAGCGAGGTGCGCAAGCCGCGTGCGGGGCTCGGCCGTGGGTTGAGTGCGCTGTTGGGCGACATCGCGTCGGACGAGGTGCCGGCACGCGAGGCGGGAACCGCACCGGGCGTGCGGATGCTGCCGGTGGGGGCACTGTCGCCGCATCCCGACCAGCCGCGCCGGCGGTTCGACGAGGCGGCGCTTGACGAGCTGGCGGCGTCGATCGCGCAACGCGGGCTGATCCAGCCGATCGTCGTCCGCCCGCACGGGCATGACTATCAGATCGTCGCCGGCGAGCGACGGTGGCGTGCGGCACAGCGCGCGCGGCTTCACGAGGTTCCGGTGATCGTCCGCAACTTCAGCGATGCGGAGACGCTGGAAGTCGCGCTGCTGGAAAATATTCAGCGGCAGGATCTTAACGCGATCGAGGAAGCGGAAGCCTATCGGCGGCTGCTCGCCGATTTCGGGCATACGCAGGAAGCGTTGGCCAAGATCGTCAACAAGTCGCGCAGCCATATCGCGAACCTGCTGCGGTTGCTCGACCTGCCGCAGACGATCCAGACGCGGGTGTTGGAAGGCGCGTTGACGATGGGGCATGCGCGCGCCCTGATCGGCGTCGAGGATGTCGAGCGGCTGGCGGATCGCGTCGTGACCGAAGGATTGTCGGTGCGTCAGGTCGAGCGGCTCGCGCGGGGCGAAAAGGGCAAGGAGCCGCGAAGCCACGGCCCGGGTGGGGCGACGACGGGGGACACCGACATCGCTGCGCTGGAGCATCAACTCGCGGATATGCTGGGGCTGAGCGTGCGTGTGTCCCATAGCGACAAGGGCGGAACGCTGACGCTGGGCTATGCGACGCTCGACCAGCTCGACATGCTGTGCCAGCGACTCAGCGGCGAGGCGCTCTAGTCAGCGGCCGCAGCGTACCGGCCCGCCGCCGGTCGAGGTGATCTGGCATTTCGCGTTGCCGGCGACGTCGATCGTGCCGAGCCCGCTCGAGACGGTGCGGGCGGTGTAGCGGGCGGCAGCATTCAGCGTGCCGGTGCCGTCCAGGCGGGCGATGAGGTCCGACGTATCAAGCTTCGTGGCGTCGATCGTGCCCGAACCTATCAAAGCCAGCTGCGCACGCTGGGCGCGGCCGGCGAGCGTCAGCGTACCAGTACCGGTGAGCGCGGCGCCGACCTGATCTGCCTCGACATGCGCGACGCTCAGCGTACCGCTGCCCGAGACGGCGACGTCGATCTTCTGCGCGACCATGCGATCGGCCTGGACGCGCGCGCCGGCGTTGACGATCAGCGAGGTGAGGCGTGGCGTGCGCAGGGTGATCGTTGCGGGGCGGATGGTAGCGGCGCGGGGGACTTCGCCCCAGCCGTCGACGCCCATGCGGACGACGAGGGTGGTGCCGTTGACCTCGATCTTCAGCCGATCGATCATCGCGCGGTCACCGCTGGCGCGCGCGCCGGGGGACTGGCTGACGAGGATCGTCACCGCGAAGGGGCCGTCGACGCGGACACGATCGAAACTGCCGACGGCGTAACTGCGATCGTCGGCGAGTGCCGGAGCGGGGGATGCTACCAGGGCGATGGCGGCGGCAAGGGAGAGGCGGCGGATCATCGCGCGAGCGTCGCACCGATGACCCGCCGGGAGCAAGCGCGATCAGCCGCCGCAGCGCACCGTGCCCGATCCCATCTTGTCGGTCTTGCAACGCGCCTTGGGTCCCAGATCGACGTCCCCCGATCCCATCAGCGATACCGAGGCGGGGCCATCGACCGCGGCGGCGATGTCACCCGAGCCCGCGATCGACACCTCCGCCTGCGAGGCAGCGACGCGGCGGGCGTCGATGTTGCCCGACCCGGCGATCGACATCTCGAGCGATCGTGCGGTGCCGGCGGCGCGGATGTTGCCCGATCCGGCGATCGACAGTTCGGCGGACTGCACCGCGAGCGTGCCGACCGTCAGGTTACCCGATCCGGCGACGCCGCCATCGAACTTCGCACCTTCGGCGCGATCGACCGCGAGGTTACCCGAGCCCGAGATGTCGGCGTTCGCGATCCGCGGCATCGTCACGAGAATGCGCACCTTGCCGCTGTTGCCCCAGCTGAACCCGAACTTGCCGCGGCGGCCGACACGCAGCGTGTTCCCGACCTTCTCGACCTTGAGCGTATCGAGCGCGGTCTGGTCGCCCTCGGCACGGACCGAGAAGGCGGCCCCGACGCGGACGTCGATATCGTCGGGTCCACGCAAGTCGACCGCGTCGAATCCGGAAACCGCGAAGGCGCGGCTGGTGCCCGATCCCGAGGAGGGAACACCGGGCGAATCGTCGCCGCCATTGCCGCAGGCGGCGAGCGGAACGAGCGTGGCGAGGATGAAACTGCGCATGGCGACCTCCTTATGTGTATTGGTTAGATAACACAGCAAGGATGGACGCGCAACGTTTGCGAAAAGGCCCGCGGCGACGGGTGTCGACGCGGGCCTTTTCAAGTCGGCGACAAGATGACGGCGTCAGGCCGGCACCTTCTCCTTGTTGTAGATCGCGGCGGCGGCACGGAGGATCTCGAGGATCTTCTCCTGCGCGGCAGGCTCGTCGATCTGCTCCATCGCGGCGAGTTCGCGGGCGAGGCGGCTCGTCGCGCCTTCGAAGATCTGGCGCTCCGAATAGCTCTGCTCGGGCTGGTCGTCGGCACGGAACAGGTCGCGGACCACCTCGGCGATCGATACCAGGTCACCCGAGTTGATCTTCGCCTCATATTCCTGCGCACGCCTGGACCACATGGTGCGCTTGACCTTGGGCTTGCCCTTGAGCGTCTCCATCGCCTCGCGCATCGTCTTGTCCGACGACAGCTTGCGCATGCCGACACTCTCGGCCTTGTTGGTAGGCACGCGGAGCGTCATCCGCTCCTTCTCGAACCGGAGCACGTAGAGCTCCAGCTGCATCCCTGCGATTTCCTGTTTAAGCAGTTCGACCACCCGGCCGACCCCATGCTTGGGGTACACGACATAATCACCGACATCGAAGGACAGAGCCTTGGCAGCCATTTTGGGCCTTTCCGGGTCGTATTCCGTGGGCTAACGCGGCGGCAGCGAGGCCGCAGGCGTGACCGACGAAACATAGGTTCACACGTCTGGAATCGGATGCGCAGCACACGTCCGA
This sequence comes from Sphingomonas sp. Ell38C01, assembly GCF_055231975.1. Classification (NCBI taxonomy): domain Bacteria; kingdom Pseudomonadati; phylum Pseudomonadota; class Alphaproteobacteria; order Sphingomonadales; family Sphingomonadaceae; genus Sphingomonas; species Sphingomonas sp. Ell38C01. The sequence goes on along the minus strand of NZ_JBUYVA010000001.1, from coordinate 493,856 downwards.
CATGGACGTATGTAGCATGTTGGTAATAAAATTACCACCGCAAAACGGCAGGTTTCCTGACGATCAGGCGGGGAGAGCATCCTGCCGTGTCAACCATGTCCGCAGAATCGCGATGCTTTCCTCCGGCCGGTCGCCGAAGATGCCGTGCGCGCCGCCCGGGACCACCGCGACCTCGCTGCCCGGGACACGCTGTGCGAAGGCGAGCGCGGTTTCGGGGCGGGCCTCGTCATACTGGCCGACAAGGAAGAGCGTGCGGCGTCCGTCGAGTTTCGCGAGAAGCGGCTCGCCGTCATAATCCCTGAGCGTGCCGGTCGCGACGAATTCGCTGGCCCCCCACATCGCGTTGTAGAGGCGGGGGTTGAAGCCCTCGCCGCCGACGGTGCGATCATAGGCGAGGCGTGCATTCGTGCGCGGTTCGCGGCCGTTGAACGCGGAATAGAAGGCGCGGGTGGCGGTATCGCAGGCGGCCTTGACGGGCGGGGCGGGGGTGTCGCAGGCCTTGAGCGTCGTCTGGACGTCGGCGGGAAGGCGGGTGCGCAGCAGGTCCGCATCGGCGATCCACGAGCGTGTCGAGATCAGCGGGCTGCCGAGAACGAGGCCACGGAGCGCGGCGGGGCGGCGCGCGCCATATTCGAGCGCGATCGTGCCGCCCCAGCTGTGCCCGCTGACGTGCCAGCGATCCACGCCGAGCGCGGTGCGGATCGCCTCCATCTCGTCGGTGAAGCGCGAAACCGTCCAGTTGGCGGGATCCTGCGGGTGGTCGGAACGTCCGCTGTCGAGCTGGTCGTAGAGGATCACCGCGCGCTCGTCGGCGAGCGCGAGCGCCTCGGTCAGCGCGTTGTGGGTGCCGCCGGGGCCGCCATGCACGAAGACGATCGGCGCGCGCGGGCCGGCAAGGTCGCCGTTTACGCGGACATAGACGCGACCGCCCTTGACCGGGACCATCGCCTCGCGTGTCGGCTTGGGGATCGACGCAAGGCCGCGCGCCCAGGACGGCAGCGCGGCGGCGGTGGCGATCGCCGCGCCCGCGGTGAGCAGCGTACGGCGATCGCAGTGAATGGTAGATCGCCCGTGCCGGGCTTCGGGCATTATCAGTCGCCCGCGCCGGGTTCGGGCGAGAAGAACTTGTCGTACTTGCCCTCTTCGCCCTTGTGCTCGTCGGCATCGGCGGGGGTCTGGTCCGCCTTGCGGGTGACGTTGGGCCATTGCGCGGAGAAGGTGTTGTTGAGCTCCAGCCACTGTTCGAGGCCGTTCTCGGTATCGGGCAGGATCGCCTCGGCGGGGCATTCGGGCTCGCACACGCCGCAGTCGATGCACTCGCTGGGGTTGATGACGAGCATGTTCTCGCCCTCATAGAAACAGTCGACGGGGCACACCTCGACGCAGTCCATATACTTGCAGCGGATGCAGGCGTCGGTGACGACGTAGGTCATGTCCCGGTTTCCCTAAACGGTACGTGTGAAGGGTCTGCTATGCCTCGCGAAACAGCGCGTCAATCTTGGGGCGCATCCTGCGAGACGTTTGCAGCGAGATCGATGTAGCAGGCGCCGGCCTCCGCGGGCGGGCCGCGGCGGGCGGGGAGCGCCTCGACGCGGACGATGCGGACGCGGCCACGTTGCGCGAAGGTGAGGATATTGCCGATGCGCACCGGGCAATGCGCGCGATCGATCGCGCGGCCGTCGAGGCGGAGATGGCCGTCGCCCGCGAGCGCCTGTGCCGCGCTGCGCGTCCTGGTCAGCCGGGCGAACCAGAGGAACCGGTCGATCCGCATCGAGGCGCCAGACGTACTCGCGTCAGCCAAGGCGCAGCTCCGCGAGCGCGGCGAACGCGCCCTTGGGATCGACCGGCGCGCGCTTCGCGACGGCGCGGCCGCGCCATTCCCAGCGCGTGTCGTCGCCGCGGAGGGGGCGGAAGCCGAGCTCCGCCATCAGTCGCGCGAAGGTGACGGGGGTGACGCCGATCGAGGTGGCGAGCGCGGGATCAGGGGCGAAGGCGGCGCGGCCGGTGCGCGCGTCATGCGCCGCGCGCGCGATCCGCTCGACGAGATCGATGCGGACGGCCTGGAGCGCGATCGGGCGGTAGCCCCAGGCGAGCGTCGCGCCGGGCGCACCGCGGGGGAGGACGGTCGCGCCCGGCGTGGGGGGCGGGCCCGGATCGCGCGCGGCGACGGCGAGCAGGGTGTGGCGCAACGTCGACGCACCGGGGCGCAGCGCGGCGGGGACGAACAGGTCGAGCGCGCCGATCGTGACACCGAGCGCGCGCAGGCGCTTGCGCGCGAAGGGGTCGATCGCCTCGATCGCGGTGCGCAGCGCCAGCCGGTCGGCAACGCCTGCGCCCGCCTCGACCGCGGTAGCGATGCTGCGCAGCGACGAACCGGCATCGGTCTCGCGCGCGAGCGCGGCGAGGCGGGGGAGCGCGGGAAGCGCGCGCGCGATCGCCTGTGCGAGCCACGCGTCGACACGCGCGTCGATACGCTCGCGCTGGGCGCGGTCGAGGCAGTCGAGCGCGCGATCGAGAACGATGCGCGGTTGCGAGAGCACGCGTCCGGGATCGAGCCGTGCGATCGCGAGCCCGTCCCACCGCACGAGATCGCCGTCGAGCGCGAACGCGGCGTCGTCCGCCTCCACGAGCGCGGCGCCGCGGCGCGCACGCTCGACGCCGAGATGCGTTTCCGCGGCGGCGAGGAGCAGGCGGCGGTCGCCCGCGCGCGCGTCGGCCGCGACATGGAAGCGGAACCCCTCGAGCCGGCCAATCGCATGATCCTCGACCATCACCTCGCCCTGCGCGCCGATCGTGACGGGGAGGGCGCCCGAATCCTTGCCGATCCGACGGATCAGCGCGGTGGTGCGCTTGTCGACGAAACGCTGCGTCAGGCCGGCGTGGAGCGCGTCGGACAGCCGCTCCTCGATCGCGCGGGTGCGCTCCGCCCAGTGCGCGGGATCGGCGAGCCAGTCCGGGCGCTGCGCGATATAAGCCCAGCTGCGGACATGCGCGACGCGGCCCGCGATCGTCTCGACATCGCCGTCGATGCGGTCGAGCCGCGCGACCTCGTCCGCGAACCACTGGTGCGGGATGTAGCCGTTGTCTTCGCTCAGATGCCCGAACAGTCGGCTGACGAAGCGCGCATGCGGATCGATCCCGGACTTGCCGAAATCGGGGACCCCGCACGCCGCCCAGAGCCGCGAGACCATCGACGGGCGGCGCGCGCGATCGCGGACCCAGGGTTCGTCGGCGAGGCGCTTGAGGACCGCGAGGTCGGTCGCTTGCGGGGCGGCGCGAAGCGGGCCGGGTTCGGGGCGGCGCTCGAGCGCGTGGATGAGCGCGTCGACGCTCGACAGGTCGGGCTTGCCGTCGCGCCAGTAGAGATGGTCGAGCCGTGGGAAGCGGTGCGATTCGATCGCGAGGACCTCCTCGGGCAGGAACGCGCCGGGGCCGTCCTCGACGAGCGCACCGAAGGTGCCGTCGCGCTGGTGCCGGCCCGCGCGGCCCGCGATCTGCGCCATCTCGGCGACGGTCAGCCGGCGGCGGCGATGGCCGTCGAACTTGGAGAGCCCGCCGAACGCGACATGTGCGACGTCCATGTTGAGCCCCATCCCGATCGCGTCGGTGGCGACGAGATAATCGACCTCGCCCGCCTGGAACATCGCGACCTGCGCGTTGCGGGTGCGGGGCGACAGCGCGCCCATCACGACCGCGGCGCCACCGCGCAGGCGGCGCAGCATCTCGGCGACCGCATAGACCTCCTCCGCGCTGAACGCGACGATCGCGGAGCGCTTGGGCAGGCGGCTCAGCTTCTTGGCGCCGGCATAGGTGAGCGTCGAGAAGCGCGGGCGCTCGACGATCTCGGCCTCCTTCACCAATGCGCGGACGAGCGGCTTGATCGTGGCGGAGCCCAGGATCATCGTCTCCTCGCGACCGCGCGCGTGGAGCAGGCGATCGGTGAAGACGTGGCCACGCTCCATGTCCGCGCCAAGCTGCGCCTCGTCGATCCCGACGAACGCGAGGTCGCGGTCTACGGGCATGCTCTCGATGGTGCACAGGAACCAGCGCGCGTCGGGGGGGCAGATCCGCTCCTCGCCGGTGATGAGCGCGACCTGGCTTGCGCCCTTGATCGCGACGACGCGGTCATAGACCTCGCGCGCGAGGAGACGTAGCGGAAAGCCGATCATGCCGCTGGAGTGCGCGCACATCCGTTCGACCGCGAGGTGCGTCTTGCCGGTGTTGGTGGGTCCAAGGACCGCGGTGATCCGTGCCCCGTCGCGTGCGTGCATGATAGGACGAACATCGGGGGTGCGGCGGCGATGCGCAACCGGTTTTCGCGATCGATTCCGACGACTTGGCCGTCCGTCGCACGCGCGCCACGGCTGGGCGCGGCACAACGTGCGGGCGGACCGGGTTAATTTGACTTTAGCATGTCGTCCCCACAACGAATCCACCTGCGTCGGGGGGTGCCCGGCGGACTTTGCGTTCGGGGGCTGGCGCGTGTTCTTGCGCGAACAACAGGGCATGGAAATGGCGGGCGCCGCGGGAACGCGGTCGTTCGGGCGTGCGCTGGTGCCGATCGCGGACCAGTCGGTGCTCGATCGTGCGCGGGGTCGCGTGGCGCATCTCGACTGGGTGCCCGATCTCGGCACGCAGATCGGGACGCGCGCGTGGTGGCGCGGGGTGGCGACGTGTACGGCTCTCTGCACCGCGACCTGGCTGATGGCACCGACGCTGCGCCCGTTGCCGGGGATGACGCCCGCGCCGCTGGCGGGCGCGGAGTTCGAGGAAGCGCGGACGCTGTCGATCGCGCCGCTGGCCTTCGGCGCGTCGACCGGGCGGCGGCTGGCGGCGAACGACCTCGTCGCGCCGCTGACCGATGCGCCCGAGCGCCCGGTGGTCGAGCTGACCGCGACCTTGGGAGACGGCGATTCGTTCGGGGCGATGCTTCAGCGCGCAGGCGTCGGCCGGAACGACGCGGCGCAGGCGGCGAGCCTCGTCGCGGATGCGGTGCCGCTCGACGACCTGAAGCCGGGCACGGTGATCGACCTGACACTGGGACGCCGCGCCGACCGTTCGGTGGCGCGCCCGCTCGAGCGGCTGGCATTCCGCGCGCGGTTCGACCTGAACCTTGCGGTCGCGCGCGACGGCGGCGCGCTGACGCTCGATCGCCAGCCGATCGCGATCGACCGGACGCCGCTGCGTATCCAGGGACTGGTCGGATCGAGCCTCTATCGCTCGGCGCGTGCGGCCGGCGCGCCGGCGCGCGTGGTCGAGGCCTATATCAAGGCGCTGGCGACGCGCGTGTCGATCGGGCGCGACGTGACCGCGGCGGACAGCTTCGACATCGTCGCGGACCAGGCGCGCGCGGCGACCGGCGAGGTCCAGATCGGCGACCTCCAGTTCGCCGGGCTCGACCAGGGGCGCAAGCGCATCCAGCTGGTGAAGTGGGAAGACGGCCAGTGGTGGGACGCCAACGGCCAGTCCGAACGGCGCGGCTTCATGGGTATGCCGGTGTCGGGGCGCGTGACCTCGACCTTCGGGCTGCGCATGCATCCGCTGCTGGGCTTCATGCGGATGCACAAGGGGATGGATATCGGCGCGCCCTATGGCTCGCCGATCTATGCCGCGATCGACGGCGTCGTCGCGTTCGCGGGGCGCAACGCGGGGTACGGCAATTTCGTGAAGCTGAACCATGCGGGCGGGCTGGCGAGCGGATACGGGCATATGAGCCGGATCGCGGTATCGCCGGGCACCCGCGTCGCGCGCGGGCAGGTGATCGGCTATGTCGGGTCGACGGGGATGTCGACGGGTCCGCACCTCCACTGGGAAGTGTGGAAGAACGGGCAGGCGGTGAACCCGCGTTCGATCTCGCTGTCGAGCGTCGCGACGATGTCGGGGGAGGCGTTGCGCGCGTTCAAGGCGAAGGTGGCGGGGTTGCTGGCGGTGCGGCCGGGGGCGGGGCGGTAGGGGATAGGTCACCCCGGACTTGATACGGGGTGACGGGGAGTTTTACCGCCCCTGCGCGCGCCAGCGCTGGATGGTGCGGGCGATGATCTGGTCCTCGCCGCCGACTTCGGTCCACAGCCGGGCGAAGCTGGGGTCGCCCGAGGCGGGGCGCTTGCTCTCTTCGAGCGAATCGAACGCGACGCGGATCGGCACCGACACGCCCTCGCCCGAGATGATGCACTCGCGGTTGCGCAGCGAGGGGATCGCGTCGAGGAAACCGCGCGCGCCTTCAGGCATCGCGGCGCGGACGAACGCCTGGTCGCGATCGTTGTTGAGCCGCATCGCGATGATCGTGCCGCACTGCGACAGCACGCCCTCTGCCAGGTCCGACGGACGTTGGGTGATGAGCCCGAGCGAGACGCCGTATTTGCGGCCTTCCTTGGCGATCCGGCCGAGGATCCGGCCGACCGACGAGGTGCCGTCGCGGTCCGACGGGATGTAGCGGTGCGCCTCCTCGCAGACGAGGAGGATCGGGCGCTGTTCCTCGCCGCGCGACCAGATCGCGAAATCGAACACCATCCGGCTGAGCACCGCGACGACGACCGACGTAATCTCGCTGGGGACGCCCGAGACGTCGATGATCGAGATCGGCTTGCCCTCGCCGGGCAGGCGGAACATCCGCGCGATGAACGCCGCCATCGTGTCCGCGACGAGCATGCCCGAGAACATGAATCCGTAGCGCGGATCGGCCTTGATCTCCTCCACCTTCGACTTCACGCGCAGATAGGGTGCGGTATCGCCCGCGCGATCCATCTTCCCCATTTCGAGCTGGAGGAGATTGGTCAGGTCGCTGAGCAGATAGGGGATCGGTGCGTCGACGGTGAGTTTCGGGATCTCCTGCCCCAGCCGGCTCTTGCCGCGCGCGGCGAGCAGGCATTTGGCGAGGATGTCCGCATCGACCTGCCGCTCGGAGCCCGAGGTGGTGAGGAAGACCTCACAATGCTCCTCGAAGTTCATCAGCCAGTACGGCATCTGGAGGTTCGAGACATCGTAGAGCGCGCCGTTGCCGCGGAACGCGGCGCCATATTCGCCGTGCGGATCGATCATCACGATATGGCCCTCGGGCGCCAGATCGCAGATGCGGTGGAGGATCAGCGCGGCGCTGGTCGACTTGCCGGTGCCGGTCGAGCCGAGCAGCGCGAAATGCTTGCCGAGCATCGCATCGACGAACAGCGCGCCGCGCACGTCCTTCGTCGGATAGACGTTGCCGATCTCGATCGAGACCTGGTCGGTGGCGGCATAGACCTGCTTCAGGTCCGGGGTGCCGACCGGGAAGACTTCGCAGCCGGGCACCGGATAGCGGGTGACGCCACGACGGAAGCGATAGAGCTTGCCGGTCAGCCGCTCCTCGTCGCCTTCGCCCAGGAAGTCGATGAGCGCGATCGCGCGGTCCCGCACACCGTCCGCCAGCCGCAGCGTCCGGATGTTGGCGACCAGCCACACATTGCCGATCCGCATCTTGATCTGGCTGCCGACCTGTCCCGCCGCAGCCATCACCGGATCGGGGTTCGACGCGAACGTCTCGAGCGCGGTCAGGTCGAGCAGGATCTGGCTCGAGGAGCCGCCGATCTCGAGCACGACGCCGATCGGGGTCAGCGCGACGGCGGGTTCGCGGGCGCCCGCTGGTGCGACCCGATCGAACGCGCGCGACATCGGCATTTCACTCATGGCACGCAAAACCCCCGGCTTCGAGCTGCCGTGGTTACGCGATCTTCGTAAAGAAATTGGCTTCGTAAAGAAATTGCGCTCGGGCCGGCCGACCCTCAGATCCGGCGCGCGATCCAGCCCGCGCCCCAGCCGAGCAGGACCGACAGGGCGACCGCGGTAAGGCCGTAGAGCACCGACGACCGGTCCGCGGCGCGTGCGACGAATCGTTCGAATCCCGATTTGCGGATATCGATGTCGCGGACCGCGGCGGCGAGGACGCGGCCGTCGCGGAGCAGGAAGGTTTCCGCGGTGAACCGGCCGACAGGGACGCGCGCGGGAATGCGGACGCGCGCGCGGTAGAGGACGCCGTCGGTGATCTCGACCGCATGGGGCGCGGCGTAATAGAGGCCCGAGCGGCGCTTGAGATCGACGAGGCCGCGCGCGAACCGGTCCTGCACGCCGGGCAGTTCGGACGAGGCGGGAGAGAGCTGGAGGCTGTCGAGCCCGAGCTCGTAGATCGCACGGGTGCGATCGTCGACGATGCTGCCGATCGGGCGCGACGAGGCGATCGCGTAGAAGCTGGGCGCGGAGCGGTAGCGCAGCCGCTCGGCATTGACCCAGATGCCCGCGACCTTCTCCTTCTCGCGGACCAGGATCGACTGGACGGGGCCCTTGACGACCACGACGATGTCGGTGGGCGCGCGGTCGTCCGGCAGACGGCCGCCGGGATAGAGGATCGCGCCGAACAGCAGCAGTTCCGCGCCGGTGAAGCTGTACGCGATCTCGATATTGCGCTGCGACACGTCGGGGACGAGGACCGGCTTAGACTGCCCCATCAGCAGCGGCGCGAAAAGGAGCAGCAGGCGTTTCACGACAGTTCGATCGAATAGATCTCGTCGGGGCGCCAGCCGAGTCCCAGCCCGATGCGGAACGCGACGAGCAGTACCATGATCGCGAGCGCGAGGCGGAGATACTCGGGGCGCGAGCGCGAGGCGAGCCGCGCGCCGACCTGCGCGCCGACGACCGAGCCGACGAGCAGCAGGCCGGCGAGCACGATGTCGACCGCCTTGGTGGTGGTGGCGTGGACCATCGTCGCGGTGGCGGTGACGAACAGGATCTGGAACAGCGAGGTGCCGACCACGACCTGCGTCGCCATACCGAGCAGGTAGATCATCGCGGGCACCAGCACGAACCCGCCGCCGATCCCGAGCAGGATCGTCAGTATGCCGGTTGCGAACCCCAGGATCAGCGGTGCGAGCGGCGAGATGTAGAGCCCCGAGCGATAGAAGCGCATGCGGAACGGCAGGCTGGCGACGAGCGGGTGGTGCCGGCGGCGACGCGCGGGGGCGGCGCGGCGGCCGCGCGCCACCCGGATCGAATCGATGGATTCCTTGAGCATCAGCCCACCGATCGAGACGAGCAGCACGACATAGGTGATCGCGATCGCGATATCGATCTGGCCCGACGTCTGGAGGATGCGGAACAGCCAGGCGCCCGCGAGGCTGCCGAGCACGCCGCCCGCGACCAGCACCAGCCCCATCGGCACGTCCACCCCGTCGCGGCGGAAATAGGCGAACACGCCCGACACGCTGGCGCCGGTCACCTGGCTGGCGGCGCTGGCGGCAGCGACTGTGGGCGGGATGCCGTAGACGATCAGCAGCGGCGTCGTGAGAAACCCGCCGCCGACCCCGAACATGCCCGACAGCAGCCCCACCCCCGCGCCGAGCGCGATGATGACGAGCGCGTTGACCGACAGGTTGGCGATCGGAAGATAGAGGTCCACCCGCGACGTCCTAGGCGGTTCGCGGCCCTGGCGGAAGCGGCGTGGCGCTAGAAATCGGTGCCGAGCGAGAGGGCTGGCCCAGAGGCGGGGGTGCCGTTGCCCGCGACGCGCTGGCGCCAGTCGACCGCGACCCGTAGCGTCCGGCCCGCGGCGGGGACGCCGAGCGTGAGCGAGGGGCCGAGATCGACGCGGTGGACGCCGCGCTGCGCACCGCCCCAGGCGCCCGCGCCGGCCGCGACGCGCACCGCACCGATCGTGGTGAGCGGGTGCGTCAGGCGGGCCGCGCCGTCGCCGAACCCCTCGACGCCGTCGCCGGTGCGGCCACGCGCGATCGCGCCGGCCTGCGCATAGGCTTCGAGATCGAACCCTGCGGCGATCGGAGTCGGTGCGACGCCTGCGATCGCGCCCGCCGCATAGCCGCCGCGGATGCCACCGAGCCCGAGGCGGCGCTCGGCGAACAGCGTGACCGGCGCGGCCGCGCGGAGCGAGACGCCGATCGCGCCTTCGTTCTGTCGCGACGCCAGCGCGGAAGACAGGCGCGCGCCGATGCCGAAGCGCTGGCGATCGTCGAGCGCGTAGACGATTCGCGCGCCGGCCTGGCTGCCGCCGAGCTGCGGCGCGAACGGTGTGGAGCGGCCGCCGCGCACGATGCTCCAGGCGGTGGCGGACCAGCGCGAGAGGCCGGGCGCGATCCCGGGGAATGCGGTGCCGGGGGCGGGGAGGACGGGGATGGCGGGGCCGTAATCGACGAAGGCCGCGAGCGCGAGCGCCACGCGGGTCGGGTCCGGGAGGTGGGTACGCCTCGCGGTGACGACGATCGCGGGGTCTGCCACGGGCGCGTGGGCGCGATAGGGGATCGCGACCGTCGTTCCGGGCTCCGGTCTTGCGAGCGCGGCGGGCGGCGACACAGGCAGCGCGGCGAGGACCAGCGAGCGTGGCGCGCGCGATTCGACGAGGGGCAGGCCGGCGAGGATCCGCGCGCGCGTCTGGTCCGCTGTCGCCGCCGGTTCGGACAGCGCGGCGGCGTCGGGCCACAGCCATACGACGCGCAGCAGCGCCCAGCCGCCGACGACCGCGACGAGGAACCGCAGCGGGCGACCGACCTGCGTGGTCACGCGGCGCGGTCCGCAAGGTCGTCGGGGAAGGCGTGCATCGTCTTGTCCCAGGTCAATGGCGTGCCGCGCAGTGCGGCGATGTAACGCGACACCGCCTGCCGGACCGCGAGGATGGCGATGAAGTTCGACACCAATACCCGCGGCATCGACGCGATGCCCTCCCGCCACCCATAGGCGCGAGAGGTAAACACACTGCGCATCACCAGCCGCCAGAGGAGAAGACACCCGTTCGCGGACAGCAGGACGGCGACGATCGGATCGGGCGCTGGCCGGGGCAGCGCGGTGACGGCGTGCGTAGCGACGCCGATCGCCCAGGCCAGCGCGGCGGCATAGGCGGCGGCGAGGACGAGCACCGCGATCGGCGCGCGCCGGTCCCGCATACGCATCCAGTGATCGCCGAGGTCGCGCGCCCGTGACCAGCCCGTGCGGTCCCAGCCCGCCAGCGCAATCCCGGTCATCCACCGCGCCTTCTGGCGGACCGCGGCATCGATGCGGCGGGGGAAATAGGCGCGGACCGCGATCGGCGGGGAATCCGCGGTGGCGCGGACGCGCGCGAAGCAGGCTCGATAGCCGAGCGCCGCGATTCGCAGGCCCAGCTCATAGTCCTCGGTAAGGCTTTCCGCGTCGAACGGCGTGCCGTAGCGCGCCGCGACCGCATCGAGCGCCGCGACCGACAAGGCGCAGCCGACCCCGGCGAGCGGCATGCCCGCGCCAAGCGCGACGCGGACGGGGAGCGCCTTTGCGTGGCTCTCGGCGAATTCGTCCGCATAGGTCGCCGAGACGATCGGGCCTTGCGGATCGATCAGCGGCAGCACCGGGATCTGGACGATCGCGTGGCGCGCAAGCAGCGCATCGTACACGCGCAGCTCGAGCGGGTGGACGACGTCCTCCGCGTCATGGAGGATGACAGCGCGCGTCGTCAGGCCGGTGGTGTCGTCGTCGCGCTTGAGCGCACGCCACAGCGCGTTGAGGCAATCCGCCTTGGTCGTGGGACCGTGATGTGCGGCGATCACCGGGACCACGCGGGTATCGTGCGCGGCGATGCGGGCCACCTCGTCGATCGTCGCGCGGTCGTTGGGATAGCAGCCGGCATAGATGCGATAGTCGGGATGATCGATCCGCGCGAGCGCGGTGGCCAGCATCGCGCCGATCACACCGGCCTCGTCCCAGGCGGGAACGAAGATCGCCAGTCGACCGGGCTCCCCGGGCTGGGGAAGGTCCGCCAGCAGCGTCGGGCGGCGGTGCGTGCGACGCAGGCGGCGCGCGAGGTAGACGCCGTCGACCGCGATATCGTCGATGCCGCCGATCAGGAACCCGATCGCGGCGAACAGCAGCAGCTCGCGCCCGACGATGTCGACCGACCCGACGAGCGCGATCCCGATTGTCGCCGCAGATGCCGCCAAGTCCATCAGCCCCCTGATTCGGCTGCCAGTCTCGGGGAAGCCATGCGCCTATGCAATCCCGGCTGGACAAGGATCGGGCAGCGAGTAGCGTTGCGTCCTTAACGACCCGGCGGAGAGCGTGGCGATGAGACTGGCGATTGCGTTCGGGCCGATCGCGCTGGCGATGCTGGCGATGACCCCGCTGGTGGCCGATGGCGATGCCGCGCCGCAGGTGACGCTGGCGACCCCCGGCATGGGCGGGGGCGCGATCGCGCGGTGGACGATCCGGTTCAGCCAGCCGATGGTGCCGCTGGGCGATCCGCGCGCCGCCGCGCCGGTCGAGGCGAAATGCGCGGTGGCGGGCGAGGGGCGCTGGGTCGACCAGCAGACGTTCGTCTGGGGGTTTGCGATGCCGCTGCCGGGGGGCACCACCTGCACCTTCACGACGCGCGACGGGCTGAAGAGCGTCGCGGGCTATGCGCTGCCGTCGCAGCGGACGTTCACGGTCGATTCGGGTGGGCCGGTGGCGCGGGCGGTGCTGCCCGCATCCGGGGACGAGGGGATCGCGGAGGACCAGGTGTTCCTGGTCGCGGCGAACCTGCCGCCGGCGCCCGCCTCGGTCGCCGCCAACGCCTATTGCGCGATCGACGGCGTCGGCGAGCGGATCCCCGCGGACGTGCTGGCGGCGGACGTGCCCGACCGGCTGTTGTCCGAAATGGGCAGCGAGCGGTGGGAGGTACGCCGGTTCCTCGAGGAGGGCGGGCTGCCCGAGACGATCCCGACGACCGTGACGGAGCGGCGGCGGGCGTTCGCTTCAGTCGTCGCGGTGAAGTGCCGGCGTGCGCTGCCGCCGGGGCGCGACATGGCGCTGGTGTGGGGCGCGGGCGTCGCGAGTGCGGCGGGCAAGCGCGCGGGCGCGGACCAGCGGTTCGACTATAGCGTGCGCAAGCCGTTCGCCGCGCGGTTCGAATGCAGCCGCGTCAACGCGCAGGCGGGGTGCAGCCCGGTCGAGAAGGCGTATGTGCGCTTCACCGCGCCGGTGCCTATGTCGGTCGCGCAGGCGATCCGCATCGCGCTGCCAGGGGGCAAGGCGATCGCGCCGGTCTTCAGCGACGACGAGAAGACGAAGGCGACGATCAGCGACGTGACCTTCGCCGCGCCGCTGCCGTTCGCGACCGATGCGACGCTGACGCTGCCCGCGGCCGTGAAGGACGAGAGCGGGCGCGCGCTGTCGAACGCGGAGCGCTTCCCGCTGGCGATCCGGTTCGACCGCGCGCCGCCGCTGGTGAAGTTCGCGGCGCCGTTCGGAATCCTGGAGGCGAAGCAGGGCGGGGTGCTGCCCGTCACCGTCCGCAACGTCGAGCCCGCGTTGCAGGGGCGGGGCTTTTCGGTGGGCGGGCAGGCGCTGCGTGTCGGCGGGAGCGACGGCGAGGTGGCGAAGTGGCTGACCGCGGTCGACAAGGCCGGCGAGTCTCGCGACGAGGAGATCAAGAAGGGCGACGAGGTCGTGGGGCGGATCAACCATACCGGCGACGCCTCGATCCTCGACGGCAAGGGGGATACGCTCAAGGTCGCGCTGCCGGGCAAGGGGCGCGACTTCGAGGTGGTCGGAATTCCGCTCGGGAAGCCCGGATTCTATGTGGTTGAGCTGGCGAGCCCGGTGCTGGGGCGTGCGCTGCTCGGGCGCGATGCGCCGCGCTACGTCGCGAGCGCTGCGCTCGTCACCAACATGGCGGTGCATTTCAAATGGGGGCGTGAGCGCAGCCTCGTCTGGGTGACGTCGCTCGATACCGGCAAGCCCGTCGCGAACGCGCGCGTGCAGGTGACCGATACGTGCACGGGCCGCACGCTGGCGCACGGCACGACCGACCGGTCAGGCGGGGTGATCGCGGCGAACGGGCTGCCCGCGCCCGAAACCTATGGAAGCTGTGAGGAAAGCTCGACCGCGCATCCGCTGATGGTGTCGGCGCGCGCGGGGGACGATTTCAGCTTCACGCTGACCGATTGGGGGCAGGGGATCCGGCCCTATGATTTCGACCTGCCCTATGGGTACGAAGCGCGCGACGCGATCGTCCATACGGTGTTCGATCGCGCGCTCGTCCGGCAGGGCGAGACGATCCACATGAAGCATATCGCGCGGCGACCGGTCGGCGCGGGATTCGCGATCCCGCCGGGGTTCACGGGCACGCTCAAATTGTCGCATCGCGGCTCGGACACGCAGTTCGAGATGCCGATCACGATCGATGCGGGGGGCAGCGGCGAGACCGCATGGACCGCGCCCGCGGGCGCACCGATGGGCGAGTACGACCTCCAGATCGTGCGCGGCCCGAAGGGCCATCAGGACACGATCTTCACCGGCCAGTCGTTCAAGGTCGACGAGTACAAGCTGCCGACGATGCGCGCGAGCGTGACTGGGCCGAAGGGCGCGGCGGTGCGGCCCAAGGCGATGCCGCTCGACCTGTATGTCGGCTATCTGTCCGGGGGCGGGGCGTCGAACCTGCCGGTCGACCTGCGCGTCGGGTGGTTCGCGCGGAACGCGAGCCCCGAGGGGTATGAGGGCTATACGTTCGGCGGCAAGGCGATCGCGGAAGGGGTGAAGCCGCTCAACGGAGACGGCGAGGAGGACGATGTCCCGCTGCCGCCGACGCAGATGCTGCCCGCGACGCTGGGGCGCGACGGGACCGTGCGGACCTCGATCGAGGTGCCGCAGACGCTGTCGGGGCTGACCGACATGACCGTCGAGATGGATTACCAGGATGCGAACGGCGAGACGCTGACCGCGACGAAGACGATCGCGATCCACCCGTCCGCTGTGCAGCTGGGGGTGAAGACCGACGGCTGGCTGATGAAGCAGGACGATCTGCGGCTGCGCTTCGTCGCGCTCGACACGCAGGGCAAGCCGATCAGGGGGCAGCGAATCGAGGTCGCGCTCTACAGCCGCCAGATCCTGACCGCGCGGCGGCGGCTGATCGGCGGGTTCTACGCCTATGACAACAAGGTGCGTACGACGAAGCTGGCGACGACGTGCACCGCGACGACCGATGCGCAGGGGCTGGCGCAATGCGCAGTCGATCCAGGGGTGTCGGGCGAGGTCTATGCGGTCGCGACGACCGCGGACGGCGACGGCAATGTCGCGCGCAGCGTGAAGTCGGTATGGCTGGCAGGCGACGACGACTGGTGGTTCGGTGGCGACAATGGCGACCGGATGGACGTTGTGCCCGAAAAGACCGCCTATGCCGCGGGCGAAGTCGCGAAGTTCCAGGTGCGGATGCCGTTCCGCCACGCGACCGCGCTGGTGACGGTCGAGCGCGAGGGCGTGCTGTCGAGCTTCGTGACCGAGCTGTCCGGGACCGATCCGGTCGTCGAGGTGCCGATGCCGGGGGCCTACGCGCCCGACGTGTTCGTTTCGGTGATGGCGGTGCGCGGGCGCGTCGAGAAGGGGTGGTGGGACTGGCTGACCGGACTGTTCGGCAAGCGCGACCCCGCCCCCGAACCGACCGCGCTCGTCGATCTGGCCAAGCCCGCATACCGGATGGGTGTCGCGAAGGTGAAGGTGGGCTGGGAAGCGCACACGCTCAAGGTGGCGATAAAGGCGGATCGCGAGCGGTACGCGGCACGCGATACCGCGCAGGTCGACGTCGCGGTGCGGACCAGCGACGGCAAGCCCGCGCGGGCGGCGGACGTCGCGTTCGTCGCGGTCGACCAGGCGCTGTTGCAGCTGGCGCCCAACGAGTCGTGGAACGTGCTGGACGCGATGATGGGCGAGCGGCCGTTGTCGGTGCTGACCTCGACCGCGCAGATGCAGGTCGTCGGCAAGCGGCACTACGGGCGCAAGGCGGTCGAGGCGGGCGGCGGCGGGGGTGGCGACATGAGTGCGTTGAACCGCGAGAATTTCCAGCCGGTGTTGCTGTGGAAGGGACGCGTCGCGCTCGATGCGAACGGGCATGCGCGCGTCGCGGTGCCGCTCAACGACGCGCTGTCGTCGTTCCGGCTGGTCGCGGTGGCGACGGATGGCGCGCAGGGCTTCGGGACGGGGACGGCGAGCATCCGCACCGCGCAGGACCTGTCGGTCTATGCCGGGCTGCCGCCGCTGGTGCGGACGGGGGACTGGTATTCGGCCGGTTTCACGCTGCGCAACGGATCCGACCGGCCGATGACGGTCACCGCGAGCGTGGAGGTGTTCCCGAAGGTGGCGCAAGGGCGACCGCTGACGGTGACGATTCCGCCAGGCGGCGCGGCGCCGGTGGCATGGAACCTGACCGCGCCCGGTGTGGCGGGAACGCTGCGCTGGCAGCTGTCGGCGCGGTCGAGCGACGGCAAGGCGGCGGACCGGCTGACGGTGACGCAGGACGTGATCCCCGCGGTGCCGGTCGAGACCTGGGCGGCGACGCTGGCGCGGGTGGGGGAGAACACGACGATCCCGATCGCGCCGCCCGCTGGCGCGCTGGCGGGGTTGGGCTCGGTCGACATAAGGCTCGACGACACGCTTGCGCCGCCGATGGTGGGGGTGCGCGACTATATGCGCGACTATCCGTTCAACTGCTTCGAACAGCGGATGAGCCGGATCGTCGCACTGGGCGACATGGCCGGGTGGACGACGCTGGCGGGCGAGCTGCCGACCTATCAGGCGCCCGACGGGCTGTTGCGCTATTGGCCGGGGGACACGCTTGAGGGATCGGAGGCGCTGACGGCGTATGTTCTGTCGCTCGCGTCGGATGCCGGGCTGGCGCTGCCCGAGGCGCCGCGGACCCGGATGATCGAGGGACTGAAGGCGGTGCTCGACGGGCGGGTGCGGCACGAGAGCTATGGCGACGTGCGGCTCCAGCGGCTGGCGGCGTTCGCGGCGCTGGCCCGCGCGGGGGCGGCGACGCCGGCGATGCTCGGCCAGCTGGGGATCGCGCCCGCCGAGATGCCGACCGCATCGCTGGCGGACTATATGATCGCGCTCGACAGGGTGGGGGGCCTCGCGAACGCGCAGGCGCTTCGGACGAGTGCGGAAGCCGTGCTGCGGACGCGGCTCGTCTATGAGGGTACGCGGCTCGACCTGTCCGACCAGGGGAGCGCGGCATGGTGGCTGATGTCGTCGGGGGACGAGGCGGCGGTGAAGGCGCTGATCGCCACGTTGGGCCGGCCGGGGTGGCAGGACGATGCGCCGCGGATGATGGTGGGCGTGTCGCTCAGGCAGCGGCGCGGGCATTGGGACACGACGACCGCCAATGCGTGGGGCGCGATCGCGGCGCGCAAGTTCGCGCAGCTCTATCCGGCGAGCGCGATTACGGGGACGACGACGCTGTCGCTGGGCGCGAAGTCGTGGGCGCGGGCGTGGCCGACTGCTGACCGGCTGGCGTCGTTCGCGTTGCCGGCGGGGCCGACCCCGCTGCTGTTGCGGCAGGCGGGGGGCGCGGGGCCTTGGGCGAACGTCGCGATCCGCGCGGCAGTGCCGCTGACGCGGCCATTGGCGGCGGGCTACCGGATGACGAAGGCGGTGAGCGTGGTGCAGGCGCGCAACGCCGGGCGGCTGACGCGCGGCGACGTGGTGCGCGTGACGATCACGGTGGATGCCGAGGCCGAGCGCAACTGGGTGGCGGTGAGCGATCCGGTGCCGCCCGGCGCGACGATCTTCGGCGACCAGGGCGGCCAATCCGCGATGCTGGGGCAGGGCGGGGCGTCGGAGGGCGTGTCCCCCGCTTATGTCGAGCGCGGGCGCGAGGCGTGGCGCGGGTATTTCGCGTGGGTGCCGCGGGGGCGGTTCGTGGTGTCGTACACGATGCGGCTGAATGGCGCGGGACGGTTCTCGCTGCCGCCGACGCGGGTGGAGGCGATGTACTCGCCCGAGATCCGCGCGGCGGTGCCCAATGCGCCGGTAGTGGTGGGGTTGAAGTGATGTCGCGCCTTTCGGGCGCGCTGTCGTGAGGCTGGTTGGAGGCAGGCGATGGATCCCCGCCTTCACGGGGATGACGGGGAGGGGGTGGGCGCTGGTCGTCATCCTGTCGCTCGCGCTCGTCGCCGGCGTGGTCGACTGGCTGACCTGGCCGCCGCCGCTGCCGTCCTATGCGCAGGCGCGAGCGAGCTGGCGACCGTCGGAGGCGTGGTTGTACGACCAGAAGGGCCGGCTGCTCGACTCGTCGCGGGTCGATTTCGCCGCGCGGCGGCTGGCGTGGACACCGCTCGACCGCGTCGCGCCGGTGGTGCGCGCGACGGTGATCGCCGCGGAGGACCGGCGGTTTGCGAGCCATGGCGGGGTCGACTGGCTCGCGCTGATGGGAGTCGTACGCGACCGGGTCCGGGGCGAGCGGGCGCGCGGCGCCTCGACGCTGTCGATGCAGCTGGCGGCGTATCTGGCGCCGTCGCTCGCGGCGCCGGGTGCACGGGGGTGGCGCGACAAGATCCGCCAGATCCGCGCCGCGCGCGCGCTCGACGGGGCGTGGAGCAAGGACCAGATCCTCGAGGGGTATCTCAACCTCGCGGGGTTTCGCGGCGAGGCTCAGGGGATCGGCGCGGCGGCGCTGGGGTTGTTCGGCAAGACGCCCGAGGCATTGTCGCGCGACGATGCGCTGGTGCTGGCGGCGCTGCTCCCCGATCCGCAGTCGGATGCGGCGCGAGTGGCGCGGCGGGCCTGCGCGCTGTCGCACGAACGCGACTGTTCGCGGTTCGCGGCGGAGGCGGCGTCGGCGCTGGGGCCGGCACGCAGCCTGGCGCTCGATCCGGGGCTGGCGCCGCATCTGGCGGACCGGTTGCTGACGAAGCCGGGCGCACGGGTGACGACGACGCTGGACCTCGGCGTGCAGCGGGTCGCGATCATGGCGCTCCGGCGGCAATTGCAGGGGCTGGGCGGGACGCGGGCGAGGGACGGCGCGGCGATCGTCGTCGACAATGCTAGCGGGGACGTGCTGGCCTATGTCGGTGGGATCGGCGGCGCATCGACTTCGCCCGCGGTCGATGCGGCGAACGCGTACCGACAGGCGGGATCGACGCTCAAGCCGTTCCTGTATGCCGAGGCGATCGAGAAGCGGTATCTGACGCCCGCGTCGATCCTCGACGATTCGCCCGTTCAGCTCGACACCGCGTCCGGCCTGTACGTGCCGCAGAATTACGATCGTGCGTTCAAGGGCCCGGTATCGGCGCGGGTGGCGCTGGCGGGGTCGCTCAACGTGCCCGCGGTGCGGACGCTGCTGCTCGTCGGGGTCGACAGCTTTCGCGACCGGCTGTGGGATACGGGATATCGCGGGCTGGTCGAGGATGGCGACTATTACGGGTTCAGCCTGGCGCTCGGCTCCGCGGAGGTGACGCTGGGGGAACAGGCGAACGCGTATCGATCGCTGGCCAATGGCGGGCGGTGGTCGCCGCTGCGGCTGACGACGGACGCGCCGCGGGTCGCGCCGCGTGCGATCACGACGCCGGCGGCGGCGTGGATCGTCGGCGACATGCTGGCGGACGCGAACGCGCGGGCGGGCACGTTCGGGCTCGATTCGGCGCTGCGGCTGCCGTTCTGGGCGGCGGTGAAGACCGGCACGTCGAAGGCGATGCGCGACAATTGGTGCGTGGGTTTCACCGACCGGTTCACCGTTGCGGTGTGGGTCGGCAATGTCGAGGGCGACCCGATGCGCGCGGTCTCCGGCACCAGCGGCGCGGCGCCGGTGTGGCGCGATATCGTGATGGCCTTGCACGCGCGGACCCCGAGTGTCGCGCCGCGCGCGCCTCCGGGGGTGGAGTCGCGCGCGGTGGCGTTCGCGGGGACGGGCGAGCAGGCGCGGCGCGAGTGGTTCGTGCGCGGCACCGCACAGACGCGGGTGGCGCTGGCGCCGGCGGCGGCGCGACGGCCGCGGATCGTGTCGCCGGTGTCGGGCAGCGTCTATGCGCTCGATCCCGACATCCCGGTCGACCGGCAGCGGCTGGCGGTGTCGGTGTCGGGCGCGCCGGTCGCGCACCGGCTGGCGCTCGATGCGCAGGACCTGGGGGATGCCGGGGCGTCGCCGCTGATCCTCGCGCCGCCGGGGCGGCACCGGCTGGCGCTGCGCGATGCGGGCGGGCGGGTGGTCGACCAGGTGATGTTCACGATTCGCTGACTGCGTAATTCTGGAAACGGGGCGAACCAAAGCGCTCGCGGCGCGTTTGCCTGAATAGTCCCACCCCCCTTTCGGGACTCGTGCCGAACCCAAGCCGGCACCGGCCGCGTCGATGCTTTCCATACGACGCGGCCGAAGCCCGGGTTGATCGCTCCCCCCGGACCCCGCGACGAACCCCGTCAGACCGCGTTCCTGCCGGTAGAAATCGCCTTACCAGTAAAAGTTGCGGATCGCGTCGAGCACGATGCCGCGACGGAAGTCGACCAGCAGCACGTCGTTATAGTGGCGTACCCAGCGCGCGTTGGCGCGGGCGGCCGGCAGGTGATAGCGCCACGGATCCGCGATCCAGTAACGCTGGCCGTAATAGTTGGGCGCGATCCGGGCACCGGGGCCGAACGCGTTGTAGCGGAACGGCGCGTTCCAGGTGCCGCGGGCGTAGATCGCGCGGTTGCGATCGCGCCAGCCGCGCCAGTCGTCGCGGCCCCAGCGGCGATCGCGATCACGCAGGTCCTCGCGGTACTCCTGCCGCGCCTCGCGGACGTCGCGGCGCTGTTCGCGCACGTCGCGCCAGTCGCCGCGGGCGCGCGCACGATCGAGCTGGCGCTGTTCCTGACGGATGTCCTGGCGATCGCGGCGCAGTTCGCCCGCGGATTGCGCGCCGGCGGCGACCGGCATCGCGGTCGCGGCGAGCAGCGCGATAGTCATGAGTGAACGCATCACACGTCTCCCTTACAGATGAGCGGCAACGAAACGCCGTCATGCGGGGAGTATTGCCAGAGCCGCGCTGAACCGATCGCGAACGGCGCAGTCAGGAAAACGACAGCTCGTATCAGGGCCTCTCGTATCAGGGCTGGTCGCGCCCGCCGCCCTGGCCCCCGCCCTGCCCGCCGCCGATCGCGCCGACGGTGCCGATATTGCCGAACAGCTCGTCGAAGAAGCCGCGCTTCTTGCCGAGCGTCGGCGTCGTCTTGCCATAGGGATCGATCGAGGCGACCTGTTCGACGCCCGACTTGCGGATCGCGGTGACGGTGCCCGCGGCATCGAAGCTGATCTGGAGCGTCAGCTGCTCCCTGGGCTTGGGCTTGTTGAACGCGAAGGCGCGGCTGTCGCGCGAGATATAGTACCAGTCGCCCTTGTTGAACTGGCTCGCGAAGCTCGGGCGGCCGAGCGTCTTCGTCACCGATTCGCGGTTGTCGACGCCGGGCTGGATCGCGTTCACCAGATCGGCATCGACGACATAGCCCTGGTGCGACCTAAGCGGCGCGCAGGCGCCGGCGAGGGTCAGCGCGCCGAGCGACGCGATCACGGACAGAAGGGAGACAGGACGCATAGGAACTCCGGGGGCGGGCCAGATGCAGCGGGGGCGTTGCATCGGCGCGCGTTCGCCTCGATAAGCCCCGCGAGCGCCGCACACAAGCGCGCGCGGCATGAGGGGGCGCGGGGCCGTTGGGGTTGCTGGATAGACTGTTCCGCCCGCGCGACGACGCCGCGCTGGCGTTGTACGATGCGATCGTCGCGAAGGGACGCGCGCCGCACTGGTATCTCGACGGACAGGTGCCCGACACCGTCGATGGCCGGTTCGACATGATCGCGAGCGTGCTGTCGGTGGTGCTGATCCGGCTGGAGCGCGAGCCGGCCTCCGCAGCGCTGCAGGCGCGGCTGGCCGAGCGCTTCGTCGAAGACATGGACGGGCAGCTGCGCGAGCTGGGGATGGGCGACGTCGTGGTCGGCAAGCATGTCGGGCGGATGATGGGCATGCTGGGCGGACGGATCGGCGCGTATCGCACGGGGCTGGTCGAGGGCACGCTGGGCGAGGCGCTGGTGCGCAACCTGTGGCGCGGTGTCGCACCGGATGACGCCGCGGTGGCGCATGTCGAGCGGGCATTGCGGGCGCTCGATGCCGCGCTGGCGACGGTGCCGCTGGGCACGCTCGAGCAGGGGGTGCTGCCATGACGCCGGAATTCTCGCGCGCCGAGCGGCTGGACGCGATCGGCCCGGTCGAGCGGCAGGTGGCGATCGCGGCGACCGCGGCGGAACGCGCGGCGCTGGCGGTCCGGTTCGGCGTGGTGTCGATCGAGCGGCTGGAGGCGACGTTCGCGGTGCGCGGCGAGGCCTCGGGGATCGTGGTGCGCGGCCGGGTGACGGCGGCGCTGACGCAGGCGTGCTCGGTGACGGGCGACCCGCTGGCCACTGCGATCGACGAGCCGGTCGAGCTGCGCTTCGTCGCTGCGCCGGGGACGAGAGGCGTGAGCGAGGATGAGATCGAGCTGAGCGACGACGCGCTCGACACCGTCGAGATCGAGGGCGGCGCGATCGACCTTGGCGAGGCGGCGGCGGAGACGGTGGCGCTGGCGATCGACCCCTATGTCCGCGGCCCCCGCGCCGCCGCGACGCTGAAGGCGGCGGGCGTGATCGGCGAGGACGAGGTGACGAACGCGGCGTTCTCCGGGCTGGCGGCGCTCAAGGCGAAGCTGGAGGGGAAATAGCCGCTCATTCGGGCTCCGTCGCATCGACCGGGGGCTGCGTCGCGCTGGCCTTCGCGACGGCCTCGACCGCGTCCATCACGCGCAGAATATTGCCCTGCGCCAGTTTGGCAAGATCGGCGTCGGTCCAGCCGCGGCGCATGAGTTCGGCGAAGAGAGCGGGGTAGCCGTCGACCCCGGTCATGTCGGCGGGGGCGGTGCCGTTGATGCCGTCGTAATCGCCGCCGATGCCGACATGGTCGCGACCCGCGACCTTCGCGATGTGATCGACGTGATCGGCGACCTCTGCGGCGGTGACGCGCGGCGCGGGGTGGGCGGCGTCCCAGGCTACGAGCGGGGCGGGGGACCTGCCGCCATAGACGTCGGCGGGGACGCCGACCGAGCGCGCGTAGGTGGTGCGGGCCTTGTCCCAGGCGCGCCACGCGGCGGAGACGAAGGCGGGGTAGACGTTGACCATCACGACGCCGCCGTTCGCCGCGATCGCGCGGAGGAGGTCGTCGGGGATGTTGCGCGGCGCGTCGGCGATCGCGCGCGCGCCCGAGTGCGACGCGATGACGGGCGCGGTCGTCACCGCGAGCGCGGCCGCCATCGTCGCGTCCGACACATGGCTGACATCGACGATCATGCCGATGCGGTTCATCTCCGCGACGACCTGCCGACCGAATGCGCTGAGGCCGTTCGCGCGCGGGGCGTCGGTGGAGGAATCGGCCCAGTCGAGGCTCCTGCCATGCGTCAACGTCATGTAGCCGACGCCGAGCGCCTTGTACTGGCGCAGCACCGACAGGCGGCCGTCGATCTGGTGTCCGCCTTCGACCCCGATCAGCGACGCGACCCGGCCCGTCTTCGCGATGCGGCGGATATCGGCGGCGGTGGCGGCCATCGCGAGATCGCGTGGGGCCGCGGCGACCAGGCGGCGGACGATATCGATCTGCTCGAGCGTCATCTCGACCGCGCGCGGGCCGGGGGTGTCGGCGGGGATCCAGACCGACCAGAACTGCGCGCCGACATGCCCGCGGCGCAGCCGGGGAATATCGGTCTGGAGCGGAGACGGGAGCCTGGTCGTGTCGGCGGTCAGGTCGAGCGCCTCGACCTTGGCGCCCTGCTTCTTGCGGATTTCCCAGGCGAGATCGTTGTGGCCGTCGACCACCGGCGCGCGGGCCAGAAGCCGGTCGATCCGCTCGGCGACTCGGGGCGGGGCGTTCTGCGATAAGGCGGCGACGGGGAGCGTGGCGAGGATCGCGACGGCTGGAAGTTGCCGAAGTTGCCGCCACGTCGGCATCGAAAATCGCCCGCGCGGGGGGAATGCGGCGGAGACGGCGGCAGCGGGATTGCAGGCGATGTCGGTCATGCGCGGCATAACAGCAAATTTGCGCGGTGTAGGACAGGCCGGTGTAGGAAAGGGCGGTGCAGGATGGCGCCGCTCAACGCGTGGGGTGTCTTGCGAACCCGTCGAGCGTTTCGGTGGAGGCGTCGTCGATGGCCGCGACGTCGGCGACGCGGGCGGCGGGGGAGCCTTTTCGTGCCTTCGCGATCATCGCGTCGACCATCACGGGCGCGCCCTGCACCACCGCCTCGACCGAGCCGTCGGCGCGATTGCGTACCCACCCGTCGAGGCCGAGCGCGCGCGCCTCGCCGACGAACCAGTCGCGGTAGAACACACCCTGGACCCGGCCGGTCGCGACGAGGCGGCGGCGGATCATTTCGGCTTTACGGGGGTGGAGCCGCCCATGTCCTCCCCGCTGGCGGGTTCCGGATAGGCGTCCGGGGTGGTGGTGCCCTGGTTCTCGACGGCGGGCTGGTCGCTGGTGGGTTCGGGGGTGCCGTCGGGGTGTTCGGCGCCGGGTTTGTTGGGCTGGGTGGGCATGATCGTCTCCTTGTCCGGTGAACGCGAGAGAAAGCGCGGGAGTTGCACCGTGCGATCGGGATCAACCGGATCGAAACGTGATCGTGACATGCGGGGAGGCATGACGGTCCAGATTC
This sequence comes from Sphingomonas sp. Ell38C01, assembly GCF_055231975.1. Lineage (NCBI taxonomy): Bacteria > Pseudomonadati > Pseudomonadota > Alphaproteobacteria > Sphingomonadales > Sphingomonadaceae > Sphingomonas > Sphingomonas sp. Ell38C01. The sequence continues at coordinate 469,409 of NZ_JBUYVA010000001.1, read as the reverse complement.
CCATTGAGGACCCTGCCGACATATGGGTCGCGCCGACCCATGCGGCGAATGCGTGGCGCGGATGGTGTCTGGACCAGTTCGCGCGCGCGGAGGCGGCGGTGAGCGAGACGCTGCTGACGCTGGCCGCGGCTGCACCGGGCGGCGCACGCATCGCGTTGCCGCATCTTGTCGGTCAGCGATGGGCAGCGCTCGAAAAGGCTCTGTCGCAGGACGGGCCGTTCGCGACGCAGGGCGTACACGTTCTGCCGTTGCTTGCCGCCGTTCGGGTTCATGACGAACTGCGGTCGTTCCTGTGCCACGGGAAGGGATCGATCGCGCTCGAACGATCGGGGCAATGGCTTCTGATCCTGCGATTGCTGTGCTTTCGCAGCGGGAAGGAGGATCGCCAGATAAAGATCGTTGCGGAGCGCGAGTCGGACGCGATCGTCATTGCGCTTGGCCGATCCGTGTCGCGGCTTTGCGCCCGATTGCAGCGGCTGCGGGTGGAGGTGGGAGCCCCCGGAACGGGCTGAAGCGCGCTATGCTTGCTCCCCATCATTCTTCTGCCCGCGAGCCGAAAGAAGAACGGTGCTTCGACAGGCTCAGCACGAGCGGGGTTGGTGTTGGCTCGTAATGGTCAGAAGTAAGGGGGGATCGCCGTCTCGCCCGATCGCGCGCGACGCGGGAGTAAATCCCGCGTCGTCGGTCGGCTCGACGGCGCCGCCGGCCGTGAGCGGGCGTGCCGGCTGTGCTTCGCACGCCGGCACCGGCGCGTGGCGTCGCTACGCGCCTCGCCCGCTCACAGCTTCCCGGTCAGCTCCGGCACCACCTTGAACAGGTCGCCGACCAGGCCGTAATCCGCGACCTGGAAGATCGGGGCGTCCTCGTCCTTGTTGATCGCGATGATGACCTTCGAGTCCTTCATGCCCGCCAGATGCTGGATCGCGCCCGAGATGCCGATCGCGACATAGACTTCGGGGGCGACGATCTTGCCGGTCTGGCCGACCTGATAGTCGTTGGGGGCATAGCCCGCATCGACCGCGGCGCGCGACGCGCCGACGCCTGCGCCGAGCTTGTCCGCGAGCGGATCGATCAGCGCGTGGAACTGGTCCGACGAGCCGAGCGCGCGACCGCCCGAGACGATGATCTTCGCGCTGGTGAGCTCGGGACGCTCCGACTTGGCGATCTCCTGGCCGGCGAAGGTGGACAGGCCGGTGTCGCCGGTCGAGGCGACCGCCTCGATCGTGCCCGTGCCGCCTTCGGTCGCGGCCTTGTCGAACGCGGTGCCGCGCACGGTGATGACCTTCTTCGCGTCCGACGACTGGACGGTCGCGATCGCGTTGCCCGCATAGATCGGGCGCGTGAAGGTGTCCTCGCTCTCGACCGACAGGATGTCGCTGATCTGCATGACGTCGAGGAGCGCGGCGACGCGCGGCGCGATGTTCTTGCCGTTGGTGGTCGACGGCGCGAGGAACGCGTCGTGATGCCCCATCAGCTCGGCGACGAGCGGCGCGACGTTCTCCGCGAGCGCATGCGCGAACGCGGCGTCGTCGGCGACGTGGACCTTGCCGACGCCTGCGATCTTCGCGGCGTCGGCGGCGACCGCGTCGACGCCCTGCCCGGCGACGAGCAGGTGGACCTCGCCGAGCTGCGATGCGGCGGTGACGGTGGAGAGCGTGGCGTCCTTGACGGTGGTGCCGTCATGTTCGACCCAGACCAGAGTCTTCATTGGAAAACCTTTCGTTCAATCCCCGTTCGGGCTGAGCTTTGTCGAAGCCCTGTCTTTCTTTTCGGCGGATCGGAAAAGAAGGACAGCCCTTCGACAAGCTCAGGGCAAACGGGTGTGGGTATGTCCGAGCAAATAGGAGTGAGCCTATTTCGCGATGCCCATCGCCTTGAGCTTGCCGACCAGTTCGTCGACATCGGCGACCTTGACGCCGGCCGAGCGCTTGGGCGGCTCGACCACCTTGAGCGTGGTGAGGCGCGGGGTGACGTCGACGCCGAAATCCGCGGGCGTCTTCTGCGCCATCGGCTTCGACTTGGCCTTCATGATGTTTGGCAGGCTGGCGTAGCGCGGTTCGTTGAGGCGCAGGTCGACGGTGATGACCGCGGGGAGTTTCAGCGTCTCGGTCTCCGATCCGCCATCGACCTCGCGCGCGACGGTGACGCTGCCGTCCGCCAGATCGACCTTCGAGGCGAAGGTGGCCTGGCCGACGCCGAGCAGCCCGGCGAGCATCTGCCCGGTCTGGTTGTTGTCGTCGTCGATCGCCTGCTTGCCGAGGATGACGAGATCGGGCTTCTCCTCGTCGACGATCGCCTTGAGCAGCTTGGCGACGCCGAGCGGCTCGACCTTGGTCTCGCTGACGACGAGGATCGCGCGGTCCGCGCCCATCGCGAGCGCGGTGCGCAGCGTTTCCTGCGCCTTCTGCTCGCCGATCGAGACGACGACGATCTCGGTGACACCCTTGTCCTTGAGACGTATCGCTTCCTCGACCGCGATCTCGTCGAACGGGTTCATGCTCATCTTGACGTTGGCGAGGTCGACCCCCGACCCGTCCGCCTTCACGCGGGGCTTCACATTATAGTCAAGCACGCGCTTGACGGGGACCAGCACCTTCATCGGGGCTCCTTCCTAAGACAGGTCTTTGCACGACGGCGTCGGGGGTTCCCTAGGCGTAATCGCGCGGTTTTCGCAAGTCCGGTATGGCGGACCGCCGATGCCGCTACGGCATCGCGATCCACCCGGCGGCCCGGGCCCTGCCGCTTCCAACGAAAAGGGGCCCGGACGTTTCCGTCCGAGCCCCCGAATCATCGCGAATCACGGATGCGAAGGATCAGGCGGCGAGCTTCTTCACCTCGGCGACGATCTTCTTCGCGGCATCGCCCAGATCGTTGGCGGGGACGATCGCGAGGCCGGAGTTCGACAGGATCTCCTTGCCCTTCTCGACGTTCGTGCCCTCGAGCCGGACGACGAGCGGGACTGACAGGTTCACTTCCTTCGCGGCGGCGACGATGCCCTCCGCGATGATGTCGCACTTCATGATGCCGCCGAAGATGTTGACGAGGATGCCCTTCACCGCAGGATCGCTCAGGATGATCTTGAACGCCGCCGTCACCTTCTCGGTCGTGGCGCCGCCGCCGACGTCGAGGAAGTTGGCGGGGAACATGCCGTTGAGCTTGATGATGTCCATCGTCGCCATCGCGAGGCCCGCGCCGTTGACCATGCAGCCGATGTCGCCGTCGAGCTTGATATAGGCGAGGTCGTACTTCGACGCCTCGAGCTCGGCGGGATCCTCCTCGGTCTCGTCGCGCAGTTCGACGAGGTCCTTGTGGCGGAACAGCGCGTTGCCGTCGAACGCGACCTTGGCGTCGAGGACGACGAGCTTGCCGTCATCCGTCACCGCGAGCGGGTTGATCTCGATCTGCTCGGCATCGGTGCCGAGGAAGGCGTCGTACAGCTTCGACGCGGTCGAGGCGGCCTGCTTCGACAGGTCGCCGGTCAGCCCGAGCGCGTTGGCGACCGCGCGGCCGTGGTGCGGCTGGAAACCGGTCGCGGGATCGATATCGATCGAGTGGATCTTCTCGGGCGTGTCGTGCGCGACGGTCTCGATGTCCATCCCGCCCTCGGTCGAGACGACCATCGAGATGCGGCTGGTCGCGCGGTTGACGAGGAGCGCGAGGTAGAACTCCTTGGCGATGTCAACGCCGTCGGTGACGTAGAGGCGGTTGACCTGCTTGCCCGCGTCGCCGGTCTGGATCGTGACGAGCGTGTTGCCGAGCATGTCGGTGGCGGCGGCGCGGACCTCGTCCTCGGTCTTCGCCAGCCGGACGCCGCCCTTGGCGTCGGGGCCGAGTTCCTTGAACTTGCCCTTGCCGCGGCCGCCCGCGTGGATCTGCGCCTTGACGACGTAGAGCGGCCCGGGAAGCTTCTTCGACGCCGCGACGGCCTCCTCGACGCTCAGCGCGGCGAAGCCGGCGGGAACGGGGACGCCGTACTTGGCCAGCAGTTCCTTGGCCTGATATTCATGGATGTTCATCGGGCTCGCCTTTTCGTCATGAAGCGTCGGGAAGGTTTGCGGGCGGCTAAAGCACAGGGGGGCGGGGGAATCCAGCCCTGACGGTATTGCGGTTGCGACGCGTTTGCGATAGACGTTTGTCATCGCCGCGAAGACGGGGATTCATCGCCTGCGGCGTGCCTTCGTGAGGTGTCGCTTCGTGATGCGTCGGGAGAGATGGATCCCCGCCTTCGCGAGGATGACGACGGGGGATATTTTTTCGGGTAACGTCACGCGCGCTTGCACCCTATATCGAACGTCATGGCGATCTGGCTCGGCATCCTCCTGTTCCTCGGCACCGTGATCTTCATGGAGGGGTTCGCATACGCGGCGCATCGCTGGGTGATGCATGGGCCGGGCTGGTTCCTCCACGAAAGCCATCACCGCGCGCGGCACGGCAACTGGGAACTGAACGACCTGTATGCGGCGATCTTCGCGGTGCCTTCGTTCGTGATGCTGCTGGGGGGCGTGCAGCTGGGATGGTGGCCGGGGTTCGCGTGGATCGGCGCGGGGGTCGCGGCCTATGGCGCGATCTATTTCGGGTTCCACGACGTGATCGTCCACCGGCGGCTGCCGACGCGCTACCTGCCCAGATCGGCGTACATGAAGCGGATCGTGCAGGCGCACCGGCTCCACCATGTCGTCGAGACGAAGGAGGGGACGGTGAGCTTCGGCTTCCTCGTCGCGCCGAGCCCGGAGGCGCTGAAGGCGGAGCTGAAGCGGCGCGGGCGCGCAGGCGTGCGTGCCGCGACCGGCGCGGGCGAGCGGGCTGGCGCGTTAGCCGAAAAGTAACCGGCAGTGTGGCAGGGGGGCTGTCATGGAACAGGCCCGCTACTTGCCTTCGCATGATCCGGCATCCGAATCGGAGCTCGACGAGAACCGGCGTGCGCTGCGCCGGGCGGTCAAGATGCGTGCGCACCTGCGCGATCGCGGGACGACGCGGTTCGAGATCGACGTGGTCGACCTGTCGGTGACCGGATTCCGCGCGGAAACCGCGTTTACCTTGTGGCCCGGGACGACCGTCTGGCTGACGATGCCGGGGCTGTCGGGGCTCGAGGCGGTCGTCGCGTGGCGCGACAAATATCGGTACGGGTGTGCGTTCGCCAAGCCGCTGCATCCGGCGGTGTTCGACCATATCGTGGGGTTGGCCGAGCAATAGGCGTACGCGCCGGTCGCGCAGCGAATTGCCCGGCCGGCGTCCTTTGTGAGGGTTTCCCCTCCCCGTTCGGGCTGAGCCTGTCGAAGCCCTGCCTTTCTTCCTGACCGTCGGGGAAGGAGGGCAGCCCTGCGACTTCGCTCAGGGCGAACGGGTGTGGGGCTAACGGTTCGCTTCGATCGGGACGCCGGCGAAGCCGTCGTCGGACGGGCTCGGCTGCGCCGACCCGCCGGCCGTGCCAGCCGATGCGCTGCGCGCAGTGGCGCGGGCGTGGCCGCGCCTTCGGCCGTCAGTCGAACAAGCTGCTCACGCTCGTCTCGTCCGCGATCCGGCGGATCGCCTCGGCGAGCAGCGGCGCGATCGTCAGCGGGCGGATGCGGGTGGCGGCGGCGAGGACTTCGGCGTTGCCGATCGAATCGGTGATGACGAGTTCGCGCAGCACCGAGCCCTCGACGCGCGCGACCGCGCCGCCCGAGAGCACGCCGTGGGTGACATAGGCGACGACGTCTTCCGCGCCCGCCTGGCGCAGCGCGGCGGCGGCGTTGCACAGCGTGCCCGCCGAATCGACGATGTCGTCGATCAGGATGCAGAACCGGCCCTCGACCTCGCCGATGATGTTCATCACCTCCGATTCGCCCGCGCGCTCGCGGCGCTTGTCGACGATGGCGAGGGGGGCGTTGTCGAGCCGCTTCGACAGCGCGCGCGCGCGCACCACGCCGCCGACGTCGGGGGAGACGACCATGAGGTTCTTCGTGCCGAACCGAGACTTGATGTCCGCCGACATCACCGGCGCGGCGTAGAGATTGTCGGTCGGGATGTCGAAGAAGCCCTGGATCTGACCGGCATGGAGATCGACCGACAGCACGCGGTCCGCGCCCGCGACGGTGATGAGGTTGGCGACGAGCTTGGCGGAGATCGGGGTGCGGGGGCCGGGTTTCCGATCCTGCCGGGCATAGCCCATATACGGGATCACCGCGGTGATCCGCTTGGCCGACGCGCGCTTGAGCGCATCGATGATGATGAGCAGTTCCATCAGGTTGTCGTTGGCCGGGTAGCCGGTCGACTGGATGACGAACACGTCCTCGCCGCGGACATTCTCCTGGATCTCGACGAAGATCTCCTCGTCGGCGAAGCGGCGGACCAGCGCTTCGGTCAACGGCGTCTCGAGATAGGAGGCGATCGCCTGCGCCAGGGGCAGGTTCGAATTGCCGGTGATGAGTTTCATTGGTGCGCCTCCCGAATCATGTCGCCTTAGGAGGTCTTTGGAAACGCGCCAAGGCGCGTTTCGCGACATCGGCCCGCTCCCCCGCCCGACCTCCCACACGGTATCCTGATGGGAGGTCGGGTGGGGAAACGGGCCGGTGCCGCCTTACAAAACGTGCCGGGGGTGGCGAGCGGAAGGGGCGGCTTGTAGGAGCGTGCGCGATGCAGATCGTCACCCGCTTCGCGCCGTCGCCCACCGGGCGGCTCCATGTCGGCAACCTGCGCACCGCGCTCCAGAGCTGGATGTGGGCGCGCGCGAACGGCGGGCGCTTCCTCCTGCGGATCGACGATACCGACGCGGCACGCAGCGAGGAGCGATATGTCGAGGCGATCCGCGCCGATCTCGCCTGGATGGGGATGACCCCCGACGACGAGGTGCGCCAGTCGGCGCGGTTCGCGCTGTACGAGGCGCGGTTCGCGGAACTGGTCGCGAGCGGCCGCGTGTATCCGGCGTATGAGACGACGCAGGAGCTGGAGCTGAAGCGCAAGGTGCGGCTGGGGCGCGGGTTGCCGCCGGTCTATGATCGTGCCGCGCTGGCGCTCTCCGATGCGCAGCGCGCGGCGCTGGAGGCCGATGGCGTCCGGCCGCACTGGCGGTTCCGGCTCGATCACGATGCACCGATCGGGTGGGACGACCGGGTGCGCGGGGGCCAGCGGTTCGATGCGGCGACGATGAGCGATCCCGTCGTGCGGCGCGCGGACGGATCGTGGCTGTACCTGCTGCCGTCGGTGATCGACGATATCGACATGGGCATCACGCATGTGGTGCGCGGCGAGGACCATGTCTCGAACACCGCGACGCAGGTGCAGATGTTCGCCGCGCTGGGGGCGGGCGTGCCCGCGTTCGCGCATGCCGCGCTGCTGACGGGCGCCGAGGGGAAGCTGTCGAAGCGGCTCGGCTCGCTGGGCGTGGATCACTTCCGCGAGGTGGGGATCGAGCCCGCGGCGGTGCGCGCGCTGCTCGCGCGGATCGGGACGAGCGACCCGGTCGAGCCGATCCTCGATGTGGCGCCGCTGCTGGCGACGTTCGACTTCGCGCGGTTCGGGCGTGCGCCGGCGCGGTTCGACGAGGGCGAGCTGGCGCAGCTGAATGCGCGAATCGTCCACCAGCTGCCGTTCGTGGCGGTCGCGGGGCGGCTGCCCGCCGGGATGGACGCGGCGGCGTGGGACGCGGTGCGCGCGAACCTGTCGACGGTGGCCGAGGCGGCGGACTGGTGGCGCGTCGTCGAAGGGCCGATCGAGGCGCCGGACCTGGCGGAGGAGCGCGACTATCTGGACGCGGCGGCCCAGGCGGCGGCGGCGATCGACTGGGCGGGGGACTCGTGGCACGCGCTGACCGCGGCGCTGAAGGCGACGACCGGGCGCAAGGGCAAGGCGCTGTTCCTGCCGCTGCGGCGCGCGCTGACCGGGCTGGATCACGGGCCGGACATGGCGGCGCTGCTGCCGCTGATCGGGCGCGACCGCGCGGTGGCGCGGCTGTCGAGGCAGGACTGAGGTCCGGGGATATTCGCCACCCCGGATCAAGTTCGGGGTGATGGGATGGTTGAGAGTAACATCATAACATCTCTTGCCCGATACGCGTTATGATGTACCATCACTATGCCGGACCGTTCCGGCGGGGAGAGTCGAACAGCAGGAGACGGCGGATGTATGCGGATCGGTATGCGGCCCGGCGCGGGGTCGATGCGAAGAGCCTGGTGGTGGCGATCGGCGTGAACGTGGCGGTGATCGCGGGGCTGGCGCTGTCGTCGCCTGCGGTGCGTGACGGGACGATCGTCAAGCGTTTCACCGCGACCCAGATCCCGCTCGATCCGCCACCCGAACCGGTGCCCCCCGAAGTGAGGTCGCAGCCGCACCAGCAGGCGCGCGCGACGACGCCCGAACGCGTCGAGGCGACGGTGGCGACGGGCGCGACGACGACCGATTTCCCGCTGCCGCCGCTCCCCCCGACGACCGGTGCGGGCGATCCGGGGCCGGTGACGATGGCACCGACGGCGGAGGTGTCGCCGGCGCCGCCGCTGTTCGTCGGCGCTGCGGTCGATCCTGCGTATGCGGCGGGGTTCCAGCCCGACTATCCGCCTAGCGCGCGGCGGGCGGAACAGGAGGGTCGCGTCGTGATCCGCGTGCTGATCGGCATCGACGGGCGGGTGAAGGCGGCGGAGCGCATCGAGGCGACGAACGACGTGTTCTGGACCGCGACCGAGCGGCGCGCGCTGTCGCGCTGGCGGTTCCGCGCGGCGACGAAGGATGGCATTCCCGTCGAGCAGTGGAAGACGATGACGGTGCGGTTCGAACTGTCGCAGTGAGGGGGGCGGGTTCACGCGGAGGTGCGGAGGCGCGGAGGAAGTGGGGCACGCGGCGCCGTTCTCTCGCCGGTCTGCGACCGGCCAGGGTCCGCGCCTCCGCGCGCCCGCATGAACCAGCTTTCCTTGCGTCGTCGCGGGACCCTATCGCGTAGCGAAGGACGAAGCGGGACCGCGGATCAGGTCCGGGGTGACGGTGGAGGCGGGGGCTGGTCTGGGGGGCGGGGTGCGCCTATCTTTGCGGCCATGAGCTATTTCGCCCGCCTGTCGCCCGTCCGCGCGATCCGGGACCTGCGTGTGTTCCTGAGCCAGCGCGAACCGTACGAGATATGGTTCCTGCTGGCCGCGATGGCGATCACCGGGTTCCTGATCTTCGCCTTCATCCATGATTCGGCGATCCCCGCGTCGTACAAGCCCAACATCATCTATGTCGAACAATGGCCCGCCGACCGCACCGAAGCGCAGATCAAGGCGCAGCAGGTGATCGACCAGCGGGCGCGCGACAAGCGCGATGCCGAGCAGGCGGCGCGCGAGGAGGAATTGCGGCTGCAGTTCAAGGCGGTCGACGACAAGCTGAAGAAGTACGGCATCTGACCCCCGCGGAGGACGCGCGCTGGATGGGCGTCGCGCTCGCGCTGGCGGAGCGGACGCGCGGGCGGACCGCGCCCAACCCCAATGTCGGCTGCGTGATCGTCCGGGGCGGGCGCGTCGTCGGGCGCGGATGGACGCAGGCGGGCGGGCGGCCGCATGCCGAGGCGATGGCACTGGCGCAGGCGGGCGAGGCGGCGCGCGGGGCCACGACCTATGTGACGCTGGAGCCCTGCGCGCATGTCTCGGCGCGGGGACCGGCCTGTGCGGACCTGCTGGTCGCGGCCGGTATCGCGGCGGTGGTGGTGGCGATCGGCGATCCCGACGGGCGGACGAACGGCGCGGGGCTGGCACGACTGGCGGCGGCGGGGGTTTCGGTGCGGACGGGGGTATCGGCCGGCGCGGCGCGGCGGTCGATGGCGGGGTTCCTGACGCGACGGTTGCTCGGACGGCCGTTCGTGACGCTGAAGCTGGCGACCTCGCTCGACGGGTGCATCGCGCTGGCGTCTGGCGAGAGCCGGTGGATCACGGGTGCGGAGGCGCGGGCGCACGCGCATCTGGAGCGGAGCCGGCACGAGGCGATCCTGGTCGGGCGCGGGACGTACGAGGCGGACGCGCCGGGGCTCGATGTGCGGCTGGCGGGGCTGGAGGGGCGGTCGCCGGTGCGGGTGGTGCTGTCTGCACGTCATCCCCGCGGAGGCGGGGGTGACGGAGGCGAGGACGGGTGGATGTGGCTCAAGTCGCCCGCCGCGATCGCGGCGCTTCCCGGAGACCATCTGCTCGTCGAGGGTGGGGCGGGCGCGGCGGCGGCGTTCGTGCGGGCGGATCTGGTCGATCGACTGCTGTTGTACCGCGCGCCGATCCTGATCGGGGGCGGGCGCGCGTCGCTGGGCGACATCGGTCTGACAACGTTGACACAAGCGCATGTGCGGTGGCACGCGACCGATGCGCGCCAGCTTGGCAGCGATCGCCTCGAGGTCTACGAGCGGGTGCGTTAGGGAGGACCCATGTTCACCGGAATCGTCACCGACATCGGCACGATCGACCGCGTCGAGACGCGCGGCGACACACGCATCGTGGTGCGCACCGCCTATGATACCGCGACCGTCGACCTGGGTGCGTCGATCGCTTGTTCGGGGGTGTGCCTGACGGTGGTCGACAAGGGTGCGGGATGGTTCGCGGTCGACGTCTCCGGCGAGACGATCAGCAAGACCGCGACCGACCAGTGGACCCCGGGCCGCGCGCTGAATCTCGAGCGCGCGATGAAGCTGGGCGACGAGCTGGGCGGGCATATCGTGACCGGGCATGTCGACGGCGTCGCGCAGGTGGTGTCGGTCGACGCGGTCGGCGATTCGAAGCGGATCGCGGTGACCGTCCCCGCCGCGCTCGCGCCGTTCGTCGCGCCCAAGGGATCGGTGACGGTCGACGGCGTGTCGCTGACGGTGAATACCGTCGAGGATGCGGGCGAAACCTCCACCTTTTCGATCAACGTCATCCCGCACACGCAGGCGATGACGACGCTGGGTGCGCTTGCCGTCGGGCAGGCGGTCAATATCGAGATCGACGTGCTCGCACGCTATCTCCAACGGATGGAGCATTATCGTGGCAAAGCCGGCTGAGGTGGCGCGCCTGCGCCACGCGTTCCTGTCGACCCCCGAAGAGATCATCGACGAGGCGCGTAACGGGCGGATGTTCATCCTGGTCGACGACGAGGATCGCGAGAACGAGGGCGACCTCGTCATCCCCGCGCAGATGGCGACGCCCGAGAAGGTGAACTTCATGGCGCGCCACGGCCGTGGCCTGATCTGCCTCGCGCTGACGAAGCGGCGGGTGGACGAGCTGGGGCTGGGGCTGATGAGCCGGCACAACGGGACGCGGCACGAAACCGCGTTCACCACCTCGATCGAGGCGCGCGACGGGGTGACGACGGGCATCTCCGCCGCGGATCGCGCGCGGACGGTGGCGGTCGCGATCGATTCGTCGAAGGGCGCGGACGAGATCGTGACGCCGGGGCACGTCTTTCCGTTGGTCGCGCGCGACGGCGGCGTGCTGGTGCGCGCGGGCCATACCGAGGCGGCGGTCGACGTGTCGCGGCTGGCGGGGCTCAACCCCTCGGGTGTGATCTGCGAGATCATGAACGAGGACGGGACGATGTCGCGGCTCGACGATCTCGTCGCGTTCGCGCAGCTCCACAACCTGAAGATGGGGACGATCCGCGACCTGATCGCGTATCGCCGACGGCACGACCACCTCGTCGAGAAGCGCGCCGAGATGGCGTTCGAGTCCAGATGGGGCGGGCCGTGGCGCGCGCTGACCTATCACAACAAGGCGACCGGCGACGAGACGATCGCGCTGGTGAAGGGGCGGATCGACCCGACCCAGCCGACGCTGGTGCGGATGCACACCGCATCGTACTTCGTCGACATGTTCGGCGAGACGTCCGAGCGGGCGGGGCTGCTGTCGCGGTCGATGGAGATGATCGCGGACGCGGGCGCGGGGGTGATCGTCGTCATCAACCGGCCGATGAAGGATTCGGTCAGCCGCTTCATCAAGCTGCGCGGCGAGGGCAAGGGCGCGGGCGCGCCCGAGATCGAGGAGCTGCGCGATTACGGCGTCGGTGCGCAGATTCTCGCCGAGCTGGGGGTGGAGGAGATGGTGCTGCTGACGAACACGCACCACGCGCTGGTCGGGCTCGAGGGCTATGGCCTGTCGATCGTCGACGAGCGGCCGATCCCGGGGACGGGCGGGGAGTGAATGCGCACTTTCCAACCCGTTCGTCCTGAGTAGCCGCTGAGCGAAGTCGAAGCGGCGTATCGAAGGACCTTTAGATCGAGCGGGTCCTTCGATACGGGCCCCTTCGACTGCTTGCCTGCGGCAACCGCTCAGGACAGGCTTCACAAGCTCAGTCCCCACTCAGGACGAACGGGGGTGGGTTATTGGGAGTATCAAGGACATGGCCCGTATCCTCATCGTCGAAGCGCGCTTCTACGACCATCTGAACGACATGCTCGTCGCGGGCGCAAAGGCCGCGATCGAAGCGGCGGGGCACGAGGCGGACGTGGTCACCGTGCCGGGCGCGCTGGAGATTCCCGGTGCGATCGTGCTGGCGGCGGACGCGGAGAAGTATGACGCGTTCGTCGCGCTGGGCGTCGTCATCCGCGGCGAAACCTATCATTTCGAGATCGTGTCGAACGAGAGCGCGCGCGGCGTGATGGCGCTGACGATGGACGGGCTGTGCATCGGCAACGGCATCCTGACGACCGAGAACGAAGCGCAGGCGATCGCGCGCGCCGATCCCGCGCAGCTCAACAAGGGCGGCGGCGCGGCCGAGGCGGCGCTGGCGATGCTAGCGCTGAAGGACCGCTGGGGGTGAACGGGCCTATCCTGTTCACCGAGCGGCTGGTGTTGCGGCCGCCGGTCGCGGAGGATTTCCCGGCGTTCGCCGCATTCTGTGCGGACGCCGGGACGATGCGGTTCCTCGGCGGGGCGAAGACGGCGAGTGAGGCGTGGCGCGTGTTCGCGACGATCGCGGGCGCATGGACGATCCGCGGCTATTCCTATTTCTCGGTGATCGAGCGCGCGACCGGCGCGTGGGTCGGCCGGGTCGGGCCATGGATGCCGGAGGGATGGCCCGGGCGCGAGGTCGCATGGGGCGTCGCGCCGGCGTTCGCGGGCCGCGGCTATGCGCAGGAAGCGGCGGTCGCGGCGATGGACTATGCGGTCGACATTCTCGGGTGGGACGACGTGATCCACACGATCGATCCCGGGAACCACGCCTCGATCCGGCTGGCGCAGCGGCTGGGTTCGATCAACCGCGGCGCCACGCAATTGCCGGCGCCGCTGGTGCATTTCCGCGTCGACGCCTGGGGGCAGGGCGCGGCGGACTGGCGCGCGCGGCGGCAGGCATGACCGCGGTCCCCCCGACGCGCTACCGCGTGGTCGAGCGCGGGCGGCGGCTGGAGGTGATCGATACCTGGGCGGAGGCGCGGCCGGCGCCGGTCGCGGCGAAGGACGACGGCGTCCCGCGCGGGGCTGCACCGTTGCTGCCGCCCGCGCCGGTGCGGACGCGGTTCGACGGCGGCGCGGTGCTGACGACGCATGCGCTCTACGGTGACAAGGCACCGCGGACGATCGCGCTGGATCCGGGGTCGGCGGCGGCGATCGGGCGCGCGAAGCTTGTCGCGCTCTTTGCGCTGTTCGCGTTCGTGGTGCTTGCGGTGTGGGTGCCGCTGGTGCTCGCGGTGCCGGTATTGCTCGCGCAGCGGACGACGCGCGAGCGGATCCGGGCGTGGACGACACAGTGGCTGGATCAGGTGGAGCGGGAGGCTTCCTAGGCCGGGGCTCAACCTTCGTCGGTGGGACCGATCGCGCTGCCGCGCGGGTCCCTGGCCGGGGCTGGGCCCCGGCCCCTTCGACTGCCTGCCAAGGCAGGCGCTCAGGACAGGCTTCGCCGGGGTACGGTGCGCCTAGGCGTCGGCGCGCGCGTCCTCGAGAGCGGGGTAGTCGGTGTAGCCCTCGGGGCCTTGCGAGTACCACGTCTTGGCGTCGTCCTTCGCCAGCGGGGCGCCCGTTTCGAGGCGGGCGGGGAGGTCCGGGTTGGCGATGAAGGTGCGGCCGAAGCTGATCGCGTCCGCCACGCCCGAATCGATTGCGGCCTGCGCCTCCGCGACGCTGGTATAGTCCGAGTTCAGGACGAGGGGGTTGGTGAACGCCTTGCGGATCGCCGGGCTGAGTTTCGGGACGTCGGTGCGGCCGAAGGTGCCGTTCGGGCCGGGCTCGCGCAGTTCGAGGAACGCGATGCCGATGTCCTGCAGCAGCGCGGCGGCGGGGAGGAAGACCGCGTGGGGATCGCTGTCGTCGACGCCCTGCGACTCGCCGTTGGGCGACAGCCGCACCGACGTGCGGTCGGCGCCCGCGACCGAGGCGACGCGTGTCGCGACCTCGCGGAGCAGACGGACGCGGTTTTCGGGTGCGCCGCCATAGGCGTCGGTGCGGTGGTTGGCGCCGTCGCGCAGGAACTGGTCGATCAGATAGCCGTTCGCGGCATGGATCTGGACCCCGTCGAACCCGGCCGCGAGCGCGTTTTCGGTCGCGCGGGCATAGTCCTCGATCAACCGCGGGATCTCGTCGATGTCGAGCGCGCGCGCGGTCTCGAAGTCCTTCTTGCCCTCATAGGTGTGCGCCTGCCCCGTGGTCGCGGTGGCGGAGGACGATACGGGCTGCCCGCCGATCACCGACGAGTGGACCTGCCGGCCCATGTGCCACAACTGCGCGACGATCCGCCCGCCCGCGTCGTGGACCGCCTGCGTCACCGGCTTCCATGCGGCGACCTGCGCGTCGGTCCACAGGCCCGGCGCGAACGGCCAGCCCAGCCCCTCGCGGCTCATTCCCGTCGCTTCGGAGATGATGAGACCGGCCGAGGCGCGCTGCGCGTAATAGTCGCGCATGATCGGGGTCGGCACCGCCTCGCGATCCGCGCGGCCGCGGGTGAGCGGGGCCATAAGGATACGATTTGGCGCGTCGATCGCGCCGAGCCGGATCGGATCGAACAGGCTGGGTCGAGCTGAGTCTGGCATCGGGGCGTTCCTTCGCGCTTAAGTCTTGGTTCGAGACTGACTTGCCGGAGATAGGTGCTAGGGGGCCATATGCACCAGAGCGAGCCGCCAAGAAATGTTATGCCGCGGCCAATCACAACCGTGATCCCGTCTTCGGGCGGCGCGCGTGCGTTCATCGCGCTGGCGATCGCGAACGTGGCGCTGGCGTTCGGGCCGCTGTTCGTGCGGATGGCGGATACCGGGCCGGTCGCGGCGGCGTTCTGGCGGATGGCGCTGGCGACCCCGGTGCTGCTGGTCGCGGCGATCGCGACGCGGGGGATGCCGGGCGGGATGACGCTGCGGCTGCCGCGCGCGCGGTGGTGGCTGCTGGGTACGGCGGGCGTGGCGTTCGCGCTCGATCTGGGGAGCTGGCACGTCGGCATCCTCCACACGACGATGGCGAACGCGACGCTGCTGGGGAATTGCGCGACGTTCCTGTTCCCGATTTGGGGATTCCTGGTCGCCAGGGCGTGGCCGTCGCGGACGCAAGGGCTTGCGCTCGCGCTGGCGGCGGCGGGCGCGGCGCTGCTGATGGGGCGGTCCTACGAGCTCGATCCGCGGCATCTGGCGGGCGACCTGCTGTGCGTGTTCGCGGGCGTGCTCTATGCGACCTATTTCGTGCTGATGAGCGGGATCCGGCGGACGATGGCGCCGCTGCCCGCGCTGGCGCTGTCGTCGTGCGCCGCGCTGCTGCCGCTGCTGGGATTCGCGTGGGTGCTGGGCGAGACGATCGTGCCGCGCGACTGGGTGCCGATGGCGTTGCTGGCGATCGTGTGCCAGCTGATCGGGCAGGGGTGCATGATCTATGCGCTGGGCAAGCTGTCGCCGCTGGTGATCGGCCTTGCGCTGCTGATCCAGCCGGTGGTCGCGGCGGCGGTGGGCTGGGGCGTCTATGGCGAGCGACTGGGCGCCCCCGATCTGGCGGGGATCGCGATGGTGGCGGCGGCGTTGGTCCTGGTGCAGCGGCGCCCGCGGGTTGCCAAGCCCGCGACAACCGCCGACATGACGTCCAAGGAGCCGATATGACCGACTGGACCGACGCCACGCTCGACGAGATTCGCACCGCGCTGGCGCCCGCGATCGCGGAGAATGCCGCGTTCGACGGCTGGACGCCTGCCGCGCGCGATCTGGCGGCCGACATGCTGGGCGTCGACCGCGACGTCGCCGCGCTCGCCTTTGCGGACGGGGCGGTCGCGATGATCGACGCATGGTTCGCCGCGATCGACGACGCGATGGCGGCGGCGGTGCCCGAAGCGGCGCTGGCCGCGATGAAGGTCCGCCGGCGGATCGCCGCGCAGATCGAGGCGCGGCTGGAGACGGTGGCGCCCAACCGCGAGGCGCTGCGCCGTGCGCTGGCGATCCTGGCGATGCCGCAGAACGTCGCGAAGGGCGCGGCGCTCGGCTGGCGCAGCGTCGACCGGATCTGGCGGCGCGCGGGCGATACCGCGACCGACTACAACCACTATACCAAGCGCGGCATCCTGTTCGCGGTGTATGGCGCGACCGTCACGGTCTTCCTCGACGACGACAGCGAGGATTTCGCGGCAACGCGCGGGTTCCTCGACCGGCGGATCGACGGGATCCTGCGGTTCGAGAAGGCCAAGGCGGGGTTCGCGCAGCGGACGCGGCATCGGCCGAGCCTGGCGCGGTTCGTCGGGCGGCTGCGCTATCCGGTGGTGTGAGGGCGACGTTCGGCGGACGCTCGGCCCCTTTCGTCGTCTATAAGAAGAAGCGGGACCCCGGATCAGGTCCGGGGCGACGATCCGCGCTTCGGCAATTGATAATCGTTCGCAGCCGCGCTATCTGCGTCGCGTGTCCGGTTCCAGCCCCAAACTCGGCCTAAGCCTCGAGTCCCTTCCCCGTCGGCGTCCTGCGCAGGTCGCGACGATCGATTGGGCGCGGCTGGCGCTGCCCGAGGCGCGGCGGTTGCGCGAACTGGGGTTCGACGAGGGCGTCGGTGTCGAGGTGCTTCACCGCAGCGTGCTCGGCAAAGGGCCGATCGCGTGCCGGATCGGGCGGATGACCGTCGCGTTGCGGCGCGCGGTCGCGGCCGCGATCCTCGTCTCCGTCGATCCCGCGCCCGCCGACCTGCTGCCCGCGGAATAGTGAGCGCGCTGCCCCTGGTCGCGCTGGTCGGCAATCCCAATGCCGGCAAGAGCGCCTTGTTCAACGCGCTGACCGGCGCGCGGCAGAAGGTAGGCAATTATCCGGGCGTCACGGTCGAGCGCCATTCGGGGCGACTGTCGCTCGACGACGGACGGCCGATCGAACTGGTCGACCTGCCCGGCGCGTACAGCCTCGAGCCGTCGTCCCCCGACGAACGCGTGACGCGCGACGTGCTGCTGGGCAGGCAGGCGGGCGAGCGGCTGCCCGACGCGCTGGTCGTGGTGATCGACGCGGCCAATCTCGACAACCATCTGCGCTTCGCGCTCCAGCTGATCGCGCTGGGGCTGCCGGTGGTGGTGGCGCTCAACATGATCGACCTGGCGGAACGCGACGGGCTGGTGCTCGACCCCGCAGTGTTGCGGCGCGAGCTGGGCGTGCCGGTGATCGCGACAGTGGCGGTAAGGAAGCGCGGGCTCGACGATCTGCGCGCGGCGATGACGGATGCGATCGGCGGCGCGGTCACCGTGCTGCGGCCCTCGGACGGAAGCGTGCAGGACGATATCGTGACGCTCCAGCGGCGCGCGCGCGGAATCGCGGCGGCGGCGACGGTGAGCGAGACGCCGGTGCGACGCTGGACGCACCTGCTCGATTCGGTCGCGCTGCATCCGGTGAGCGGGCCGGTGCTGCTCGTCGCGCTGCTGTTCGTGATGTTTCAGGCGGTGTTTTCGTGGTCCGAGGCGCCGATCGCGTGGATCGAGGCGGGGTTCGTCGCGCTGGAGGCGGCGGTGCGCGGCGCGATGCCCGACGGCGTGCTGCGCAGCCTCGTCACCGACGGGGTGATCGCGGGCGTTGGCGCGGTGCTGGTGTTCCTACCGCAGATCCTGATCCTGTTCGCGTTCATCCTGGTGCTGGAGGCGACCGGCTACATGGTGCGCGCGGCGTTCCTGATGGACCGGGTGATGAGCCATGTCGGCCTGTCGGGGCGCGCGTTCATCCCGCTGCTGTCGAGCTTTGCGTGCGCGGTGCCCGGGATCATGGCGACGCGGACGATCGACGACGAGAAGGACCGGCTGACGACGATCCTGATCGCGCCGCTGATGACGTGTTCCGCACGGCTGCCGGTCTACACGATCATCATCGGCGCGTTCATCCCGAACCGTCAGGTGCTGCCGTTCGTCGGCCTGCAGGGGCTGGTGCTGCTGGGGCTGTACCTGATGGGGATCGTCGGCGCGTTCGCCGCGGCGCTGCTGCTGCGGCATACGGTGACGAAGGGGGCGTCGTCGGGCTTCATGATGGAGATGCCGAAGTACCAGTGGCCGCAGCCGCGCGACGTCGCGATCGGGCTGTGGAGCCGCGCCGCGATCTTCCTGAAGCGCGCAGGGACCATCATCGCGCTGACGACGATCGTGCTGTGGGCGCTGCTGAGCTTTCCGCGTGCGCCGGTGGGCGGTCCCGTCAGCCAGGTCGACTATTCGATCGCAGGGCGGATCGCGAACGGGCTGGAGGTGGTCGTCCGCCCGATCGGGTTCAACCGCGACATCGCGCTGGCGCTGATCCCCGCGATGGCGGCGCGCGAGATGGCGGTGGCGGCGATCGGCACCGTCTATGCGATCGACGACACCGAAGGCGCGAAGGGTCAGCAGACGATGGTCGAGAAATTGCGCGCGCGGTGGAGCTTGCCGACCGCACTCGCGTTCCTGATGTGGTTCGTGTTCGCGCCGCAGTGCATTTCGACGATCGCGGTGACCAGGCGGGAGACCAACGGGTGGAAATGGCCGGCGTTCATGGTCGGCTACCTTTTCGCCGCGGCGTATGTCATGGCGGGCGCGACATATTGGCTGGCGGTATTCGCCGGGTTGTAAAAGAGGCGGAACATGGCGGGTAGCGTCAACAAGGTCATCATCGTCGGCAATCTGGGTCGCGATCCCGAATCGAAATCGTTCCAGAACGGCGGCAAGGTGGTGAACCTGCGGATCGCGACGAGCGAATCGTGGAAGGACCGCAACACCGGCGAGCGCAAGGAAAAGACCGAGTGGCACTCGGTCGCGATCTTCAGCGAAGGGCTGGCGAACGTCGCGGAGAAGTATCTGCGCAAGGGCTCGAAGGTGTATATCGAGGGCCAGCTCCAGACGCGCAAATGGCAGGACCAGTCGGGCAACGACCGCTATTCGACCGAGATCGTGCTGCAGGGCTTCAACGCGGTGCTGACGATGCTCGACGGTCCCGGCGGCGGCCAGGGCGGCGGCGGCGGCGCGCGTGACGATTTCGGCGGCGGCGACGACTTCGGCGGCGGCTATTCGGGCGGCGGTGGAAGCCGTGGCGCCGGTTCGGGCGGTAGTTCGGGCGGCCGGGGCGGGTTCGGCCAAGGCGGCGGCGGTGCGAGCGGCGGCGGCAATGCCGGTGGCGGGTTCGCGGACGACCTCGACGACGACGTGCCGTTCTAAGCGCGGGATGACGGATACGCTTCTCACCAGACCGGTCGCCGTCGACGACGCCACCCGCGCGCGGGTGGTGGCGGCGTATGACGTCGAGGGCGCGCGACAGGAACGGGCGCTCGACGACCTCGTCCGCTTCGCGGCGGATCTGTGTGACGCCCCGGTCGCGCTGATCTCGCTGGTCGAAGAGGAATATCAGCGGTTCCTCGCGCGGGTCGGCACCGATCTGGACGAGACGCCGCGCAGCATGTCGTTCTGCGCCTATGCGATGCACAATCATGCGGTGATGGAGGTGCGCGATGCGCAGCTCGACCCGCGCTTTGTCGATAACGCGCTGGTCACCGGCGAGCCGTATGTACGGTTCTATGCGGGCGCGCCGCTGGTTTCCACCGAAGGCGTGCCGCTGGGCGCGGTGTGCGTGCTCGATACCGTGCCGCGGCCCGAGGGGCTGACCGATTTCCAGCGACGCGGGATGGCGGTGCTGGCGCTGGCGGCGATGGGCCGGCTCGACGACCGCCGCGCGGCGCGCGAGGCGGCGGTGGTGGATGCCGCACACAACGCCGCGATCGCGGAGAGCGAGCTGCGCTTCCGCACGCTGGCGGATACGATGCCGCAGATGGTGTGGTCGACCCGCCCCGACGGCTTCCACGACTATTACAATGCGCGCTGGTACGAATTCACTGGGACGCCGCCGGGCACGACCGATGGGGACGGCTGGAACGACGTGTTCCACCCCGACGACCAGGAGCGGGCCTGGGCATTGTGGCGGCACAGCCTGGAAACCGGCGACCCCTATTCGATCGAGTACCGGCTGAAGCATTTCGACGGCACCTATCGCTGGGTGCTGGGCCGTGCGCTGCCGATCCACGACGAGACGGGTGCGATCACGCGCTGGTTCGGGACGTGCACCGACATCCATGCGCAGAAGCTGGCGCTGGAGGAACGCGAGATCATCAGCCAGGAGCTGTCGCACCGGATCAAGAACATCTTCGCGGTGGTCGCGGGGCTGATCGCGTTCGCGGCGCGGACCCGGCCGGAGTTCGCGCCGGCGGCGACCGACCTGCGCCAGCGGATTACCGCCCTTGGCCGCGCGCATGATTTCGTCCGTCCGCACAGTGCGCAGTCGCGCCCGATCGCGAGGCAGGATAGCCTGCAGGGGCTGCTGGGCGACCTGTTCGAAGCGTATCAGCGGCCGGGCATCGTCCGGGTGCAGGTGCATGGCGACGACGTCCATGTCGACGATCGCTCGGCGACGCCGCTGGCGCTGCTGTTCCACGAGCTGGCGACGAACGCGACGAAATATGGCGCCCTGTCGGTGGATGGCGGCGTGGTGGACGTGGCGATCGTGCGCGAGGCGGATCTGGTACGCGTGGCGTGGCGCGAGCGCGGCGGCCCACCGGTGGTGGCACCCACCGGGAGTGGCGGGTTCGGCAGCCAGCTGATCGAGTTGAGCGCGGTGCGTCAGCTCGGAGGCACCGTGTCACGCGACTGGGCGGTGGATGGGCTAGCGATCGACGTCACGGTGCCGGAAGCTGCGTTCAGCCGTGTCGGGATCGGCGGCTGACGCCAGCAGTTCTGCAAGGCACCCCGAGCGTTCGCCGGGATGTTCGTCCCCCAGGGGGCGATCGACATTCAGCTTGGTACGCCGTCCTGTGCGTCACCCCGGACCTGTTTCGGAGTCCGTCGCGTTATAAACGATGCCATTAAAGACGGTATCGCCGTCGGTTGCGGAAAAGCAGACCCCGGAACGGGTCCGGGGTGACGGGCTTGCACATATCGCGGCGCCAATAATAGCCGAGTGTCGACTGGCGCTAGTTCGCGAGGCCCAACCGGATGACGTCGTCGTTCGCCGCGGTTGCGGGGGAGTCGGTCGCAAGCGCGGCGGCGGCAAGGATCGCGGCTTCGCTGAACGGCTTGCGGATATAGCCGAGCGCACACTCGCCATCGCCGATCTGGGTGGGATTGGCGGTGACGAAGACGACCTTCACGCCGTGATCCTTCGCAATTCGGCGCGCGATCTCCGGCCCGGTCGCGCCATCGCGCAGGTTGACGTCGACGAACGCGAACTGGCATTGCGGCGCGGCGTCGAGCGCGGTCGCGCTGTCCGCCGCGATCGCCGCGACGCTGTAGCCCGCATCGATCAGGATCCGCTCGAGGTCGAGCGCGACGAAAATCTCATCCTCTACGATCAGTGCGGTCTTGGTCATGGCTGTTCCCGAGTTCGGGTAGGCAACAGACCGGATGCGGATCGGTTCCCCTCCAGCAGGAACACCGCATGTTCGGCGAACGCGTTGGCGGCGGCGGATCGGGTCGGGCGACCGCCCGAAAGGAACCACGCACCCTCCTGCCGGACGCCGCGGGTGCGCAGATAGGCGCGGAAATCGTCGATCGTGACGTGGTGGATGTTGGGGGTGTCGTACCACTCCTCGGGCAGCAGGTTCGTCACCGGCATCCGTCCGCCCCACAACAGCGACAGGCGGACGCGCCAGTGCGCGAAATTGGGGAAGCTGACGAAGGCGTGGCGGCCGATCCGCAACAGGTGAGCGAGCACGACATCGGGCGCGCGGCAGGTCTGGAGCGTCTGGCTGAGGATCGCATAGTCGAAGCTGGCGTCGGGATAGCCCGCCAGATCGATGTCGGCGTCGCCCTGGATCACCGACAGTCCGCGCCCGACCGCAGCGGCGACGTTGGCCGCGTCGATCTCCAGCCCGCGCGCGTCGACCTGCCTGGCATCGCGCAGCGCCGCCATGAGCGCGCCGTCGCCGCAACCGACATCGAGCACGCGCGCGCCCGCGGCGACGTTGGCGGCGATGATCGCGAGATCGGAGCGGAGTTGAGTCATGCCAATGTCGCCCGGAGCGCCGCCTCGGCCTCGGGCGAGAGGCGTTCCATGTAGCGATCGGGGCGGATCGGGGGGTGGAAGCCGATCGCCTCGTACACCCCGTGCGCGTCGGCGGTGACGAGCGCGACGCGGCGGATGCCGGCGAAGCGCGTGTCGTCGAGGAACCACTGGACCATGCGCCGGCCGAGGCCCTGTCCGCGCGCGGGCGCGTCGACCCAGACGTCCGCGATCCACGCGAAGGTGGCGTGATCGGTGATCGCGCGCGCATAGCCGACCTGGACGCCGTCCGCCGCATAGGCGCCGAGGCAGTGCGACCCCGCGATCGCGCGTTCGACCAGCGCGCGCTCGATCCCGGGGGACCAGTAGCTCGAGGCGAGCCACGCGTGGATGCGCGCGACGTCGAGCCGGGCGGGGTCGTCGGACAGGCCGATCGTGGTTTGCGTCGTCATCGGGTCACCTCGAGGAACCCGCCGACGACGCGGTTGAGTTCGGGGGAGTCGAGCAGGAAGGCGTCGTGGCCGTAGGGGCTCGATAGCTCCACGAAGCTGACCGGTGCACCCGCGGCGTTGAGCGCCCGGACGATGCTGCGCGATTCGGCGGTCGGATACAGCCAGTCGGTGTCGAAGCTGACGAGGCAGAAGCGCGTCGGCGTCGCGCGGAACGCGGTCGCGAGCTGGCCGCCATGCTCCTCCGCCAGATCGAAATAGTCCATCGCGCGGGTGATGTAGAGATAGGAGTTGGCGTCGAACCGGTCGACGAAGCTCAAGCCCTGGTGGCGCAGATAGCTTTCCACCTGGAAATCGGCGTCGAACCCGAACGTCTTGGCGTCCCGCGCCTGGAGGCGACGGCCGAACTTCTCGGTGAGCCCGGCTTCCGACAGATAGGTGATGTGCGCCGCCATCCGCGCGACCGCGAGGCCCGCTGCCGGGACGTCGTGGCCGTAATAGGCGCCGCCGCGCCAGTTCGGATCGGCCATCACCGCCTGCCGGCCGACCTCGTGGAAGGCGATGTTCTGCGCGGTGTGCCGCGCCGTCGAGGCGATGACGACCGCCGATTCCACGCGCTCCGGATAGGTCGCGGCCCAGCTCAGCGCCTGCATCCCGCCCATCGACCCGCCGACCACCGCGCGCAGGCGCCCGACGCCGAGGTGATCGAGCAACATCGCCTGCGCGCGCACCATGTCGCGGATCGTGATGACGGGGAAGGCCATCGCCCATTCGGCGCCGGTCGCGGGATCGAGCGTGGCGGGGCCCGACGAGCCCATGCAGCTGCCGAGTACGTTGGCGCACACCACGAAATCGCGCGTCGTGTCGATCGGGCAGGCGGGGCCGACCATCTGCGTCCACCAGCCGGGCTTGCCGGTGCGCGGGTTCCGCCCGGCGACATGCTGGTCCATCGTCAGCGCGTGGCAGACGAGCACCGCGTTGCGGCCGTCCGGCGCGAGCGTGCCGTACGTCTCGTACGCGATCTCGACCGGCGCGAGCGTGCCGCCGCCGTCGAGGCGCAGCGGGCCAGGGAGAACGATGTGGCGCGTCAGGCCGAAACGCTGATCGGTGGAGGACATGGCCGTCCGCGTCTAGCGCGTGCCCGCCCCGACGCAAGTCGCGGCGCCGGCTTGACAGGCCGCCATGCCTCCGCGAGCCTCGACGCCGGGGACAACGAGGGGGGGTGTGACATGGCGACGAATGCTTCGGACCAGATCATCGGGCAGAGCAAATATTGCAGCGGGTGCGGCACGAGCATCCATGTCTCTGCCCGGGCCTGTCCACGGTGCGGGGCGGGGCAGGCCGGTGTCGGTGGGCAGAAGAGCCGGATCGCGGCCGCGCTGCTGGCCTTCTTCCTTGGCGGGATCGGCGTTCACAAATTCTATCTCGGGCGCGTGGGGCAGGGCTTTCTCTACCTGCTGTTCTGCTGGACGTTCATCCCTGCGGTGATCGCGTTCATCGAGTTCATCGTCTATCTGTGCACGAGCGACGAGGCGTTCGCCGCCAAGTACGGCTGATCCCGGGGGGATGCCATTGCCTGGGGGATGCGGACCCCGCTATGCCGCGGCCATGACCGACGCACCTGTACCCAAGCCGTGGATCCTCGGGATCGCCCCCTATGTGCCCGGCCGCGCGACGAGCGAGGACGGCCGCAGCGTTATCAAGCTGTCGTCGAACGAGAATCCGTTCGGCACGCCCGAGGTGGCGCGCGCGGCGTATCGCGACGCGGCGGATGAACTGGAACGCTATCCCGACGCCGCCGCGGTCGACCTGCGCGCGGCGTTGGCGGCGCATTACGGCGTCGCGGCGGAGCGGATCGTCTATGGCACGGGCTCCGACGAGGTGCTGCATCTGGCGGCGGGAACGTTCGCGGGGCCGGGGGACGAGATCATCCATGTCCGCTATGGCTTCGCGGTCTACGAGATCGCGACGCGGCGGGTGGGCGCGGTGCCGGTGATCGCGCCCGATCGCGACTATGCGACTGATGTCGACGCGATCCTGGCGGCGGTGACCGACAGGACGCGGGTGGTGTTCGTCGCCAATCCCAACAACCCGACCGGGACGTATACCGCGCGCGAGGAGATCGCGCGGCTGCATGCCGCGCTGCCGAAGAGCGTGCTGCTGGTGATCGACCAGGCCTATACCGAATATCTGGATGCCGCGGACGACGACGGCGCGCTGGACCTGGCGCGGACGCAGCCCAACGTGCTGGTGACGCGGACCTTCTCCAAGATCTTCGGGCTGGCGGCGGCGCGGGTGGGCTGGGGCTATGCGTCGCAGGACGTGATCGACGCGATGCACCGGATCCGCGCGCCGTTCGCCTTCGGGATCGGCGCGCAGCGCGCGGCGATCGCGGCGCTGGGCGCGGCGGACTTCGTCGAGCACAGCCGGCGCGAGAATGCGGCGCAGCGCGCGGAGTTCGTTCGCGAGATCGAGGCGCTGGGCAATGCCGGCTTGCGCGCGGTGCCGAGCAAGGCGAACTTCGTGCTGGTACTGTTCGAGGGGGTGCTGAGTGCAGAGACCGCGTATCACGCGCTGATGGCGGCGGGCTATGCGACGCGGTGGTTGCCGGGGCAGGGGCTCGCGAACGGGCTGCGCATCACGATCGGCGGCGCGGACGACATGCGCGCGGTGGCGGACGTGCTGCGCACCGAAGCGCAGAAGGCCGGGTGATGCTGCCGTTCGCGAGGGTGACCGTCATCGGGCTGGGGCTGATCGGATCGTCGATCCTGCGCGGCGTGCGCGCGGCGATGCCGACGGTGCGATTGACCGGGTATGACGCCGACCCGGAGGTGCGCGCGACCGCAGTGCGGATCGAGCTGTGCGACGACGTCGCCGATACGGCGGGCGCGGCGGTGACCGATGCGGATTTGGTGATCCTGTGCGTGCCGGTCGGCGCGATGGGCGCGGTGGGGGCGGAGATCGCCGCGGACCTGCCCGCCGACGCGATCGTCAGCGATGTCGGCAGCTGCAAGGCCGAGGTCGCGCGCGCGCTCGCCGAGGCGCTGCCGGGCGCGACGGTGATCCCCGCGCATCCGGTGGCGGGCACCGAGCAGAGCGGCCCCGAGGCGGGGTTCGCGACGCTGTTCCACCAGCGCTGGTGCATCGTGACGCCACCCGAGGGCGCGGACGCCGCGGCGGTGGAGCGGGTGGCGGCGTTCTGGCGGCGGCTGGGCAGCGACGTCGAGACGATGGCGGCGGAGCATCACGACCGGGTGCTGGCGGTGACGAGCCACCTGCCGCACCTGATCGCGTACACGATCGTCGGCACCGCGAGCGACCTGGAGGCGGTGACGCAGAGCGAGGTCATCAAGTTCTCCGCCGGGGGGTTCCGCGACTTCACGCGGATCGCGGCGTCCGACCCGACGATGTGGCGCGACGTGTTCCTGACCAATCGCGAGGCGGTGCTGGAAATGCTCCAGCGGTTCAGCGAGGATCTGAGCCAGTTGCAGCGCGCGATCCGGTGGGGGGATGGCGATGCGCTGTTCGACCATTTCGCCAAGACGCGCGCGATCCGGCGCGGGATCGTCGAGCAGGGACAGGACGATGCGGCGCCCGATTTCGGGCGGAAGCATTCGTAGTCGTTCCGTACCCGGCCTCCCGGGGTACGGCAGGGATCAGGCAGGTCCGTCCAGCACATTGATCGCCGCGTGGACGCGGGCCTCGATCTCGTCGCGCGGGAGGCCGGGGGGGATGACCGCGCCGTAGCGGAAGGTGATGGTGCCGGGTCGTTTCGCGCCGGTCTTGGGCATCAGCAGCGCGCTGTCGACCGCGACGGGGACGACGGGGAGCGCGAGCATGCGGTAGAGGCCCGCGAAGCCGGACTTGAGCGGGGGCTGCTCGCCGGGGAGGACGCGCGTGCCTTCCGGGAAGATCAGGATCGAGCGCCCTTCCGCGACCGCGATCTTGGCCTCGCGCATCATCGTGCGCAGCGCGGTGGCGGAGGCCTCGCGATCGACGACGAGCGCGCCGTAGCGCCGCGCGGCCCAGCCCCAGACGGGGAGCTGCGCGAGTTCCTTCTTGAGCGCCATCGCGGGGCCGTCGAGTTGGACCTCGAGATCGAGTGTCTCGAACATCGCCTGGTGCTTCGACGCGTAGAGCGCGGGGCCCGACGGGCGCGTGCCCTCGATGCGGATGCGGATGCCGAGGATCCAGCGGACCAGCCAGCGATGCGTCAGCGACCAGAAGGTGGCGTGGCGGATCACCGCCGCGCGCCCGAACAGCGCGCTGACCGGCACTGTCGAGACGATCGGCACCGACAGCGCGTAGAAGACGAGGCGGAAGACGATCGTTCGGATCCAGGCCATCGCAGTCCTCATCGCCCGATCCCCAGCCACAGCGCGAGCCGGCGCAGGATCAGCTTGTCGTACTCGTTGACGAGCAGCGCCAGCCGCGGCTCGCTCTTCACCCCGTCGCGCACGATCGCGACGTTATCGTCGAGCGCGACGCCCAGTTCCATCCGCGCGCGCGCCATGTGCCAGTCCGAGGTGACGAGGCGGACCGAACGATAACCGTGGCGGCGGACCCAGTCCGCGGTCTCCTGCGCGTTGGAGCGGGTGTCGACCGCCTCGCGGCCGAGATCGACGCAGCAGTCGAACAGTGCGGGGGCGACCTTGTAGGTGTGCGCCAGCGCGCGTGGGCCGACGGTGGGCGCGACGCCGGTGACGAGCATCCGCTTCGCCCGGTGGTTGGCGAGCAGCAGCAGCCCGCGGTCGATCCGCCCCGCCGCGCCGGTGGGGACGACGATCGCGTCGGTCGGCGCAGGCGGCGCGGGATCCGCGAGCGTCAGCATGAATACCGCGAAACCCAGCGCCCAGGCGAGCGCGAAGACGCTGACGATCCGCGCAATCACAGGATCCGCCTCAGCGCGCCGACCACCGCGAGCCGCGCCGCGCCCGCGGCGAGCGCGACGAACGCCAGCGGCAGCAGCGCGAGCGCGATCCAGCCGCCGGTGCCCAGCGTCATCCCGCCGAGCAGATCCGACCCGAGCGCGGAGACGCGCGATCCGACGAAGACGAGGACGCCCGCCGCCACGACGCCGCCGACGAGGCCGCCGGTCCATGCGTCGCGGACGATCCGGCGCTGGAAGAGACGCGCGACCTGGACGTCGGTGGAGCCGAGCATGTGCATCACCTCGATCGTCGGGCGATGCGCGTCGAGCCCCGCGCGCGCGGCGAGGACGACGACTGCCCCTGTCGCCGCCGCCATCAGCGCGACGAGCCCGAAGGCGAGCCACGCGAGCGTCGCCATCAGCGCGCCGACCGGGGACATCCATGTCTCGTGCGCGTCGACGCGTGCGGCGGGGGCGGCGCGCTTCACGCGGGCGGCGACCGCGGCGCGGGCGACGTCGCCGTCCGCCAGGTCGACGTCGATCATCGCGGGCATCGGCAGCTCCGCATCGGCACCGTCGCTGCCGAGCCAGGGGCGGAGCAGCCGCGCGAGTTCGGCGCGGTCGACCGGGGTGGCGGTGCGGACCGCGGGATCGGCGCGCAACACCGCGAGCGCGCGCGCGGCCTGTGCGTCGCGCTTGCCCGCGTCGCCCTCGACGATCTGGACGGTGAGCCGGCCTGCGAGCTGGCGCTGGAGCGCGGCGGTGCCGTTCCGGGTGCCGATGCCGAGCGCGGCGGCGAGGATCGTGAGGAACAGCATGATCGCCATCACCCACGTCATCGCGCGGACGCCGGGCGCCTCGTCGAGGATGCGCGCGGCGGCGGGCGCGGGCGCGGGGCCGCTCCGGCGGAGAATCGGGCGGATCATGCGGCGTGACCCGGCGGGTGGCGCAGGCTGCCGGTGGGATCGAGCAGCCGGCCCTTGTCGAGCCGCATCATCTGCGCGGAGGGGATGCGGCTGAGCAGATGGAGGTCGTGCGTCGCGACGACGACGGTGGTGCCGAGCCGGTTGAGATTGTCGAACAGGTTCAGCAGCCGGTCCGCCATGTCGGGATCGACGTTGCCGGTGGGCTCGTCCGCGACGAGGATTTCGGGCCGGCCGATGACCGCGCGCGCGATCGCGACGCGCTGCTGCTCACCGCCCGACAGCGTGGCGGGGCGGGCGTGCGCGCGATCCGCGAGGCCGACCCAGGCGAGCATCTCGCGCACCGGCGCTTCGATGTCGGCATCGGTGACGCCTGCGACGCGCAAGGGAAGCGCGATATTGTCCGCGACCGACAGATGCGGCACGAGCCGGAAATCCTGGAACACGACGCCGATCCGGCGGCGGAACCCCGGCAGGCGCGCGCGCGGCATCATGACGGCATCCTCGCCGAACAGGCGGATGATCCCGCGGCTGGGGCGCTGCGCGAGGTAGAGCAGCTTCAGCAGCGAGGTCTTGCCCGCGCCGCTGGCGCCGGTGAGAAAATAGAAGGCGCCGCTGCCAAGCGTGAAGGTGAGGTCGCTGAGCGTTTCCGCGCCGGTGCCGTAGCGCAGCCCCACATTCTCGAACTGGACGATGTTCGCCATGCGCCGCGCCTGTCCTTTCGCCCGTCCGAGAGGGATCCCTGCCCGCTTCGGGCGAGCCGCCATCGCACGGGAGGGCGATCGCCTTCAAGGCTCGCGCGACTCGGGCGGGCGTGCGGGGGACGGGCGATGCCGTCGCGGAGCCGCTTCGGGCTTGCAACCGCCGCTTTCGCCGTGCTTAGTTTCCGCTCGACCGCAGGCGGGGTAGCGGACGTCACGCCGCTCCCGCGTCCGGTTCCTTTTTCGCGCCCGTGACCGGGCGAAGTTGGCGTCTGGTTCCATGATCCTCGAATGTCCCGAATGCCGCACGCGCTATCTGGTGCCCGACAGCGCGATCGGCGTGACCGGGCGGACGGTGCGGTGCGCCAACTGCCGGCACAGCTGGCATCAGGACGGGGTGACCGACATCGCGCCGCCGGCCGCTGGACCGGAGGCTGCCCCGCGGATGGCGACGCCGTCGATGCCCGTGCCGGTCGCGCCTATTCCCGTCGCGCCTGCTCCCGTCGCGCCTGCCCCGCCGCCGCTGGGCGATGCGCTGCCCCCGGTCGCCGCACCCGCCGCGGCGATCGACGCGGGGGCGCGGCGCGACGGCTATGACGCGTTCGCGCATCGCCCGCCGTTCCGCGCGCGGCGCAATCCGGTGAAGCGCTGGACGATCGCGGCGATCGCGGCCGGGGTGCTGATGCTGGTCGGCGTCGGCGCGCTGCTGTGGCTGGGCGCACCGGGGCTGGCGCAGCAGCTTGGGCTGCCGTTCGGCGCGGCCGAATCGCCGCTCCAGCTGGTCAGCAAGCCGATCGAGCGGCGCGAGCTCGCGAACGGCAGCCAGCTGTTCGCGGTCAGCGGGCAGGTGGTGAACCCCGCAGGCACCCGCCAGCGCGTGCCCGATATCCGTGCCGACCTGCTCGACGGGCAGGGGCGCACCGTCTTCACCTGGACGATCACGCCGCAGCAGCGCACGATCGGGCCCAAGGGCACGATCGACTTCAACTCCGCGACGCTCGACGTGCCCGCCAGTTCGAAACAGCTCGAGCTGAGCTTCGCGGGCGAGGGCGCGCGAGAGAAGTGATGACGAAAGCCATTGCCAGCACGAGAACCATGGGCTAACGGCGCCGTCCTACCAGACGCCGGGGCTTCCCGGCGAAGAGTTCGAGTGCGGTCGTGGCGGAACTGGTAGACGCGCAACGTTGAGGTCGTTGTGGCCGAAAGGCCGTGGAAGTTCGAGTCTTCTCGACCGCACCAATTTTTTTCAGCTTGAGTGAGCCGCCCTTCGGGGCCGGTGTCGCCGCGCGACTTTCCGCTTGCGAAGTTGGAAAATGTTGCTGATATGTTCCTACCGCAACGGGGAGCGGCGGGATGGAGCTATCGGCGGAAGACAGGCGACGGGCGTTCGCGTGGTGGTTGCGCAAGGGGCATTGGCCCACCGCACGGCGCGCGGATGGCGTCGAGCTCAAGTTCAATCCGTATCACGATCCGCGGAACGGGCGGTTCACCTTCGGGCCGGGTGGTGCCGCGGGGACCGCGCCGGCTTCGGATGCTGGCGGCGAGCCAGGCGATATGGGACGATCCGGCGGTCGTTCGGGGAGCGTGCCGGCGCCGTCGGCCGCGCAGCGCGGGAGGCCGCCGGGGCGGCCCGCGCAGACACCCGGTCGCGGAAGCAACAGCCGCGCGTTCGAGGATCCGATGACGCTCGAACAGGCGTTCCCCGGGCTGCGGGGGGCGCCGGGCGGCGCGATCATCGCGGCGGCGGACGGGGTGTTCGACCTGACCGGCCCCGCGACCGAAGCGCAGGCGGAGTTGCTGGAGAATTGGTCGCGCGAGGTGGTGGCGCAGATCGAGGCGATCGACCCGACATGGCGCGAGGAGCAGCTGGCTCCGGCGACGTCGATCGCGGGCCGGGTCAACCGGCTCAACGAGCTTCGCTGGCAGCGGGCGGCCGTCGTCCTGCGGGTGAAGGGGGATGCGCGGCCGCTGCAGGTCGAGACGGCGCGGTTCATTCAGCGGCGTGCGGACGAGGCGTATGACGAGGGGCTGGTCTTGCTTCAAGCCGGCAAACTCACGCCCAGGTTGTCCGAAGCCGAAGCACTTGGAAACCATGTCGACAGGGAAGTTCGCAGGGCCCTTCGTCGGCGCTACGGCATGCTTGGCATCGATGCGGCCGGGAAGGGGCCGGTTCGCGTAAACCGGCGGGAGAATGACAGCTCGGTCAACGAAATCAGCTATAGACGCCCGGACGCGCGGGTTGCAGACGTAGCATTTGATGTAACGCTCACACGCAAGACGCTGTCCACACCTCAGATCAGAGGGTTCTTTAATGCGGACTTCCGGCCTGCGCGGGTCCTCATTGTTCGTCCGCGCCAACTTGGCGCAGATAGCAGCTATGTCATTTCCCGTCCGGAGACGAAAAAATGAAAGAACCAGGCAAACCCACGCGCGAGCGTAATCCGTATTATAATCCAGATCCCTATATTCCCGCGTCGTTGAGCGAGATCTACGACCAGCTAGGGTCCATGATCCTGTCAGCGCCAACCTTCATCGACAAACTCGGTGACTTTCCCGATCAGACTATCGACACCGAATTCCATGTGCTGGTGGAGGGCTTTGGCCTCGTCCGCAAGAAGCTTGGCGAGGAGCGGTATGTGGCGCTGGTCGATCTGGCGGGGCGGGCGAAGGCGCTATTCGCGGACGATCAGGACGACAGCAACGGAAAGACCGACGAGGGGCGGGCGTTGCTGTTCGAGATCGAGGACCTGATCCAGGACGTGCGTCGACGCCGGGTGAAGGCGAAAGCGGTCGACGAGGATGGCGACGTCAGCGGGGATTGAGGCGCGGGCGTGGGGCAGCGTTTCTCGACTGCGCTCGAAACGAACGGGTCTGGAGAGTCGCGCCGGGAAGCCCCGCGCGCCGGGCATGGCGCGCGGGACGATGGTGGAGCATAAGCGACAGCCGGCGCGTTGGGTGCCGGCTGTCGTTCCGATCCGGACCGACGCGTTTCGGGGTCGTCCTTGTCCGCCTTCATCACTGCCATCGGCACCGCGACCCCCGACCACGACATCCATGCCGCGTTCGAGGGATGGGCGCGCGCGCAATTGGGCGAGCGCGAGGCGCGGGTGTTCGACCGGATGGCGGCGCGCGCGGGGATCGCGCATCGCTGGTCGGTGCTGCCGCGCGGGGATGCGGAAGGCTCGCCGGTCGACGCGGGCGGCTTCTATGCCGAGTGCATGCCGGGAACGGCGGCGCGGATGCGACTCTATGCCGGGGCCGCACCCACGCTGGCGATGGCGGCGATCAGGGATCTGGGCGCGGCGCTGGGCGACGCGTTCGTGCCCGATGAAATCACGCATCTGGTGGTGGCGAGCTGTACCGGGTTCGTCGCGCCGGGGGTCGACCAGATCCTGGCCGCGCGGCTGGGGCTGGCGGCGTCGGTCGAGCGGCTGCTGATCGGGTTCATGGGGTGCTACGCCGCGGTCGCCGCGCTGCGATCGGCGCGGCATATCGTGCGGTCCGACCCGGCGGCGCGGGTGCTGGTAGTGACGGTCGAGCTGTCGACGCTGCATCTGCAACAGGCGACGACGCTGGAGCCGCTGCTCGCGATGCTCCAGTTCGGCGACGGCGCGGCGGCGGCGCTGGTGACGGCGGAGGCGGGCGGACTCGAGATCGGGCAGCCGTTCGCGACGACCCTGCCCGATTCGCACGACCTGATCCGGTGGGACGTGACCGATACCGGGTTCGCGATGCACCTGTCGGGAGAGGTGCCGGCGCGGATCGCGGCCGGGCTGGCGGATGCGGATTTCGCGACGGCGGCGCTGGGCGGCAGGAGCGCGACCGGGATCGACGGGTGGGCGGTGCATGCGGGCGGACGCTCGATCCTCGACGCGGTCGAGCAGGCGCTGGCGCTCGACGCCCACGCGCTCGATGCGTCGCGCGCTGTGCTGCGCGAGGTGGGCAACATGTCGTCGGCGACGCTGATGTTCGTGCTGGCGCGGGTGCTGGCGGGGCCGCGGGTGGCGCATGGCGTGGCGCTGGCGTTCGGGCCGGGGCTGGCGGCCGAAGGCTTCGGGTTTCGGCACGCATGACGCTGTCGGTCCGCAGCACCGCCGAGGAGTGGATGGACGCCGACGACGTGCCGGTGGCGACGTACGAGGCGGTGATGCGCGATCTGGCGCGGGTGAACGTCGTCACGATGGCGGCGCGGCCGACGCTGGCGTTCCTGGCGCGCGCGGCGGAGCGCAGCGGGCGGCTGAAGATCCTCGACGTCGGGTTCGGCGATGGCGACATGCTGCGGCGGGTGGCGCGCTGGGCGGCGGGACGGGGTGTCGCGGTCGAGCTGGTCGGCGTCGATCTCAACCCGCGCAGCGAGGCGGCGGCGCGCGCGCATACGCCGGCCGAGATGCCGATCCGGTGGATCGCGGGCGACTATGCCGACCTGGCGGGCGCGGGGTGGGACTGCGTGATCTCGAGCCTCGTCGCGCATCACATGACGCCCGCGCAGCTGGTCGCGTTCCTGCGGTTCATGGAGGGCGAGGCGAAGGTGGGGTGGCTGGTCAACGACCTCCACCGGCATGCGTTCGCGTATCGCGGGTTCCCGATCCTGGCGACGCTGTTCGGGTGGCATCCGATGGTGCGGCACGACGGCACGCTGTCGATCGCGCGATCCTACCGGCCGGGCGAGTGGCCCGCGATCCTCGACGAGGCGGGCGTGCGCGATGCCGAGGTGCGCCGCATATTCCCGTTCCGGCTGTGCGTCGAACGCCTGCGCTGATCGTCGGCGGGGGCCCCGCCGGCACCGCCGCGGCGATCGCGCTGGCGCGTGGCGGCGCGCCGCATCTGCTGATCGAGCGGACGCGCGAGACGGGTGATGCGCTGTGCGGCGGATTCCTGAGCTGGCGGACGCTGGAGACGCTGGCGCGGCTGGGAGTGGCAGCGGATGCGCTGACGGCGCGCGAGACGCGGCGGGTGCGGCTGTATGCGGGTGGACGCGTGGTCGAGACGATGCTGCCAGCGCCGGCGCGGACGGTGTCGCGGCTGCGGCTCGATACGGTTATGATGGCGCGGGCGATCGCGGCGGGAGCGTGCGTCGAGCGCGGGGTGGCGGTGCGGTCGATCGCGGGCGCGTCGGTGACGGTCGAGAGCGACGCGATCGAGGCGGACGCGCTGTTCCTCGCGAGCGGTAAGCATGACGTGCGCGGGGTCGCGCGGCCGGCAGCGGCGCGAGGGCGCGATCCGACGCTGGGCGTGCGGGTGCGCGCGACCGGCGCGACGGTCGAGCGACTGGTGGGGGATGCGATCGAGCTCCATCTGTTCGATCGCGGCTATGTGGGGGTGGCGGTGCAAGAGGACGGGTCGGCGAACATCTGCATGGCGGTGCATCGCTCGCGGCTGGCGGAGGCGGGGTCGCCCGAGGCGCTGCTGGCGGCGCTGGGGGACGAGTCCCCGGCGCTGGGCGAGCGGCTGGCGTATCGTGATGGTGGCGCGATCGATGCGGTCGCGAACGTGCCCTACGGGTGGCGCGCGACCGATGGGGTCGACGGCCGCTATCGGCTGGGGGACCAGGCGGCGGTGATCCCGTCGTTGGCGGGCGAGGGGATGGGGATCGCGCTGGCGAGCGGCGCATCGGCGGCGCGCGCGTATCTGGCGGGACAGGGTGGTGCGGCGTGGCAGCGCGACTTTGCGGGGGTGACGCAGCGGCCGGTCGCGGTGGCGGATGCGGTGCGCGGGGCGGCGGAGGCGCATGGCGGGCTGCTCGTCGGGATCGCGCGGCTGGCGCCGGGGCTGACCGGGCTGGTCGCGCGACTGACGCGGGTGGCGGGTTGAAGCGGGGCGCGGCGTCCCCAAATCACACCGCATGGACCATCTGACCCTGACCGACGCCGAATGGCGCGACCGCCTGACCCCCGAGCAATATCATGTGCTGCGCGAGGGCGGCACCGAGCGCGCGTTCGCGGGCAAATATGATCGCAACAAGGCGGACGGCGTCTACGACTGCGCGGCGTGCGGGCAGGCGCTGTTCGATTCGGCGGACAAATATGATTCGGGATCGGGCTGGCCGAGCTTCACCCAGCCGGTTTCGCCCGAGGTGGTGCGCGACGAGGTCGATCGCAGCCACGGGATGGTGCGGACCGAGACGAAGTGCGCGCGCTGCGACAGCCATCTGGGGCATGTGTTCCCCGACGGGCCGCCGCCGACGGGGCTGCGCTATTGCATGAATTCGGTGTGCCTGGAGTTTCGCGCACGGGATTGAGCGGTGGTCGCGATCTGCGATCGCGATCGGCGCCGTCACCCCGGACCACGTCCGGGGTGACGGACCCAGGCCAAGTGTCTGGTCAATGGCGAAGGTGGGTCGTCTCCAGAATAATCCCCTGATGACGCCACCTTGTTAAGCCCGCCGCAAGCGCGTATCCGCCAACGGGCACGACATGGCCCGCGCCCCTTCCAAATCCTCCGCCCCCCGATCGCCCTGGCGCCGCCGATTCTGGCTGGCGGTGAAGATCGCGAT
Organism: Sphingomonas sp. Ell38C01; assembly: GCF_055231975.1. NCBI lineage: Bacteria > Pseudomonadati > Pseudomonadota > Alphaproteobacteria > Sphingomonadales > Sphingomonadaceae > Sphingomonas > Sphingomonas sp. Ell38C01. Next base: position 433,655 of record NZ_JBUYVA010000001.1, on the reverse strand, counting down.
CGTGCTCGGCATCCTCGGCGTCGGCGCGCTGGTGACCGCGGTGTATGTCGCGCGGTCGCAGCTGCCGAGCTTCGACCAGTTGAAGTCGTCGCCCAACGGGCAGATGATCCGGGTGCACGCCGCGGACGGGACGGTGCTCGTCTCGCTCGGGCCGAGCTATGGCGAATGGCTCGACTATGACCGGATCCCCAAGGTGATGCGCGAGGCGACCGTCGCGGTCGAGGACCGGCGTTTCTATTCGCACCTGGGCGTCGATCCGATCGGCGTCGCGCGATCGGTGAAGGTCCGGTACGAACGCGGGCGGTGGACGCAGGGCGGGTCGACGATCACCCAGCAGCTAGCGCGCAACGTGTTCCTGAACAACCAGAAGAAGTTCGGGCGCAAGTTCCGCGAATGGATCCTGAGCCTCGCGCTGGAGCGCAAGTTCACCAAGGACCAGATCCTCGAGCTGTACCTCAACAAGGTCTATTATGGCGGCGGCGCGTACGGGATCGACGCGGCCGCGCGCAAGTTCTTCGGGCATGGCGCGGACCGGCTGACGCTGGCGGAGGCGGCGATCGTCGCGGGGCTGGTGAAGGCACCGTCCAACTATTCGCCGACTGCGGATGCGGACGCGGCGGTGGGCCGCGCGGGGGTGGTGCTCCAGACTATGGAGGAGACCGGCGTCATCACCGCGGGCGAGGCGGCAGCGGCGGACCCGAAGGCGGTGCCGCTGGCGCCCGAGCCCAAGCAGAACAGCGTGCGCTACTTCACCGACTGGGCGCTGCCGCAGCTCGATACGCTGATCGACGAGACGGAGAAGCCGCTCGACGTTTGGACGACGCTGGATCTGGGGATGCAGCGCGCGGCGGACGCGGCGGTGCGCGCGAATGCGCCGAACGGCGCGCAGGGCGCGCTCGTCAGCCTCGACCGCGACGGCGCGGTCCGCGCGATGGTGGGCGGCAAGGATTATGTCGCATCGATCTACAACCGCGCGACGCAGGCGGTGCGCCAGCCGGGATCGGCGTTCAAGCTGTTCGTCTACCTCGCGGCGCTGGAGGCGGGGAAGAAGCCCGACGATACCGAGGTGGACGAGCCCGTGACGATCGACGGATGGAGCCCGCGCAACGATTCGCGGCGCAATTCCGGGTCGGTGACGCTGCGCACCGCGTTCGCCTATTCGCTCAACACCGTCGCGGCGAAGCTGGGGCAGCAGGTGGGGTTCCAGACCGTCGCGGACATGGCGCGGCGGTTCGGGATCACGACGCCCGTCAACACGCATCCGTCGATGGTGCTGGGCACCAGCGAGGTGCGGCTGATCGACATGACGCGCGCGTTCGCCAGCGTGGCGAACAAGGGCGTGGCGGTGGTGCCGTACGGGATCACGCGCGTCACCGCGAACAACGTCGTGATCTACGAGCATGAGGTCGATCGCAGCCAGGTGCTGGTGGCGCCCTATGTGGCGGCCGAGATGACCGACCTGTTGCAGACGGCGGTGAACACCGGCACCGGGCGCGCCGCGCAGATCGGACGCCCGGTCGCGGGAAAGACGGGGACGACCAGCGCGTCGAAGGACGGCTGGTTCATGGGCTTTTCGAGCGGGTTGACGACGGGCGTGTGGATGGGGCGCGACGATGCGAAGCCGATCGCGGGGCTTCATGGCGGCACCGCGCCGGCGCGGGCGTTCGCGCAGTACATGAAGGCAGCGACCGCGAAGCGCCCGATCGAACAGTTCGACACGCAGGTGACGCTGCCCGAATGGCAGCTGGAGCCCGACGAGGAGAGCTATTTCGGGCAGCCCGACAATGGCGTGTTCGTCGACGAGAACGGCAATCCGGTGGGTGGGCCGGCGGGTGGCGGCGAGGCGGCGCCGGCGCCGCAGGAGCAGCCGGGCGTCGGCGTCGAGCGTCCGTCGGCGGATGCGGAGAGGCCCGGCAGCGCGGACGACCGGCCCGAGGGCGCGCCGCAGCAGATGAACCAGGACTGGATCGACCGCGTGACCGGACGCGACCCGCGGCGCGATGCGCCCCCGCCGGTGCCCCGACCCGCGCCGCGGACGGTGCCGGTGGAGCCCCGGCAGGAGTTCTAAACGGGGGCGTTGGCGACGAAGCCGAACCTTCATCTTCGTCACGCCGGCCTTGAGCCGGTGCCCCGCTTCTGACCGTCGATCGAGAAGGAGAAGCGGGACCCCGGATCAAGTCCGGGGTGATGGTATCGTCGTGGCGATCGTGGCTTTGCGCATGGAAGACCGGTCCGGCCTTCGCGACGACGCGAGGCGATGGCGCGCGGCCACGGCACCTCCGGCGCTACGCCCGTCCGTACCAGTGGAGCGTCGCGCCGTTGGCCTTTAGCCAGCGTCGGTGAGGGCTGGGGTCCGCGCCGTAGAGGTGGGCGACGAGCGCGTGGAAGGCGGGGCCGTGGTTCATGTGGACGCGGTGCGCGACTTCGTGCGCGACGGTGGCGCGGCGGACCTCTGCGGGCGCGAGGATCAGCCGCCAGCTGTAGCGGATCGCGCCGGACGACGCGCAGCTGCCCCAGCGCCCGCGCGCGTCGCCGATCGCGACCTGTGCGACGGTGACGCCGGCCTTCGCGGCATACTGCGCGGTTTCCTCGGTGAGGGTGGCGAGCGCGGTGCGCCGGAGCCACGTTTCGATGCGACGGGGCAGCGTCTCGATCGGGCCGCCGGTGACGAGCGTGTCGCCGATGCGCTCGACGCGGCGGGGGGCGCCCTCGTGCCAGCGGATCGTTAGCATGTCGTCGCCGAGCGGGACCTGCGCGCTGTCGGTGAAGGGGCGCGCCTCGGGAAGCGCGTCGTGCTGGCGCGCGATCCAGTCGCGATGCTGGTCAGCCCAGGCGAGCGCGGCCTTGAGCGCCATGCGCGGCGGGACGACGAGGCGGGTGCGCCCGCTGGCGGGATCGACCGAGAGCTTCGCGCGGCGGGCGCGGGGGTGGCGGACGATCTCGAGGGGCGGGGGAGAGGCGGTCATTCCGGCGAAGGCCGGGATCCACGTCGCCGCCAGCGCCCGCGGCGCGGTGGATCCCGGCCTTCGCCGGGATGACGGGGAAGGGGGGACGCGAGCCTCTCCACGGTGAAGCGGCTACAGCTCGCGGTCGACGACATGGTTCTCGAAATCGCCCGCATCGTCCTCGCTGATCGTCCAGCCGCGGACCGACTGGCCGGCGCGGTGGACCGCCTCGCGATCGCCGCAGACGAGATAGTGCCAGTCGGGCAGCGCCTCGCCCGCGGCGCGCAGGCGATAGGCGCAGGTCTGCGGCAGCCAGTCGATCGTGTGGACGTTGCGCATCGTGAGGCGGACGCATTCGGAGACATAGGCGCGGCGGTTGCGATAGTTGGAGCATTGCCCGCTGCGGCGATCGAGCAGGCGGCACGCGACGTTGGTGGCGACCAGCTCGCCGGTCTCCTCGTCCTCCAGCTTGTGGATGCAGCATTTGCCGCAGCCGTCGCACAGCGATTCCCACTGCGCGCGATCGAGCTTGTCGAGCGGGGTGTCCTCCCAGAAGCGCGCGCTCATTTGACCCACTTCGCGATCTCGTCCGCCAGCGCCTGCGGGGGGCCGTCCTGCGGCAGGAGCGCGATCGGCTGGCCCTGCGGCCCCATCAGATAGGCCTGGCGGGTGTGATCGACCATGTAGCCGCCCGCGCTGCGCTCGCCGATCGCATGATAGACGCCGTACGCTCTGGCGAGCGCGTCGATCTGCGGCTGCGTGCCCGTCAGCCCGACCGCGCGGGGGTGGAAGGCGGTGACGAACGCCTTGAGCACCTTTGGCGTGTCGCGCGCGGGATCGACGGTGACGAAGATGGGGACGACCTTCGCCGCGAGCGCGGGATCGGACTTTTCGAGGAGGCGCATCGCCTGCCCGATCGTCTGCATGTCGACGGGGCAGACATCGGGGCAGAAGGTGTAGCCGAAATACATGATGCGCCATGTGCCGGCGAAGTCGCGATCGGTGCGCGCCCGGCCGTCCTGATCGACGAGCGCGAAGGGCGCGCCGATCCGGGCGCCGGCGAGCGGGGGCTCGGCAGGCGTGTCCGCGGCGGGCGAACAGGCGGCGACCAGAACGGCCGCGAGAAGAGCGAGGATGCGCGTATTCATGGTGCGGCCAGCCATGATCTGTTAGATAGTGCCCCGCAAGCCATAGCCCAACCCGCAATCGACGGACCCACGCCCCCCATGCGCTTTCGCCTCTTCCTCGCGCCGCTTCTCCTCCTCGCCGCGCCCGTGGTCGCGCAGTTCCAGTCGGCGAGCTACAAGTTCCTCGAGGCGGTGCGCAATTCGAAGAACGACGAGGTGATCGCGGCCCTCGACCAGCCGGGGCAGACGATCGTCAACGCCAAGGACCGGTCGACCGGCGAGGGCGCGCTGCACATCACCGTGAAGCGCGGCGATGCGACGTATACGCGCTACCTTCTCCAGAAGGGCGCCGACCCGAACCTGCGCGACGGCAAGGGCAACACGCCGATGCTGCTGGCGGTGCAGTTCGGGCAGAACGGGCTGGTCGACCTGCTGATCCTGGCGAAGGCCAACGTCAACCAGGCGAACGGCGCGGGGGTGACGCCGCTGATCCTGGCGACGCAGAAGCGCGACCTGGCGCTGGTCAGCGCGCTGGTGAAGGCGGGCGCGGATCCCGACCAGACCGACGTCCAGGCGGGCATGTCCGCACGCGATTACGCGAAGACCGACGGGCGATCGGTGGCGATCCAGAAGCTGTTCGATGAGACGCCGAAGAAGGCCAAGCGCGCGGTGTCCGGGCCGAAGTTCTGACCTCCCGTCCGCTCATCGTGAGGAGGGACTGAGCTTTTCCAAGGCCCGTCTCGAAGGACCGGTGCTTCGAGACGCGTCTTCGACTTCGCTCAGCCGCTCCTCAGCATGAGCGGGTGGTGGTGTGAGGACGGGTGGGTCACCCCTCCAGGCTCTTCGAGGCCTGTTCGAACAGGTCCTTCGACAGGCCCGGCGTACCCACGATGCGTTCGAGTTCGGCGCGCATCAGGCGGCTGCGCTGGGCATCGAAGCGCTTCCAGCGGCCGAGCGGGGGCAGGAGCTTGGCGGCGGTCTGCGGGTTGAGGCGGTCGAGCGCGATGAGTTGGTCGGCGAGGAAGCGGTAACCCGCGCCCCCCGCGGCATGGAACGCGCGCTGGTTGACCCCGAACGCCCCGATCAGCGCGCGTGCGCGGTTGGGGTTGGCGAGCGTGAAGTCGGGATGCCGGGCGAGCGCCGCGACCGCTTGCGGGGTGTCGTCGCGCGAGGCCAGCGCCTGAGTCTGGAACCATTTGTCGAGCACCAGCGCATTGTCGGCATAGCGATTGTAGAAGATGTCGAGCGCGGCCTCGCGCTCGTCCCACGCGCCGCTGGCGAGCGTGGTGAGCGCGCCCTGCCGGTCAGTCATGTTGTCCGCGCGGTCGAACTGCGCAAAGGCGAGGCGGCCCGCATCGTCCGCGCCGCCAGCGGCGATGTAGCCGAGCGCGACGTTGCGCAGGCGGCGCAGGCCCTTGGCCTCGGGCGTGTAGGCATAGCGCGCGTCGCCGGCGAGATCGTAGGCGGCGCGCCAGCGCGTCTCGAGCGCACGGCCGAGATCGCGGCGCAGTGCCTCGCGCGCGTGGAAGATCGCGTCCGGATCGACGGTGGCGAGCTGGTCGCCGATGAACGCCTCGGACGGCAGCAGCACCGCCTCCGCGACGAACGCGCGGTCGAGATCGGGGTCGTCGAGCGTCCCGGCGACCGCGGCGACGACGCCGTCATGATCGCCGCGCCCCTCGATCGTCGCGGCGACGAGCGTGTCGAGCATCAGCTGCTGCATCGCCTCGTAGCGCGCGAAGGGATCGTCGTCATGCGCGCTGAGGAAGGCGAGGTCGGCGGGGCTGCGGTCGCTCTCGACGACGACGGGGGCGGAGAAACCGCGGTTGATCGACAGGATCGGGCGCTCGGCGATCGTCTCGAACACGATCGTCTCGGCGGGGGAATCGAGCGTGACGAGCTGTTCGTCGGTCAGCGGACGGCCGGTCTCCGAACCGAACAGGCGCAGCTTGAGCGGGAGGAGCATCGCCGCCTTGGACGGCTGGCCCGGGGTCGCGGGGACGCTCTGTGCGAGGCGGAGCGTGGCGCGGCCGTCGCCCGCATTGTGTTCCAGGCTGGCGGAAACGCGCGGGGTGCCCGCCTGGGCGTACCACAGGCGGAACTGCGACAGGTCGACGCCGCCCGCCTCCTCCATGCACTGGACGAAATCCTCGCAGGTGGCGGCGGTGCCGTCGAACCGGTCGAAATACAGGTCGGTCGCGGCGCGGAAGCGGGCGGGGCCGACGATCTCGGCCATCATGCGGATCAGCTCCGCGCCCTTGTTGTAGATGGTGGCGGTGTAGAAGTTGCTGATCTCGATATAGGCCTCGGGCCGGACGGGGTGCGCGAGCGGCCCCGAATCCTCGGGGAATTGCGAGGCTCGGAGCCCGCGGACATCCTCGATCCGCTTCACCGCGGCGCTGCCGTGATCCGCGGAGAAGGACTGGTCGCGGTAGACGGTGAAGCCTTCCTTGAGGCTCAGCTGGAACCAGTCGCGGCAGGTGACGCGGTTACCCGACCAGTTGTGAAAATATTCGTGCGCGACGACGGCGGCGATCGCGTCATAGTCGTAGTCGGTCGCGGTATCGGGGTCGGCGAGGATGTAGCGGCTGTTGAAGATATTCAGCCCCTTGTTCTCCATCGCGCCGAAGTTGAAGTCGTCGATCGCGACGATGTTGAACACGTCGAGATCATATTCGCGGCCATAGACGCGCTCGTCCCACGCCATCGCGAGCTTCAGCGCGTCGAGCGCGTGCGCGGTGCGCGGCAGGTCCTGCGCGCGGACCCAGATGCCGAGCGCGACCTCGCGCCCCGAGCGGGTGACGAACGTGCCGCGGTTCACCGCGAGATCGCCCGCGACCAGCGCGAAGAGGTAACACGGCTTGGGGAAGGGATCGTGCCACTCGGCCCAGTGGCGGCCGTCCCCCGCTTCGCCTTGTGCGACCGGATCGCCGTTGGCGAGCAGGACGGGGTAGCGTGCGGCGTCCGCGGTCATGCGGACGGTGTAGGTCGAGAGGACGTCGGGGCGATCGGGGAAGAATGTGATGCGGCGGAAGCCTTCCGCCTCGCACTGCGTGCACAGGTTCCCGCCCGAGGCGTAGAGCCCCATCAGCTGGGTGTTGCGATCGGGCGCGATCTCCACGACCGTCTCGACCCGGTGCGCATCGCCTGCGAGCGGGACGACGAGCTGGTCGCCCTCGATGCGCCAGTCGTCGACCGCGACGCCGTCGACCGCGACCGAGATCAGCGTCTGCCCCGCGCCGTCGAGGCGGAGATCGCGCGTCGTGCCGTTGCGGCGGACGTCGAGCGTGGCGGTGACGCGGGTCGCGGCGGCGGACAGGTCGAAATCGAGCGCGACGTCAGGCACGAGCCATGCGGGCGGGGCATAGTCCTCGCGGCGGGTGACGTGGGGCGTGGCGATCGCGGTGAGGGTATCGAGCATGCGTCCGATATAGGCGCATGGGGCAGGGGTGCCACTCGAAACCGTGCCGCCGCGCGGTTGCTGGGGGAAGGGCCTCGTTCGAGGCGATGGCCTCCCGTGCGACCGCGACCGCGGGAACCCAGACTGGACCCCCGCCTTCGCGAGGGTACAAGGCGACGTCGGTTGCCAAGGTTCGCCACTTGCCGTGGCCGGGCTCCAACGGGATTTCAGAATGATCGTTCGTACCGCTTCCCTGCTGCTGCTCGCGTCGTCCACGCTGGCCACGGCGCAACAGGCTGCGCCGCCACCGTCCGTCCCGGTCGATCAGGCCACGATCAACGCGCGCGTCACCGCGCCGCTGCCCGCGGACCAGGCGGCGATGAAGGCGCATGTGATGTTCCTCGCCTCCGACGCGCTCAAGGGGCGCGAGGCGGGGAGCGCGGAGTACGACATCGCGGCGGCGTATGTCGCGGCGCAATTCTATGCCGCCGGGCTGCGGCCGAAGGGCGATGCGGGCGGGTATCTCCAGCGCGTGCCGCTGGTGACGTACCGGCTGGCGGAGGGCGGACGGATGACCGGGGCGGCGGCGGGCAAGCCGGTGCCGCTGGAGGCGGGCAAGGATTATGTGCTGGCGGCAAACCCCGCGGCGGCATCGACCCGGGTGTCCGCGCCGGTGGTGTTCGTCGGGTACGGCGTGGTCGCGCCGGCCTATGGTCGCGACGACTATCGCGGCGTCGACGTGCGCGGAAAGATCGTCGCGTTCGTCGCGGGCAGCCCCGGGGCGATGACGCCCGAGGAGCGCGCCTATTTCGGGCAGGGAGCGACCAAGGCGCGGATCGCGGCGGAGCACGGCGCGGTGGGGGCGATCGTGCTCTCGACCGCGGCGACGCTGCCGCGCGGGCGCGCCGCGGGCGCGCGGACGACCTGGGCGAACCCCGACGGCACGGGGCATGGCGATGCGCCGGGTACGCCGACGCTCGGTACGCTGGGCGCGACCGGGGCGGCGGCGCTGTTCGGGGCGGCGTGGGGGCCGATCGCGAAGGAGGCGGCGAAGGATGCGCCCGCGTTCGTCTCGCAGGCGCTGCCCGCGAGGCTGGGCGTCGAGAGCGGGACGACGTTCACGGCGGGTACGTCGTCGAACGTCGTTGGCATTCTGCCCGGCAGCGATCCCGCGCTTGGGCAAGAGGTCGTCGTGATGTCGGCGCATCTCGATCATATCGGGGTGCGCGCGGGCGGGGCCAAAGATCCGGAGGGCGGCGACCGGATCAACAACGGCGCGCTCGACGATGCGATCGGCATCGCCAGCCTGATCGAGGCGGCGCGGCGGTTCGAGCGGGGGCCGAAGCCGAAGCGCAGCATCCTGTTCCTCGCGGTGACCGCGGAGGAGAAGGGGCTGGTCGGCAGCGAGTATTTCGCGAACCATCCGACGCTGCCGATCGGGAGCATCGTCGCCGACGTGAACCTCGACATGCCGATCCTGACCTATCGGTTCGAGGACATGGTGGCCTATGGCGGCGACCGCTCCTCGCTGGGGCCGATCCTGCGCACCGTGCTGGGCGGGATCGGGGTGACGCTGTCGCCCGATCCGAACCCCGAGCAGGAGATCTTCGTGCGCTCCGACCATTTCCGCTTCGTCCAGAAGGGGATTCCGTCGGTGTTCCTGTGGCCGGGGCCGAAGGGCGCGGGCAGGGCGGCGACCGCGGCGTTCATGGCGAACTGCTATCACCGGCCGTGCGACGACCTGTCGCAGCCGATCCTGTGGGACCAGGGGGTGCGCTTCGTCGAGGCGAACACGCGCATCGTGCGCGCGATCGCGGACGGCGCGACGCGGCCGGTATGGAACCGGGGGGATTATTTCGGGACGGTGTTCGGTGGGCCGATGGCGAAGTAACTGCAGGGCCGAGAGACTGTTCTGTGCCCGTACGTTTCTGGACTTCGCTCGAAACGAGCGGGCGGATCGGGTGTAGTCCCGGCTGGGGGGAAAGTAGCGTGGCGCGACTTCTGGTGTTCGGGATGGGGTATGCCGCCAGCGCGGTCGCGGCGCGGCTTGGCGACTGGCATGCCGCCGGGACGACGCGCGACGGGCGCGGCGGGACGCTTCGGTTCGGCGATACGGCGCTCGTGCGGCGCGAGCTGGCGCTGGCGACGCATGTGTTGTCGTCGGTGCCGCCGGAGGACGGGCGCGATGCGGTGCTCGATGCGTATGGCGATGCGCTGGCGGGCAAGTGGCTGGGGTATCTGTCATCGACCGGCGTCTATGGCGATGCCGCGGGCGGGTGGGTCGACGAGAGCGCGGCGGTGACGGGGCGTCGCGCGGGGCGCAATGCCGCTGACCTGGCGTGGCTGGCGCTGGGCGCGCGGGTGTTCCGGTTGCCGGGGATCTATGGCGCGGGTCGCTCCGCGCTGGAGCGGGTGGCGGAAGGCAAGGCGCACCGCGTCGACCTGCCCGGACAGGTGTTCAGCCGGGTGCATGTCGATGACATCGCCAGCGGGGTGATCGCGGGGTTCGACGCGCCGGCGGGGGCGTACAACCTTGCGGACGATGCGCCGTGCGACCAGAATGCGGTGGCCGCATACGCGGCCGAATTGCTGGGGCTGCCCGCGCCGCCGTTCGTCGCGGTGGAGACGCTGTCGCCGATGGCGCGCGCGTTCTACGGCGAGAACCGGCGGGTCGCGAATGGGAAGGCGAAGCGCGTGCTGGGCTGGGCGCCCCGCTACCCCGACTACCGCGTCGGCCTGCGCGCGGTGAGGGCGATGACGAGCCCGACGCCCGCGAGCGCGGAGCCCGCGGCGGCGAGCGTCGTCCAGCGATAGCCCTCGAACAGCGTCGAAAGCGTCATCGCGATGACGGGGACGATGACGCTGGAATAGGCCGCCTTGGCCGGGCCGATCCGGCGGAGCACGGTGAAATAGAGCGGGAAGGCGAGCGCGGACGCCGCGATGCCGAGATACGCGATCCCGGCGGCATAGCCCCAGCGCCATTCGAACACGGGCGGCCCGGACGTCGCCCACGCCCACGCCCCGTCCGCCAGCGCGCCGAGCAGCATCGCCGCGGCGGTCGCGGCGATGAGGGGGTAGCGCTTCGCGGTCTGCGTCGCCTGCATCACGTTGGCGCTGGAAGCGGACAGGATCGCGCAGAGCGTGAAGGCGATGCCCGTCAGCGCGTTGGCGGGGCCGGCGGGATCCGCGCGCACCTCGTGGACGAACAGCAACGCCACCCCCGCCATCGCGACCGCGGAGCCCGCGAGAAGCTGCCGCCCGAGCTGCTGGCCTAGAAAGATGCGGCCGAACAGCGCGTTGGGGACGAGCAGCAGCGCGAAGACGATCGCGACGAGCCCGGAGGTGATGAACTGTTCCGCGCGGTAGACGAAGTTGAAGTTCAGCACGAACTGGCTGAGCCCGAGCAGCGCGACGAACCGCCACCCGCGCGTATCGAACGCGAACCGCTCGCCCCGCGCGACCGCGAGGACGGCGAGGACGATCCCGGCGACGAGGAAGCGGTACGTGACCGACCAGGAGGGCGGGACGATTCCGAGCTGGTCGCGGATGACGAGCCAGGTCGAGCCCCAGATGAGCGTGACGATCGCGAACGGGATCAGGACCGAGGCGCGGGTGGACTGGGGGGCGTCGGTCATGCCTCCGTCACTTCTCCATCACGAAGCGACCCCAGCCTTCGCCGGGGTGACGGTGTCGCGCTCACAGCGCCGCGATCGCGGTGGCGAGGGGGCGGATCGTATCCTCGCGCTGGTCCCACGAGATGACGAGACGCGCCTCGCCGGGCCCCCAGTCGTAGAAGTCGAAGCCCTGTGCGCGCAGCGACGCGGCCTCGTCCGGGGTGACGCGCAGGAACATCTCGTTCGCCTGGACGGGGTGGATCAGCCGGTCCCCCGCCGCAGCGGCGAGGAGCGCGGCACCGGCGTTGGCGCTGCGTCCGCAGTCGAGCCAGAGATCGTCGTCGAGCATCGCGAGGATCTGCGCGGCGAGGAAGCGGCCCTTCGACAGCAGCAGCCCGGCGCGCTTGCGGCGATAGCTGGTCGCCTCGGCCAGCGCGGGGTCGAAGAACACCAGCGCTTCCGCGTTCATGCCGCCAGTCTTGACGAACCCCATGCTGAGCGCGGCGACGCCCGCGCGCCACGTGACGTCGGCGGGCGCGCAGCCCGCGCTGGCGACCGCGTTGGCGAAGCGCGCGCCGTCCATGTGGAGCGCGAGGCCCCTGTCCTTCGCCAGCGCGCCGATCGCAGCGACCTCGTGCGGAGAATAGACGAGGCCGTATTCGGTCGCGTTGGTGATCGAGATCGCGTGCGGGCGCTGCTGGTGGACGTCGTAGCGCTGGAGCGACAGGACCGCGGCGATCGTGTCGGGCGTCAGCTTCGCGCCGTCGCCGTCTGCCAGGAGAAGCTTGGCGCCGTGGGTGTAGAATTCGGGCGCGCCGCATTCGTCGTTCTGGATGTGCGCGTCGCGGTGGCAGACGACGCTGCCGTGCGGCGGGCACATCGCGGCGAGCGCGAGGCAGTTGGCGGCGGTCCCGCTGGGCACCCAGAAGGCGCGCACGTCGGTCTCGAACGTCTCGGAGAGCCGCGCGTCGAGCTGCTTCGACCAGGCGTCGCCGTCATAGGCGGTGTCGAGCGTGTTCGCGGCGACGATCGCGTCGAGGACCTTCGGGTGCACCGGGGCGGCGTTGTCGGAGAAGAAGCGCATGGCGGCGGGTCTGGTTTCGCAGGGACGGTGCGTCAACCTTTGTGTGTGGAGCCTTCCGACTCCGGCCCGCTCATCCTGAGGAGAGGCTGAGCGAAGTCGAAGCCTCGTCTCGAAGGACCGGCCCGTTGCGTCCTTCGAGACGGGCCTTCGACAAGCTCAGTCCCTCCTCAGGATGAGCGGGGGCGTGACAGGATGAGCCGTGCGTCAGAACCGCTCGGGATCCTCCGGCGGCGGCTCCTCGCGCCGCCTGCGATCCTCCGCCGGCGCGCGATCGTCGCGGGGCGGGCCGAGCGAGATCGAGCCGTCGACCTCGCGGCGCAGGTCGAGCCCCAGGTCGCGCAGCTGGTCCGCGACGGGGGCGACGGCGTTGTCGACGATGCCGTCGGGGTCGAGGATCTCGGGGTCCGCCTCCTCAACCGGTGCGGGCTTGACGACGGGGGCGAGATCGAGCGCGCTGACCATGAAGTTGCGCCAGATCTGCGCGGGGATGCCGCCGCCGTGGAGCCCCGGGTTCGGCGTGTTGTCGTCGTTGCCGACCCACACGCCGACGACGAGATCGCCCGCGAAGCCGATGAACCACGCGTCGCGTCCGCTTTGCGACGTCCCCGTCTTGCCGAACGCGTCGACCGACAGCGCGGCGGCGCGGCCGGTGCCGCGGATCGAGGCGGCCAGCAGATCGAGCATCTGGTCGCGCAGCGCGGGCGCCATCGTCTTCTGCCCGCCGGTAAGCGATTCATACCATGACGTCTTCTGCTCGCCCGCCTCCAGCCCGTGCGGCTGGACCGGGTATTTCCCCGCCGACACCGCGGCGAACGCGGCGGTGAGCTCGAGCAGCGACACTTCCGACGTGCCGAGCCCGATCGTCGCCTCGTTCGCGATCGGGGTGGAGATGCCGAGGTCGCGCGCGGCCTTGATGACGTTGCGCACGCCGACCTCCTGCGTCAGCCGCGCGGCGACGACGTTGGACGACCGCTGGAACGCGCGGCGCAACGGGATCTGCCCCAGATAGCGGCCGTCGTCGTTCTTCGGCTTCCACCCTGCGATCTCGACGGGCGAATCGTCGACGATGGTGTCGGGGGTCATCCCGGCACGCATCGCGGCGAGGTAGACGAAGAGCTTGAAGGTGGAGCCGGGCTGGCGGCGCGCCTGCGTCGCGCGGTTGAACGGGCTCTTCGCATAGTCGCGCCCGCCGACCATCGCGACGACCTTGCCGTCGCGCGTCATCGCGACCATCGCGGCCTGCGCCTGACGCAGGCCCGCTTGCCGGATCACGCGCTCCGCGGTCTTCTGCAGCCCGGGATCGAGCGTGGTGGTGACCGTCTCCTCGGTCTTGATCTCGCCCGCGCGGTCGCGCGCGGCGGGGAGGACCCAGTCGGCGAAATAGGTGCCGCTGGGCAGCGCCTGCGGGTTGCTGGCGAGGACACGCTGCGGCTGGACGTCGTCGCCTTGCGCCTTCGTCAGGAAGCCCGCGTCGACCATCGCGCCGACGACGACCGCCTGCCGTGCGCGCGCGCCCTTGAGGTTGCCGGTGGGGGCGAGCCGCGAGGGCGCCTTGACGAGCCCCGCGAGCATCGCCGCCTGGCCGACGTTCAGCCGCTCGGGCGTGCGCCCGAAATAATGCTTCGCGGCGGCGCGCAGGCCGTACACGTTGTCGCCGAAATAGACGTTGGAGAGATAGCGCGAGAGGATCTCGTCCTTCGTCAGCCAGGCCTCGAGCCAGAAGGCGATCATGACTTCGCGGATCTTGCGCGCCGCGGTCCGGTCCGAATCGAGGAAGGCGTTCTTGGCGAGCTGCTGCGTGATCGTGCTGCCGCCCTGGCGGACGCCGCCCGAGCCGACATTCGCCCACGCCGCGCGCGCGATCCCGCGCGGATCGACGCCCCAGTGCGAGCGGAAGCGGCGGTCCTCGATCGCGAGGAACGCCTGGGTGACGTGCGGGGGCAGCGTGGCCGCGTCGACGGGCGCGCCGATGATCGCACCGCGCCGCGCGATCGGGGTGCCGTCCGCCGCGGTCAGCGTGATCGAGGGCGGGGTGGGCGGCTTGAGCGACTGCGACAGCGGCGCGGTGATCGCAAGCCATATGATCGCGAGGACGAGCAGGACGATGCCCGCCCCTGCACCGCGCACGATCCAGCGGCCGATGTTGCGCGGGCGGCGGGGGCGATCGGGCGCGATCGGGGGCGGCGTGCTGCCCCCTGTGCCGCTATCATGCCAGTCGTCGAACGCGGGGAGCGGCGTGCGCCCGTCGGCGGGCGCGTGGTTGTAGCGGACGCGGCCCGTGTCGAACGGGTCGGGTCGCGGAGATGGGGAGGGGGGATCGGTCCGGTCGGCCACGCTGGTGTACTATTCCTCTAAGACAGTTGCCGCAAGCCCGCGTGCCGTGCGAGGACCATTAGCGGGCGCGAACCGGGAGAAAAAGGGCTTTGCGGGCAACGATCAAGGACGTGTCGGCGGCGGCGGGGGTGTCGATCAAGACCGTGAGCCGGGTGCTCAACAAGGAACGCTATGTCGGCGCCGCCACCCGCGAGAAGGTGGAGGCGGCGGTGGCCGCGCTCAATTTCCGCCCGTCGCAGGCGGCGCGATCGCTGGCGGGGCGGCGCGCGTACCAGGTCGCGCTGATCTGCGACAATCCGAGCCCCTATTATGTCTACGAGATCCAGCGCGGGATCCGCGATCGGTGCGAGGCGGACGGCGTGAGGATGATCGCGCAGCCCTATGATCGCGGATCGAAGGGTCTGCTGGGGGAGATCGAGGCGCTGGTCGACACCAGCCATCTCGATGGCGTGATCCTGACCCCGCCGGCAAGCGATCACCCCGGCGTGCTCGACCTGCTGGAGCGGCGCCAGGTACGGTTCGTGCGGGTGTCGCCGGGGGACCGGCCCGAGCTGGCGTCGGCGGTGTTCATCGACAACCGGCGCGGCGCGGCGACGATGATGGCGCACCTGCTGGCGCTCGGGCATCGCCGGATCGCGCACGTGATGGGGCCGGCGGAGTTCGCGACGAGCGCGCAGCGGCGGGCGGGGTACGAGGATGCGATGCTGGCGGCGGGGCTGCCGATCGACGCGGCGCTGATCCAACCGGGCGAGTTCGATTTCGCGAGCGGCGCGCGCGCGGCGGCGGCGCTGCTGGCGCTGGCGGAGCCGCCGACCGCGATCTTCGCAGGCTCCGACGACATGGCGGCGGGCGTGCTGACCGCGGTGCATGCGGCGGGGCTGACGGTGGGCCGGGCGGGGGCTGAGACGGGGGAGGCGGCGATCTCGGTCGCTGGGTTCGGCGACGACGCGCTGGCGGGCTATGTCTGGCCGCCGCTGACGACGATCCGCCAGCCGGTCCGCGAGCTGGGGTGGGCCGCAGCGGACCTGCTGCTGGCGCCGGTGGAGGACGGGGTGGCGCGGCGCGAGCTGCCGTTCGAGCTGGTCGAGCGGGCGTCGACCGCGGCGGTGGGGCGATGAGTATGCCGCACCCGCTCCGTTTGCCCTGAGCCTGTCGAAGGGCTGTCCTTCCTTTCAGCGGTTGCAGAAGAAGGGCAGTGCTTCGACAAGTTCAGCACGAACGGGGTGGCGGTGGTGGTCAGCCGATCAGCAGCAGCGCCGCGCCGAGCGACAGCGCGAACGCGGCGACCGTCGCGATCAGGATCACGAACATCGGGCGCGGGCCGGCTTCGAGCAGTTGCGACAGTGGCGAGCGGATCGCGGTGGCGGTGACGGCGGCGGCCAGCAGCGCGGCGGCGATCCTTTCCGCGCCATGCGCCGCGACCGTCGGGATCACGCCCGTCGAGTTGACGCCCGCGAGGACGAAGAAGCCGACGACGAACCACGGGATGCCCGGGCCCTTGGTGCCGCTGGTGCCCTTGGGCAGGAACATCGCGACCACCGCGAGCGCGGGCGCGAGCAGCGCGACGCGGGTGAGCTTGACGATCGCGGCGACGTCGCCCGCGCCGGGGGAATAGGAATAGCCCGCGCCGAGTGCCTGCGCGACGTCGTGGATCGACGCGCCGAGCAGGAACCCCGCCTTCAGGTCCGACAGCGCCAGCGCGTGGGCGGCGAGCGGATAGACGACCATCGCGGTGGCGCTCATCGCCGAGATGCCGACGAGGACGAGGGTGAGCTGCGTCTGCGAGGCGCGGCGCTCCCCCAGCGTCGTCGCCAGCGCCATCGCGGCACTCGCGCCGCAGATCGCGACCGCGCCGCCCGCGAGCACGCCGAACGCGGTATCCTGCCCCAGGCGGCGCGCGGCGAGGATGCCGACGCCGATCGTCAGCGCGACGATCGCGAGCACCGCGACGAGCGCGACGGGGCCGAGCGCGACGATCTGCCCGAACGTGACGCGCACCCCCACCAGCACGATCCCCCAGCGCAGCAGCGAGCGCGACGCGAAGGCGAGCCCCGGCGTCAGCCGCGTATCGGCGGAGAGGAAGTTGAGCGCGAGCCCGATCAGCAGCGCCATCAGCGTGAGCGGCGCGCCATAGTGATCCGAGATGAATCCTGCCGCCAGCGTCCCCGCCGCGACGATCGCGAGACCGGGGAGATAGCCGCGCCACGTCGCCCTGGGGCTGGGCTCGATATCGCCGTAGAGATCGGCGGCCATGGGGAGCGGGCGGGTGCGGACGGCCAAGGCGATTCCTCGAGAAGGGGCTTCCCGTTGTTGCGGGAATGGCGGACGGTGGAAAGATACTAGCCCGATCCGTCGATCTATGACAACGTTATCAGCATGAACAAAGAACGATAAAGGGAGAGAGCGTTGACCCCCGGTTCCAATCGCGCGCGCTGGCTGATCGTCGCGCTCGTCTTCTTCGCGATCATGCTGAACTATGTCGACCGGCAGATCCTGGCGCTGCTCAAGCCGACGCTGGAGGCGGAGTTCAAATGGTCCGACCGCGACTATGCGAACATGCTGTCGGCGTTCCAGGTGTCCGCCGCGGTCGCGTTTCTCGGCACCGGCTGGTTCATCGACCGGGTCGGGCTGAAGCTGGGCTTCGCGATCGGGGTGGCGGTGTGGAGCGTCGCGGGGATGGCGCATGCGTTCGCGACCACGGTCGGCGCGTTCATCGCCAGCCGCGTCGTGCTGGGCGCGGCCGAATCGATCGGGACGCCAGCGGCGGTGAAGTCCGCCGCGACCTATTTCACGCAGAAGGAGCGATCGATCGCGCTGGGCGTGGGCAACACCGCGCCCAATGTCGGCGCGATCGTGACGCCGCTCGTCATCCCCGCGCTGGCGGTGGCGTTCGGATGGCAGGCGGCGTTCCTGTTCGCAGGGGGATTGGGACTGTTGTGGTGCGTCGCGTGGTTCTGGGTGAAGGTGCCCGCGGTGGTGGAAAGCGGGGAGAAGCCCGCGCCGATCGCGTGGCGCACACTGCTGACGAAGCGCGAGACCGCCGCGATCGCGATCGCCAAGGTGCTGTCGGACCAAGTGTGGTTCTTCATGCTCGCGTGGCTGCCCGACCTGTTCCACCGGATGTTCGGGTTGCAGCAGGGGACGGTCGGGCTGCCCGTCGCGCTGGCGTACGTCATGGCGGCGGCGGGCGCGCTGACCGGCGGGTGGCTGCCGACGCGGCTGATGGCGCGCGGGTGGAGTGTGAACCGCGCGCGCAAGGGGGCGATGCTGCTCTACGCGGTGCTGGTGCTGCCGGTGACGCTGGTGATGTTTGTCGACAATGCGTGGGCCGCGGCGCTTCTGCTGGGGCTGGGGCTGTTCGCGCACCAGGGGTTCTCCACCAACGTGTTCGGCCTCGCGACCGATATCGTGCCCGCGCGCGCGGTGGGCTCGACGATCGGGATCGCGGCGTTCTGCGGCAACATGTGGTCAATCGTGCTGATCCAGCTGGCGGCGGTGAGCCTCGCGGCGGGGTGGGGCTATGGGCCGCTGCTGGCGATCTGTTCGGTGTCGTACCTGCTGGCGCTGGCGATCGTGCAGCTGATCCTGCCGCGGATCGTGGCGGTGGAGGATGACGGATCGGGCGCGGTGGCGATGGCGCATTGAGGGGGCATCGAGATCGTCATCCCGGACTTGATCCGGGATCCCGCTTCTTCTTCGACAGCAAAGACAAGCGGGACCCCGGATCAAGTCCGGGATGACGGATAAGGGAAGGCCCCGCGGATCGCTCCGCGGGGCCTTCCCTTATCCGTCATCCCCATTCCGTTTGGGCTGAGCTTGTCGAAGCCCTGTCCTTCTATTCCAAGGTTGGAAAAGAAGGACTGCACTTCGACAGGCTCAGTGCGAACGGGGTGGGAGTTCGTGCGAACCGGTAAGGTGGGCGTTGTGCGCCCCTCAAAAGTTCACCCGTCCGGTCACGCCATAGTAGCGATCCGCCTCGCGCGGGATGATGTAGCGGTAGCTGCCGCCCGGGCCGCCGCTCGTGATCGCGGAGGCGAAGCTCTGGTCGAACAGGTTCTTGACCTGGAAGGTCAGGCGGAACGCATCGTTCGCCGCGACGAGGCCGGCGGACAGGTCGACCAGGCCGTAGCCGTGGATCGTGGTCGCGTTGCGGACGAGGACATTGGCGTCGAGCTGCGAGATCTGCTTCGACTGGTACGAGGTCTGCGTGCCGACCGTGACATCGATCGCGCCCCCGGTGCGCCAGCGATAGTCGGCGCCGAGCGAGCCCTTCCACTTGGGCGCATAGGGCAGCGTCGTGCCCGCGGGGACGACGCCGGTCACGACGCCGTTGGTCGGCACCTTGAACTGGTCGACATGCGCGTCGGTGTAAGCGAGCCCGCCCGAGATGGTGAAATCGCGCACCGGCTGCCACAACAGGTCCAGCTCGCCGCCGCGGGTCGAGATCTTGCCCGCATTGGTGAAGCGCGTGACGAGGACGCCTGCGACCTCGTCGGGGTTGTTCGCCTGGAAGTTGTCGTACTTGGCGTAATAGGCGGCGAGATTGATGACGAGCTTGCCGCCGAACAGCGTGTTCTTGAGGCCCGCCTCGAAGCTGTCCGCGGTCTCGGGCTCGATCACGTTCGTGCCAGTCGCGCTCAGATTGTAGAAGATGTTGAACGCGGGGCCTTTGTAGCCGCGCGCATAGGTGGCGTAGACCGTCGACTGCGGTACGATGTCGTACTGGAGTCCCGCCTTGCCCGACCAGTTGGTGTTGGTCGTCTTGCCGGTGAACGGGCCGAAACTGGCCGAGATGCCCGGCCCCGCGAGCGTCGTCACGCGGGTGTGGAACACGTCGAGCTGGTCCGCGGTGTAGCGTAAGCCGGCGATGCCGCGGAAGCGGTCGGTGAAGTTCAGCGTCGACTGGCCGAAGAAGGCGAGGTTCTTGAAGGTGGAGCCGAACACCGCGGTGCCGGTCGGCCGGGTGATCGTGGTGCCCGCGGTCGAGCAGGGCGTCAGCACCGTAGGCGTCGGCGTCAGCGTGCAGACGATGTCGCTGCGCGTGAAGCTACGCTGCGTGTAGGCGCGCGAATAATAGGCGCCGAGCACGTAGCTGAAGAACTGGTTCGACGGCGACGTCAGCCGCAGCTCCTGCGTGAAGGTGTTCGACACCTGCGGGCCGACGTCGTGCAGCTGGTTGAAGCCGACATAGGCGGTGGGCAGCCAGTCGCCATCGCGGATCTCGGTATTGTCGTATTCGCGGTAGCTGCCGATGTACGTCACCGTCTGCGTGCCGAGCGTCCAGTCGGTCTGGAGCGAGGCGCCCCAGCTCTTCTCGTCGGTGTGGGTGACGAGATCCTGGTTGATCGTGCGCGATTCGTTGCCGCGCGGGGTGGGCAGGACGGTGGCGGTGAGGTTCGTCGGCGTGGTGCCGATGATCTCGGCGCAGCAATCGTCCTTCGATTCGCGATAGTCGGCGATGATCGTCGCGGTGAAGTTCGGCGTCAGATCCGACACGATCATGCCGCGCACGCCATAATGCTCGTAGCCGTTGACGCGGCGGTTGCCCTGCGCCTGGTTGCGGATGTTGCCGTCGTAATTGCCGTAGAAGCCGGTGACGCGCGCCGCGGTGGTGGCGGTGATCGGCAGGTCGACGCCGGCGCGGACGCGATATTCGTTGCCGTTGGTGTAATAGCCGCCCTCGACGAACCCGCCGAACTCCTTGCCCGGGCGCTTCGTCACGATGTTGATGACGCCGGCCGAGGTGTTCTTGCCGAACAGCGTGCCCTGCGGCCCGCGCAGCACCTCGAGCCGGTCGATATCGACGAGGTCGCTGAACGCCTCGCCCGCGCGGCTGTAGACGACGCCGTCGACGACGGTCGAGATCGAGGGCTCGCCCGCGATCGAGAAGGTGGAGGTGCCGACGCCGCGCAGGAACAGCGACTGGTTGATCGTGGTGCCCGATTTGCGGAAGTTGAGCGTGGGGACGAGATATTGCGCGCCCTCGAGATTGACCGCGCCTTTCGCCGCGATCGCATCGCCCGAGATCACCGACACCGCGAGCGGCACGTCCTGCAACCGCTCCGACCGCTTCTGCGCGGTGACGACGATGTCGCCGGGCGAATCATCCTCGGGCGCGGCGGGCGTCTGGGCCGTGGTGCCGACGCCTGCGGTAGTGGTGTCCTGCGCCCATGCGGGGGCTGCGGCCAGCGCGAGCGTCGCTGCGCCCGCCATCCAGATCGACTTCATCGTTTCATCCTCCCAATTCCCACTTTGATGGTGGGTTATCGATATGTGTCCCGCGTTGTCATCCGCGGTTGGTCTATCCAGGCGCGAAGCCCGGCTTCGTCGTCAGAATCCGAGTTCGCGCATTGCGACGACGCGCTTCTCGCGCGCGCTGATCTCGGCGGCGGTGCCGATCGCGACCGCCATCAGGCCATCGCGCGCGGTGACCTCGACCTGCCCCTCGCCGCGGACGACCGCGTTGAAGCGCTGATGCTCGTAGAAGGTGGAGCCGTGATGGCTGCCCGCGGCGAGCGCGGTTTCGTCGACATGGACCGCGCGCGTCTCGACCTTCTTGGGGTTCATGAAGCCGACGCGCGGGGAATAGACGATCGTGCCGTCGGGGATCAGCACGTCGAGCCGGGCGTCGCTGCCGACCGCAATGATCTCCTCCTGGTTCTGCGCGCCGTCGGCGAACATCGACAGGTCGAGCATCGCGCGCGTGCCGTCGGCGAAATCGACCGTTGTGTAGCTGTTGTCGATGATGTCGGGCGTCTCGCCGGCATAGGTCTCGTCGAGATGGTTCACGTCCATCGCGCCCGAGCAATAGACGCGCACCGCCTCCGACTTCGTGATGAAGCGCATCAGATCGAAGAAATGGCAGCATTTCTCGACCATCGTGCCGCCGGTGTTGCGGCTGAACCGGTTCCAGTCGCCGACCTTGGGGAGGAACGGGAAGCGGTGCTCGCGGATCGACAGCATCTGCAATCGTCCGACCTTGCCGGCATGGACCTGCGCGATGAACTCGGCGGCCGGGGGCATGTAGCGATATTCCATCGCGGTCCAGAACGGGGTGCCCGCCGCGTCCGCCTGCTCGACGATCCAGCGCGCGTCGTCGATCGTCGTGGCGAGCGGCTTCTCGCACAGGATCGCGATCCCTTCGCCGAACAGCGGGGTCAGCACGTCGCGGTGCGTGTGGTTCGGGCTGGCGACGATCACCGCGTCGACGAGGCCGCTCTTCGCGAGCGCGGCCGAATCGGCGAACTGGCGGACGTCGGCGGCTTTTTCGCCGAGTGCCTTCGTCGCCCATCCGAGCGAGGTCGAGACGGGATCCGCGATCGCGGTGACGACCGCGCCGGGCGTCACCGCCAGATTGTTGAGATGCTCGACGCCCATCATTCCGGTGCCGACCAGCCCGTAACGCACTTGCTCTCCCACGGATCCTGTCCTTATATGACAACGATGTCTGAAATCACCCTATCGCCCGATTCGAGGCCGCTCGGCAAGAGCGGAATCATGGTCTCACCGATTGCCTGGGGCATGTGGCGCTTCGGCACCGCTGCGCCCGAGGAGGGGCGCGCGCTGATCGAGGCGGCGTTCGCGGCGGGGGTGACGCTGTTCGACACCGCCGACATCTACGGCTTCACCGGCGAGGCGGGGTTCGGCGACGCCGAAAGCGCGCTGGGCACGATCCTGGCCGACGCGCCGCAGCTTCGGGAGGCGATGGTGCTGGCGACGAAGGGGGGGATCACCCCGCCGGTGCCATATGATTCGGGGCGCGATTACCTGATGCTCGCGCTGGACAATTCGCTGCGGCGGATGTGCGTCGACCAGGTCGACCTCTACCAGATCCACCGCCCCGACATCCTGACGCACCCGCAGGAGGTGGCGCGCACGCTGGAGGACATGGTGGCGTCGGGCAAGGTGCGCGCGATCGGGGTGTCGAACCACACGGTCGAGCAGACGCAGGCGCTGCGCGTGTTCCTGTCGGTGCCGCTGGCGAGCACGCAACCCGAGTTCTCGCCGCTGTGGACCGAACCGATGACGAACGGGCTGTTCGACCGGACGATGGCGCACGACGTGGCGGTGCTGGCCTGGTCTCCGCTCGGTGGTGGGCGGATCGCGGAGCCGGGGACCGCGCAGGAATGCGCGGTCGCCGCCGCGCTCGACGTCAAGGCGCAGGCCGCGGGCGTGTCGCGCGCGTCGGCGGCCTATGCGTGGATCATGGCGCATCCCGCCAAGGTGATCCCGATCGTCGGCACGCAGAACGCCGCGCGGATCGCGGAGCTTCGCGAGGTCTTCACCGTGCGGTGGACGAAGCAGGAATGGTACGACGTGCTGGTCGCGTCGCGGGGGGAGACACTGCCGTGAACGACCGGGCTTGCGAGATCAGCTGGTTCAGCGCGCTGTGCGACGACGACTACGAGTTCCTGGGCGTGCCCGACGCGAAGCTGAAGTCGAGCTGGGAGCATTGCCGCGACATCGTCCTGCAGGCGGAGAGCGGCGGGTTCGACAATATCCTGCTGCCCTCGGGCTATGCGCTGGGGATCGACACGACCGCGTTCGCGTCGGCGATCGCGCCGATGCTCCGGCGGATGGCGCTGTTGATGGCGGTGCGCGTGGGCGAGACGTGGCCGCCGCAGCTGGCGCGCCTGATCGCGACGATCGACCGGCTGCTGGGAGGCCGCCTGACCGTCAACATCATCTCGTCCGACATGCCCGGCGAGACGCTGGCGTCCGCGCCGCGCTATGCGCGCACGGTCGAGGCGATGCGGATCCTCAAGACGCTGCTGAGCGGCGAATCGCTCGACCATGATGGGGAGTTCTGGAAGCTGAAGGTCGATCCGCCGCGCGTCGGCACCGTCGACGGCAAGGCGCCGCTGCTCTATTTCGGTGGGCTCTCCCCCGACGCGCGCGAGGCGGCGGCCAAGGGCTGCGACGTGTTCCTGATGTGGCCCGACAAGAAGGAGACGGTCGCCGCGATCATCGCCGACATGCGCGCGCGCGCCGCGGCGCACGGCCGCACGCTGCGCTTCGGCTATCGCGCCCATGTGATCGTGCGCGATACCGAGGCCGAGGCGCGGACCTATGCCGACCGGCTGCTGTCGAAGCTGGACGCCGAGCAGGGTGCGCAAATCCGCGCGAAGTCGCTCGATTCGACCTCGACCGGGGTCGCGGCGCAGGCGGCGCTGCGCGAGGGCGCGGCGGACGACGGCTATGCCGAGGAGAATCTGTGGACCGGGGTGGGGCGCGCGCGCTCCGGCTGCGGCGCGGCGATCGTCGGCGATCCCGACCAGGTGCTGGCGAAGCTCCAGATGTATCAGGACATGGGGATCGAGGCGTTCATCCTCTCGGGCTATCCCCACGCGGCGGAGGCGGACCTGTTCGCCCGGCACGTGCTGCCGCGGATCGAACACGGGCCGCTGGAGCGGTGACCAGCCATCCGTTTGGGCTGAGCTTGTCGAAGCCCCGTCCTTTCTTCTAACATCGCGAGCGAAGAAGTACGGCACTTCGACAAGCTCAGTGCGAACGGAGTGATTGTGGCTCAGGACTCAATGCAACCCCTCGTCGTCGGGATCGGCGGCACCATCGGCGGGGTGTCTTCCACCGAGCGCGCGCTGCGGATCGCGCTCGACGAGGCGGGGGCGCAGGGGTTCCGTACGCGGCTGTTCGGCGGCGCGGACATGGCGCGGTTGCCGCTGTACGACCCCAAGGCGCCCGAGCGGACCCCCGCGGAGCGCGAGTTCGTCGATACGGTGCGGCAGGCGTCCGCGCTCATCATCGCATCGCCGGGGTATCACGGCAGCATCTCGGGCGTGGTGAAGAACGCGCTCGACCTGCTCGAGGAGACCGCGCGCGATGCGGAGCGGCCGTATCTGGCGGACATGCCGGTGGGGCTGATCGCGACCGCCTATGGCTGGCAGGCGACGGGATCGACGATCGCGGCGCTGCGCTCGATCGTCCATGCGCTGCGCGGCTGGCCGACGCCGTTCGCGGCGATGATC
This sequence comes from Sphingomonas sp. Ell38C01, assembly GCF_055231975.1. NCBI lineage: Bacteria > Pseudomonadati > Pseudomonadota > Alphaproteobacteria > Sphingomonadales > Sphingomonadaceae > Sphingomonas > Sphingomonas sp. Ell38C01. Next base: position 409,165 of record NZ_JBUYVA010000001.1, on the reverse strand, counting down.
AATTCGCAGCTCACCCGGTTCGACGCCGAGGGCGGCGCGAGCGATCCCGCGGTGGTCGAGCAGTTGCGGCTGGTGGGACGGCAGGTGGCGCGGTTCGCACCGCTGACGCAGGATGCTTGAGCGCTCGCGCTTATTGACGTCGCCCGACGCGAACGGCGGGATGAGCGATGCTTGATCGCCGCCATGCGCTGGGGCTGATCGGGCTGGGCGGCGCCGGGCTGGCGCTGCCGGCGCGTGCCGAGGACGTCGATCTGGGGTTCGGCAACGGCCGGCGCGCGACGACGGGCGCGTATCCCGGCAAGGGGACAATGATCCTCCAGCGCGAGCGCGCGCCGCTGCTCGAGACGCCGATGACCGCGATGGACGGGCAGGTATTCACCCCCAACGACCGGTTCTTCGTGCGCTGGCACTATGCCGACATCCCGACCGCGGTCGACACGCGGACGTTCCGGCTGCGCGTCGACGGCGCGGTGCGGCGGCCGCTGGCGTTGTCGCTGGCGCAGCTGGAACGCCTGCCGCGGTTCGCGATCGCTGCGGTCAACCAGTGTTCGGGCAATTCCCGCGGGCGGGTGACACCGCGCGTGCCCGGTGCGCAGTGGGGCGACGGCGCGATCGGCAACGCGCTGTGGGAAGGCGTGCGGCTGCGCGACGTGCTCGATCTGGTGGGCGTCGCGCCCGGCGCGGTGCAGGTGCGCGTGTCGGGGCTGGACCGGCCGCCGCCGGGGGCGCCGCACTTCGCCAAGGCGCTTGGCCTCCCCCACGCGATGGCGGGCGAAGTGATGATCGCGACGCGGATGAACGGCGCGGCGTTGCCGATGCTCAACGGCTTTCCGTGCCGGCTGGTCGTGCCGGGCTGGTTCTCGACCTACTGGATCAAGGCGCTCGACCGCATCGAGGTGCTGGCCACGCCCGACGACGGCTACTGGATGGCCAAGGCCTATATGATCCCCGCGAGCGCCGATGGCGGGGTCGCGCCGGGGACGAAGGAATTCGCCAAGACGCCGATCCACACGATGCGCCCGCGCGCGTTCTTCACGAGCGTGGACCGCGAGACGCAGGTGGTGGCGGGATCGCCCTTCTATGTCCGCGGGCTGGCGATGGGCGGGGCGCATGCGGTCGCGCGCGTCGAGCTGTCGATGGACAGGGGCGCGACGTGGCGCGCGGCGCATCTGGGCGCGGATGAGGGGCGATACGGATTCCGGCTGTGGGAGGCGACGATCCCGGGCCTTCGTGCGGGCGGGTATCGGATGTGGGCGCGCGCGGTGAACACTGCCGGTGCGGTGCAGGCGATGGACGCGGTGTGGAACCCGGGCGGGTATCTCTATGCCGCCGCGCCCTCGATCGCGGTGCGCGCGGCATGACGATCGGCGCGCGGGTCGCTGCGGCCGGGGTCGCGATCGTGATGGTGCTGGCGGGGGCGTGGCTGTGGCTGACGCACCGCGTCGGGGAGGCGCGTGAGGCGGTCCCGGTGGTCGCGGCGGCGCCGGTGGTGTCGATCGTGCTGCCCGAGGAAAGCGCGGCGCTGCCCGCGACGCCGGCGGGGGAGCGTCTCACCGCGAAGTGCACCGCGTGCCATTCGGTGGGCATGCTGACGCAGCAGCCCCCGATGGACGCAGCGAAGTGGACCGCGACCATCGTGAAGATGCGCGAGGCGTATCATGCGCCGATCGCGCCGGCGGAGGATGCGGCGCTGGCGGATGCGCTGGTAACGTTGCAGCGCGGCGGCTGACCGCTGCCCCCGCTCTTCCCGGGGGCATAACTTCTGTTATCCTGTCGTTGACAGCGGCCGGCCGGGTGGTCCACCCATCGCTTGAGACGGGCCAGGGCCCGCGACAGGAGAGCGTGGGTGGCGTACGCGGATCGCGAGCGGCAGGACGAGGCAGTGGACTTGCCGCTGGCGGGATTGCGCGTGATCGACTGCGCGGCGGGCGCGCTGGCGGCAACCGCGCGATTGCTGGGGGAACTGGGCGCCGAGGTGACGCGCATCGCGCCGGCGGGCGACGCTGGCGGGCGTATCGTCGGCGGAGTCGATATCGACGCGGCGGTCCACGATCTCGGCAAGCGCGTGGTCGCGGTCGATCGCGCGGCGTTCGAGACGATGGTGCGCGACGCGGACCTGCTGATCGAGACGTGCGTGCCGGGATCGCCCGAGGCGGCGGCGCTCGACGTGCCTGGCTTGCGGCGCGCGAACCCCGCGCTGGTGGTGGTGTCGATCACGGCGTTCGGGCAGCTCGGGCCCTGGGCGGGGTGGCGCGCGACCGATCCGGTGCTGCACGCGTTGACCGGCGGGCTCGCGCGCTCGGGGCTGCCCGATCGGGCGCCGCTGCTGCCGCCGGGCGAGCTGACGCTGCACTGCGCGGCGGCGCAGGCGGCGTATCTCGCGCTGGTCGCGGTCGTCCAGCGGCTGCGGACCGGACGCGGCGACCGTATCGACATCGCGCTGGTCGAGGCGGGGATGGCCGCGCTCGACCCCGGCTTCGGGATCGCGGGCAGCGCGCAATCGGGCGTGCCCTTGTGGAAGATGGCGCGCGGACGGATGGACGAGCGGCGGCGCTATCCGATCTTCGCGTGCGCCGACGGGTTCGTGCGGACGTGCATCATGGCGCCGCGGCAATGGGCGGGGATGTTCGCGTGGATGGGCAGGCCCGCGGCGTTCGCCGACCCGGCGTTCGCGACAATCCAGGCGCGGAACCGCTCACCTGAGTTGCACGACGCGATCGCGGCGTTCCTAGCGCCGATGACGCGCGCGGAGATCGAGGCGGGCTCGGTGAGGCACGGCGTCCCCGCCGCGGGGGTCCTGTCGCTCGGCGAAGCGATCGCGACCGAGCAGGTGCGCGCGCGCGCGGCGATCGCATCGGCAGACCTGGCCTCCGGCGTCACCGCGCGGGTTCCGGACGGCGTGCTGGTGATCGACGGGCGGCGCGCCGGTCCGCGCGAACGCGTGGCGTCGCGCGTGACGTGGCCCACGCTTCCCGCGGCGACACGCCCGCTCGACGGGGTGAAGGTGCTCGACCTCGGCATCATCGTCGTCGGGGCGGAGACGGGGCGGCTGCTGGCGGACATGGGCGCGGACGTCGTCAAGGTGGAGCATGCGTCGAACCCCGACGGGCAGCGCCAGTCGCGCGACGACGCCCCCGTGTCGATCACCTTCGCGGCCGGGCACCGCAACAAGCGCGGGCTGTCGCTCGACCTGCGATCAACGGCGGGCAAGGCGCGGTTCCTGGCGCTGGTGGGCGAGGCGGACGTGCTGCTGTCGAACTTCAAGCCCGGCACGCTCGCGAAGCTGGGGTTCGACGCGGCGACTCTGGCGGCGGCCAATCCGCGGCTGGTGACCGTCGACAGCTCGGCGTTCGGTGCGAGCGGGCCCTGGAGCGGGCGGCTCGGCTACGGGCCGCTGGTACGATGTTCGGCGGGGTTGACGGCGCGGTGGACGTATGATGGCGAGCCCGAGAGCTTCAGCGACGGCTTCACCGTCTATCCCGATCACGTCGCGGCGCGCATCGGTGCGGTCGGCGCGCTGGCGCTGCTGATCCGGCGGTGGCGCGGCGGGCGGGGCGGCAATGCGAGCGTGGCGCAGGCGGAGGTGATGCTGGCGCACATGGCGGCGGACATCGCGGCGGCGTCGCTGGGGCAACCGATCGACATTCCGCGCGACGCCCCGTGGGGGCTGTTCGCCTGTGCCGGCGACGACGAATGGTGCGCGGTGACGATCGAGGGCGATGCCGACTGGCGCGCTCTCGCGGGCGTCGTGCCGGGGCTCGACGCGACGTGGACGCGGGGCGAGCGCGTCGCGGCGCGCGGGGCGATCGACGCGGCGCTGGGCGCGTGGACCGGGACGCGCGCGCCCGCCGACGTCATGACGATATTGCAGGACGCCGGCGTACCGGCGGGCATGATGCTGCGTGTCGTCGAACTGCCCGCACAGCCGCAATTCGCGGCGCTCGGCACGTTTCGCGAGGCGACGCACCCGCTGATCGGGCATGCCGTGCATGTCGAGGCGGCCCCCGCACGCAGCGAGACGCTGCCGCCGCCCGACCAGCGCCCCGCGCCGCGTATCGGCGAGCATAGCCGCGCGGTGCTGCGCGACTGGCTCGCGCTCGATGCCGACACCATCGCCGCGCTCGAACGCGACGGCGTGATCGACCAGCCAGCATGAGGATTTAGGACAATGAGCGCATCGGGGAACGACGCGGTAAAGGTCGAGCGGCGCGGGCATGTGATGCTCGTGACGATCGACCGGCCGGAGGCGCGCAACGCGGTCAACGCGCTCGTCCATGAAGGCGTCGGCGACGCGCTGGCGGCGGCGGATGCGGACCCGGAGGTGCGCTGCGTGATCGTGACGGGCGCGGGGGACAAGGCGTTCTGTGCGGGCGCGGACCTGGTCGCGCTGTCCCGCGGCGAGCGGCTGGCGCCCGACGATGCGGTGAAGGCGGCGTGGGGGTTCGCGGGGATCGTCAGCCATGCGATCTCGACGCCGGTGATCGCGTGCGTCAACGGCGATGCGCTGGGCGGGGGGCTGGAGATCGCGCTGGCGTGCGATCTGGCGGTCGCGGTCGATACCGCGCGGTTCGGGTTGCCCGAGCCCAAGCGCGGGCTGTTCGCGGCGGCGGGCGGCGCGTTCCGGCTGGTCGACCAGCTGCCGCGCAAGGTCGCGATGGAGATGCTGCTGACGGGCGATCCCATTCCCGCGGAGCGCGCGCTGGCGCTGGGGCTGGTCAACGCGCTGAGCCCGCGCGAGGGGCTGCTCGACGCGGCGTTCGCCTTGGCGGAGCGGGTGGCGGTCAACGCGCCGATCTCGGTGCAGGCGTCGAAGCGCGTCGCGGCGGGGATCGCGGACGGGCGGATCGCGCGCGAGGAGGCAAGCTGGGCGCTCAACCGCGCGGAGACGAAGACGGTCTTCACCAGCGCGGATTCGCGCGAGGGGCCGCGGGCATTCGCGGAGAAGCGCGCGCCGGTATGGACGGCACGATGACGGAGGCCAATCCCGAGCGCGTCGCCGTCATCGTCGGTGTCGGCCAGGTCAACGATCGACCCGCGGATCCCGCCGCCGGGCTCGATTCGCTGGGGCTGATGCGCGCGGCACTCGAAGAGGCGGATCGCGACGCCGGGGGCGGGTGGCTCGCGGCGCTCGATTCGCTCGCGGTGGTGCAGCAGATCAGCTTCTGGCAGGACAATCCGCTCGTCGGCACGCTGGCGGCGGCGATCGGCGCCTCGCCCGCCATCGCGTACGAATCGGACGGGCCGAACGGCGACAGCCCGACGGTGCTGCTCAACGAAGCCGCCAACCGGATCGCGCGCGGGGAGGCGACGATCGCCGCGGTGGCGGGGGGCGAGGCGCTGCGCACCGCCAGCCAGCGCGCGGCACTGGCGGCGAAGACCGACCTCGCGGCACAGAACCCGCTGCGCAAGCTCTCCGAGAGGCGTGCGCCCGGCTATCGCCAGCGCCACGGGCTGACGACTCCGGTCGACGTCTATCCACTGTACGAGAATGCCGCACGCGCCGCATGGCGACAGACGCTGGCGGAGGGGCAGGCGGAATCGGGCGAGATCTGGGCGCGCTTCTCCGAGGTGGCGGCGCGGACACCCGCGGCGTGGATCCGCCAGCCCCGCCCGGCAGACGCGATCGTCGAGGCGACCGCGGACAACCGGCGGATCGCGTTTCCCTATACCAAGCTGATGGTCGCCAATTCGAGCGTGAACCAGGGCGCGGCGTTCCTCGTCACGAGTCTCGCCGAGGCGCGGCGGCGAGGGGTGCCGGAGCGCGAGCTCGTGTATGTCGGGCGCGGGGCGGGCGCGCACGAGCCCGACGACATCCTCGCGCGCGACCGCTACGATGCTTCGGCGAGCATGCGCGTGGTGCTGGAGCGCGCGCTCGCATGGAACGCGCTGACGATCGACGACATCGATCTGGTCGAGCTTTATTCGTGTTTCCCCTGCGTGCCCAAGATGGCGCGGCGCGTGATCGGGTGGCCCGCGGAGCGCGCGGCGACGGTGTTCGGCGGGCTGACCTTCGGGGGTGGGCCGATCGGCAATTACATGAGCCATGCCGTCGCGGAGATGGTCGTCGCGCTGCGCGGCGGCGGGAACGAGACGGGACTGCTGTTCGCCAATGGCGGGTTCGCGACGCACAGCCACGCGATTGCACTGTCGACGCACCCGCTGCCCGGCGCGGGGACGGCGCACGACTTCGACGTGCAGCGCGAGGCGGATGCGGCGCGCGGCGCCGTGCCGCCGCTGGCGAAGGACCATGCCGGGCCGGCGACGATCGAGACCTACACCGTATTCTATGCACGCGACGGGTCCGCAAAGGGCGGGGTGATCGTCGCGCGGACGCCCACGGGTGCGCGGACGCTGGCCAGGGTCGAGGGCACCGCGATGGTCGCCTTCCTGACCAACGGGGTGCGCGAGCCGGTGGGCGTGACCGGGACGATCGTCGCCGAGGGCGACGACCGGATATGGAGGATGGACGCATGAAGTCACCGATCTGCGATCTGCTGGGGATCGACTTTCCGCTGCTCGCCTTCAGCCATTGCCGCGACGTGGTGGCGGCGGTGAGCCGCGCGGGCGGGTTCGGGGTGTTCGGCGCGACCGCGCACACGCTCGAGAGCCTCGAGGCCGAGCTGGCGTGGATCGACGCGCATGTCGACGGCAAGCCCTATGGCCTCGACGTGCTGATCCCGGAGAATTACGCCGCAGGCGCCGGGACGTCGCGGCGGACGCTCGACGAGAAGGTGCCCGCCGGGCACCGCGCGTTCGTCGGCGATCTGCTGGCGAAGCATCATGTGACGATGCCCGAGCGCGAGGCGCGCGACGGCGCGGCGCCGTTCGACCCCGACGTGGCGCTGGCGATGCTCGAGGTCGCGTTCCGGCATCCGATCAAGCTGATCGCCAACGCGCTGGGGGTGCCGCCCAAAGCCATGATCGACATGGGGCGCGCGCACGGCGTGCCCGTCGCCGCGCTGGTCGGCGCGAAGGAACATGCACTGCGGCAGGTGGCGGCGGGCGTCGACATCCTCGTCGTTCAGGGCGGAGAGGCGGGCGGGCATTGCGGCGAGGTGTCGACGCTGGTGCTGGTGCCCGAGGTGATCCGCGCGGTGGGGCCGGACGTGCCCGTGCTAGCCGCGGGCGGGATCATGACGGGCGCGCAGATGGCGGGCGCGATGGCGATGGGGGCGCACGGCGTGTGGACCGGCTCCGTCTGGCTCGCGACGCCGGAGGCGGAGACGAGCGAGACGTTCCGCGCGAAGATGGTGGCGGCGACCTCGCGCGATACGGTGCGGTCCAAGGGGCGGACGGGCAAGCCCTCGCGCCAGTTGCGCTCCGCCTGGACCGAGGCGTGGGAGGGGCCGGGGTCCCCCGGCGCGCTGCCGATGCCGTACCAGAGCCTCATCAGCGAACCGGCCTTGCGCGCCGCGGATCGAGCGGCGGAGCGCGGCGACGTGGAGGCACGCGAGCTGGTGACCTATTTCGTCGGGCAGGGCGTGGGGCTGGTCGAGCAGGTGCGCGGGGCGGGGCAGGTGGTGCAGGACTTCAAGCTGGAGTTCGCGGACGCTGTCGAGCGGCTGTGCGCGATGGTGGGGGATTGATCCGTCACCGGTATGCCGGGAATGGGATTGTCCGCTCGCGCGCCACGGGCAACGGAGCTAAGATGCGGCATGAAGCGCTTCCTCGCCCTTGCCGCCGCGTGCCTCGCCACGCTGTCCGCCACCCCGGCCGCGGCCTATTGGGAATATGGCCATGAAACGATCGCAAGGATCGCCGAGGCCAATGTGACGCCGCGGACGCGATCCGCGATCCGCGCCTTACTCGCCAAGCAGGCGCTGCTCGATACCCCCGAATGTCCCGCGCGCACGATGGCGGAGGCGAGCGTGTGGGCGGATTGCATCAAGCCGCTGAAGGGCGCGGACGGCAAGTCGCGGTTCGGCTATGCCTATTCCTGGCATTACCAGAATGTCGACATCTGCCGGCCGTTCGACCTGACGCCCGCTTGCAAGGACGGCGACTGCGTGTCCGCGCAGGTGGAGGTGCAGGCGAAGCGATTGAAGGACCGGCGGCTGCCGGCGAAGGACCGGGTGCAGGCGCTGGCGTTCCTGATCCACTTCGTCGGCGATCTCCACCAGCCGCTCCATGCGGGGGACAAGCACGACAAGGGCGGGAACGACGTCAAGACGGCGTACGGCGTGTACGCGCCGCCGCGGCTGAACCTGCATTCGGTGTGGGACGGGTTGCTCGCCGAGCGCGCGATCACGAGTGGGGGACCGCTGGTAAAGCGCTATCCCGCGGCGGTACGGCGGCAGGTCGCGGCGGGGAGCGTGACCGACTGGAGTCGCGAGAGCTGGCAGGTGGCGCACGACGTGACCTATGCCAATGCGCTGGGCGGCGATCCGTGCGCGCCGACGCCCGCGCGGGTGACGCTCGACGCGGCGACGATCGCGAGGATGGTGCCCGCCGCGCGGCTGGAGGTGGAGCGCGGCGGCCTGCGGCTGGCGAAGATGCTGGATGCGGCGTTAGGGTGAACGCTTCGACGTCTTCCCGGCCTTGGCCGGGGTCCCGCTTCCAGCCGGTCGCTCGGAAGACGCGGGACCCCGGATCAAGTCCGGGGTGACGGGAGGGCAGGTATCAGTTCAGCACGACCGTGACCGCGCGGCGATTCTGTGCCCAGCTGGCCTCGTCCGAACCGAGCGCGACGGGGCGTTCCTTGCCGTAGCTGATCGTGGTGATCCGCGTGGGCGCGATGCCGCGCGCGGCGAGATAGTTCTTTGCCGCATTGGCGCGCTTGTCGCCGAGCGCGAGGTTGTACTCGCGGGTGCCGCGCTCGTCGGCATGGCCTTCGAGCGTGATGCGGACGTCGGGATATTTCGTCAGCCACGCCGCCTGCGAATCGAGGATCGCGCGCGCGGTGTCGTCGACGTCGGACTGGTCGAGCCCGAAATTGACGGTGTCGCTGGTGACCGTGCGCTTGAAATCCGCCGACGAGCCGGGGACGACCGCGCCGTCCATGCCGGTGCCGGGGCCCGTCTGCCCGCCATTGCCGACCGGCTGTTCGCCGGGCGCGGGGGGCAGCACCTGCGGGCGCTTCTTCGAGCAGGCGGCGGTCGCGAGCAGCGCGGTCGCGAGAAGCAGGGTGGTGGAGAATTTGGCCATCTTCGGAACTCCCGGTGGTGATCGTTTCGTCCCCGTTACTGCCCCCAGTAACATATCCGGTCGGAGAAAGGTCCCCCTTACGGCCGCAACGGACCCCAGGCCGGGTCCGAACCGTCGAGCGGGGTGGGCACCTTGCGCTCGTTGACGCCGGTCAGGTCGACCGACCACAGGTCCGCGCGGCCCGCGCTGCCCTGGCCCTGGCGGTAGAACATCAGGACCCGGCCGTTGGGGGACCAGCTTGGCCCCTCGTCCTGCCAGCTGTTGGTCAGCAGCTTCTCCCCCCCGCCGCTGGGCGACATGATGCCGATGCGGAACGCGCCCTGCAATTTGGTGAACGCGATCAGGTCGCCGCGCGGGCTCCAGACCGGGGTGGCGTAGCGCCCGCCGCCGAAGCTGATCCGCTGCTGGTTCGAGCCGTCCGCGTTCATCACGTAGATCTGCTGCCCGCCCGAGCGGTCGCTCTCGAACACGATGCGCGATCCGTCGGGGGAGTAGCTGCCGCCGGTGTCGATCCCGGGCGAGGTCGTCAGCCGCTGCGGCGTGCCGCCTTGCGACGAGACGCGGTAGATGTCGGTGTTGCCGCCCTGCGCCATCGAGAACAGGATGGAGCGGCCATCGGGGGAGAAGCGCGGCGCGAACGTCAGCCGGTCCCCCGACACGACAAGGCGCTGCTTCTGCGAGCCGATGTCGTAGACGTAGATCGACGGGCGATCGTTGACGTAGCTCATATACACGATCGACTGCTGCTGCGGCGCGAAGCGCGGGGTGAGCACGATCGACTGGCCCGCCGTCAGGAAGCGGTGGTTGGCGCCGTCCTGATCCATGATCGCGAGCCGCTTGATGCGGCGGTTCTTCGGGCCGGTCTCCGAGACATAGGCGACGCGGCTGTCGAAATAGGGGCCTTCGCCGGTGAGGCGGGTATAGACCGTGTCGGCGCATTTGTGCGCGGCGCGGCGCCAGTCCGACGGCGGGACGACGAAGCCCTGTCGCACCAGTTCGGTGCGCGCGGACACGTCGTAGAGATAGCAGCCGACCGTCAGCGTGCCGTCACCGTTCGCGCGGACGAACCCCTGGACGAGCGCCTGCGCACCCGACCCGCCCCAATAGTCGAACGCGGGCGCGGTGACTTCGGGGAAGATCACGCTGCGCAACTGCGCGGGCTGGAGCGGGGTGAAGAGGCCGGAGTTCTTCAGGTCGTTCGTGACGATCTCGGCGAGCTTGCGGCCGAGTTCGTCGGTGGAGCCCGCGGGCGTCGACTGGACCGCGACGGTGGGCATCACGGGAATCGCGATCGGCATCGGCGCGGAGATACCGCCGGTGACCGACACCTCGAGCGGGGGCGGGGCCTGGCCGGTGGCGGGGGCGGCGCCCTGGGTTACGCCCTGCGTGGCCGGGGGCGTCAGCGGCGTCGCGGGCATGTCCTGCGCGACCGCGGGGCCGGCGAGGAGGGCGAGAACCAGAATGCTCCAGACTCCCGTTCGCCCTGAGCGTGTCGAAGGACGGCCCGCATCGCGGCCCCCGGGGCGCCCTTCGACAAGCTCAGGGCGAACGGAGGAGGGGGGAGCGGTCCGCTCGATAGCGAGGGAAGGACGGGGGACTCGGAGCTGGATACGCATCACCGGAGTTTCCACTGATAGTTGATGTTGTTCCACCCCCCGTTGGGTGTGGAATAATATTCGGGCGGCAGCTTGAGCGGGGAGCAGCCCTTGAACGCGGCGATACCGAGATCGACGACGCGGCGGGCATAGCGCTGGTTCTCGTCGTCGATCCCGGTCTGGCGGACGACCGTCGGGGTCGCGGCGAGCGTGCCGTTCTGGTTGAGCTTGAGGTTGAGCGTCGTCACGATCTGGTTCGCGCCCGGACCGGGATCGACCTGGCGATCCGCGCAGGGCTGGATCTGGCGCGCGATCGCCTGGACGATCGACGCCAGCGCGCGGCCGTCGATCTTGGCGGCGGGCGGGGTCGGGGCCTTGCTCTCGCTTGGCTCGCTGCTGAGCCCTTGCAGGAAATTGGGGCCGAGCCGCGAGCCGCGCGGGCGCGTCGCGGTCGAGGTCGTCGTGCTGCCGGTGCCTTTGGCCTTGGCGGGCGGCGTCTTGGCGGGCGACGCGGCGGCGGGCGCGGCCTTGGTCGGCTTCGCAGGCGAGGCCGAGGCGGTCTGCGTCCTGGCGGGTTTCGGCGCGGGCTTGGCAGCCGCCTTTTCCGCGGCGGGTTCGGGCGGCTTTGGTTTCGGCTTGGGCTGCGGCACCGGCTTGGGCGCGGGGGCCGGTTTCGGGGCGGGCTTTGGCTGCGGCCTGGGCGCCGGGGCGGGCTGCGGCGCGGGGGCCGGGACGGGGACGGGTTCGGGTTCCGCCTCCGCCGGGGCGGGGGGGGCGGCGTCCTCGGGCTCGCCGGTGTCGGGGGCGACCGACTGCGCAGGCGGTGCCTCGGCCTGTGGAGCGGCGGCCTCGAGCGCGACTTCCTTGACGAGGCTCACCTCGACCGGCTGCTGCTTGAGCGCCTCCGGGTTCGGCGACGCGAGGAAGCCGACCGACAGCAGGCCGAACAGGACGGCATGCCCCGCGACCGCGACGCCGAGGCCGATCTTCTCGCCGCGTTCCATCAGTTGGCCCCGATCGTCCCGTTCGTATCGGACACGGTCGAGAAGCGGGCGCGCGGCGACACGCTTCTCGACTTCGCTCGAAGCGAACGGGGGGTGGGATGGCGATCCATCACTCGCCGACCGTCACCAGCGCCACGCGGTTGAGGCCGGCGCGGTTGAGCTCGCCCATCACGCGCATCACGCGGCCGTAATCGAGCGCCTTGTCCGCGCGCAGGAACACCTGCGGAGGCTGGCCGGTCTGCGCGGTCCCTGAGATCGCCGCGAGCCGCTGCGGCAGCGCCTGTTCGGACACCTCGTCCTTGGCGACGAAGAGGCGACCCTCGGCGTCGAGCGAGATCTCGACGGGCTGCTGATCCTGGTCGAGCGGCTTGGCGCGGCTGTCGGGGAGATTCACGGGCACGCCCGCGGTGAGCAGCGGCGCGGTCACCATGAAGATGATGAGCAGCACCAGCATCACGTCGACCAGCGGCGTGACGTTGATGTCCGCCATCGGCGCGCGACGGCCGCGACCCGCGCGGGAGGGTAGGTTCATCGCCATGGCGTCACCGTTCCCGATCGAGTTCGCGGCTGAGCGTCGAGTGGAAGCCGTCGGCGAAGCGGTTCAGCCGCGCCTCGATCCGGTTGATGCCGTGCGAGAAGCGGTTGTACGCGATCACCGCGGGGATCGCCGCGAATAGGCCGATCGCGGTCGCGAACAGCGCCTCCGCGATGCCCGGCGCGACGACCGCGAGCGAGGTGTTCTGCGCGCTGGCGATGCTGGTGAAGCTGCGCATGATCCCCCAGACGGTGCCGAACAGCCCGACGAACGGCGCGACCGAGCCGACCGTCGCGAGGATGTTGAGCCGGTCCGACAGCCGGTCGATCTCGCCCGCCGAGGCGGAGGCCATCGCGGTGGCGAGCCGCTCGCGCGTGCCCTCGCGATCGATCTTGCCACCCGCGGTCGAGCGACGCCACTCCGCGACGCCCGCCGCCAGCACGCGTGCCGAGGGGATCTGGCTGTCGGTGTGCGTCTTGTGGAACGCGTCGATATCCTCCGCCTTCCAGAAGTCGCGCTCGAACGCCTCCATCGCCTTGCGGGTGCGCCCGGCCTTGAGCCAGAAGCCGATGATGATCGCCCACGTCCAGATGCTGGCGAGCAGCAGCCCCAGCATCACGCCCTTCACCACCCAGTCGGCCTGGAGGAAGAGCGCGATCGGCGACAGCGTCGCGGCATCGGTGTTCAGCATCGGAGTCACGGGCAGGGGGTCCCCTTGGGCAGAAGCGTCTGGAAGATCGCGATCCAGTCGGCGGGCTGGCGCAGCGCGCGACCGTCGGGCGAGACGAGCGCGGCGGTGACGGTCGCCTCGGTCAGCTTGTCCGTGCCGCGCCTGACTGTCTGATGAATGACGACGCGCGCCGGCGTCGCGCGGACCATCCGGCTGGCGACGACGAGCGCGTCGTCGAGCCGCGCCGGGGCGTGGTAGCGGATCGCGAGGTCGACGATCGCATAGGCGCCGCCGCCCGCCGCATGCGTCGCGCGCTGGTCGATGCCGGCGAGGCGCAGCATGTCGGAGCGGGCGCGCTCCATATAGCGCAGATAGTTGGCGTGATAGACGACGCCCGACAGGTCGGTATCCTCGAAATAGACGCGCAGCGCGAAGCGGTGCTCTGTCCCTTCGAAGCGCCCCTGGGCGGGCTGGTCGTGGCCGGCCATCGTCATGCCGCCCGGCGTTAACCCAACCGGACGGCGGCGGGAACCCCGTTCGCACCGGCGCGGATCGGGTATAGGCTCATGACGGAGGAGATTCGCCGATGACAGACCGTCCGAGTGAGGGGGTGACGCCGTTCCTGACGATCCGAGCGCGGCGGGGACAGGAAGCGCTGGCGTTCTACGAACGCGCGTTCGCGGGCCAGGTGATCGCGCGCAACCTGGCCGACGACGGCGTGCGCCTGATGCAGGCGAGCCTGAGGATCAACGGCGGCTGGATCATGCTGTCCGACGAGTTCCCCGAGTGGCGCGGACGCGACGAGCCCGCGCCGCAGGGCGTGACGCTGCACCTGCAGGTCGACGATGCCGACGCGTGGGCCGAGCGCGCGGTCGCGGCGGGGGCGACGATCGCGATGCCGGTGGGCGACCAGTTCTGGGGCGACCGCTACGGCCAGCTGCTCGATCCGTTCGGGCATGTCTGGTCGATCGGCGCGCCGATCGCGCGGTAGGTCAGTCCTGCGGGAGCGCCGACAGGTCGAGCGTCAGGCGCGGGGCGGGGGCCGGGACCGGCTGGATCGTGCGCGCGCCGTAGGAAACGGGCGCGGCGGCGACCGCGATCACCTGGCGCGTGGTGGGCGGCGCGAAGGGGGCGTCTAGATCCGCGAGCCAGCGCTGCGCATAGGCAGGCATCGCGTCGGGCACCGTCGGCGAATCGGCGAGCGCGGCCTCGGCGGTCGCGCAGAAGCGCGCGCGGCCCTGCGACTGCGAGAAGAAATTGTAGAGCCGCGTCATCGCGTCGTCGTAGCGATCGCGCCAGTCGCCCCCGCCCGCACGGAACTCGGCGGCGAGCGCGGCCTCGGCGGCCTTGAGCGGCGCGACGTTGGCGGTGAGCAGCGCGTTGTAGCGTGCGACGATCGTCGCCTCGCTGGCGCCGCGGCAGGCGAGCGCGGCGACGTTGAGCGCGGCGCGGACGTGCCAGATTGCGGCGGGCGTCGTCAGGTTGCGGTTGATCGGGGTGAGCGGCGGCGGCCCCGGCTGCGCCAGCGCGACGGGCGGAGGCGGGGTGGTCGTGACGACGATCACCGGCGCGGGGCGCGAGGCGCAGCCCGCGAGCGTCGCGGTGGCGATCAGGACGGCGATTGAACGATACGGCGAACGATACGGACGCATGACAGACTCCAGCCCCCCGGCCTGGACGGATCATGCGTCGGCAATGGTTAACGTTGTGTTGGCGCGGCGCGTGGACTCAGCCCGCGCGACGCTCGAACGCGTGCGCGGCCTCCGCCATCAGCGTGGCGATGATGTCCGCGATCGGCTCTTCCTTCGTGACCATCCCGACCGACTGCCCCGCCATCACCGAGCCATGCTCGACATCGCCGTCGATCACTGCGCGGCGCAGCGCGCCCGCCCAGTAATGCTCGATCTGGAGCTGCGCCTCCATCATCGCGACCGCGCCGTCGTCGAGGCTCTGCGCGACCTCGCGCTGCTTGGCGGTGAACAGTTCGCTCGACGCGTTCTTGAGCGCGCGGACGGGGATGACGGGCAGCCGCGCGTCGATCTGGACGGAGGCGACCGCGTCGCGCGCGCTGGCGCGGATGAAGGCCTTCTTGAAATTGGCGTGCGCGATCGATTCGGTCGCGCAGACGAAGCGCGTGCCGAGCTGCACGCCCGCCGCGCCCTGATCGAGATAGCCTGCGATCGCCTCGCCGCGGCCGATGCCTCCGGCAACGAAGACGGGGACCTGCTCGGACAGCTCGGGGAGCATCTCCTGCGCGAGCACGCTGGTCGAAACCGGGCCGATATGCCCGCCGGCCTCCATCCCCTCGATCACCATTGCGTCCGCGCCGCTGCGGATCAGTTTCTTCGCCAGCGCCAGCGTGGGGGCGAAGCAGATGATCTTGGCGCCGGACTCCTTGATCGCCTCGAGCGAGCCCTTCGGCGGCAGCCCGCCGGCGAGGACGACATGGGTGACGCGGTGGTTCGCGCAGACCGCGATCAGCTCGAACAGCGCGGGGTGCATCGTGATGAGGTTCACGCCGAACGGCTTGTCGGTCATCGCCTTCGTCGCGGCGATCTCGGCATCGAGCAGCGCGGGGGTCATCGCGCCGCACGCGATCACGCCGAACCCGCCCGCGTTCGACATCGCGGACACGAGGTTGCGCTCGCTGACCCACGACATCGCGCCCGCCATGATCGCGACGTCCGAGCCGAGGAAGGCGGCGCCGCGCGCCATGCGGCGGTGGAGGCGATCGGTGCCGGTGGAGGCTGGGGCGAGGGTGGCGGTGTCGGTCATCGGGACCGCGTACCCCAACCGAACGACTTCGTCATCCCGGACTTGATCCGGGATCCGTGGTCGCGCCTGAAGCGACGCCTGTCGGATTCGCGGCGCGATGGATCCCGGATCAAGTCCGGGAGGACGATCCGAAGTTTACGCCGCCTCGTCGGCGTCCAGCCCATAGGCGGTATGGAGGACGCGGACCGCGAGTTCGGTATAATCCTCCTCGATCAGCACGCTGACCTTGATCTCCGACGTGGTGATCGCCTGGATGTTGATCCCGCGCTCGCCGAGCGTGGTGAACATCGTCGACGCCACGCCCGCATGGCTGCGCATCCCGACGCCGACGACCGAGATCTTGGCGACGCGGGTGTCGTGGAGGATCGTCTCGTAGCCGATGTCGGCGCGCGCCTGCCCCAGCACGTCGAGGCTGCGCGCGAGATCCGCGCCGGGCACGGTGAAGGTGACGTCGGTCGAGCCCGCCGAATGCGCGATGTTCTGGACGATCATGTCGACGTTGATCCCCGCATCCGCGAGTGGCGCGAAGACGCTGGCGACCGAGCCGGGGCGATCGGGGACCGCGATCAGCGTGATCTTGGCCTCGTTCTTGTCGTGCGCGATCCCGGTGATGAGCTGGCGTTCCACGTCGGTAATCTCCTCTTCCCCCACGATCATCGTGCCGGGCAATGTATCCGCCATCGGTGCGTCCTCGCCGGTGAACGACGACAGCACCTGGACGCGGACCTGTTCCTTCATCGCGAGCCCGACCGAGCGCGTCTGGAGTACCTTCGCGCCGACGCTGGCGAGCTCGAGCATCTCTTCATACGTCACGCGCGACAGCTTGCGCGCGCGCGGCACGATCCGCGGATCGGTGGTGTAGACGCCGTCGACGTCGGTATAGATGTCGCAACGCTCCGCCTTCATCGCCGCCGCGACCGCGACCGCGGAGGTGTCCGACCCGCCGCGCCCCAGCGTCGAAATGCGATTGTCAGTGGAGACGCCCTGGAAGCCGGGGATCACCGCGACCTCGCCGCGCGCCAGACTCTCGTCGAGTGCGGCGGTGTCGATCGCGCCGATCCGCGCCTTGGCGTGCGCCGCGTCGGTATGGATCGGGAGCTGCCAGCCGAGCCAGCTGCGCGCGGGCACGCCGATCGCCTGGAGTGCGATCGCGAGCAGCCCGCTGGTGATCTGCTCGCCCGCCGCGACGACGACGTCGTATTCCTTGGGATCATAGAGCGCGGAGGCCTCGCGGCAGAAACCCACGAGCCGGTCGGTCTCCCCCGCCATCGCCGAGACGACGACCGCGACCTGGTTGCCCGCCGCGACTTCGCGCTTCACGCGCGCGGCGACGCTGCGGATCCGTTCGATCCCGGCCATCGAGGTGCCGCCGAACTTCATCACGATGCGCGCCATGGGCGAGGAACTTTCCAAACGTCTTGGGGGAAAACGGGCGTCCTGATAGGGACGACGCATGGCACAGGCAAGCGCAACAAACACGACGATCGACGCGCGCGAGGCGCAACATTTCGGGCGTATGGCCCAGGATTGGTGGAATCCCAAGGGGTCCTCCGCGATGCTGCACCGGCTGAATCCGGTGCGGCTGCGCTATCTGCGCGCGCAGATCGACCGGCACTGGGACGGCGACGACCGGTCGTTCGCGCCGCTGGCTGGCAAGCGCGCGCTCGACGTCGGGTGTGGCGCGGGGTTGCTGGCGGAGCCGCTCGCAAGGCTGGGCGCGGCGGTGACGGGCGTCGATGCGGCGGCGGAGAACATCGCGGTGGCGCGGGCGCATGCGGCGGCGTCGGGGCTTGCGATCGACTATCGCGCGGTGGGGGTGGAGGATCTGGGCGGCGAGACGTTCGATCTCGTCACCAGCCTCGAGGTGATCGAGCATGTGTCCGATCCCGCGGCGTTCGTGCGCGGGCTGGCGGGCGCGCTGGCGCCGGGCGGGTTGCTGGTGCTGTCGACGCCGAACCGGACGCCGCTGTCGAAGCTGGCGCTCATCACGCTGGCGGAGGGGACGGGGCGGATCCCGGCGGGGACGCACGACTGGGAGCGGTTCCTGACGCCCGACGAGCTGGGCGCGCTGCTGGTCGAGGCGGGGCTGGTGGTGCGTGAGGTGCGGGGGCTGGCGTTCTCGGTGGCGAAGGGGTTCGTGCTGAGCGAGTCGGTGGCGCTGGATTATTTCGTGACGGCGGTGCGGGGGTAGGCGCTACCCGAATGATACCAGTGCCCCGGCGTAGGCCGGGGTCCAGTCTCGGCGCGGAGCGCCGAATGCGCTGTCGCGCATGATTCTTGATGGGGCTGGACCCCGGCCCCTTCGACTGCCTGCCAAAGGCAGGCGCTCAGGACATGCTTCGTCGGGGTACGGGTACGCTCCGGGGTACGGTTTCGCCTCGGGCTCAGGGTTACGCCATCACCCGCCGGCCGCGCAGGACCGTGGCGGTGTGGCCGACGCTCGCGCGCGGCGTACGCTCGCGGACGGTGTCGACGAAGATCCAGTCGTTGCTCACCCGGTCCGCGGTGATCGTCATCGCCATGTAGCCGCGGCGCGAGGTGTCGCACCATTGGAGCTCGGGGTTGGCGGCGACCAGCGCGCGCGCGATCGCCCTGGGGTCGGCGGAGAAGGCGCCCTCGAAACCGCTCGAGGTGACCGCGTGCCCGGCGAACTCGACGCCTGCCGCGCGGCCATCCTGCTTTAGGTCGTACGCCCAGCCGTTATGGCTGTCGCCCGAAATCAGGACCAGGTTCGCATCCGCCGCCATCGCGCCCTTCAGGAAACGCGCGCGCGCGGCCGGATAGCCGCCCCAATTGTCGAAATTGAACGGCAGCCCCGCCTTCGCCGCGGCGATCCCGCGCTCGACATAGCCGCGCGAGCGCGCCTCCGCGTTGGGCGCGATCCACGTCGCGGCGTCGAGCGGAGTCTTCGTGTCGCCCATGATCGTGCCGAAGCCGACGACCTGCCAGCGCTGCCCCGCCTTCACCGACGCCTTGAGCGCGTGGGCGAGCCATACTTCCTGCGCGGAGCCCATCATCGTCGCGGCGGGATCCATCCACGCGGTCTCGCGGAACTTCACCAGCGCGGCCTGCGGATCGGCGGCCTTGAACATCTCGGCGACGTCGGGCTGCTCGGTGCGCGCCAGCAGCCGCGTCTCGGTGCGGAACAGCGTGGCGAGGCGGCCGATGTTGTAGGCCTTCCACGGCTCGTCGCTGACCGGCATCCACTCGCGATAGGCTTGGATCGCGGCGGCGCGGCGCGGGTTCCACTGGCCCTCGGTCTTCGGATCGTGGTTCTGCGCGCCGCCTTCCCAGCTGTCGTTCGCGCTTTCGTGATCGTCCCACTGCGCGAGCATCACCGTCTTCGCATGGAGCGCCTGCAGATCGGGATCGGCGCGGTAGCTGGCGTAGCGCAGGCGATAGTCGGCGAGCTGGACGATTTCCGCCGCGGGCTCGGCAAGCGGGACGCGGCCGGCGATCGCATCCTTCGCGAGCGGATAATGGCCGGGGCCGTACTCGTAGAAATAGTCGCCGAGATGGATCCACAGATCGAGATCGTCGCGCGCGGCGCCATGGGCATAGGCGTTGAACCAGCCGAAGGCGAGGTTCGAGCAGGAGAAGATGCCGACCCTGAACTGCCGCGCGGCGTCCTCGGGCAGCGTCTTCGCGGTGCCGACGGGGGAGAAGGACCCGTCGGGGGCGACGAAGCGATAGTGATAGAGGCGGCCGGGCTTCAGGCCGTCGACGGTGATCTTGACGGTCCAGTCGCGGAACGCCCCGGTGCGCTGGATGCCGCCGGTGACGATGCGGGCGAAATCGGAGGTCTCGCTCGCCTCGACGCGGACCTCCGCGGTGTCGCCGGCGGCGGGGACGTAGCGCGTCCAGAACAGCAGCGTGTCGCGGCCGGGCTCGCCGCTGGCGACCGAATGGGTGAAGCCGTGCGCGGCCGCGACGGTCTGTGCGTGCGCGAAGCCGGGAATGGCGAACGCGCCGAGGCCGAGCGTACCGGTGGCGAGGAGCGAGCGGCGGGTGACGAGCATTGGGGAAACTCCGTGTCGATTGCCGCACGCGGTGCGCGCGTTTGGTGATGCTATCGTGACAGTCGGGGAATGGAAGGCGCGTCGTCTTGTCGATGGTCGCAATCGCGGGCCGGCGGAGATGGATCCCGGATCAAGTCCAGGATGACGGATGCGCGAAAGTTGCGCGGCGCGACATCGGGGGTAGAGCGGGGGGATGACCCGTCTCCGTCCGCTCTGGTGTCTCGCCGCGCTTGCGCTGGTCCTCGTCATGCTGGCGATGTTGCGCCCGGTCGATCACGACGAGAGCCAGTATGTCGCCTCCGCGGCACTGGGCGCGCACGGGCTGCTGCCGTATCGCGACTATGCGTATCTGCAGGCGCCGCTCCAGCCGTTCGTGTTCGCCGGCCTCGCGGATCTGGCGGGGGCATGGGCGTGGCCCGCGATCCGCGTCGCCAACGCGCTGCTCGGCGCGGCGGCGGTGGCGGGGGTGTATGCCGCGGCGCGGACGGGCGGCGCGGCGCGAGGCGCGGCGATGCTGGCGTGCGCGCTGTTCGTCGCGTGCGATGCGTTCCTGTTCAGCGTCGGCACCGCGCGCAATGATGCGTTGCCCGCCGCGCTGATGGCGGGCGCGCTGCCGCTGATCCTGCGCGCGAGCGGCGAGCGGGGAACGCGTATAACCGCGATGGCGGCGGGGTTGCTGCTGGCGGGCGCGGCGGCGGCGAAGGTGTCGTATGCGTTGCCCGCGATCGCGTACGGCCTCTACGCGATCCGGCATCCGCGGCATCTGCCGGGGTTCGTCGCGCTGGGGACGCTGCCCGCGGTCGCGCTGGTGGGGGCGAGCGTGTACGGCGCGCCCGAGGCGTTCCGGTTCGGGGTGTTCACCTTCCCCGCGATCGCGCCCGACCAATATTATACCGCGATCGGCAAGGCGTGGAAGCTGGGCTTGCCCGCCAAGGCGCTCGATACGCTGAAGTTCCTCGCGCTCGGGCCGGCGCTGCTCGCGCTGCTGTGGGGCACGCGGTTCCGGTGGAAGGCGGGGAACGGGCGCGCGATCGACTGGATGCTGGCGGGCGCGGTGCTTGCCGCGCTGCTGCCGACGCCGACATGGCGGCAATATCTGCTGCCGGTGCTGCCGCTGCTGTTCGTGCGGGTCGCGATCGGGTTCACGCTGCGCCCGCCCGGCGCGCGCGCGCGGGTCGCGATGATCGTGTTCGCGTGCGCGGGGCTGGCGCCGAGCGTCGCGGCGCTGACCGGGGGGGGCACCGGGATGGTCGAGGCGATGCGGCAGGGGGCGGCGATCCGCGCGGCGATGGACCGGGCGGGGGTGTCGGGACCGGTCGCTACGCTGTCGCCGCAGTTCCTTGCCGCGACCGCGCGGTTGCCCGATCCGCGGTTCGCGGCGGGGCCGTTCTATTATCGCAGCGCCGGGTTGCTGTCGGTGGAGGAGGAGGCGCGGTTCCACCTCGTCGCGCGCGGGACGACGGGGCGACAGCTGGCGTTGCGCCCGGCGGCGGTGCTGACGGGGGGCGAGGGCGCCTGGACGAGTGGGGACGATGCGCTCGACGCGGGGCTGGAGCGGTGGGCGGCGGCGCATGGCTATGCGCGGGTGGCGGTCGCGGGAACACCGTTTGGGGTGTGGGTGGCGCGGTGAGCACCAAGGTTCGTTCGTGCTGAGCCTGTCGGAGCATTGCCCTTCTTGCGCCATGGGCAAGGACGGACGGCACTTCGACAAGCTCAGTGCGAACGGATCGAGGCCTTAGCCCCATTTTCACTTTTTGCCGCGGCGTGGACCGTCGGGGGGGTTACGCCGCCGTCCTGGCCTGCCCCGCCTTCGCGTCGACGAGCGTCTGGTAATACGCCATCAGGTCCACCGTGTGCTCGCGATCGGTGCGGACGCGGGCGGCGGCGGCGGTGGCGGCGTGGCGGAGCATCGTACGATCCCGCGTGTACATCCGCCGGATCGCCTTCGCGCAGCTCTGCGCATCGCGCGCCGCGTAGAGTTCGGACGAGACCGGGTCCGCGACCTCGGCGCAGCCGCCGGTGTCGGGGACGATCAGCGGCAGGCCCGAGGCCATCGCCTCCGACGCGACCAGCCCGAACGGCTCGGCCTCCGACCCGTGGACCAGCGCGTCGCAGCTGGCGATGATCCGCGCGAGCCGCTCGCGATCATAGACCGGGCGGAACAGGCGGATGTGCGGAGACCCCGCGACGCGCTTCTCGAGCTTCTGCGTCTCGACGCCCTGTCCGAGCAGGATCAGCCCGACCGGCAGCGACGCGCCCGCGCGCTCCGCAGCGTCGATCACCACCGACCAGCGCTTTTCAGGATGGTGCCGCCCGAGTCCGAGCAGCAGCAGCCCGTCCTCGCCCAGCCCGCATTGCGCGAGCAGCGCGCGGCGGAGCTTTTCGTCGCGGAACGCAGGCGAGAAATGGCGGCGCTCGATCCCCAGCGGCATCGCCGCGTCGATGCGCAACCCGCGCGCGCGCAGCCGCTTCTCCAGCGCGGGGCCGTTGGTGACGACCGCGTCGTACTTGTCGAGGAAGCGCGCCATGTAGCGCGTGTACCAGCCGAACGCGCGCTCGATCCGGTCGTGGCTGGCGACGCCCTCGAACCAGCGCTGCGCATAGGCGGCCATGTTATCATTGTGCATGAAGTAGGACTTCACCGCACGGCCCTGCCAGTTGCCCACGATCCAGGCCGGCTTCCACGGCGAGCTGACCTCGACCACGTCGGGATCGAGCGCGTCGAGCAGGTCGGTGATCGGCTTGGGATCCCAGAACAGCCCGTAATTCTTGTCGAACGGCAGCGGGGGGGACTTCAGATACTGGATCCAGCCGCCGCCCGGGCGATGCTCGATCCGGTCCTCGCGCCCCGCCGCGACGACGATCAGCTCATGCCCCAGATCGGCCATGATCCCCATCTTGCGGTCGCAATAGGTGCGCACCCCGCCGCCGGTGGGCGAGTAGAACTCGTTGAGATCGACGATGCGCATCGCTCAGCCGCTTATCGGACCGAAGCCGCCGAGCCCGCGCAGATACTGCGCGGTGATGTTCGTCACGGTCACGCCGCTGCCGACGGAGATAAGCGCCTCGTCCACCTTCGGGCGAGAGCGGCCGAGCTTGCGGTTGCTGGGGAAGCCCGCGCCATCGGTCCAGAAGCTGAACTTGCTCTTGTTGTCGCGGTTGTGGGTGAAAAGCAGCGCGTAGCGCCCGGGATGCGGCACGCGGATGCA
This sequence comes from Sphingomonas sp. Ell38C01, assembly GCF_055231975.1. Classification (NCBI taxonomy): domain Bacteria; kingdom Pseudomonadati; phylum Pseudomonadota; class Alphaproteobacteria; order Sphingomonadales; family Sphingomonadaceae; genus Sphingomonas; species Sphingomonas sp. Ell38C01. The sequence goes on along the minus strand of NZ_JBUYVA010000001.1, from coordinate 386,214 downwards.
CAGGGTGGTCGCACCCGAGGGCGGGGTGATCGCGGTAACGCGGCGGAACGTCTTCTTCTGCGCGATCAGGTCGCGATCGTCCTTGAGGAAATCCTCCGCGGTCGCGGGGTAGAGTTCCAGCTTCACCTCGCCCTTGCGGTCCTTCAGGCCGGTGATGCTGGCCTGGATCGCGGGGCCTTGCCCGGTGGTGCAGGCCGATGCGTCCTCGCCCAGCATCTGCGCGCGCGCGGGCGTCAGCGGTAGCGCGAGCGCGGCCAGCAGGGGGAGGGAGATGATCGCGCGCGTCACGTACGCCATGCCTTGGTCCTTGTCGCCAGAGCCACCGCCCCGAACACGCCGATCAGCACCACATGGACCAGCAGGGTCAGCGCGGCGGTGAAGGCGACGAGTTCGGAAAGCGCCTGATCCTGGCCGATCAATATGATCGCGAAATTGGCGAAAAGAAGGTCCTTGTTGGGCACCAGCGGCAGCCGCGACACCAGCAGACGCCCCGCCGACAGGAACAGCCACATCGCGATCGACACATCGGGCAGCGCATAATGCCAGGCCAGCGCGATCAGCACCGATCCCGCGGTGAGCCGCAGGCAGTGGATCATGAACACCCACCACAGCTTGCGCCTGGGCAGCGAGAAGACGCGCTTCGAGAAGATCAGGAAGGGCAGCGAGATCGCGACCGTCACCGCCGCCGAGCCGAGCACCAGCTTCAGCTTGTCGGGGGGGATCAGCGCATGGCCGAAGGGGATCGCGATCGCCATCATCGCCAGCGTCATGCCGTTGCCCGCCAGTGCGGACAGGATGCTGACGTCCTTCACCGCGCCGAACGGGGCGGCAACCATCTTCGCGCGTGCGCGTGCCCAGGCGTAGAAATAGGCCTCGCCCGAATAGCCCAGCACCACCTCGTTCGCGACGCGCTTCTTGATGAGCGCGACGAGCCCGGCGAGCGGTATGCCCCAGAGCCGACGGAAGATGACGTAGTCGCCGGTCGGCGGCGACATGTAGAGCAGCGCGAAGCACAGGTAGAAGCGCGGATCGGTCGGCGTCGAGGCGCGCAGGCCGGCAAGGCCGTTGCCGAACAGCTCGCGTCCCAGCCCGACGACCATCGCGAGCGTCAGCAGCCCGCCGAGGATCATCGGCCAGCGACGCCGGATCGTCTGGACGGGTTCGAGCTGCGCGATATCGCGCGCGGCGCGGTCGCCTGGGTCGCGCTCGGCGCGGCTATCGGGCTCGGCGAGCGGGGCGGGGATGTCGGAGTGAGGGGACAAGGACGTGATCGTGCTTCCGTCGCGAAACATTGGCGGGCGCGTCCCTAGCGCGCCCAGACGCCGCCGCGAGCGACGACAACGGGTTCCCTTTGCGCGCTGTGACGCCTAGTCGCGCAAATCGCAAGATGGCGCGTGCATCCCACATCCTGAGTTACGCCGACGACTGGCGCGGCGGCGGCGTCGAGCGCGCGCTGCTGCGCCTCGCGGATGGCTGGGTGAAGGGCGGGCGGCGCGTGACGATCCTGGTCGGGCGCGATGCGGGGCCGCTCCGTGCGGAGGTGCCCGCGGGCGTTGCGGTGATCGAAACCGGGCGGGGACAGGCGGCGCTGCCCGCCTGCGTCGCGCGCGCGGCGCCGGACCTGATCTTTTGCCCCGGCAATCATTACACCGCGGCGGCGGCGTGGATCCGCCTGCGGCTGGGCGCGCGCTGTCCGCCGATCGTGTCGAAGGTATCGAACGCGCTGGCGCGGGGCGATCACGGGGCGGTGTTCGATCTGGGGCATCGGGCGTGGCTGCGCCTCCAGCCGCGGTTCGTCGACCGGTTCGTCGCGATGACGCCCGCGATGGCGGACGCGACCGTCGCGGCGACGGGGGTGGCGCGCGACCGCGTCGCGATCATCGCCAACCCGCCGGCGCGGATCCTGCCGGGCGCGCCGCGCGTCGCGCTGCCCGCGGGGCGCTATCTGCTCGGAGTGGGCCGGCTCGAGCCGCAGAAGCGGTGGGACCGGCTGCTCGCGGCGCTGCCGGCGCTCGCGGACACCGCGATCCCGTTGGTGATCCTGGGCGAGGGTAGCGAGCGGGCGGCGCTGGCGGCGTTGGCCGAGTCGCTGGGGGTCGGCGGGCGGGTGCTGATGCCGGGGCACGCGGCGGATCCGCTGCCCGCGATCCGCGATGCGACGCTGCTCGCGCTGACGTCGGAGTACGAGGGCGTGCCGGGGGTGCTGCGCGAGGCGCTGGCGTTCGGGACGCCGGTGGTGACGACCGATTCGTCGCCGAGCGTCGCGGAGATTGTGACTTTGCCCGCGCTGGGGACGATCGTAGGCCGCGACGATGCCGGCGCGCTGGTCGCGGCGCTCGACCGGTGGCTGGGGGCGGAGGCGGTACGGCCTGCGCCGGTCGCGCCACCGGGGGCGGATTCGGTGGATCGGTATCTGGCGTTGTTCGATTCGGTGGTCGGGTAGGGCAAGCGAACCCCACATCCCGTACCCCGGCGGAGGCCGGGGTACAGGCTCGGCGCGGAGCTCCGAATGCGCTGCCGCGCATGATGTCGTCCGGGGCTTGGCCCCGGCCCCTTCGACTGCCTGCCAAGGCAGGCGCTCAGGACAGGCTTCGCCGGGGCACGAATCATATCAGGGCTTGACGGAGTCCGGGTGCGCAGCCCGGAACGCCGGGTGGTCCGCCGCCGCCGCGTCCGCGCGCAGCAATCTCGGATACGCCGCGAGCGGCACGTCGAAGCGGCGCGCGTTGTAGAGTTGCGGGATCAGGCACAGGTCCGAGATGTCGGGCGCTTCGCCGGCGAGGAACGGGCCGTCCCCGGGTGCCCCCGCCACCGCCATCGCCTCGAGCGCGGCCAGCCCCTCGGTCACCCAATGGCGATACCAGGTCTCGCGCGCGGTCTGGTCCGCATCGAACTGCGACTCGATGCGATTGAGGATGCGCAGATTGTGGAGCGGATGCGTGTCGGCGGCGATCACCAGCGCGCGGGCGAGCTGGGCAGAGCGGACGAACGGGTCCTTCGCCACCATCGGCGGATCGGGGAAATTGGCGTCGAGCCAGTCGACGATCGCGAGGCTCTGGACGAGAGGACGGCCATCGACGACCAGCGTGGGGACGAGCCCCTGCGGATTGATCGCGCGGTTCGCCGCCGCCGCCTGCTCGCCCGCCAGCAGGTTCACCGGCACCGTGGTGTAGGCGACGCGCTTGAGGTGCAGGCAGATCCGCACGCGATACGCGGCCGACGAGCGCCAGTAATCGTGGAGGACGATGTCCATCGTCAGGCGTCCCCGGCCTCGGCGGCTTCGGAGCGGCGCTCCATCGCGACCTTTATCATCGCGGTCATCGGATCGGCGAGCGCCAACCCCATGATGCCGAACAGCGCGCTGGCGAGGATCTGCGCGCCCAGCGTCAGCGCAGGCGGCAGGTCGACGGTCCGCCTGGCGACCATCGGGATGACGACATAGCCGTCGAAGGTCTGGACGACGACATAGGTGCCGATCGCCCACAGCCCGATGTCGTACCCCGCCGAGAAGCCGACCGCGATCATCAGTCCGCCCGAGATGAACGCGCCGATATTGGGAATGAACGCGAGCAGCCCGGTGAGGATGCCCAGGATCAGCGCCATCGGCACGCCGACGATCCACAGCACGATCGCGGTGAGCACGCCTTCGAACGCCATCCCGATCAGTCGCCCGGCGAGGAGCTTGCGCATCGTCTCGCCCATCCGGCGCAGCGTGATCGCGAATTCGCGGCGCTTGTCCTCGGGCACCATCCACTGGACGCCGCGCTCGTAGATGTTGGGCTCCATCGCAAGGAAGAGGCCGAGGACGAGGATCATGAAGAAGCTGGTCAGCGCGCCGATCGCGCTGCCGACCCATGAGGTGACACGCCCGACCGAGCTCATCGCCTGCTTCGCCAGCCCGTTCAGGTCGCTCGCGCCGGGCATCATCCCCATCGACGACAGCCACTGCGCGCCGCGCTGCACCTGCGTTTCCAGCGTCGAGCGGAGCTGGTTGGCCTGTTCCCACAGCTGGACGCCCGCCAGCCAGACGGTGCCGACGAGGAACGCGACCGTCAGCAGCACGACGATCAGCAGCCGCCAGCCGCGCCCGATCGGCAGTACCCTGCCGAGCAGCCGGACGCCGCCGTCGAGGAGCGCGGCGAAGACGAGCGCGGCGAAGATGATGAGCAGCGGCTGGATCAGCAGCACGAAGAGCGCGACGAGCGCGACCATTCCGACCCAGACGCCCGCGCGCTTGATCTCGAACCGGATCCGGGGATCGCGGACCTCGTGCGGGCTGGCGCCCTCGACGACCTGGACGTGCTCGGGCGCGGTCGTCACCTGGTGTGCTCGGGGTGGAGCGACGTGCCCGCCCGGCCGCCACGCAGCGAGGCGAACCACGTCAGCGGGTTCCATGTCGCCGAGCCGTCGACCGAGAAGGTGATGAACTCGGCGCGTCCGCCGACATTCTCCCACGGCACCGGCCCGCCCAGCCCGCGCTCGAACCCGCCGAGCGCGAACCGGCTGTCGGCGGATCGATCGCGGTTGTCGCCCATCAGGAAGACGTGGTTCGCAGGAATCGTGACGGGGCCATAGTCGTCGCCCGCGCTGTCGCCCAGCTCGACGGTGTCGTAGCGGCGACCGTTGGGCAGCGTTTCCGTCACGATCGGCAGGCGGCAGACGGTGTTGCCGTCGGTGCGCTGCACCTGCGCGCCGGGATACTGGATCGGGTCGCACGTCGCGTTGGGGTCGATCGGCACGTCGCGATAGTGCAGGGGGCCGCGGGCGACCGGCTTGCCGTTGAGGATCACGGTGCCGCCGCGCACCGCCAGCGTGTCGCCGGGCAGGCCGATGACGCGCTTGATATAATCGCTGTTCTGCCCCGGCGGGGTGACGATCACGACGTCGCCGCGCGTCGGCATCGAGCCGAAGAGGCGGCCATGGACGAACGGCACCTGCACCGACCACGTCTCCTCGGGCTGGCGCAGCACGACGCTCCTGAAGATCGCGACCGGGTTGGGGATCGTCGGCGAGACGAACGACCAGCCATAGGCGAACTTGCTGACGACCAGCCGGTCACCGACCTCGAGACCAGGCAGCATCGATTCGCTGGGGATATAGAAGGGCTTGGCGATGAAACTGTGGAAGCCGAGCACCGCGAGGATCAGCCAGAAGATGCCCTTGACCTCGCCCCACCAGTCGGTGCGGCGCTTCGTCGCGGGCTGGCTGGCGGCGGGCTGATCGGGGGTTCCGGTCAACGCAAGATCCTCGGGCATCGGCGCACTCACGCTATCGGGACCGCCTCGATGATCACGAAGGCTTGCGCCCAGGGATGATCGTCGGTCATGGTCAGGTGGATGCGGGCTGCGTGGCCTTCGGGCGTCATCGCGTCAAGCCTCGCCTGCGCGCCGCCGGTCAAGGCCAGCGTCGGCGCGCCGGAGGCGGCGTTGACGACGCTGATGTCGCGCATGAACACGCCCGCCCTGAACCCGGTTCCGACCGCCTTGGAAAACGCCTCCTTGGCGGCGAAGCGCTTGGCGAGCGTGCCCGCCCTGGTGAAGGGGCGCCGGTCGGCGCGCGCGCGCTCGGCGGCGGTGAAGACGCGCTGTTCGAAGCGCGTGCCGAACCGGTCGAGCGAGGCCTGGATCCGCTCGATGCTGCACAGGTCCGAGCCGAGGCCGAGTATCACCGCGCGGCGTCCATCGCGTCGCGCATCCGGCGGACGGCGGCGTCGAGGCCGGTGAAGATGGCCTCGCCGATGAGGAAATGGCCGATGTTGAGCTCGCGCACCTGCGGGATCGCGGCGATCGGGGCTACGTTGGCGAAGGTGAGGCCGTGGCCGGCATGGACCTCGATCCCGTTCTTCGCCGCCAGCGCGGCGGCGTCGGCGAGGCGGCGGAGTTCGGCGGCCTGCGCCTCGCCCTCCAGTTCGCAATAGCGGCCGGTGTGAAGCTCGACGACGGGAGCGCCGAGGCGGATCGCCGCCTCGACCTGGCGCGCGTCGGGCTCGATGAACAATGATACGCGGATGCGCGCCGCGCCCAGTTCGGCGACCATCGGGGCGAGGCGGTTGTGCTGTCCGGCGGCGTCGATCCCGCCCTCGGTGGTGCGCTCCTCGCGCTTTTCGGGCACGATGCACGCGGCGTGCGGGCGGTGGCGCAAGGCGATGCCGAGCATCTCGTCGGTCGCCGCCATTTCGAGGTTGAGCGGGACGGAAAGTTCGGCGGAGAGCCGCGCGATGTCGTCGTCGGTGATGTGGCGGCGATCCTCGCGCAGGTGCGCGGTGATGCCGTCGGCACCCGCCTGCGCCGCCATCAGCGCGGCGCGGACCGGATCGGGATACGCCCCGCCGCGCGCGTTGCGGACGGTGGCGACGTGATCGATGTTGACGCCCAGGCGAAAAGGGGGCGTCATGCCGCCGCCCGGCTGCCCGGCTTGATCGCAGGGATCGCGGCGAGTTCGGGGGGCAGCGCGTCGGCGGCGTAGCTCGGCACGTCGAGCCGGACGAGCGGGACGAAGGGTACGCCCAGATCGACCCCGCCGTTCGAGCGATCGACCAGCGAGGCGGCGGCGACGACGCGCCCGCCTGCAGCCTCGATCGCGGCGATCGCCTCGCGGCTCGACAGGCCGGTGGTGACGACGTCCTCCATCATCAGCACGCGCTGGCCGGGGGACAGCCGGAAGCCACGGCGTAGCTCGAAGGTGCCGGCCGGGCGCTCGACGAACATCGCCTCGACGCCGAGCGCGCGCGCCATCTCGTAGCCGACGATCACCCCGCCCATCGCGGGCGAGACGACAACGTCGATCGAGGCGCGCAGATCGGCGGGCAGGCGCGCGACGAGCGCCTCGCACAGCCGGGCGCCCCGGCGCGGGTCCATCAGGACGCGCGCGCACTGGAGATAGCGCGGGCTGCGCAACCCCGACGAGAGAATGAAATGCCCCTCCAGCAGCGCGTCCGCGGCGCGGAACTCGGCCAGTACCTCGTCTTCGGTCAATGGGAGTCCTTCGCGTCGCGTCGCCCGATCGCGCCCAGATACGAGCGGCGTCGCATGCGCGCAACATCCCCCACGCACGCAAAAATGCGTACCCGGCGCTTGAGGCGGGGGCCATGGATGGTATAGGCCGGTACAAACGGGTGATTTCCGCGATCCCGGGGCAGGGGCCCGGGGCGAGCGCGGCGCGCCGATACAAGGCAGGGGTCAAGAGGAACGATGCTGAAAACCGGTCTGAAGGGAATCGCGCTGGCGGCCGGGCTCATGCTCTCCGGCCTCGCCACCGCCGCGGCGCCCGCTGCCCCTGCGGTCGCGAACGCGGCAGCGCCTGCGCCCGTGGTCGCCAACGCAGCCTCGCCCGAACTGGCGATGGACGGCGCGCCCGCGATGACGGTCAAGCCGATGATCGGCCAGCCGACCGACGGTGCGATGTCGATCCAGGAGCAGGTGACCAAGAACGGCCAGCGCGCGCATCACTTCCACGACGTGATCCTGTTCCCGCTCATCACCGTCATCTCGCTGTTCGTCCTCGCACTGCTGATCTACGCGATGATCCGCTATCGCCGCTCGGCCAACCCGGTCGCGTCGAAGACCAGCCACAACACCTTCATCGAGATCGTGTGGACGCTGGCGCCGGTGCTGATCCTGGTCGCGATCGCGGTGCCCTCGATCGGGCTGTTGTCGGCGCAGTTCAAGCCCGCGCCCGCGGGTGCCGTTACGCTCAAGGCGATCGGCAACCAGTGGTACTGGACCTACCAGTATCCCGACCATGGCGGGTTCGAAGTGACCGCCAACATGCTGAAGGAAAAGGGCGACGTAGCTCCCGGCGAGCGCGCGCGCACCGACGCCGACGGCCCGCGCCTGCTGGCGGCGGACAACCGCATCGTGCTGCCGGTGGGCGTGCCGATCCGGCTCATCACCACCGCCGCCGACGTGATCCACAGCTGGGCGGTGCCCGCCTTCTGGATCAAGCTCGACGCGATCCCCGGCCGGCTCAACGAGACGAGCTTCACGATCGAGAAGCCGGGCCTGTATTTCGGCCAGTGTTCCGAGCTGTGCGGCGCGCGCCACGCCTTCATGCCGATCGCGGTCGAGGCGGTGCCCCCGGCCGAGTTCGCGGCGTGGGTCAAGGCCAAGGGTGGCACGATGCCGGGCAGCAAGGCGCCGTCCGCCGCGGTCATCCCGCAGCCGGGCGCCGCGGGCTCCGCGACGCAGGCCGCCGAAGGCGCCGCTGCCGCCAACACGACCGGCCCGGTCGAGAACGTGACGACCGCAGCGCCGGCGACCACGCAGGGCGCCACCAACAACCCCGCCACGGGCAACGCTGGACGCTAAGATGACCGATACCGCTCTTCACCCGTCCGACTTCGTCGCCCATGACGACGGCCACGCGCATCACCACGATGCCGATCACAAGCCCGCCTTCTTCGCGCGCTGGTTCATGTCGACGAACCACAAGGACATCGGCACGCTGTACCTGATCTTCGCGATCATCGCGGGCATCATCGGCGGCGGCATCTCCGGCCTGATGCGCGCCGAGCTCGCGCATCCCGGCATCCAGTATCTGGGCACCTGGGCATCGATGCTGCACGGTGGGCCGCAGAGCCTCGACCAGTCGCTCCACCTGTGGAACGTGCTCATCACCGCGCACGGGCTCATCATGGTGTTCTTCATGGTGATGCCCGCGATGGTCGGCGGGTTCGGCAACTGGTTCGTGCCGCTGATGATCGGCGCGCCCGACATGGCGTTCCCGCGGATGAACAACATCAGCTTCTGGCTGCTGGTGCCGTCGTTCACGCTGCTGCTGGCCTCGCCCTTCTTCGGCGGTGCGGGCAATGGCTGGACGCTGTATGCGCCGCTGTCGACCTATGGCGAGCCGGGGCCGTCGACCGACATGGCGATCCTGTCGCTCCATCTGGCGGGCGCGTCCTCGATCCTGGGCGCGATCAACTTCATCACCACGATCTTCAACATGCGCGCGCCGGGCATGACGCTGCACAAGATGCCGCTGTTCGTGTGGTCGGTGCTGGTCACCGCGTTCCTGCTGCTGCTCGCGCTGCCGGTGCTGGCCGCGGCGATCACGATGCTGCTGACCGACCGCAATTTCGGGACGACCTTCTTCGATCCCGCGGGCGGCGGCGATCCGGTGCTGTACCAGCATCTGTTCTGGTTCTTCGGCCATCCCGAAGTGTACATCATGATCCTGCCGGGCTTCGGCATCGTCAGCCACATCATCTCGACGTTCAGCCGCAAGCCCGTCTTCGGCTATCTCGGCATGGCCTATGCGATGGTCGCGATCGGCGTCGTCGGGTTCGTGGTGTGGGCGCACCACATGTTCACGACCGGCCTCAGCGTGAACACCAAGATGTACTTCACCGCCGCGACGATGGTGATCGCGGTGCCGACCGGCATCAAGATCTTCTCGTGGATCGCGACGATGTGGGGCGGATCGATGACGTACAAGACCCCGATGGTCTGGGCGATCGGGTTCATCTTCATGTTCACCGTCGGCGGCGTGACCGGCGTGGTCCTCGCCAATGGCGGCGTCGACGATTACATGCAGGACACCTACTACGTCGTCGCGCATTTCCATTACGTGCTGTCGCTAGGCGCGGTTTTCTCGCTGTTCGCGGGTTTCTACTACTGGTTCCCCAAGATGTCGGGGCGGATGTACAACGAGCTGCTCGGCCAGCTGCACTTCTGGGTGTTCTTCGTCGGCGTGAACGTGATGTTCTTCCCGATGCACTTCCTGGGGCTGCAGGGCATGCCGCGGCGTTACCCGGACTATCCCGACGCCTATGCGCACTGGAACCTGGTCGCGACGACGGGCTACATGATCATGGCGGCGGGCATGGCGATCTTCTTCGTCAACCTGATCTGGTCGCTGCTGGCGGGCAAGAAGGCGCCAGACAATCCCTGGGGCGAAGGGGCGACGACGCTGGAGTGGACGCTGTCCTCGCCGCCGCCGTACCACCAGTTCGAGACGCTGCCGGTGATCGAGGACGACACGCACCATTGATCGGCCTAGTCGGCCGGAGGACGAAACGCCCTGGCGAGAGCCGGGGCGTTTTGCGTTGCGGGGCGGTGTATGTCCTGCCAGCCGGATCGCAGACCCGGGAAAGGACCGCGGCCGATGGATGACCGGATCTGGCGTGCGGAGCAAGCCTGCACGGCGGCGTGGCCGGCGGACCGCGTCGCGCGTGTCGGGGACTGGTTCGTGCGGGTTTCGGGCGGCCCGACGCGGCGCATCAACGCGGCGAGCCCGGCGTGCCGGGGGGCCGTACTACGAGCCGGGGACCTGAAGGCGATCGACGCGATCTACGGGCGCGCCGGCCAGCCGATGATCCTGCGCCTGCCCGATTTCGTCGGCGAGACCGGCTCCGTGCTGGACGACGCCGGCTTTGCAGCCGCGGAGGGTGTCACCGCGACGCTGCACGCCGTGCTCGGCCCGGTCGACGGCGCGGCGCGTCTCACGCCCAGTGCAAACCACGCATGGCTCGCGACGCGCGCGCGGCTGGTGCCCGCGATCGCGCCGGAGGCGATGCGGGCGATGACGCGACGCATCAGGGGGCCGGTGGCGTTCGCGTCGCGCGACGTCGACGGAATCGGCGCGGCGGTGGCCTATGGCGCGATCGCGGACGGGGTACTGGTGATCGAGGCGGTCGCGACCGACCCGTCGCACCGCCGAACGGGACTGGCGCGCGATTGCGTGGCGACGTTGATGGCGTGGGCGTTCGCGCACGGTGCGCGCGACGCGTGCCTTCAGGTCGCGGCCGACAATCCGGCTGCGATCGCGCTGTATCGGGGGCTTGGCTTCGGGACGCATCTCTACGACTATCGCTACCGACGCCGAGAGGGCGCAGGAGAGGCGCAATGACCGAATTCCGCATGATCGATACGGGCGAACTGCGTCTTCGCGCCGCGGTGGAGGGCGACGGGCCGCTGGTCCTGTTCGTCCACGGCTTTCCCGAGAGCTGGTATTCGTGGCGGCACCAGCTGGGGCCGGTCGCGGCAGCGGGGTTCACCGCCTGCGCGATCGATGTGCGCGGCTATGGCGGGTCGGACAAGCCGCACGCGGTCGCAGCCTATGCGATGGAACACATCGTCGCGGATCTGGTCGGCGTCGCGGACGCGTTGTCGCCGGACGCCCCGGCGATCCTCGTCGGGCATGACTGGGGCGCGCCGATCGTATGGCACGGCGCGGTGACGCGCTCGGATCGGTTCAAGGCGGTGGCGGGGATGTCGGTCCCCTTTTCGGGGATCGCGCGGCGGCCGTTCACCGAGGTGTTCAAGGAAGCCTTCACCGATCGCGATCGCTTCTTCTACCAGGCCTATTTCCAGCCCGAGGGCGTGGCGGAATCCGAGCTGGAGGCGGACGTCCGGGGGTTCCTGCGCCGAATGTACTATGCGATCTCGGGCGATGCCCCCGAGGGCACATGGCCCGAAAAGCGGGCGGATGCGACGCTGCTCGAGGGAATGATCGATCCCGCGCCGTTTCCGGCGTGGCTGGGCGATGCCGACATCGACTATTATGTCGGCGAGTTCGAGGCGTCGGGCTTGCGCGGTCCGCTAAACCGCTATCGCAATCACGAGCGCGACTTCGCGTGGACGCGGCCCTGGGCGGAGGCGCGGATCGAGCAGCCGTGCCTGTTCATCGGCGGGACGAAAGACCCCGCGACGACGCTGTTCGGCGCGGTGACCGATCCGGTGGGGCTGATGCGGCATTTCGCACCAAAGGTGGAGGGGCATCTGCTGGAGGGCGTCGGGCACTGGACGCAACAGGAGCGGCCGGAGGCGGTGACGCGGCTGCTGGTGGAGTGGCTGGGGCGGGTGCGGTAACGGGGGCTGGTCGGTACGGCTTTTGCCTTACGCTCTCGTCGCCCCGGATCCTTCGACACGCTCAGGAAAGCCCTGATCCGGGACCACTCCTCCGCCAGCGCTTTCGATAGGGGGTCGGGCGCCGGTGTTCGCGGCATTCTGGACACCGAATCACGTCCGGGGTGACGGGTTTGGCCAAACGCGCTCGTCCTTTCTTGGTTGAGGTCGAGAAGAAGGACGGTGCTTCGACGAGCTCAGCACGAACGGGGGGAAGGGCAGCTCCGGAACGACGGGCGCGTCCGTCAGCCCCGTCAGCGGCTCCAGCGCGCCCAGATCGCGGTGGGGAGGACGAGGCCGCGGGCTTCCTCGCGGACGCCAAGTTCGCCCGCCTCGACGGTGCCGGGCAGGTCCGCAAAGGCCTGGGCGAGCATCTCGCCGATCGCGAGCGCGGACATGCGGACCGCATAGACGGTGAGGAACAGGAAGCGCGATTCGGCATCGAGCAGCTGGCGGCAGCTCGCGATCAGCTTCGGCAGATCCTCTTCCAGCCGCCAGACCTCGCCCTCGGGCCCGCGACCATATTTCGGGGGATCGAGCAGGATGCCGTCATAGCGGCGCTGGCGGCGCACCTCGCGCGCGACGAACTTGGCGGCGTCGTCGATGATCCAGCGGACCGGGGCGTCAGACATCCCGGACAGTGCGGCGTTGCCCTTGGCGGCCTCGACCGACTTCTTCGAGGCGTCGACATGGACCATCTTCGCCCCCCGCGTCGCCATCGCGAGCGTGCCGACTCCGGTATAGCCGAACAGGTTCATGCACTCGGGCGCGTCGAGGCCGGCGACGCGCTCGCGCATCCACGTCCAGACAGGGGCCATGTCGGGGAAGAAGCCCAGATGGCGGAACGGCGTGGTCTGCGCGGTGAAGGCGACCTCGTCCCATTTGAGCGTCCAGCCGTCACGGGGCGTGGGCTCGGCGAACTGCCAGCGACCGCCGCCGTCCTCGTCCGCGCCGGGGAGGAATTCGGCGGTCGCGCGCCAGTCGGTCGTCGCGGGGGCCCACAGCGCCTGCGGCTCGGGGCGGACGAAACGGAAGCGGCCATAGCGCTCGAGCTTGCGGCCATGACCCGAGTCGATTAGGCCGTAATCGGCCCAGGGCTCGCCGATAAGGGTCTTCAGGTCCATCGCGATCAGGCCCGCGGGGTCGCCCGCGCGGCGATGTAGCCGGTGACAGCGTCGAACGTCGAATCGAGCACGTCGAACCGCTCGGCGCGGTCGAACAGGTCGCCGACGCGGGGGGGGAGCGACGGGCGGACGCCTGTCGCGCGCTCGACCGCGGCGGGGAATTTGGCGGGGTGTGCGGTCGCCAGTGTGACGACCGGCACGCCCAGGTCCGCCTCGCGCGCGGCGGCCAGCGCGATCGCGGTGTGCGGGTCGATCACCTGCGCGGACGCTTCGCAGGCCCAGCGCATCGCGCCCGCCATGCCGTCACCGTCGACACGCGCGCTGGCGAAGAGCGCGGCGGCGCCCTCGCGCTGCGCATTGGTGAGCCGCATCGCGCGGGTCGATTCGAACCCCTTCATCTGCGCCGCCAGCGCCGATCCGTCGCGCGCGGCGAGATCGAACAGCAGGCGTTCGAAGTTCGAGCTGACCTGGATGTCCATCGACGGCGTCGCGGTGGCGGTGACGGTGGTGCTGGAATAGTCGCCCGACGACAGCGCGCGATGGAGGATGTCGTTGACGTTGGTCGCGACGATCAGCTTGGCGACGGGCAGCCCCATGCGCTGCGCGACATAGCCCGCGAACACGTCGCCGAAATTGCCCGTCGGCACCGCATAGGCGACCGCGCGATCGGGCGCGCCGAGGCGGACGCCAGCGTAGAAGTAATAGACAACCTGCGCCATCAGCCGCGCCCAGTTGATCGAGTTCACCGCGCTGAGCTGGAACCGCGACGAGAAGGCGGGGTCGTTGAACATCGCCTTCACTAGCGCCTGCGCGGTGTCGAAATCGCCGCGGATCGCGATGTTGTGGACGTTGGGCGACAGCACCGTCGTCATCTGCCGCCGCTGGACATCGCTGACGCGGCCCTCGGGATGGAGCATGAAGATATCGATGCCCGCGCGACCCGCCACCGCGTCGATCGCGGCGGAGCCGGTGTCGCCGCTCGTCGCGCCGACGATCGTCAGGTGGGTAGACGTCCCCGTCAGGAAGCGTTCGAACAACAGCCCGAGCAGCTGCAGCGCGACGTCCTTGAACGCGAGCGTGGGGCCATGGAACAGCTCGAGCAGCCACTGGTCGTGATCGAGCTGGACGAGCGGGACGACCGCGGCGTGACTGAACCGGCCATAGGCGGTTTCGCACAGCGCCAGGAGCTCCTCGGGCGTCAGCGTGTCGCCGACGAACGGCGCCATCACCCGCGCGGCGGTCTGCGCATAGGAGAGCCCGGCGAGGTCGGCGATCTGGTCGCGGGTTAGCGTCGGCCATGTCTCGGGGACGTAGAGCCCGCCATCGGCGGCGAGGCCCGCGAGCGTCGCACCGCGAAAGTCGAGCGTGGGGGCGGAGCCGCGGGTGCTGACATACTGCATCCGCGCGGGTTAGCGATCCGATGCGTCGGGGGCAACGCCGACGATTCGTTGCTTGAGCGCGCGGATCGCCAGACGTGGCGCCCATTCGATCGCCATCGACAAGGCACTGCGCTTCGCGGCCGTACCGCCGAATGCGTAAAAGGGCGGCTTGCGATCGTGGAAGATCTCGTGATCGAGCGTGAACCCGGCCGGGTCGAACATCCCGGCCGAAATCGCGAGATCGGGGCCGTCGACCGGGCGGTGAAAGATACTGCTGCCGCAGCGGTCGCAGAACCCCCGCTCCGCGAAGCGCGACGACCGGTGGATCCGCAACGTCTCGCCCGCGATGTGCGTCCCGGGCGGTGCCCGCAGCGACATCCACGGGCCGCTGCACCACCGGCGACACTGATCGCAGTGACAGGTGCCGACCGAGTTCACCGGCTCCGGCACCTCGACGGTGACGCCGCCGCACAGGCATCGGCCACGCATGCCGCCGGCCATCGTCGTTATCGCACGATGCGGCGGCGGACCGCGAGGACGTAGATCATCGCGGCGACGAGCGCGAAGAAGAACCACTGCATCGCATAGGCGAAGTGGTTGTTGGGGACCGCGGACACGTCCGGCCGGGCGTTCGCGGCGAGGCCGGGCGCGGGGGCGTCGGAGACGAGCAGCATCGCCCGTGGGGTGTCGTCGAACAGCCCGGCGATCAGCGGGCGCGCATCGGGGGCGTGGCTGACATAGCCCGACACCTTGCCGCCGCGCCACGCGACCGTGGCCTTGGGATCGCGTGTGGTGCCGAGCTGGACCTTGAAGCCCGGCCCTTCGGCGCCGGTGCGGCAGCTGGCGATCATCCGGTAGCCGGCCGAGCCCGCACCGGCGCGGTCGATCGAGACGGGCTGGAGGCAGAAGGCCGACGCGCGGCGGAACAGCAGCGTGTCGTCGGGGAAGCGCGGGAACGCGATCGCGGGCTTGGCCGGGTTGGCGGCGAGCTGCGCGAGATACGCTTCCTTCTGCGGCAGCCGGTCGAGCAATTGCCAAAGGCCGAGCCCGATCATCGCGGCGACCGCGAGCGCGACGACGATCGTGGGGACGAGCGGCCAGCGCCTCATGGCAACGGATCCTTCACGCGCCCCTCACGCGCGGCGTTGCGATATTCGAGCGCGATCAGCCAGCCCTTGGCGACGCGCAGCGACAGCACCACGCCGAGTGCGGTGAACGGTGTCCAGATCAGCATGTGGAGCCAGAGCGGCGGGTGAAGCGTCAGCTCCAGCGTGATCGCGAGGATGACGACGATCGCGCCGAGCACGAGCGTGAGGAAGGCGGCGGGGCCGTCCCCGACGTTGAAGCTGGCGAAATCCAGTGCGCAGGAAGAGCAGCGATCGGCGAACTGAATATAGCTGCGGAACAGCGTCCTAGCACCGCAGCGCGGGCATTGCCCATGGAGCCCGCAATCGAGCGGGCGCGGCGGCGGGTTGGACGTTGGCGGGCGCGGCTCCGCCGAGGGGGCCGCGCCCTCGATCGTCATCCGGCGTGGATGGGCGCGCCCCAGCCGCCCCAGACATAGATGGTGACGAACAGGAACAGCCACACCACGTCGACGAAGTGCCAATACCAGGCGGCGGCCTCGAACCCGAAATGCTGGCGCGGGGTGAAGTCGCCCTTGTACGCGCGGATCAGGCAGACGATCAGGAAGATCGTGCCGATCAGGACGTGGACGCCGTGGAACCCGGTCGCCATGAAGAACGACGCGCCGTAGTTCAGCCCCTTGAACGGGAAGGGCGCATGCGCATACTCGTACGCCTGGATGCAGCTGAAGATCGCGCCGAGCACGATCGTGAGCCAAAGCCCCTTCAACACGCCGTCGCGGTTGCCGACGCCGAGCAGACCCCATGCACCGGTCTTCTCGCCGCCGCGCTGGCCGTGGATCAGCGCGTGGTGCGCCCAGGTGACGGTGGTGCCCGACAGCAGCAGGATCAGCGTGTTGAGCAGCGGGAACTCGAACGCGTTGATGACCTCGAGCCCCTTGGGCGGCCACTGCGCGGCGATCGCGGTCGCGCCCTCGGCGGCGCGTTCGACCTGGCCGTCGACGAAAGACATCGCGGTGGGGAAGAGCGAGAAATCGAAGAACGCCCAGAACCAGCCGACGAAGAACATCACCTCGGACGCGATGAACAGGATCATCCCGTAGCGGAAATGGAGCTGGACGACGGGTGTGTGATCGCCCGCATGCGCCTCGCGGATCACCTGGTGCCACCAGCCGTACATCGTGAAGAGCACCGCGGCGAACCCGGCGAGCAGGATCCACCCGCCGTGCGCGGCCTCGTGCATGTACATCACGCCGCCGACCGCCATCACGAACGCCGACAGCGCACCGATCAGCGGCCACGGGCTGGGCGGCAGGATGTGATAGTCGTGGTTTACGGCGCCTGCCATCTCTCGTCCCCGTTCGTCTCGTCAGTCTTCTTGTCGCGCGACCCTAGCTCGACGTCTTCGCGGAATCCACCGGGTAAAACGTATAGCTGAGCGTGATCGTCTTCACGTCGCGCGCGTCCGGATCGTCCATGATCTTCGGGTCGACGTAGAAGATGACGGGCATCCGCACCGTCTCGCCGGGTTTCAGCGTCTGTTGCGTGAAGCAGAAGCACTGGATCTTGGTGAAATACTTGCCCGCCTGCGCCGGCGTGACGTTGTAGGTCGCGGTGCCGGTGATTTCGCGGGGCGAGCGGTTGGTGGCGGTGAAGAACGCCATGTCGCGCGCGCCGATCGCAACCGTGTCCTGCTCCGTCTCGGGCACGAAGCGCCATGGCAGTTTCGCGTTCACGTTGGCGTCGAACGCGACGGTGATCCTGCCGTCGACCGCGCCCGGGGCGACCAGCCCGCGCTGCGTCGTGCCGTTCAGCCCAGTCGCCTGGCAGAAGAGGCGATAGAGCGGGACGCTGGCCCAGGCGAGCCCGGTCATGAAGCAGATGCCCAGCACCGCAAGCAACGCGGTGCGCGTGGTGCGGGCCATCCTCATCCGTGCGGCATCCCCGCGCGGATCTTGGCGATCGTGATCGCGAAGACGAGGACCACGAGCGCGCCGAGCAGCAACGCCATCACCAGGGCGCGCGCATGCTGGCGCTTGCGGATCACCTGTCGTTCGTCGGGAGTCATGCCATCCACCTGTCGATCACGAGCGCGCCGAAGACGGCGAAGAGATAGAGGATCGAATAGGCGAACAGACGCTTCTCCGGCTTCATCGCGTCGTCCGGCGCCTGCGTGCGGGTCGCGACCCGGAGCGCGAGGAGCGCGAACGCCGCGGTCAGCAGCGTCGCCGCGACGCCGTAGATCGCGCCCGTCAGCCCCAGCGGCCACGGCGCGACCGCGACGATCGCCATAGGGATGGTGTAGAGCCCGATCTGCCGCCGCGTCACCCGCTCGCCCGCAACGACGGGGAGCATCGGCACGCCGGCATTGGCGTAATCGGTCTTCACGAACAGCGCGAGCGCCCAGAAATGCGGTGGCGTCCACAGGAAGACGAGGCTGAACAGCAGCACCGGCAGCAGCGCGACGTCGCCCGTCGCCGCCGCCCAGCCGATCAGCGGCGGAAACGCGCCCGCCGCCCCGCCGATGACGATGTTCTGCGGCGTGCGCCGCTTGAGCCAGACGGTGTAGATCAGCACGTAGAACAGGATCGAGACGAGCAGGATCGACGCCGCCGCCAAGTTCACCGCCAGCCCCATCAGGATCACCGAAAAGACCGAAAGCCCGACCCCGAAGTGAAGCGCGGACTGCCGCTCCATCCGGCCCGCGGGCAGCGGGCGCCCGGCGGTGCGCTTCATCACCGCGTCGATGTCCGATTCATACCATTGGTTGAGCGCGCCCGCCGCGCCCGCGCCGAGCGCGATGCACAGGATCGCGGTGAAGCCGAGGACCGGGTGAATGGCCTCAGGCGCGGCGAGCATCCCGCACAGGCCGGTGAAGACGACGAGCGTCATCACCCGGGGCTTCGTCAGCGCCAGGAAATCGCGCCAGTCGGCGGGCGGCAGGAGGGGCGTCGCGGTGGACATGTCGGGCGGGCTATAGGCCGCGGAACGGACGGGGAAAAGGGCGATCGCGCGATCGCTCAATCCATCGCCGCGCGCACCGCCATCGCGGCGACGAACGGTGCGCCCGCCACGAGAAGCAGGCTGATCGCGGAGAGCAGCTTGAGTGCGCCCATGCCGCCCTCGATCGCGCCCGCACCGAAGATCAGCAGCGGCACCGCGAGCGGCAGCATCACCAACCCCGCGACCGCGCCGCCGCCGCGCGCGCCTGCGACCAGCGCGCCGGTCGCCACCGCCAGCGCGGCGAGACCCGGCGTGCCGATCGCGAGACCCGCCTCGACCACTGCGAGCGTCGCGCCGTCGATGCCCAGCAGTGCGGCGGCGGCGATCGCGGCGAGCATCAGCGGCGGCGCGAAGGCGAGCCAGTGCGCGAGCGTCTTGGCCGCCATCACCGCGGCGAGCGACAGGCCGTGCGTCGCGAACTGGTCGATCGCGCCCGACTCGAGATCGGGCGCGACGAGCCGCTCGACCGGCATCAGCGCGGCGAGCAGCGCCGCGGCCCAGATCACGCCGCCGCCGGCGCGGGCGAGCAGCGCGGCGTCGGGGCCGATCGCGAAGGGGAAGAGCGTCGCGACGAGGAGGAAGAACACGATCGTCAAGGTCGCGCCGCCGCCGGCATAGCCGCGCCGCACGTCGCGCGCGATCAGTGTCCAAAGCCTCACAACGCCACCTCGAGCGCATCGGAGAGCGCGATCGGCTGGTGCGTCGCGACGACGACGATGCCGCCCGCGCGGCGATGCTCCGCGATCAGCGCCTCTAGCGTCGTCACCGCCGCCGCGTCGAGCCCGTTGGCGGGTTCGTCGAGCAGCCAGACGCGCGCCTGCGTCGCAACGATGCGCGCGAGTGTCGCGCGGTGGCGCTGGCCGGTCGAGAGCAGCCGCACCGGGATGGTCGCGAGCGGGGTGAGCCCGGTCGCCGCCAGTGCGGCGTCGACACGCACCGCGGCCGCGCCGCCGCGATCGAGCGACGCCCAGAACAGCAGCGCGTCGCGCAGGCGCCGCTCCGCGTCGAGCGCGTGCGCCTCCGCCATCAGCGCGCGCGGCATCGGCCAGTGCGTCGCCGGGTCATCGACCAGCGCCACCGTCCCGTTAGCGCGGAGAAGGCCGGCGAGCAGGCGCAGCAGCGACGACTTGCCCGCGCCGTTCGCGCCCGTCACCCGCGCGGCATCGCCGGGGGCGAGGCGGAACGACAGGTCCGAGAACAGCGTCCGCCCGCCGCGCGTGCACGTCAGGGATCTGGCGATCAGCCCCGGCGTCACGCGTCGCCCACGCCGACCGCATCTTCCAGCGCGTGCATGTCGGCGTCGCTCAGCCCGAAATGATGCCCGATCTCGTGAATCGTGACGTGCGCGACGAGATCGTCGAGCCGGACCCCCGTCTCGCACCATTCGGCAAGGATCGGCTGGCGATAGAGGTGGATCCGGTCTGGTAGCGCGACCGCGTCGAACGCCGATTTCTCGCCGACCGGGCGGCCGTGGTAAAGCCCGGTCAGGTCGAGCGGGTGATCGATGCCCAGATCGGCGAGCGTCTCGTCGTCGGCGACTTCCTCGATCAGCAGCACGACGTCGCCCAGATGCGCGGCGAACGGCGCGGGCAGCTTCGCGATCGTCGCGCGCGCGATCGCCTCGATCGCGTCCGCGGAGGGGGCTTCGCCTGCCAATGCTCCGATTGTCGCTTGCTCGCTCATCGTCACCGCCATACCGATTGACAGAGCGGCGGCAAAGGGAAGAGCCATGGCGACGATCGAGCAGCTGAACGAGACCGAGCGCGCCGAGGCGCTCGATGGCCTGCCAGACTGGGACTACGACGATGCGCGCGACGCGATCACGCGATCGATCGTGTTCAGCGACTTCGCCGAGGCGTTCGGGTTCATGACGCAGGTCGCGCTGATCGCGGAGAAGGCGGATCACCACCCCGAGTGGACCAATGTATGGAATCGCGTGGAGATTACGTTGACCACGCACGACGCAGGCGGGCTGAGCCACCGCGACGTCGAACTGGCCGAGGCGATCGATTCGATCCTGGACGGGTGAGCCCACGACCCGCTCATCCTGAGGAGGCATTGAGCGAATTAGAAATGCCGTCTCGAAGGACGTCCCGGGGCGTGTCCTTCGAGACGAGTCTTCGGCTTCGCTCCGCCTCTCCTCAGGATGAGCGGACAGTTCTAATTCACCGCCCCCGTGCGAACGCGGCGTCGCGCATCCGCTTGCCCAGCCGTGCGGGCATCCAGCGTGCGGCGAACGCGAGTTTGCGCGCGGTGGGCCCGACGAGGGTGTGGAGCCGCTTGCCGTGGACCGCATCCCACGCCGCCTGCGCGACCGCCTCGACGGGGGTGAACTCCAGCCCCGCCTCCGCGACGTTGTCGCGCGCGGTGCGGTTCGAGCCTGGCATCGCGAAATCGAGCAGCGGGGTGTCGATGAAGCCGGGCATCAGGTCACGCACCGTGATACCGTCGGGCGCCCATTCGGCGTCGAGCGCCTCGGTCAGCGCGCGCACCGCGAACTTGGTCGCGGAATAGGTGGCGAGCCCGGCCGAGCCGTAGATCGCCGAGGCGGAGGCGGTGTTGAGCAGGCACGCCGCGCCCTCGCGCTCGCGCGTCGCCTTCAGGTGACTGTGCGCGAACAGCGCGCCATAGGCGACGCCGCGGAAATTGACGTCGATGACGCGGTCGAGCGTCGCGGGGTCCATCTCCGCGAACGGGCCGCCGCTGGCGATCCCGGCATTGTTGAACAGCACGTCGAGCCGCCCGCCGCTCGCCGCGACGAAATCCGAAAGCGTACGGACCCAGTCGTTCCGGTCGCGCACGTCCATTGCGTGCGTCGTGGTGCGCTCCGCGGGCAAGGTCGCGGCGGTGGCTGCCAGTCCGGCGGCGTTGATGTCGGCGAGCCCGACGCGCCAGCCCTTGGCGGAGAACAGCGTCGCGGTCGCGCGGCCGATGCCCGAACCGCCGCCGGTGACCAGAATCGCCTTCATCCCATTCTCCCCTTTGACTTTCCGCCAGCATCACCCATCCTGCCGCCGGATGCCAGAGTTCGCTCCCGCAGTCGCCTTCGAGGGCGTGACGAAGCGGTTCGGCGGCGTCGCGGCGGTCGACGGCGTGCGTGTCGCGATCGCGGGCGGCACGTTCGTCGCGCTGGTCGGTGCCTCTGGATCGGGCAAGTCGACGCTGATGAAGATGGTCAACCGGCTGGTCGACGCCGATGCGGGGCGGGTGACGATCGATGGCGCCGACGTGGCGGATGGGCCGGCGCCGGTGCTTCGGCGGCGCATCGGCTATGTGTTCCAGGGTGTCGGACTGTTCCCGCATATGAGCGTGGCGGAGAATATCGCGGTGCCGTTGCGGCTGGCGGGGCAAGCCGATCCGGCACGGGTGCGCGCGATGCTCGATCTGGTCGCGCTGCCCGCCGCGATGGCGACGCGGATGCCGGGTGAACTGTCGGGCGGGCAGCGGCAGCGCGTCGGCGTCGCGCGTGCGCTGGTGACGCGGCCGCGACTGTTGCTGATGGACGAGCCGTTCGGCGCGCTCGATCCGGTGACGCGCGACGATCTCGGGCAGGCGATCCGCGACCTGCACCGCGATCTGGCCCTCACGACGATCATAGTGACGCACGACATGAGCGAGGCGCTGCTGCTCGCGGACCGCGTTCTGGTGATGGCCGAGGGCCGTGTCGTTGCGGACGAGGCGCCGCGCGCGCTGCTGGCCGGCGCGGGGGGCGAGGCGGCGCAGGCGCTGGTCGCGGTGCCGCGCGAGCAGGCACGGCGGATCGCGGGGCTGGAGGCGTGAGCGCGTTCTGGAGTGCGATGGGGCGGGTGCCCGACCTGCTGGCACAGCATCTGCTGCTCGCCGCGTCGGCACTGCTGCTGGGGATCGCGATCGCGGTGCCGCTGGCGATCTGGTCGGCGCGGCGGCCGGGCGTCGCGCGCGTGACGCTGGGATTCGCGAGCCTCGTGCAAACCGTGCCCAGTCTCGCGCTGCTGGCGCTGTTCTATCCGGTGTTGCTGTGGCTGTCGGCGCTGGTCGGGGGCGGGATCCCGGCGCTGGGGTTCCTGCCGTCGCTGATCGCGCTGACGCTGTACGCGCTGCTGCCGATCATCCGCAACATCGTGACCGGGCTGGCGGGGTTGGACCCGGCGGTGATCGAGGCGGCGGACGGGGTGGGGATGACGCCGGGGCAGAAGCTGCGGCTCGTCGAGGCGCCGTTGGTGCTGCCGGTCGCGATGGCGGGGATCCGCACCGCGGCAGTGTGGACGATCGGCGCGGCGACGCTGTCGACCACCGTCGGGCAACCGAGCCTGGGCGACCTGATCTTCGCGGGGTTGCAGACGCAGGCCTGGGCACTGGTGCTCGCCGGATGCGTCGCGGCGGCGGGGCTGGCGCTCGCGGTGGATGCGCTGCTCGGCCTGGCGGAGCGGGGGCTGGCGACGCGGCGGCGGTGGATGTGGGGTGGGGCGCTGGGCGTGCTGGCGGCGGGGGTGCTCGCCGCGACCGCGCCGCTCTGGCCCCAAATCATCGGGCGCGGGGGCGGGGACCGGAGCGTCGTCGTGGGCGCGAAGAACTTTTCCGAGCAATATATCCTGGCACGTCTGATCGGGCATCGGCTGGAGCGGGCGGGATATCGGGTGACGTATCGTGACGGGCTGGGCTCCGCGGTGGCGTTCGGCGCGGTCGCCGACGGGACGATCGACGTCTATGTCGACTATGCGGGGACGATCTGGAGCGGCGCGATGGGGCGTAGCGACGTGCCGCCGCGTGCCGCCCAGGTGGCCGGGATCGCACGCTGGGCGAAAGCCGAACACGGCGTGGGGCTGCCGGGTAGCCTCGGGTTCGAGAATGCCTATGCGTTCGCGATGCGCGGGGCGGATGCACGGCGGCGAGGGATCGCGTCGCTCGCCGATCTGGTGCCCGCGAGCCGGTCGCTGGTGTTCGGAAGTGATCTCGAGTTTCTCGATCGCCCCGAATGGGCGGCGGTGCGGCGCGCCTATCCGCTGCGCTTCAAGGCGACGACGCCGTACAGCCCGACGTTCATGTACCGCGCGCTGGCGAGCGGGCGGGCGGACGTGATCTCCGCCTTCTCGTCGGACGGGCGGATCGCGGCGGACCGGCTGGTGGTGCTGACCGATCCGAAGCGCGCGATCCCGGGCTACGACGCGATCCTGCTGACCGCGCCGCGGCGTGCGGGGGATGCGGCGTTCCAGGCGGTGCTGCGGCCGCTGGTGGGGCGGGTGCCCGTGGAGGCGATGCGGACCGCGAACTACATGGTGGACCGGGATGCGGGGAAGGCGACGCCGGATGCCGCGGCGGACTGGCTGGAGCGTAAGGTGGGGTTGGCGCGGTGATGTGGGATATCCATCACCGGATTTGCCTTGGGTCGGAGACGCGGGGCCCCGGATCAAGTCCGGGGTGACGGTGTGTGTCTGGTTCGGTCCCCAACCTCCGTTTGCACTGAGCTTGTCGAAGTGCCGTTCTTCTCGGGGGGCTGGCGCTGTGTGAGCTGACGGCGGTGTCGCGGATCCATGACTCGGGAGATGTATCCGGGATCAAGTCCGGGATGACGGGAAAGGTCTAGGTGCTCTCTTCCTCGTCACCCGTCGCCGCGCGGCCCTTGAAGCCTTGGGCGACGACGTACCATTCGGACGAGCCCTTGCGGCTCGCCGGGGGTTTGGCGTGCTTCACGGTGGCGAAGTTGCGCTTCATCTCGGCGACGAGCGCCGAATCGGCGCCGCCCGCGAAGACCTTGGCGACGAAATCGCCGCCGGGCTTCAGCACGTCGCACGCGAAGGCGAGCCCGGTCTCGACCAGCGCCATCGTGCGTAGCGCGTCGGTCTGCGGGTGGCCGACGGTGTTGGCGGCCATGTCCGACATGACGAGGTCGGGCGCGCCGCCCAGCGCCTCGATCAGCGCATCGGGCGCGCGATCGTCCATGAAATCCATCTGGAAGATCGTGACGCCGTCGATCGGATCGACCGGCAGCAGATCGATTCCGACGATCGCCGCGCCCGGGATCTGGCGGCGGACCACCTGGGCCCATCCGCCCGGCGCGATGCCCAGATCGACGACGCGCTTCTTGCCGCGCAGGATCGTGAAGCGCTCGTCGAGCTCGGTCAGCTTGTAGGCGGCGCGGCTGCGGAAGCCTTCGGCGCGCGCCTTCTTCACATAGGGGTCGTTCAGCTGGCGCTCGAGCCAGCGCGTCGACTGCGCGGTGCGCCCGCGCGCGGTCTTCACCCGCGTCCGGCCCTGCGATCCACCCCTGCTCATGCGTTTGCGCTCACGGTCTTGCCGCGCCCATCAGGCGACGGAGGATGCCTTCGCGGATACCGCGATCGGCGATGCCCAGCCGCTCGGCGGGCCAGATGTCGAGGATCGACTCGAGGATCGCACATCCCGCGACGACGAGGTCGGCGCGCTCCGCGCCGATGCACGGCAGCGTCGCGCGCTCCGCGACGCTCATCCGCGAAAGGCTCTGGCTGATCGCACGCATCGCGTCCGCGGGGGCGATCAGCCCGTCGACCGCGGCGCGATCGTAATGGCTGAGCCCCAGATGGACGCTGGCGAGCGTCGTCACGGTGCCGCTGGTGCCCAGCAGCCGCGGATGCGCGACCGCATCGGGAAGGCGCGAGGCGAACGGCGCAAAGCTGTCGTCGACCAGCGCGCGCATCCGCGCATAGGTGGCGGCGCGTGCGCATGCGTCGTCGGCGCGGGAGCCGCCCGCGGTCTCGGTCAGCGAGACGACGCCCCACGGCGCGCTGTGCCAGTCGAGTACGGTCGGCACCGTGCTGGTCGTGTCGATCAGGACGAGCTCGGTCGATCCGCCGCCGATGTCGAAGACGAGCGCGGGGCCGTTGCCGGGCTCGATCAGGACATGGCAGCCGAGCACCGCGAGCCGCGCCTCCTCCTCCGCGGAGATGACGTCGAGGAAGATGCCCGTCTCGGCATGCGCGCGCGCGATGAACTCCGCGCCGTTCGAGGCACGGCGGCACGCCTCGGTCGCGACCGAGCGCGCGAGCGCGACGTTGCGGCGCTTGAGCTTGTCGGCGCAGACGCGCAGCGCGGCGATCGTGCGATCGACCGCGGCGTCGCTGAGCCGCCCGGTCGCCGCCAGCCCCTCGCCGAGCCGGACGATCCGCGAGAAGGCGTCGATCACCGCGAAGCCGTCGCCCTGCGGCCGCGCGATCAGCAGGCGGCAGTTGTTGGTGCCGAGATCGAGCGCGGCATAATGGCGCGCGAACCCGCGCGCCGGGCGTGCCGGGGGCTGGGTCGCCGCATGGGTATGGGCCGGTCGACCGGGAGGCGTTCCCGGACGGTACGGCATGTCGGTGGACCTGTCCCCCACAGCCGTCACTTTCATCTTCGAGGTCTTTCCGTCACGGGCGGGCCCGCTCGGTGTCTGGTGGCGAAGGTAGCGCGATGTCGCGGCGGCGACAAGATTTTGTCGCACCGACGCTGCGCGAATCGGCTTGACCCATGGTTTTCCGCCGCCTAGATGCGCCGCCTGATTGCCCGATCCTCTAATGGTAAGAGAGCGGACTCTGACTCCGTCAATCAAGGTTCGAGTCCTTGTCGGGCATCCATTTTCCTCCCATTTTCCAGTGTTCCGACGCAGCAGCGTCGATCTCACGGCGTGACCGCGGCGACCAGCGCGGCGATCGTCGGGCCCTGCGCCAGCGCCGGCCGGTCGACGTGCGCGGCGTAGAGCAGCCCGATCTCGCGCGTGAAGTCGAACCCTTCCAGATGCGTGCGCACGACTCCGGGCTCGCGAAACCCGTCGGGCATGACGGTGACGCCCAGCCCGGCGCGGACATAGCCGAGCGCCCGGTCGTCGCTGGTGGTGCGTGACGGGAAGACCGGGCGGATGCCGCGCGTCGTGAAGAAGCGGCTGGTTTCGGGGAGCAGTTCGCAGTGGCGGCGGACGATCATCGGATCGTCGGCGAGGTCCTCGACCCGGATCGGATCGCGACCGGCGAGCGGATGCGACGTCGCGAGCGCGAGGGAATAGCCCTCGGTAAACAGGCGCTGGCCCGTCGCGTCGTCGTCGGTGCCACGCAGGATCGTGAGCGCGACGTCGATCCGGCCGCGCGCGAGGCGTTCGCGTAGGTCGCGCTCCTTGCCCTCGACGATCTCGACCGAGTCGCTGCCGGGTTGCGATCGGTGGAGGCGCAGGAACGCCTCGATCCAGCGGCGTGGCGTCGTCGCGAGCACGCCGAGGCGGACCGCGCGTGGCGCACTGGCGCCCGCGACCGCGCGTTCCGCGGCGGCGAAGCCCGATTCAATCGCGCGCGCGTGCGTGACGAGCCGCGCACCCGCCTCGGTCAGCGCAACGCGCCGGTTGGTCCGGTCGAACAGCGAGCGGCCGAGCGCCCTCTCCAGCTTGGCGATGCCGACCGACAAGGTGGGCTGCGAAACGTTGCAGGCGGCGGCGGCGCGGGAGAAGTTGCCCGTATCCACTACCGACAGGAAATACCGCAGGAGATAGCGATCGATCATAGACATCATCTATGATGTTCCTCCCGGGCTTTCAATTTTTCAAACCTCCCCCGATGGCCTATCGTCAGCGCAACGACGAATGGAGAGGATGATGGCGGCACTGGATTTCGCGCTGGGCGAGATGGCGGATGCGATTCGCGAGACGGTGCGGCGGTTCGCGCTCGACCGGATCGAACCGATCGCGGCGCGCATCGATGCCGAGGACTGGTTTCCGCGCGACCTGTGGCCGGAGATGGGCGCGCTCGGCCTCCACGGGATCACCGTCGAGGAGGCGGATGGCGGGCTGGGGCTCGGCTATCTCGAGCATCTGATCGCGTGCGAGGAGATCAGCCGGTCGTCTGCGTCGATGGGCCTGAGCTATGGCGCGCATTCCAACCTGTGCGTCAACCAGATCCGCCGCTGGGCGTCGCCCGAGCAGAAGGCGAAGTATCTGCCGAAGCTCATTTCGGGCGAGCATGTCGGCAGTCTTGCCATGTCCGAGGCGGGGGCGGGGTCGGACGTCGTCTCGATGAAGCTGCGCGCGGACAAGGTCGAGGGCGGGTGGCGGCTGAACGGCACCAAGTTCTGGATCACCAACGCGACGTACGCGGATACGCTGGTCGTCTATGCCAAGACCGCGCCCGATGCGGGATCGAAGGGGATCACCGCGTTCCTGATCGAGAAGGGGTTCGCCGGCTTTTCCATCGGGCAGAAGATCGACAAGGTCGGGATGCGCGGATCGCCGACCGCGGAACTGGTGTTCGACGATTGCTTCGTCGCGGACGACCAGGTGATGGGGCCGCTGAACGGCGGCGTGCGGGTGCTGATGTCGGGGCTCGATTACGAGCGCGTCGTGCTGTCGGGCATCCAGCTGGGGATCATGCAGGCGTGCCTCGACGTCGTGCTGCCCTATGTGCGCGAGCGGCGGCAGTTCGGGCGCGCGATCGGCGAGTTCCAGCTGATGCAGGCGAAGGTGGCGGACATGTATGTCGCGCTGAACACGTCGCGCGCCTATGTCTATGCGGTGGCGAAGGCCTGCGACGCGGGGCAGACGACGCGGTTCGACGCGGCGGGCGCGATCCTGTTCGCGTCGGAAAATGCGGTGAAGGTGGCGAACGAGGCGATCCAGGCGCTCGGCGGCGCGGGCTATACGAAGGACTGGCCGGTCGAGCGATACTGGCGCGACGCCAAGCTGCTCGACATCGGCGCGGGCACCAATGAGGTGCGGCGGATGCTGATCGGGCGCGAGCTGATCGGCCACGACGCGCCGCGGGCGCAGTGATGCCGACGCTGCGATCGCTCGCCGACCCGGCGTCGGAGGATTTCGCCGCCAACGCCGCGCATAACCGCGCGCTGGCGGAGGCGTTGCGCGAAAAGGCGACGACGAGTGCGCTCGGCGGATCCGAGGCGCATCGGGATCGCCACGTCGCACGCGGCAAGCTGCTGCCGCGCGACCGGGTGGCGCGGCTGCTCGATCCCGCGTCGCCGTTTCTCGAGATCGGGGCGCTGGCCGCGAACGGGATGTACGGCGACGGCGCGCCGGGGGCGGGGATGATCTGCGGGATCGGTCGCGTGTCGGGGCGCGAGTGCATGATCGTCGCGAACGACCCGACGGTGAAGGGCGGCGCCTATTTCCCGATGACGGTGAAGAAGCATCTGCGTGCACAGGAGATCGCGCGGGAGAACCGGTTGCCGTGCCTCTATCTGGTCGACAGCGGGGGCGCCAACCTGCCGCACCAGGCAGAGGTGTTTCCCGATCGCGAGCATTTCGGCCGGATCTTCTACAACCAGGCGCAGATGTCCGCGGAAGGCATCCCGCAGATCGCGTGCGTGATGGGCAGTTGCACCGCGGGCGGCGCCTATGTGCCCGCGATGTCGGACGAGACGGTGATCGTGCGCAACCAGGGGACGATCTTCCTGGCCGGGCCGCCGCTGGTGAAGGCGGCGACGGGCGAGGTGATCTCGGCGGAGGAACTGGGCGGGGCGGACACGCACGCGCGCAAGTCGGGCGTGGTCGATCATGTCGCGGAAAACGACGAACACGCGCTGTTGATCGTGCGCGACATCGTCGCGACGCTGAACCATCCCAAGGCGGTGGATATCGAGGTGACCGCGCCGCTTCCGCCGAAGCTCGATGCGCAGGAGCTGTACGGGATCGTGCCGCAGGACGTGCGCGCGCCCTATGACGTGCGCGAGGTGATCGGGCGGATCGTCGACGCTTCCGAGTTCCACGAGTTCAAGGCGCTGTACGGCACGACTTTGGTCTGCGGCTTCGCACGGATCTGGGGGATGCCGGTCGCGATCCTCGCGAACAACGGCGTGCTGTTTTCGGAAAGCGCGCTGAAGGGCGCGCATTTCATCGAGCTGGCGTGCCAGCGGCGGGTGCCGTTGCTGTTCCTCCAGAACATCTCGGGCTTCATGGTCGGCGGCAAGTACGAGGCGGAGGGGATCGCGAAGAACGGCGCGAAGCTGGTCACCGCGGTCGCGACCGCGTCGGTGCCCAAGATCACGGTGCTGATCGGCGGCAGCTTCGGGGCTGGCAATTACGGGATGTGCGGGCGTGCCTATGGCCCACGCTTCCTGTTCACCTGGCCCAATGCGCGGATCAGCGTGATGGGGGGCGAGCAGGCGGCGAGCGTGCTCGCGACCGTGCACCGCGACGCCGAGAGGTGGACGCCGGAGCAGGCGGAGGGGTTCAAGGCGCCGGTGCGGCAGAAATACGAGGACGAGGGGAATCCCTATTACGCGACCGCGCGACTGTGGGACGACGGCATCATCGATCCCGCGCAGACCCGCGACGTCCTGGGCCTCGCCTTTTCCGCCACGCTGAACGCGCCGATCCCCGAGCGTGCGCAGTTCGGCCTGTTCCGGATGTGATGGTGATGATCCAGTCTCTCCTCATCGCCAATCGTGGCGAGATCGCCCGCCGTATCATCCGCACCGCGCGCCGGCTGGGCATTCGGACGATCGCAGTCCATTCCGACGTCGATGCGGGCATGCCGTTCGTGGGCGAGGCGGACGACGCGGTGTGCATCGGCACCGCCGCCGCTGCCGACAGCTATCTGCGGCAGGACCGCCTGCTGGAGGCGGCGCGCGCGACGGGGGCGACGGCGATCCATCCCGGCTACGGCTTCCTGTCCGAGAATGCCGAGTTCGCCGAGGCGGTGATCGCGGCCGGGCTGGTCTGGGTCGGTGCGCCGCCCGCTGCGATCCGCGCGATGGGGCTGAAAGACGCCGCGAAGGAACGGATGATCGCTGCGGGCGTGCCGGTGACGCCGGGCTATCTCGGCGCAGACCAGAGCCCCGAGCGGTTGCAGGCGGAGGCCGATGCGATCGGCTATCCCGTACTCATCAAGGCGGTCGCCGGCGGCGGCGGCAAGGGCATGCGCAAGGTGGATGCCGCGGCCGACTTCGCCGAGATGCTGGAAAGCTGCCAGCGCGAGGCGGCCGCGTCGTTCGGCAACACGCAGGTGCTGATCGAGAAGTACATCCTGTCGCCGCGGCATATCGAGGTGCAGGTGTTCGGCGACACGCACGGCAACGCGGTTCATCTGTTCGAGCGCGACTGCTCGCTCCAGCGCCGCCACCAGAAGGTGATCGAGGAGGCCCCCGCGCCCGGGATGGACGCGGCGACGCGCGCCGCGGTGTGCGATGCGGCGGTGAAGGCGGCGCGCGCGGTCGACTATGTCGGCGCGGGGACGATCGAGTTCATCGCCGACGGGTCCGAGGGTCTCCGCGCCGACCGCATCTGGTTCATGGAGATGAACACCCGGCTTCAGGTCGAGCATCCGGTGACCGAGGCGATCACCGGCCAGGACCTGGTCGAATGGCAGCTGCGCGTCGCGTCGGGCGAGCCGCTGCCAAAGCGGCAGGACGAACTGGCCATCGACGGCTGGGCGATGGAGGCGCGGCTGTATGCCGAGAATCCGAGCACCGGCTTCCTGCCGTCGACGGGGCCGCTCGACCGGTTGCGCTTTCCGGGCGGCGTCCGCATCGACAGCGGCGTCGAGGAGGGTGGCGCGGTCACGCCCTGGTACGATCCGATGATCGCCAAGCTGATCGTCCATGGCACGACGCGGGGCGAGGCGGCGGCGAAGCTGGCGGTAGCGGCACGCGGGACGCAGGTGTGGCCGGTGCGCACGAATGCGGGGTTTCTCGCGCGCGCTGCGGCGCATCCGGATTTCGTGGCCGGGCGCGTGGATACCGGGTTCATCGCGCGGCACGCCGAAAGGCTGATTCCGCCGGCCGAGCCCTCGACCACGGTTCTCGCGGCGGCGGCGGCGGCGATCCTGCCCGCGATGACCGGGGATCCGTGGACGGCGTTGCGCGGGTTTCGCGCGAACGCGGCGCCCGTGATGCAGGTCGAGGTCGCGGTCGCGGGCAAGCCCTATCTCGCCAACGCCGGGTCGGCATCGGCGGGGGAGGTCGCGGACGGCGTGTTGTTCCTCGATGGCGAGGCATGGCCGTTCGGCCCGCGCCGCGCGGATCATGCCGGTGGCGGCGAGGATGGCGACGGCGCGATCCTGTCGCCGATGCCGGGGCGCGTCATCGCGGTCCTGGTCGCGGCGGGGCAGGCGGTCGCGCGGGGCGAGCGGATGCTGGTGCTGGAGGCGATGAAGATGGAACAGGCGCTGCTCGCGCCGTTCGACGGGGTGGTCGCCGAACTGAAGGTGGCGGAGGGCGCGCAGGTGCCCGAGGGCACGCTGCTGGCGCGCATCGACAAGATCGAAGGCTGACGGGCGGGGCGGCGTCTCCGTCTTTGCCCCATCGCCACCCTGGACTTGATCCGGGTGCCGCCAGGTGAAGAGGCGGGAACCTCTCTCGAGGCCGGCATGCCGGTTCTACGCCTGCCGGTGATCGGCACTAGACCCGTCGCCTATCTGAGCCATATCCGAAGCGATCGGCTGCTTGACAGGCAGATTGTGACGTCGCATTGTGATGACACCGGTTACCAGCATGCGTCGGGCAATGACGTGGCAGTTCGCCAGAGGGCGGGTCGGGGACCGACAGGGAGAGGAAATGAACGCGCGTCCGATCATCGCGAACGACCTGGCGGGCCTGGTGCCCGACCGTCGCGCCATGCTCGCGATGCTCGCAGTCGCGGGTCTTGCGGCGCCGTTGCGCGCCGAGGCGCCGTTACTCTATCACGTCTCGCAGGACGGCGCGCCGGGGAGCGTGCGGACACTGGCGGAGGCGCTGGCGCGCATCAGGAGTGACGCGCAGCCAGGGGCGACGATCACGCTGGGACGCGGTGTGTTCCGCGAAAAGCTGACGATCGACGTCCCGGGCGTGACGATCGTCGGGCGCGGACGCGACAGCGTGATCGGCTTCGATGCCGGCGCGGCGCTGCCGAAACCGGGTGGCGGAACCTGGGGGACGAGCGGATCGGCGACGCTGACGATCGCGGCACCCGACGTGACGCTGCGCGACCTTACGATACGCAATTCGCACGATTATCCGGCGAGCCGCATGCAAGCGGTGGCGCTCGCGGTGGGGGCGGCGGCGCCGCGCACGGTGATCGAGCGGTGCGACATCGAAAGCTGGCAGGATACGCTGCTGCTTCAGGCGACGACGCTGCTTCGCGATTCGCGGATCGCCGGACGCGTCGATTTCGTGTTCGGCGGCGCGGCGGCGTGGATCGAGCGGTGCACGATCGTGTCGCGCAACGACGGCGCGATGCCGGGCGGGTTCATCGCCGCGCCCAGCACGCCCGCGGTGCAGCCGGTCGGGCTCGTCTTCGCGGACTGCCGGCTGACGCGCGACGCGGGCGTGCCGGACGGCGCAACATGGCTCGGTCGCCCGTGGCGTGCGGGGGGCAACATGGCGCTGCTGGGGGCGGCGACCTATCTGCGGTGCTGGATGGACGCGCATATCGCGACGGATGGCTGGACCGCGATGGGGTATCGCGGGCCCGACGGGGCGCCGCGGATGCTGGGCCCGGATGATGCCCGGCTCTACGAACATGGCAGCACGGGGCCGGGCGCACGCTGCGCGGGCCCGACCCGTCGCACCTTGGGCGCCGACGCAGCTGCACGATTGACACCGGTATCAACACTCGGAGGCTGGGCGGCCGATACGACACGCCCGGCCCCGGCCAGGGGAGGACTATTGCTATGACGACCACCAAGGGGACGATCACCGGAGGGACGATCACGAAGGCGCGCGCGACGCTGAACGGCGCACCGTCGTTGATGGCGTTGCTCGTCGCGCTGGCGGCGACGCCGGTCGCGGCCCAGACTGCACCGGCGCCCGCGCCGCAGACGCCGGTGGGCGCGGCGACGCCCAACGCCGCGGTGGTGGGTTCCACGCCCGAGCAGGTCGAGGCGGCCGCCGCGGCGACGCAGGACGAGACGACGAGCGGCGCGGACTCCGTCCAGACGCTGTCGTCGGAAGAGGGCAAGGTCGCCGACATCGTCGTCACGGGCTTTCGCGGATCGATCCAGTCGTCGCTCAACGAGAAGCGCCGGTCCGACCTGCAGATCGACGCGATCACCGCGGAGGACATCGCCGACTTCCCCGACGCGAACCTGGCCGAATCGCTTCAGCGCCTGCCCGGCGTGTCGATCGATCGTGACAATGGCGAGGGGCGCGGGATCACCGTGCGTGGCCTGGGCGGCGACTTCAACCGCACGCGCCTCAACGGGCTGGAGGCGCTGTCGACCGCGGGATCGAACGATTCGGGCACCAGCCCCAACCGCAGCCGCTCGTTCGACTACAACACCTTCGCGTCCGAGCTGTTCAGCAGCCTGAAGGTGCAGAAGACGCCGTCCGCGGAAACCGACGAGGGCTCGCTCGGCGCCACGATCGACCTGACGACCGGCAAGCCGTTCGACTACAAGAACAACCGCTACGCGCTGTCCGCGGAGGGCAGCTACAACGAGAACAGCAAGAAGACGAACCCGCGCATCGCGGGCCTGGCTTCGGTGCGGTTCGGGCCCGACCGGCGGATGGGGTTCCTCGTCTCGGGCGCGTACAACAAGACCGAGAACGTGATCGATTCGTACGGCCGCCAGGCGGGCCAGTCCGACTATCTGTATCGCAGCAGCCAGTTCCTGGGCGAGGGCGTGCCGCAGCGCGCGGGCTTCTCCGCGCCGACCGGGACCGCGCTGCCCTATGCCAATCCCGACGCGCTGGCGGTGCAGACCGGATCCGATCCGACCGCGTATGCCAAGCTGTATCCGGGCGCGCCGTACAACACGCCGGGCCGGTTCGACGATTCGCGCGTGCGCATCCCCGCGCTGCCGACGCTCAACCACCAGACCGTCCGCAACGAGCGGATCGGCATCACCGGCGCGTACCAGTGGGACGTGACCGACAAGACGCGGCTGACGCTCGACGGGCTGTTCTCGCGGTTCAAGAACGTCAGCGAGAACAACCAGCTGTCGCCGGTGGGGCTCAACCGCAACAACACCAACGCGGCGTACAACAGCGCGGTCGGGCGGATCGCGCCGACCGCGTCGCGCGCGACCTATCCGGGGCTGTGCACGCCGAACGCGGGCAGCGCGATCGTGCCCGAGCAGGATTGCGGCCAGCAGCTGTACGGCGCGACGCCGGCGTTCGGCACCGCGCTGAACCAGCAGGGGCAGCTCGTCTCGTCGGTGCTCGGCAGCGCGGCGGTGGTGCCCGGTGCGACCAGCCCGACCAACGCCAACATCTTCAGCACCAACCCCAACAATCTCGATCCGTACGACTATTACAACAACCCCAACTCGGTCGGCTATATTCCGTCGAGCAATGGGCTGGCCTATCGCGGGCAGCTGATCGGGCGGCCGGGGGTCGACGTGCTCGACGCCAACGTGACCAACGGGCTGGCGGATTATCTGGTTCTTCGCAACGTCGACATGCGCTCGGCAGTCGATTACTCGGCGTACACGACGACGTTCTGGCAGGGCAGTGCCCGGATCGACCAGGACTTCGCCGACAATTTCAAGATGAGCGCGATCTACGGCAAGTCGAAGTCGGTCAACTATCAGCAGGGCCTGCTCGTCGAGTTCAACCGCATGGATTCGCCGCAGAACTTCGTCTATGACGATCGCCAGCACGGCGACATGCCCAAGATCGACTTCGGGTTCGACACGACCGATCCGAACAACTGGCAGATGGTGAAGGGCTTCTCCGCCATCCGCAACTACCAGCGCTATGTCCGCAACGACTATGAGGGCGTGAAGGTCGATTTCGACTGGGCGGTGAACGACCGGTTCAACGTCGCGTTCGGCGGCACGATCCGCCGCTTCGGCTTCTTCACCTCGCAGGCCGAGCGCAACACCGACACGCTGAACCCGACGCTGCTCGAGGCCAAGTCGACGACAGCGGCGAACAGCAAGCTGGTGCCGTTCGGGCAGGGGCTGAACACGCCCGAGGGCACGATCAGCAGCTTCCTCGTCCCCGACCTGGGCAAGATCGACCAGCTGTTCGGCTTCACCTGCAACTGCGTGAACAAGTATGGCGACTGGCGCCTGACGACAAAGCGCAACGGCGGGCAGAACAGCTATGGCGTCGACGAGAAGGACACCGCGGTGTACCTGCAGTTCGACTTCAACACCGAAATATTCGGCCAGCCGTTGCGCGGCAATGCGGGCACCCGCGTGGCGATCACCGACGTCACCTCGAACGGCACGTCGCAGTCGGGCCGGCCGATCGTGGGCACGAACCGCTATACCGACTGGCTGCCGTCGCTGAACCTCGTCTACCAGCCGCGCCGCGACATCTACATGCGGTTCGGCGCGTCGAAGGTG
This sequence comes from Sphingomonas sp. Ell38C01, assembly GCF_055231975.1. Lineage (NCBI taxonomy): Bacteria > Pseudomonadati > Pseudomonadota > Alphaproteobacteria > Sphingomonadales > Sphingomonadaceae > Sphingomonas > Sphingomonas sp. Ell38C01. The sequence goes on along the minus strand of NZ_JBUYVA010000001.1, from coordinate 350,585 downwards.
ATGGCGCGTCCGCTGCTGGGCAATCTGGCGCCGACGATCACGTCGATCTCGGTGCCGTCTAACGGCGACAATACCGGCGCGTCGTTCACGATCGGCAACCCCCGGCTCCAGCCGTTCCGCTCGACCAATTTCGACGCCAGCCTGGAATGGTATTTCACGCCGTCCAGCCTGATCTCGATCGCCGGCTTCTCGAAGCAGGTATCGTCGTTCCCGCAGACGGTGCTGTTCACCGCGCCGCTCAGCGAGTTCGCCGACGCGGCGACGATCGCGGCGATCCGTGCGCAGTACACCAACGTCAACCAGTTGGCGTATCTCGATGCGAACAATCCGTTCACCGCACGCCAGTATCGCGACGCGCCGGGCGGCTATCTCCGCGGGATCGAGGCGAACTTCCAGCAGAACCTGACGTTCCTGCCGGGCTTCCTGAAGAACTTCGGCGTGCTGGTGAACTATACCTATATCAAGTCGGAGCTGAACTACATCCTCGATCCGGGCACCGCGGTGATCCCGCAGACGACGGGGAAGGGGCCGTTCATCGGCGTGTCGCCGCAGGCGCTGAACGCGACGCTGTTCTATGAGGTGAAGGGGTTCCGCGCACGCGTGTCGGTCGCCAATCGCAAGGGGTATGTCGCGCAATATCCGATCGCGGCGGGTTCGTGCAGTCCGGGGCTGACGACGGTGGGCACCGGCGTCGGCACCGCGACGGGGGCGGAAAGCGTGGGCTGCGACAGCCCGCTCATCAACGACTTCGTCTACAGCCGCGGCACGACGAACGTCGATGCGTCGATCGGGTTCAACCTGTTCAAGTCGTTCGCGCTGACGATCGAGGGGCTGAACCTGACCAACCAGAACACCAACCGCTATGCCTATCAGGGCCAGGAAGCGGTGACGCAATATGGCAGCAGCGGCCGCGTCTACCGCATCGGTGCGCGGATGAGCTTCTAGAGTTCCCACCCCAGGGACCTCGCCCCCCGCCGCATCGCCGGCGGGGGGCGTTTTTCGCCGGAGGATCGATAGAGATGGATCGCCGCGACATCATCAAGGCCGGGTTGGGCTTCGCCGGGATCGCGGCGGTGCCCGCATGGGCGCGGACGCCGCTAGCCTATGGTCCCGCGCCCCGGCCGGGAAGCGGCGCGCCCGTCGGCGACAATTCGGGGCGCGTGATCCCGCCGCCGCCCAAGGGCTACTGGCCCTATTCGGGCATCAGTGGGCCGGGCACGCGCGCGACCGCGGCGAGCGCCTCGGGCGGGTGGACGTCGGGACTGCCCGACGTGCGGTACAAGGGGCCGGTGCCGCGGCGCTACCCGGTCGCGGATTGGGGGGATTCCGATTCCGGGAGTGCGGTGGCGGCGCGGTTGCTGCCGCGGATCCGGCCGCTCCACGACGTCCATATCCGCGACACGATCGTCTGCGTCGGCGGCGACGGCTGGTATTACATGACGGGATCGACCGGCGACAACATCTGGGCGACCAACGACGGCGTCGAGCTGTGGCGATCGAAGGACCTCGACCGATGGGACTATCTGGGCCTCGTCTGGTCGATCGGGCGCGACGGGGTGTGGGAGCGCGACTGGCGGATGCGATCGGGCGTGCCGTTCCGCGCGCTGTGGGCACCCGAGATCCATTTCATCCGCGGCAACTATTATATCTGCCATTCGATGAGCCGCGCGGGGCTGGCGATCCTGAAGAGCACGACCGGTCGCGCCGAGGGGCCGTATGTCCACGCCTTCTCCCCCGACAAGCCGATCAAGGGCGGGATCGACGCGACGTTGTTCGAGGACCCCGCCGGCGCTGTGTGGTTCACCGCGGGTTCGGCGGACGAGATCGTGCGGCTGAAGGACGATGTGTCGGGGCTGGCAGAACCGTGGCGGAAGATGACGAGTGCGGACGGCTGGGACCGCGATCCGACCCATCATCGCCGACAGTGCGCCGACAAGGACTTCGCGCATTTCGGCTATGAAGGCGCGACGATGTTCCAGCGGGACGGCGTCTATTATCTGGGCGTCGTCGATCGCTACGACGATCGCTATTCCTTCGCCTTCTGGCTTTCCGACACGCCGACAGGCCCGTGGCGCGAACGGCACGAGGGCGCGCCGTGCTGCGGCGGGGGCAACGTGTTCCGCGACCGGCAGGGCCGGTGGTGGCAGACCTTCTTCGGCAACGACGCGCGCAGCCACATGCGCGAGAAGCCGGGCCTCGTCCGCATCGACTTCGACGCGCGCGGGCATGTGATCGTCCACGCCGACCAGCCGTTCCGTATCGACCAGAAGGATCCTGTATGACGATCTCCCGCCGCGAAGCTATGGGCGCTGCGCTGGCCGGGGGGGGCGCCGCGCTGGCCGGGGGCGGGTTCGCGCTGTCCGGTCCCGCCGCTGCGGCGACGACGCCCGCCTGCGCGCCCGCGGCGACCGACTGGAAGCGCGGGTTCGAGGGGCAGCGCGTCGCCGATCTGGGCGACGGGCGCTTCCTCAATCCGCTGATCGCGGGCGACCGGCCCGATCCCGCCATCCTGAAGGATGGCGACGATTACTACATGACCTTCTCCAGCTTCGACAGCTATCCGGGCTGCACGATCTGGCACAGCCGCGACCTGGTGAACTGGCAGCCGCGCACCGCCGCGCTGCGCACCAATATCGGCTCGGTCTGGGCGGTGAGCCTGGAGAAGTACGAGGGGCGGTATTTCCTCTACATCCCGGTCAAGGCGAAGCCGAACTCGATCTTCGTCATCCATGCCGACCATATCGACGGGCCATGGTCCGAACCGATCGACCTGAAGCTGCACAGCCATATCGATCCGTGCCACGCGGTGGGCGAGGACGGGTCGCGCTGGCTGTTCCTGTCGGGCGGGGACCGGATCCGGCTGGCGGAGGACGGCCTGTCGACGGTCGGCGCGGTCGAGCATGTCTACGACCCGTGGCGTTACCCCGATACGTGGGACGTCGAGGGCTTCTCGCCCGAGGGGCCGAAGATCCACCGGCATGACGGGTGGTTCTACATGCTGACCGCGGTCGGTGGGACGGCGGGGCCGCCGACGGGGCATATGGTAATCGCGGCGCGGTCGCGATCGATCCATGGGCCTTGGGAACAGCATCCGGGCAACCCGATCGTCCGCACCGTCGACACCGCGGAGAAATGGTGGTCGCGCGGGCATGCGAGTCTGGTCGAGGCGCCGGACGGGTCGTGGTGGTCGGTCTATCACGGCTATGAGAACGGGTACTGGACGCTGGGGCGTCAGGTGCTGCTCGATCCGGTCGCGTGGACCGCGGATGGCTGGTTCCGCATGACCGGGGGCGACCTGTCGACGCCGATCGCCAAGCCGAAGGGCGGCGCGAAGTTGCCGCACGGCCTGCCGCTGTCGGACGATTTCAAGACGCTCAGGCTCGGTGCGAAGTGGAATTTCTTCCGCCCCGGCCCCGCCGAGCGCGATCGTGCGCGCGCCGAGGGCGGCGCGCTGGTGTTGAAGGCGAGCGGCACCGCGCCCGTCGATTCGTCGCCGCTGATGCTGATCGCGGGAGACCAGGCGTACGAATTCCAGTGCGATATCGAGATCGCCGCCGGCGGAACCGCGGGGCTGGTGCTGTTCTACGACGACCGGCTCTATTGCGGGCTGGGCTTCGACGAAAAGCGCTTCGTCACGCACCAGTACGGTATCGAACGCGGTAGGCCCGCCAATCCGCACGGCCGGCGGATGGCGATCCGCATCACGAACACGCGACATATCGTCGCGATCCACACCTCTGGCGATCGCGGGAAAACCTGGCAGCGGTTCGACCGCGGCATGGAAGTGTCGGGCTATCACCACAATGTCCGCGGAGGATTCCTGATGTTGCGACCGGGCTTGTATTCGGCGGGAGCGGGCGAGGCCAAGTTTCGCGATTTCCGGTTCCGCGCGCTGTGATCGCCGCGCTGCTTCTCGCCGCCGCGGTTCAGACCACGCCCGCGCCGCCGGTCCAGCCGCCGGTCCAGCCGATCCGGGCGTCGAAGATCATCCTCGTCGGCGACTCCACCACCGCGGTCGCGGGGGGGTGGGGCGGCGATTTCTGCGCGAACCACGTCACTTCGTTCGCCGCCTGCGTCAATCTGGCGCGGGGCGGGCGGAGTTCGGGAAATTATCGCACCGAGGGCTCGTGGGACCTCGCGCTGTCGGAGATGAAGACGCCGGGGTTCGTGAAGACGTGGGTGCTGATCCAGTTCGGGCACAACGACCAGCCGGGCAAGCCGGGGCGGTCGACCGACCTGGCGACCGAGTTTCCCGCCAACCTGCGCCGCTACGTCGCCGAGGCGCGCGCGGCGGGGGCGGTCCCGGTGCTGCTGACCCCGCTGACGCGACGCACGTTCCGGGACGGGCGCGTGGTCGAGGATCTCGCGCCCTGGGCGGAGGCGGTGCGCACGGTGGCGGCGGAGACGAAGACTCCATTGGTCGATCTCAATGCGCGCAGCACCGCGGCGGTCAACGCGATGGGCGAGCGCGGGGCCGAAACGCTGGCGCAGCTGCCGCCGGGGACCGCGCCGATCGCTCCCGCCGCCGTCACCGAAGTGCAGGAGACGCCGTTCGCGCAGCGCAAGCTGAGCTTCGACCGGACGCATCTGGGCGCGAAGGGCGCGGGGGTGTTCGCGACGATGGTCGCGCGCGACCTGTCGGTCGCGGTGCCCGACATGCGCAAACTGCTGTTCGATTGAGGATCCGATGATGATTGATACCCCCCCCGCCATATCCGCTCCTGCGCAGGTCGCCTTTCCCGGTGCGGAGGGCGCGGGGCGCCTGTCGCTCGGTGGGCGCGGCGGGCGGGTGATGATCGTCACCACCTTGCAGGACGGCGGCCCCGGTTCGTTGCGCGAGGCGGTCGAGGCGAAGGGGCCGCGCGTCGTCGTCTTCGCGGTCGACGGGACGATCCGGCTGACGAAGCCGCTGCGCATCCGCGAGGGGCGGATCACGATCGCGGGCCAGTCCGCGCCCGGTGGCGGCGTCACGCTGCGCGACCAGCCGTTCGAGGTCGCGGCGGACGATGTCGTGGTGCGCTATATCCGCTCGCGGCTGGGCGACGAATCGAAGACCGAGAGCGACGCGATCTGGATCCTGGGCGGGCGGCGGATCATCCTCGACCATGTCTCCGCCAGCTGGTCGGTCGACGAGACGCTGTCGGCGTCGGCGCGCTATGCGAAGGGCGAGGGGTTCTGGGACCTGACCGTGCAATGGTCGATCATCGCCGATTCGCTGACGCACTCGCTCCACGCCAAGGGCGAGCATGGCTATGGTAGCCTGATCCGCGGCGGGCGCGGAAGCCGGATCAGCTTCCACCACAATCTGTGGGCGAACCACGAGGCGCGGATGCCGCGGCCGGGGAATTACGACGGGCCGGATATCGATCCCGAGGGTGCGTTCTTCGATTTCCGGTCGAACGTCTTCTACAATTGGGGCGGGTCGCACTCGGGCTACAATGCCGACAAGGCGACGCTGGCGCGGTACAATTTCGTCGACAACAGCTATGTCGCGGGGCCGAACAGCGACAAGCCGATCGCGTTCCAGGAATCGAACACGCTGGCGAAGGCGTATTTCGCGGGCAACAGCATGAACGGCGCGATCCCGGCGGATCCGTGGTCGCTGGTGAGCGGGATCCAGCCCGACGGGTACAGGCTCGCGACGCCGGTCGACGTCGCGCCCGTGCGCAGCGAGGCGGCGGCGGCGAGCTATGCGCGCGTGCTGGCGGGGGCCGGCGCGTCGAAGGCGCGCGACGCGGTCGATGCGAAGGTGATCGCGGGCGTGCGGACGCGCACCGGCAAACAGATCGATACGCAGCGCGAGGATGGTGGCTGGCCGGAGCTGTCGAAGGGTGTGGTGCCCGCCGATCGCGACCATGACGGGATGCCCGATGCGTGGGAGCGGGCGCATGGGCTGAACCCGGCGAAGGACGACAGTGCGCGTGCGCGCAAGGACGGGTATACCGCGATCGAGACGTATCTGAACGGGCTGGTTGCGGGCTGATGCTCACGCCAGCATCGCGGTCAGGGCGAGGCTGAGGACCTCCCCGTCCGTCGTCACCCACCGTGCCGCGAGGCCGTGCGCGGTCGCGACTGTCAGCCCGTCGATCGGCCCCAGCACCGTCAGCGCGGTCGCCCAGGCGTCGGCCGTGAGCGCCGAGGCGTGGATCACGCTCGCCGACACGACGCCGTTCTCGGTCGCGCGACCGGTGCGCGGGTCGAGCGTGTGTGCGCCGCGGACATAATCGCCCGAAGTCGCGACCGCGAGATTGTGGAGCCCGATGCGGAGCGGTGCGGCGGCGGCGCCGGGGGGCGTTTCGAGATCAACCCACCACGGCTCGCCACCGGGGCGCACCCCGCGCCCGGCGAGCTCGCCGCCGATCTCGACCAGCGCATGCGCGATGCCATGCGTGGCAAGCAGGTCCGCGACCGCGTCGACCGCATGGCCCTTGGCGATTCCCGACAAGTCGAGCGAGCACCCGCCGGGCTGGCGCAGGCGGCGCATCGGGGCGTCGTAGTCGAGACGGTGCCAGCCCGAGGTCGCGCGCGCCGCCGCCAGTGCGGCGTCGCCTGGTGGACCCGCGACCGCGAGCGGGCCGAAGCCCCACAGGTCGACGACGCGCCCGATCGCGGGATCGAACGCACCGCCCGTCGCCTCCGCGATCCGCAGCGCCTGCGCGACGACATGCGCGAAATCGGGGGGCAGGGCCGTCCACGATCCCGCTGCCGCGCGGTTGAAGCGGGACAGCAGCGAGGCGGCGTCCCAGTGGCTCATTTCGTCCACCAGTGCAGCGAGCCGGGCGACGATCGCGCGTTCGACCGCCGCGACGTCGACACCGTGCGGAGAGGCGAGGCGGACCGACCACCGCGTCCCCATCGTCTCGCCCGCGAGATCGACGATCGGTGCCGCCGCGTCGCGCGTGGCGATCGCGGCGGCGTCGATCACGGTGGGCAGCGCTATGCGTGTCAGGGCGTCAGCACCTCGAGCGTCGTGATGTACGTCATCCGCCGCTCGGTCGCGCGGGGCGTGGTGGTCGCCTTGTCGGTCGCGGTGGCGTTGAGCCAGTACATCCCCGCGGTCGGCCATGTCACGCTCAGCACGCCGTCCGCGCCCGTCGTCAGGTCGCGCGCGCCCTCGTCGTTGCGATAGCGCTTGCCGCCGGGAATCACGGTGACCTTGAGGGCTGCGGCGGGCTTGCCGTCGATCAGGAATCGGAACTTTGCGGTTTCGCCCGCCACCAGCTCGTCGGGATGGGTGACGGGGGCGAATTCGAGGCCCGTGCCGGTGGTCTTGAAGACGGTGGTGGTCGGCGCGCCCGCGGTCAGGAACACCTCGTTGCGCGACTGGACCTCGGTCAGCGCGACGTCGGTCGCGTTGGCGGGGATGTCGGCGACGGTCAGGGGGGCGGGCTGGCCGGGGCCTCCCTGTCCGGGTCTGGGTGGGCCGCCGCGGCCGCCGACGCGCTTCTCGACGCCGTCGACCTTGAAGCTGCCCATCACGGCCTGCACCTGCGTGCCGACCTTCCACGTGCCGGGCTTGTCGAGCTGGACGTCGAAGACCGAGCGGTAGCGCCCGGTCGACGGGTTCTGGAGCTGGCCGGGCGTGCCGTCGGGCTGCCACACCTTCACCGCATCGAGCCGCATCGGCTGATGATCGAAGAAGAACAGGTCGTTCGACACCGCGGCGTCGATCGTCACCCAGCTGTCGGTGCCCGACACGACGGTGCTGGAGGGAAGCATCCACTGGCGATGCGCGGACAGCGCGGCGGGGACCGAGAGGATGGCGGCGGCGGCGAGCAGCCGGGTGGCGAAGCGATTCATGATCGGGCCTTTCTCAGCGGGCGAGGGTGACGGCGCCGAGCTCGGCCTTGCCGGTGGCGCGCACGGGGACGTTGGGGACTGCGATCGGCAGCGTGACGAGCTCGCGCCCGCCGGTCTCGCGCGCGGCCTCGACGTTCAGGACATACTGGCCGGGCTTGAGGTCCGCGGGGAGTGTCAGTTTATACTGGCCGGGCGCGCGGGTGGCGCCGCTGACGCCGTCGGCGGGCATCGCCATCGCGCGGCCGCCCTTGCGCCACCACGCGCGCAGGTCCGCGAGCCACTTGGTGCCGGGCTCGTTGCCGCCCTTCTTCACGTCGTACCACACCGCCAGCGTCCGCGCCGCGCCGCCGCCGACCGGCTCGAGCCAGACCGCGACATAGGGGCGGTGATATTCGGCGACGTCGAGCCGGGGGATCGTGATCGTGACGGTGCCCGCGCTCGCGGGTGTGGCGACGAGCGGCGCGGCAAGCGTGCCGGCGAGGAGCGAGAAACGGCCTGGACGCATGGCGATACCCCTTAATGGACGAAGACGAGGAGAAGGACGACGGGAATGGCGAGGCCGGCGAACACGATCGGCCAGGTCGACGGGCGGTGCCGTGCGTGCATCTGGAGCAGCAGCAGACCCGTAAGCGTGAACAGGATGCACGCGCCCGCGAAGATGTCGAGGAACCAGCTCCACGTAGCCCCGGTGTTGCGGCCCTTGTGGAGATCGTTGAGGTACGAGATCCAGCCCCGCGACGTCGTCTCCGCGGTGATCCGGCCGTTCGCCCGATCGATGCTGACCCAGGCGTCGCCGCCGGGGCGGGGGAGCGCGACATAGACGTCGGTATCGGACCATTCGCCGGGCTTCCCCGCCGGATCGAGCGCGACCGCGTCGGCGACCCTGGTGGCGACGGCCGGCGGAAGCGGGGCGGCGGCGTCCGCGGGCGTCGTCGCGAGCTGGCGGAGCAGCGCGGGGGGCAGCGTCGCCGCGGCCTCGGTCACGACGGGCTTCGCGGCGATCGTCGCGGCGTGGTTGAGCGTGATCCCGGTGATTGCGAAGGCGAGCATCCCGACCAGCGACACCGCGGCGCTGATCCAGTGCCACGTATGGAGCTGACGCAGCCACCAGCCGCGCCACTTGCGCTTGGGCGCGCGGGCGGCGGCGGCCGGGCGGGGCGGGGAGAGGGGCCGGGTGTCGGTCACGTCCCTGCGCCTATCGTGCGGCGGCGTAACGATCAATACTGCGAGTGAGTATCAGTCGCGAAATTTGGCGTTTTGGACCGATGTATCCCCGCGAAGGCGGGGGCCAGTCTGGACCCCCGCCTTCGCGGGGGTACAAGGGCGGCTATGAGCAAAGGATCGACGGACGCGGTCAAACTCTTCTTCGATGGCGGGTGCCGGCCCAATCCGGGGGCGATCGAAACCGCGGTGGTGGTGCGGGGAGCAGCGTACCTGACGCTCGACCATGGCGAGGGCGACAACCACACCGCCGAATGGTGTGCGCTGTTCGATGCGCTGGCGGTCGCGGCGCGGCTGGGACTGTCCGACATCGTCCTGATCGGCGATTCGCGTGGAGTGGTCGACAAGGCGATCGCACCGGTCCGGCGGAGCGCGGCGCAGCGGCGGTTCGACGCACTCGCGGCGGGGTTCGCGCGGGTGCACGTCCGCCATGTCCGCCGCTCGCACAATCTGGCGGGCATCGCGCTGGCGGCGCGACACCCGCGTTGAGATTACTTCAGGTCGAACCGCACGCCGACGCGGAAGAGCCGGCCGAGATAGTCGTAATAGGTCAGGTTCGTCGCGGTGCCGCCGGTGGGGACGAGCGCGGGATCGCGATCGAACACGTTGCTGATGTTGGCGAACAGCTGCGCGCTCGCATTGCCGACGCTAAAGCCCTGCGTGACGTTCAGATCGAAATAGACCGCGCCGGGGACGTGGTTCGCATTGATCGTCGGGTTCGCGATCGTCGAGGCGGGGCAGGCGGTCGAGCAGACGACATAGCTGTTGCTGATCGTCCCCGAACTGATCCCGCGCATCGCGCCGGTCAGGATGAACGCGTCCTTCGCGTAGGTCGCGGTGGCGCGATAGAGCCAGCTCGGGGTGCCGCCGTCTCCGTTCGCGCCCGCGCTGTCGTACGGCGCGTCGATGCCGTTGTTGGTGTAGTTGCGGATATAGTGCGTCGCCATCCCGCGCAGCGTCACCGCGCCGCCGCCGACGGGCACGCGGTAGCTCGCGTCGAAATCGATCCCGCGGACGGTGACGCGCGAGAAGTTGAACGGGCTGAGCTGCACCGTCAGCGCGGGCGTGCCGCCCGGCGTGCGGGTGAAGGCCGAGCAATATTCGGTCAGCCCTTGGAAGCAGCGGTTGACGATCTCCTGCGCGCGCACCTGCCCGATCGCGTCGCGCAGGCGAATGTCGAACCCGTCGACCGACAGCGAGAAGCCGGGAACGAAGCGCGGCTGGAGCACGATGCCGACGCTGGTCGAGTTCGCGATCTCCGGCTTCAGGTTGGTGTTCCCGCTCGTCACCTCGAGGAATTGGGTGACCGCGTTGGCGTTGAACGGATCGTTCAGCGTGTTGGTGCGCGAGGTGCCGGCCTGGAACAGCTCGTTGAGGTTGGGCGCGCGGATATCGCGCGAGCGGGTGGCGCGCAGCGTGATGTCGGGGATCGGCTCGAACGTCGCGCCGAGCTTCCACGTCGTGACGTAGCCCGAGGTCGAATAGTCGGTCGCGCGGACCGCGCCGTTGAGGTTGAGTCCGAGGCCGAGCGGCACGAGCGCCTCCAGATAGCCCTCGGTGACCGAATAGCTACCGAAGGTGGGGAGGTAGTTGCCGACCGCCCAGCCCGTCCGGTACTGGGTTTCGACCGCGCCCGAGACCTCTTCCTTGCGGTGCTCGACCCCGGTCGCGATCGAGACCTTGCCCGCCCAGGTCGAGAAGGGATCGAACGACAGGTTGCCCGCGACGACGGTCTGTTTGAACTCCTGGTTGCGGAACGGATCGCCGATCACATAGGCGACCGCGGCAGGGCTCGCGACGCCGACGCCGAGGCGATTGAGCGGCACGCAGCCGTTGGTCGGCGCGGTCAGCGTCGAGCGGCACACGATCGTCCCCGCGGCGACGTTCGCGGCGTTGCCCGCGGGGGCGAAGACCGCATCGGTCGCAAGCGCGAGGCGCGCGGTGTTGAGGATGTCGCGCGAGCGCTCGGTCGTCTTGGTCTTGCCGAACTGGCCGTAGACGTCCCAGCGGACGTCGCCGCCGAAGACGCCGAACCTGCCCTCTGCGCCGAGCACATAGCGCTGGACCGAGCGTTCGTTGGCGTTCTTGCGATAGGGCAGGTCCTCCGCCGAGGTGCCGAGCGAGACGCTGCGCAAGTTGAGCGATGCGATGCGCGCGGTGCCCAACGTCTGGATCAGGTACGCGTTGTCCGACGTCAGCGTGGCGGCGGTGGTCAGCGAGGGGCCGGCATTGAACAGCGATTCGTGGCGGGCGTAGGAGCCTTCCGCGAACACCTCGATCGCGTCGCTGAACTTGAAGCTGGCGCGCGCGAAGACGGACTTGCGATCGTCCTCCGCATCAAGCCCGATGCGGCGGTTGCCATCGGCCAGTTCCCAGTCGCCGCCGACGGTATTGGTCGTGTTGGTGATCGCGCCGTACTGATACTGGCCGATCGCGCCGCCCTGCCCGAAATAGGTGCCGCGCAGCAGCGTCGAGGCCGCGCCGGTGTTGAGCGTCGAGGCGTTGATGATGCCGCCGGGCAGCAGGTTCGATACGCCCGATTGCGTGACGACGAGATTCTGCGGAAGGCCGTTGGTGGCGGTGTAGGCAGGGTTGGTGATGGTGCGGTCGCCGCGCTGGTTCCAGTCGCGATCGTTGCGGAAGATGCCGTCGCGGTGCGCATATTCGCCCGACAGCAGGATGTGGCCGCGATCCTCGGCGAAGCCGAACCCGGCGGCGAGGCTCATCTGGTAGTTGTGGCCGTCGCCATAGGTGGTGACGCCGTTCTCCAGGCTCGCCTTCACCCCCTTGAACTGCTTGTCGAGGATGAAGTTGACGACGCCCGATACCGCGTCCGACCCATAGGCCGCAGACGCGCCGCCGGTGACGATCTCGACGCTCTTCACCAGCGACTGGGGGAAATCGTTGACGTCGACCGCGCCCGTGATCGACGAACCGACCGAACGGCGCCCGTCGAGCAGCACCAGCGTGCGCTCCGTCCCCAGGTTGCGCAGGTTGAGCGCGTTGATGCCGGCGAGCCCCGAACTGATCGCGAGCCGCGAGTTGGCGGGGCGGGTAGAGCCCGCGACCGAGGGGATCTGGTTGACGAAATCGGCGATGTTGTTGGTGGGAGACTGGGTGCGGATCGCTTCCTGCGACAGCACCGTCAGCGGAGTGGGGGATTCGAAGCCGTCGCGCGCGATGCGCGATCCGGTGACGACCAGCTCGGGCGCGTCGGTGGATGGGTCGGCGGCGGGCGCTTCGGTGGCGGGCGGCGTCGTCTGCGCGGCGGCATGCGATGCGACCAGCGTGGCGGCGACCAGTGCGGTCGAGCGGGCGAGGTGGCAGCGAAGATGGAGCAGGCGCATGTGCAATTCCCCGATGATGTGATCGCGACGCCCCGGTTTTGCGGGTGCGTGCGGCGCGGGCACGATCACGCGCCCGCCAGGCCTCCTGCGTCGGCCGACGGTCACGCAGGTCATCGCCTGCGCGGATCCGGTCTGTCCGTATCGGATGCGAAGGTGACAGCCGGCGGCGACCAGCGTCAAGGCACGCGGCCTTTCGAACGCTTGGTGTGCATATAGACGGATTGCATGGGAGTGGCGGTGGTTCGCCCTACTTCGCCGCGACCTCCCACCAGTACGGGCCGCGTTTCGCGGTGCCGGTCGCGACCTCGTTCAGCGTCGCGGCGTCGTAGAGCCGCCCGCCGAGCATCACGCGCGACACTTTGTCGCTGTTGTGGATGTCCGCGGTCGGATCCGCATCGAGCACGACGAGGTCGGCGAGCTTGCCCACCTCGAGCGAGCCGATGTCGTTCGCCATGCCGAGCGACCGGGCGGGGACGATCGTGCCCGCGCGCAGCGCTTCGACGGGCGTCATCCCGCCGCGGACGAACGACCACAGCTCCCAATGCGCGCCGATGCCCGCCTGCTGCCCGTGCGCGCCGATCGAGACGAGCACGCCGCGCTTCGCCAGCCTATTCGCCTCGCGCGCATTGTCGTCGTCGACGAAGTCGCTTTCGGGCGCCTTGATCCGGCGGGCGGTGTCGGCGAGCAGCTTGGCGGGCGGGGTGTGCGCGCGCAGCAGCGGGTTGGCGTAGACGTCGGTCGCCTGCCGCCAATAGGGATCGCCCGCGAGCCCGCCGAAGGTGACGACCAGCGTGGGCGTGTAGTTGGTCTTCGTCGCGGGCATGAACTGGAGGACGTCGTCGTAGAAGGTCGACAGCGGGATGTTGTGCTCCAGCGTCGAATTGCCGTCCGCGATGTGCGTCATGTCCAGCCCGAACAGCGAGCCGCCCTCCGCGACCACCTGCATCCCCTCGCGCCGGGCGGCCTCGACGACCTGCTGGCGCTGTTCGCGGCGGGGCTGGTTGTAGTTCTTCACCGAATGCGCGCCCTGCGCCTTCAGCCGGCGGACATGCGCGAGGGCGTCGTCGAGGCTGTCGATCTGCGCGTACACGTCCGCCGCCTTCGCGCCATAGACGATCTCGCCGGTGGAGAAGATGCGCGGCGCGAGGATCAGCCCGGCGCGCTGCATCTCGGCGGCGGCGAAGATCTCGCTCGACCGGTTCGACGGATCGTGGATCGTCGTGGTGCCGAGCGCGAGGTTCTGCATCATCGACCAGTTGCGCTCGGGGATCAGCTCGTCGGTGCCCGCAGGACCGTGCGCGTGCGCGTCGATCAGCCCGGGGATGATCGTCTTGCCCGCGACGTCGATCACCGTTGCGCCCGCGGGGATGGGCGTGGAGGCGCGCAGGCCAACCGCGACGATGCGGTCGCCGCGGATCACGACGACGCCGTCGTCGACGATCCCGCCCGATGCGTCCTTCATCGTCACCAGCCGTGCGCCGGTGAGCGCGACAGTCGCGGTGGGTTTCGCGGCGGCAGTCTCCATCGCGAGCGAGACGCCGGTGGCGGGCGGGACGAAAGCGGGAGCGCCCTCGGCGCGGGGCGCGTCGGGGAAGAGGCGTGCGGTTTCGACGGTGTAGAGCGTCGGCCCGAGCGTCCAGTGGAGTCGCGCGCCGTCGTTCGACCAGTGGATATAGTCCGCGCCACCCGCGCTGACCTTCGTCACCGGCAGCGCCTTGGTGTCCGGCGCGAGCGCGACCGACTGGCCGCCCGGCATCAGCGGGACGACGAACGCGGCATAGTTCTGGCGGAACGCGACATATTCGCCGGTGGGGGAGACGACGTAGTCGGTCGCGAGCTCGCCCGTCGCGTGGACGCGCTTATCCTGCCCGTTCAGGTCGGTGCTGACGAACTGGCGCTGCGTCTTGCCGTCCTTGCTGTCGTCCGTGACCATGAAGATGCGGTCGTTCGCGGCGCCGAATTGCGGCGCGCCCATTCCGCGCGCGACGCGGACGATGTCGCCGCCGGTCGCGGCGATGCGATAGACGCCGGGGTCGCCGCCCCAGGTCGGGCTGGTGAGGCCGCCTGCCGACGCGCGTTCGAACACGATCGTCTTCCCGTCCGGCGAGAAGTGGGGCCGGGCATAGTGGCCGGGCTGTGCGGTGACGTCGCGCGGGGTGCCGCCGGTGGCGGGCAGGGTGCGGATATGGCCCAGCCCGGTATCGGTCCACGCGACATAGACGAGCGTGCGGCCATCGGCGGACCAGCTGGGGAACAGCTCGAAACCGTCGCCGCCCTTCGTCAGCCGCTTCGCGGTGCCGCCCGCGGCCGGCTTCGTCCACAGCTTGCCAAGGCTTTCGAACACCACCGTCCGGCCGTCGGGCGACACCGCGGCGAAGCGCGGCATCGCGGTGGTGAAGCGATCGGGCGCGACCGCGATCTGCGGGTGCGGCGCGTCGATCACGCCGCGGGTGTCGTCGACCGCGAACGGGATCTCGCGCGCGCCCGTGCCGTCGGCATCGACGCGGCGGATCTTTCCGCCTGCCCAGAACACGACGGAGCGGTTGTCGGGGGTCCACGCCATGTTGGGATAGACGCCGGTGACCGCCCAGGTCTCCTGCACGTCCTGGTCGAGATCGTCGTAGATCTTGCGCTCGATGCCCGACACGAGATCCTTGACGTAGAGCTTCGAGCGCGTCGCCTCGCGGCGGACGAACGCGATCTTCCTGCCGTCGGGCGAGGGGGTGGGGCGGACCGCGCCGCCCGCGCCGGTAACCGCCTTCGACACCTCGCCGGTGCCGATGTCGTAGCGTTCGATGTCGAACAGGTCGGTATTCGAATCCTGCGCGTATTCGAAGGTCGGGCCGGGCGTGACGTTGCGCGTGTAGAACACCGACTTGCCGTCAGCGGCATAGACGGGCTCGCCGAGTTCCTTCTGGAGCACCTCGCTCGCGCGCTTGACCAGGACGACGCCCGCGCCGCCCGAGACGTGGTACATCCACACCTCGCCGGTGCCGAGCGAGCGGCCGGTGGTGAAATGCTTCTTGGCGACGAGGAAGCGGCCGTCGGGGCTCCAGCTCGGCTGGTTGAGGAGGCGGAAATCCTCCTTCGTCACCTGGCGCTTGTCGCTGCCGTCGACGTTCATCACCCAGATATTGTCGCCGCCGCCGCGATCCGAGGTAAAGGCGATCCGCCGGCCATCGGGGGAGAAGCGCGGCTGGACTTCCCACGCCAGCCCTTCCGCGATCCGGGTGGGCGTGCCGCCCGTTATAGGCATCGTGTAGATGTCGCCAAGCAAGGCGAACGCGATCGTGCTGCCGTCGCGGCTGACGTCGAGATCGATCCAGCTGCCCTCGCTGGTGCGGATCGGGACCTGGCGGACGGTGGCGCCCTCGGGGGCGTTGACATCCCACTTGCGCGGCTTGGATGGAGTGGCGACGGCGATCGGCACAGGCGCGGCGGCCGGTGTCGCGGCGGGCCGGGGCAGCGGTGACGGGGCCTGCGTATTGCGGAGCGCTTCGTCCTCGGGCGCCTGGGTTGCCGTCGCGGCAGGCGGGGCGGCGACCTGGGCCGCGGCCTGATGCGCGACGATGGCGGCGAGCGAGACGATCGCGAGTGCGTGCAGTTTCATGAAACCCCCGAATGGACTGAAGGCCACTATCGCGGGGGTCGCACGGACGCGCAACCGGATCAGCACGTTACCGGAAAAAGGATGGTGCCCGGGGACGGGGTCGAACCGCCGACACTGCGATTTTCAGTCGCATGCTCTACCAACTGAGCTACCCGGGCACATCCCGTTCGTGAACGGGAAGCGCGCCTTTAGTCGCGGTCTTCGCGGCTGTCCAGCCCGGTTGCGTCATTCGCGTCGATCGCCGGGCCGGGGAGGCGATAGCCCTCGCCCAGCCATTGCAGCAAATCGCGGTCGCGGCAGCCGCGCGAACAGAAGGGGGTGTGCTCCCCATCGCTGGGCTTGCGGCAGATCGGGCAGGTCGAACGCTTGGTCATGGCGCGAAGATAGGGACGCGCCCCGTCCGGCGCACCACCGCGTCGAGCCAGTCGCGGCGCGATTCGATCCGCGCACGCACCGCCGGCGGCAGCGCGAACGCGTTCGAGGCGCCCGGCGGCGTGCGCTCGATCGTGCGGAGTGCGACGA
Organism: Sphingomonas sp. Ell38C01; assembly: GCF_055231975.1. NCBI lineage: Bacteria > Pseudomonadati > Pseudomonadota > Alphaproteobacteria > Sphingomonadales > Sphingomonadaceae > Sphingomonas > Sphingomonas sp. Ell38C01. The sequence continues at coordinate 334,085 of NZ_JBUYVA010000001.1, read as the reverse complement.
GCGCGTCGGTGAGCACCGGGTCCGCGCGGACGATCTCGGGGAGCGATGCGCGGGGGCGGGGGCGGACGATCTGCAGGAAACCGAACCCGTTGAGCGCGGTGCGCTCGAATGGATGGGGCAGCGTGGCGTCGATCGCGGCGGCGACCGCGGCACGCTGTGCCTTGCCCTCGACGGTCGGGAAATCGATGCCGATCGACCCGCCGATATCGTGGCGGACGATCGCGCGGGCGACCGCGGTGGCGGCAGCGACCGCGAGCGTGGCGGCATCGGCGTCGCCGTCGACGTCGAACAGCGTCATCGCGGGCGTGGGCGCCATCCGCAACGCGCCGAGCGCGAACGCGATTGCGCCGGTACGCGCCTCCTCGATCGCCTCGGACCAGCCCGCCGCCTCGAGCGCATCGGCCTCGTGCGCGCGGCATTCGCGGATGGGGTGGGTGTCGAGGCTGTGGGATAATCGGGCGCGCAGGTCGGGCGCGGGGCGGGGGGCGTCGTCGGTCCGGACGCCCCGCGCGCGCTTCGGGCGGCCGGGCTCGGGAATCGCCTCGCGGGTGATCGCGATCGTCGCGGGGCGGCCTTCGGCGAGGCCGGCGGGGGGCACCAGTATCTCGGCGCCGTCGTCGAGGAGCACGCTCGCGGCGCGGGGCGACACCGACGTGACGCGCCCGCGGACGATCGCGCCGGCGACCAGCGCGCCGTCACGCGCGACGCGCGCCTTCAGGATCGTGTCGCGATCGACGAGCGCGGCGCGGGCTTCGCCGATGCCGCGTTCGTACAGCCATTCAGCCAAGCGCGATGCCCGACGATTCGAGCAACGCGCGCGTCTCGAACAGCGGCAGCCCGACGACGCCCGAATGGCTGCCCGACAGATAGCGCACGAACGCCTCCGCGCGGCCCTGGATCGCGTAGCCGCCCGCCTTGCCCAGCCCCTCGCCGCACGCGACATAGGCGTCGATCTCGCGCGCCGACAGCGGCTTGAATGCGACGATCGTGTCGGCGAGGCGGGTGCGGATGCGGCCGTCGGCGGCGATCACGCAGATCGCGGACAGCGCATGGTGGCGACGGCCGGACAGCTTCGCGAGCAGGTCGCGCTGGACCGCCTCGGTGTCCGCCGGCGGCAGGATGCGGCGGCCGAGCGCGATCGTGGTGTCGCCCGCGATCACGACCTCGCCGACCTCGCGCGCGACCGCCTGCGCCTTGGTGACCGCGAGGCGCAGCGCATAGACGCGCGGCAACTCGCCCGTCAGCGGCGTCTCGTCGATATCGGGCGCGCAGACACGCGACGGCACGACGCCGAGCCGCGCGAGCAGCTCGCGCCGGCGCGGCGAGGAGGAGGCGAGAACGAGCGGCACGGCCGCCTGCGTCGTCAGGAGGGTCCGGGCCCGCCGCGACCGGGCATGAAGCGGTAGGTGATCCGCCCCTTGGTCAGGTCATAGGGGGTCAGCTCGACGAGGACTTCGTCGCCGACGAGCACGCGGATGCGGTTCTTGCGCATCTTGCCCGCGGTATGCCCCAGGATTTCGTGATCGTTCTCGAGACGGACGCGGAACATCGCGTTGGGCAGCAGCTCAACCACCTGCCCGCGCATTTCGAGGAGTTCTTCCTTGGCCAAACAAAACCTTCCGGATGTGCGAAAAATCGGACGGGCGCCTTTAGCGCTTAAGTGGCCGAAAGGGAAGCGCTACGGACCGATCAACCGGAATCAGATCAGCGCACCCTGCGCACCGGCGGTGTGCGACGCGCGCGTTTCCACCCGGGGGGCCTTGCGGTTCGGGCTGACGAGCGGGGGCAGGCGGGGGCTGCGGTTCTGAAACAGATCGGCGAGCGTGAAGCATTGCAGCGCGGGAAAGCGGCCGAACTCGGTTTCGATCAGGCCGTGGCTGGCGGCTTCGTCTTCCATCCCGCGGGTGGGCATCGCGGCGCAGACGAACAGCGCCATGCGGTGCCCGTCGCGCTGCATCACGCGGCCCAGATCGCGGACCATGCCGGGGTTGACGTTCGCGCCCGCCTTGACGGAGATGACGCCGGTTTCGGTCTTCCCATCCTCGCCGACATAATAGAAATAGCCGTCCACTCCGCGATCGCCGCCCTTCTTGCCTCCCATCCAGGGCCAGCCCCCCAGCTTGAGCGTGATCCAGGCCTGGAATTGGTGGGGATCATCCGCGGCGAGCCGTTGCGCCGAAGCAAGGTCGCGCGGGCTTCCGATCGTTTCATACTGTACCGCGTCGCCATATCCCTCGCGCAGCCGCTTCTCGATCAGCCCGATCGCGAGGTGCGTCACGTCGATTCCGATCCAGCGCCGTCCTAGCTTCTGCGCAGCATCGACCGCGGTGCCGCACCCGCAGAACGGATCGAGCACGACGTCGCCGGGGTTAGACGACGCCGCGACGATCCGCTCGAGAAGGGCGACGGGCTTCTGGGTGGGATAGCCCAGGCGTTCGCGCGATGACGACGACAGGACGGGAATCTGCCAGACGTCGGACATCGCCTTTCCCCCGGCGATGATCTCGTCGACCCGACGCAGCTTGTTCTTGGAATTGCCGCGGGCGCCCGGCATCCAGATCCACTCCACCCCCAGCGCGTCGCGATGGATCTTCTGCTTGCGCGAGGCCTCCAGCGCTTCGCGCGTCCACGCGGTCTTGGGCATCCTGAAGAAGGCGTCGCGGCCCTTGGCGTAGAACAGGATCACGTCGTGCTTGCGGTTGAAGAAATGGGGCAGGTCCATCAGCCGGAACGAATAATCCCACACGATCTCGTTACGGAAGTTCGAAGGCCCGAAGACCGCATCCAGCACCAGCTTGAGATAATGGCTCGCGGTCGGATCACAGTGGAGGTAGAGGCTGCCCGTCGGCTTGAGCACACGGTGAAGCTCGACCAGACGCACCGCCATCATCGCGAGATACGCCATCATCGCGTTGTCGCCAATCGCAGTGCGCATTGCGTGCATCAGCGTGTGAAGCGCGTGGTTGCCGCTTTGCGTGATGTCCATCAATGCGCTCGACGCCGCGGGCCCCCATGCCCAGGTATCGTCGAACGCCTGGATGCTTGCGTCGGCCCCGGTCCCGGTCGGCGAGCGGAAGAGGATATTGTAGCTGGCGTTCGAGTTGAACGGCGGATCGAGATAGATCAGATCGACCGATGCATCAGCGACGTGTGCCCTGAGGACGTCGAGATTATCGCCGTAATAGAGCTGGTTCGTCATGACTGCACGATCGGCCATTTCGATACGCGGGCAACGTTTCCCGATATCCAAATCCGATCAGTTTGGCTTTGGTTCGCTCCTTTGTTGACCCGAACCGGAGGCGGTTTCCTCTCCCTGTCGCCCCGCCACCATCGTTGCGATCGCGAGATCGCCGGTGACGTTGAGCATCGTCCGGCACATGTCGAGGAAGCGATCGACGCCCAGCACCAGTCCGATCGCGGCGGGAGGCACGCCGACCATGCCAAGGATCAGCGCGATGACGGGGAGCGACCCGGCGGGGACTCCCGCGGTGCCGATGCCGCCGAGGATGCACACCAGCATCACCATCAGCTGCTGCCCGATCCCCAGATCGACGCCGAAGAACTGCGCAAGGAACAGGACGGTGACGCCCTCGAAGATCGCGGTGCCGTTCTGGTTCGCGGTCGCGCCGATCGTCAGGACGAAGCGGGCGATCTTGCGTGGGAGCTTGAGTTCGTTTTCCGCGATGCGCAGCGACGTGGGGAGCGTCGCGTTCGACGACGCGGTGGAGAAGGCCATCACCATCGCCTCCCATGCGCCCGAGAAGAAGCGGCGCGGCGACATGCCGGCCGCGAGCCATACTCCCAGCGAATAGGTGACGAGCAGCTGGAGCGCGATCGCGCCCAGCACGGTCGCGACGTACCAGCTGAGCCGGACGAGGATGTCCGCGCCGAACACCGCGGCCAGGTTGAACATGAAGCACGCCACCGCGATCGGGGCGAGGCGGATGACGAGGCCGATCAGCGCCATCGTCACTTCGAGGATGCCCTCGATCGCGCGCTGCAGCGTCTCGGTCGCCTTGGACTGCACGAGGACGAGGCCGATCCCGAACGCGAGCGCGAAGACCATCAGCGCGAGGATATCGTCGTCCGCCGCCGCCTTGATGACGTTGGAGGGGATGATCGCGAGCACCGAATCGACCGCGCCGGGCGCCTCGCGCGACTGCGAGACGATCGCCTTCGCGCCGCTGCCCGCCTGGGCCAGCAGCGCGCGGGCGGTTTCGGGATCGACGCCGTCGCCGGGGCGGATGAGGTTGACCAGCGCCAGCCCGATCGCGACCGAGATCGCGGAGAGAAGCAAGGTATAGGCCAGCGTGCGGACGCCGGTGGTCTTCAGCGCGGCGATGTCGCCCATCTCCGCGACGCCGGTGACGAGCGCGGCGAACAGCAGCGGGATCACGAGCATGAAGAGCAGGCGCAGGAAGATCTGCCCGGCGGGGCCGGTGACGTAGGTGGTGACGGTCGTCACCCATGCCGCGTCGCCCGCGGTCATGTTGACGATCAGTCCGCCGGCCAGCCCGATCACGAACCCGGCCAGCATCTGGTAGGGAAGCGGGAAGCGGGAACGGGTGGCGTCGTCGGTCATGGCGGCGAGCCTTAGGGGATGGACGCGGCGGGTTCATCCCCTTTCGGTCGCCCCGGACCGCGGCCGGGGCGACGTGGCGGGTACGCTCAGCCCCCCGTGCCCGCCAGCGCAGCGAGGAGGAGGAGCGCGACGATGTTGGTGATCTTTATCATCGGGTTCACCGCGGGGCCGGCTGTGTCCTTGTAGGGATCGCCGACGGTGTCGCCCGTCACCGCGGCCTTGTGCGCCTCGCTGCCCTTGCCGCCATGGTTGCCGTCCTCGATGTATTTCTTCGCATTGTCCCATGCGCCGCCGCCCGACGTCATCGAGATCGCGACGAACAGCCCCGACACGATCACCCCGAGCAGCAGCGCGCCGAGCGCGGCGAAGCCCGAGGCCTGTCCCGCAACCAGCGTGATGACGAAATACACGACGATCGGCGCGAGGACGGGAAGCAGGCTGGGGACGATCATCTCCTTGATCGCGGCGCGGGTGACCAGATCGACGGTGCGCGCGTAGTTGGGGCGGCTGGTGCCCGCCATGATGCCGGGATCGTCACGGAACTGCGCGCGGACGTCCTCCACGACCGAACCGGCTGCGCGGCCGACCGCGGTCATCCCGAACGCGCCGAAGCTGAACGGCAGCAGCGCGCCGAGCAGCAGCCCGACGATGACATACGGGTTGGACAGGCTGAAATCGACGGTGAGATCAGGGAAGAACTCCGCGAGATCGGTGGTGTACGCGCCGAACAGGACGAGTGCGGCGAGTGCGGCGGAGCCGATCGCATAGCCCTTCGTCACCGCCTTCGTCGTGTTGCCGACCGCGTCGAGCGCGTCGGTGCGCTGGCGGACGTCGTCGGGCAGGCCCGCCATCTCGGCGATGCCACCCGCATTGTCGGTGACCGGACCGTACGCGTCGAGCGCGACGACCATGCCGGCGAGCGCCAGCATCGAAGTGGCGCCGAACGCGATCCCGATCACGCCCGCGAGCTGATAGGTGGCGATCACCGCGACCGAGATGACGAGGGTGGGCAGCGCGGGGCTCTCGAGGCTGACCGCGAGGCCCTGGATCACGTTGGTGCCGTGGCCCGTCTCCGACGCCTTCGCGATGCTGCGGACCGGGCGGTAGTTGGTGCCGGTGTAATATTCGGTGATCCACACCAGCGCGCCGGTGAGCGCGAGGCCGATCATCATGCACCAGAACAGGTCCATGCCGGTGAACGACGCGGCTGCGGAGGCGGTCGCGGCGGTGCCTTCGGTAAGCGCGTCGGAGGCGGGATCGAGGAAGCCCGCGCCGCCGATCACCGCGTGCATGTCGCCCAGCGTGTACTGCGTCGCAAGGTAGATCGCCGGGATCGACAGGATCACCGTCGTCCAGAAGCCCTTGTACAGCGCGCCCATGATCGACTGGCCCTTGCCGAGCCGGACCATGTAGGTGCCGACGATCGAGGTGATGATGCACACGCCGCCGACGATCATCGGCAGCGACATCAGCTTGAGCAGGTCCGCCGCGTCCGCCTTCACCAGTAGCGCGATCGACACCATCGTGACGCCCAGCGTGACGACGTAGGTTTCGAACAGGTCGGCGGCCATCCCCGCGCAGTCGCCGACGTTATCGCCGACATTGTCCGCGATCGTGGCGGGGTTGCGGGGATCGTCCTCGGGGATGCCTGCCTCGACCTTGCCGACGAGGTCCGCGCCGACGTCCGCCGCCTTGGTGAAGATGCCGCCGCCCAGCCGCGCGAAGATCGAGATCAGCGACGCGCCGAACGCGAGCGCGACGAGCGAATCGATCACGATGCGGTCGTTGGGGGCGTGCCCCGCGGGGCCGGTGAGATACCAGAAGAACCCCGCGATCGAGAGCAGCCCGAGCCCGGCGACGAGCATGCCGGTGATCGCGCCGGAGCGGAACGCCATCGTCAGCCCGCCCTGAAGCGAGGTGCGCGCGGCCTCCGCGGTGCGGACGTTCGCCTTCACGCTGACGTTCATGCCGATGAACCCGGTGATCCCCGACAGGATCGCGCCGATCAGGAAGCCGCCCGCGGAGACGGGGCCGAGGAACCACGCGACGATCACCGCGACGACCGCGCCGACGATCGCGATCGTGCGATACTGCCGGCCGAGATAGGCGCGCGCGCCCTCCTGGATCGCGGCGGCGATGTCCTGCATCTTCTCGTTGCCCGGCGAGGCGGCGAGCACCTGCCTGCTGGTGATGAAGCCATAGAGCACGGCGATCGCGCCGCACAGCATCGCGATGGTGACTGTCGTCATCCTGATCCTTTCCCTGGTCCTCTCCCGCACGGCCGGCCCGGTCGTGTCGCCGGGTCGTGTCCGCAGGGTTCGGGCGCGAGGCTACGCCTGTCGCGGCGTGGCGCGCAAGGGGGCGGGCGTCGCGTGCTCGAAACCCAGCCGGCCCGGCAATGCGACGGGGGCGTCGCGATCGGTGAGGCGCAGGCCGGGTGCCACCTCGAACAGCCCTATGCGGGCGAGCGGGAGCGGCAGGCGGATATCGGCGGGGGCGGCGAGGAGGAGCTGGTAATCGTCGCCGGCGGTTGCCGCAGCCAGGCGGGCGGCACGGTCGTGCCCGGCGAAGGCGCGGTACGCGTCGGACAGCGGCACCGCGTCGAGCGCGATCGTGACGCCGAGACCGCTGGCGGCGGCCATTCGTGCGGCGTCGATCAGCAGGCCGTCGGACACGTCCATCATCGCATGCGCATGGGGGGCGAGAAGGCGGCCGTCGTCGACGCGCGGGCGCGGGCGGCGATAGGCGGCGAGCAGCGTCGCGGGGCCGTCCTGTCCAAGTGCGATCGCGAGGCCCGCGCCCGCATCGCCGATCGTGCCGGTGACGTAGAGCGCGTCGCCGTCGCGCGCGCCGCTGCGCGGGGGGGCGAGCGCGCCGGCGCCGAACGCGGTGAGCGTCAGGATGCGCGGGGCGCCGAAGGGCAACGTGACGGTGTCGCCGCCGAGCAGCGGGCAGTCGAGCGCGGCGAGCGCGGCCGCGAGGCCGGCGAGGAAGGTGCGGTCCCAGGCGGCGTCGCGCAGCGGATAGTTGAGCGTGACGCCCTCGGGCGTCGCGCCCTTGGCGGCGAGATCGGACAGGTTGGTCGCGACGAGCTTCCACGCGACGTCGTCGGCGGGATCGGTCGCGAGGAAGTGGACGCCTTCGACCAGCGTGTCGGTGGTGAGCGTGTACGCGCCGAGCGTGGCGGTGTCGTCGGCGAGGCCGTGTGCGCCCGGGTGGAGCGGGAGGCGGCGGAGCGCGGTGAGGAAGTCGGCTTCGGTCATGATGCTGCGTCCTCCTGCGTTTCGCCAACCGGCATCCGTTTGCACTGAGCTTGTCGAAGCCTGTCCTGAGCGACTGCCGCAGGCAGGCAGTCGAAGGGTGCTGCCCTTCTTCCGAACCGTGGAAAGAAAGGACAGTGCTTCGACGGGCTCAGCACGAACGGGGCTGGGGGCTGGCGCCTGAATTCCGGCCCAGAACCCTACGCCCGGACCTCTTTCCCGATCGCGTCGAGCAGGCCGTTGACGAACCCGGCCTCGCGCTTTTCGTAGAAGGCGTGCGCGACGTCGACATATTCGCTGATCGCGGCGCCCGTCGGCACGTCGGCGCGCGCGAGCAATTCGTAGGTGCCGGCGCGCAGGATCGCCTTCATCGGCTTGTCGAGCCGCTCGAGCGTCCAGCCGGTGGCCAGCTTCTTTCCGATCAGCAGGTCGATCTCGCCGACGCGGGCGGCGGCGCCAGAGACGACATCGTCGAAGAAATCGACATCGGCTTCGGCATACTCCGCGTCCTCGATCGTTGCGCCGAGCCGGTGGTTGTGAAATTCGTGGAGCAGCGCGGAGATGGCGGTGCCCTCCATGTCGTGCTGGTACAGCGCCTGCACCGCGGCGAGGCGGGCGGCGGCGCGGGCTTTGGATCGGGCGGCGGTGCGGGACATGGCGATTCTCTCTATATCCCGTTCGCCCTGAGCCTGTCGAAGCCCGTCCCGCATTAGGGGCCGGGGACGCAATTCGACAGGCTCAGGGCGAACGGATCAGGGGGTGTTCGTTCGGATCCGAAGCGCCACCGATCGGGCATGCGCGGGTAGCCCTTCCGCGGTCGCGAGCGCGATCGTGGCAGGGCCGAGTTCATTCAGCGCGCTTTCGTCGAGCTGGAGGAAGCTGGTGCGCTTCATGAAATCGGTGACGCCCAGCCCCGACGCGAAGCGCGCGCGGCGGCCGGTCGGGAGGACGTGGTTGGGTCCGGCGACGTAATCGCCGATCGCCTCGGGCGTGTGTCGGCCGAGAAAGGCGGAGCCGGCATGGCGGAGCCGGTCGAACAGCGCTTGCGGGTCGTCGCACGCGAACTCGACATGCTCGGGGGCGAGCCGGTCGACGAGCGGGATCGCGGCCTCCAGCGTGGCGGTGACGACGATCGCGCCGTTCGCGTCCCATGCGGTGCGCGCGGTGGCGGCGGTGGCGAGGTCGGCGAGCTGGCGCTCGACCGCGTCGGCGACCGCATCGGCGAAGGCGTCGTCGTCGGTGAACAGGATCGATTGCGTCGTCACGTCGTGTTCGGCCTGGCTCAGCAGGTCGGCGGCGATCCAGTCGGGGTCGTTGCGGCCGTCCGCGACGACGACGATCTCGCTGGGGCCCGCGACCATGTCGATGCCGACCACGCCGTAGACCTGGCGCTTGGCCTCCGCGACCCAGGCGTTGCCGGGGCCGGTGACGACGTCGACGCGCGCGATGCGATCGGTGCCGTAGGCAAGCGCGGCGATCGCCTGCGCACCGCCGACGCGCCAGACCTCGTCGACGCCCGCGAGATGCGCGGCGGCCAGCACCAGCGGGTTGATCTGGCCATCGGGCGTCGGGGTGACGACGACGAGGCGCTCGACGCCGGCGACCCGGGCGGGGATCGCGTTCATCAGCAATGTCGAGGGATAGGCCGCGCGACCGCCGGGGACGTAGATGCCCGCGGCGTCCACCGCACGCCAGCGCGCGCCGAGGCGGACGCCCGCGGCATCGGTAAAGGCGGTATCCTCCGGGCGCTGCTTCTCGTGGTACGCGCGGATCCGGGTGGCGGCGAGTTCGAGCGCGGCGCGCAGTTCGGGTTCGAGGGCGGCGAAGGCGTTCGCGCAGTCTGCGGGATCGACGCGCCATCCGGTCGAGTCGAGATCGTGGCGGTCGTGCTGCTGCGTGAACGCGCGGACCGCGGCGTCGCCTTCGTCGCGGACGGCGCGGATGATCGTGGCGACATCGCGCGCGACGTCGGTGTCGGCCTCGCGCCTCGCGTCGACGAGGGTGGCGAAGGCGGACTCGAAGCTGGCGTCGGTGGTGGCGAGGCGGATCATCGGACCGGAGCCCCCATCATCCGCTCGCTCGAAACGAACGGGGAGGGCGTGGTGGCCCAGAGGCGTGGGTAAGGCGTAGCCGTCATGCCGCCACCGCTCGCCGGAACGCCTCGACCAGCGGGACCACCCTGGCGCGCGTCTTCATCGCGGTGCGGTTTACGATCAGGCGCGAGCTGACTTCGGCGATCCGCTCGACCTCGACCAGCCCGTTCTCCTTGAGCGTGCGGCCCGAGGAGACGAGATCGACGATGCGCGGCGCAAGGCCGAGCAGCGGGGCGAGTTCCATCGCGCCGTTGAGCTTGACGCATTCCGCCTGCACCCCGCGCGCCGCGAAATGGGCCTGTGTGACGTGCGGATATTTGGTCGCGACGCGGACGTGGCTCCAGCCGCGCGGATCGTCGCGCGCGGCCAGGTCTGCGGGTTCGGCGACCGAGATGCGACAATGGCCGATGCCGAGATCGACGGGCGCGTAGAGCTCGGGATAGGCGAACTCCATCAGCACGTCGGAGCCGACGATGCCCAGCTGTGCGGCACCGTGCGCGACGAAGGTGGCGACGTCGAACGCGCGGACGCGGATCAGCTGGATGCCCGGATCGTCGGTGGCGAAGCGCAGCGCGCGGCTGTCCTCGTCGGAAAACGCCGCCTCGGGCACGATGCCGGCGCGCGCGAGCAGCGGCAGCGCCTCGGCGAGGATGCGTCCCTTGGGGACGGCGATGACAAGAGGGGGGACGATTGGGTCTGACATGGGCGGGCGGGCTTTACGCGGGGCGGGGGGAGGGTGCAACCGGTGGGGATGGCTACCGAGATCCAGAACCGCGAGTCGTTCAATATCCAGGCGGGCTATTGCACCGCGATGGACGCGCCGGTGACCGCGCGGATCGCGCGCGCGCTGGCGACCGCGCTCGACCGTGCGAGCGAAATCGGGCGGCGCGTGCTCGACTGGGCGGGGGAGCCGGTGGCGGATGCGGTCGTGTTGCGGCTGATCGGTGGGCTGCACGCGCTGCACCGCGCGGGGGTCGACCCGGCACTGTCGGCGGTGTTCCGCGGCGAGATGGTGGAGGCCGGGGCGGTCGCGACGGTTTTGCAGGCGACGCTGGTCGCGCACGATGCGGCGCTGTTGCCTTGGCTCGACGGGCCGCCGCAGACGAACGAGGCGGGGCGATCGGCGGGGCTGATGACGGGGCTGCTGCATGTGGCGGCGCGGTTCGGCGCGCGGGTCGAGCTGCTCGAGATCGGATCGAGCGCGGGGCTGAACCTGCTGATCGATCGCTATCGGTTCGATCTGGGCGGGACGGCGGCGGGCCCGGCGGACGCGCCGCTGACGATCCGGCCCGAGTGGCGCGGCGTAGCGCCGCCCGCGGTTCCGATCGCGATCGAGGCGGTGCGCGGCGTCGATATCGCGCCGGTCGACGTCACCGACAGGGCGCAGGCCGCGCGGCTGGCGGCGTATGTGTGGGTCGAGAATATCGAGCGGCAGGCGCGGCTGGAGACGGCGATCGCGATGGTGCGCGCGCACGGCGTTGCGCTTGATCGGGGCGACGCGGCGGACTGGGTCGAGGCGCGGCTGGCGGCGCCGCAGGCGGACTGGGTGACGCGGGTGCTGATGCACTCGGTCGTCTGGCAGTACCTGCCCGCAGCATCGCGCGAGCGGATCCGTGCGGCGATGGACGCGGCGGGCGCGCGGGCGAGTGTGGCGCAGCCGCTGGCATGGGTGATGATGGAGCCCAACCGCGATCTCCATCGGCACGAGGTGCGGGTGCAGACGTGGCCGGGGGACCGGCCGATGGAACTGGTGGCATTGACGCACGCGCATGGCGCATGGGTCGAGGGGCTGGCGGCGCCGTTCGAGACGCGGGACTATGTGATGCGGCGGGGGGCGTATGAGGAGAAGTAAAGCGCCACCCCATTCGCGTCCGTGCTGAGCCTGTCGAAGAACCGCCCTTCTTCTATACCGTCGAGAAGAAGGACGGCACTTCGACAAGCTCAGTGCGAACGGAGTGTGGGGTGCGCGTTCCGCATCACGGATAGCTGACGGTGTTGGGCACCGCGGGGATCGGGATCCAGTCCTTCTCGTCGCCGGGAACGCGGGGGAAGTCGCCGGCGGTCCAGGCGCGCTTCGCTTCCTCGATGCGGTCGCGCCGGGAGGAGACGAAGTTCCACCAGACGTGGCGCGGGGTGGTGAAGGCGTCGCCGCCGCACAGCATCGCGCGCGCGCCGGTGGCGGAGCGCAGCGTCGCAGCGATGCCGGGGCGCAGGACGTAGAGGACGCGGGGTTCGAGGGGTACGCCCTCCAGCGTCGCCTCGCCCATCGCGAGATAGATCGCGCGTTCCTCCGCCGCGGCGTCGATCGGTACGCTGGCGCCGGCGTCGAGCGCGATGTCGGCGTAGATCGTGCCCGCATGCGTCGTGGTCGGCGCGCGCTGCCCCCAGAGCGATCCCATCACGACGCGGCTGCGCGCGCCGTGCGCATCGATGACGGGGAGTCGCGCCTTTTCGACATGCTCGAAGGCCGGATCGATCTCCTCCTTGTCGTCGGGGAGCGCGAGCCACGTCTGGATTCCCGACAGGACCGGGCCGTGCGCGCGCTCCGCGGTGGGGGAGCGTTCGGAATGGACGATGCCGTGCCCCGCGGTCATCAGGTTGACCGCGCCGGGCTCGATCGTCGCCAGCGTGCCGAGCGAATCGCGGTGATCGATCGCGCCTTCGAACAGATAGGTGACGGTCGACAGGTTGATGTGCGGATGCGGACGCACGTCGATCCCGGTGCCGGTCTCGAGCTGTGCGGGGCCCATCTGGTCGAAGAACAGGAACGGCCCCACCATCGTGCGCGCCTTGTTGGGAAGCGTGCGGTGGACCTTGAACCCGCCCAGATCGTGGGTGACGGGCATGATCGTCTGGAGGACGACATCGTTGAGCAGGGCGTCATCGAGCATCGGCGGGCTCCGTCTGGTCGAGCAGAGTGGCGAGGTCGGCAGGGTAGATCGTCTCGGGCCATGTGGCGATCTCGTCGCGGGTGAACCAGTGGTGGCCGACGAGCAGTTGCGTTTCCTGTGCGGTGAGGGCGCCCGCGGCGACCTCGCAGGCGTCGACGTCGACGCGGAAGTAGCGTTCGTCGGCGGTGACCTCGGTGCCCTCGAAGGTACGGAAGTCGACGGTTCGCCGCGCCACCTCGGGGCCGCAATCGACGTCGAGGCCGACTTCCTCCCACAACTCGCGGCGGGCGGCGGCGGCATAGCTCTCGCCCGCGTCGACCGCGCCGCCGGGCGTGCACCAGAGCGGTGGACGGTCCGCGGGGGTGAAGCGGAACATGAGCACGCGGCGCTGCGCATCGACCAGCAGGATGCGCGCGGCGGGGCGGGGCGCACGCGCCTCAGGCATCGCCGGGGGCCCGTGCGCTGATGGCAAGGGCGTGGATATGGTCGCGCAGCAGGTCGGCGAGCGCGTGGTTGACGAGGCGCTGGCGCGAGACGCGCGACTGGCCGGCGAAGGCGGCGCTTTCGATCGCGACGCGGAAGTGGCTCTCGCCCGAGCCGTCGTCGCCCATGTGGCCGGCGTGGAGATGGCTTTCGTTGACCACCTCGAGCCGGGTGGGCGCGAGCGCTTCGGTCAGGCGGGCGGCGATGGTCGAGGCGATCGTCGGGGGGGGCGTGCCGGGCACAACGGTGGAAGCGTCGGTCATCGCGCCTATATAGCCCGTTTTGCGCGGGAAGGGCGGGATTTCGGTTGGCTTGGGACGATGATGGCCAGGAAGGGCGGGATGCACAGGAGACGCGGCGCGCGAAGCCGAGCCCGCGGTTTCACGGCCGGGTCGAGGGCACCGGGCGCGCGTGCACGCATCCGGGCTGCGCGGAGGCGGGCGAGTTCCGCGCACCGCCGCTGGAGGGGCCGGGCGACGGCGACCGGCCGCCCGCGTTCCGCTGGTTCTGCCTCGACCATATCCGCGCGTTCAATGCGGGGTATAATTATTTCGACGGGATGACCGCGGACGAGATCCATGTTGCGCAGCGCCCGCTGGCAGGATGGGAGCGCGCGACGCGGGCGTTCGCGCATGGGGGTACGGACACGGGGCCGCGCTGGGCGGACTTTTCCGATCCGCTCGACGCGATCGGCGCGCGCTATCGCCGGCACGCCGCGCCCGAGCGGAGCGACGGCAAGCCGCTGTCGGGGCAGGATCGCGCGAGCCTGAAGGTGCTGGGGCTGGCGGCGGATGCGGACCGCTCGGCGCTGCGGCGTCGCTATTCGGAGCTGGTGCGGCGCTATCATCCCGATCGCAACGGCGGCGACCGGAGCCACGAGGGCGAGCTGCAGAAGGTGATCGCGGCGTATCAGCAGCTGCGGCAGGCCCCGGCGTTCGCCTGATAGCCAGTCATCCCAGCTTTCGCTGGGATGACGACGGGGTTCGCGTGTACCGTATCCCGCAACGAGAGAGGATCGCATGGCCGAGGAGGAATCGTTCCCCGAAATCCGCGAGGCCGTGCGGCGGCTGTGCGCGGGATTTCCGGGCGAGTATTGGCGCGGGCTCGATCGCGAGCGGGCCTACCCGGCGGACTTCGTCGCGGCGCTGACGCAGGCCGGGTTCCTGTCGGTGCTGATCCCGGAGGGCTATGGCGGGTCGGGGCTGGGCCTGGCGGCGGCGACTGCGGTGCTGGAGGAAATCCATCGGTCCGGGTGCAATGGCGGGGCGTGCCATGCGCAGATGTATACGATGGGCACGCTGCTGAAGCACGGGTCCGACGCGCAGAAGGCGGCGTATCTGCCGCACATCGCGCGCGGCGACCTGCGGTTGCAGGCGTTCGGGGTGACCGAGCCGGGGGCGGGGACCGACACGACGCGGATCCGCGCCTTCGCGAGGCGCGATGGCGACGACTATGTCGTGTCGGGCCAGAAGATCTGGATCAGCCGCGCGGAGCATAGCGACCTGATGGTGCTGCTGTGCCGGACGACGCCGCGTGAGGACTGCGCCAAGCCGTCGGACGGCATGTCGGTGCTGCTGGTCGACCTTCGCGACGCGGTGGGCAACGGCCTGACGATCCGGCCGATCCGCACGATGCTGAACCACGCGACGACCGAGCTGTTCTTCGACGACCTGCGCGTGCCGGGCGCGAACCGGATCGGGGAGGAAGGGCAGGGGTTCCGCTACATCCTCTCCGGCATGAACGCGGAGCGGATCCTGATCGCGAGCGAGTGCATCGGCGACGGACGCTTCTTCATCGACCGCGCGGCTACCTATGCGAAGGAACGCGAAGTGTTTGGCCGCGCGATCGGCGAGAACCAGGGCGTGCAGTTCCCGATCGCGCGCGCGCATGTCCAGCTGTCCGCCGCCGCGCTGATGGTCGACCGGGCGGCGGCGCTCTACGATACGCGCGCGGCGTGCGGGACCGAGGCGAACATGGCGAAGATGCTGGCGTCCGAGGCGAGTTGGTATGCCGCGGACATGTGCGTGCAGACGCATGGCGGGTTCGGCTTCGCGGAGGAGTACGATATCGAGCGCAAGTTCCGCGAGACGCGGCTGTATCAGGTGGCGCCCATCTCGACGAACCTGATCCTGAGCCATGTGGCGACGCATGTGCTGGGGTTGCCGAAGAGTTTTTGAGGGTGCCTGTACCACGGTCCGTTCGTGCTGAGCTTGTCGAAGCACTGTCCTTCTTTGCTGCCGTTTTCGAGAAGAAAGGCAGCACTTCGACAAGCTCAGTGCAAACGGGAAAGGGTTAGCGAATGACCAATGGAACCCCGCCCCGTCCGCTCGCCGGCCTGCGCGTGCTCGAACTCGCGCGGATCCTGGCCGGGCCGTGGGCGGGGCAGCTGCTCGCGGACCTGGGCGCGGACGTCATCAAGGTGGAGCGGCCGGGCGAGGGGGACGATACGCGGCATTGGGGGCCGCCGTTCCTGACCGGGGCGGACGGCGTGGATCTGGGCGCGGCCTATTACCACAGCTGCAACCGGGGGAAGCGATCGGTGGCGGTCGATCTGGCGACGCCCGGGGGGCAGGCGCGGGTGCGCGCGCTGGCGGCGAAGGCAGATGTGGTGATCGAGAACTACAAGGTGGGCGGGCTGGCGAAATACGGGCTCGACGCGGCGACTCTGCGCGCGGCGAACCCGCGGCTGGTGTACTGCTCGATCACCGGATTCGGGCAGACGGGGCCTTATGCGCACCGCGCGGGGTACGACTTCATCATCCAGGGGATGGGCGGGATCATGTCGATCACCGGCGAGCCCGATGGCCCGCCGCAGAAGGGCGGCGTCGCGCATGCGGACCTGTTCACGGGGGTGTATGCGGTCGTCGCGATCCTGGCCGCGCTCCGGGCGCGGGAGCGGACGGGGGACGGTGCGCATCTCGACATGGCGCTGCTCGACACGCAGGTGGGGGTGCTGGGGAACCAGGCGCTGAACTGGATGGCGAGCGGGGTGGTGCCGCAGCGGATGGGGAACGGGCACGCGAACCTGGCGCCGTACCAGAGCTTCCCGACCGCGGACGGCGACCTCATCGTCGCGGTGGGGAACGACCGGCAGTTCGGCAGGCTGTGCGAGGTGCTGGGCGTGGCGGCGATGGCGACCGACGCGCGGTTCGCGACGAACCCGGCGCGGGTGCGCAACCGCGCCGCACTGCTGCCGCTGGTCACCGCGCGGACGGTGACGTGGGCAAGCGCGGATTTGCTCGCGGCGCTGGAGGCGGCGGGCGTGCCGGTGGGGGCGGTGAACCGGATCGATGCGGTGTTCGCGGACCCGCAGGTGCAGGCGCGCGCGATGCGGCTGGCGCTGGAGGACGTGGCGGGCACGGTCCTGCCCGGGCTCGCGGCGCCGGTGGTCGTCGACGGGGTACGCATGCGCGCGACGAGGGGCGCGCCGCGGCTGGGGGAGCATGCGGACGCGGATTGGTGACCCTTCAAAGCCGTCAAGGAGAGGACCGATCGACGGCGATCCCAGCGTTCGCTGGGATGACGAGAGCGCCTTACCGCGGCAGCACGATCGGGAAGGGGGCGCCGGGGGCGTCGAGCATCGCGACGACGCGCTGGAAGCGGTCCGGGGCGCCTTCGATCTTCGCTTCGCCGCTCAGGATCTTCGGCGCGAGCGGGACGCCGCCGACCAGGGCTGCGACGAGATCGGTGCGCCTGACGGTCAGCGTCGCGTCGATTCCGTCTGCCGGAATCGCGCGGGTGTGCGTCATGACGCCGTTGGCGACGCGGACGAGGATGCGCTCGTTGCTCTCGGGGAAGACGAACAGCAGCGCGAGGCGCTGGTCGCCAGCCTTCGCGGGATCGATCCGGACCGAGAGCAGGTCGAACAGATCGGTCGTCGGCAGCGCTGCGGCCAGGCCGCCCGCGATCGATCGGCGCGTGCCGATCGCGCCCCCTGCGCGCAGCTCCTCCGCGCCGGTGCGATACATGTTGCGCCAGAGCGAATTCTCCGACTGCCACGCCAGCTGGTCGTAGCAGCGCGCGAGCAACGCGCGAGCCTCGATCGCGGTGCGATCGGACAGGACGAGGTGGTTGAGCAGTTCGGCGGCCCAGGCATAGTCGCCCTCCGCATAGGCGTCGCTGGCGAGCGCGATCACCTTCGCCGCCCCGCCCATCGCCGCGACGTAGCGCGTGCCCGCATCGGCCGGCGCGCGCGCGGCGAGGTGGACCGGGTTGCCGTCGTACCAGCCGAGATAATATTGATAGACCGCGCGCGCGTTGAAGCCGAGCGAGCCGTAATAGGGCCGGTCGTACCATTCGCGCTGCAACGCCGCGGGCAGGACGAGCTTCGTCGCGATCTCGGGGCCGGTCAGCCCTTGGTTCATCAGCCGGACGGTCTGGTCGTGGAGGAAGGCGTAGGCGTCGCGGTGCTTCGCCAGATAGTCCGCGATCTCCGCCTTGCCGAAGCGCGGCCAGCCATGGCTCGCGATCATCGTCTCGCTGTCGCCGAAGCGTTCGATCGCGCGCGTCAGCCCTTCCGCCCATGCTTTGGCGTCGCGGACCTGCGCGCCGCGGGGGGTGAGGATATTGTGCTGGGTGACGTTGGCGTTCTCCGCCATGTCGACCACCTTCCAGTCGGGGAAGGCGACGTTCATCTCCGCGGGCGCCTCGGTCCCGGGCGTCAGCTGGAAGA
This sequence comes from Sphingomonas sp. Ell38C01, assembly GCF_055231975.1. NCBI lineage: Bacteria > Pseudomonadati > Pseudomonadota > Alphaproteobacteria > Sphingomonadales > Sphingomonadaceae > Sphingomonas > Sphingomonas sp. Ell38C01. The sequence continues at coordinate 316,104 of NZ_JBUYVA010000001.1, read as the reverse complement.
CGAGGCGGACGCCGTCGATCGTCACCTCCTCGCCGTCGCGCGCGATCTCGCGGTTGGGCGCGACGAGCGACTGGGTGCCGACCGCGAGCGCGGGGCCGATCCCCGAGCCGACCGTGCCGGTCGCGTTCAGCGGAAGGCCGACGCCGAACTGATAGACCGCGCGGCGCTGCATCGCGGGGCCCGCGATCACGTTCTCGCTGATCGCGGCCTTGAGGAAGCCGGCGGGCGCGATCACCGCGACCTTGCCCGCCTTCGCATCGGCTGGCGAGACGAGCGCGGCGGCACCGCCGAAATGGTCGCTATGCGAATGCGTGACGATCAGCGCTGCGATCGGGCGCGCGCCGAGCCTTTCGGTGACGAGGTCGACCGCGGCCTTCGCGGTCTCGGTGGTCGACAGCGCGTCGATCACGATCCAGCCGGTATCGCCCTTCACGAAGGTGATGTTCGCCAGGTCGAACCCGCGGACCTGCCAGATCCGGTCCGTCACCTTGAACAGGCCGTGGCGCGCGAGCAGCGCGGAGTGACGCCAGAGGCTGGGATTGACCGTCGCGGGCGCGGTGCCCTTCAGGAAATCGGTGGCGGTCAGGTCCCACACGGTGCCGCCGTCGGCGCGCACGATCTTCGGGTCCTTGCGGGTGGCGACGAAGCCGCGCGCGGCGAAATCGAGGTCGCGGGTGTCGGCGAAGGGCGCGTCGGCCTGCGCGGCGCGGTTGTGCGCGAGCGTGGCGGCGGAGGGGGGATCGACCTGCGCCGCGGCGGGTGCCGCGATGGCCGCGAGCGATGCGAGCATGATGGTGCGCATGATGTCCTCCCCCAGTGTCGTTTTGCGGCGATGATAGCGGGTCGGGACGCGGGCGCCAGTGGGGGCGGATCTGTTTCAGGAGGCTTGCCGGGTGCGATGATGCCTCATACCACATCGCATCCGCCGCGTTCGCGGTGTTTTTTTCGAGGATTGCCGCCCTTGTCCCTGAAGTTCGTGATCGGCGCGTTGCTCGCGACCGCCCCCCTCGCCCCCGCGCTGGCGCAGCAGACGCCGGCGCCGGTCGCGCTACCCGGCGACGGGGCGGAGGACATGAAGCTCAAGACGCTGTTCCACGAAAGCGACGAGGCGAGCCTGAAGCGCAACCCGATCAGCGCGATCTTCCGCGGCGACCTGCGCTATGCCGACCGGCTGGGGGACTTCTTATCCGACGCCTCGATCGCCGCCGAGCGCGCGGCCGCGGAGAGCGACCTGCGCGGGCTGGCGGCGATCGATCGCACCAAGCTGACCGCGGTCGACAAGATCGCCTATGACGTCTTCAAGCGCGACACCGAAGTGTCGCTACGTGGCCTCAGCCCGGAGATCGTCGCGCTGACGATCGTGCGGCCGATGGATCATTTCTACGGCATCCACACCTTCTATCCCGAATTCGCCTCGGGCACCGGCGCGGCGCCGTTCAAGACGCTGGTCGACTACGAGAACAACCTGAAGCGCAACGCGCAATATGCCGTGATGCTCGGCGAGGCCGAGACGCGGTTCCGCGAGGGGATGAGGACGGGCGTCGTCCAGCCCAAGCTGGTCGTGCGCAACATGATCGACCAGCTCGACAACCTCATCAGACAGGGCGTCGAGGGCTCGACTTTCTACGCGCCGGTCAAGACCTTCCCTGCGAGCGTGCCGGCGGGGGACCAAGCGCGGCTGCGCACCGCCTATGCCGCGCAGGTCAGGGACGTGATCCTGCCCGCCGAGCAGCGGATGCGCGATTTCCTGAGCGCGACCTATCTGCCCGCGGCGCGCGACAGCGTCGGGCTGTCGGGGATGCCGGGCGGGGCGAAGCTCTATGCGTATCTGATCGAGCGCAACACCACGCTGCCGCTGGGTGCGGAGGAGGTCCACGCGCTGGGGCTGAAGGAAGTCGCGCGGATCCGCGGCGAGATGGAGGCGCAGAAGGCGAAGGTGGGGTTCAAGGGCACGCTGGCCGAATTCTTCCGCTATATGCAGACCGAAAAGCGGTTCCAGCCGACGAGCGTCGCGCAGGTGCGGCAGGGCTATCTCGACATCGGCAAGCGCGTCGACGCGCGGATCCGCGAGCAGTTCTCGCTGATCCCCAAGACCCCGCTCGAGATCCGTGCGGTGCCGGCGTTCAAGGAGAAGACCGACGCGGGCGGATCGTACCAGGGGGGCACGCCCGACGGGTCGCGGCCCGGCGTGTTCTATTACAACGGCTACGACCTTCCGTCGCGTTACCTGTGGACGATGGAGACGCTGTACCTGCACGAAGCGGTGCCGGGGCATCACTTCCAGATCAGCCTGGCGCAGGAGAACGCCGCGCTCCCTGCGTTCATGCGGTTCGGCGGGAATACCGCCTATGCGGAAGGCTGGGGGCTGTACGCCGAGTCGCTCTATCGCGAGCTGGGGGTGGAGACCGATCCGTACCAGCGGATGGGCGGGCTGAACGACGAGATGTTGCGCGCGATGCGGCTGGTGGTCGACACCGGGATCCACGCCAAGGGTTGGACGCGCGACCAGTCGATCGCGTACATGCTCGACAACTCGCCGATGGGGCGTACCGACGCGACCGCGGAGGTGGAACGCTATATCGCGATCCCCGGGCAGGCGCTGGCGTACAAGATCGGGCAGCTGACGATTTCGCGGCTGAAGGCGAAGGCGCAGGGCGCGCTCGGGGCGACGTTCGATCCGCGGGCGTTCCATGCCGCGGTGCTCGATACCGGGGCGTTGCCGATGCCGGTGCTGGAGGCGAAGATCGACGCGTGGATCGCGGCGGGCGGGAAGGAGGCGAAGTGATGCGGCGCTTGACCCTGGCAGCGCTTGCCGCGTTCGTCGTGATCGCGACGCCTGCGACCGCGCAGGAGAAGCAGACCACCACGGTCGAGAAGAAGTCGGACGACGACATCAAGCTGCTGCCGCTGCCTGCGGACAGGACGATCCGGCAGAGCGCGCGGATCGCGGGGAAGCTGGTGTCGTACGACGCGACGGTGGGCACGATCCCGGTGCGCGACGAGAAGGGCAAGACGATCGGCGAGGTGGTCTACACCGCCTATGTCGTACTCAATGGGAACGGGGGCGGCGGCGCGGGGCGGCCGGTGACGTTCGCGCTGAACGGCGGGCCCGGTGCGGCGTCGGTCTATCTCAATATGGGCGCCGTCGGGCCCAAGCGCGTGCAGTTCGGCGCGCAGGGCGACGCGCCGTCGGACGCGCCGATCGCGACCGACAACGCCAATAGCTGGCTCGACTTCACCGATCTGGTCTTCATCGATCCGGTGGGGACGGGGTTCAGCCGCAGCCTGGTCGACGCGGCGGCGTCGAAGAAGGCGTTCTACGCGAACGATCCCGACATCAAATATCTGTCGCGCGTCGTCTATGACTGGCTGGTCAAGGCGGGGCGGCTGCGGTCGCCCAAATACCTGATGGGCGAGAGCTATGGCGGGTATCGCGCGCCGCGGATCGCGTACGAGCTGCAGTCGCAGATCGGGGTGGGCATCAACGGGCTCATCATGGTGTCGCCCTATCTCGATCCCGCTTCGGGCGACGGCGCGACCGCCCTGTCGCCGCTGCCGTGGATGATCGACCTTCCGTCGATGGCGGCGGCAAATCTGGAGCGCAAGGGCCGGCTGACCCCGGCCGCGATGGCCGAGGTGGAGGCGTATACGCGTGGGGCCTTCGCGAGCGATCTGCTCAAGGGCCGGTCGGATGCGGAGGCGACCGGGCGGCTGGTGGCGAAGGTGACCGAGCTGACCGGGCTCGACCCCGCGCTGGTGACGCGGATGGGCGGGCGCGTCGATTCGCAGACCTTCGTGCGCGAGGTGCACCGGACCGACGGGACGATCGGCAGCTGGTACGATTCGAACGTCACCGCCTACGATCCCTTCCCCTGGTCGCCGCAGCGGCGATCGGGCGATCCGATCCTCGACGCGCTGATCGCGCCGACGACGAGCGCGATGGTCGATTTCGTGACGCGCGAGGTGGGCTGGAAGACCGACGCGCGGTACAACGCGCTGTCGTACGCGGTGGGCGAGGCGTGGGATCGCGGCAAGCCCGACGATGCGCCGGTGGTCGACCTGCGCAAGGCGATCGCGAACGACCCGAAGATGGCGGTGATGATCGTCCATGGCTGGGACGACCTGTCATGCCCGTTCTTCGCGTCGCGGCTGATCGTCGACCAGATGCCCGCGTTCGGGCAGGCGGAACGGGTGAAGCTGCGCGTCTATCCGGGCGGGCACATGTTCTACAGCCGCGCCGACAGCGGGGCGGCGTTCCGGCGCGATGCGATGGCGGTGTACGGGCGGTAAACCGGCCGGTTATCCCGGCGGAAGCTAGGATCGACCGAGCCGAGAGCGATCCCAGCGTCCGCTGGGATGACGGATGTCAGGCCAGCATGACGGGTGTTCAGATGCCCGCGAGCATCTCCGTCCGCTTGCGGCCGTTCGCGAGGATCGCGGCGCGGCGTGTGGGGGAGCCCCGTACCGCGGCGTCGATCGCAAGCCAGACCAGCGCGTCGGCGGCGCGGCTGCCGGGTTCGAGCGTGATGCGGTCGATCTCCTCGTCGAACGGCGCGAAATAGGCGGGCTCGCCGTGCGTTTCGATCAGGTCGGCGCGGACCTGCGCGGGGGTCGCGCCGTGGAGATGGAGGTCGATGTCGGCGATCGCGCGGGCGGTGCGGAAGAGCAGCCAGTGGAGGCGGCCGAGCTGTGCGAGCGGGTCGGCAGGGCGCATCGCGGCCTCGGCATGGATCGCCCAGCCCTCGACGAACGCGGCGGCGTACTCGACGCGGAGCGGGTGCGGTGGGGTGACCTGCTCGAGGCCGAGCTGGATCATGTGGCCGGGCAGCAGTTCGTGCGCGACGACCGCGGGGAGCGTCCAGCGCGGGCGACGGCGGATGTCGCGCAGGTCGACGACATAGGCGCCGGGGCCGCCGGGCGCGGGGGGCTCGCGATAGCCCTGCTTGCCCGCGGCGATCTCGGCCGGGGAGAGCGCGCGCACCGAGACGTCGAGGCAGAAGGCGGGGACCGCGCCGGCGAGCGCGGGTGCGCGCGTGCGCTGATCGGCGAGGGTGCGGGTCATGTCGGCGACCGCTTCCGCGCGGCCGGTATCGCTGTCGGGGTAGAGGTGGCGCGGATCGTGCCACAATGCGGTGTAGCGCGTGCCGATCGGGCCGCGACGGTGGCCGAGCGTGGCGAAGGCGCGGTCGGCCTCTGCGAGCAGGCGGTCGCGGGTTCGGACGAGGCGGCGGTGGGCCACGGCCGGGTCGAGCGTACCGCCCGCGCGCTGGAGGAGCAGGGCGTAGAGTGTGGCGCCATCGGGGAGGCGTGACAGGCCGGGCTCGGCGGGGGCGGCGGGGCGCTGCGCGGCGAGGGTATCGCGCTGGCGCGTCATCGCGGCGGCGACGGGGGCGGCGACGGGGGCGGCGGCGGTGTCGAGCGCGGCGTCGAGCGCGGCGATCGTGCGGTCGAGCATCGCGCGGGGGAGGACGACGCCTGCGGCACGATCGGCGGTGAGGAGCGTGGTGTCGCGGTCGATCGCCTCCGCGGTCGGGCGGGCGGCCTGCCATGCGCCGGCGCGGGGGGTGACGCGGTACGGCCGACGGCCGGGGGCGAGGCGGCGCGCGAGCGTCGCGTCGATCGCAAGGCCGGCGCGGGCGGCTTGCAGGTCGAGCCGGCGCGCGGGCGTGAGCGTGGCGGGGTCGAACCGGGCGAGGCTCGCGAGCGCGGTCGCGGGATCGGTAGTGCGGGCGGCGTCGAGCGCTGCGCCGATATCGTCGGTCGCGGCGCGGGCCGGAATGGCGAGCCCTGCGGCGACGCCGGCGAGGACGGCGCGGCGGGTGGGGGTCACCGCAGCGGCACGCGGTTGTTGAGGCGGGTGACCTCGGGCGCGTCGCCGGGGATCGCGACGCGGACCGCGAGCGTCGCGGGATCGACCCCGCGCGGGATCGTCAGGCGGACCGTCGCGGTCTTCGGTATCAGGTCGAGCGGGGCCGCGAGCGCGGGGATCGGGGCGGTGGCGAGGGCGCGGTCCTGCGCGTCGACGAGCGTGGCGGTGCCGCCGAGCGTGGCGCGCGCGCCGAGGCTGTGGACGGTGACCGCGACCTGCCGGCGCTCTATCGCCACGTCGTCCGTGCCGATGCCGAGATCGGGACGCGTGTCGACCGGGTCGCCGGGCGTGGCGAGCGCGAAATCGTAGACGGTCGTGGTGTTCGGCGCGAACGTCACGAGAACCGAGGCGCTGCGTTCGAGCGTGACGGGTTCGGGGGCGGTGGCGCCGGTGAGCGTGCGGCCCTCGTCGGGGCTGGTCGCGCGCGTCATCGTCCAGCGGCCGGCGGTGACGGACCACGCGGTCATCGTTGCGGGTTGCGGCGTGGCGGTGGTGTTCCAGGCGATGACGCGGAAGCGGTCGCGGGTGGCGCCGGGGACGAGGATCGCGACCTGCTCCGCCGCGGCGGTGTCGGCGAAGCGCCAGCTGACGGTGTTGCCGGGCCATGTCTGGTTGCGGCGCAGCGCGACGCCGCCGAGGCGCTCGCGCTGGAGGATGTCGCTCGGCTGGTCGACGCGGTCGGACCACCAATGGCCCTCGGTATACATGTATGCGCGCGCGCGCTTGTCGGCGATCGCGGCTTCGTGGAGCGCGGCGAGCGGTGCGGTGTCGCCGGTCGCGGCCCAGCGGGCGTAGCGCGCGAAATCGTCGCTCGAGGACGACGTGGCGAGCTTGCCGCGCAGCGCGGTGCCGCCGGGCATGAGGTCGAACGCGTTCTCGCTGAACTCGGAGAGCGCGCCCGCGCCCGATCTGGCGAGGCGTGTCTCGATCGGGCGGAGATATTTCGTATCCCCGGTGAAGCGCCACGCCGCCCATGCGCCCTGCAAGGGCGTGGTCGCGCCGCCGCCGTCGCCGGTGCGGGTGGCGTCGGTGCGCCAGTTGATCTCGTTGGGATAGGCCCACAGGCCCTTCGCATCCTGCGTCCCGTGCGCCATCCAGCCGTCGACCACCCCGGTGACGAGGCCGCGCGCGGCGGGGCTGGCATTGTAGAGGCCGAGCAGCATCGGGCCATGGAGGACGGTGAAGGAATAGGGCTTCTGCCACTCCCACGCGCCCTCGCGGTACATCGTTCGCGCGCCGTACCAGTTGCTGGCGAAATGGCGGTGGCCGGCGGGGTTGGTGAGGATCACGCCGCCGAGCGCCCTGGTGGTCGCCATGATCCGCTCGATCGCGCGGGGTTCGCCCCAGTTGAGGTAGAGGCGTTCGGCGTCCGAATTGAGCCCTTCCTCATAGGCGTGGAGCTCGTCGGTGGTGATCGTGCCGAGGCCGCGCTCGATCATGCCGTTCCTGTAGACCGCGTCGGACAGCGCGCGCAGGGAGGCGTTCACCTTGTCGGGCTCGACCCCCATCAGCGCGAGGCCGGGCCATTGCTGCGTCAGGTCGCTGTCGTCAGAGAGGCCGCCCCCGAAGTCGCCGTACGGAACCTGCCGCTCGTCGATCCACCAGGTGACGAAGCGGCGGACCTGCGACAGGTCCTCGAGCTGGCGATGCGCCCAGGCGGGGACGCCCGGCGGGACCGGGGTCTGCGCGACCGGGGGAAGGTTCTCCGGGCGATAGTTGATGTCCGCCCAATAGGCGCGCGCCTGTGCGTGATCGGGGGCGACGCGGAGCAGGTCCGTGATGTCGGCGAAGACGCGGGCGTAGAGTGCGGCGCGTTTCGAGGCGGTGTGCTCCTCGACGAGGAAGCCCCAATTGTCCTTCACCTGCGCGAACCTGTCCGAGACATGCTCGGCGAGCGCGTCGGCGCGCGGCTTGAAGACGAGGCGGATCTTCGCGCCGTTCAGCGCGTCGGCGGTGAAATCGGGGGCGGAGGACGCGATCGTCAGCGCCATGCTGTCGTTCGAGAGGATGCGGTCGCGCAGGTCGAGCCACAGCGTGCGGGCCTCGCCAGGACGGACCGAGACCGAAAGATCGATCAGGTCGCGCGCGGGCCAGAGCGGATCGTGGACCTTGATGTTGAGCGCGACGAGGCCGTCGCGGCCGGGTGCCACCTTCATCGCGGGCAGATCGATCGCAATGCCGTCGAGCCCGTCGTGGAGGTTCTGCCAGCCATAGTCCCAGGCGCGCGCGAGCGGCTTGTCGGGGGCGGCGTCGCCGAAACTGGCGGGGATCAGGATGTGGACGATCGGCGCGGCGGCGGCGTGGCGCGCCGCGGTGCCGGTCGCGCCCGCGCTGCCCGCGCCGACCGCGGCCTTGATCCCCGAAGAGGGGAGCGCGAGCACGGTGGTGCGTTCGTCGGGGGCGTAGCGGCCGGCGATGTGCGCGTTGAGGGCGCCAAGCGCCGCCATGTCCGGCGCGGCGGCGGCGTCGATCGTGTAGGCGAGCTTGAAGCTGCCTTTCGGTTCGGTGCCGGCACCGATGTCGTACGCCCAGATCTCCTGGATCGGCTGTTCCTGCATGACGTTGGTGACGTGCAGGACGCCGCCCTCGCGCGGGGCGACGCGGTCGACGCTGCGGGCGACGCCTTGCGGGCGCTTCGCCAGCACCGTGCCGTTCCAGTCGAGCGTGCCGTACGCGGCGCCGCGGATCTCGATCTGGTTCACGCGCTCGCCTGGCGGGATCGTCAGGTCGTAGCGCTTGCCGCCCTCGACATAGGTGTTCCAGTCGGGAAGCTCGAAATAATCGTGGCGGCCGGGAAGGCGGGAGCGGTTGTAGACGCCGGGCCAGGTCGTCTCGGCGATGCCGTCGACGCCCTTGTACATCCACTGCTTCAGGTCCTTCGCGTCGGCGAACTCGACCTTGCGGACGCGCGTGACGGGTGCGTCGAGGGCGGGCGGTAGCGTGCGGTCCCAACCGTAGCGGTGGAGCCATGCGGCGCGGCGGGCGGGGGTGTCTTCAACGGGAGCGGGCGCGGGGTCACGCTTGTCGGCGAGTGCGGCGATTGCGGCGGGGGCGAGCATCCCGTCATAGACGCGGATCTCGTCGAGATCGGAGCCGCGCATGAAATTGTAGCGGCTCTGGACCTGATGCGGCGACAGGACGCGGCCGGCGAGGCCGAACTGGTCGAGGCCCGAATCGAGGTCTGCCTTCTGGTCGCGCCGCGCGACTTCGCGGCCGTCGACATAGAGGCGGACGCCGGTCGTCTCGTCCCATGCGACGGCGATATGGTGCCATGCCTTGGGGTCGGGGATCGCGACGGTCGAGGAGACGCGGACGCGCGACAGGCCGGCGTCGGTGACGAAAGCGTCGAAGCCGTGGCCGTTCCAGTCGACGCGCAAGAACGCCATGTCCCAGCTGGAATGATCCGCGAAGCCGACGCGGAAGATGTTGAAGGGGGCCTCACCGACCGCGTCGCGCGCGCGCCAGAAGAAGGCGAGCGTACCGCGTTGCGCGCGGATGTTGCCGGGGGCGTTCCACGCGACATAGCCCTCGTCCGCCCAGCGCAGCGCGGGGCCGATCGCGCCGTCGGGCACGGTGGTGACGGCGCTGCGGAAATTGGGGACGGGGTCGCCTTGTGCGACGTCCGCCGTCGCGCCCTTGTCGGCGGAGACGCGGAAGAGGAGGTCCTGCGCGGCGGCGGGATTCGCGGCGAGCGCGATCGCGAGGGCGACGAGGGAAGTCGATATCTTCAACGCAGGTCTCCGCGGGGGGCTGCCCTCACCCTTCCCATCGCTGTGCGATGGGTCCCTTCCCTCTCCCCGATGGGAGAGGGAGCGATGGCGACGGGTGGGGACAGTCGGTATCTCAGGCCGGCTCGACCCGCGCGAGGCGCGGGCTGAGCAGGTGGATCGCCAGCAGCGCGACGAAATAGGCGCTGCCCGCGATGGCGAACAGGACGCGATAGTCGTTGCCGGTCGAATCGAGGATGTGCCCGGTGAACAGCGCCATCGACATGCCCCCGATCGCGCCCACCGTGCCGCCGATCCCGACGACCGAGCCCACCGCGCCGCGCGGGAACATGTCCGACGGGATGGTGTAGAGGTTCGCGGAGAAGGCCTGGTGCGCCGCGGTGGCGAGGCCGATGACGAGGACCGCGGACCAGACGCTGGTGATCGACTGCGCGAAGAAGATCGGGAGGACGCAACACGCGCAGATGAACATCGTCAGCTTGCGCGCGCGGTTGACGCTCCAGCCCTTGCGGATCAGCCGCGACGACAGCCAGCCGCCCGCGATGCTGCCGCCGTCCGAGATCAGGTAGATCGCGGCGAGCGGCAGGCCGAACGTCTTGAGATCGAGGTCGTAGCGCTGGAACAGATAGCCCGGCAGCCAGAACAGGAAGAACCACCAGATCGGGTCGATACAGAACTTGCCCACCGCATAGGCCCAGGTCTCGCGCACCGTCAGCAGCGTGCCCCAGCCCATCGTCGCGGACGGGTCGGCGGGGTCCTGCTCGATCCACGCGAGCTCGGCGGCGGAGACCCTGGGATGCTCGGACGGGCGGCGATAGATGGCGAGCCATGCCGCCAGCCAGACGAGCCCGAAGACGCCGGTGATGTAGAACGCCATCCGCCAGTCGAACATCAGCACGATCATCGGCACCAGCAGCGGGGTGATGATCGCGCCGACGTTCGCGCCCGCGTTGAACAGCCCGATCGCGTAGGCGCGTTCCTTCTGCGGGAACCACTCGGTCACCGCCTTGATGCCCGCCGGGAAATTGCCCGCCTCGCCGATGCCCAGGCCCGCGCGGGCCAGTGCGAACTGGGTGACGCCCCCCGCCAGGCCATGCGCCATGTGGCTGATCGTCCAGATCACGATCGCGATCGTGTAGCCCAGCCGCGCGCCGACGACGTCGACGACCCTGCCGAACCCGACATAGCCGATCGCATAGGCGAGCTGGAACCAGAAGATGATGTTGGCGAAGTCGGTCTCGGTCCAGCCCATCTCCGCCTGGAGCGTGGGTTTGAGCACCCCGATCATCTGGCGATCGACATAGTTGATCGCGGTCGCCGCGAACAGCAGCGCGCAGATCACCCAGCGATACCGCCCGACCTTCGCGGTTGCGGCGGAACTGTCGAACTGCGGCGGGTGCGGCATCGATGGGGTCGCCATCCTCGCTCTCCTGAAAGTGTCGTTGCGGCCTCTTTCCGGGCCGTTTCGTCTGTTACTGGGCGGTGATCGTGCAGGATACCGCGAACCTGCCGTCGAACGTCGCGGTCACGCGGTCGCCGATCGACACCTCGTGGACGCCGGTGACCGCGCCGCTGGAAATCCATTGTCCGGCATCGAGCGCGACGCCGCGCGCAGCCATGTGCTCGAACAGGTAGCGGGCGGCCCCGAACGGGCCGTCGAGCATCGCCGCGCTGGTCGCCGTGCCGATGCGGGTGCCATCGACATGGAGCTCGACCGTCCAGTCGTTGATGTCCGCGTTGCGCCAGCCCTCGGCCTCGGCGCCGACGAGCAGGCCGTTGTTGTTGCCGAAATCGGAGACGGTGACGGTCGCGCCGAGCCGGTTGATGCCGGGGAAGGGCGAACTCGCGATCTCGATCCCGACATGGACCGCGTCGATCAGCGCGCGCGCCTCGTCGAGCGTGTAGCTGTGCTTGGCGGGATCGGGCGCGGTGCCGATCCGCAGCAGGAATTCCGCCTCCGCCGCGGCGAATCCACCCGCGATCACGGGCATCGCCACGCCATCGGCGGTGTAGACCTGATCGGCGAAGATGGGGCCCGACAGTCGGTTCGTGCCGTCGAGCGGCGGGTTGATCCGGCCGACCTTCCAGCCCGCGACCGGGCGCGCGGCGAGCGCGATCGCGGCGTCCTGGACTGCATAGGCCTCCGCCAGCGAGGCGGGAACCGTCCCCGGATAATCGATGAGCGCGGCACCCGCGCGGCGCGCGTTCACGAAGGCGTGCGCGATCGCTGCCTGGTCTTCGCTCAGCTCGTGTCCTTGCACCGCCGCGGATCCTCCCCTTTTGTCGTCGTTGGCGACGTGCGTATGGGAAACCGGTGTCATTGGCAAGCGGGGTTGCGCGATTGGCTGCGCGCCTTGTCGATCCTTCACGTCATTCCGGGCTTTATCCGGGGTGACGGCCGAGGGTCAGTTGTCCGTAACCGGTGTCAGATTCGGTTTGCCGGGCTGGTCGTCGCGGATGCGGCGGGCTATGTCGGGCCAATGCGCAAGACCGGCCAGCCGACCATCAACGATGTCGCCCGCCTGTCGGGGGTGTCGAAGAAGACCGTCAGCCGCGTCATCAACCGGTCCCCGTTGCTCAACGACGATACGCGCAAGCGCGTCGAGGCGGTGATCGGCGACCTGGGCTATATCCCCAATCCGCAGGCGCGCGCGCTGGCGCTCAGGCGCAACTTCCTGATCGGGCTGGTCCACGACAACCCGAATGCGCAGACCGTGATGAACGTCCAGCAGGGCATGCTGGAGGCGCTGCGCGGAACCGAGTTCGAGATGGTGGTGCGTCCGCTCGACCGTGGGTCTGCGACGATGCTCGACGATCTTCGGCATTTCCTCGAGCGGCAGCGGCTGTTCGGGGTGCTGCTGCTGCCGCCGGTCAGCGAGAACGACAGCGTGGCGCAATTGTGTGACGCGATAGGGTGCCGCTATGTCCGCATGGGCTCCGCGGTGCTCGACACGCCCGAGCATATGGTCGCGTCGAACGACCGCGAGGCGGTGCGCGGCGCGGTCGAGTATCTGATCGCGCAGGGCCACACGCGGATCGGGCTGGTCGGCGGGCCGCATGGATTCCGGTCCGCGCGGGAGCGGCGGCAGGGGTTCGAGGATGCGGTGGCGGGCGCGGGAATCACGCTGCCGCGCAGCCTGATCGCGGACGGCAACTATACGTTCGAATCGGGGCTGGTCGCCGCCGACCGGCTGCTGGACCTGATGCCGCGGCCGACCGCGATCTTCTCGTCGAACGACGAGATGGCGGCGGGCGTGATCCACGCGGCGCGCCAGCGCGGGCTGGAGATTCCGCGCGACCTGTCGATCATCGGGTTCGACGATACCCCGATCGCGGCCCATGTATGGCCGCCGCTGACGACGGTTCGCTGGCCGATCGCGTCGATGGCGCGATCCGCGGCGCTCAAGCTGATCGCCGGCGAGGGCGGGATCGAGCCGGTCGAGGAGCCGTCGCTGTTCCTGTCGACGCTGATCCGGCGTGCGTCGGTCGCCGGACCGGGAGGATGACTTGCAACGGCGTCTGACACCGGTTACCAAGGTGGCCGACGTTGTACATGAACGCGGGAGGAGGATGTGATGGCGCGACGCGCGATACCCCGCCCTGCCGCGCGACCCTTTCATCGCATCCCGGAGCCCGACTGATGTTCGACCGCACCTATTACGCCACGCATCCCGACATGATGGAGTGCGTTTCGAACGACGAACTGCGCGACCGCTACCTGATCCAGGACCTGTTCCGCAGCGGCGAGTGCGTGCTGAACTACACGCACGCCGACCGGTTCGTGATCGGTGGCGTCGCGGTGGCGGGCGAGGCGGTGACGCTGCCCGCGCAGACCGAGCCCGCCTCGGCGGCGGGGCACCCGTTCCTCGAGCGGCGCGAGCTGGCGGTGGTCAATGTCGGTGCGGCTACGGGCATCGTGACGGTCGACGACGAGGCGTTCACGCTGGGCAACAAGGACTGCCTGTACGTCACGATGGGCGCGAAGGACGTCGTGTTCTCGGGCGAGGGCGCGCGCTTCTATCTGGCGTCGTGCCCGGCGCACAAGGCGTTCCAGACGCGGCTGGTCTCGGTCGCCGATGCGACCGCGCTGGAGCGCGGGAGCCTCGAGGAATCGAACGAGCGCACGATCTACCAGATGGTGATCCCGGGGATCTGCGATTCGGCGCAGCTGGTGATGGGGCTGACGGTGCTGAAGCCGGGCAGCGTGTGGAACACGATGCCCCCGCACATCCACGAGCGCCGCAGCGAGATCTATTTCTACTTCGAGCTGGACGGCGAGAACGACCGCGTCTTCCACTACATGGGCGAGGGCGAGAACCTGCGCCACATCGTGATGGCGAACGAAGAGGCGGTGATCTCGCCGCCCTGGTCGGTCCATATGGGCAGCGGCACGAAGGCCTATGCGTTCATCTGGGCGATGGCGGGCGAGAACCAGGATTACACCGACATGACGGTGCTGGACATTTGCCAGCTGGCGTGACGTGAGAGCTCCCCTCCCGCATGCGGGAGGGGTTGGGGGTGGGCGCCCGGCCGGCCTCCAGCGGTATCGCTCGTGATCCAGCGCGAGCCCACCCCCGGCCCCTCCCGCACGCGGGAGGGGGGATTTGAGGCACTCCATGACCAACCCCTTCGACCTTGCGGACAAGGTCGCGATCGTCACCGGTGCGAATACCGGGATCGGACAGGCGATCGCGGTCGCGCTCGCCGCCGCGGGCGCCGACGTGGCGTGCGTCGGGCGGACCCCGGCCGAGGATACCGCGCAGAAGATCCGCGCGCTCGGGCGCAGGGCCGCGATCGTGTCGGCGGACCTGTCGACGATCGAGCCGGTCCGGCGCGTCGTCGACGAGACGGTGGCGGCGCTGGGCGGGGTCGATATCCTCGTCAACAATGCGGGCATCATCCGGCGGGCCGACGCGGTCGATTTCAGCGAGGACGACTGGGATGCGGTGATCGACACCAATTTGAAATCGGTGTTCTTCCTGTGCCAGGCGGCGGGCCGGCACATGATCGCGCAAGGGGGCGGGCGAATCATCAACATCGCGTCGATGCTGACCTTCCAGGGCGGGATCCGCGTGCCGAGCTACACCGCGTCGAAGAGCGGCGTCGGCGGGCTGACCAAGCTGCTCGCCAACGAATGGGCGAAGCACGGCGTGACGGTGAACGCGATCGCGCCAGGCTATATCGCGACCAACAATACCGCGGCGCTCCAGGCGGACGAGGCGCGCAACCGGTCGATCCTCGACCGGATCCCGGCGGGGCGATGGGGCGACGCGGAGGATCTGGGCGGCGCGGCGGTGTTCCTCGCGTCCGATGCGGCGAAGTACGTGCAGGGCCATATCCTCGCGGTCGACGGCGGATGGCTGGCGCGGTGAGCGGGCGGCTGCTGGCGTTCGGGGAGATCATGCTGCGGCTGTCGCCGCCTGGTCGCGAGATGCTGTTGCAGACGCCGCGGCTGGACGTGTGGGTGGCGGGCGCGGAGGCGAACGTGGCGACGCAGCTGGCGAAGCTGGGGCACGACGTGGCGTTCGCGAGTGCGGTGCCGGACAACGACCTGGGGCGCGCGGCTGTCACGACGCTGCGCGGGCACGGGGTCGACACGCGGCATATCGCGCTGACGGGGGAGCGGATGGGGCTGTACCTCGTGACCTCGGGCGCGGGGCTGCGCGCGACCGAGGTGATCTACGACCGGGCGGGGTCGAGCTTCGCGGAGGCGCCGGTTTCGGCGTGGGACTGGGACGGGCTGCTCGACGGCGTCGACCGGCTGCATTTGTCGGGGATCACGCCCGCGCTGGGGGCGGTGCCGGCGGCAAGCGCGCTGGCGGCGGTCGAGGCGGCGTCGGCGCGCGGGGTGGCGGTATCGTTCGACGGGAACTGGCGGGGGAAGTTGTGGGCGCGGTGGGACAGCGACCCGCGTGCGATCCTGACGCGACTGGTGCGCCACGCGGACCTGCTGTTCGGCAACCACCGCGACATCGCGCTGCTGCTGGGGCGCGACGATTTCTCAGGCGACGGCGAGGACCGGCGGCGGCATGCGGCGGAGGCGGCGTTCGCGGCGTTCCCGCGGTTGCAGACGATCGCGTCGACCGCGCGGGTGGTGGAGGATGTCGACCGGCATCGGCTGGCGGCGCGGGTGGAGACGCGCGCTGCGGTGGCGCAGACCGCGGAAGTGGTGCTGTCGGGGATCGTCGACCGGATCGGCGGGGGCGACGCGTTCGCGGCGGGCGTGCTGCATGCGCTGCGCTCGGGCGGGGACCTGGAGGATGCGGCGCGGACGGGGCTGGCGCTGGCGGCGCTCAAGCATTCGCTGCCGGGGGATGCGGCGCTGTTCCGGGCGGCGGATGTCGAGGCGTATCTGGCGGGCGGGCTCGACGTGCGGCGGTGAGTTTGGGATCTGCGGGACTGAGGTTTCGCGTGGTCGAGAGAGATCCCAGCGTTCGCTGGGATGACGGTGGGGTAAGATGACCGAGGGTTTCACGCGGCGCGCGGTGGTTGGCGGGAGCGCGGCGGTTCTGCTGGCGGGCGTGGCGCGCGCGCAGGGCGATGCGGTGGTGCGCGCGCCGTCGGGGGACTTCGTCGGCACGCGTGACGGCGGGGTGCGCGCGTTTCGCGGGATCCGCTATGGGCGGGCAGAGCGGTTTCGCGCGCCGGTGGCGATGTCGCTGCCGGGGCAGCGGCGCGAGGCGCGTGCGTTCGGGGCGGTGTGCCCGCAGAAGGGCGCGTATACGCCGCAGTCCGAGGACTGCCTGTTCCTGAACGTCTGGACCGCGGCGGACCCGCGCGCGAAGAAGCCGGTGATGCTGTATATCCATGGCGGCGCCTATGCGAACGGCAGCGTCACCGACCCGCTCAACGACGGGCAGGCGCTGGCGGCGCGGGGCGACGTGGTGGTGGTGACGGTGAACCACCGGCTCAACGCGCTGGGCTATCTGTATCTCGCGCGGCTGGATGCGCGGTTTCCCGACAGCGGCAATGCGGGGCAGCTCGACCTGATCCTCGCGCTGCGCTGGGTGCGTGACAATATCGCGGCGTTCGGGGGCGATCCGGCGCGGGTGATGGTGTTCGGCCAGTCGGGCGGGGGCGCCAAGATCGCGACGCTGACCGCGACGCCCGCGGCGAAGGGCCTGTTCCACCGCGCCGCGACGATGAGCGGGCAGCAGGTGACCGCGTCGGGCCCGCTCCACGCCACCGAGCGCGCGCGGGCGTATCTGGCGTGGCTGAAGGTCGACGAGCGCGATCTGTCGCCGCTGATGGCGATGCCGGTCGAGCGGCTGGTCGAGGCGCTCGACGCGGTCGATCCGATCCTGGGCGGGGGCGTGTATTTCGGACCCGTCCTCGACATGCGGACGCTGTCGCGACATCCGTTCTGGCCCGACGCCAGTCCGCAAGGGTGCGCGGTGCCGATGATCCTGGGCAACGTCCGCGACGAGACGCGCGCGTTCGTTGCGCCCGATTCGACGCGGGTGAAGGCGCTGACGTGGGACACCCTCGCCGCTGCGATCGTGCCCGAGATGCGGATCGACATCCTGCCCGAATGGGTGGTGGCGCAGTATCGCGCGCAGTATCCGGCATGGTCGCCGTCGGACGTGTTCTATGCCGCGACGACGGCGGCGCGGAGCTGGCGCGGGCAGGTGATCGAGGCGGAGGCGCGCGCGGCGGCAAGCGCGCCGGCCTGGGTGTACCAGGTCGACTTCGCGTCGCGGACGGATCCGCGGCGCGGCGCGTTCCACACGATCGACATTCCATTGGTGTTCGGGACGCTGGCGGCGCCGGGGTCGCAGACCGGGACGGGAGCGGACGCGCGGGCGGCGAGCAAGGCGATGCAGGACGCGTTCGTCAGCTTTGCCGCGACCGGCGATCCGGGACGGGGCTGGCCGCGCTACGACCTGACGCGACGCGCGACGATGATCTTCGATGTGGCGTCGCGCGTCGAGGACGATCCGCGGCGCTGGCAGCGCGAACTGTTCGCGCGCGTGCCCTATATCCAGCCGGGAACCTGAGATGATCGACCGCCGCCATGTGATGCTGGGCACGCTGGCGACCGGGGTCGCCGCTGCGGCCTCCGCACAGACCGCGCCGCCCGCGGGCCCGCGCCGGCCGGCGATCGCGGATCCGGTCGAGACGATCGACCTGTGGCCGGGCGGCGCGCCGGGGGCGACCGCTACGCTGCCGGTCGAGACGGTCGACGAGCGGAGCGTGGACCCGGCGCGGACCGATCGCGCGGTGCGCGGCGTCGCGCGGCCGCGGCTGGTGGTGTTCCGCCCGGCGACGCCGAACGGATCGGCGGTGCTGGTGATGCCGGGCGGCGGCTATGTGCGGATCGTCGTCGACAAGGAGGGGTATGAGATCGCGCGCTGGCTGGCGGCGCGGGGCTATACGGTGTTCGTGCTGTTCTACCGGCTGCCGGGGGACGGCTGGGCGGCGGGGCCGGACGTCGCGCTGTCGGATGCGCAGCGTGCGATGCGCGTGATCCGCGCGCGGGCGGCGGCGTATGGCATCGTGCCCGATCGGGTGGCGGCGATGGGGTTTTCCGCGGGCGGGCATGTGTGCGGCGACCTGGGCACGCGGTTCGCGGCGGGGACCTATGCGCCGGTCGATGCGGCGGACCGGCTGGACGCGCGGCCCGATGCGATCGCGCCGATCTATGCGGTGCAGTCGATGGCGCTGCCGCTGGGGCATAGCGGGTCGCGCACGCAGCTGATCGGGCGCGACGCCTCGCCGGCGCTGGAGCGGGCGCATACGACGTCGGCGAACGTGACGGCGGGAACGCCGCCATGCTTTCTCGTTCATGCGGAGGACGATGCGACCGTCGACGTGGGGAACACGATCGAATTCCGGGCGGCGCTGAAGCGCGCGGGCGTGCCGGTGGAGACGCATCTGTTCGAGCGGGGCGGGCATGGCTTCGGCCTGCGCGGGGCGGCGGGGAAGCCGGCGGCGGCGTGGCCGGGGTTGTTCGAGGCGTGGGCGAAGTCGCACGGGCTGGGGTGAGGTTTCCCGTTTTTCGTGGGGGATGACGAAAGGGGATGCGGGGGCGGCGGGTTGATCCTAGGGCGTCGCGATGGATCGGGCAGCAGCGCACGCGTTCGTGGAGCATGGCGGGCGGGTGGACCGGGCGGCGGCGCTGTATCCGCACGCGCCGGGGCCGTGGATCGACCTGTCGACCGGCATCAACCCGGTGGCGTGGCGGCCCCGCGCACCGTTGGCGATCGACCTGACGCGGTTGCCGTCGCCCGACGCGCTGGCGGGGCTGGAGGCTGCGGCCGCCGGGCGCTTCGGGGCATCGCCCGACACCGTCGTCGCGGTGCCGGGGAGCGAACTGGCGCTGCGGTTGCTCGCGCAATGCGAGCTGCCCGGGCCGGTGCGATCTGTGGTTCCGGGGTATCGGACGCATGGCGAAGCGTTCAGCGCGTCGGTGCCGGTCGCGATCGAAGGTGCGCGGGCGGATTTCGGGACATTGGTGCTGGCGAACCCGAACAACCCTGACGGGCGGGTGCTGTCGACGCATGCGGTGATCGCGCGGGCGGGGGCGGGGTGGCTGATCGTCGACGAGGCCTATGCCGAGGCGGTGCCGGGGGCGAGCATCGTGCCCGCGCTGCCGGAGCGGACGATCGTGTTGCGATCGTTCGGGAAATTTTTCGGACTGGCGGGGGTGCGGCTGGGGTTCGTGATCGCGCCGGCCGGGATCGTGACGCGGTTGCGGGCGCTGCTGGGGAGCTGGCCGGTGTCGGCGACCGCGATCGCCTATGGCACCGCGGCGTACCGGGATGCGGACTGGATCGCGGCGACGCAGGCGCGGCTGGCGGCGGACGCGGCGGCGTTCGATGCGATGCTCGGGCGGCAGGGGCTGGTGGGGCAGGGGGCGTGCCCGCTGTTCCGGCTGGTGGAGAGCGAACGGCCCCTGTTCGAGACGTTGGCGCGGGTGGGGATTCTGGTGCGGCCGTTCGCGGAAGCGCCGGGACGGGTGCGGTTCGGCGTGCCCGCGGACCCTGCGGTGTTGGCGCGGGTCGAGGCGGCGCTGGCGGGTGGGTGATCCGGTCGCCCTGGTCGCGCTGGCGATCGACGCCGCGGTCGGGTGGCCGGGGTGGGTCTATGCGCGCGTCGGGCATCCGGTGGGGGCGTTCGCGTGGGGGATTTCGCGGTGCGAGGCGTGGTGGAACGATGCGCGCGCGTCGGACCGGCGGCGGCGGGTGCTGGGCGTCGCAACGCTCGTGATGGTCGTCGGCGTCTCGGGCGGTGTCGCTTGGGGGGTGCAGGCGCTGGCCACGCTGTGGCTGGGGCGGTGGGCATGGGTCGCGGTTGCGGTGATGGCGGCGCCGGCGCTGGCGCAGCGGAGCCTCAACGATCATGTCGTGCCGGTCGGCGCGGCGTTGATGC
Organism: Sphingomonas sp. Ell38C01; assembly: GCF_055231975.1. Lineage (NCBI taxonomy): Bacteria > Pseudomonadati > Pseudomonadota > Alphaproteobacteria > Sphingomonadales > Sphingomonadaceae > Sphingomonas > Sphingomonas sp. Ell38C01. Next base: position 296,136 of record NZ_JBUYVA010000001.1, on the reverse strand, counting down.
GCGGGGACCTGCCCGCGGCGCGGCGGGCGGTGGCGATGATCGTCGGGCGCGATACCGCGGCGCTGGGCGAGGCGGGGGTTTCGCGCGCCGCGATCGAGAGCCTGGCGGAGAGCTTTTGCGACGGCGTCGTCGCGCCGCTGGTCTGGCTGATGCTGCTCGGGCTGCCGGGGGTGTGGGCGTACAAGGCGATCAACACCGCGGACAGCCTGATCGGGCACAAGGAGCCGCGGTGGCGCGCGTTCGGCTGGGCGGCGGCGCGGGTAGACGATGGCGCGAACTGGGGGCCGGCGCGGCTGTCCGGCGTGTTGCTCTGCGTGGCGGGCGCGGGGGGCTGGGCGACGATGCGGCGCGATGCGCGGCGGCATGCCTCGCCTAATGCGGGATGGCCCGAGGCGGCGATGGCGGGGGTGCTGGGCGTCCGGCTAGCGGGGCCGGTATCGTATGACGGGGTGACGCAGTTGAAGCCGTGGATCGGCGACGGGCGCGACCCGAAGGCCGGCGACGTGACGCGCGCGCTGCAGGTGTATCGGCGCGCGTGCCTGTTGCTGTGGATCGTCGCGGGAGGCGTCGCGTGGGCTTGGTAGGCGAACCCTTCGGGTGTCGCGGGGGCGCTGTGATGTTGCAGGGGACGGGCTCCGACGTGGGCAAGTCGGTGCTGGTCGCGGGGTTGTGCCGGGTGTTCGCGAATCGCGGGCTGACAGTGCGTCCGTTCAAGCCGCAGAACATGTCGAACAACGCCGCGGTCACCCCCGATGGCGGCGAGATCGGGCGCGCGCAGGCGACGCAGGCGATCGCGGCGCGCGCGGAATTGTCGGTCGACATGAACCCGGTGCTGCTCAAGCCGCAGGGCGACCGGACCTCGCAGGTGATCGTCCATGGCAAGGTGCGCGGGACGTTGCAGGCACGGAACTGGCGCGAGGGGCGCGAGGGGCTGCTGGACGACGTGCTCGCGAGCTATCGTCGGCTGCGCGCGGAGGCCGACATCGTCGTGGTCGAGGGCGCGGGGAGCCCGGCGGAGATCAACCTGCGCGCGGGCGACATCGCGAACATGGGGTTCGCGCGCGCGGCAGGCGTGCCGGTGGTGCTGGTCGGCGATATCGATCGCGGCGGGGTGATCGCGGCGCTGGTGGGGACGAAGGCGGTGATCGCGCCCGAGGACGCGACGATGATCCACGGCTTCCTCGTCAACAAGTTCCGTGGCGATCCCGCGCTGTTCGACGACGGCTATCGCGCGATCGCGGCGATGACGGGGTGGCAGCGGATGGGGGTGGTGCCGTGGCTGGCGGACGCGGTGCGGCTGCCGAGCGAGGATGCGGTGATCCTCGAGCGGCCCGGCGCGGCGGCGGGGGGCGCGAAGGTGATCGCGTGCCCGATCACCGCGCGGATATCCAACTTCGACGATCTTGATCCGTTGCGGCTGGAGCCGGGCGTGTCGCTGGTGATGGTGCCGCCGGGGCAGCCGATCCCGCGCGCGGACCTGATCGTGCTGGCGGGATCGAAGGCGACGATCGCGGACCTCGCCTTCCTGCGCGCGCAGGGGTGGGATACCGATATTCTCGCGCATCATCGGCAGGGGCGACCGGTGCTGGGCCTGTGTGGCGGGTATCAGATGCTGGGTCGGAGCGTGGCGGATCCCGACGGGGTCGAGGGGCCGGCGGGGGTCGCGGCGGGACTGGGGCTGCTCGACGTCGAGACGGTGCTGACGGGGGCGAAGACGCTGGAGCGGGTGTCCGGCACCGCGCTGGGCGCGCCGTTCGAGGGCTATGCGATGCATATGGGGGTGACGTCGGGCGCGGGGACGGCGCGACCGCTGGTGCGGTTCGCGGACGGATCGGTCGACGGCGCGATCAGCGCGGACGGGCTGGTGGCGGGAAGCTATGTCCACGGGCTGTTCGGGGCGGCGGCGCAGCGGCGGCCGTGGCTCGCGCGGATCGGGGCGGAGGGCGTGGGGCCGGACCATGCGGCGTCGGTCGATGCGGCGCTGGAGGCGATCGCGGGCGAGTTGGAGCGGTGCGTCGACGTGGACGCGATCCTGGCGGTGGCGCGGCGGGCGGACTGAGGGCGCAGGGCCTTACCTAGACCATACCGTCACCCCGGACTTGATCCGGGGTCCCGCTTTTGTCCAACATCCCAGAAGAAGCGTCACCCCGGATCAAGTCCGGGGTGACGGTGAAATGGATTTCGGGCGTTATACCAAGTGCGTTGTCGTCAGGACCGCGACCAGCAGCGCCGTCTCGACCAGTTCGATCCCTGCGCCATGGACGTCGCCGGTAACGCCGCCGATGCGGTGCTTCGCCCACACTGCGAAGACCAGCGCGAGGACGGGTGTCGCGAGCAGGGCGGGGACAGTGGTGGCGGCGAGGACGAGCAGCGCGCTCCAGCCGATGAGGTCGCGCGCGCGAACCGCGCCGGCGATCGTGGCGCCGAGGCCACCGGGCTTGAGCGGCGGGAGCCACCGTGCCCAGGCCAGCGGGGCGATGCGCGCGGCGAAGGGGACCAGCGCGATCGCGAGCGGATCGGCAACGAGCGCACGGAGGACGACGAGCTTGGCGAGCAGCTGGAGCACCAGCGCGACGACGCCGAAGCTGCCGACATGCGGGTCCGCCATCACCGCGAGGAGGCGGGCGGGAGCGCGGTGCGCGGCGCCGACGCCGTCGGCGACGTCGGCGAGCCCGTCGAGATGGAGCGCGCCGGTGACCGCGACCCAGGCGATCAGCGCGGCGAGCGCGCCGAGCCATGGGTCGGCCAGCGCACCGAGCCACGCCGCGCCTGCGACGATCGCGCCGACAGCCAGGCCGACGAGCGGGTAGCAGCGGATCGCGGCGGCGAAGTCTGCCGCTTCGGCCTCGACCTGCGGCACGGGCAGTCGCGTCAGGAACGACAGCGCGACCGCGAGGCGCTTCATGGCCAGAGGCCGGTGATCTGGCCGTATCGCTGGCCGGGACGCTGCGTGCCCGGCCAGATGCGCAGCGCGACGACGACCGCATAGGGCAGGTCGATCGCCCAGACCTGATCGGTATCGAGCCCGCACAGGTGCGACAGCGCCGCGCGGATCGCGCCGCCATGCGTGACGACCAGCGTGGGCTCGGCGGGGAGTGCGTCGATCGCGGCGGCGACGCGCGCCACGAGCGCGGACCAGCGCTCGCCACCGGGCGGCGGGGCGCCATCGGGGTCCGCCCAGAAGCGCTCGGCGAGCGCGCGATCGATGTCGGTGGCGCGCTGGCCGTCCCATTCACCGAAGTCGAGTTCGCGCCAGCGGGGATCGCAGAGGACCGGGCGGCCGTCCGCGATCGCCTGCGCGCAGGCGGCGGCGCGTTCGAGATCGGACGAGGCGATGTGCGCAACGTCGAGGTCGGCGGCCTGCGCGACGCAGGCGGCGATGCCCGCGGGGGTGGCGTCGCAATCGGTGCGGCCGAGCATCCGGCCGGTGAGCGCGGGCTCGCCGTGGCGCATCAGGTAGAGCGTCGTGAAGTCCTGCGTCACGTCGACACCCCGGCTTCGGTGAAGGTGGCCATCCCGGCATGCGCGGCGAGCGCGGCGCGGACGACGAGCATCGCGACCGCCGCGCCGCTGCCCTCGCCCAGTCGCATCCCGAGCGACAGCAGCGGATCGAGCGCGAGCGCGCCCAGCAGGCGGGTGTGGCCTGGCTCGACCGAGCGGTGTCCGGCGAGGCAGTGCGCGACGATCGCCGGGTTCGCGCGCGCGAGCGGGGCGATCGCGGCGGTGCCGATGAAGCCGTCGAGGATGACGGGGATGCGCGCGTGGCGTGCGGCGAGGACCGCGCCCGTGATCGCGGCGGTCTCGCGCCCGCCGACGCGGCGCAGCGTTTCGAATGCGTCGTGGTCGCAGCCGTGGAGGGCGATGGCGGCGTCGACCGTGGCGATCTTGCGTGCGAGCGCGGTGTCGTCGATTCCGGTGCCGCGGCCGACCCAGTCGGTGGCGATGCCGCCGAGGCTGGTCGCGCAGAGCGCGGCGGCGGCGGTGGAATTTGCGATCCCCATTTCGCCGAGGACGACGATGTCCGCGCCCGCGATGCTGGCGGCGCCGGCGTTCAGCGCGGCGAGGCAGGCGGCGTCGTCCATCGCGGGGGCTTGCGTGAAATCGTGCGTGGGGGTGTCGAGGTCGAGCGCGACGATCGACAGGTCGAGCCCCGCGGTGGCGGCGAGCGCGTTGATCGCGGCGCCGCCCGCCTCGAAATTGGCGACCATCTGCGCGGTGACGTCTGCGGGGTAGGCGCTGACGCCGCGCGCGGCGACGCCGTGGTTGCCCGCGAAGACGATCGCGCGGGCGTGGTCGATGCGGGGAATCGCGTGGCGCTGCCACCCGGCGAGGAAAACCGCGATGTCCTCGAGCCGGCCGAGCGAGCCGGGGGGCTTGGTGAGCTGCGCCTGGCGGGCGCGGGCGGCGGCGATCGCGGGGGCGTCGGCGTCGGGCAGCGTGGCGAGGGCGTCGGCGAAGGCTTGGGCGTCGGCGAAATATGTCATGCGACGATCCGGCCGGGGGGCGGGACGCGGACGAGGAAATGGCCCTTCACGCCTTCGGGCCAGTCGCGGTACGGCACCTGGCCCTCCGCGCTGTCGGCGTAGCGTGCGGCATAGTCGAGGATCGCGCGGGCGTCGTCGTCGGTGGGGGCGAAGCGGCCGAGGACATAGCCGATGCGGCCGGGGCCGCGCAGGTGGACGGTGCAGGCGTCGCCGCACGCGAACAGGCAGGGCATCGCCTCGACCGCGATCGCGGCGTAGCGCGGGTCGGCCGACTGGAGGCGGCGGAGCGCGTCGGCGAGCTTCGCGCCGTCGCGCGGGGCGGCGGGGTCGGCACCCGCGAGGCGGCAGGTGGAGCAGGCGACGATCGCCACCCCGTCGCGAGCGGGCGCCAGCGTCATGCCGCCCGCTCGCGCCGGGCGGCGGGGACGCCGAGCGCGACCGCGGCGTGGTAGAGCGCGAGCAGCGCGGCGAGGATCAGCGCCTCGCGCCCGAACTGGCGTGCGGTCCAGTACGGCGAGGCGGCGACGTGGACGCCGCCGAGCACGAACGACCAGGCGAGCAGCACCGCCTTGTACGCGACGAACCCGGTGCCGTAGGCGGTCGCGACGCGCAGCCACGCGGCGCGCGCGGTGCCCGCGCCCCACTGCGCCGCGACGCCGGCCGCGAGCGCGGCGGTGAGCATCGCCGCGCCCCAGGCGATCGTGCGTGCGTCGCGCGGATAGTCGAGGACGCAGAAGCCGATCGCCTGGCTGGTCGCCCAGGCCAGCGCCATCAGCGCGAGCGCGTCGCGCAGGCGCATCCGCGTCGCCGCGATCGCCGCCAGCGCGGAGAAGGGCGTCGCGCAGGCGAGCGCGAGCGTGGTGACCGCGCTCGCCCCCGTCAGGATCGGGACCCAGGGATTGCGCATTTAAAAGCGCCCCCGCAGGCCGGCGTAGATGCTGCGGCCGAGCGTGCCGTAGCGGGCGACGGTGAAATACTCCTTGTCGAGCAGGTTCTCGACGCGCGCGAACAGGCGGACGCCCGGCGCGATGGGGATGTCGCCGCGCAGGTCGACCAGCGCATAGGGGGCGAGCCGGGTGGTGTTCGCGGCATTGTCGAACGACCGGCCCGACCAGCGCACCGCGGTGCCGAACGAACCGCCGCCCGCGAAGGTGTAGCTGGCGGAGGCGTTGGCGGTGTTGCGCGGACGGCGTGCGAGCTGGCGACCAAAATTGGCGGTGCCGACCGAGCGGTCCTCCGATTTGGTCCATGTGTAGTTGCCGTCGAGCAGGATGCGCTCGCCCAGCTTCACGCGCGCCGATGCCTCGACCCCGCGCGCGAGCGCCTTCGCGACGTTGAGATAATAGCCGAACCGTGCGGTGGTGGTGCCGGGCGTGACGCACAGCGGATCGGTCGAGGTCGGGAAGGCGCAGCTGGCGAAGGTGATGAGGTTGGTGGAGCGGCGCTCGAAATACGTTCCCCCGAATGCGACCTTGCCGTCGAGCAGCTGCTGTTCCGCACCCGCTTCCCAGCCGGTCGCTTCCTCGGGGCTCAGCCCGCGGTTCCCGAACTCCGAGAAGAGCTGGTAGAGCGAGGGGGCCTTGAAGCCCTCGCTGTAGCTGGCGCGGATCGTGGTGCCGGTGGGGAGCGCCCACGCGCCGCCGCCCGCGAGCAGCGTGCGCGAGCCGTAGCGGCTGTGATCGTCGTTGCGGACCCCGCCGGTGAGCGTGAGCCCGGCGACGATCTGCGCGTTCACCTGCGCGTAGATGCCGGTGAGCTCGGCGCGACCGCGGGCGGGGGCGGGGATCGGCGTGGCGAGCGAGGCGGCGGGGGAGACGCTGCGGAAGCGCGACACCTCGTTCTCGATGCCGAACACCGCGTCGATCCCTTTGGCCACCGCGAGGTTGCCCTGATATTCGAGCCGCTCGTTGCGGCCCGCGGCGTCGAAGGTGATCGCGCGGCCGGCGCGCGCGGGGTTGTAGTTGTCGCGATCGGTGTCGGTATAGCCATAGGCGAAGCGGTTGTGCAGGCGGCCGTCGAACAGGTCGACGTTCAGGCCGGCATAGCCGACGAACTCCTGCGTCTTGCCATATTCCAGCGTGTCGCCGCTGAACCCGTCGATCTCGACGCGCCCGTTCGAGTAATAGCCGCGCAGGTCGGCGGTGACGCCGGGAACGATCTCGAGCAGCGCGCGGCCCGAGAGGCTCTGGTTCGCGTAGCCGTCTTTCTCGATTCCGCCCGCCGAGGGTGCGATCGCGGAGATGCCGTCGGTGGTGAACGCCTGCGCGCCGATCCGCCACGCGAGCGGGCCGGTCCGGCCGCCGATCCCGGCGCGTGCGCTGACGGTCTCGCGCGAGCCCGCCTCGACGTCGAACGACGCCTCCAGCGGCTTGTCGGGGAGCGGCGTGACGATGTTGACGACGCCGCCGATCGCCTGGCTGCCCCACAGGATCGACTGCGGCCCGCGCAGGACCTCGATTCTCTGCGCATCGCCGACGAGCATGTTGGCGAAGTTGTAGCCGCCACCGGTCGAGGAGGGATCGTTGAGCTTTACGCCGTCGATGACGACGACGGTCTGGTCGGCTTCCGCGCCGCGCAGCTTCAGGCTGGTCGCGGTGCCGTAGCCGCCGTTGCGCGACAGCGAGACGCCCGGCGTGCGCAACAGCAGATCGGACACGCCCAGATCCTGCGCGCGATCGATGTCGGCCTTGTCGAGGACGGTGACCGAGGAGGCGATGCGCTCGACGGGCGTGGGCGAGCGGGTGGCGGTGACGACGATGTCGCGTGCGTCGGTGCCAGTGGTGGTGGCGGCGGCCGCGTCGGGCGCGGCGGTCTGCGGCTCGACTGCGTCGGGTGCGGCGCCGGAAAGGTTTGCCGCGCCGGGCGCGGCGCCGGAAAAGTTTGCCGCGCCGGGCGCGGCGAGTGCGAGAGTCAGAAACAGCGTGGTCGTCAGCATCGATAGTCCCCCATGACGTCGTGGGCCGGCGCCGGGCGCGGGGGCACGAGGACACGACCTCGCGCGCCCCGCGTCAGACGCAGGCCGGCGATGTCGTCTCTCGGGTTTCTACCCGTCCGCTCGGCGCACCCTGGCCGGACGAAGGACGACCGCGACGGGCAGGTCTCCTGGCTCGCGGGTCAAGGCTGTCGTGCCGCCTTCTCGGGACCGGGATCCCAATGGCATGTGGCACGACGGCTCGCCGCTCACAGTTGCAGGGGCAGCCGGGGAATGACCCCGTTCCCTTTTCATCCCCGTCGCCGGGGAACCTGTCGCAGCGCCGCCGTTAGGGACGGGTGGGGGGCGCGTCAATCGGGATCGGGCTTGCTCCGCCCGGTGCCGCCGGCGACGATCGGCACGCGTTCGCCCGCCGCGATCGTCGTCGGCCATCGTCGGCGCGCTCAACCGGTCGAGGTGGAACCGCGCCATCGCGTCGATCGCGACATCGCGACGGTGCGCCTCGACTTCGATAGTCTGGAACGGGCCGCCGACGGCATCGCGGGGCGTCTGGCCCCGACCGGCACGGGGCCGGGGATTGCGCATCGCGACCGCCTGCCGCAGGTGTGGCCGACGGCGGACAACGGCCGATTCACGGGGAGAGCCGACAGTGCAGTTCGACGACGTCGTCCTGGGGCGCCGCAGCATCCGCGGCTACAGCCCCGAGCCCGTACCCAGGCGGTTGATCGAGGAGATCATCGCGCTGGCGATGCGATCGCCCTCGTCGATGAACACGCAGCCCTGGCATTTCTACGTCATCACCGGCGCGCCGCTCGACCGGATCCGTGCCGGCAATACCCAACGGACGATCGCGGGCGTCCCGCAATCGCGCGAGTTCCGGACCGGACAGGCGTTCGCGGGGGCGCATCGCGACCGTCAGGTGGGCGTCGCCAAGCAGCTGTTCGCCGCGATGGGGATCGCACGCGACGACACGGACGCGAGGCAGGACTGGGTGCTGCGCGGCTTCCGCCAGTTCGATGCGCCGGTCTGCGTCGTCATCACCTATGACCGGGCGGTCGACGGCAGCGACGATACCCCGTTCGACTGCGGCGCCGTGGCCACCACGCTGGTCAATGCCGCGTGGTCGCGCGGGCTGGGCACCGTCATCAACAGCCAGGGCATCATGCAGTCCCCGGTGGTGCGCGAGCATGCGGGGATACCCGACGACCAGGTCATCATGAAGAGCATCGCGCTGGGCTGGCCCGACGCACGCTTTCCCGCCAACGCGGTCGTCTCCGAACGCAAGCCGATCGAGGAGGCGGCCGTGTTCGTCGGGTTCGACGCCTGACGGCCGGGCCCCGGGTTCAGGCGTCGGTCGCCGGGCGTTCGAGCGGAAAGACCAGCAGCGTGGACGTCGCGGTCGCGCACAGGCGGCCCTCCCGATCGGTCAGCCGGCCTTCCGCGAACGCGGCACGGCGACCGATCGAGACGACGCGCCCCTCCGCCCGGATCGGGCCGCTCGCCTCGCCCAGCGGCCGGTGATACGCCACCTTCAGTTCGAGCGTGGTGAACCCCTGATCCGCGCTCAACCGCGAGTGGACCGCGCAGCCGCAGGCGCTGTCGAGCAATGTCGCCGCATAGCCGCCGTGCACCGATCCGATCGGGTTGAAGACGCTGTGGCCGGGACTGCCGCCGAACACTGCGCGACCCTCCTCGATCTCGATCAGCGTGAAGCCCATCGTCCGGCCGATCGGCGGCGGCGTATCGTCGGCCATCAGCGCGCGCAATTGCTCGAGGCCGGACAGGCGGCCGGTGTTGTTGCGAAGGACGTCCATGGGCTTTCCTATTTTCGCTGGTCGAGATGGACCCGTGCGGCGACCGACAGGCCCGGACGCAGGGTGTCCAGCGCGGGCTGGCCGGGATCGAACCGGATCCTGACGCCGATGCGCTGGACGATCTTGGTGAAATTGCCGGTTCCCGGTTCGAACGGCAGCAGCGAGAAGGTGGAGCCCGAACCCGGCGCCAGGCTGTCCACCGTCCCGTGCAATGCGTGCCCGGGCAGCGCGTCCGCCTCGATCTCGGCACGCTGGCCGGGGCGCATGCGGGCGGTCTGCGTCTCCTTGAAATTGGCGGTGACGTACAGCGCGTGGAGCGGAACCAGCGACAACAGGCGGGTGCCGGGCTGGACGTAATCGCCGACCCGCACCTGCCGGTTGCCGACGGTGCCGTCGATCGCGGCGACGATCTCGGTATGGCGACGATCCTGCCGGGCCAGCGCCGCCGCGGCGCGCGCCTGTCCGACCCGGGCCTCCGCGGTCCGCAGCGCAGCGAGCAGGCCACCGCGCCGCGCGTCGGTGACGCCGGCCGACTCGCCCGACACGGCCAGCAGCGCGCGTGCGCGTGCGGCGTCCTGATCCGCGGTGACGGTCGCCGCGGCATAGCTTTCCGCGTCGCGTCGCGACACCGCGCCGCTGGTGACGAGCGCGCCGAACCGCTCGCTGTCGGCACGGGCGCGGCCCGCCTGCGCATCGGCGGAGCGGATCGCGGTGCGCGCCGCGATCGTCTGCGCGGTGGCCAGCCGTCGTTCCGCCTCGAGGCTGACGAGCGCGGCGTGCGCGGCGGCGACGCCCGCCTCCGCATCCGCGACCGCGGCCTGCGCCTGCGCCACGCGCGCGTCGAACTCCTCCGGATCGATCCGCACGATCACCTGACCGGCGCGGACCGCCTGGTTGTCCCGCACCAGCACGGCGGATACCAGCCCGCGCACCTTCGGCGCGACCGTGGTGGTGTCGGCGGCGACATAGGCGTCGTCGGTCGACTCGCTGGTCGGGGCGGCGGTGATCCACAGCCAGCCGGCCACCGCGACCGCGATGGCGATCGCCGAGGCGAGGACGGTCCTGCGCGCAGGCAGCCTGCGGCGCCAGCCCCCCGGCGGCGTTTCCAGCGTATCGGCGTCCACCAATCCCCCCTTGCAGCGATTGAATGATAGCCATAATATAAAGCGTATCGGGCGACAAGGGGTGGTAGCGGCATGACGGCCATCGGCATGAGTGGACGGCCGGCCCCCGATCCGCTGGCGCTTGCGCTGTCGCGAAAATACCTGATCTTCGGGGTGCTGGCCTTCGGGCAGTTCATGGCGTTGCTCGACATCCAGATCGTGGCGGCGTCGCTGAACGACGTGCAGTCCGGATTGTCCGCCGGCCCCGACGAGATCAGCTGGGTGCAGACCGCCTATCTGATGGCGGAGCTGGTGATGATCCCGTTCTCCGCGTTCCTGGCACAGGCCATGTCGACGCGCTGGCTGTTCGCGACGTCCGCGGGACTGTTCACGCTGTCGAGCGTCGCGTGCGGGATCGCGTGGAACATCGATTCGATGATCGCCTTCCGTGCGCTGCAGGGGTTCGTCGGCGGGGCGATGGTGCCGAGCGTGTTCGCCGTCGGCTTCACGATCTTCGAGGGGAAGCAGCGCGCCTTCATCCCCGCGATCCTCGGCATGGTATCCGTATTGGCGCCGACGCTGGGGCCGACGGTGGGCGGCGTCATCACCGATACGATCGGATGGCGCTGGATCTTCTTCATCAACGTGGTGCCGGGCCTTGCGGTCACCGTGCTGACGATCCTGTTCGTCGATGTCGACCGCGCGGACGCGGGGATGTTCGGCCGGATCGACTGGTCGCACCTGGCGGCGATGGCGCTGGCGCTCGCCGGCCTGCAATATGTGCTGGAGGAAGGGCCGCGCAAGGACTGGTTCGGCGATCCGCAGATCGTGGTCGCGGCGTGGCTGTCGTTCGTGGGGCTGTGCCTGTTCGTCGAACGGTCGCTGTATTCGCGCAATCCGATCGTACGCATCTCGCCGTTCCGCAACCGCACCTTCGCGTTCGCGTGCCTGTTCAACCTGGTGATCGGGTTCGGCATCTATGCCTCCACCTATCTGGTGCCGGTGTTCCTGGGCCGCGTGCGCGGGTACAACAGCCTGGAGATCGGGACGACGGTGTTCGTCGTCGGCGCGGGCCAGCTGGTCAGCACGGTGATCGCGGCCTGGGCCTCGAACCATGTCGACCGGCGGATCGTGATCGCGATCGGGTTGCTGGGCTTTTCGGGCAGCCTGTGGCTCACCTCGCATCTGGGATCGAACTGGGGGTTCGACGAACTGCTGGTGCCGCAGCTGCTGCGCGGCCTGTTCGCGATGCTGTGCATCGTGCCGAGCGTCGGCATGGCGCTCTCCGCCTTCCAGGGCCCCGAGTTGCGCTCCGCGTCGGGGCTGTTCAACCTGATGCGCAACCTGGGCGGCGCGATCGGCATCGCGACGGTGAACACCTGGCTGGGCGATGGCAGCCGGACGCAGATGCTGCGGTTCGGCGAGGCGATGGCGGGCGGCGGGCAGCAGGCGCGCGAGGCGATCGCCCGGCTGGCCACGGGGTTCGCCGCCGTGACGCCCGACGCCGATCACGCACAGCGGCTCGCGCAATCGACCTTCGCGCGGATCGTCGCGCGGGAAGCGCTGACGATCGGCTTCGACGAGGTGTTCCGCGTGATGGCGTGGATGTTCCTCGCCGCGCTGGTGATGGTGCCGTTCTGCAAGGCGCCGCCGGCCGAGGCACCGGCGAGCCCGGCCGACGTCCATTGAGGAAGCGACATGCGGTATGACGGCGAACACAAGGCGCAGACGCGACGACGGGTGCTGACGGAAGCGGCCGCCGCGATCCGGGCGGACGGCGTCGATCGGGTGAGCGTGGCGCAGGTGATGGCGCGCGCAGGGCTGACGCACGGCGGATTCTACGCCCATTTCGCGTCGAAGGACGACCTGATCGTCCAGGCCGTCGCGCTCATGTTCGAGGAGCGCCATGCGCTCGTCTTCGAGCGCGAGGACGGCGTCGACCCCGCAGCGACGCTGTCCCGGTTCATCGACTGGTATCTGTCGATCGCGCATCGCGACCGGCCCGAGCGCGGCTGTCCGATCCCGATCCTCGCCGGGCAGGCATCGCTGTTGCCCGCTGCGGCGGCGGACCGGTTCGCGGCGGCGACGGGGCGGCTGGCCGACGGCGTCGCGGTGTTGCTGACCGCGACGGGCCATGACGATGCGGACGTCGCCGCAGCCGCGGCGATCGCGACGATGGTCGGCGCGATCGCGATGGCGCGGGTGGAGCGGGATCCGGAGAAGGCGGGGCGGATGCTCGACGCCGTCCGTGCATCGGTCCGGGCGTCCTGCGGGCTTCGGGTGGAGGCGCCCGCCGGCCGGGGCTAGCCGCGGTACAACGCGTCGAGCCGTTCGCCATAGACCTGGCGCAGGACGTGGCGGCGGATCTTGAGGCTGGGGGTGAGCTGTTCGTTCTCGATGGCGAAGGGTTCGTCGGCGAGGATGACCTTGCGGACGCGCTCGATCACCGACAGGTCGCGGTTGGTGCGCTCGACCGCGCGGAGCAGCGCGGCGCGATAGTCCGGGTTCTGCGCCAGCGAGGCGAAGTCGCACCGGTCGCCGTTCGCCGCGCACCATTCCTGCGTCCATTCCGCATCGGGGACGATCACCGCGACCATGTGCGGCTTCCTGTCGCCCGCGATCATCGCCTGCGCGATCTCGGGCTGGAGCGTCAGCATCCCCTCCACCTTCTGCGGCGCGACATTGTCGCCCTTGTCGTTGATGATGAGGTCCTTCTTGCGATCGGTGATGCGGATGCGACCGCGCTCGTCGATCTCGCCGATGTCGCCGGTGTGGAGCCACCCGTCCTGGAGGACGCGCGCGGTTTCCGCCTCGTTGCGCCAATAGCCGTGCATGACGAGTTCGCCCTTCACGAGGATCTCGCCATCGTCGGCGATCCGCACCTCGGTGTCGGGGAGCGGGGGGCCGACGGTATCCATCTTGATCCCCGCGGACGGGTGGTTGCACGAGATCACCGGCGCCGCCTCGGTCTGGCCATAGCCCTGGAGGAAGGTGACGCCGAGCGAGTGGAAGAACGCGCCGACCTCGGGCGTCAGCGGCGCGCCGCCCGACACCATCGCCTTCATCCGGCCGCCGAACTTCCGCGCGATCTTGGGCTTGAACAGCGTGTCGACCAGCAGTGCGGCGGGGCGATCGACGAGGCGCAGTCGCCCGTCGAGCCGGCGGTTGCCGACCTCCAGCGCCATGCCCAGCAGCCGGCTGGCCATCCCGCCCTGCTTCTCGATCGCCTTGCTGATCCGCGTGCGCAGCACCTCGAACAGGCGGGGCACGACGAACATGATCGTCGGGCGCACCTCCTCGATGTTCGCGGCCAGCCGGTCGAGGCTTTCGGCATAGTAGATCTGTCCGCCGAGCCCGATCGGCAGATGCTGGCCGCCGGTATGTTCATAGGCGTGGCTGAGCGGCAGGAACGACAGGAACACCTCGTCGCCCCAGCCAAAGTCGTTCGCGATCACCGCGGCACAGCCCGCGACGTTGTGGAGAATCGCGCCGTGATGCTGCATCACTCCGCGCGGCGCGCCGCCGGTGCCGCTGGTATAGATGATGCACGCCAGGTCGTCGCGCGCGAAACTGGCGGTCGCGGCGGCGGTGGCGGGGTCCGCGGGGTGCGCCGCGATCAGCGCGTGCCAGCCGTGGCAGGCGACCGCGGACTGGCCGAGCCGCAGCGTCTCGATCCCGATCACCATCTGCATGTGGATCGATCGCAGCACCGCGGGCATCAGCACGCTCGCCAGCTTCTGGGTCGACACGATCACCGCGCGCGCGCCGCTGTTCTCGATGATGTGCGCGTGATCGCGCTCGGTATTGGTGGTGTAGGCGGGGACGGTGATGCACCCGGCGGCCATGATCGCCAGATCGGACAGGCACCATTCGGGGCGGTTCTCGCTGACCAGCATCACGCGGTCGCCCGGGTTCAGCCCGATCGCCTTCAGCGCGGCGGCGAGGCTGGCGACCTGACGCGCGGCGTCCGTCCAAGATATCGATTGCCACGTGCCGTCCTGCTTGCGCCACAGGAACGGCGTGTCGCCGCGTTCGCGTGCGCGGGCGAAGAACATCGCGACGAGATTGGGGAAATGTTCGAGCCTGCGCATCGGGCCATCCTCTCGCGCCCGTTCTCCCACAGCGCGAGACGGGCGGTTGTTCCGTAGCATCGGGATCTTAGGGATGCGGCGCCGCTTGCGCCAGCGCGTTGCGGGCGTGGACGCTTCGCCTGTCCCGCGGTATCGATTCGATGTCGACATGCGTGCGGGAGCAAGATTTGTGAAGCTGGTCCGGGTTCTCGTCTCCTGCGTCGCGCTGGCGCTCGCGTCCTGCGCGACCGTGCCGCCGCGCGCAGCCCCCGACGCGGCCGCGCGCCCGCACGCGCAGATCTTCGCGGTCGCGGCGAACCCGCTGGCGACCGAGGCGGGGATGGCGGTGCTGCGGCGTGGGGGGAGCGCGGTGGACGCCGCGGTCGCGGTGCAGGCGATGCTGTCGCTGGTCGAGCCGCAGAGTTCGGGCGTCGGCGGTGGCGCGTTCATGACCCGGTACGACGCCGCGTCGCGCACGGTGACGGTCTATGACGGGCGCGAGACCGCGCCGGCGGGGGCGACCGCGGACATGTTCCTCGACGATGGCGGGCGGCCGCTGCCGTTCGCGCGGGCGGTGCTGAGCGGGCGCGCGACGGGCGTACCGGGGGCGGTGCGGATGCTGGCGCTGGCGCATGCGAAGCACGGCGCGCTGCCGTGGCGCGCGCTGTTCGGCGATGCGGAGCGGACCGCACGCGACGGTTTCGACGTCTCGCCGCGGCTGGCGCGGATGCTGGCGAGCGGGGCGTTTCCCGAGTCGACCGCGCCCGATGTGCTGGCCTATTTCGCGCGGCCCGGCGGCGGCCTGCTCCAGGCGGGGGACCGGTTGCGCAATCCGGCCTATGCCGGGTTCCTCCGGCGGCTGGCGGCGCAGGGGGCGGACGCGCTCTATACCGGCGAGACCGCGCGGCGGATCGTCGAGCGGGTGCATCAGGGCGAGCTGGCGGGGTCGATGACGCTCGCGGATCTGGCCGCCTATCGCCCGGTGGTGCGTGACGCGCTCTGCGGGCAGTACCGCGTGTATCTCGTGTGCACGCCGCCACCGCCGTCGAGCGGGGTGGGGATGCTCCAGCTGCTCGCGCTGCTCGAGCGGACCGACATCGCGACGCGCGGCCCGCAGGACCCGCAGGCGTGGTTCCTGTTCGCGGAGGCGAGCCGCCTGATGTACGCGGATCGCGATCGCTATGTCGGCGATCCCGCGTTCGTGCAGGTGCCGGTGAAGGGACTGCTCGACCCTGCCTATGTCGCGCAGCGCGCGCGGCTGATCGGCGCGACCGCCGGGCCGCCGCCGGTCGCGGGGAACCCCGCGGGTGCGCCGGTCGCGGCGCGCGACCGGACGCTGGAGCCGATGGGGACGTCGCACTTCGTCGTCGGCGACGCGCAGGGCAACGTCGTGTCGATGACGACGACGGTCGAATCGATCTTCGGATCGGGGCGGATGGTCGACGGGTTCTTCCTCAACAACCAGATGACCGATTTCTCGTTCACCCCGCGCGACGCCGACGGGCGCGCGGCGGCGAACGCGGTCGCGCCGGGCAAGCGGCCGCGGTCGTCGATGACGCCGCTGGTGCTGCTCGACGGCGAGCGCCGGTTCGCGGGCGCGCTGGGCTCGGCGGGGGGCAATTCGATCCTCGCCTATGTCGGCAAGGCGATGGTCGGCGCGGTCGACTGGGGGTTGCCGATGCAGGCGGCGCTGGCGCTGCCCAACCTCGTCGCGCGGGGGGGGAGCTTCCAGGGCGAAGTGACGAAGTTCCCGCCCGCGATCCTCTCGGCGCTGGCGGCGCGCGGCATCGTGCTGCGGCCGGGGCAGGGCGAGGATTCGGGGTTGCAGGGGGTGATCGTGCGCGGCGGCGCGATCGACGGCGGGTACGATCCGCGGCGCGAGGGGCGGGTCCTCGTCGAGCCCGCCCCCGTGCCCGTCGCTCAGTCGCGCGCGGTGCCGACCGCCTCGCCGACCGAGGCGAAGCCGTCGCGGCGCAGCAGCGCGGCAAGCTCGCGCGCGATCCGCACCGGCAGCCCCGGCCCCTCATACGCCAGCGCGCTGTAGATCTGGACGAGGCTGGCGCCGAGGCGGATCCGGGCATAGGCCTCCGCCGCGCTGCCGATGCCGCCCGCCGCGACCAGCGGAATCTGCGCACCCGTCGCGCGGCGAAAATCGCCGAGCCGGGTGCGCGCCAGCGTCGCGAGCGGCGCGCCCGACAGGCCCCCCGCCTCGCCCGCGTGGCGCGACGTCAGGCCATCGCGAGAGAGCGTGGTGTTGCCGACGATCAGCGCGTCGATCCGGTGATCGATCGCGGCGCGCGACACGCCATCGATCCCGGCGGCGTCGAGATCGGGCGCGACCTTGAGAAACAGCGGCTTCGTCGTCCCCGCGCGGGCGGCGGCGAGCAGTTCGGCCAGCGCGTCGCCATGCTGGAGATCGCGCAGCCCGGGGGTGTTGGGCGAGCTGATGTTGATCGTCACGTAATCCGCCAGCCCCTGCGCCAGCGCGACCCCGGTGGCGTAGTCCGCGACGCGATCGGTCGACTCCTTGTTGGCGCCGACGTTGATGCCGAGCACGCCCATGCCCGCGCGTCCGGTGCGAAACGCATGGATCCGCGACAGCGCCGCGCCGATGCCGCCGTTGTTGAACCCCATCCGGTTGATGACGCCGCGATCCTCGACCAGCCGGAACAGCCGCGGCTTCGCGTTGCCCGCCTGTGGATGCGGGGTGAGCGTGCCGACCTCGACGCTGCCGAAGCCGAGCGCCAGGAAGCCGCGGATCGCCTCCGCATCCTTGTCGACGCCCGCCGCCAGCCCGACCGGCGACGCGAAGGCGAGCCCGGCGACGCCGGTGCGCAGGATCGCGTCGTCGACGGTGCGCGCGCCCGGCGTCCCGATGCGGGCCCAGCCCGCGAGCAGCGCGATCGTCAGGCGGTGGGCGCGTTCGGCGTCGAGCGCGAACAGGGCGGGGCGGACAAGCGGGAACATCATGATCCGCGGCGCCTTGGCACCGTTCGCGGTGAGACGCAAAGCGCCGGCGCGGCGGCAGCGACACGACGGGAAAATCGTTACGGCGTCGAATTCCTACAATATCTGCGGCGCGGAACATGGTTATTTCGACCTGCGACCCGAAGGCCGTCCTAACCGACGGTCTTACCTGCGGTCCGGTCGAGCGATCGACCGGACCGCTTTTCTTTTCGCCTGTATGGCGTAGCGGTCGGGGCGGACATCGGATCGGGACTCGGGTCGTGAACGGGACTGCACTCGATTATCGCGTGCCGGCGGCGGATCTTCGGCCGTACGTCACGCTGTTCTATCATTTCCGGTGCGATGCGCCGCGGTTCGACGATGTCGAGCGCGCCGATTACGCACAGCTCCGCTTCCGCCTGACCGAAGGCGACGGGACGTATGTTTTCCGCGACGGACACGAGCATGCGGCGTCGGCGTGTCACCTGCTGGGTGCGACGACGGGCGTGAAGCGCGCGATCTCGCACGCGCCGGTCGAGATCGTCGGGGTCGGATTCTATCCGCCCGGGCTGGTCGCGCTGATCGCGGGGCGGGGCATGACGGCGCAGGCGCTGACCGATCGCGGGGCCGATGCGGGCACACTGTTCGGCGCGGCGGCGGTGGAGGCGCGCCGGGCGATGATCGCGGCGGACGGCACCGATGCGAAGATCGCGGTCGCGGAGGCGTTCGTCCGCGCGATGCTGATGCGGACGGAGACTGGCGCCGACACCGCAGCGGTCGATTTCGCGCGGCGGATCGAGGCATGGCTGCTCCACGCGGCCAATCCCGACGTGGGCGCGCTCGCCGCGGGGATGGGCATTTCGCGGCGTCAGGTCGAACGGCGCTGCAACGCGTTGTACGGGGTGCCGCCGCGTGCGCTGGCGCGCAAGTATCGCGCGCTGCGCGCCGCGGTCGCGCTCGCCAGCGGCACCGCGACGCTCGACGACCTGCTCCGGGACGGATTCTACGACCAGTCGCACCTGATCCGCGAACTGCGGCACTTCACCGGGATGACGCCGCGCCAGATCCGCGACGGGACGACCGCGCTCGCGCGGCTGACGATCGAGCGACGGCGTGCGCTGGGCGGACAGATCGACGCGCTGCTGCGCGATAGTTGATCGCGGCGGACGGCCACCGGGTTGATTTCGCACGCCGACGGGGCCATTTGCCAATCGGATCGAATCGGTCCGATTTGAGAGTGGTTCGCAACACGATGATGACCCAGCGATGAAACTGTCGAGCTTCGCCGATTACGCGGTCGTCCTGATGTCCGCCGCCGCGCGGCATTGCGGGAGCCGGGGCGGCGGGGCCGGACGGCTCAACGCGACGCTGCTGGCCGAGGAGACGGGCGTGCCGCTGCCCACCGCGCAGAAGCTGGTCAGCCGGCTGAGCGCGGCCGGGCTGATCGAGAGCACGCGCGGCACCGGCGGTGGCTTCCGCCTGTCGCGCCCGCCGTCCGCGATCACGCTGGCGGACATCGTCGAGGCGGTCGAGGGGCCGATCGCGTTGACCGCGTGCGTCGAGAGCGGTGCGCACGATTGCGGGCTCGAAGGCAATTGCCGCGTCAAGCCGCACTGGGCCGTCGTCAACGACGCGGTCCGCGGTGCGTTGGCGGGGGTGACGCTCGCGTCGCTGTCATCTCCGCCGTTCGAAACGAACGGATCTGGTGCCGCGGGTGCGCCAATCTTCGAAACCAGTGAGATCAGGGCATAATCATGGCCACCAAGAACGCCGAAGCCTATGCCGCGGTCGCCAAGACCTACGAATGGGGCTTCTCCTCCGATATCGAGCAGGACTTTGCGCCCAAGGGGTTGAGCGAGGATACCGTGCGCTTCATCTCCGCCAAGAAGGGCGAGCCCGAATGGATGCTCGACTGGCGGCTGAAGGCGTATCGGCTATGGTTGACGCTGGAGGCGCCCGACTGGGCCAAGCTGAACATCCCGCCGATCGATTATCAGGACGCGTATTATTACGCGGAGCCCAAGGCGAAGCCCAAGCTGGGCTCGCTCGACGAGGTCGATCCCGAGATCCTGCGCGTGTACGAGAAGCTGGGCATCCCGATCGCGGAGCAGAAGCTGCTCGCGGGGGTGGAGGGTGCGGAGCCGCCGCGGCGCGTCGCGGTCGACGCGGTGTTCGACAGCGTGTCGGTCGCGACGACGTTCCGCAAGGAGCTGGAGGCGGCGGGCGTCATCTTCCGGTCGATCTCGGAAGCGATCAAGGAATATCCCGATCTGGTCCGCAAGTGGCTGGGCAAGGTGGTGCCGCAGCGCGACAATTATTTCGCGACGCTCAACGCCGCGGTCTTCTCCGACGGGACGTTCGTCTACATCCCCGAGGGCGTGCGCTGCCCGATGGAGCTGTCGACCTATTTCCGGATCAACGCGGAGAATACGGGGCAGTTCGAGCGGACGCTGATCGTCGCCGACAAGGGATCGTACGTTTCGTATCTCGAAGGCTGCACCGCGCCGATGCGCGACGAGAACCAGCTGCACGCTGCGGTCGTCGAGCTGGTCGCGATGGACGATGCGGAGATCAAATATTCGACCGTCCAGAACTGGTATCCCGGCGACGAGAACGGCCTGGGCGGCATCTACAATTTCGTGACCAAGCGCGCCTTGTGTCAGGGCAGGAACAGCAAGGTGTCGTGGACGCAGGTCGAGACGGGCAGCGCGATCACGTGGAAATATCCGTCGTGCGTGCTGGCGGGCGAGAACTCGGTCGGCGAGTTCTATTCGGTCGCGGTGACGAACAATCGTCAGCAGGCGGATACCGGCACCAAGATGATCCATCTGGGCAAGGGGTCGCGCTCGACGATCGTGTCGAAGGGGATCTCGGCGGGGCGCTCGGACAATACCTATCGCGGGCTGGTGCGCGTGGCGGCGTCGGCGGAAGGGGTGCGCAACTTCACCCAGTGCGATTCGCTGCTGCTCGGCGACCAGTGCGGCGCGCATACCGTGCCGTATATCGAGGTGCGCAACCCCTCGGCGCAGATCGAGCATGAGGCGACGACCTCGAAGATCTCCGAGGACCAGATGTTTTACGCGATGTCGCGCGGGCTGGATTCGGAGGCGGCGGTCGCGCTGATCGTCAACGGCTTCGCGCGCGAGGTGTTGCAGCAGTTGCCGATGGAGTTTGCGGTCGAGGCACAGAAGCTGCTGGGGATTTCGCTTGAGGGGTCGGTGGGGTGAGTAGGGACGAGATAGGTAATCTGCTATCAGCGGACGAAGCCGGACCCGTGGCATCGCCAGAGATTAGCCGGCCGAAACCTACAGTGGTCCCGCCTGAACGTCCGACTGGATCATTAGCCGTAACGCTTGGCTGGATAGCGATGGGTGTCTCTGTTTCAACGATGGCCTTGGGTGCGTTAGGAACATTTGACATCGGCTGGAATGGTCTAATGTTTTCTAGTGGATTGTTTTCGTTTGGGTTCTTTGTGTGGATGGCGGGTTATATCGTCAGCGCACTTTATTTTCTGCCAGGTAAAGATGATGCTTAGAATCGAAAACCTCCACGCCGAGATCGACGGCAAGGAAATCCTCAAGGGTCTCTCACTCAGCGTGAATGCGGGCGAGGTGCATGCGATCATGGGGCCGAACGGCGCGGGGAAGTCGACGCTCGGTTATGTGCTGGGCGGGCGGCCGGGCTATGAGGTGACCGCGGGGAGCGTGATGTTCCAGCCCTCCCGTCACCCCGGCGAAGGCCGGGGTCCAGATCTGGCCGTGGGGCTGGATCCCGGCCTTCGCCGGGATGACGAGGAAGACGGCTGGATCGACCTGCTGGCGCTCGCCCCCAACGAGCGGGCGGCGGCGGGGGTGTTCCTGGGCTTCCAGTATCCGGTCGAGATTCCCGGCGTGTCGAACGTCCAGTTCCTGCGCGAGGCGCTCAACGCGCAGCGGGCGTCGCGCGGCGAGAAGCCGCTGTCGGGCGCGGAGTTCCTCAAGCTGGCGCGCGGCGAGGCGGCCAAGCTGGAGATGGATGCGGAGATGCTCAAGCGGCCGGTCAATGTCGGTTTCTCGGGCGGCGAGAAGAAGCGCAACGAGATGGTCCAGATGGGCGTCGTGAACCCGACGTTCGCGATCCTCGACGAGACCGATTCGGGGCTCGACATCGATGCGCTGCGGATCGTCGGCGACGGGATCAACCGGATCATGCGCGCACCCGACAAGGCGGTGCTGCTCATCACGCATTACCAGCGGCTGCTCGATTACGTGAAGCCGGACTTCGTGCATGTGCTGGACGGCGGCGTCATCACGCGGACCGGTGGCGCGGAGCTGGCGCACGAGCTGGAGCGGCAGGGTTACGCGACGCCAGAGCTGAGGGGGGCGGCATGAGCGCCTTCGCGTTCCTCCCCGGCACGGGGAGGGGGACCAGCTTTGCCGGTGGAGGGGGATCGCGACAGGCGGTGTCCTTCGCGGCGGCGCCTCTCCACCATCCTGCGGATGGTCCCCCTCCCCAGCAGGCTGGGGAGGAATGAGGATGGCGACGCTTTCGCTTCCGACCGTGCGCGAGGAACTGTGGCGCTGGTCCGACATGCCCGCGCTCGATGCGGCGCGGGCGGCTGGCCCGGTCGAGGTCGCACGCCCCGCGTCGATCCTGCCGGACGAACAGCAGCTGCTGTTCGTCGATGGCCGGCTCGAGGGTGACGCCGCCGCGCTCACCCCGGTCACGCTCGAAAGCGACCACCCGCTCGCGCGGCACGCCGCCGGGCAGGGGCACGAACTGCGCCTCGCGGCCGGCTCGATCACGACGCTGGAGATCACGCGCCTCAACAACGGGGTCGACAGCCATACGCCGCTCGCGATCGTCCTCGGCGAGGATGCGGTGCTGACGCTGGTGGAAACCTATGCGGGCACCGGCTGGTCGAACGCGCTCACGCGGTTCGATCTGGCGCAGGGTGCGCGGGTGATGCGATCGGTGCGGGTGACGCAGGCCACCGGCTTCGTCTCGACGCGCGACGAGGTCGTGATCGCTGAAACCGCCAGCTTCGTGTCGGTGGCGCTGGGCGCGTGCGATGCGGGGACGCGGTTCGATGCGGCGCTGACGCTGAATGGTGACGGGGCCTATGCGGAACTGGGCGGCGCGCTGCTGACGCGCGGTGAGCAGAAGCAGGAGTGCGCGGTGCGCGTCCGCCACGCGGCACCCAACGGCCAGTCGCACCAGTTGTGGCGCGCGGTCGCAGCGGACCGGTCGACCGCGAGCCTGGCCGCCGCGGTCGAGGTGGCGCGCGACGCGCAGAAGACCGATGGCGAGCAGTCGCTGCGTGGCCTGCTGCTGGCGCGGACCGCGACGGTGAACCTGAAGCCCGAGCTGGAGATCTTCGCGGACGACGTGAAATGCGCGCACGGCGCGACGGTGGGCGAACTCGATGCGCGCGCGCTGTTCTACATGGCGAGCCGGGGGATTCCGGAGGCGCGCGCGAAGGCTCTGCTGACGCGCGCGTTCGTCGCGGACGCGCTCGACCGGATCGCGGATGAAGCCGTGCGCGAGGCGTTCGCGGCGGATGCGGATGCGTGGCTGGAGACGGCGCTGTGAGTGATCTCGACACGATCCTCCCCGGCACGGGGAGGGGGACCGCTCGCGCAGCGAGTGGTGGAGGGGGAGAGCCCCTGGCGGTAGCATCCGTGGAGGCCCCCCTTCACCAGCCTGTGGCTGGTCCCCCTCCCCGTGCCGGGGAGGATCTGGCGCCGCTGGATACGCTGGCGGACTTCCCCGCGATCCCGGCCGGCTGGGCGTATCTCGATACCGCCGCCACGTCGCAGAAGCCGCAGGCGGTGATCGATGCGATCGCTCGGGGCTATGGCGAAACCTATGCGACGGTGCATCGCGGGGTGTACCAGCGGTCCGCCGACATGACGCTCGCCTATGAGGCGGCGCGGCGTACCGTGGCCGCGTTCATCGGCGGGGCGGAGGATGAAGTGGTCTTCGTCCGCGGCGCGACGGAGGGCATCAACCTCGTCGCGCAGTGCTGGGCGGGGACGCAGCTGAAGGCAGGGGACCGCATCCTGCTGTCCGCGCTGGAGCATCATTCGAACATCGTGCCGTGGCAGATGGCGGCGCAGGCGCATGGCGTTGCGATCGACGTCGTGCCGCTGACCGCGGATCACCGCATCGATCTCGACGCGATGGCGGCGATGCTGACGCCCGCGCACAAGCTGGTCGCGCTGGCGCACGTCTCGAACGTGCTCGGCTCGGTGCTCGATGCGAATCGCGCCACCGCGCTGGCGCACGGCGTTGGCGCGAAGATCCTGATCGACGGGTGCCAGGCGGTGGCGCGGCTGCGCGTCGATGTGCGCGAGATCGGGTGCGATTTCTACGTCTTCTCCGGGCACAAGCTGTACGGCCCGACCGGAATCGGCGTGCTGTGGGCGAAGCGCGACCTGCTGGCGGCGATGCCCCCTTGGCAGGGCGGCGGATCGATGATCGACCGGGTGACCTTCGCGAAGACCACCTATGCGCCGCCGCCGACGCGGTTCGAGGCGGGGACGCCGCATATCGTCGGCGCGCTGGGGCTGGCGGCGGCGATCGACTATGTCGAGGCGATCGGGCTCGACCGCATCCACGCGCACGAGACCGCGCTGGTGCGGCAGGCGCGCGTGGCGCTGTCGCGGATCAACGCGGTGACGCTGTTCGGACCGGAGGACTCGGCCGGCATCGTCAGCTTCGCGATCGCGGGGGTGCATCCGCACGACATCGGCACCATATTGGACGAGGCGGGTGTCGCGATCCGCGCGGGACATCACTGCGCGCAGCCGCTGATGGAGACGCTGGGCGTCGAGGCGACAGCGCGGGCGAGCTTCGGGGTGTATAACGGGTCGCAGGATGTCGACGCGCTGGTCGCGGGGCTGGAACGGGTAGCGAGGATCTTCGGGTGAGCGACAGGTTCGAGATCGAGGAAGTCGAGGGCGTGGCGCCGCCGGCGCGTGCGCGGGTGGAGGATGCGGTGGAGACGCCGCCCGAAACCGCAGCCGAGACGTTCGGTCGCAAGCGCGACTATCTGGAAGGGTTCCTCGCGCAGAAGCCCGCGGGCGACGTGCCGGGCGAGCCGGGGGGGGCGCTGTACGAAGCGGTCGTCGAGGCGCTCAAGGAAATCTACGATCCCGAGATTCCGGTGAACATCTACGACCTGGGGCTGATCTACGGCGTCGAGGTGACCGACGAGGGGCAGGCGATCGTCACGATGACGCTGACGACGCCGAACTGCCCTGTCGCGGAGAGCATGCCCGCCGAGGTGGAGATGCGCGTCGCCGCCGTGCCGGGGATCGCGTTCGCCGACGTCAACCTCGTCTGGGATCCGCCCTGGGATCCGCAGAAGATGTCCGACGAGGCGAAGCTGGAACTGGGGATGCTGTAGGTTTCGATCAAAGTGGTACTTTGATCGAATTGAGAGCGAACGGAATTTTTTTAATGGCCACGACCCTTCGCGAGCGCCCGGCGGCGCTGAACCTGACACCGTCGGCGCATGCGCGGATCGCCGCGCTGATGGAGCGCGCGCCCGAGGGGGCGATCGGGGTGAAGCTGTCGACGCCCAAGCGCGGCTGCTCCGGCCTCGCCTATTCGGTCGACTATGTGACCGAGGCCAAGCCGTTCGACGAGGTGATCGCGACGCCGGGCGGGACGCTGTACGTCGACGGCGGATCGATCCTGTACCTGATCGGATCGACGATGGACTGGGTGGAGGATGACTTCACCGCCGGATTCGTCTTCGCCAATCCCAACGCCAAGGGCGCGTGCGGGTGCGGGGAGAGCTTTACGGTTTGAACTGCCTTTGATCGTCACCCCGGCGGGGTCCGGGCTTCGCTAGGCGGGACGTGCGTCGCTGGCGATGCTTGCGACTTTCTCGTGGAGGGCTGGACCCCGGCCTTCGCCGGGGTGACGGACAGGGGGATATCGCCGTCTCCCGGCTTGAACCTGCTCCCGGTCTGCCGCAACAGGTTGGCAGAGCACCGATAAGAGGGGACGGGGACATGGCAGGCGGGCTTTTCCGGACGAAGCCGATCGCGGTCGAGCCGGTGGCAGGGGCGCACCAACTCGCGCGGACGCTGTCATGGCCGCATCTGGTCGCGATGGGGGTCGGCGGGATCGTCGGGACCGGGATCCTGACGCTGATCGGGGTCGGCGCGGGGCTGGCGGGGCCGGCGGTAATCCTGTCGTTCGCGATCGCGGGTGCGATCTGTGCGTGCGCCGCGCTCGCCTATGCCGAGATGGCGACGATGATCCCCGCCTCGGGCAGCGCCTATACCTACAGCTATGTCGTGCTGGGCGAGACGATCGCATGGGTGATCGGGTGGAGCCTGATCCTCGAATATTCGCTGGTCGTGTCGACGGTCGCGGTCGGCTGGTCGGGCTATGCCGCGCCGCTGCTGGAGCGCGTGATCGGGTTTCCCGAGGCGCTGACGAAGGGGCCCGAACTGGGCGGGGTGCTCAACGTGCCCGCGGTGTTCATCATCGCGGTGGTCGCGGGCATGCTGTCGTTCGGGACGCGCGAGAGCGCGACCGTCAACGCGGTGCTGGTGGGCGTGAAGATGATCGCGCTGACGGTGTTCGTCATCATCGCGCTGCCGCATTTTTCGGGCGCCAACCTCGAGCCGTTCATGCCGTACGGTTTCCCCAAGGCGCTGGCGCCGGACGGGGCGGAGCGCGGGGTGATGGCGGCGGCGGCGATCATCTTCTTCGCCTTCTACGGGTTCGACGCGATCTCGACCGCGGCGGAGGAGACGAAGAACCCGGGGCGCGATCTCGCGATCGGGATCGTTGGATCGATGGTGGCGTGCATCGCGATCTACGTGCTGGTCGCGGTCGCGGCGGTGGGGGCGCTGAGCTACACGCGGTTCGCAGGGTCCGCGGAGCCGCTGGCGCTGATCCTGCGCGAGATCGGATCCCCGGGATTCGCGACGTTCCTCGGCGCCTCCGCGGTGATCGCGCTGCCGACGGTGCTGCTGGCGTTCCTGTTCGGGCAGAGCCGGATCTTCTTCACGATGGCGCGTGACGGGCTGCTGCCCGCGGGCCTTGCGAAGGTGTCGAAGCGCGGCGCGCCGGTGCGGATCACCTGGATCACCGCCGCGATCGTCGCGGTGATCGCAGGGCTGTTGCCGCTCGCGGAGATCGCGGCGTTGGCGAATGCGGGGACGCTTGCGGCGTTCGTCGCGGTGTGCGTGTGCATGATGGTGATGCGCCGGCGCGCGCCCGATTTTGCGCGGACATTCCGTACGCCGCTGGCGCCGGTGGTGGGGACGCTGGGGGTGCTGGGGTGCCTGTACCTGTTCTTCAGCCTGCCGCATCGCACGCAGTTGTATTTCCTCGCGTGGAACGTCGTGGGGCTGGTGGTGTACTTCGCCTATGCGCGCGGGCGGGCGGTGGTCGGGCGCGACTAGTCAGGCGCGCGCGGTATCCTCCGCGCCGAGCATCGCGACCAGCCAGTCGCGGAACATCCGCACCGGCTTTTGCAGCAGCGCGCGCGGGCGGCAGACGAACCAGTAGCTGTACGGGCTCTCGACGACGATATCGAACAGCTGGACGAGCCGGGGATCGTTGGCGTCGAGATAATGGCTCTCGTGCATGAACGCGACGCCGAGGCCCTGCGCGGCGGCCTCGAGCATCAACGGACCCGAATCGAAATGGTCGATCGCGGCTGGCTCGACATGCTCGACGCCCGCGGCCTGCCGCCACGCGACGAAGGTGTCGGGCATGTCGCGATGGAGCAGCGCGGTGAGCCGCGACAGCTGTTCGGGATCGCGCACCGGATCGTCGCGCTCGATCAGCGAGCGCGCACCGATGACGTAGACGCTGTTGCGATCGAGCCGGTAGGCATAGAGCGCGGGATCGATCTCGCGCGCCAGCACGATCGCGGCGTCGAGCCCTTCTCCCAGCCGGGCGATGCCGTGGCCCGCGGTGTCGATATCGAGGTGGAGCTCGGGATGCGCCGCACGCAACTCGCCCATCCGCGGGAACAGCCGTTGCGACGCGAACAGCGGGAGGACCCCCAGGCGCAGCCGCAGCACCTCGGTGCCGCTCGTCATCGTTTCGATCGCGTCGCTGAGCGTGTCGAGCATCGGCGCGATCATCGCGAGCAACCGCTCTCCGTCCGCGTTGAGCACCATGGCCTGGTGGCGCCGATCGAACAGCGGCTTCGAGAGGAAGCGCTCGAGCGTCTGGACGCGGCGGCTGAGCGCGGGCGGGGACAGCGCAAGCTCCTGCGCGGCCGCCTTTGCCGAGCCGAGCCTGGCGACGGCGACGAACGCCTCGATCGCGGTAAGTGGCGGCAGGCGGCGCATGGCCTCGTCAGACCTCCTCGATCCCGGGATTCGGATGCCGGGCGTCCGGTGTCCCGCCCGTTCTTGTGCGGTGCATCATGCACGACGAATCGCGCGTGTGGCAAGCCGCGACTGGGATAGCGCTACCTCGAGATGCAAAAAGTGCAATCTTGGTGATTTCTTTCGCACTTGCACAAGATTCGGGCGCGACGCACATAGAGCAGGCCTTTCAGGCATCCTCTCCTAAAAACTTTCATGGGCTGGCCTTTCGAGGCCGGCCCTTTTTTCTTGCGTCGCGAATCGGACAGGGGCGCTGGCATCCCGGAACCGCGATCCTACGTTACGCACTGCGAGGTTTCGAAGCGGTGAAAAGGATCGGCATGGCGGACGAGGAACGCGCGACGCGCAAGCTCCAGGTGGCCAATGCGCGCCCCGAAGACAGCGGACGCGGGGTGGCGCACCTGCCGCGCTCGGTGATGGCGGCGCTGGAACTGGGCGAGGGCGACGTCGTCGAGATCGTCGGCAAGAAATCCACCCCCGCACGCGTCGTCGGACCGTATCCCGAGGACGAGCGGCTCGACATCATCCGCATCGACGGGCTCCAGCGCGCGAATGCGGGCGTCGGCTCGGGCGATTTCGTCGAGGTACGGCGCGTCGAATCGAACGCGGCGACGCGCGTGGTGTTCGCACCGGCGCAGGACAATCTGCGGCTGCAGGGATCGACCAACGCGCTGAAGCGGACCTTCTTCGGGCGGCCCTTGTGCACCGGCGACGTCGTCGCGACCGCGGGGCACCAGCGCATCGGGCAGATGGACCCGAGCGTCCAGCGGATGCTCAATGCGCCCGCCTATGCGCTGCAGGAGATCCGGCTGGTCGTCGTCTCGGCGAGCCCCAAGGGCATCGTCCATATCGACGAGAACACCGAGATCGAGTTGCGCCCCGAATATGAGGAGCCGTCCTCGTCGCGGCGCGCCGACGTGACCTATGACGATATCGGCGGGATGGCCGCGACGATCGACCAGCTGCGCGAGATGGTCGAGCTGCCGCTGCGTTATCCCGAGCTGTTCCAGCGGCTGGGCGTCGATCCGCCCAAGGGGGTGCTGCTCCACGGCCCGCCCGGCACCGGCAAGACGCGATTGGCGCGCGCGGTGGCGAACGAGAGCGACGCGCAGTTCTTCCTCATCAACGGGCCCGAGATCATGGGCTCCGCCTATGGCGAATCCGAGCAGCGGCTGCGTCAGGTGTTCGAGGAGGCGGCCAAGAGCGCGCCGTCGATCGTCTTCATCGACGAGATCGATTCGATCGCGCCCAAGCGGGGGCAGGTGCATGGCGAGGCGGAGAAGCGCCTCGTCGCGCAGCTGCTGACGTTGATGGACGGGCTGGAGGCGCGCGCGAACCTCGTCGTGATCGCGGCGACCAACCGCCCGGAGGCGATCGACGAGGCGCTGCGCCGGCCCGGCAGGTTCGATCGTGAGATCGTCGTCGGCGTGCCCGACGAGCGCGGGCGGCGCGAGATCCTGGGCATCCACACGCGGGGCATGCCGCTGGGCGAGAAGGTCGACCTCGATGAACTGACGCGCGCGACCTATGGCTTCGTCGGTGCGGACCTGGCGGCGCTGACGCGCGAGGCGGCGATCGAGGCGGTGCGGCGGATCATGCCGAAGCTCAACCTCGAGGACCGGACGATCCCGGCCGAGGTGCTCGACACGCTGGCGGTGACGCGCGAGGATTTCCTCGAGGCGTTGAAGCGCGTCCAGCCGAGCGCGATGCGCGAGGTGATGGTGCAGGCGCCGCGCGTCCGCTGGGACGATGTCGGCGGGCTCGACGATGCGCAGATGCGGCTGAAGGAGGGCGTCGAGCTGCCGCTGAAGGACCCCGATGCGTTCAAGCGGCTGGGCATCCGGCCGGCCAAGGGCTTCCTGCTCTATGGTCCGCCGGGCACGGGCAAGACGCTGCTGGCCAAGGCGGTGGCGCGCGAGGCCGAGGCGAACTTCATCGCGACCAAGTCGAGCGATCTGCTGAGCAAATGGTATGGCGAGAGCGAGCAGCAGATCGCCAAGCTGTTCGCGCGCGCACGGCAGGTGGCCCCGTGCGTGATCTTCATCGACGAACTCGATTCGCTCGTCCCCGCGCGGGGCGGTGGGCAGGGCGAGCCGCAGGTGACCGAGCGCGTCGTCAACACGATCCTGGCGGAGATGGACGGGCTGGAGGAGTTGCAGTCGGTCGTCGTGATCGGCGCGACCAACCGGCCCAATCTGGTCGATCCCGCGCTGTTGCGGCCGGGGCGGTTCGACGAACTGATCTATGTCGGCTTGCCCGACGCGAAGGGGCGACGACGGATCCTGGGGATCCAGACCGCGAAGATGCCGTTGGCAGACGACGTCGATCTCGATGCGGTCGCGGCGAAGGCGGAGCGGTTTACGGGCGCGGATCTGGAGGACGTGGTGCGGCGCGCGGGGCTGATCGCGCTGCGGGCGTCGATCGATGCACGCACCGTGACGATGGCAAATTTCGAGGCGGCACTGGCCGAATCGCGCGCCTCGGTGACCCCGGAGGCGGAGCGCGACTACAAGCAAATGGCGTCGAAGCTGAAGCAGGATGCCGCGGCGATGCAGCCGATCGGGTTCATCTCGCCGGGGCAGCTGACGCCGCGCGGGCCGAAGGGGACGGAGTGAGGTTGCACGTCACCCCAGCCGAAGTTCGGGTCTTTTTCCGGAGGCGCGCGCTTCGGGGTGAGCGATCCCAGCCTTCGCCGGGATGACGTGGTATGTCAGACCACATCGTCCCGCCACGCGCCCGGCGCCAGTCCTTCGAGCGTCCAGTCGCCCACCCGCCAGCGGACCAGCCGGAGCGTGGGGCAGCCGATTGCCGCGGTCATCCGGCGGACCTGGCGGTTGCGACCTTCGCGGATAGTCAGCCGCAGCCAGCGATCGGGGACGGTCTTGCGGAAGCGGACGGGGGGATCGCGCGGCCACAGGTCGGGCGGGTCGATTGCGTCGACCTCTGCGGGGCGGGTGGGGCCGTCGTTCAGCGTGACGCCGCGGCGTAGCGCGTCGAGCGCGGCAGCGTCAGGGTCTCCCTCGACCTGGACCAGATAGGTCTTGGCCATCTTGAACCGCGGGTCCGCGATCCGCGCCTGCAACCGGCCGTCGTCGGTCAGCAGCAGCAGTCCCTCGCTGTCGCGGTCGAGCCGGCCGGCGGGGTAGACGCCGGGCACCGCGATATGGTCCGACAGCGTCGCGCGCGCGGTGTCGGCGCCGCGATCGGTGAATTGGGGCAGCACGCCGTACGGCTTGTTGAACAGGATCAGCCGGGGCATCGCCGCCTCAGACGACCGGATCGTCGAACGCGGCGATCTCGCGATCGGTCGGTGCGCGCAGCGTGCGCCAGCAATAGGCGAACAGCAGCACGCACGCGGCGCCCGCGAGCAGATAGGGCAGCGGGTGGTGGAGTTCGTACAGCCCGACGCCGATCGACGGGCCGAGCACGAACGACGCGCCGTTGATGCTCGTCACCTTGCCCGCGACCGAGCCCTGCGCGGGCGCGCCGACCGCGAGGCTGGCGCCCGCGGTGAAGCCCGGCCGGGTGAAGCCGAAGCCCAGACTGGCCAGCGCGAACGCGGTCGCGATCGCGTACAGCGAGGCCGCCATGCCGGTCAGCGCGCAGCCCGCCGCGGACAGCACCAGCCCG
Source organism: Sphingomonas sp. Ell38C01 (assembly GCF_055231975.1). Classification (NCBI taxonomy): domain Bacteria; kingdom Pseudomonadati; phylum Pseudomonadota; class Alphaproteobacteria; order Sphingomonadales; family Sphingomonadaceae; genus Sphingomonas; species Sphingomonas sp. Ell38C01. The sequence continues at coordinate 264,808 of NZ_JBUYVA010000001.1, read as the reverse complement.
ACGAGCATCAGCTGGCGCGGCTTCAGATTGAGTGTCGGGATGATCCCCCACTGCGCGAGCAGCGCGGCGCCCGCGCCCATCATCAGGACGAGCCCGGTCGGCTGGAGCGCCTGCGCGGGCTCGACCGCGAGCCGGTCGATCACGAGGAAGCCGATCGCCTGGCTCGTCATCGCCTGCGCATGGCCGGCGACCAGACCCGCGATCATCCAGGCGCGGATGCGGCAGTCGAAATAGGCGACGTGCTCGACATGACTCTCGGTCGCGGCGGTGACGCTGGCGCCGGTCGGCGCGCCGCCGATCGACGGGTAGGACGAACTCGCGCTGTGCGTACCGGGTTCGACCGCCTGCGCGCGGTCGTCCGGGAGCAGGCGGCGGACGGTGAGGAACACCGCGACGCCGAACAGCGCGAACAGGAAGGCGGGGCCGGACAGCCCGATCTCGATCCCGCCCACGGAGCCCAGGATCAGGTATGGTGCGATCGCCGGGCCGAGGATGGTGCCGAGCCCGAATGCGGAGGCGAGCAGCGTCAGCGCGCGCGTACGCTCCTCGCGCGTCGTCTCGCCGGCCACCAGCGCCTGCACCGCAGGGGGCGCGGCGGCACCGAGACTGCCGTAGATCAGCCGCCCGACGATGAAGAGGAGGAATGCCGCCGTCCCGCCGATCCAGCCATTGATCCCGGCCGCGAGGAAGACGCCGCACAACGTGAGCGAAACGCTGAACCCGCCGAGCCCGAGCAGGATCATCGCGCGTCGCCCGTGGCGATCGAGCCGGTTCGCCCAGAACGGCGCGGCGATCACCCACAGCAGCGCGGACACCGAGAAGGCGCCGGCGACCGCGCTGTCGAGGACGCCCAGCGACCGACCGAGCGCGGGCAGGATCGATTGCAGCGCGGTGTTCCCGGCCGCGATCGTCAGCATCACGACGAACATCAGCGCGAAGTTGCGATCGACGTTCGGCCGCTTCATGCGCGCCGCCACGCATAGCTGCGGTCGATCGTCGCGACCGCGACGTCGTAGCGGGCGTACCAGTCGCGGCGACCGCGCTCGCGCGTTTCCGCATGCTCGGGATGCTCGCGCCACGCCACCGCGCTCGCTTCGTCCGCCCAGTAGCTGACGGTGATGCCGACGCCGCCCGCGCCGCGTGCGCTGTCCACGCCGCGATAGCCCGGCTGCGCGGCGGCGAGCGCATCCATCGCGTCCGCAGCCTGCGCATACGCCGCTTCGTCCCCGGGCATTCGCTCCGACACGAAGACGATAGCGATCTGTCCCGTACGATCCTCGCCCATGCGAACCGGATACGCGATTGCGACGGGCGTGCAACCGGGGCGCTTGAATAACGTTCGGCAATCGTGCGACGGAGGAACTTTCCATCCTTCTTTTCGTCGCAGCCTTCCGTCAAACCCGCCGACAGCGCCCCGACAACAGGACCAGTCAGGATCTCGATGCCCAGCTCGACCACCGCCGCGCGGCGCGCGCGTACCCGCCCCGCCGGCGTGCCTTCCCCGTGGGGCATGTTCTTTCGCGGCTTCCTGAAGCACCCGGTGATGGTCGGATCGATCATCCCCTCGTCGGACAAGCTGATCGACAAGATGCTGGGGCCAGTCGACTGGGCGACGTGCAAGCTGTTCGTCGAATACGGCCCGGGCGTCGGCACCTTCTGCCGTCCTATCCTCGACCGGATGGCGCCCGACGCGAAGCTGATCGCGATCGACACCAACGCCGATTTCATCCGCTATCTGCGCCACACGCTGCCCGATCCGCGGTTCGCGGCGGTGCACGGATCGGCGGCCGATGTGGGCCAGATCGTGCGCGACCACGGCTATGAGTCGGCGGATTACGTGCTGTCGGGGCTGCCCTTCTCGACGCTGCCCCCCGGCGTCGGTCCCGCGATCGCGGCGGCGACGCGCGAGGTGCTGACGCCGGGCGGCGCGTTCCTGGTCTATCAGTTCAGCCCCAAGGTCCGCGACTTCATCGCGCCGCATTTCGACCGGATCGATCACGGGATGGAATGGTGGAACGTGCCCCCGGCGCAGCTGTATTGGGGGTGGAAGCCCGAGGCGTAGGCGCGGCTACGCCCGAGCCGATGCGCCGAAGGCGCGACGCCCGGGCCGGCCGGCGGTCGGCGAAGCGACGACCGTCCGACGACGACGGCTTTGCCACCGTCCTAACTTGTATGCTGCTAAGCCAATCTCCGCCACCACCGCGCATGAAGAAGCGGGACCCCGGATCAAGTCCGGGGTGACGGGGTAGCGAACCCTACTCGTCGATCCCGAAATTGAGCCCGCGCGATACGGTCGGATCGACCACGGCGATCAGCAGATAGGCGAAGAACTGCTTGATGCGCTGCACCGCGCCGGTCTTCGCGCGATAGAGGTCGAGCGTCACTTCGAGCGACGTCGCCATCTCGCCCTCGACATAGCCGTGGACGTGCGTCGCGAAGGCGGGGTCCTCGATGCGCAGCATCAGTTCGAGGTTGATGAACAGGCTGCGCATGTCGAAATTCGCGCTGCCGACATGGACCGCGTCGTCGATGACGTAGAGCTTGGTGTGCAGCTTGGTCGGGAGATATTCGAAGACGCGCACCCCCTTCTTCAGCAACCCGCGATAGGTGAAGCGTGCGGCGGCGATCGTCGCGTTGTTGTCGGACTTGGAGGCGGTGACGATCCGCACGGTGCCCCCGCGGCGGCCGGCCTTGTCGAGGCGGCGAAGCATCGTCGGGCTGGGGGTGAAATAGCCTGCGATCACGTCGATCCGGGTGCCGCGGCGCATGTCGTGGCGGATCGTGCGCGCCCAGGGGGAGAGGCGCCGGGTGGGGCCGCCGATCTGCCAGCGCAGCGCGCCGCTCCCCTCGCTCCATCCGGTCAGCGCGTGGTTGAGCCGGCGGATCCTGCCGCCGGGCTCGGCGATCCAGTCGCGCAGCGCATCGAAATAGCCCGCCATCCGCGCGGCAGCGGGGCCTTCGATCAGCAGTCCCAGGTCGCGCCAGGCCGACTCGGCGGGGGTGCCGAAATAATCGTCCTCGACATTGAATCCGCCGATGATGATCGCGGGCGCGTCTTCCGCATCCGCGAGCGCGAGCTTCTGGTGGTTGCGCAACAGGTAGCGTCGCCCGAACCGCGCGGAGAAGCGGCAGACCGCCACGCCCGCCGCCTCCAGCGCGGCGAAGAAGTCGTCCGGCGCGTCGTCGCTGCCGAACCCGTCGACGATCAGGCTGACCGATACGCCCCGCCGGGCGGCACGTTCGAGCGCGGCGTTGACCGCGCGGCCGGACCGGTCGTCGGCGTAGATATAGTAGAGGATGCGCAGCGAGCGGTGTGCGCCGTCGATCAGCGCGATCAGCGCATCGAACCGGCGCGGGCCGGTATCGAGCAGCGTCAGCCGGTTGCCATCGACGGTGAAGGTCGGTTGAGGCGGCGGGGTCGTCATCGCGAGCGGTGATGGACGCGGCGGCGGCGGCGGGCAAGCGCGCTTTCCTTGACTTGGCGGCCTCGTGGCTCTAGAGGGCAGCGCTTCATTCAGCGGTATTTTGCGAAGGAAAGCGTCCATGGCGCGCGTCACCGTCGAGGATTGCGTCGACAAGATTCCCAACCGGTTCGATCTGGTGCTGCTTGCAGCGACCCGCGCGCGTCAGGTGTCGGGCGGAGCCGAACTGACGATCGATCGCGATCGCGACAAGAACCCGGTCGTCGCGCTGCGCGAGATCGCGGAGCAGACCGTGAAGCCCAAGGACCTGCACGAATCAGCGGTCCAGGCGCTCCAGCGCGTCCAGATCGACGACGAGGACGAGGCGGATGCCGTCGGCAGCCTGGCCGCATCGGCGGAGGCGCTGCGCCTCACCGCCGCTGCACCGCCGCGCAACCAGAATCTGGGCGCCGACTACGACGGGTGATCGTCGGGCCGAGGCTTCTCGGTCAGGCGGTATCTCGCGAAAAGACGAGGCGTTCGCGGGGTCGCGGACGCCTTTTTCTTTGTCCTAGCGGCTCGGCTTTCTAAGGTGTCGCGATGACGCCCTTGGAACCCGATCGCCTTCGTGATCTTTTGCGCGCGCCCGCTGCGGGGGGCGTGGTGCTGATCGCCGCCGCCGCGTTGGCGATGCTCGCGGCGAACCTGCCTGCGACCGCGGCGCTTTATGCCGGCTGGCTGCATTGGGAGACCGGGCCGGTGCTCGCGCCGGCGCTGGGGCCGATGACGGTGCACCTGTGGATCAACGACGGCGCGATGGCGCTGTTCTTCCTGCTCGTTGGGCTGGAGATCAAGCGCGAGATGATCGGCGGCGCGCTCGCGGATGCGGCGCAGCGGCGGCTGCCGTTCGTCGCGGCGGCGGCGGGGATGGCGGTGCCGGCGCTGGTGTATCTGGCGGTGATCGGCGATGCGGCCAGCTTGCAGGCGGGGTGGGCGATCCCGGCTGCGACCGACATCGCGTTCGCGATCGGGGTGCTTGCGCTGCTGGGCCGGCGCGTGCCCGCGGCTTTGCTGCTGCTGCTGACGACGGTGGCGATCGTCGACGACATGGGCGCGGTGGCGATCATCGCGGTGGCCTATACCGATGCGGTGCAGGTGGGGGCGCTGGCGGGCGCCGGGCTGGCGACCTTGGTGCTCTATACGATGAACCGGCGCGGGGTACGCGTTTTGTGGCCGTATTTGCTGGTGGCGGCGGTACTTTGGCTGTTCGTGCTGCAGTCGGGCGTCCACGCGACGATCGCGGGCGTGATCGCGGCGGCGGCGATCCCGATGGCGCCGCAGGGCGGGGCGACGTCGCCGCTCCACCGGCTGGAACATGCGCTCCAGCCTTGGGTCGTGTTCGTGGTGGTGCCACTGTTCGCGTTCGCCAATGCGGGCGTTGCGCTGGGCGGCGTAGCCGTCGCGCCGGTGGTGCTGGCGATCGCGGCGGGGTTGTTCGTCGGCAAGCAGGCGGGGATCTTCGGCGGCATCTGGCTGGCCGACCGGCTGGGCCTCGCGCGCAAGCCGGCGGGGGTGACGTGGGCGCAGCTGTACGGGATGGCGCTGGTCGCGGGGATCGGGTTCACGATGAGCCTGTTCATCGGTGGGCTCGCCTTTCCCGGCGACGCGGCGCTGGTCGAGCAGGTGAAGCTGGGGGTGCTGATCGGATCGGTGCTGTCGGCGATCGCGGGCGTCGCGGTGCTGGTGCTGGCGGGGCGGCGGGCGTGAAGCGGTTTCATGCGCCGGCGCAGGCGTCGCACGCACCGCGCCACGAACTCCACAATGGCGGATTCGCGGACTATGCGGAGACGCCAGCGCGCATCGGCGCGATCCTGGCGGCGATCGGGGGCGCGGCGCTGCCCGAGGATCGCGGCGAGGCGCCGATCCTGGCGGTGCACGATGCGGCCTATGTGCAATTCCTGAAGGATGCGCCGGGATTGTGGCGCGCGGCGGGGCGCGAGGGCGATGCGATCCCCTATGCGTTTCCGATCGTCGGGCGGCGGCCGCTGGCGCTGTCGCGCGTCGATGCGTTGCTGGGGGCGCATGCGTTCGACGCGACGACGCCGATCACCGCGCAGGCATGGACCGCGAGCTACTGGAGCGCGCAGTCCGCGCTGGCGGCGACGCAGGCGGTGCTGGCGGGCGACCGCGCGGCGTTCGCACTGTGCCGGCCGCCGGGGCATCATGCGGGGCGCGACTATTGCGGGGGCTATTGCCACCTGAACGCCGCCGCGATCGCGGCGCAGGCGGCGCGCGACGCGGGGTGCGCGCGGGTCGCGATCCTCGACATCGACTATCACCACGGCAACGGGACGCAGGACATCTTCTGGACGCGCGGTGACGTGTTCTACGCGTCGGTCCATGCCGATCCGGCGACCGACTATCCCTTCTACTGGGGGCATGCGGACGAGCGCGGGGAGGGTGCGGGCGAGGGCATGACGCTGAACCTGCCGCTGCCGCACGGCACGACGATCGGTGCCTTCCGCGCGGCGCAGGCGACCGCGCTGGGGCGAATCGCGGCGTTCGCGCCCGACCTGCTCGTCGTCAGCTTCGGCGCGGATACGTGGGAGGGGGATCCGATCGCGCACTTCGCGCTGACGACCGCGGACTATGCGGTGCTGGCGCGGGATATCGCGGCATCTGGCTGGCCGACGGTGATCGTGATGGAGGGGGGCTATGCGGTCGACGCGCTGGGGGCGAACGTGGCGGGGTTCCTGAGCGGGTTCTGAGGATACCCGAGCCGTTTGCACCAAGTATTTCGAAGCACCGTCTTTTTTGCGGCCGTGGCCAGGAAGGACGGTGCTTCGACAAGCTCAGCACGAACGGGTCAGGTGTATCGCACCTCTTCAGGCGACGCTTTCGGTGCCCGCGATCGGCTCGACGCGCTGGCGGCGTTTCGCGGCGGTGGCGACGAGGAAGACGCCGCCCGCGATCATCGGGACGCACAGCCACTGGCCCATGTGGAGCCCGGTCGCCTCGGCGAACTGGCGTAGCTGCGCATCGGGCTCGCGAAAGAATTCGACGGTGAAGCGCGCGAGGCCGTAGCCGATCAGGAACAGCCCGACGAGCTTGCCCGGCGCATAGCGCGCCTTCGTCCGCCAGAATGCGAACCACAGCAGCGCGAACAGCGCGATGCCCTCCAGTCCAGCCTCGTAGAGCTGGCTCGGGTGGCGTGCGGGCTCGATCATGCCGTAGGCGACGGTGCGTTCGAACACGATGCCCCAGGCCACGTCGGTCGGCTTGCCCCAGAGTTCGCCGTTCACGAAATTCGCCAGCCGGCCGAAGAACAGGCCGAACGGCACGACGCAGGCGACGTAATCGTGGATCCGCAGCCAGTCGAGCTTGTGGCGGCGCGCGAACAGGATGATGCCGATCGAGGTGCCGATCACCCCGCCGTGGAAGCTCATGCCGCCGTCCCACAGCCGCAGGATCGACAGCGGATGCGTCAGCATGCCCGGCGCGTAGAACAGGACATAGCCGATCCGCCCGCCCAGGATGATCCCGAGCGTGGCGTAGAACACCAGATCGTCGGCATGCCGCCGCGCCATCGGGGCGCCGGGCTGCGCGAGCAGCTTGAGCAGATACCACCAGCCGACGACGATCCCCGCGATGTACGCCAGGCTGTACCAGCGCAACGTGAAGAACCCGAGCGAGAAGACGTCGGGGTGCAGCCCGAGATCGGCGAAGCGGATATGGCCGCCCGCGGCCGGAACGGCGGCAGCGGCGGTGGCGAGAGTGGGCAGGATCAAGGCTTTCCCCCTGGGTTTCGCGTCTGCATAGTGGGGCAAACGAACAAGACCAAGTGGAGAGAGCGATGCGGACCGAACTCGACCAGCGGATGGACGCGGTGATGGGCGTGCTGACGGGCGAGGCCGGGCAGGCTGCGCTCGGCACGATCGAGCGGTTCGGGCAGACGCTGCCGGTGATCGCGACCGCGCCGCCGACGCTGCCCCTGTATTTCGCGCATTTCTGTCGCGAGCATGCGGCGGCGGAGTTCCTGGTCGCAGGCGACGAGCGGCTGACCTTCGCGCAGGTCTATGCCGAGGCGCAGCGCGTCGCGACCGCGCTCGTCTCCGGCTACGGCGTCGGCAAGGGCGACCGGGTGGGGATCGCGATGCGCAACTCGCCGTCGTGGATCGCGCTATATATGGGCATCCTGATGGCGGGCGGGGTCGCGACGCTGCTCAACGGCTGGTGGCAGGCGGAGGAGCTGGCGGCGGCGATCGGCGATGTGGAGTGTGCGCTGGTCTTCGCCGACGCGCCGCGCGCGAAGCGGCTGGCGGGCATCGACGTGACGGTGGTGGCGATCGACGATCTCGCACGGTTGCCCGAGGCACTCGCGCCGGTGATCGGGAAGGGCAGCGCGACCGAACTGCCGCCGGTGGGCACGGACGATCATGCGACGATCCTGTTCACCTCGGGCTCCACCGGCCAGTCCAAGGGGGCGCTCTCGACCCACCGGCAGGTGACGCAGGGCGTGTTCAACTATCTGGCGCAGGCGATGATGATGCTGGGGCTGGCGCAGCAGGACGGCACCGCGCCCGAGGGGCAGCCGGTGACGCTGCTCAACGTGCCGCTGTTCCATGTGACCGCGGAGGTGCCGGTGATGCTCCAGAGCTTCGCGATGGCGCGGCGGCTGGTGATGATGCCCAAATGGGATGCCGAGGAGGCGATGCGGCTGATCCAGCAGGAGAAGGTGACCTATTTCGTCGGCGTGCCGCTGATGAGCTTCGAGATGCTGACGCACCCGAACCGCGCGCACTACGACCTGTCGACCGTCGCCGACATCGCGGCCGGCGGCGCGCCGCGCCCGGTCGACCATGTCCGCCGGATCGACGCGGAGATGGAGGGCGCGCCGCTGATCGGGTACGGGCTGACCGAAACCAACGGGGTCGGCACCGGCAACTGGCGATCGAATTACATCGCCAAGCCCAATTCGGCGGGACGCCCGTCCGCGCCGCTGGTCGACCTCGCGATCCTCGACGATGCGGGTCGCCCGGTGGCGCAGGGTGCGCGCGGCGAGGTGTGCATCCGGTCGGTGTGCAACTTCGAGGAATATTGGGGCAATCCGCAGGCGACCGCGGCGGCCTATACCGCGGACGGCTATTTCCGGACCGGCGACATCGGCTATCTCGACGCCGAGGGTTACCTGTTCATCGTCGATCGCAAGAAGGACATCATCATCCGCGGCGGCGAGAATATCAGCTGCCAGGAAGTCGAGGCGGCGCTGTACGAACATCCCGCGGTCGCGGAGGCGGCGGTGTTCGGGCTGGCGGACGAGCGGTTCGGCGAGGTGCCGGGCGCGGTGGTGCATCTGGGCGAGGCGGGCGCGGTCCAGGTGGAGGACCTGATCGCGTTCCTCCACCAGCATATCGCGGCGTTCAAGGTGCCCCAGCGGATCTGGCTGTCCGCAGAGCCGCTGCCGCGGCTGGGGACCGAGAAGATCGACAAGGTGTCGCTGCGCGCGGCGTATCGCGAGTTGGCCTGACCGCCCCTCCGGCGTGCGGGAGGGGCGAAGAAGGCGTCTCCCCTCCCTCGGTCAGGCGCGCTAGAGGCGTTCCATGACAACCCGGCGCAATTTCCTCATCGGCGGCGGTGCCGGCATCGGGCTGGTCGTCGCATGGGCGGCGTGGCCGCGGCGCTATGCGGCGGAACTCGCCGCGGCGCCGGGCGAGATCGGCTATGGCGCGTACCTCAGGATCGGGACCGACGGGCATATCGTCGTTGCGGTGCCGCAGACCGAGCATGGGCAGGGCGTCTATACCACGCTGCCGCAGATCGTCGCGGACGAACTGGGCGCCGACTGGCGGACGGTGGGCGTCGAGGCGGCGCCGGTCAGCCCGCTCTATGCGAACCCGGACGGGGCCGAGTTCCTGTTCGCGGGGGTGTTCGATGCGCTGCCCGCTGGCGCGCGCAAGGTGCGGGCGGAGCGCACCGCGCTGATGCTGACCGCGGGATCGACTTCGGTCCGGCGGTTCGAGGATCCGATGCGCGCGGCGGGGGCGGCGGCGCGGGTGCTGCTGGTCGCGGCGGCGGCACGGCGCTGGGGCGTCGACGCCGCGAAGTGCGATACCGCGGACGGATTCGTCGTGTCGGGCGATCGCAAGCTGCGTTTCGGCGAGCTGGCGGAAGAGGCGGCGAGCGGATCGCTGCCCGCCGAGCTGCCGCTGCGGATCGGCGAGGAGGGGCGGCTGGTCGGCCGGTCGCTGCCGCGGCTCGACGTGCCTGCCAAGGTGGACGGCACCGCGAACTTCACCGCCGACGTGCGGCTGCCCGACATGGTGTTCGCGAGCGTGCGCGCGGGGCCGGTCGGCGATACGCGGCTGATGCGGACCGACAAGGCGGCGGCGGACCGGGTGCGCGGGGTGGTCGCGGTGGTGGAGACCGATCGCTGGGTCGCGGCGGTCGCGAATACGTGGTGGGCGGCGAACCGCGCGCTCGACGCGCTGGCGCCGCGGTTCGAGACGCGCGGGGACCGCGTGTCGACCGGGACGATCGACGCGGCGCTGGCGGCGGCGTTCGATGCGCCGGGCGAGCGGATGGCGGCGGCGGGCGATCTGGCGAGCGTGTTCACCGGCGCGCGGATCGTGACCGCGGAGTACCGCGTCGCGCTGGGCGTCCATGCCGCGATCGAGCCGATGGCGGCGACCGCGCAGCGGCGGGGCGACCGGCTGGAACTGTGGTTGCCGACGCTGGCGCCGGGGCTGGCGCGTGACGCGGCGGCGGCGGCGATCGGGATCGCGCCCGAACTGGTGACGGTGCACCCGATGCTCAGCGGAGGATCGTTCGGCGCCGGACTGGAAACCGGGGCGGCGGCGCAGGCGGCGATCCTGGCGGACCGGCTCAAGCGCCCGGTGCAGCTGATGTGGTCTCGCAGCGAGGACCTGATGCACGACCGTTATCGCCCCGCTGCGATGGCGCGGATGTCCGCGCGGCTGGCGGCGAACGGCGCGATCCTGGGGTGGCAGGCGAAGATCGCCGCGCCCGCGACGGGGCGCGAGCTGGCGGCGCGGCTGCTGGCGCACGACAGCGGCGCGGCGGTCGCGCTGGCGTTGGACGGGATGGTGGCGCACCGGGGGGACCGCTATGTGATGGCGGGCGCGGTGCCGGCGTACCGGATTCCCGCCTATGCGATCGACCACCACCCCGCCGAGATCGGCGTGCCGACGGGGCATCTGCGCGGCGGCGCGGACGGGTACACCGCGTTCTTCACCGAATGCTTCCTCGACGAACTCGCACACGCGGCGGGGACCGAGGCGATGTCGTACCGGATCGGGATGCTGGGAGGCGACGCGCGGCTGGCGCGGTGCCTGTCGACCGCGGCGGCGCTGGGCGGGTGGGACGGTGGTGTCGCGGGAAGCGGGCAGGGGATCGCGTGCCACGCGATGCGCGGCAGCTATATCGCGGTGCTGGCGGAGGCGCATATCGACGAGGCGCAGCGGGTGCGCGTCGACCGGATCGTCGCCGCGGTCGATTGCGGGCGCGCGATCAACCCCGACGTGGTGAAACAGCAGATCGAGGGCGGGCTGATCTTCGGCATGGCGCAGGCGCTGGGGGCGTCGACCGGGTTCGCGGACAACCTGGCGGACGCACGGCGATTGTCGCACCTGTCGCTGCCGCGGCTGGCGGATACGCCCGATATCACCGTCGAGCTGGTGCCGAGCGCGGCCGATCCGGGCGGGGTGGGCGAGCTGGGCGTGCCCGCGGTGGCGCCGGCGATCGCGAACGCGGTGCGTGCGGCGACCGGCGTCAGGCTGCGCGGGTTGCCGCTGCGGATGGGGAACTGACGCGCCGTGCGTTCGTCCTCTATCGCGGCGAAGGCCGGGGCCCGGTATCGAGCGGCCCGATACTCGATCCCGGCCTTCGCCCGGGTACGGCTCTTCGCTAGGACCCCGTCATGATCCCCGCCGACCACCCCCCGATCCCGCGCCCGAAGATCGGCGTCCTGCTGATGAACCTCGGCACCCCCGACGCGCCCGATGCGAAATCGGTGAAGCGGTATCTGGGCGAGTTCCTGTCGGATCGCCGCGTCGTCGAACTGCCGCAGATCGCGTGGCAGCCGATCCTGCGTGGTATCATCCTGAACACCCGGCCGAAGAAGTCGGCGCACGCCTACAGCCAGGTGTGGCGCGACGACGGGTCGCCGCTGGCGGCGATCACGCGCGCGCAGAGCGCGGCGTTGCAGGGCGCGTTCGGCGAGGGGGTGATGGTCGACTGGGCGATGCGCTATGGCAGGCCCGCGATCGCGGAGCGGTTGCAGGCGATGAAGGATGCGGGGTGCGAGCGCATCCTGCTCGCGCCGCTCTATCCGCAATATTGCGCGGCGACGACCGCGACCGCGAACGACAAGGCGTTCGCGCACCTGGCCGGCTTGCGCTGGCAACCCGCGATCCGCACGCTGCCGCCCTATCACGACGACGCGCTGTATATCGAGGCGCTGAAAGCGTCGGTCGAGGCGGGGCTGGCGGCGCTCGACTTCGAACCCGACGTGATCGTCGCGAGCTTCCACGGGATGCCCAAGCGGACGCTGGCGCTGGGCGATCCCTATCACTGCCACTGCCAGAAGACCGCGCGGCTGTTGTCCGAAGCGCTGGAGCGGCCGCTGCGCATCGCGTTCCAGTCGCGGTTCGGGCCCGCCAAGTGGCTGGAGCCCGCGACCGACATGACGCTCGCGGCGCTGCCTGGCGAGGGCGCGAAGAAGGTCGCGATCGTCGCGCCGGGCTTCTCGGCGGACTGCCTCGAGACGCTCGAGGAACTGAGCATCCGCGGGCGCGAGACGTTCGAGGCGGCGGGGGGCACGCACTTCGCGTACCTGTCGTGTCTGAACGATAGCGAGGCCGGCATGAAAATGTTGCGCGGCCTCCTCGCGCGGGAGCTTGAAGGCTGGGTGCGGTTTCCGTAGCGTCGGCGAAAATCACGGGAGAGGATGGACATGGCACGGGTAGCGATCGTCACGGGCGGCACGCGCGGGATCGGCGAGGCGATCAGCGTCGCGCTCAAGGATCTGGGGTTCACGGTCGCGGCCAACTACGCGGGCAACGACGAACGCGCGCGCGATTTCACCGCGCGGACCGGAATCGCGGCGTACAAATGGGATGTCGGCGATTACGACGCATGCCAGGCAGGCTGCGCCAAGGTGGCGGACGAACTGGGGCCGGTCGACATCGTCGTCAACAATGCAGGGATCACGCGCGACGGCACGATCCTGAAGATGACGTACCAGATGTGGAAAGAGGTGATGGACACCAATCTGGGCGGGTGCTTCAACATGGCGAAGGCGGTGTTCCCCGGCATGCGCGAGCGCAAATGGGGGCGGATCGTCAACATCGGATCGATCAACGGGCAGGCGGGCCAGTACGGCCAGGTGAACTATGCCGCCGCGAAGTCCGGCATCCACGGCTTCACCAAGGCGCTGGCGCAGGAAGGCGCGCGCGCCGGGGTGACGGTGAACGCGATCGCGCCGGGCTATATCGATACCGACATGGTCGCCGCGGTGCCGGCCGACGTGCTGGAGAAGATCGTCGCGAAGATCCCGGTCGGCCGCCTCGGCCAGGCGAGCGAGATCGCGCGCGGCGTCGCGTTCCTCTGCTCCGAGGAGGGCGGGTTCGTGACCGGATCCACGCTGAGCATCAATGGCGGGCAACATATGTATTGACGGGCGCAGGCGCCGCGCGTGCGTGGCCGTTGCGCGGCGGGAAGGCCGCCACGCAGCGCCCGGCGCGGCCGGGCGGGTCGGGTGCGCCCGATCCAAGGCGGCGCGTTAACGGCGGCTTTGCCGGCGTCCAAAATCCGTCCCGAAATCCGTCCCGAAATCCGTCGCAGCGATCCGAGCCGGCTCGGATCACATAGCCCGCGGCTGGAGGATCGGTTTCTACGCGCGCATCATCTTGGCTTCGGCCGGCGACTGCGCTTTCCGACAGTCCGTGCACCGGGCGTCGCGGACGGCGAAAGCGTCGGCTCGACGTCCAGCGATGAAACCGGCGGCGCGGCAACGGGCTGCTGCGCGGACTTCGGGCGTGCTCTTCGTACCGGTTCGGCACGCATCGGTTCGACGGCCGGTGACGCTGCGCCGAGCCCGCGCTTTTCCGTAGCCGGAGGCGTGCCATCCATCGTCACGAGAGGCGAGACGACGTCTTCCTTGTCTAGCGGAGCAGGGGGTTGAACAGGCTTGTCGGCGGACGGGGCGCTCGCGACCTCCGGAAGCGCGCGACCGTCGGGAGTGATACGCGTAGAAAGACGGGTCAGCATCACCGCATCGGCGCACTGGATACCGCCGCACAGATCGACGACGCGGATCTCCATGTCGTTGACCGCCTGCGCCAGATCGAACCGGACGCGCATCCTGCCGTCCGCAAGGTCGCGAAGCGAAGCCTTCGTCCTGACCAGCGTCGATGCGGCCCCGTCCGCGACAACGTCGACTTCCACCTCGCCATTCGTATCCTCGCACAGCCCGGCGTTGATGCGCAGCGTCACTTCGTACGTGCCCGGCCGCAACCGCATATAGGGCCCGTGAAGCAGCATCCCGCCGTCCGGACGGAAACACCAGTTCGCATCTCGGCCCTTGCGCTCGATCAGGCCGTCGAGTCGGATCAGCTTCAGGGTCCGTTCCAGATTGCCATCGGGAAACATCTTGGCCACGGCATAGTCGTAGATGATCTGGTCGCTGGCGTTGCACCGGACGATCGTTTCGAGAATTTCGGGCGCAAGCACCATATGCTCGACCGGCTCAAAGGTGTGGGGGTCGATCGCATGGTTGCGGTTCGACACGTTCACGCTGCTAGGAAGGATATCGACCGGGATATCGAGAAGCGTCGACAGTCGGTCGAACGATGCGTCCATCGCTTCGGAAATTCCCACGAAGTCGAACGTGTCCAGAACCTTGATCGCGGCTTCCGCTCGCGCGCCCGGATCCTTCAGCAGCGCCTTGCCCGATCGATCCCCCGACGGGCCCAGCAGAAATTCGGTGTAGCGGTTGGTAGCATGCGTGCGCCAGTTGTTGGCCGGATCGAAGAACGCTTCCATCGTCATCATCTTCGCCAGGCGCGGTCCGTACAGGTTGTGTGCTTCGATATGCTGCATCGAGAACGAGCGCCAGAAATCATACAGCGACAAGGTCCGCTCGACCGGATCGCGCAGGAACGTCATCAGGAAGGCCGGGCGCGGAACGTCCGAGAAATCCCGCAACGATGCGTGCGCCGCGAAAAAGCGAAATCTTGCAAGCCATGCTGACGGCATCAATGCGATCTGCTCGTGACGCTGCGGACATATCTCGTCGTTCGCGAAAAGCGTAGTCAGTGCCGCGAATACGGTGGAACCCGCAGTCTTTTCGGCATGCATGAAGATCAGATTGCGACGGAGGTTCATCGGACACCTATCGAGATAGCGATTGAACAACGTAGTCATTCCGAACGTAATTTAAAATGTAGCGCTCGAAATCTCCCGCTGTTGTCTCGGTTTTGGAGGCGTCTGGCTGGCGACGAACAACGGGCCCGCCGTCTTGCGACAGCGGGCCCGCGCCCTCGGTACGCTACGCGAGGGATCTCTTGAAACTGGTATGGTGGGGGTGGCGGGACGGCGGCGAAGCCGCCGTCGGTGGGGTCGGCGTCAGCGCCGACCCGCCGGTCGTGCCGGGTTGTGCGCCAAGCGCACCGGTCCGGCGTAACCGGACCTCAACGTCGGCAGTACCCGCGATTGCCCGACTTCTCGACCGCGTTGCCGGCCAGTGCGCCTGCGGCGCCGCCGATCACGGTGCCGAGCGTACGATCGCCGCGGCTGTCGATCGTGCGGCCGAGCAGGCCACCGGCGATCGCGCCGACGATCGTGCCGGTCGTGCCGCTGCTGCACCGCTGGTTGTAGCGGCGATCGTCACCGCGATAGCTGCGGCGGTCGTCGTAGCGGGGGCCGCGGTTGTAGCCGTCGTCATAGGCGTTGCCGTACGCGCGCTCGTAGCGCGGGCCACCATAGCGCTGCGCCTCGGCGGCGGCGGGGACCAGGGCAGTCGCACCCATCGCGAGGGCGGCGCCGGCGACCGAAAGGGTCTTGAACATCGAATGCGACATGGGGTGTCTCCCGTTTACCGTGATTCGTCTGTCGGCGGAGGCGTTCCGGGTGGCCCGGGTCCGCCGTCGATGGAGACCTTCTGCCCGAGTCGGTTTGAGGCGTTGCTGAATGCGCCCGTTATCGCGGGTTCAGTTATCCCGCGTTCAGGCTTCCTTCGTACGGCGCAGCGCCTATGAGCCGGTGATGCGCTTTTCGCTGCCGCTGTCGATCGCGCTCGTGCTGGCGCTGGTGCCCGGCTGGACCGGGGAGGAGCGGCTGGCGCTGCTGGGGACGCGTGCGCAACTCGACGCGACGCCGGTGGTGCTCGATCCGCGCGATCCGACGCGGCGGCGGGTGGGGCGGCTGACGTTCCTGGGCGGGGTGTCGCTGACGAGCCGGGACCGGGCGTTCGGCGGGTTCTCGTCGCTGGCGGTGCAGCCGACGCGCGACGGCGAACGGTTCACGCTGCTGACCGATGGCGGCAACATCGTGCGGTTCCGGATGGGTGAGGACTGGAAACCGCGCGGGCTGGCGTTCGGCAATCTGCGCGACGGGCCGGGCCATGGCTGGGAAAAGCGCGACCGCGATACCGAATCGATGGCGATCGACGGCGCGACGGGGCGCGTGTGGGTGGGGTATGAAGGCTATAACGCGATCTGGCGCTATCGCCGTGGGTTCGCGGGGAGCGACGGGCATGTCGATCCCGCCGCGATGCAGGGCTGGTACGACAATGGCGGGCCGGAGGCGATGGCGCGGATGCCCGACGGGCGGTTCGTCGTCATCAGCGAACAGTCGCACGTACCGCCGCGACACTGGTGGGGCGTGGCCGCGGACCGGCTGGGGACGCGCGAGGCGTTCGTGTTCGCGGGCGATCCGGTCGTGGTGCGCACGCCCGCGTTCCGCTTCGCCTATGCGCCACCGGGGCGGTACGACGTGTCGGATGCGGCGGCGTTGCCCAATGGCGACCTGATCGTGCTGGAACGGGCGTTCGCGCTGCCGTTCCGCTGGTCGAACCGCGTCGTGCGAATCCCCGCGCGTGAGATTCGCGCGAATCACGTCGCGAAGGGGGCGGTGCTGGCGACGCTCGATTCGCCGCTGATCCACGACAATTTCGAAGGCGTCGCGGTGCGGCAGGAGCGGGGGCGGACGATCCTGTGGCTGGTGTCCGACGACAACCAGCTGGTGCTTCAGCGCTCGCTGCTGCTCAAATTCGCGCTGGACGACGAGAAAAACCCGCCTGCCCGGTGAGGGAAGGCGGGTTCGGACCCGTCGGACCCCGGCGTGATGCCGGAGCGTCCTTGCGAATCAGGCGGCGGCGCTCGTGGTGCCGGCCAGCTTCTTCACCACGTCGCGCTTCAGGCGACGCGCGCGGAGCGACAGCTTCTCGTTCGAGGTCTTGACCAGCCAGTTGTCCAGCCCGCCATTGTGCTCGACCGAACGCAGGCCGTGCGTCGAGACGCGCAGGCGCACGCTCTTCTCGAGCGATTCGGACATCAGCGTGACGTTCTGCAGGTTCGGCAGGAACGTACGCTTGGTCTTGTTGTTGGCGTGGGAAACGTTGTTTCCTACCTGCCGGCCCTTGCCGGTCAGCTCGCAGATGCGCGACATCGGTTCAATCCTGGTTTCGGGTCGGGTTGTCCCCGGAAAGAGCGCGCCGATAACGGCGATGCCCCGCCGCGTCAAGCCGAACGCGATGCAACCGGCGCGCGCGAAGCGTGTTATTACGCTTACGAACCGAGTGGCGATCAAGTGTGAAAAGGGGACGGACGATGCGTGGACTTCTGGTGCTGGTGGGGATCGCGGCGCTGCTGCTGATCGCGGCGATCCTGTTCGGCTTCGTCAGCTTCGACCAGACGCGTCCCGGCGTGGTGCAGGCGCCGCAGTTCGAGGCGAACGTCGCCAAGGTGAATGTCGGCACCGAGAACAAGACCGTCGCGGTGCCGACGATCTCGATCGACAAGCCCGCGGCGTCGCCGACGCCTGCACCGTAAGGGACTGGACACGCGCCGGAGGGGTGGGGCAGCGCTGCCGCGATGTTTCCACTCCCCGATCCGATGCGCCGCGCGCTCGACGCGGCGCGTAATGCCGCGTTGGCTGGCGAGGTGCCGGTCGGCGCGGTCGTCACGCACCGGGGTGCGGTGATCGCGACCGCGGCGAATGCGCCGCGGCGGCTGCGCGACCCGACCGCGCATGCCGAGATCCTGGCGATTCGCGCGGCGGCAGCGATGCTGGGGCGCGAGCGGCTCGAGGATTGTGACCTGTGGGTGACGCTGGAGCCGTGCGCGATGTGCGCGGGGGCGATCGCGCATGCCCGGATCGCACGGGTCTATTATGCCGCGGCGGATCCGAAAGGTGGGGCAGTGGAGCATGGCGCGCGGGTGTTCGCACAGCCGACCTGCCATCACCGGCCTGAGGTGTTTCCGGGAATCGGCGAGGGCGAGGCCTCGGCGCTGTTGCGGGAATTCTTCGCGGCGCGGCGGTAGGACGGGCGGCAAGCGGCGGTGCTCTGTCGTTCAAGCAGGGTCGCGCGTACCTGACACATGTCGTCATCCCGGACGTGGTCCGGGGTCCGTCGTGTCGCATGTATCCGCGCCTGGGCGTTTGCAGAACCGTGGATGCCGGAACGCGTCCGGCATGACGCGGTGGGTGTTGTGTCCGGCCCGGAACGACCGCTGCCTGCGCCGGGGGTGTCCATCGGGTGCGGGGCGGCGGCCCTGACGACGAGATCCCGGCTTTCGCCGGGATGACGTTCGTGTAAGTCGCCCCTCAGCGTACGTCGGTCTGCGGGATCGGGACGATCTTGATCTCGACGCGGCGGTTCGCGGCGCGGCCGTCCTCGGTTTCGTTCGAGGCGATCGGCTGGGTCTCGCCGAAGCCCCTGGTCCCGAGTCGCGCGGACTGGACGCCGCGGCCCTCGAGATACTGCGCGACCGAGGCGGCGCGGCGTTCCGACAGGTCCTGGTTGTACGCGTCGCTACCCGTCGAATCGGTGTGGCCGTAGACGTCGACATAGGTCCGGTCGTTGCCGCGGTCCGCGAGGACGCTGGCGACCTTGTCGAGCGTGGTGCGGAACTGCGGCTGCACGGCGGCGCTGTTGTACGCGAAGTTGATCCCCGACGGGATGTTGAGGATCAGCTCGTCGCCCTGGCGCACGACCTCGACGTCGGTGCCCGCAGTGCGCGCGCGCATCTCGCGCTCCTGCTTGTCCATGTACGCGCCGATCGCGGCGCCGGCGATGCCGCCGATGCCTGCGCCGACGATCTTCTCCGTCCGGTCGCGACGTCCGCCGACGAGGTCGCCGAGCAGATAGCCGCCGAGCGCGCCGCCGATGCCGCCGATCGCGGTCTTCGAGATGCGGCGCTCGCCGGTGTCGGGATCGGTGGTGCACGCCGAGGTGGTGACGAGCGCGCCGAGCGCGGCGGTGGCGAACAGTCTGTTGAGCTTCATCGAAGGGCTCCTTTTCGAAAATCGGTCTGTCGAATGGATTGGTCGACTGGGGAAACCCGGTCGTCGCGGCGATTGTTCCGCATCCGGTCTGAACCGGAAATGACGAGAAGTGTTGTCGAGCGCGCGGTTTGCCGCCAAAGGAGGCGCACCCATGTTACCGCCGTTCCCCTGGATCGACGTCCTCATCATCCTGGCGCTTGTCGCCTTGAATGGCCTGTTCGCGATGAGCGAGCTGGCCATCGTCTCCGCACGCAAGCCGCGGCTGGAGGCGATGGCGCGCAGCGGCAAGCGCGGCGCGCGCGCGGCGATCGAGCTGGCGTCCGATCCGGGCAAGTTCCTGTCGACCGTCCAGATCGGGATCACGCTGATCGGCATCCTGGCGGGCGCCTATTCGGGCGCGAGCCTGGGCATGCCGACCGCGGCGCGGCTGCAGGCGCTGGGCCTGTCGGCGGAGACGGCGGCGACCGCGGGGTTCGCGATCGTCATCTCGCTGACCACCTATGCCTCGCTCATCATCGGCGAGCTGGTGCCCAAGCAGATCGCGCTGCGCTCGCCCGAGCCGATCGCGGCGCTGGTGGCGGTGCCGATGAAATGGCTGGCGGTGGCGACCAAGCCGGTCGGCTGGCTGCTGGAGGCGACGAGCGCGCTGATCTTCCGCCTGCTGCGCCTCGCCAAGGAATCGGAGGAGCACGTCACCGCCGAGGAGCTGCACCTGATCGTCGCCGAAGCGTCGAAATCGGGGGTGATCGAGGAGCATGAGCGCTCGATCATCTCGGGCGTGGTGCGGCTCGCGGACCGGCCGGTGCGCGAGGTGATGACGCCGCGCACCGATGTCGACTGGCTCGACGCCGCGCTCGACGATGCGGGCATCCGCACCGCGCTGCTGGGGACGCCGCACAGCCGGCTGCCGGTGGGCGAGGGATCGATCGACGCGGTGATCGGGGTGGTTCAGGCGCGCGACATCGCCGCCGCGCTGTTCCGCGGCGAGACGCTCGACCTGCGCGTGCTGGTGCGCAAGGCGCCGGTGGTGATCGACCAGATCGACGCGATGGACGCGCTGGACGCGCTGCGCCGCGCGGACATCCCGATGGCGCTGATCCACGACGAATACGGCCATTTCGAAGGCATCGTGACGCCGGCCGACCTGCTGGAGGCGATCGCGGGCGAGTTCGCGTCGAACGCGGACCCCGATGATTCGCCCAACGTCGTCGAGCGCGACGACGGCTCGCTGCTGGTCGCGGGGACGATGGCGGCGGACGCGCTGGCCGAGCGGCTGGGCATCGACCTGCCCGAGGACCGCGACTACGCCACCGTCGCAGGCCTTGCGCTCGCGGTGTTCCGCAAGCTGCCGCGCGAGGGCGAGAGCTTCGTCGAGCAGGGGTGGAAGTTCGAGGTGGTCGATCTCGACGGGCGGCGGATCGACAAGTTGCTGGTGAGTGGGGTTTAGGGGGGGCGTTTGGCGGAAGGCGGAGGCAGGCTGGAAAGCTGTCGAAGCTTAGCCTAACATGTCGTGTGGACTTCTCCGGCCTGATCCTGATGCCTCTCGCGGCAGTCATTGCCGCCGCTTGGATCGCGGGCATTGCTGCGTTTACGACCCGTGCGGCAACCCTCCGCCCTCCGTTTCTGCTCTCCTACGGACTAGGCGTGCTATTCATGCAGCCTTGGACGATAGCTTCGTGGCAACACGCGGGAATGTTTGGCGTCATGCTGGTCATGCTGGTCATGCTGGCATTCTGGATTTCTGCCGGATGCATCATCGGAGCCATGCCCGCGATGGCGGCTGTCACTCTGATGCGTAGGCTTACACGAGCAAAGTAGCCCTGAACGTCCGCAAGTGGCCGTTAGCTGCCGCTCGATCCAACCGCGACCCGAATGTCCGGGATTGGTGGTTAGCTGCCGTTCGGCAACTCGGCGGCTCTCCCGAATAGAGCCCGGATCAGAGTCGCAAGTGCGATGAGTTGCCAGCCCATCCAAAGTACAAACCAAGTAAAGACAAGGCTTGGTGCTACGTCCCACGCCATCGCGAAGTAGCCGGGCTCCTGACGTTCGATATTATACGCGAGCAAGACATCCAACGTCGCCGCCATCAGCAACATCGCGGCATCAGCCTTGGTGCCGCCAAGCCTCGATCGCCCAAAGCGAACCAACGCAATTGGGTATAGTGCGACGAGCGGGAGCGACCACGCGGTAGGTCCGATCCACCCATCACCAGCTTTAGACATAACGAACGCGATTGCCTGCGTTCCCAACCACAGCAACGCACCTGCAACTATCGATCCCACGAACCTAACCATACTGCCCCCATCGCTGAACGCGACATTGATGCCACCGGCGATAGTCCGCAATTGGGCGTAACCCGTTATCTTGTGCGGCGGTGAAAACATCGGGCGATATTCGGGACGCTGCAATGTTCCATCGTCACCCCGGACCCGTTCCGGGGTCCACGTGCCCGCAATCGATGTCGATACCGTTTCGAACGGCATCGTTCGCAGCACGGTGGACCCCGGATCAAGTCCGGGATGACGGATGTTGGGGGGGCGTCGGGGGACCAATAGCCGAATGTCGACTGGGCCCAAGGCGGAGGTTCAGAGCCGTCCGAACGCCGCCTCGAACCCGGCCTTGTCGCCCGCGGCGAGCAGTTTCGCCTGGTCGAGCCAGCGGTCGCGGGTCATGCGGCCGGTGAAGGGGCCGAGATGGGCGTCGAGATCCTGCGCGGCGCGGGTGTCGAGCGCGGCGAGCTGGCCGACCGTGGTGACGCCGAGTTCGGCGAGGCGGGTGGCGACCTTGGGGCCGAGGCCTTTCAGGATCGTGACGGGGGCGTCGGTGTAGCTCTGCGTGGGGGCTGCGGGGGATGTGGGCGCGGCGGGCGCGACCTGCGTCGCGGGGGAGGCGTCGAGCGGGGCGGCGGCGATCGGTTCGTCGGCGAGCGGGGTGGGCTCGGGATCGACGGGCTCGGGGGGCGGGGGTGTCGCGGCGGTCGGCGCGAGGCCGCGGGGCGGGGGCGCCTCCACCGGTGCGTCGACGCGGGCGGTGGGCTCGTGCGATGCGGGAGGAGCGGCCGGCGCGACGGGGTCGGGACCGGCAAGCGGCCTGGCGGTTTCGGGCGGGGTCGCGACGTCGCGCAGGGCGGCAGGGGCACCACCCTCGTCCTCGATCCGCGCCTGCTCGATCCGCTCCGCTTCGGCGCGCTTGCGCTTCTGCGCGGCGCCGTAGAGGATCGCGAGGATCGTCAGCACCGCCGCGATCGCGATGATCGTCAGGTTGATCGTCGTCAGGACGCCCGTCTCTGCTACTCGCTGGCCCACGCGTACACTCTCCCGTTTCGGGTTTAGACGCTAGCCGTGTCGGCGAGCGCGCGCCAGCCGATGTCGCGGCGGCAGAAGCCGGTCGGGAAATCGAGCGCGTCGACCGCGGCGTAGGCGCGCGCCTGCGCGGTCGCCACGTCGGCGGCGCAGGCGGTGACCGCGAGGACGCGTCCGCCGGCGGAAACCAGCGTGCCGCCCCCGTCTTCGTCGACACCGTCGCGGGTGCCGGCCTGGAAGACCTTCGCGCCGGTCGCTTCCGCCGCGTCGACGCCGTCGATCGCACCGCCGATGCGGGGCGTGCCGGGATAGCCCTCGGCCGCCATCACCACCGTCAGCGCGACGTCGTCGGCGAATTCGGGGGCGGGGAGGTCGGCGAGCGTGCCCTGCGCGACCGCGAGCATCGTGTCGACGAGGTCGCCCCGGAAGCGCATCATCAGCACCTGGCATTCGGGATCGCCGAAGCGGACATTGTATTCGATGAGCTTGGGGCCGTCCGCGGTGAGCATCAGGCCGGCGTAGAGGACGCCGACATAGGGCGTGCCGGCGGCGGCGAGCGCGTCGATCGTCGGGCGGACGATCTCGCCGAGCGCGCGGGCCTCCAGCTCGGGGGTGAGGACGAAGGCGGGGCTGTACGCGCCCATCCCGCCGGTGTTGGGGCCGGTGTCGCCGTCGCCGACGCGCTTGTGATCCTGCGCGCTGCCGAACGAGGCGGTGGTGGTGCCGTCGCTGAGGACGAAGAGGCTGACCTCGGGGCCCTCGAGCATCTCCTCGATCACTGCCTCGGCGGGGCCGTCCGCGAACAGGTCCGCGATCGCGGCCTCGGCTTGCCTGCGCGAGGTGGCGACGGTGACGCCCTTGCCCGCGGCGAGGCCGTCCGCCTTGATGACGCACGTCTCGCCGAAATCGTCGAGCGTGGCGAGCGCGCCGTCCTTCGAGGTGACGCGGAAATAGCGCGCGGTGGGGATGCCGACGCGTGCGCACAGATCCTTGGTGAAACCCTTCGAGCCCTCCAGCTGCGCGGCGGCGCGGCCGGGGCCGAAGACGGGGATGCCGATCGCGCGGAGATTGTCGGCGAGGCCGTCGACCAGCGGCGCCTCCGGCCCGATCACGACGAGCCCGATCTGGTGGCGGCGACAGAAATCGATCGTCGCGCGGTGATCCGCCGGATCGAGCGTGGCTATCGTCGCATGCGCGGCGATGCCGGGGTTGCCGGGCGCGGCGAAGAGCGTATCGAGACGCGGCGAATGCGCGAGCTTCCATGCCAGCGCATGCTCGCGCCCGCCCGATCCCACCAGCAGGACGTTCATGGCCGATCCCCTTTTCGACGAACAGGCGCGGCTCCTAGCCGACGAAATGCCGGGCGACAACGCGCTCGCGCTGTCGGTGGGCGAGCTGTCGATGAAGCTGAAGCGGATGGTGGAGGGCGAGTTCGGCCATGTCCGGCTGCGCGGCGAGATCTCGGGCTACAAGCGCGTCGCGTCTGGGCATGCGTATCTGGCGCTGAAGGACGAGAGCGCGGTGATCGACGGCGTGATCTGGAAGGGGCAGGTGTCCGGGCTGGCGTTCTCCCCGCGCGACGGCATCGAGGTGATCGCGACGGGGCGGCTGACGACGTATCCGGGGCGCTCCAAATACCAGATCGTGATCGAGCGGATGGAGCTGGCGGGCGCGGGCGCGCTGATGGCGCTGCTCGAGAAGCTGAAGGCGGAACTGGCGGCGGAGGGGCTGTTCGACGCTAGCGCCAAGAAGCCGCTGCCGTTCCTGCCGAAGACGATCGGGGTCGTGACCTCGCCGACGGGGGCGGTGATCCGCGACATCCTCCACCGACTGGAGGATCGCTGCCCGACGCACGTCCTCGTCTGGCCGGTGAAGGTGCAGGGCGAGGGATCGGCCAAGGAGGTGGCGGCGGCGATCGCGGGGTTCGACGCGATGCCCGTGGCGACGCGCCCCGATCTCGTCATCGTTGCCCGCGGGGGGGGCTCGATCGAGGACCTGTGGGCGTTCAACGAGGAGGTCGTCGTCCGCGCGGTGGCGGCGTGTTCGATCCCGATCATCTCCGCGGTGGGGCACGAGACCGACACCACCTTGTGCGACCACGCCGCCGACCGCCGCGCGCCGACCCCGACCGCAGCGGCGGAGATGGCGGTGCCGGTGCTCGCCGATCTGCGCTTCACGGTGAACGCGCATGCGCAGCGCGCGGAGCGGTGCGCGCGTCGCTATGCCGAGCGCGGGCGCGAGCGACTCGACGCGATGGCGCGGCTGTTGCCGACGCGCGACCGCCTGCTGGGGCCGCAGCGGCAGCGCGCGGACGATCTGGGCATGCGGGTCGATCGCGCGCTGGAGCGGCGGGTGGCGGCGGCGCGCGGCGTGCTCGACCGGTCCGCGGGCGCGCTGCGTCCGGCGACGCTCGCGCGGCAGCTGGAGGGGGGGCGGCACCGGCTTCGCGACCTGGGGCGGCTGCTCGATTCGGTGAACCCGGACACGATCCTCGAGCGCGGCTATGCGCGGGTGACGACGCGCGAGGGAGAGACGCTGACGGGCGCGGCGGCGACGCGCGCGGCGGGCGCGGTGACGTTGCGGTTCCGCGACGGGACGGTGGATGCGAAGGTTGAGCGCGCGGCCCAGCGCGCCTATCCCAGGCCCGAGCAGCCGCAATTGCTGTGACGAGAGAGCCCCAGACGATGTTGATGTCCCCATGCTGATGTCCAATTCCGACCGCCCGGCCAAGCTGCACTACATGGCCAACGGCTTTCGCGTGCTGGCGCCGGGCGACCATGTGGTGTGCGCGGTATCCGGCGCGCGGGTGGCGCTCGAGGATTTGCGCTACTGGAGCGTGCGCGACCAGGCGGCCTATGCGACCGCGCAGTTCGCCGCGGAGGCGCTGGCGCCCAAGTGAGGCGCGTCGCGATTGCGATCGCACTGGTCGCCGCCCCGGCGTCGGCACAGGTCGCGCTTGTCGGGGCGGCGGAGCAGGGCGGGCTGGTCCGCGGCGTCGCGCCGGCGGGGACGGTGGCGGTGTCGCTCGACGGCTATGCGGTCCCGATGGCCGCGGACCGCGCGTTCGTGCTGGGGTTCGATCGCGATGCCGCGGCGTCGGCGAGGCTGGCGTTCACGCGTGCCGATGGGACGCAGACGACGCAGACGATCGCGGTCGCGCCGCGTGCGTGGCGGCTGGAACGCATCGACGCGCCCTATCGCGCGGGGCGCACCACCGCCGAGTTCGACGCGACGCGGCCGGGCGAGCTGGCGCGGATCGAGGCGGCGCGGCGCGTCGTGACCGGTGCGCAAGGGTGGCGACAGGGATTTGGCTGGCCAGCGACGGGGCGCATCTCCGGCCTGTTCGGCGCGCAGCGGGTGTATCAGGGAAAGCCCGGCAGCTATCACGGCGGCACCGACGTCGCGCTGCCGACCGGCGCGCCCGTCGTCGCGCCCGCCGACGGGGTGGTGATCCTGGCGGCGGAGCGGCCGTTCACGCTGGAGGGCAATTTGCTGATGCTCGACCACGGGATGGGCGTGTCGAGCGCGTTCCTGCATCTGTCGCGCATAGCGGTGGCGGTGGGGCAGCATGTTCGCCGGGGCGAGACGATCGGCGCGGTCGGCGCGACCGGCCGTGCGACCGGGCCGCACCTACACTGGGGCATGCGCTGGGGCGACGCGCGGCTCGACCCGATGCTGGTCGCCGGGCCGATGCCGCGCGTGGAGCGGTCGGCGCGACCCTAGCGGACGCGCTTGATGAGGACGCTGCGCCCGTCGATCCTGGCGCGGAACCCGCCCATCGTCGCGATCTTCAGCGTGATCTCGTCGCCCACCTTCGGCGCGAAGCGAACCGGATCGATCGTCTGCCACACCGATCCGTTGGCGAGCTCCAGATCCCAGCGGCCGGGGGATTTCGCCGGCTGCGCGGTGCGGACCGCGAGCGTCAGTTCGGTCACTTCGGCCGCGTTGATGCCCGGATCGTTGTCCATGGCCAGGCCGAAGCGCTGGCGTCGACGCTCCACGACCTTCTCGCGATCGAGCACGATAAGCTCGCCCTTGCCGCGTGCCGCGACCAGTGCCGTGGCGGCGCGATCGAAGCAGGCCAGGCGTTCCGAATCGGTCGAGATGCGGCGACATTCGTCGATCGCGTCCACCGTGCGCGTGACCGCGGTCTTGTCGTCGGCGCCCGCGGACCCGGCCGCGAGCATGGCCAACCCCATTCCCGCACCGACCGCGACGCGGCCCAGATCGTTACGCGTCATCATTCCCGTTCCTTCGAAAACCTATGCGCACGACCCTATGCCGCGACGCGGCCGCGGGCAACGGGCCGGCCGTGCGCGCGCGCCGTTGTGGGAAAAAAGCCACATGCGCCTTCAAAACGTAACAATGAGACGGTGCTGCATTGCGATAGACGCGTCCCTCCCCGTATTGACCGCAACAGGATCTCCGCATCGCGACCTGGGAAAACCGGGCGGGATGCGTAGCGGATCAAGCAAAAGGGGTTCAAACCTATGAAGTCTTCCGTTCGTTCGCGCCTGCTCGCGTCGACCCTTCTCGTCGGTGCGATGGCCGCTGCCACGCCCGCCTTCGCGCAGGCCGCCCAGGGCGCGCCGGCCGCACCTGCCGTCCCCGCCGAAACCGCGATCCAGGATCCGGCTTCCGAGGCGAGCACCGCGCAGGGCGACATCGTCGTCACCGGCTCGCTGATCCGCAACCCGAACCTCATCTCGTCGACGCCCGTGAACGCGGTGACCGAAACCGAGATCGAGCTGAAGCAGGTCGGCACCGCAGAGCAGCTGCTGCGCGAGCTTCCCGGCGCGGTCCCGTCGATCGGTTCTGCCGTGAACAACGGCCAGGGCGGCGCCTCGCTCGTCAACCTTCGCGGCCTCGGCACCAACCGTAACGTCGTCCTGCTCGATGGCGTGCGCGTCGTTCCCGCCAACCTGACCGGCGTGTTCGATCTCAACAACATCCCGCTGGCGCTTATCCAGCGCGTCGACGTGCTGACCGGCGGTGCTTCGACCACCTACGGCGCGGACGCGATCACCGGCGTCATCAACTTCATCACCAAGACGGACTTCACCGGTGTCGACCTGAACGTCACGAGCGGCACGACCGAGCGCGGCGACGGCAGCCAGTTCCGCGTCGACGCCACGATCGGCGGGAACTTCGCCGACGGCAAGGGCAATGCGGTCTTCTCGATCGGCTACCAGGAACTCGACCAGGTCACGCAGGGCAACCGCGACATCTCGATCTTCCAGGTCGATTCGTTCACCGGCGGCGTCGGCGGCTCGGGCACGTCGAGCCCGTCGCGCTTCACCAACGTGAACCCGACCGGCACCGATTTCGTCCTGGGCGGCACCAATCAGGGCAACCGTCAGATCAACGCGGCAGGCAACGCCTTCCTGCCGACCGCGGCGTTCACGCCGTTCAACTTCAACCCGTACAACGTATTCCAGACGCCGTTCGAGCGCTTCAACATGTATGGCGCCGCGAACTACGAGATCGCCGACGGGATCGAGGTCTACACGCGTGGCCTGTTCTCGAAGCAGACCGTCAGCCAGATCATCGCGCCGTCGGGCGTGTTCGGCCTGACCGTCGACGTTTCGCTCAACAACCCGTTCATGACGACCGCACAGCGCAACGCTTTCTGCGCATTCGATACCAACACCGGTGTGGGCTACACCCCGCGCTACTCGCAGGCGGTCTGCAATGCGGCCGCGACCGCGACCGGGCCCGGCGATCCCAACTACCGCACCGTGTCGACGACGCTGTCGCGTCGTGCGACCGAGGTCGGTCCGCGTATCACCGACTTCACCAGCCAGGTGTTCGATTACCGGTTGGGCGTGCGCGGTGGCCTCACCTCGACGATCAACTATGATGTGTTCGGGAGCTACGGCGAGAGCCGCAACGACCAGCTGATCCAGGGTTACACGCTGAACTCGCGTGCGCGCCAGAGCCTGCTGCTCACGTACAATCCGGCGACCAACAGCTACGCCTGCCAGAACCCGGCCAATGGCTGCGTTCCGGTGAACTTCTTCGGCGCCGACGGGTCGATGACCCCGGCGCAGACGCGGTTCCTGCAGCAGAACAGCTCGTCGTTCATCAAGACGTCGCTGGCGCAGGTCCGCGGCACGGTGTCGGGCGACTTCGGCGTCACTTCGCCGCTCGCGGCCGAGGCGATCAGCTTCGCGGCCGGTGGCGAGTATCGCCGCTACGAAGCGTCGCAGGGGTCTGACTCGCTCGCGCAGAGCGGCGACCTGGGCGGCGCCGGCGGCGCGACCCCGGCGATCCAGGGCGGCTTCGACGTGTACGAGGCGATCGGCGAGCTGATCGTTCCGCTCGTCAGCGACAAGCCGTTCTTCCACAGCCTGACGGCAGAAGGCGGCATCCGCTATTCGCGCTACACCGTCGCTGCGGCGGGCAGCCCGAAGTCGGAGACGACCACATGGAAGGCCGGCGGCAGCTGGGAGCCCGTCGACGGCTTCAAGTTCCGCGGCAACTATGCCCGCGCGGTTCGTGCACCGAACATCTCGGAGCTGTTCTCGCCGCTGAACACCACGCTGACCAACCTGTCGGACGATCCCTGCGCCAACCTGACCGACGCCGGGACGCCGATCGCGGGTCGCGCGATCCCGACGGGCACGCTGCGCGCAGTCTGCATCGCGCAGGGCGCCCCTGCTGGCCAGATCGGCCAGATCGCGGTTCCGACCGCAGGCCAGGCCAACGTCACGGGCGGCGGCAATCCGGCGCTTCAGCCGGAAACGTCGACCAGCTACACCTTCGGTGCAGTCTTCAATCCGCGCGGCGTCCTGCAGGGCTTCAGCGGCTCGATCGACTATTTCAACATCAAGGTGAAGGGTGCGGTTTCGACCGCGACGCCGACCGACCTGATCAACGCCTGCTTCTCGGGTGCGAACCTGAGCGTCACGAACCCGGCGTGCACCGTGATCCGTCGTTCGGCTGCGACCGGCGCGCTGTCGGGCGATTCGTCGGAAGTCCCCGGCCTGTTCCAGCCGCTGTCGAACCTGGGTCGTCTTGCGACCGACGGCATCGACCTGACGCTGAACTACACCCGCAAGTTCGGTGAAGTCGGGCTGGGCCTCGGCTTCGTGGGCACCTGGACCAACCGCCAGGAGTTCCAGTCGACTCCGAGCGCGCTGACGGTCGATTGCGTCGGTCGGTACGGCACGTCGTGCGGTTCGATCCAGCCCGAATACCAGTGGTCGCAGCGCACGACGCTGAGCTTTGACAAGGTCGACCTGTCGCTGCTGTGGCGTCATCTGGGCGCGGTTACCTATGAGGGCGCCGCTACGGCTCCGGCGTTCAACGGCACGCTGGGCGCGGGCAGCGGGTTCGCTGGCCAGGCGTTCAACTTCAACCGGATCAAGGCGTACAACTACCTCGATCTGACGGCGCGCATCCAGGCATCGGACGTGTTCACGTTCATCGTCGGCGTCACCAACCTGCTCGACAAGGATCCGCCGCTGGTCGGCAACACGATCGGGTCGACCACCTACAACAGCGGCAACACCTACCCGTCGACCTACGACGCGCTGGGCCGTCGCTACTCCGTCAGCGCGCGCGTCCGCTTCTAGGCGACGCACGTCCTGCGGGATCGATCGGGGGGCGGGTCTTCGGACCCGCCCCTTTTTCGTGCCTGGCGTACATGGCCGCAGGCGCCGCGGCCGGCCCGATCAGGAGGACAGGAGCGGTGCGGGGAGGGCGAGCGAGAGGTCGTTCGCGCGGGCGACCGCGGTGGCCCAGGTGACGACCTTGTCGATCTCGTCGAGATGCGCGGCCGCGGCTGTGCGGTGCGCGGCGTCGCGCGCGGCGCGATCGAATGCGGCGCCGTCCTTGGCGTTGCGCGTGAATACCGAGCCGTGCGCGATCGCATCGGTCGCGGCACGGCCGAGCGGCAGCGCATAGAGCGACGCGATCGCAGCGAGCGCGTCCGCCGGCCGGTCGAGCAGCGTCTCGCTGTCCAGCGTACGGACGCGGGCGGCGCCGAACCGCGCGACCAGATCGGCGAACAGGCGATGCTGCGCCAGCCATCCGGTGGCCGCCACCTGAAGGTCGGTCTGGCGCAAAAGGTCTTCCGGGGTGAAGCCCAGCCCGATCGCACCGTCCGCGAACAGCTTGGCCAGCAATTCCCGGACCCACAGCCGCCCCCACATCCCCTTCATCGCGATCGAGGCGAGGAAGGTCGGCAGCGGGGCATACAGCAACAGCGCGCGCGCATCGGGGCGCAACGCGAGTGCGGCGGGGGTGAGCGCAGCGATCACGTTCGACGGTTTCACGATCACCGCCTCCCCGGCGCCGAACGGGCGCGCGAGCAGGCGAAGCGCATCGTCCAGCCGGGCGGCGACCACACGCCCCTCCGCGCCGCGCCGCCGCCAACCGCTCAGATCGTTCAGGATCACCGGCTCCTTCAGCGTCGACGCGATGCCGGGCACGTCGAAGGCGCAGGCGAGCAGCGTCGAGCAGCAATAGGCGGAATGGAAGATGAAGTGCATCGGCGCGGGTGGCGGCGCGGCAGCCAGCGCCGATGCGCGCGAGAGCGGGACGGGCGCGGTCGCAGTCGGCAGATGTTCGTCGGTCAGGAACGTGGCCCGCGAGCGGGCTTCGCGAGATGCGTCGACGAAATGAACGACGTCGCGATCGGGATCGTAGCGGTGCGCGAGCCACCGCGCTTCACGGACGATGTCGACAGGGTGCGGCGGGTCGCTGGCCATGGCCGATCCTTGGGCGAAGCAGGGCGTCGGATCAACTGCCGGGGATCGGCTCGCGCTTCGTGCGCCCAAGGCTGCGCGATGTTGCGTCGATGACGTCCAGGTGAGACATGAATGATCGTACGATTGCGGGTGGCGACGCTTGGCAACGTGAGGGTCAGGGGACGGTTGTGCCGTCCGGGGCGGGGTGGATGGAATGATGCGATTAACGGTCGATCGGGCGACGGCGGATGCCGAGACGGCGCGGCTGATCGAGGCGGCGATGCGGCTGCAGCAGGCGGGGCGTGCGGCCGAGGCGGCGCGGACGCTGGAGGTGGTGCTGGGGCGTGATCCGGTGCACCCGGTCGCGCTCAACTCGCTCGGGATGCTGGCGCTGGCGCGCAAGGACTATGCCGCAGCGTCGGACATGTTCGACCGCGCGACCGCGAGCGATCCCAGCGCGTCGCCCTTGTGGATGAACCTGGCGACCGCAGCGCGCGGTGCGGGCGATATCGAGCGCGAGCGCCGCGCGCTGACCGCGACGCTGGCGATCGACCAGCGCGACCTGATGGCGAACATCCGGCTGGCCGAACTGCACGAGCGGGTCGGCGAGTTATCGGGCGCGAACATGCGATGGAGCGCGGTGCTGGCGATCGGCCAGGCGATGACGAACCGGCCGCCTCAGCTTGATGCGGTGCTGGAGCGCGCGCGCGCCTATGTCGCCAAGGCGGCGGTGGCGTTCGGGCAGGCGATCGATGACGGGCTGGCCGACGCGCGGGCGCGGCTGGCGCCGGGCGAGCGCCGGCGGTTCGACGCGAGCGTCGATGCGATGCTGGGGCGGCGGCGGATCTACGCCAACGAATGCCACGGGATGCACTTCGCGTTCCTGCCCGCGGACGAGTTCTTCGATCGCGCGCTGACGCCGTGGTTCGCGGCGCTGGAGGCGAAGACCGACGTGATCCGCGCGGAATGCCAGGCGCTGATCGACAGCGCCGCCGCGGCGCTCCAGCCCTATGTGGCGATGGACCCGGGCACGCCGGCGAACAAATGGAGCGCGCTCGATCACAAGGCCGACTGGAGCGCGGCGTATCTGTGGCGCTACGGCGTGCCCGACGCGGCAGTGCAGGCGGCGTGCCCGGAGACCACGGCGACGCTGCTGGCGCTTCCGCGCAACGATATGCCCAAGCGCGGGCCGACCGCGTTCTTCTCGATCCTGCAACCCGGGACGCGGTTGCCGGCGCATACCGGGGTGAGCAATGCGCGCGCGATCGTCCACCTGCCGCTGATCGTGCCTGCCGGGTGCGGGTTTCGCGTCGGCGGAGAGACGCGCGCGTGGCGCGTCGGCGAGGCGTTCGCGTTCGACGACACGATCGAGCACGAGGCGTGGAACGACAGCGACGAGAAGCGCGCGGTGCTGATCTTCGACATCTGGAACCCGCATCTGAGCGCGGTCGAGCAAGACCTGCTGCGGACGTTCTTCGCGGTGACCGATGCGAGCGGGCTCAATCCGGGCGGGAGCACCGCGGTGGTGGATTGAGTTTCCCTCCCGTCATCTTCACGGATGCGGGGATCCCGCTTCCTTTGCCGTCGCGCGGGAAGAAGCGGGATCCCCGCGTTCGCGGGGATGACGGGGTTATGCGACCGACAGCGCCAGCTTCCCGTCGCCCTCGTCGACATGGACGGTGCTGCCGTCCTTCACGTCGCCGCGCAGGATCATGTCGGCAAGCGGATCCTGGAGGTAGCGCTGGACCGCGCGCTTGAGCGGACGCGCGCCGTAGACGGGATCGTAGCCGACGCGGCCCAGCCACGTGCGCGCGGCGTCGGTGAGGTCGAGGACGATCTTGCGGTCCGCGAGTAGCTTGCCGACGCGCGCCACCTGGATATCGACGATCGGCGCCATGTGGTCCGCCGCGAGCCGGTGGAAGAGGATGACCTCGTCGAGCCGGTTGAGGAACTCCGGGCGGAAGTGCGCGCGCACGACTTCCATCACTTGCGGCTCGACGCTCTCGACCGAGGCGCCGTCCGCCATTGTCGACAGATACTGGCTGCCCAGATTCGAGGTCAGGATGATGAGCGTATTGCTGAAATCGACGGTGCGGCCCTGCCCGTCGGTGAGGCGACCGTCGTCGAGCACCTGGAGCAGGACGTTGAAGACGTCCGAATGCGCCTTCTCGACCTCGTCGAACAGCACGACCTGATAGGGGCGCCGGCGCACCGCTTCGGTCAGCACGCCGCCCTCCTCGTACCCGACATAGCCCGGGGGCGCGCCGATGAGGCGCGCGACCGCGTGCTTCTCCATGAACTCGCTCATGTCTATGCGGACCATCGCGTTCGGATCGTCGAACAGGAATTCGGCGAGCGCCTTGGTCAGCTCGGTCTTGCCGACGCCGGTGGGCCCAAGGAACAGGAACGAGCCGAGCGGGCGGTTCGGATCCTGCAACCCCGCGCGGGCGCGGCGGACCGCGGTGGAGACCGCGCGGACCGCCTGGTCCTGCCCGATCACGCGCTTGCCGATCGTCGCCTCCATCGCGAGCAGCTTGTCGCGCTCGCCCTGAAGCATGCGGTCGACGGGGATGCCGGTCCAGCGGCTGACGACGCCGGCGATGTCGTCCGCGGTCACTTCCTCGCGGAGCATCGCACCCTTGGTGGCGCCCGCGGCGTCCTCCAACTGCTTCGTCAGCTGCGGGATCGTACCGTAGCTGAGTTCGCCCGCGCGCGCGAGATCGCCCTCACGTTGCGCCTGATCGAGCGCGATGCGTGCGGCGTCGAGCTGTTCCTTGAGCCTGGCCTCCGCCCCGATCTTGTCCTTTTCCGCCTGCCAGCGGGTGGTGAGTTCGGCGGACTGCTGCTCGAGATTGGCGAGTTCCTCCTCGAGAGTCTCAAAGCGATCGACCGAGGCGTCGTCGCTCTCGCGGCGGAGCCCCTCGCGCTCGATCTTGAGGCGCAGGATGCGGCGGTCGAGCGTCTCGATCTCCTCGGGCTTGCTCTCCACCTCCATGCGGATGCGCGAGGCGGCCTCGTCCATCAGGTCGATCGCCTTGTCGGGCAGGAACCGGTCGGTGATGTAGCGGTTCGACAGCGTCGCCGCCGATACCAGCGCGGAATCGGTGATGCGGACGCCGTGGTGAAGCTCGTACTTCTCCTTCAACCCGCGCAGGATGCTGATCGTGTCCTCGACGGTCGGCTCGCCGACGAAGACGGGCTGGAACCGCCGCTGGAGCGCGGGGTCCTTCTCGACATGCTTCCGATATTCATCGAGCGTCGTCGCCCCGACGCAGTGGAGTTCGCCGCGGGCGAGCGCGGGTTTCAGGAGGTTGCCCGCGTCCATCGCGCCTTCGGATTTTCCCGCGCCGATCAGTTGGTGCATCTCGTCGATGAACAGGACGATATCACCCTCCGCGGCCTTCACCTCGTCGAGCACGCCCTTGAGGCGTTCCTCGAACTCGCCGCGATATTTCGCGCCCGCGATCAGCGCGCCGAGGTCGAGCGACATCAGGCGGCGGCCCTTCAACGTGTCGGGGACGTCGCCATTGGCGATCCGCAGCGCGAGGCCTTCGGCGATCGCGGTCTTGCCGACGCCGGGCTCGCCGATCAGCGCGGGGTTGTTCTTGGTACGGCGCGCGAGGATCTGGATCGTGCGGCGGATCTCCTCGTCGCGGCCGATGACGGGATCGAGCTTGCCGTCGCGAGCCGCCTGCGTCAGGTCGCGCGCGAACTTCTTGAGCGCGTCATAGCGGTCCTCGGCCCCCGCGGTGTCGGCGGTGCGGCCCTGGCGCAGCTGGTTGATCGCGGCGTTGAGTGCTTCCGGGGTCGCGCCTGCGGTCTTGAGCGCCTTGCCCGCGGCGGTGTTGAGCGACAGCGCGAGCGCGACGAGCAGGCGCTCGACGGTGACGAAGCTGTCGCCGGCCTTCGTCGCGATCTGTTCGGCCTGGTCGAGGACGCGGACCGCGTCGTTGTCGATGCCCGGGGTCGACTGCGCGCCCGAGCCGCTGACCGCGGGGATCTTCGCGAGCGCGAGGTCGGTCTCGCTCGCGGCGCGCTTCGCATCGCCGCCGGCGGCGGCGATCAGTCCGGCGGCCATGCCCTGATCGTCCTCGATCAACGCCTTCAGCAGATGCTCGGGGGCGATCCGCTGGTGGTTCATGCGGATCGCGACGGTCTGCGCCGACTGGAGGAAGCCCTTGGCGCGGTCGGTGAATTTTTCGAGGTTCATGATCGTCCTGTGTCGTTCTGCTGCATCAGATGGTGTTGCATATGGGCAACACAAGAGGGCGGGTTCGAAGACGGGATCTTGGGATGCGCGGGCCGAATGTCGAGAGGGATGACGCTGGCACCTTGCGGGTGGGCCGGCGAGCGTTATGCGTGGGCAAGACACTCTACCGGGAGCT
Organism: Sphingomonas sp. Ell38C01; assembly: GCF_055231975.1. NCBI lineage: Bacteria > Pseudomonadati > Pseudomonadota > Alphaproteobacteria > Sphingomonadales > Sphingomonadaceae > Sphingomonas > Sphingomonas sp. Ell38C01. The sequence goes on along the minus strand of NZ_JBUYVA010000001.1, from coordinate 229,502 downwards.
TTCATGCAGTTCAAATATGGCGCGCTTGCCGGCGTGGCGATCGCCGCGCTCTCGACCTCCGCGATCGGGCAGACCGGACCGGCGAAACCCGCGCCGGTCGACGCCCTCGTCAAGGCGGTCGACATCCCGTACCAGACCTTCACGCTGAAGAACGGGCTGCGCGTGGTGGTCCACACCGATCGCAAGGCGCCGATCGTCGCGGTCAGCATCTGGTACGATGTCGGCTCCAAGCACGAGCCGCAGGGCAAGACCGGGTTCGCGCACCTGTTCGAGCATCTGATGTTCAACGGCAGCGAGAACGCGCCGGGCGACTTCTTCGAGCCGCTCAAGCAGGTGGGCGCGACCGACTTCAACGGGACGACCTATTTCGACCGGACCAACTATTTCGAGACGGTGCCGACCGCGGCGCTGCCGCGCGCGCTGTTCCTGGAAAGCGACCGGATGGGCTATCTGCTCGGCGCGATCACGCAGGGGGTGCTCGACGAGCAGCGCGGCGTCGTCCAGAACGAGAAGCGTCAGGGCGACAACCAGCCCTATGGCCTCGTCCGCTACAAGCTGACCGAGGGGTTGTATCCGCCGACGCATCCCTATGGCCACACCACGATCGGATCGATGGCGGACCTCGACGGCGCCAGCCTCCAGACGGTGAAGGACTGGTTCAGGGATCATTACGGCCCGAACAACGCGGTGCTGGTGCTGGCGGGCGACGTCGACGTCGCGACCGCGAAGCCGATGGTCGAGACATATTTCGGTGCGATCCCCAGCGGGCCCAAGAGTCCGGTCGTCACCGCGCCGGTGCCGGTGCTGACCGCGCCGAAGATCGAGGTGATGAAGGATCGCGTCGCGGCGACGCTGATCCTGAAGGAATGGTCGGTGCCGGGGCTGAACGACCCCGCGGCCGCGCCGCTCGACGTCGCCGCCTCGGTGCTGGGCGGGCTGGCGAGCTCGCGGCTCGACAATGCGCTGGTCAAGATGGAGAAGCTGGCGGTCAGCGTCAGCGCGGGCAACCAGACCTTCGCGCAGGTCGGCAATTTCGTCGTCAACGCGGTGGTGCGTCCGGGCGTCGACGCGCAGCTGGTGTCGAAGCGGATCGACGAAATCATGGCGAAGTTCATCGCCGACGGGCCGACCGCGGACGAGGTGCAGCGCGTGCTGACGACGCAGGTGTCGCGGCGGATCGCGGGGCTCGAATCGGTCGGCGGGTTCGGCGGCAAGGCGGTCGCGCTGGCGGAGGGCGCGCTTTATTCGAACGATCCGGGCTTCTACAAGAAGGAGCTGGCGGAGCTTGCGGCGCAGACCCCCGCGAGCGTGAAGGCGGCGGCGCAGACATGGCTGACGCGGCCGAGCTACACGCTGGTGGTCGAGCAGGGGAAACGCGACGCGTACGAGGAGGCGAAAGTGCCCCCCAAGGTGGCGGTGACGCCGGCGCCCGACCAGGCCCGCCCCACACAGCGATCGGGGGGCACGCGCGGCGCGATGCCCGCGGTCGGCGCGATCGCGGGGCTGACCTTCCCGAAGGTGGAGCGCACGACGCTGCGCAACGGCATCGCGCTGGTCTATGCGCAGCGCAGCGCGGTGCCGATGACGATCGCGGAACTGTCGTTCGACGCCGGCGTCGCCGCCGACGTGGCGGGCAAGCTGGGCACGCAGCAGCTGACGCTGGCGATGATGGACGAGGCGACCGCAACGATGGATTCGATCGCGATCGCGGAGGCCAAGGAACGGCTGGGCGCGTCGATCGGCGGGGGCAGTTCGGCGGACCGCACGTCGCTGTCGCTGCAGGTCCCGAGCGCGAACCTTGCGCCCGCGGTGGCGCTGTGGAGCGACATTGCGCGCAACCCGTCCTTCCCCGACAGCGAGTTGCAGCGGGTGAAGACGCAGCAGTTGACGGGAATCGCGCAGGAGCTGACGAGCCCCGAAGGCCTGTCGCGGCGGCTGCTCCCCAAGCTGGTGAACCCGGCCTCGCCCTATGCCAAGGCGCAGGGTGGGGGCGATCCGAAGGCGGTCGCGGCGCTGACGCGCGCGGATCTGGTCGCGTTCCGGCAGGCGTGGTTGCGGCCGGACAAGGCGAAGATCTTCGTCGTCAGCGATCGCTCGCTAGCCGAGGTGAAGGCGGTGCTCGACAAGGGCTTCGGCGACTGGACCGCGACGGGGCAGGCGGGGACGAAGGACTTCTCTGCGGCGGCAGTGACGGTGTCGCCGAAGATCGTGGTGGTCGACCGGCCGGACAGCCCGCAGTCGCTGATCGCTGGCGCGCTGTCGACGGGGCTGAAGGGCACCGACGAGCTGTTGCCGGTGTCCGTCGCCAACGATGCGCTGGGCGGCAGCTTCCTGGGGCGGCTGAACATGGACCTGCGCGAGGACAAGCACTGGTCCTACGGCGTGAGCGGGCGGTTCGATCGCAAGGCGAACGCGGCGCCCTATGTGATCGCGGCGCCGGTGCAGGCGGACAAGACCGGGGCGTCGCTGGCGGCGCTGCGGCAGGACGTGGCGGACTATGTCGGCGCGAAGCCGATGACGAAGGTGGAGTTCGATCGCGCGATCGCGGGCGGAATCAACGCGCTGCCGGGCAATTTCGAGACGTCGGGCGCGGTGCTGGGCGCGATGCAGCAGAACGATCTCTACAGGCGCCCCGACGACTATTATGCGACGATCACGCAGAAATATCGCGCGCTGACGCTGCCGCAGGTTGACGCTGCGGCACGGGCGGCGATCGATCCGGCAAAGATCGTCTGGGTGGTGGTGGGCGACGCGAAGACGGTCCGCCCGCAGCTTGACAGCCTCGGCCTGCCGGTCGAGGTCGTCTCCGCGGCGTCGGTCGCGGGCATGCCGGACGCGCCGGCGACGCCCGTACCTGCGACCCCCAAACCGACGAAGTAAGGAGACGGATGATGGCCGAAGTCGATGGCACCTACGAAGTCACGGTCAAGTCGCCGCTGGGCGACCAGAACAGCACGCTGACCGTGCAGAGCGACGGCGCGACCTTTACCGGCACCAATTCGGGCGCGATGGGCTCGAACGACGTGACCGGCGAGGTGAGCGGCAACACGCTGACCTGGAAGCAGCAGATGACGGTGCCGATGCCGATGACGCTCGACATGACGGCGACGGTCGAGGGCGACACGATCAGCGGGACGGTGGGCGCAGGCGCGTTCGGCAGCTTCCCGATGTCGGGCAAGCGCACGGCGTAGCGCAGCTAGGCCGCGCGCCGCCCAGGGCGGGGCAGCGCCGCCCGGCCGGCGTGGCGCCTGCACGCCACGACCGACGACACGGGATTCACTCCCGTGTCGGGCTGGAGATGGGAGAAAGGCTCGCGGGGTGACCGGCGGGCCTTTTCTCGTCGCGGTCTGGCCGCGCACGCTCGTCACCCCGGACTTGATCCAGGGTGACGGGTGAAATCTGCCTCTCACACCCCTATCCCCCGCGGGGAGAGGGAGCCACGTTACCGCACCAGCCGCGTCACATGCCCCATCTTGCGGCCCGGCCGCGCGTCGCGCTTGCCGTAGAGATGGAGGTGCGCGTCGGGTTCGGCGAGGAGCGCGCGCCAGCGATCCTGGTCGGGGCCGATCAGATTCTCCATCTCGACCCGCGTCGCGGTCAGCGCGGTGTCGCCGAGCGGGAGGCCGCAGATCGCGCGGACGTGGTTCTCGAACTGCGAGGTGACCGCGCCCTCGATCGTCCAGTGGCCCGAATTGTGGACGCGGGGCGCCATCTCGTTGAGGATCGGGCCGTCGGGGGTGCAGAAGAACTCGCACGTCAGTACGCCGACATGATCGAGCGCGTCGGCGATCCGCCCGGTCAGCGCCGCCGCCTGCGCCCAGTGCGCCGCGATCTCCGGCGGGGCGGGGAGGGTGGAGCGGTGGAGGATCGCGTCGCGATGCTCGTTCCAGGGCGGCGGATAGCTGGTCATCGCGCCGTCCGCGGCGCGCACCAGCACGATCGAGAATTCGTGCGTGAAGTCGACGAACGCCTCGAGCACCGCGGGGCCGCCGATCGCGTCCCATGCCGCGTCCGCGTCGGCGGGGGACGCGAGGCGGACCTGCCCCTTGCCGTCATATCCGAACCGTGCGGTCTTGAGCACCGCGGGGGTGCCGACATGCGCGATCGCGGCGTCGAGCTCGTCGCGGCTGGCGACGGGCGCCCAGCGCGCGGACGTGCCGCCGACCTGCTCGACGAAGCGCTTCTCCGCGACGCGGTCCTGGCTGACGCGCAAGGATCGCGGCGAGGGGTGGACGGGGACGCGTTCGGCGAGCCATTCGACCGGCGCGACCGCGATGTTCTCGAACTCGTAGGTCACGACGTCGCACTGCGCGGCGAAATCGGCCAGCACGATGCGGTTGTGATAGTCGGCGCGGGTGAGCGACGAGGCGGTCTGCGCGGCCACGCTCTCGCTGTCGGGCGCAAGGACATGGGTGCGATAGCCGAGCTGCGCCGCCGCGGCCGCGATCATCCGCCCGAGCTGGCCGCCGCCGAGGATGCCGATCGCGGAACCGGGGGGCAGCGGCGTCATGCGTCGGGCGCGTCCGCGACCGACTCGGTCTGCGCCGCGCGCCACGCCTTGAGCCGGTCCGCCAGCGCGGCGTCGGAGAGCGCGAGGATCGCCGCCGCGAGCAGCGCCGCGTTGATCGCGCCCGCCTTGCCGATCGCGAGCGTGCCGACGGGGATGCCGCCGGGCATCTGCACGATCGAGAGCAGGCTATCCATGCCCTTCAAGGCCTTCGATTCGACGGGGACGCCGAGCACCGGCAGGTGCGTCATCGCTGCGGCCATGCCGGGCAGGTGCGCCGCGCCGCCCGCGCCCGCGATCACGACCTGTATCCCGCGGTCCGCGGCGCCCGTCGCATAGTCGTAGAGACGTTGCGGGGTGCGGTGCGCGGAGACCACTTTCGCTTCGTGCGCGATGCCGAGCGCCTCGAGCGTCTGCGCGGCGTGCCGCATCGTGTCCCAATCGGACGTGGAGCCCATGATGATGCCGACCTGCGCCATGCGTGCGCGCCTAGCGAGCCGGTGGCGGCGAGGCAACCGCCCGCATCGTCACGACGTTTTAACCATCACCGTCTAGGCCCGCGGGCAAAGGAAGGGTCGCGATGCCGAACAGGGTGCAGTGGAGCCGACGGGCCTGTGACGGCGGCGACGAGCATGGCGGCGACGACGCGTCGCTGGCACCGGTCGGGGCGTGGTCGTGCGACCTGTTCGACCAGTCGCTGCGCTGGAGCGGCGGGGTGTACGACCTGTTCGGCATCGATCGCGGCATGCGGCTCGATCGCCGCGAGACGGTCGGCTTCTACACGCACGAATCGCGCGTGGCGATGGAACGGCTCCGCGCCGAGGCGATCACGTTCGGACGGGCGTTCACGATCGAGGCGGAGATCGTCCGCGGCGACGGCGCGCGCCGCTGGATGCGGCTCGACGGCGCGATCGGCACAGTGCGCGGGCACAGGCGATTGTTCGGGACGAAGCGCGACATCACCGGGGAGCGGGCGGCGACGCTGGCGCTGCGCGCATGTGCCGGCCGGTGTGTGCTGACCGGGCTCCTCCTCGCTCGGGAGCATGAGGTGGCGCTGCCGGCCATGCTGATCGAGGTCGGCGGCGTCGGGGAGGTCAACCGGCGATACGGCCACGCTGCGGGGGATGCCTGCCTCATCGCGGTCGCGGACCGATTGCGCGCGGCGGTTCCCGATGGCGCGTCGATCGTGCGGATCGGCGGGGCGCGGTTCGCGGTGTCGCTGGGGTCGCTGGCTGCGGGGTCGCTCGGCCGACTGACCTTGCCGGTGGCGTGGGAGGGGCGTCTGCTGCACCCCGGGGTGACGCGGTCGGTGGTGGCGAGCCAGATTCCTCTCCCGCCAGGGGAGAGGGACCAGAGAGCGCCTACCGCTCGTTCAGATAATAGCGGTCGGTGGCGTTGAGCGCGGCGTCGAGTTCGTAGACGATCGGCTGGCCGGTCGGGATCTCGAGGCTGGTGATGTCGGCGTCGGGGATGTTCGACAGGTGCTTGACGAGCGCGCGCAGCGAGTTGCCGTGCGCGGAGATCAGGACGCGCTGGCCGTCCTTCAACGCCGGTGCGATGCGCTCGTCCCAATAGGGCAGGACGCGCGCGATCGTATCCTTCAGACTTTCGGTCGCGGGGATCGGGATGCCGGCGTAGCGGCGGTCGCCCGACAGGTCGAACGCGCTGCCCGGCTCGATCACGGGCGGGGGAATGTCGAAGCTGCGGCGCCAGATATGGACCTGTTCGTCGCCGTGCTTCGCCGCCGTCTCCGCCTTGTCGAGCCCCGTCAGGCCGCCATAATGCCGCTCGTTGAGCCGCCAGTGCTTCTCCGTCGGCAGCCAGAGCCGGCCCATCGCCTCGAGCGCGAGGTTGAGCGTCTTGATCGCGCGGGTCTGGAGGCTGGTGAAGGTCCGGTCGAAATCGAGGCCCTTCGCGGCCATCAGTTCACCCGCCGCGCGCGCTTCCGCCGCGCCCTTCTCGGTCACGTCAACGTCCCACCAGCCGGTGAAGCGGTTCTCGAGGTTCCACGACGACTGGCCATGGCGGATGAGGACGAGGGTGGGCATGCGGATCTCCTGCGGTCTCCCGGGGCTTTTGCCGGGCCGGTGTCAGAGTGCAAGCGTCATGAAGCGGTTGTGCGGGCTGGCGGGGTAGCCCGCGAACGCATCGCGATCGACGAAGCCGGCGGCTTCGTACAGCGCGTTGGCGGGGGCGAAGGAGGGGGACGTGCCCGTTTCGAGATTCAACCGGTGATAGCCGCGGGCCCGCGCGGTCTCGACGATCCGGGCGAGCATTGCGGCGCCGACACCCCGGCGCAGATGCCCGGGCGCGGTACGCATCGATTTCACTTCGCCAGCGCCGTCGCCCAGATCCTTCAGCGCGCAGATCCCCGCAAGCATCCCATCCCGCCACGCCGTCCAGAAGGTTACCCCCGAAGCACTCAGACCATCCGCGTCGAGCGCGTGACGGAACTCGGGCGGCGAATCGCCCGCCGCTTCCCGGCGGTGGAAGGCGAGCAGCGCCGCGACATGCGACGCGCGCGGATCGTCCTCGCGAAGCTCGATCACCGCGCGGCCTTCAGCGCTCGTCGATCATGCCGTCGAGCACCGCGAGGCACGCTACCGCGAGCCGCTTCGAGCGTTCGCCCGACCAGCCGAATTCGGCGTCGGGGTTGGCGTCGTGGTCCTTGAACGGCATTTCGAGCGTGATCGACACCGCGCCGAAGCGCTCCGCGAGCTGGTTGGTCGACATCGACAGGTTGGCCTTGCCGGGCGCGGCCTTTTCATAGCCGAGCGCGGTCTGGAAATCGGGGGTGTGCGCCGCCAGCCGCCGGCCGAACTCGGTGAAGGCGTCGCCCTGGCGCTGCGTCCACGACGGGATGCCTTCGAACCCGGCGATGAAGTTCGCCGCGATCGCCTCGTCGCCGTGCACGTCGATCGCATAGTCGACCCCGGTCGCGTCCATCGCGGCGAGAACGCACCGCACCTCCGGGCTGCGCTCTGCGGTGGGGGCATGCCATTCGCGGTTGAGGTTCACGCCGGCGGCGTTGGTGCGCAGGTGGCCGCGGCGGGTGCCGTCCGGGTTCATGTTGGGGACGATATGAAGCGTCGCCTTCGCGCGCAGCCCCGCCGACGCGTCCGACGCCAGCCATTCGAGCGCGCCGTCCATCCACCATTCGGCCATCGATTCGCCCGGATGCTGGCGGGCGTAGAGCCAGACCTGCGTCGTGCCGCTGCCGATGCGCAGATAGTCGATCGCCTGCCCGTCGAGCGTGACGCCGAGTTCGCGGTGGACGACGCCCGGCGCGGCGGCGGTGCGCGCGATCAGGTCCGCGTGCATCTCCATGGTATAGGGTTCGAAATAGGCGAACCAGACCGGTGTCGCCGCTTCCGTCTTCGTATCAGGGGGCCAGTCGAACGATAGCACGCCGTCCTCGTAGCGTGTCTCGATCATCCGCCACGCCTTGCGATCGGTCGAGGCGCGGACCTTGTAGCCCGGCCAGCCTCGCGGATAGGCGGAGCTGCCCGCGTTGAGGATGCGAAACGTCGTCGGCCCCGCCACCTCCGCGGCGCGGAACGAGAACCATTGGTAGAAGTCCGAATCCGTGTCGCGGACGATCTCGAGGTCGATCGTGTCGCCGTCCTGCGCGACGACACGGATGTTGCCGCCGTCGAATGCGGCGTTGATGCTGACGGTCATCCTCTTACTTCACTTCGATCGTGCGGCCCGATTCGCCGGGGAAACCCTTGAACAATGCGCCGGCCAGCCGTGCGGCGATCGAATCGACGTCAGTGCCGGGGCGCGACGTGTCGGTGAGCGACTGCGCCTGGCCTTCCCAGATCGCGTCGCCGCCGTGGCGGATGCGCACCGACAGCTCGGTGACGACGCCGTTGCGCACGCCCGACCCGCCGACGGGGAAGTTGACGCCGCCGCCCAGGCCGACGCCGCCGCCGCGCCCGCCCGAAATCCCGCCGCCGCCGATCCCGATCGATACGGGCGAGCGACGGGGCGGGAGCGCGCGGACCGCGCGGGTGAAGCCGACGGTGGCGAGATATTCGGCCTTCGCGCCGGGGGCGGGGGCGGTGAAGCCCTGGCGCAGCAGCTCGGCCTGCACCGCGGCGGCATAGCTCTTGTACTCGATGCTGGCGGGCGCGGCGCCGGCGAGCGGCTCGACCGCGATCGTCCCGCGCTGCGCCACCGCGTCATAGTGGAAGCGCGTCGCCTGGACGGGAAAGCTGGTCGGCCCGGTGGCGCAGGCGGACAGCGTCGCCGCGAGCAGCAGCGCCGAACCGGCGGGCAGGAGGGTACGCATGGTCATGATCGGGTCGACCCTTGATGAGAGATTTCGTTGCGGGGGAGTAACGCCCGATCCGGCGCGACGTTTCAACCCCGCGCGCGAACCTTGACGAATCGCGTGCCGCTCTCTAGGCGCCGCCTCTTTCCCAGATACTCCAGACACTAGAAACGAAGGCGATCATGAAGATCCGCAATTCCCTGAAGTCGCTCAAGGACCGCCACCGGGACAACCGCGTGATCCGTCGCCGTGGCCGCACCTACGTCATCAACAAGACGAACCGCCGTTTCAAGGCCCGCCAGGGCTGATCCGGTGTCGGCCGGCACCGGCCCGCTCCCCCACCCGACCGCCTACAGGGTAGTCTGGCTGGGCGGTCGGGTGGGGGAGCGGGCCGGTGCGGTTGACTGACATGCGCCCGACGTCGGTGATCTTCGACATCGGGCACGTCCTCTACGACTGGGACCCGCGGGTCCTCTACCGGCGCCTCATCGACGACGATGAGGCGCTCGACGTGTTCCTGCGCGACGTCGCGACGTGCGAATGGCATTTCCAGCACGACGCCGGACGGCCGTTCGCGGAGACGTCGGCGGAGCTGACGGCGCTGCATCCGCAGTTCGCCGACGCGATCGCGGCATGGGGGCCGCGCTTTTCCGAACAGATCCCGGGGCCGATCGCGGGCATGCCCGAGCTGGTCGCCGAGCTCGATGCGTCGGGCGTGCCGCTGTACGCGATCACCAATTTCTCGGGCGAGTTCTTCGCGCCCTTCCGTGCGCAGGAAGCGGCGCTGTTCGATCGGTTCCGCGATATCGTCGTGTCCGGCGACGAGAGACTGATGAAGCCCGACGCCGCGATCTATCGACTCGCACTCGCCCGGTTCGGGGTGGCGGCGGGGGAGACGGTGTTCGTCGACGACAATGCGGCGAACGTCGCGGGCGCGGAAGCGGTGGGGATACGGGCGATCCGGTTTACCGACGCGGTGGCGTTGCGGGGGGCGTTGCAGGCGTTGGGGGTGTTGGGGGGCTGACTCCGCGAGTGGTCGGTGCGGATCAAAGATAACCCGTCACCCCGGACTTGATCCGGGGTCCCGCTATCTTCCGGTGAAGTTCGGGAAGAAAGAAGCGGGACCCCGGATCAAGTCCGGGGTGATGAAATCGGGAAATGTCGTGCGCTATGACATGGCCCTCAATACCCCTTCAGCTCGTCCCCGGCGATCCGCACGACATGCAGCACGTTGGTCGAGCCCGGGGTGCCGAAGGGGACGCCGGCCATCACGACCACGCGGTCGCCCGCCTCGGCGATGCCGTGGCGCAGTGCCATCCGCTTGGCCTTGGCGACCATTTCCTCGAACGACGCGACATCGCGGGTGTGGACCGCATAGGTGCCCCACAGCAGCCCCAGGCGCCGCGCGGTGTCGATCCGGGGGGTGAGGACGAGCAGCGGCACGCCGGGACGCTCGCGCGCGATCCGCCGGGCGGTCGAGCCCGAATTGGTGAAGCAGATGATCGCTTTCGCGTCGATCGTCGCGGCGATGTTCTTCGACGCCTCCGACAGCGCGTCCGCGGTCGTGGGATCGGGACGCATCACGGTGAAGTGGATGCGATCGCCGTGCATCGGATCGCGCTCCACCGCATCGCCGATCGCGTTCATCATCGCGACCGATTCGACCGGGAAGTCGCCCGCCGCGCTTTCCGCGGACAGCATGATCGCATCGGCGCCGTCATAGATCGCGGTCGCGACGTCGGACACTTCCGCGCGGGTCGGCGAGGGCGACTTTATCATCGATTCGAGCATCTGCGTCGCGACAACGACGGGGCGGCCCATCCGGCGCGATACCTCGACGATACGCTTCTGCAGCGGCGGCACCGATTGCGGCGGGAGCTCGACGCCGAGATCGCCGCGCGCGACCATCACGCCGTCGCACGCCTCGACGATCTCCTCCAGCCGCTCGATCGCGGCGGGCTTCTCGATCTTGGCGAGCAGCGCGGCCTTGCCCTCGATCAGCTTGCGCGCCTCCCACAGATCCTCGGGGCGCTGGACGAACGACAGCGCGATCCAGTCGACCCCCTGGTCGATCGCGAAGGCGAGGTCGCTGCGGTCCTTCTCCGTCAGCGCGGCCATCGGCACGACGACGTCGGGGACGTTGAGGCCCTTGTTGTTGCTGAGCACGCCGCCGACCTCGACGACGGTTTCGATCCGGTCCGCGTCGTGTTCCATCACGCGCAGCACCAGCTTGCCGTCGTCGAGCAGCAGGCGCGCGCCGGGCTCGATCGCGGCGAAGATCTCCTTGTGCGGCAGTTCGACGCGGCGCGCGTCGCCGGGTTCGGGCGAGCGATCGAGGACGAAGGTGGCGCCCGATTCGAGCAGCACGCGCCCCTCGGCGAAGCGGCCGACGCGCAGCTTGGGCCCCTGGAGATCGGCGAGGATCGTCGTCGGGCGGCCATAGGTGGCTTCCATGCTGCGGATCGCCTGGATCACCGCGATCTTCGACTGCTGATCGCCGTGGCTCATGTTGATGCGGAACGCGTCGGCGCCCGATTCGAACAGGGTGGAGATCATCTCGACGCTGCTGCTCGCGGGGCCGAGCGTGGCGAGGACGCGGACCTTGCGCGAGCGGGGGCTGATGGCCTTGGTCATGAAATCGGTTCCTGCCGTTGTCGCGGCTGCCTTAAGGCCTATCTCGGGCCGATCAACCTTGGAGCAGACGAATGGACCCGATCGACACGATCGACGACGCTACGGCCGCCGCCGCCTTCCGCCGGCTGGTGCGCCACCTGCGCCACCGCGACGACGCGCAGAATGTCGACCTGATGGGGCTGGCGGGGTTCTGCCGCAACTGCCTGTCGGACTGGACCGCGGAGGCGGGGGGGCTGGAGAAGGACGCCGCGCGCGAGGCGATCTACGGCATGCCCTACGCACGGTGGAAGGCGGAGCATCAGCGCGACGCCACGCCCGAGCAGCTGGCGCGGATGGCGGAGAGCGTGAAGAAGAACGCGGCCTGACCCTTGACCTCCCCTCCCGTTCGGGCTGAGCCTGTCGAAGCCCGCCGGCATGACCGGGGGACGCCCTTCGACAGGCTCGGGGCGAACGGGGAGAGACCATGAAGACGTTGCTGATGGCCGCACTCGCGGCATCGCTGGCCGTGCCGGCGCTGGCGCAGGCCGCTGCGCCCAGGATCACCTATATCCATGCCGGGCAGTTGCTCGACCGCCCGGGCAGCGCGCCGCGGGGAAACAGCACGATCGTCGTGCGCGACGGCAAGGTGGCGGAGATCCGCGACGGCTTCGTCGCGCCCGTGGCGGGCGCGACGCTGGTCGACCTGAAGGACCGCTTCGTCCTGCCGGGGCTGATCGACATGCATGTCCATCTGTGGGGGATCGGTGGCGATCCGATGCGCGCGCGGCTTGTCGAGGCGACCAACGACGTGGGCGACGACATGATGCAGGCGGTGGTCAACGCGAGGACGACGCTGCGCGCGGGCTTCACCACGGTGCGCGATCTGGGCGGCAACCCGCGCGGCATCCGCGCGCTGCGCGACGGCATCGCGCGCGGCGACGTAGAGGGGCCGACGATCGTCAATGCGGGCACCATGATCTCGATCACCGGCGGGCACGGCGACGGCACCAACGGGCTGGCGGAGGAATTCGCGGATGCGGTCCATGCGCATCAGATCAACACCTGCGACGGGCCGGACGACTGCCGTCGCGCGGTGCGCGCGCAGATCGGGCTGGGTGCGCAGGTCATCAAGTTCGCCGCGACGGGGGGCGTGCTGTCGAACGTCGCGGGCGGGCTCGGTCGTGCGATGACGCCCGAGGAGATGAAGGCGATCGTCGACACCGCGCATGGGTTCGGCCGCAAGGTGGCGGCGCACAGCCATGCGGCGGAGGGGACGAAGGCGGCGCTGGAGGCCGGCGTCGATTCGATCGAGCACGGCACCTTCCTCGACGACGAGGCGATCCGGCTGTTCAAGGCGAAGGGCGCGTATCTGGTTCCGACCGAGATCGCCCCGGTCGCAGCGCTCGCGCAGGCGCGCGCCGGCGCGCTGCCCGCCGCGACGATCCCCAAGGCGGAAGCCGCGGCGGCGGCGATGCAGGCGAACCACCGCAAGGCCTATGCCGCCGGCGTGAAGGTGGCGTTCGGCACCGATACCGGCGTGTCGAAGCACGGCGACAATGCGAGCGAGTTCGCGCTGCTCGTCGCCAACGGGCTGACGCCGATGCAGGCGATCCGCGCGGCGACCGTCTCCGCGGCGGACCTGCTCGGGCGCGACGACCTGGGCACGCTGGAGCCGGGCAAGGCGGCGGACGTGATCGCGGTGACGGGATCGCCGCTGGAGGACGTGCGCCGGCTGGAGAAGGTCGACTTCGTGATGCACCGCGGCGTGGTGGCGCGCAGGACGGGCGAGTAAGGCTTGAGCGGGGCGGCGCGGACGATTAGACGCGCCGCCTCACCCAGCAGGGTTAACGAAGCCGCCCCCTCGCGCGAATCACGGCGTCGCGAGGCGCGGGCGGCGCATCACGGGGACGAACACATGGCGGACGAACGGCAAGAGGGCATGGGCGGCGGTCAGGTCGCGGCGGACGAGCTGCGCCTGCTGATCGAGCGCGCCGAGCGGCTGGAAGAAGAGAAGAAGGGCATCGCCGACGACATCAAGGACGTGATGGCGGAGGCCAAGGGCCGCGGCTACGACCCCAAGGCGATCCGCAAGATCCTGTCGATCCGCAAGAAGAAGAAGGAAGAGTATCAGGAGGAGGAGGCGATCCTGGAGGTGTACATGCAGGCGCTGGGGATGATCTGACCTTGATCCGCCCTCTCCCGCCTTCGCGGGAGAGGGTTGGGTGAGGGCCTTCTTCTGCCGATGCTGCGGCGATGTACCCGCTTCGTCGACAGACCAGTCCGCATGCCGCGCGCCTCCGCCGCGAGGCGACGGATGGGGAGCGCGCGGTGTGGGCCGCGGTGCGCAACCGCCAGCTGGGCGGATTCAAGGTTCGGCGGCAGGTGACGATCGGGCGGTACGTCGTGGATTTCCTATGCGTCGAGGCGTGGTTGATCGTCGAGCTGGATGGCGGCCAGCATGATGTGGTGGTCGATGCGGAGCGGACGGCGCTGCTCGAGTCGCTCGGGTATCGTGTGGTGCGGTTCTGGAACCACGATGTCGCGGCAAATCTGGAGGGCGTTCTGGAGGCGATCCTCGGCGAATTGAAGACGTAAGGCCCTCACCCAACCCTCTCCCGCGAAGGCGGGAGAGGGTTGGGTGCGCCTACGCCGCTTCGGCGGGCTCGGTCGTCCAGCCCAGCCGGGGGATCGTGATCGAGCGTTTGCCCGACAGGTCGGTCCGCGTCACGAACAGTTCGCGCTGTTCGATATAGCCGATCAGGCGGCGGACGCGGCCGAGCGAACTGGTGCCGTAGGTGGTCGCGAGTTCGGCGTCCGACGGGCAGGGGCGCGCATCCTTGGCGGCGCGGGCGACGAGGAGGAAGGCGCCCATCATGTCATCGGGGAGCGTGCCCGCGAGTGCGAGCGCCTCGGCCCATTCCTCGGCATGGACGTCGAAGATTCCCGCGCGCGCGCAACTCAGCCGGCGGGTGAAGCCGGGCAGGTCGAGCGGCGGACGCGCGAGCCCGGCCATGCGGCAGCGGACCTGGAAATCCTGGAACAGCACCGAGGCGGGGCGGAACGCGGCCTCGCCGTCCGCGACGATCGCGCGCAGCGTGTCGGCATAGATCGCCTCGATCTCGTCGGCGTCCTTGGCGGGCGTGGGGGAGAGCGGCACGGGGGCGGGCGTCGCGATGGTCGCGGCGAGTTCGTCGGCGGGGACGAGGCGCGGGCGCGAATCGAACGCCATCGGGAGCATCGGCGCGTCGACCACCGGTTCGGCGAGCATGTCGGCGAGGTCGAACGGCTTCGCTTCGGGGAGCGGCGTCAGCTTGGGGCTGCTGCTGCGCGCGGAGGTGTCGACGGTGCCGATCTTCACCGTGATCGGGCGGCGCGAGACCGCGGGGCCGAGCGCCATGAAGGTGCCGCGCGGCAGGTCGCGGATCGCCTCGGCCTGGCGGCGCTCCATGCCGAGCAGGTCGGCGGCGCGCGCCATGTCGATGTCGAGGAAGGTGCGCCCCATCAGGAAGTTCGACGCCTCCGCCGCGACGTTCTTGGCAAGTTTCGCCAGCCTCTGCGTCGCGATCACGCCGGCCAGCCCGCGCTTGCGGCCGCGGCACATCAGGTTCGTCATCGCGCCCAGCGACGCGCGGCGGACCTCCTCCGCCACCTCGCCGCCGGTGGTGGGGGCGAACAGCTGCGCTTCGTCGACGACGACGAGGGCTGGATACCAATGCTCGCGCGGGGCGTCGAACAGGCCGCTGAGGAACGCGGCGGCGCAACGCATCTGCCCCTCCGCCTCCAGCCCCTCGAGGCTGAGGACGACCGAGGCGCGGTGCTCGCGGATCCGTGTCGCGAATCGCGCGACCTCCGCGACCGAATAGTCCGCCGCCTCGATCACGACATGGCCGTAGGGGCCCGCGAGCGTGACGAAGTCGCCCTCGGGATCGACCACCACCTGCTGGACCTGCCCGGCGGAACGCTCGAGCAGCCGGCGCAGCAGATGCGACTTTCCCGAGCCGGAATTGCCCTGGACGAGCAACCGGGTGGCCAGCAGTTCCTCCAGATCCATACCGACCGGCGTACCGCGCTCGTCGGTGCCCATGTCTACGCGAACGGTCATCGCCCAGCGTTTGGCCGATAGGGGGGACCGGGGGCAAGCGGTTTGCGGTGCTTGGCGGATCGTTCAGGTGCGTCTAGGCGCGCGATCGATACGGGAGCGATCAGGAGAATCACGATGGGCCTGCGCCCCAGCCAGATCACCGACCTCGCGCAGCGGCTGCTGGGCAAGCGCGACGATGCGCTCGATCCCGAGGAGCGGCGCGTCCTCGACAGCATCCATTCGGGCGCGATCGTCAGCCGCGATGCCGCGGACGAGGCCGACGCGCGCGCCAGCTTCGGCGAGCGGCTGTCGGACCGGGTGGCGGCGATCGGCGGATCGTGGGGGTTCATCATCGCGTTCACCGCGGTGCTGCTGGGCTGGATGCTGCTCAATTCGGACATCCTGACGCATTTCGGCGCGGCGTTCGATCCCTATCCCTACATCTTCCTGAACCTGATGCTTTCGACCGTGGCGGCGATCCAGGCGCCCGTCATCATGATGAGCCAGAACCGGCAATCGGCGAAGGACCGGTTGGCCGCCAGCCTCGACTACGAGACGAACCTGCGCGCGGAGCTCGACATCCTCAGGCTCCACCACAAGCTGGACGTCGTGGTGATCGAGCGGCTGGCGGCGCTGGAAGAGAAGATCGACGGTCTGGCGAAACTGGCGGAGCGGCCCTAAGGGGGAAGCCATCACGCAAAGAGGCACCGATGGCAGGCCATTCCAAGTTCAAGAATATCATGCACCGCAAGGGCGCGCAGGACAAGAAGCGCTCCGGCATGTTCTCCAAGCTCAGCCGCGAGATCACCGTCGCGGCGAAGATGGGGCTCCCCGATCCCGACATGAACCCAAGGCTCCGCGCCGCGGTGAACGCCGCCAAGGCGCAGTCGGTGCCCAAGGACAACATCCAGCGCGCGATCGACAAGGCCTCGCGCGGCGATGCGGAGAATTACGAGGAGATCCGCTACGAGGGGTTCGGCCCCGGCGGCGTCAGCCTCATCATCGAGGCGCTGACCGACAACCGCAACCGCACCGCGACCAACGTGCGGACCGCGGTGTCGAAGAACGGCGGCAACCTGGGCGCGAGCGGATCGGTGAGCCACGCGTTCGACCGCGTCGGTCTGATCGCCTATCCCGCGACCGCGGGCGATTCGGAGAAGGTGTTCGAGGCGGCGCTGGAAGCGGGCGCGGAGGACGTGACCTCGACCGAGGAGGGCCACGAGATCTGGACCGCGGTGGCGGATCTGCACGAGGTCGCCAAGGCGCTGGAGCCGGTGCTGGGCGAGGCCGAAGGCGCGAAGCTGGCCTGGCGCCCGCAGGTGATGGTCGACGTCGCCGAAGGCGATGCGGCGACGCTGTTCAAGCTGATCGACGCGCTCGACGACGAAGACGACGTACAGACGGTGTGGGGCAATTACGAAGTGTCCGACGCGGTTATGGAGAAGCTGGGTTGACGATCGATCCTCCCCAAGCACGCTTGGGGAGGGGGACCAGCCGCAGGCTGGTGGAGGGGGCTGGCGCGCCAGCGACGGCGATGCCGTCACCCCTTCCACCACGCTTCGCGTGGTCCCCCTCCCCATCTGCGATGGGGAGGACCACGTGACCGTCATCCTCGGCCTCGATCCCGGGCTCGGCACGACCGGCTGGGGAGTGATCCGTGCGGACGGCAACCGCATCTCGCACATCGCCAACGGCCAGATCCGTACCGATCCGTCGATGCCGTTGCCGCGCCGGCTGGCGGCGCTCCACGGTGCGCTGGGCGACGTGATCCGCGCGGAGAAGCCCGACGGCGCGGCGGTGGAGGAAGTGCTGGGCAATTCGAACCCGCAATCGACGCTCAAGCTGGGGCAGGCGCGCGGCGTCGTGCTGCTGGCGGCGGCGGGCGCGGGGCTGGTCGTCGGCGAGTATCATCCGTCGACGGTCAAGAAGGCGGTGGTCGGCACCGGCGGCGCGGAGAAGCGGCAGATCCAGGCGATGATGGCGGTGCTGCTGCCCGGCGTGAAGCTGACCGGGCCCGATGCGGCGGACGCGCTGGCGGTGGCGATCACGCATGCGCATCATCTGGCGAGCGCGCAGGCGATCGCGCGGCGCGTGGTGCCGATAGCATGATCGCGCATCTGAAAGGGCGGCTCGATTCGACGGGCCTCGACCATGCGGTGATCGATGTCGGCGGGGTGGGCTATCTCGTCGGCGCGTCGTCGCGGACGTTGGCGGCGATTGGGCAGGTGGGCGAGGCGTGCACGCTGTTCACCGAAATGCTGGTGGGCGAGGATTTCCAGCGCCTCGTGGGCTTTTCGAATGCCGCGGAGCGCGACTGGTTCCGGCTGCTGACCGGGGTGCAGGGCGTCGGCGCGCGGGTGGCGCTGGCGATCCTGTCGACGCTGGAGCCGGTCGACCTGGCACGCGCGGTGGCGGCGCAGGACAAGGCGATGGTGGCGCGCGCCAACGGCGTCGGCCCCAAGCTGGCCGAGCGGATCGTGCGCGAGCTGAAGGACAAGGTGGGCGGCGTCGCGATCGGGCTCGCGGGGAGCGCGATCGCGGCGCCGGTGGGGGCGGGCGCGGACGCGGTGTCGGCGATGCTCAACCTGGGGTTCCGTCCGGCCGAGGCGGCGGCGGCGGTGGCGTCGGCGGAGGAGGAGCTGGGCGAAGGCGCGACGCTCGACGCGCTGGTCCGGCTCGCGCTGCGGAAGGCGGCGAAATGAGCGGGAAGATCGTCGCGGTCTATAGCCTGAAGGGCGGGGTGGGGAAGACGACGCTGGCGGTGAACCTCGCCTGGGCGGCGGCGACGCTGTCCGCGCGGCGGACATTGCTGTGGGACCTCGACGGGCAGGCGGCCGCGTCTTGGATCATGGGCGACGATGGCGGCGAGGGAAGCGCGGCGCATGCGGCGATCACCCGTGACGTCGATCCCAAGCGGCTGATCCGCGCGACCGCGACGCCGCGGGTCGACCTGCTGCCTGCCGACGCGTCGCTGCGCAATCTCGACGTGGCGTTCCACGAGCTCGATCGCAAGAAGCGGCTCGCGAAGGTCGCCGAAGGGCTGGCGGGGGCGTATGACCGGATCGTGATCGATTGTCCGCCGGGGCTGACCGACACGTCGGACCAGATCATGCGCGCCGCCGACCTCGTCGTGGTGCCCGTCATCCCCGCGCCGCTGTCGCGGCGGGCGCTCGACGTGATCGCCAGCCATGTCGCGCGGCGGAAGGGGCCGCGCGTCGTGCTGGCGCCGGTATTCTCGATGGTCGATCGGCGGCGCGTGATCCACCGGGAGGCGCTGGCCGCGCACGCCGACTGGCCGGTGATCCCGATGGCGAGCGCGTTCGAGGCGATGACCGACCGGCGCGCGCCGCTGGGCGCGTTTGCGCCGCCGTCGTCGCCCGCGCTGGAGGCGGTGGCGACGCTGTGGCGCAGGGTCGACCGCGCGCTGGTGGGGCAGGCATGACCGATTCGGTGGACGACGACGACCGCATCATCACCCCGGCGCGACGCCCCGAGGACGTCGACGCCGCGCTGCGTCCGCGGCATCTCGACGAGTTCGTGGGGCAGAAGGCCGCGCGCGAGAATCTGCGCGTGTTCATCCAGGCGGCGAAGGCGCGGGGCGACGCGCTCGATCATGTGCTGTTCTTCGGCCCGCCCGGCCTCGGCAAGACGACGCTGGCGCAGATCGTCGCGCGCGAGATGGGGGTGGGGTTCCGGGCGACTTCGGGGCCGGTGATCGCGAAGTCGGGGGATCTCGCCGCGCTGCTGACCAATCTCGAGGATGGCGACGTGCTGTTCATCGACGAGATCCACCGGCTCCAGCCCGCGGTCGAGGAGGTGCTGTACCCCGCGATGGAGGATCGCGCGCTCGACCTGATGATCGGCGAGGGGCCGTCAGCGCGGTCGGTGCGGATCGATTTGCCGCGCTTCACGCTGGTGGGCGCGACGACGCGGCAGGGGCTGCTGACGACGCCGCTGCGCGACCGGTTCGGGATTCCGGTGCGGCTGCAATTCTATACCGTCGACGAACTGGAGCGCGTGGTGACGCGCGCCGCGGGGCTGCTGGGGCTGGCGATCTCGAAGGACGGCGCGACCGAGGTCGCGCGGCGCTCGCGGGGCACGCCGCGGATCGCGGGACGGTTGCTCAGGCGGGTGCGCGACTTCGCGAACGTGGCGGGGGTCGAGACGGTCGATGCGAAGGCGGCGGACGCGGCGCTCAACCGGCTCGAGGTCGATTCGATGGGGCTCGACGCGATGGACCGGCGCTATCTGATGATGATCGCGGACATCTATCGCGGCGGGCCTGTCGGGGTGGAGACGCTGGCGGCGGGCCTGAGCGAGCCGCGCGACACGATCGAGGAGGTGATCGAGCCGTACCTGATCCAGCTCGGGCTGGTCGCGCGGACGGCGCGTGGGCGATGCCTCAACGCGCTGGGGTGGAAGCATCTGGGCCTGAACCCGCCGGCGGGGGCGCAGGACGGGTTGTTCGATACCTAGGCGCGGAAGGGCGATAGGGGCGCTACCATGGTGGTTCTTCTCGTCTTCGTCGCTGCGATCCTGGCATTTCTGGTCAGTGCGGTGGCGGGGGGCGGCGCGGGACTGGTCCTCGTGCCGCTGCTGCGCCTGATCCTTCCGGTTGCCTCGATCCCGGGTGCGCTGTCGATCGGCACTGCGGCGAGTTCGGTGTCGCGCATCCATCTGTACCGCTCTTCGATACGCTGGGACGTGGTGCGCCGGTTCGTGCCTACCGCGCTGCCCGCCGCGGCAGCGGGCGCGTGGCTGCTGACGCTGTTCGCGCCGGTCTATGTCGAATTCCTGCTGGGGTGCTTCCTGCTCCTGAACCTGCCCGCGCTCTTTCGTCGCGATACCGGCGTGGATGCGCCGCCGATGCCGTTGGGGCGATTGCCGGTCCTTGGCGCGCTGGCGGGGCTGCTTTCGGGGTTTACCGGTGCAGTGGGCGTGGTGTTCAACCGCGCCTATTATCGGATGGGGCTGACCAAGACCGAGATCGTCGCCACGCGTGCGACCAACGAGGTCCTGCTCCACCTGCTCAAGATCGCGCTGTACGCGGCGTTCGGGCTGTTGCCGCGATCGGCGTTGATCGCCGGTGCGCTGATCGCGACCGCGGCGCTGATCGCGTCGCTGGCGTCGCGCTGGCTCCTGCCGTTGATGCGCGAGAGCGTGTTTCGCCGGATCGGCCTGCTCGCCATGGTGGCGTCGGGGATCGCGATGTTCAGCCTGTCAGGCAGCCAGATCCTGCGCATCCACGACGCCTGGGTCGCCTATGTCGCGCCGGGGGACGAACGCGAGATCCAGCTGTATTGGGGCGGCGCGCGCCTGTTCGCGGTCGAGCGCGAGACCGAGGGCCAGATCGTCGTCGAGCGCGTGGTTTCGCTGCGCCGCCTGCCCGCTGCCGTACGCGCGGCCCTTGCCACGCGCGCCCAGGGCCAGGCGGTCGCGATGGTCGAGGAGGTGTCGGGTCCGGGAATCCGATACTACGAGGTCTATTACGGGCAAGGGCCCGGACAGACGAAAGTCGAGATCGACCCGGACGGGCGGCCCCATCATAGCCGATAGACGCGGCCGACCTGCCCAGGCGAGACGCCAGCTGGTCGCCGCCTTTCGACACCGATGGCATCCGCGCAAGTTTTTGTTGCGTGGCACCCAGGCCCCCGGCCTGCTAACCGTTCGCATATGCCCTTGTCCGCCGCCGCTTCCGCCCGCGAGATCCTCGTCAACCTCCACGACGTGATGGCGGCGCGCACCAATGCGCAGGCCAAGCTCAATTCGGTCGTCCAGATCATCGGCGAGGCGTTGGATAGCGAGGTGTGCTCGATCTACCTGCTGCGCGAGGGCGTGCTGGAGCTGTTCGCGACGCGCGGGCTGGCGGAAGAGGCGGTGCACGTCACCAAGCTGGCGATGGGCGAGGGGCTGGTGGGGACGATCGCCGAGGAGGTCGAGGTGCTGAACCTCGACGAGGCGGCGAGCCATCCCGACTTCGTCTACAATCCCGAGACGGGCGAGGAGCGGTTCAGGAGCTTCGCGGGCGTGCCGATCATCCGGCGCGAGCGGGCCGTGGGCGTGCTGTCCGTCCAGCATGTCGATCCGCGCAAATATGCCGATGTCGAGATCGAGGCGCTGCAGACGGTGGCGATGGTGTTGAGCGAGCTGATCGCGAATGCGGGGCTGATCGACGCGCCCGGTGTCGCGGGATCGCGGGTGCAGTCGACCGCGGCGGAGCGGCTGCCAGGGCAGAAGCTGGTCGACGGGATGGCGGCGGGGTGCGCGGTGTTCCACCAGCCGCGCGTGACGATCGAGCATACCGTCGCGGAGGATACCGAGGCGGAGCGCCACCGCGTCTATGCGGCGTTCGACAAGATGCGCGAGGGCATCGACCGGATGGCGCGCGAGGCCGAGTTCGGCGTGGCGGGCGAGCATGTCGAGGTGATCGAGACGTACAAGATGTTCGCCTATGACGAGGGCTGGGCGCGGCGGATCAACGAGGCGATCGATTCGGGGCTGACCGCGGAGGCCGCGATCGAGCGCGTCCAGCAGCGTACCCGCCAGCGGATGCGCCAGATCGACGATCCGTTGCTCGCGGACCGGATGCACGACCTGGAGGACCTGTCGAACCGCCTGCTGCGGATCGTGTCGGGCCAGATGGGGACCGCGGCGCAGATGGGCCTGCGGCAGGACACGATCCTGATCGCGCGCAACCTGGGGCCGGCCGAACTGCTGGAGTATGACCGGCGGCGGCTGAAGGGCGTGATCCTCGAGGAAGGCTCGCTGACTGCGCACGTCACCATCGTCGCGCGCGCGATGGGGGTGCCGGTGCTGGGGCGGGTGCGCAATGTGCGCCGGGTGATCGCGGAGGGCGACATGCTGCTGCTCGACGTAACCGCGGGCAACGTGTTCGTCCGACCGTCGGGCGCGATGGAGGAGGCGTTCGACGCCAAGCTGGTGCTGCGCCAGAAGCGCAAGGCCGCCTATGCCGCGCTGCGCGACGTGCCGCCGGTGACGAAGGACGGCGACCGCATCACGCTGATGGTCAATGCCGGGCTGCGCGACGACGTCGCCGCGCTCGACCTGACCGGGGCGGACGGGATCGGCCTGTTCCGCACCGAGTTCCAGTTCCTCGTCTCCGCCACGCTGCCGCAGCGCGAGCGCCAGCAGAAGCTGTACAAGGACGTGCTCGACGTGGCGGGAGACCGCCCGGTGATCTTTCGCACCGTCGATATCGGCGGCGACAAGGCGCTTCCCTATCTGAAGGAAGAGGCGGAAGGGGAAGAGAATCCCGCAATGGGGTGGCGCGCGCTGCGGCTGAGCCTCGAGCGCGACGGGCTGATGAAGGCGCAGGCGCGCGCACTGCTGGAGGCGGCGGCGGGGCGCACGCTCCACGTGATGTTCCCGATGGTGAGCGAGGCGTGGGAGTTCGACGAGGCCAAGGCGCTGTTCGAGGCGCAGCGCGACTGGATCTCCGGACGCAACCGGCGACTGCCGAACGAGATCAAGTACGGCGCGATGCTGGAGGTGCCGGCGCTGGCGTACCAGCTCGACCTGCTGCTGCCGAACATCGATTTCCTGTCGGTGGGGACGAACGACCTGACGCAGTTCCTGTTCGCGGCCGATCGCGCGAACCCCAAGCTGGCGGACCGCTACGACTGGCTGAGCCCGTCGATCCTGCGGTTCCTGCGGCGGATCGTCGTGCCGACGCGCGATGCGGGGGTGACGCTGGGCGTGTGCGGCGAGATGGGCGGGCGACCGCTGGAGGCGATGGCGCTGATCGGGTTGGGCATCGAGCGGCTGTCGATCACCCCGGCGGCGGTGGGGCCGGTGAAGGCGATGATCCGCAGCCTCGATCGCGCGAAGCTGGCGGCGGCGATGGCGCCGTTGCTGGCGACGCCGCCGCGCGACATGCGCGGGGCGCTGGCGGCATGGGCGGCCGCGGAGGGCGTCGAACTGGCCTGATCGCCCGACCAAAACCCCGTTCGGCTGATTGACAGCAAGTTTGGGCTCTGTGAGACGGGGCGCACGGGGCACTTCCTTACAACCTCAAAAGTGCGGAGACTGGAATGAGCGACGCCGGACCCGGCGACGACACGGCGCGGCTTCCCGACACGGTCGGGGTGCGGCTGCGTGCGGCCCGCGAGGCGCAGGGGCTGTCGCTTGCCGAGATCGGGGCGCGGACCCGCGTTCCGCTCCGCCATCTCGAGGCGATCGAGGCGGCGAACTATGCGGGCCTGCCGTCGGCGACTTATGCGATCGGATTCGTGCGCGCCTATGCCCGCGTCGTCGGCGCGGACGAGGTGGAACTGGCGCGCGACGTCCGCGCCGAGATCGCAGCGACCCCGCGCGTCACCCCGCAATACCAGCCCTATGAGATCGCGGACCCCGCGCGGGTGCCCTCGCGCGGGCTGGTGATCGTGGCGGCGGGTCTGGGCCTTGCGGTGCTGGTGCTGGCGATCCTGTATTTCGCGACCGGATTGTTTCGCGGGACGGGCGGTGCGAGCGCGCCCGAGGCGGCGACGCCGCCGGTCGCGGTGGGCGTGCCCGCCGCCGCGCCGGTCGCGGCGCCCGCTGCGCCGACCGGCGGGCAGGTGCGGCTGACCGCGAACGGCGAGGTGTGGCTGCGCGTCTACGATGCGGACAACAAGACCTTGTATCTGGGTACGATGAAGCCCGGCGAGTCGTTCGACGTGCCGCAGGACGCCAAGGCGCCCAAGATCAATGTCGGCCGCGCGGACAAGCTGGTGGTGACGCTGAACGGTGCCGCGGTGCCGGCGCTGGGCACCGGGGAGCGCGCGATCAAGGACGTCGCGGTCGACGGCGCATCGATCGCGGCGCGACTGGGCGGCGCGACGCCGGTGGCCGCGCCGTCGCCGAGCCCCTCGGCAGCCTCGACCACCCGCGCGACGACGACGCGGCGACCTGCGACGACCAGCGCGCGCGAAACGACACCGCGGCCGCGCGCGAGCGCCTCGCCCGACGCGCCCGAGAACCTGCTGCCGCCGGCGTTCCGCAACGGGGCCTGATCGGGCTGGCGTAGGCGTCACCCTGGACCTGGTCCGGGGCCACTCATCCGGTGAGGCTGCGGCCTGAGGTTCGGGCGGGAGCGATCGCGGCAAGCTGGACCCCGGATCAAGTCCGGGGTGACGGGGTTTGTGTCTCGTTATCGCCTGACGGCAGCATTGCATCATGCGACCGGCGTCCTCGCCTTAAGGCTGGCGACAGCTTCGCGTTTCTAGCTATAGCGGGACAAACCACTGCACCGGGGGGTGATCCTATGCGCCAGTTCCTTTTCGCCACCGCCGCTCTCGCGACCGTGGCCGCCGCGATGCCCGCCGCCGCGCAGACGGGGCTCGACGGGCGCGTCGGCAAGCTGGAGAGCGAGATGCGCGCGGTGCAGCGCAAGGTGTTCCCGGGCGGGGGCACCTATCTGGAGCCGCAGATCACCCAGAGCCAGGCGCCCGCACGCGAGATCGGCAGTGCCGCCTCCGCGCCGATCGCGGACCTGACGCAGCGGGTGACCTCGCTGGAGGGGCAGATCGCGACGATGACGGGGCAGATCGAGCAGAACCAGTTCCGCCTGCGCCAGCTGGAGGACAGGTTCGCAGCGTACAAGCGCGAAACCGACGCCAAGCTGACGGAGGCGCAGCGCGCCGAGCCCGCGCCGATCGTGTCGTCCGGCCGCGACGCCGCCAGCGTCGCCGCACCGATCGCACGGCCGACGGTGAAGCCGGGTGCCGCTGTCGCCGTCAAGGAGACGGCATCGGCCGCACCGATCGCGGGGTTCGAGCGTCCGTCGACCGGGGACGCGGCGGAGGATGGCTACCTCTATGGCTATCGCCTGTGGCAGGCGAAGAAATATCCCGAGGCCGAGGCGGCGCTGAAGAAGGTGGTGGCGGACCATCCCAAGCATCGCCGCGCGAGCTATGCGCAGAACCTGCTTGGCCGGGCGTATCTCGACGAGGGCAAGCCGAGCCTCGCGTCGATCGCGTTCTACGACAGCTACAAGAAGTTTCCCGAGGGCGAGCGTGCGCAGGACAGCCTGGTGTATCTCGCGCAGGCGCTGGTGAAGCTCAAGAAGCCGGCGGATGCGTGCAAGGTCTATGGCGAGCTGAGCGACGTCTATGCGGGCAAGCTGACCGCGGCGCAGCAGGCCGAGATCGTGCGCGGGCGCGCGGCGGCGGCGTGCAAGTGACTGCGGCGCCCAATTGACGCCCTGTCCGTCATCCCGGCGAAGCATGTCCTGAGCGCCTGCTTGCAGGCAGTCGAAGGGGCCGGGATCCACGCCGTCTATCGAACCGAGACTGGCGGACTTGCGGCGAGGTGGATCCCCGGCATTCGCCGGGATGATGGACAGGAGTGAAGCGTAGATGAGCGACGACATCGCCCGCTTCGCCGCCGATGTCGAACGGCTGGTCGGCCCGCCCGACGGCGTTGCGCTCGCGGTGTCGGGCGGGCCGGACAGCATGGCGCTGCTGACGCTTGCCGCGGCGACGTTTCCCGGGCGGGTGAGCGCGGCGACGGTCGATCATCGGCTGCGCGGCGGGAGTGCGGACGAGGCGGCGATGGTCGCGGCGCACTGTGCCGCGATCGGGGTGCCGCACGCGACGCTCGTCCCCGATGCACCGATCGCGGGGGCCAGTTTGCAGGCGCAGGCGCGGGCGGCGCGCTATGCGGTGCTCGCGCGCTGGGCTGACGGCGCGCCGATCGCGACCGCGCATCATGCCGACGACCAGGCGGAGACGTTCCTGATGCGCGCCGCGCGAGGCAGCGGGCTGTCGGGGCTCGCCGGGATCCGCGCCGACGTGGCGATCGGCGCCGCGCGGGTGATCCGGCCGCTGCTCGACTGGCGGCGCGCGGAGCTGCGCGCGATCGTGCGACGGGCGGGGGTGCCCTTCGTCGACGATCCCGCCAATGCCGACGACCGGCACGACCGGACGCGGTTCCGCCAGCTGCTGGCGGGGCATGAGTGGCTCGATCCACCGCGGCTCGCGCGCGCTGCGGCGGCGCTGGCGGAGGCGGATGCGGCGCTGCGTGCGACCGCGGACTGGGTGTGGGATGCGCACGCCGAGATCGGCGACGCGAGCGTGACGCTGCGGGTCGACGGCGTGCCGCGTCCGCTGCTGCGGCTGCTCGCCAGGCGCGCGATCGGCGTGGTGCGCGCTGCTGCCGCGATCGACGCGCCCGCCTGGTCCGACGCCGCCAATATCGAGCCCCTGCTCGACGCGTTGGCGGGCGGCAGGCGTGCGACGCAGGCGGGGCTGCTGGTGTCGCCGGGCAAGCGTGGGTGGCGGTTTCGCCCCGCCCCGCCGCGTCGGGCGAATTGACGCCCGCCGCGGCGATCGCACCGATCGACGGTCCCTGCGTCGCTGTTCCATTGCCATTAACCTGCCTCCGCCTACATAGTGCGGTGTGAAAGGTCCCTCGCGCATGAACGACAACGACAAGCCCAACCCCGGCGGTAACGACAATGGGGGCGGCGGCGGCCAGAACCCGTGGATGAAGAGCCTGCTGGTGTGGGTCGGCATCCTGCTGGCGCTCGCGGTGGTCGTGACGCTGTTCGACGGGCGGTCGACCGCGGCGGCGGGGAATACGATCGCCTACTCCACCTTCCTCGACAAGGTCGACGAGGGGACCGTCAAGGACGTGACGATCTCGCGCGATACGATCGCGGGGACGCTGTCGTCGGGCGACAAGTTCCGCACCGATCCGGTCAGCGATCCGCAGTTGACCGACCGGCTGCGCAAGGCGGGCGTCCAGATCTCGGGCAAGCGCGACGAGGGCCCGTCGATCTGGATGGTGCTGTTGTATCAGTCGCTGCCGTTCATCCTGATGATCGGGCTGGCGTTCTTCGTGTTGCGCCAGATGCAGAAGGGCGGCGGCGCGGGCGGCGCGATGGGGTTCGGCAAGAGCCGCGCGAAGATGCTGACGCAGAAAGAAGGCAAGATCACCTTCGAGGACGTGGCGGGCATCGACGAGGCGCGCGAGGAGCTGGAGGAGATCGTCGAGTTCCTGAAGGACCCGACGAAGTTCGCGCGGCTGGGGGGCAAGATCCCGAAGGGTGCGCTGCTGGTCGGCTCGCCGGGCACCGGCAAGACGCTGCTGGCGCGCGCGATCGCGGGCGAGGCGGGCGTGCCGTTCTTCACCATCTCGGGCTCGGACTTCGTCGAGATGTTCGTCGGCGTCGGCGCGAGCCGCGTGCGCGACATGTTCGAACAGGCCAAGAAGAGCGCGCCGTGCATCGTCTTCATCGACGAGATCGACGCGGTCGGCCGTCATCGCGGCGCAGGGCTGGGCAACGGCAATGACGAGCGCGAGCAGACGCTGAACCAGCTTCTCGTCGAGATGGACGGATTCGAGGCGAACGAGGGCATCATCATCATCGCCGCGACGAACCGCCCCGACGTGCTCGATCCCGCGCTGCTGCGTCCGGGCCGGTTCGATCGCCAGGTCGTGGTGCCGCGGCCGGACATCGACGGGCGCGTCAAGATCCTCGAAGTCCATATGAAGAAGGTGCCGCTGGCCCCCGACGTCGATTCGCGCACGATCGCGCGCGGCACGCCGGGCTTCTCGGGTGCGGATCTCGCCAACCTCGTCAACGAGGCGGCGCTGACCGCGGCCCGCAAGGGCAAGCGGCTGGTCGCGATGGCCGAGTTCGAGGAGGCCAAGGACAAGGTCATGATGGGCGCGGAGCGGCGTTCGATGGTGATGACCGACGACGAGAAGCGGATGACCGCCTATCACGAGGCGGGGCATGCGATCGTCTCGATCCACGAGCCCGCGTCGGACCCGATCCACAAGGCGACGATCATCCCGCGCGGTCGCGCGCTGGGCATGGTGATGCGCCTGCCCGAGCGCGATTCGTACAGCTATCACCGCGACAAGATGTATGCGAACCTGGCGGTGGCGATGGGCGGGCGCGTCGCCGAGGAAATCATCTTCGGCTATGACAAGGTATCGTCGGGCGCGTCGGGCGACATCCAGTACGCGACGGGCCTCGCGCGCGACATGGTGACGAAGTGGGGCATGTCCGACCGGGTGGGCCCGGTCGAATATGCGCAGCCCGAGGGCGAATCGTTCCTGGGCTATTCGTCTTCCCAACCGGTGCGCATGTCCAACGCGACCGCGCAGCTGATCGACGACGAGATCAAGTCGATCGTCGAGGGCGGTCTGGCGCGCGCCAAGCAGCTGCTGACCGACCATGTCGACCAGCTCCACCTGCTGGCGGGCGCGCTGCTCGAATACGAGACGCTGTCGGGCGACGAGATCAAGCGGCTGATCGCGGGCGACACGATCGGACGGATCGACAGCGGCCCGAAGGCGCCGCAGGTGCCGTCGGCGGGGACATCGATCCCCAAGACGCGGCGGCCGTCCGGCCCGTTCGGCAACCCGGCACCGGCGGGCGCGTGAAGCCGGTTGCCGCGACGGTCGTCGCAGCCTCGATCGCGGTCGTCGCGACGCCCGCGGCGGCGGCGATCGACGTGTCGACCTTCCTCGCCAAGGCCAATGCGCTGAAGGCGAAAGGGCCGATGGCGCTGTTCTCGTCGGACCTTGGCCTGTTGAAACGCGAATCGGCGGCGGCCGCAGAAGCGCTCAAGGCGGACAAGGCGCGGCGCAAGGCGGCCGGACAGCCGCCGCTCTATTGCACGCCCGAGGGTGCGAAGATGGGCGCCGGCGAGTTCCTCTTCGGGATGGAGACGATCCCCCCGGCAGAGCGCGGAATGAGCCTGCAGGCCGGGATGGCACGGATGCTGGCAGCGAAATATCCCTGCCGCTGACCGCGGCGGCCGAGCGCTCCGAACGCGCATCGACGCCACCGCCCGGTTGCATCCCCCGCCCCCCGATGCTACGCGCCCGCCATCCCAGCGGTCCGCGCCCCACCCGGCGCGCGATTTCGCGCGGGGGCCATAGGAGTGGCCGGGGAGGGGACGATCTTCTCGCCGACACTTGCCCAACCCTTGTCGGTACGAGGAATTGACGTCGCGTGGAGACATCCAGCGGTAATCACGGCAGCGCCAATCAAGGCGGTAGCATTCAGGCGAGCCTGGGCGGTCGGTACGCGACCGCGCTGTTCGACATCGCGCGCGATTCGAAGACGATCGGCGAGGTCGAGGCCAGCCTGCGTGCGGTGCAGGGTGCGCTCGACCAGTCGGCCGAGTTCAAGGCGCTGACGCTGTCGCCGCTCGTCGCGCGCGACGCCGCCGCCAAGGCGATCGCCGCCGCCGCCGAGGCGATGGGGGTCGACCAGACCACCCGCAATTTCCTGGGCGTGCTCGCGGAAAACCGGCGGCTGGGGCAGCTGCCGCAGATCATCCGCGCGTTCCGCACGCTGGCCGCGCAGCATCGCGGCGAAGTCGCCGCCGAGGTGACGAGCGCGCATCCGCTCGACGACAACCAGGTGATCGAGCTCAAGCACCAGCTGCGCCAGCGCGTGGGGCGCGACGTCTCGGTCGATCTGTCGGTCGATCCCGCGCTGCTGGGCGGGCTGGTCGTCCGCATCGGCTCCCAGATGATCGATTCGTCGATCCGTACCCGTTTGAATGCGCTCGCCAGCGCGATGAAAGGCTGACGTAAGATGGACATCCGCGCCGCAGAAATCTCGAAGATCATCAAGGACCAGATCGCCAATTTCGGCACCGAGGCCCAGGTCAGCGAGACCGGCCAGGTGCTGAGCGTCGGCGACGGCATCGCCCGCATCTTCGGGCTCGACAACGTCCAGGCGGGCGAGATGGTCGAGTTCTCGAACGGCGTGCAGGGCATGGCGCTCAACCTCGAGGCCGATAACGTCGGCGTCGTGATCTTCGGGTCGGACTCGGAGATCAAGGAAGGCGACACCGTCAAGCGCACCGGCACGATCGTCGACGTCCCCGTCGGCAAGGGCCTGCTCGGGCGCGTGGTCGACGGCCTCGGCAACCCGATCGACGGCAAGGGCCCGATCGTCGCCGAGAAGCGCAGCCGCGTCGAGGTGAAGGCGCCGGGCATCATTCCGCGCCAGTCGGTCAGCGAGCCGATGCAGTCGGGCCTCAAGGCGATCGACGCGCTGGTGCCGGTCGGCCGCGGGCAGCGCGAGCTCATCATCGGCGATCGCCAGACCGGCAAGTCCGCGGTCGCGATCGACGCGTTCATCAACCAGAAGACCGCGAACGCGGGCGACGACGAGAAGAAGAAGCTGTACTGCGTCTATGTCGCGGTCGGCCAGAAGCGCTCGACCGTCGCGCAGCTCGTCAAGACGCTGGAGGAGAACGGCGCGATGGAGTATTCCATCGTCGTCGCCGCGACCGCATCGGAGCCCGCGCCGCTCCAGTTCCTCGCGCCCTATACCGGCACCGCGATGGGCGAGTATTTCCGCGACAACGGCATGCACGCGCTGATCGTGTTCGACGATCTGTCGAAGCAGGCGGTCGCGTATCGCCAGATGTCGCTGCTGCTGCGCCGTCCGCCGGGCCGCGAGGCGTATCCGGGCGACGTGTTCTATCTCCACTCGCGCCTGCTCGAGCGTGCGGCGAAGATGTCCGACGCGAACGGCGGCGGCTCGCTGACCGCGCTGCCGATCATCGAGACGCAGGCGGGCGACGTGTCGGCCTACATCCCGACCAACGTGATCTCGATCACCGACGGCCAGATCTTCCTCGAGACCGACCTGTTCTTCGCGGGCATCCGCCCGGCGATCAACGTCGGCCTGTCGGTCAGCCGCGTCGGCTCGGCCGCGCAGACCAAGGCGATGAAGAAGGTGTCGGGCTCGATCAAGCTGGAGCTGGCGCAGTATCGCGAGATGGCGGCGTTCGCGCAGTTCGGTTCGGACCTCGACGCGTCGACGCAGAAGTTGCTCAACCGCGGCGCGCGGCTGACCGAGCTGCTCAAGCAGCCGCAGTTCAGCCCGATGCCGTTCGAGGAGCAGACCGCGTCGATCTTTGCTGGCACGCAGGGCTATCTGGACACGGTGCCGGTCGAGGCGGTGGTGCGCTACGAGGCGGCGATGCTCGCCGATCTCCGCGCGAACCATGCGGGCGTGCTGACCAAGATCCGCGAGACGCGCGACCTGGGCGACGAGGCGAAGGCGGGGCTGAAGGCTGCGCTCGACGCGTTCGCCAAGACGTTCGCATAAGGCGACCAAGGACCGTACCCAACCCCGTTCGCCCTGAGCTTGTCGAAGGGCTGCACTTCTTGCTCGTCGAGTAGAAGAAAGAAGGACAGGGCTTCGACAAGCTCAGCCCGAACGGGACCAGTGGATTAGACATGGCATCACTCAAAGCCCTCAAGGTCAGGATCAACTCGGTCAAGTCGACCCAGAAGATCACCAAGGCTATGAAGATGGTCGCCGCCGCCAAGCTGCGCCGTGCGCAGGAAGCGGCGATCGCCGGGCGCCCCTATGCCGAGCGGCTCGAGGGGGTGATGGCGCGGCTCGCGTCGACGATCACCGTCAGCGAATCGAGCCCCAAGCTGCTCGCGGGCACCGGCAAGGATCAGGTCCACCTGATCGTCGTCGCGACGTCGGAGCGTGGACTTGCGGGTGCGTTCAACACCAACATCGTCCGTGCCGCGCGCAAGAAGGCGGAAGAGCTGGAGCGTGCGGGCAAGACGGTGCGCTTCTATCTGGCGGGCAAGAAGGGGCGCGTGCTCAAGCGCTTCTACCCCAATGGCATCGTGGTCGATCATGAGCTCGGGCAGCACAAGGTGCTCGGCTTCGAGCAGGCGCGCGAGATCGCGGACGACCTGATCCGCCGGTTCGAGGCGGGCGAGTTCGACGTGGCGCACCTGTTCTACGCCAAGTTCCAGTCCGCGCTGGTCCAGATCCCCACGGGGATGCAGATCATCCCCGTCGCGGTGCCGACCGGGTCGGTCGCTGCTGCCAACGATGGTGGCGCCGCGGTCGAGTACGAGCCGGACGAGGAGTCGATCCTGGCGGACCTGCTTCCGCGCAACGTCGCGATCCAGATCTTCCGCGCGATGCTGGAGAATGCGGCGTCGGAGCAGGGCAGCCGGATGAACGCGATGGACAATGCGACGCGCAACGCGGGCGACATGATAAATCGCCTGTCGATCCAGTATAACCGCACCCGCCAGGCCGCGATCACGACCGAGCTGGTGGAAATCATTTCCGGAGCCGAGGCGCTCTAAACTCCATTGTGCTCCCGCGAAGGCGGGAGCCCAGACTGGACCCCCGCCTTCGCGGGGGTACAACAAGAAGGCAGACGACCGATGGCAACCGCCGCTGAAGATATCCGCCAGACCACTGGCACGACCAACAATACCGGCCGCATCAGCCAGGTGATCGGCGCGGTCGTCGACGTGCATTTCCCCGATGCGCTGCCCGCGATCCTGTCGGCGCTCGAGACCGACAACAACGGCAACCGCCTCGTCCTCGAGGTCGCGCAGCATCTGGGCGAGAACACCGTCCGCACGATCGCGATGGACGCGACCGAGGGGCTGACGCGCGGCCAGACCGTGACCGACACCGGCGCGCAGATCACGGTTCCGGTGGGTCCTGCGACACTGGGCCGCATCCTGAACGTCATCGGCGAGCCGATCGACGAGCGCGGACCGGTCAACTCGGCGCACCATTCGCCGATCCACGCCTCGGCGCCGCTGTTCGTCGACCAGTCGACCGAATCGTCGATCCTCGTCACCGGCATCAAGGTGATCGACCTGCTTGCGCCCTATGCGAAGGGCGGCAAGATCGGCCTGTTCGGCGGCGCGGGCGTCGGCAAGACCGTGCTGATCCAGGAACTCATCAACAATATCGCGAAGGGCCATGGCGGCACCTCGGTGTTCGCGGGCGTCGGCGAGCGGACGCGCGAGGGCAACGACCTGTATCACGAGTTCCTCGACGCCGGCGTCATCGCCAAGGATGCCGAGGGCAATCCGCAGTCGGAGGGCTCGAAGGTTGCGCTGGTGTTCGGCCAGATGAACGAGCCCCCCGGGGCACGCGCCCGCGTGGCCCTTTCCGGCCTGACGATCGCGGAGTATTTCCGCGACGTGGAAGGCCAGGACGTGCTGTTCTTCGTCGACAACATCTTCCGCTTCACGCAGGCGGGCGCGGAAGTGTCGGCACTGCTGGGCCGCATCCCGTCGGCGGTGGGCTATCAGCCGACGCTGTCGACCGACATGGGCGCGTTGCAGGAGCGGATCACCTCGACCAACAAGGGCTCGATCACCTCGGTGCAGGCGGTGTACGTGCCCGCGGACGATCTGACCGATCCGGCGCCGGCGACGTCGTTCGCGCATCTCGATGCGACGACGGTGCTCAACCGGGCGATCTCGGAGCTGGGCATCTACCCGGCGGTCGATCCGCTCGACTCGACGAGCCGCGTGCTCGAGCCGCGCGTCGTCGGGCAGGAGCATTACGAGACCGCTCGTGCGGTCCAGTCGCTGCTCCAGCGCTACAAGTCGCTGCAGGACATCATCGCGATCCTGGGCATGGACGAGCTGTCCGAGGAGGATAAGCTCACCGTCACGCGCGCGCGCAAGATCCAGAAGTTCCTGTCGCAGCCGTTCCACGTCGCGGAGGTCTTCACCGGCATCTCGGGCAAGTTCGTGGCGGTCGAGGACACGGTCCGTTCGTTCAAGGCGGTGGTCGACGGCGAATACGATCATCTGCCCGAAGCGGCGTTCTACATGGTCGGCGGCATCGACGAGGCGGTCGCCAAGGCCGAGAAGATGGCGCAGGAGGCGTAATGCTCGCGCTGGCCCTGACGGTGGTGGCGATGCAGGCGGTGACGCCTGCGCCCGCGCCGTCGGGTCAGGGTGGGGTCGCCGTGGCAATCGATGCGTGCGACGCGTGGATCGAGCGGCCGGCGACATGGTCCGGTGCGATCGAGGCGTTCCCGGACAAGGCGGGATTCGCTGGGCGGATCGTTGCCGTCCCCTCGATCCCGCCCGCCGCGATGCCACCGGCGGACTGGCTGGTGGCGTCGCATTACTGGTACGCGGCGACCGAACAGGGCGGTATTTTCGTCACTGTGTCCGATCGCAAGCCGCTGTGTAACGCGGTCGGCGGCGCGGCGGGCGATGTCCAACCGGAGGTCGAGGCGGCGCTGGCACGGCCCGGCTTCGTTCGGCGCTGGACGGTCGTATCGGATACGGTCACGGACGACATGCGCAGCACGCGCTATGCCAGCAAGGCCACCCCAAAGCTGTGGATGATGGTGACGCGCGCGGTCAAGGCCGGGGAGCGTCGGGATCGACCGCAGGTGGCCGTCACTCTTCAGATGGATAGCGAAAAGTAAGATGCTCCACTTCGAACTCGTGACCCCCGAAAAGCTCGTGCGTTCGGAAGAGGTCTATATGGTCACCGTCCCCGGCTCCGAAGGTGATTTCGGCGTTCTCGAGGGGCACGCGCCGGTCATGTCGACGATCCGCGACGGCGACCTGCTCGTCCAGACGTCCGCGACCAGCGCGCCCGAGCCGATCGCGATCCGCGGCGGGTTCGCGGAGGTGAACGCGCGCGGGCTGACGGTGCTGGCCGAGCATGCGGGCTGAGGCCTTCGTCTTGCGATTGTCGCCGGGATCTGGTCATCCGCAGCGTATCAGTAGTGAGCGCCCCGGCTTTCGCTGGGGTGACGGTTTCCGGGCGGTTGACTTAACCCGCCGCTAACCAAGCGTGCAGCATGGTCCGCACCGTGCGCGACGCGTCCTCTTTTCCGACCCCGGCCGTCACGACGCTGCTGATCGCGGCCTTCGCGATCGCGCTTCGCGTCCATCTGCTCGGCGATCCGATCGCGGGGGTGGACGAGCAATTCTACCTTCTCGTCGGTGACCGGATGTGGGACCGGGCGGTCCCCTATGTCGACCTATGGGACCGCAAGCCCGTCGGGCTGTTCCTGATCTATGCCGCGTGCCGGGCGCTGCCCGGCGACGGGATTCTCGCCTACCAGCTCGTCGCCACCGCGTGCCTCGCCGCGACCGGATGCATCGCGGCGGCGATCACGCGGCGCGTGGTGTCGCCGCTGGCGGCGCTGGCGGCGGGGCTGGTGGTCGTGCTGTACGGCGTGCTGATCGGGGTCGGGTTCGGAGAGGCGCCGATCTTCTATGACCTGCCGATCGCGGGGGCAGCCTTTTTGCTGGCGTCGCGGGGCGATCCCGCGCGCGCGCGCGGCGTGGCGGCGATGGTGCTGGCGGGGCTGGCGATCACGATCAAGCCGACCGCGGCGTTCGAGGGGGTGGCGTTCGGACTGTATCTGCTCGACGCGGGGCGGCGCGCCGGGCTGACGCGCTCGGCGCTGGCGCGTCGCGCGGCGGTCGCGATCGCGGCGGGGCTGGCGCCGATGCTGGCGATCGCGGCGTGGTATACGGCGGCAGGGCAGTTCGATGCGTTCTGGTTCGCCAACATCGAATCGATCTTCCGCAAGCAGGGTGGCACCTCGCGCGAGAGCATGGCGGCGCTGGTGGCGTGCCTGATCGTTCTCGTGCCGCTGGCGGTGCCTGCGATCGTGGGAGCCCGGCGGATGGCCGGGCCCGCGCGACACCTGCCGGTCGCGTGGCTGGCAGCGAGTGCGGCGGCGTTCGTCGCGATCGGATTCTTCCATTTTCATTATGCGCTGCCGATGGTGACGCCGCTGGCGATCCTGGCGGCGGCAGGGCTCGGGCGGTGGAGCGCGCGGGGCGTCGTCGCGGCGGCGGGGGCGTTCGCGCTGGTGTCGGTCGCGTATGACAGCGGGCAGCGGGGACGGGACAGGGGAGACGTGGCGGCGCTCGCGGCGATGCTTCCGGCCTCGGTGCGGCGCGACTGCCTGTTCGTCTATGAGGGACCGACGATCCTGTATCATCGCACCGAAGCGTGCCTGCCCGGGCGCTATGTCTTTCCGGGGCACTTCACCGATCCGGCGGAGGCGGCGGCGCTGGAGCGTCCCGCGGCGGAGATCCTGCGCGCGACGCTGGCGCGCGCGCCGGCGGCGATCGTATCGGTTCCGCGTCTGCGCGAGGGCGGGGAGGCGACCGCGAACGACCGGATCCTGTCGGCGGCGCTGGCGCGGGACTATCGCGCGGTGGGCGCGCGATCGGTGCGGTTGTATGGCGGGCGGCGGGTCGAGGCGGTCGTCTGGGTGCGGCGATAGCGCGCGTGATGACGGAGCGATCCCGGCGTTCGCTGGGATGACGGGTGGCTTACAGGAAGCTGTAGGGATCGACGTCGACCGCGACGCGGACCTTTGCGGGCCAGTCGATCGTCGCGAGCCACGCGCGGATCACGTCCTGCACGTCGAGCGCGCGGCGGGCGTGGACGAGGAGGCGGTAGCGGTGGCGGCCGCGGAGCATCGCGAGGGGGGCGGGGGCGGGGCCGTAGACCGCCATGCCGTCGACCGCGGGCGCGGCGCGACCGATCGCGCGCGCGGTGTCGTGCGCGGCGTTCTGGTCCTCCGACGAGACGACGATCGCGGCGTAGCGGCCGAAGGGGGGCGCGCCCGCCTCGCGCCGTGCCTCGGTTTCCGCGGCGTAGAAGGCATCGGCATCGCCGGTGACGAGCGCCTGCATCACCTGCGCCTTGGGGCTGTGCGTCTGGATGAAGACGTGCCCCGGCTTCTCGCCGCGGCCGGCGCGGCCCGACACCTGCCGGATCTGCTGGAAGGTGCGCTCGGCGGCGCGCAGGTCACCGCCGTCAAGCCCGAGATCGGCGTCGACCACCCCGACGCAGGTGAGGTTGGGGAAGTGATAGCCCTTCGTCACCAGCTGCGTGCCGACGACGATGTCGATCGCGCCCGCCTCCATCCGCGCGACGAACTCGCCGGCCTTTGCCGGGCTCCAGATCGTGTCGCTGGTGACGATCGCGGTCTTCGCCTCGGGCCAGAGCGCCGCGACCTCGTCCGCGATCCGCTCGACGCCGGGGCCGCAGGCGACGAGCGACTCCTCGTCCTTGCATTCGGGGCACGCGCGCGGGGTCGGCTCGACATGCCCGCAATGGTGGCAGGCGAGCCGGCGGACGAGGCGGTGCTCGACCATCCACGCGGTGCAATTGGGGCACTGGAAGCGGTGCCCGCACGTCCGGCAGAGCGTAAGCGGGGCGTAGCCGCGACGGTTGAGGAACAGCAGCGACTGCTCGCCGCGCGCCAGCGTCGCGTCGATCGCCTGGACCAGCGGGGGGGCGAGCCAGCGCCCGCGCTCCGGCGGATCCGCGATCAGGTCGATCGCCGCGATCGTCGGCATTTCCGCAAGGCCGTAGCGGCCGGGCAGCTTCACCTCGGCATAGCGGCCGATCTCGACCTGCTGGCGCGTCTCGATCGCGGGGGTGGCGCTGGCGAGGATGACGGGGCACGCCTCGAACAGCCCGCGCATCACCGCGACGTCGCGCGCGTGGTAATGGACGCCCTCCTCCTGCTTGAAGCTCGTCTCGTGCGCTTCGTCGACGACGATCAGGCCGAGCCGGGCGTAGGGGAGGAACAGCGCGGAGCGCGCGCCGACCGTCACGCGTGCCTCGCCGCTGGCGATCGCGCGCCAGGCGCGGCGGCGCTGGGTGGAGCGCAGGCCCGAATGCCATGCGACGGGCTCGCAGCCGAACCGGTCGTGGAAGCGCTTGAGGAACGGCTCGGTCAGCGCGATCTCGGGGAGGAGGACGAGGACCTGCCGGTCGTCGCGGATCGCCTGTGCGACGGCTTCGAAATACACCTCGGTCTTGCCCGATCCGGTGACGCCGTCGAGCAGGGTCGGACGGAAGGCCTGCGCGGCGACATCGGCGGCGAGCGTGGCGGCGGCGGCGCGCTGGTCGTCGGACAGGACCGGGGGCGCGTGCTCGGGATCGGGGACGGGGAAGGGCGCGTCGATATCGACCTCGACCGCCTCGAGTGCGCCTGCGTTCACCAGCCCGCGGATCACCGCGTCGCTGACCTCCGCCAGCGCGGCGAGCTCGCGGATCAGGCCCTGCCGCTCGCCGATCTTCTCCAGCGCCTGCGTGCGTTGCGGGGTCGCCCGTGCGGGCGCCTCGCCGGTCGCGCGATACTCGACCGTGCGCCGGGCGCCCTCGAGCGCGGCGGTGGACGACAGCGCCATCCGCACCACCGCGGCGGGGGAGGCCAGGTAATAATCGGCGGTCCATTCGACCAGCCGGCGCAGCGGCGCGGCGATCGGAGGGGCGTCGGCGACCGCTAGCAGGTTGCGCAGGCGGTTGTCGCCGACCTCTGCATCGGACGGCATCCGCTCCGCCTCCCACACCACGCCGGTCAGCTGGCGGGGGCCGAGGGGGGCGACGACGATCGAGCCGGGCTCGACCTGCATGCCGTGCGGCACGCGGTAATCGAGCGGGCCGAGCGCGGCGTTCAGGACCAGGACACGGGCACGGCTGCTCATCGCACCGCATATGGGCGCTGTCGGCGGTCGCGGGAACCCCGTCAGACGCGGGCGACGAGCCGCGTCAGCGTGCGGATCGCGGATCGTGGCGGGCGGCCGCGACGTTCGCCGACACGCGCGCGCTTCGAGGCATAGAGCGCGGTGTCGGCGCGGTGCAGGAAATCGCGTGCCGATCCGTCGCCCTCGCCGTGAAACGCCGCGCCCACGCTGCCGCCGCACGCGATCGTCAGCCCGTCCGCGCTGGCGGATCCGCGCAGCGCGGCTTCAAGCCGCAGCACGAATCCGGCGGGATCGGCCGCCAGCGCTGCATCCTCGACGATCAGCGCGAATTCGTCTCCGCCAAGCCGCGCGGCGAAGCTGCCCGCCAGCCACGGCTCGCGCAGCCGGGCTGCGGTGCTGCGCAGCACGTCGTCGCCCGCGATGTGGCCGAGCGTGTCGTTGACCGCCTTGAACCCGTCGAGATCGACCAGCGCGAGCATCAGCGGAGTCGCGTCCGCATCGGCGCGCGCCATCGCGGCATCGAGCGCGCGGTTGAACGCGGCGCGGTTCGCGATCCCGGTCAGCGCATCCTCGTCGGCGGCCCGGCGCAGCGCCTGCTGGAGCCGATACGAATCGGTCACGTCCTGGACGATGCCGACGATCGCGACGGGACTGCCGTCGACGATTTCCATCTCCGCGTGCGAGCGCACCCGGCGGAGTGCGCCGTCGGCGCTGATGAAGTCGGTTTCGATGTCCGCAGGCTCGCCGCCGTCGCTGAGGCGGGCCAGCGCCGCCTCCACGACCCGGCGCGCATCGGGTGGATAATAGCTCAGCGCGGTCGACAACGACGGCTTGCTCCCGATTTCCAGCCCATGGATCCGGTAGACGTTATCCGACCATTCGACGGTCTGGTTCGCGAGGTCGAACCGCCACGATCCGATCATCGCCATGCGTTCGGCCTGGAGCAGTACGCGTTCCTGCCGCGCGAGCCGGATCGTCTGGAGATCGCTCTCAGCCGCGAGACGGACGGCGTCGCGAGCCAGCGCGCGCGCGGCGATCAGCGCCTGCGCCACGGCCGCGAGTTCGGCGAGCATGGTCCGCTGGCCTTCGGTCAGCGTGCGCGGGCGGGTGTCGATGACGCACAGCGTGCCGACCGACTGGTCGACGCCGTCGCGCCCCGCGACGCGCAACGGCGCGCCGGCGTAGAAGCGCGCGCCGGTATCGCCGGTGACGGCGGGGAAATGCGCGAACCGCGCATCGAGCGTCGCGTCCTCCACGACGAACGGATCGATGCCGCGGATCGTCGAATCGCAGAAGGTATCCTCGCGAGGCAGGGAAGGCGGGAAGTCGGTCGTGCTCGCGGTGACCCACAGGCGATCGCGATCGAGCATCGACAGCATCGCGACCGGGCAGCCGAACAGCCGCCCTGCCAGCCGTACCAGCATTTCCAGTTCGCGATCGGGCGCGCTGTCGAGAATCCCCAGCGCATCGAGTACCGCGAGCCGGTCCGCTTCTTCGCGTTCGGTGGGAGGGGTGAACGGAATCATCGGGCAACATCTAGAGAGGAAAGATTAATTTTGCTTGGATGGACCGTCCCGGGTCGCATCAGCACGCCGCATCCGGTTCCCTCACGGGGCGCGACCGGATAGACGGGTCCATGATGGATCCGCCGCCTACGCTACCCGCCGGCTATGCCGCGCATCTCGCGCGCGACCGGCGGCGTTCACCGCATACGGTGCGCGCCTATCGCGCCACGGCGGAGCGGTTCGTGGCGTTCCTGACGGAGCATCTGGGCGCCGTGGTCGATCGCGCGGCGCTCGGGCGGCTGACGGCGGCGGACGTGCGCGCCTATCTGGCGTGGCGGCGCGGGGCGGGGAGCGGCGACGGACTGGGCAACGCGTCCGCGGCGCGCGAATTGTCCGCGGTGCGCGGTTTCGTCGCCTGGGCGGCGGCGGGCGATGCGGTGTTGCCGCGGGTGAGGGGGCCGCGGGTGAAGGCAGGCGTGCCGCGCCCCGTCTCGCCGGACGAGGCGATCGCGCTGGCGGGGCAGGTTGCCGATAGCGCCCGGTTGCCGTGGGTCGGCGAGCGCGACTGGGCGATCCTGCTGCTGCTGTACGGCGCGGGGTTGCGGATCGGCGAGGCGATGGCGCTGACGGGTGCGGTGTTGCCGCTGGGGGCGACGCTGGCGGTTACGGGCAAGCGCGCGAAGACGCGGGTGGTGCCGCTGCTGGGGGCGGTGCGCGATGCGATCGAGGCCTATGTCGCGGCCTGCCCCTGGCCGGCGGCGCGCGAGGCACCGCTGTTCCGCGGGGTGCGCGGGGGGGCGTTGCAGCCTTCGGCGGTGCGCGCGGCGGTACGCGTGGCGCGCGGCACGCTGGGGCTGTCCGACCGGACGACGCCGCATGCGCTGCGGCACAGTTTCGCGACGCACCTGCTGGGGCGGGGGGCGGATCTGCGCGCGTTGCAGGAGCTGCTGGGGCATGCCAGCCTGTCGTCGACGCAGGTGTATACGCAAGTCGACGCGGCGCACCTGATGGACGTATATCGCGCCGCGCATCCGCGGGCCTAGCGCTGCACGCGCCTGCGGGTCAGCGCTTTGCCAGCCTAAGTCAACGCTTTGCGC
Source organism: Sphingomonas sp. Ell38C01 (assembly GCF_055231975.1). Classification (NCBI taxonomy): domain Bacteria; kingdom Pseudomonadati; phylum Pseudomonadota; class Alphaproteobacteria; order Sphingomonadales; family Sphingomonadaceae; genus Sphingomonas; species Sphingomonas sp. Ell38C01. Next base: position 188,164 of record NZ_JBUYVA010000001.1, on the reverse strand, counting down.
GGGGCTTCCACGTCGCGACGCGCCAGGCATAGCCCGCGACGATCGCCACCGTGATCGCGATCGCGACCGGGCCGACATAGCGATCGAGCTGCGCGAACCGCGAGCCCAGAAGGATGCCCGCGCCCGCGAGGATGCTGTTCCATATGAGGCTGCCCGCGAACGTCCATACCAGGAAACGCCACAGCGGCATCCGCGTCATTCCCGCGGGAAGCGAGACGATCGTGCGGAAGGTGGGCATGAAGCGGAAGACGAAGACCACCCAGCCGCCGCGCTTCGCGAAGAAGCGGTGGAGCGCCTCGACGTCCGCCCATTCCATCGTCAGCCAGCGGCCATGGCGCTCGACGAAGGGACGGAAGCGTTCGTAGCCGATGTTGCGGCCGATATAGTACCAGAAGTAATTGCCCGCGGTCGTTCCCGCGGTGCCCCAGAGCACCAGCGGCACGACCGCCATGTCGCCGCGCGCCACCGCCATGCCGCCAAGCCCCATGATGACCTCGCTGGGGACCGGCGGCACGATGTTCTCGAGCGCCATCAGCAGGAAGATGCCGAAATAGCCGCCCCAGGCGATCAGATCGAGGATGAAGTCGGTCATGTGTGGGGATCAAGTCCGGGGTGGGGCGAGTCGTTCCCGTACCCCGGCGAAGGCCGGGGTCCAGACCCGGCACGGAGCGCCGAATACGCTGCCGCGCATGTTTCTTGATGGGGCTGGGCACCGGCCTTCGCCGGGGTCCGGTAGCGGCTTAACGCGCCGCGACCCGCGCCTCGATCGCGTCCCAGATCAGCGCGGCGACGTCGGTGCCGTCGAAGCGTTCGATCGCGACGATGCCGGTTGGGCTGGTGACGTTGATCTCGGTGAGCCATTCGCCGCCGATCACGTCGATCCCGACGAAGATCAGCCCGCGCTTCTTCAATTCGGGGCCAAGCACGTCGCAGATCTCGCGCTCCTTCGCGGTCAGCACGGTCTTCTCCGCCGAACCGCCGACCGCGAGGTTCGAGCGGATCTCGCCCTCGCCGGGCAGGCGGTTGATCGCGCCCGCGACGACGCCGTCGACCAGCACGATCCGCTTGTCGCCCTTCGCGACGTCGGGGAGGAACGCCTGCACCATGTGCGGCTCGCGCCACGTCTGGTTGAACACCTCCATCAGCGCGGACAGGTTCTCGCCCTCCGGCCCGACGCGGAAGATCGCCTTGCCGCCATTGCCGTGGAGCGGCTTCACGACGATCGCGCCGTGCGACTTCAGGAAGGCGCGCGTCTCGTCGAGCGAGCGGGTGACGAGCGTCGGCGGCATGAAGCGCGCGTAATCGAGGACGAACACCTTCTCCGGCGCGTTGCGGACCTGCGCGGGATCGTTGGCGACCAGCGTCTTGTGCGCGATCCGCTCGAGCAGGTGGGTGGCGGTGATGTAGCCGAGATCGAACGGCGGATCCTGCCGCATCAGCACCACGTCCGCCGCGTCGCCGAGATCTAGGTTCACCGCCTCGCCGAACGCGAAATGATCGCCGTCGACGCGCTGGACGGTCACCGGATGCGCCGTCGCCCAGAGCCGCCCGTCGGACCAGTTGAGATCCTCCGCGGCATAATGGAATAGCCGGTGCCCGCGCGCTTGAGCGGACAGCATCAGCGCGAAGGTCGAATCGCCCGCGATGTTGATCGAATCGAGCGGGTCCATCTGGACCGCGACGGTGAGGCTCATGCGTATCTCCCTGATCCCGGGCTATCTAGGGACGGCGCGGGGGGAAGTCACCCGATCCACGCATTCTCGATGTGCCGCGGCCGGATGCCGGGCGCGAGCAGGATCACGTCGATGCGGACATCCTCGCCGTTCGTCGCGTAACGCGGAACGAGCATCTCCGCCGCCGCGGCGACGCGGGCAAGGCGGCGCTCGTCGATCGCGAAATCGAGTTCGCCCGCCGAGGCGCGTGCCTTCACCTCGACGAATGCGACCAGCGCGCCCTTCCGCGCGACGAGATCGACCTCGCCGACCGGGGTGCGCACCCGCCGGTCGAGGATCTGCCACCCCTTCAGCCGCAGCCACCACGCCGCCAGCCGCTCCCCGCGACGGCCCGCCGCCTCAGCGACGCGGCGGTCCCTCATCCTTTTAGCACCAGCGCGCGCGCGTAGAGTTCGCGGCGGTCTACGCCGAGCGCCTTGGCCACCTCCCCCGCAGCCTTCGAGGCGGGGAGCCGGGTGAGCGCCTCCAGCAGCGCGGCGTCGGCGTCGTCGGCGGAGGCGGGGGGCGCTTCGCCGGGCGGGGCGACGACGACGACGATCTCGCCCTTCGGTGCGGCCTCCGCATAGCGCTCGGCCAGTTGCGAGAGCGTGCCGGTGACCGCCTCTTCGAACCGCTTGGTGATCTCGCGCGTCACCGCGGCCTCGCGGTCGCCGAGTTCCGCCGCCAGCGTGGCGAGACATGCGGCGAGGCGCGGCCCCGATTCGTAGAGCACCAGCGTCGCGCGGATCGCTGCGATCTCGCGGATCGCATCGGCGCGGGCCTTTTCCTTCGGCGGCAGGAAGCCGACGAACAAAAACCGGTCGGTGGGCAGCCCGGCCAGCGTCAGCGCCGCTACCGCCGCACAGGGACCCGGCACCGTGACGACGAGGTGCCCCGCGGCGCGCGCGTCACGCACCAGCTTGTAGCCGGGATCCGAGATCAAGGGCGTGCCCGCGTCGGAGACGAGTGCCACCACTTGCGTTCCCATCCGCGCGATCAGGCCGGGGCGGACCCCTTCCGCATTGTGATCGTGATAGGGCGTCATCGCGCGCTTCGTGCCGATGTGGCGGAGGAGGCCGGCGGTGACGCGGCTGTCCTCCACCGCGATCACGTCCGCGTTCGACAGGATATGCGCGGCGCGCGGCGACAGGTCACCGAGATTGCCGATCGGGGTCGCGACGATGTAGAGACCGGGCGGGAGAAGTTTTTCCACAGGGGATGTCATGGCAGAGGCCGCATACGCACCGCAACGGGTGACGTCGGTGATTCGGGGTCTTGCGATCGCAGGCGCGCTGCTTCTTGGCGCGTGCCAGACGATCGTTCCGCGTGGGCCCGTCGCCGCGCCCGACCAGCGCCCGACGCGCCCGACGACGACCCGCCCGGACCAGACCGGGGTGGAGGCGGGCATCCCGCGCGATGCGCAGCGCAACCGCGTCGCGCTGCTGGTGCCGCTGTCGGGGAGCAATGCGGGCGTCGGCCAGAGCCTCGCCAACGCGACGATGCTCGCGCTGCTCGACACCGGCAGCGACAAGGTGCGGATCACCAATTACGATACCGCGACCGGCGCGGGTGCCGCGGCGACGCGCGCGATCGCGGACGGTGCGCAGCTGATCCTGGGGCCGCTGCTGGCGGAGGACGTCCGCGCGGTCGCGCCGATCGCGCGTCGCGCCGGGGTGCCGGTGCTCAGCTTCTCGAACGATGTCGGGGTGGCGGGCGACGGAGCGTATGTGCTCGGCTATGCGCCGACCCAGTCGATCGACCGCGTCGTCGGCTATGCCAAGTCGAAGGGGGTGACCAACTTCGCCGGGCTCGTGCCCAACGCGCTGTACGGCACGCGCGCATCGACCGCGTTCCTGCGCGCGGTGGAGGGTGCGGGCGGGCGCGTCGTATCGCTCCAGACCTATGATCGCGGCGCGGGCGCACTGGCGGCGGCGGTGACGCGGATGGCGAAGGACGCGCCGTTCGACGCGGTGCTGATCGCGGACGGCGGCGGGACGGCGGCGACCGCGGTGCCGCTGCTGCGCCGCGCGAGCCCGTCGACGCGGGTGCTGGGGACCGAGCTGTGGAACTCCGACAGCGCGGTGGCGACGAAGGCGGCGCTGAACGGCGCGTGGTTCGCGAGCGTCTCCGACACGCTATACCGGCAATATGCGGCCAAGTATCGTTCGCGGTTCGGCAGCGCGCCGTACCGGCTGTCGAGCCTCGGGTACGATTCGGTGTTGCTGACGGTGCGGATCGCACGCGACTGGCGTGTGGGGGCGAAGTTCCCCGAGGCGCGGCTGCGTGCGGCGGACGGGTTCTCGGGGATCGACGGCGCGTTCCGCTTCGGCGCGAGCGGGGTCGCGGAGCGCAGCCTCGAGGTGCAGGAGATCCGGGGCGGGACGACGACGGTGGTGTCGCCCGCGAGCGGCGCGTTCGGAGGGTAGGTTTTCCTGCTACGAGGAAGGGGCCGCTGTCGTTTCGACTATCGTCGTTTGGGGCGAGCCCCCTCCACCACTCGCTGTGCGAGCGGTCTCCCTCCCCGCGTGCGGGGAGGATCAGGCGGCGATCCTGTCCCCCGCGCGGACGACGACGGGGAGGATCGAGTCGAGCAGGAGCATCCCCGCCTCGGTGACGGTCAGCTGGTCGCCGTCGCGCGCGATCAGCGCGGGGAGCCGGGCGATTGCGGGTTCGTCGACGAGGTCGGCGATCGCCATCGCGCCCAGCGTGGCGATCCGCGTCAGGTCGACGCCTTCGCGCAGCCTCAGGCCCATCAGCAGCGCCTCGGTCGCGCGCGTCGTTGGGGTGAGCGGGTCCTCGGTCTGGGTGCCGTGGCCGTTGCGGGCGACCGCGGCCAGCCAGTTCTCGGGCTTCCTGTGCCGCACCGTTGCCAGCCCCGAGCGTCGGCCGTGCGCGCCCGGGCCGATGCCGGCATAGTCGCGGTAGCGCCAGTAGGTGAGGTTGTGGCGGCTCTCCGCGCCCGCGCGCGCATGGTTCGAGATCTCGTAGGCGGGGAGCCCCGCCGCCGCGGTCGTCGCGCGCGTGGCCTCGAACAGCTGCGCACCGGTCTCCTCGTCGGGGAGGACGAGCCGCCCCGCCGCCGCCTCTGTCGCGAAGCGCGTGCCGGGCTCGATCGTCAGCTGGTAGAGCGAGAGGTGCTCGGTCCCGAACGACAGCGCGCGGCGCAGTTCGGCGTCCCACGCGTCGAGCGTCTGCGCGGGGCGGGCGTAGATCAGGTCGAAGCTGACGCGCGCGAAGCAGCGTTGCGCGGTGTCGAGCGCGGCCAGCCCCTCTTCCACGTCGTGCGCGCGGCCGAGAAAGGCGAGCGCGGCGTCGTCGAGCGCCTGCAGCCCGAGCGACACGCGGTTCACGCCCGTCGTTGCGAGATCGGCGAACCGCGCTGCCTCGACCGAGGAGGGGTTCGCCTCGAGCGTTATCTCGACGCGGTCGGCGAAGCCCCAATGGCGATCGGCTGCGTCGATCACCGCGGCGACCGTCTCGGGGGGCATCAGCGAGGGGGTGCCGCCGCCGAAGAACACCGATCCGACGCGGCGGCCAGGGAGCGCGGCTGCCTCATAAGCGAGATCGGCCAGCAGCGCGTCGCGCCACGCCGCCTGGTCGACCTGCGCGCGGACATGGCTGTTGAAGTCGCAATAGGGGCATTTCGAGACGCAGAACGGCCAGTGGACGTACAGTGCCAGGGGAGGGGGGGCGAGCGGAACGGGATTGTCGGGGGGCATGGCGGTGCCGATATGGCGGGGATGGACGACGAAAGCCACCTTGTGGACGGACGTAATCCGGATCCGTCCGGGTGCACCGACGTACCCCGGCGAAGGCCGGGGCCCAGCCCCACGCGAGATCATGCGTGGCAGCGCATTCGGCGCTTTGCGCCGAGCCTGGGCCCCGGCCTGCGCCGGGGTACGGTTGCGTTGGTAATGAGCGGGCTGCTCGCCCTCGCCGCCTGCGCCGCGGGTGACGGCCCCGAGCGCGTCGTCGAGCGGCGGCCGACCGAGGCGCCGGCTGCGCGGGGTGCGGCGCTGCTGCGCGAGACGATGCTGCGCGGGCACAACGCCGCGCGCGCGGATGTGGGCGTCGCGCCGCTCGTCTGGAACGACGCGCTGGCCACCTCGGCGCGCGGCTATGCGCAGGAAATGGCGCGCACGCGTCGTTTCGAACATGCCGTCCAGCCGCAGGATCCGACGCGCGAGGGGGAGAATCTGTGGACCGGCACGCGCGACGCGTACAGCTATGCCGAGATGATCGGCCACTGGGTCGCGGAGAAGCGCGACTTCGTCAACGGCGCGACGCCGATGTTCAGCCGGACGGGCAAGTGGGAGGACGTCGCGCACTACACCCAGATCGTCTGGCGGCGCTCGACCGCAGTCGGCTGCGCGACCGCGAGCAACGATCGCGACGACTATCTGGTGTGCCGGTATGCGCCGGCGGGAAATGTGGTGGGGGAGCGGGCGTTCTGACGGGCGGGGCGATCGTCGAAGTCGTGGGAGCCATCCCGCGCGAGCGCGGCCGCATCCTGCTCGGACTGCGGTCGCCGCATCGACCGTCCTTCCCGAATTGCCGGGATGTGATCGGCGGGCATGTCGAGCCGGGTGAAGCCCCGGTCGATGCGCTGGTCAGGGAATTGCGCGAGGAGATCGGGATCGTCGTGGCGTCGACGACACCCGTTCGTCGCCTCGACCCTGGATGCGTCGATGGCCGGCCGATGCTGCTTCATCTTTTCCTGGTCGATCGATGGGAGGGCGTGCCTTTCCTTGCCAACGACGAGCATAGCGCGTTGCGCTGGTTCGACCCGCACGAGGCGGCGCGCCTGCCCGGGCTGGCAGTGGCGAAGTATCGGCGCGTATTCGCCGACGTTGCGCGCCTGCCGTCCTCCCGGACTTGATCTAAGGTCCCGCTTCTTTCCGGGCGGCGAGCAGAAGCGGGCCCCCGGATCAAGTCCGGGGTGACGAACATGTGTGGGGGCGCAACGACCGAATGTCGTCCCGCTGCCTAGAACACCGCCGCCACCAGCTGGCGGAAGGCGTCCGCGCGGTGGCTGATCGTGTTCTTCACGCCTTCGTCCATCTCGCCGAACGTCGCGGTGTGGCCGTCGGGGACGAACATCGGATCATAGCCGTGGCCGAGCGTGCCGCGGACGGGGGACACGAGCGTGCCGTCGACGCGGCCCTCGAACCATTCGACATGGCCATCGGGCCAGGCGAGCGCGAGCGCGCAGACGAAGTGTGCGGTGCGTGCGGGGTCGTCGAGTGCGGACAGCTTGCCTTCGACCAGCGCCATCGCGGCGCCGAAATCCTTCGTCTCGCCGCCCCAGCGCGCGGAGAAGATGCCCGGATCGCCGCCCAGCGCATCGACGCACAGCCCCGAATCGTCGGCGAGCGCGGGCAGGCCCGACAGGTCGGCGGCGGCGCGCGCCTTCAGCTCGGCGTTCGCGACGAAGGTGGTGCCCGTCTCCTCGGGTTCGGGCAGGTCGAGCGACGCGGCGGACACCGGCTCGACGCCGTAAGGCTCGAGCAGCGCGCGGATTTCGCGGACCTTGCCCTCGTTGTGGCTGGCGATGACGAGCTTGCCGGGAGCGAGCTTGCGGATCGCCTGTGGCTCCTTGCCCTCCCCGCTCATGCGCGGACGGCTTTCTCTTGCGCGGCGAAGATCTCGCCGCAGCCGATGCGCGCGAGGCGGAGCAGGCGGAGCAGGGCTTCCTCGTCATAGGTCGCGTGTTCGGCGGTGGCCTGCGCCTCGGCGATGTTGCCGTTCTCGAGCAGGACGAAATTGCCGTCCGCGTCGGCGTTCGAATCCTCGATATAGTCGAGGTCGAGGACCGCGAGCCCCTTGTAGATCCCGCAGCTGATCGCGGCGACCTTCTGCGTCAGCGGATCGACCGAGAGCTTGCCCGACTGGAGCAGGCCGTTGACCGCGAGCCGCAGCGCGACCCACGCGCCCGAGATCGACGCGGTGCGCGTGCCGCCGTCCGCCTGGATCACGTCGCAGTCGAGCACGATCTGGCGCTCGCCCAGCGCCTTCAGGTCGGTGACCGCGCGCAGCGAACGGCCGATCAGCCGCTGGATCTCCTGCGTACGGCCGGACTGCTTGCCCTTCGCCGCCTCGCGACTGCCGCGGGTGTGGGTGGCGCGGGGGAGCATGCCGTATTCCGCGGTGACCCAGCCCTCGCCCTTGCCGCGCAGGAAGGGGGGCACCTTCTCCTCGATGCTGGCGGTGACGAGCACCTTCGTGTCGCCGAACCCGATCAGCACGGAGCCCTCGGCATGGCGGGTGAAGCGCGGCTCGATCGTGATCGCGCGCATCTGGTCGGGGGTACGGCCGCTGGGGCGCATGGAGATAATCCTGTTCAACGGTCCGCTCGTGCTGAGTAGCCACTGAGCGAAGCCGAAGTGGCGTATCGAAGGACGGTGCTTCGATACGGGTCTTCGACTTCGCTCAGCCCCTACTCAGCACGAACGGAGTGGAGTTGGGGGCGCTCTAGCTAGGCCTGTGCTTCAGCGCCACCCCGTTGACCTGCCATCGCCGACCCCCCAAGTCGTTCCGATGCCGCCCGCCCCCCCCGTCACCGAACTCAGCGACCGCGCGCGCGATATCTTCCGGCGCGTGGTCGACGGCTATCTGGAGAACGGCGCGCCGGTGGGATCGCGGACGCTGGCGCAGGCGGGGCTGAACCTGTCTCCTGCGTCGATCCGCAGCGTGCTGGCGCAGCTGGAGGATGCGGGGCTGCTCGCGGCGCCGCATACCTCGGCGGGGCGGATGCCGACCGACCTGGGCCTGAGGCTGTTCGTCGACGGGATGATGCATGCGCTGGAGCCCTCCGCGGAGGAGCGTGCGACGATCGAGGGGCGCGTGGGGCGCGGCGATCCGGTCGAGCAGGCGCTGTCGGCGACGACCGCTGCGCTATCCGGCCTGTCGGCCTGCGCGGGGCTGGTGATGGTGCCCAAGCGCGAGCAGGTGCTGCGCTCGATCGGGTTCGTGCCGCTGAGCCACGCGCAGGCGCTGGCGGTGCTGGTGAGCGAGGACGGCGGCGTCGAGAACCGCGTGATCGACCTGCCCGCCGGGGTGACGCCCTCCGCGCTGGTAGAGGCGGGGAACTATATGTCCGCGACGCTGGGCGGCCTGTCGCTGGCGGAGGCGCGTGCGCGGGTCGATCGCGAGCTGGCGGCGGGGCGCCTCGCGATCGACGGGGCGGCGCGCGCGCTGGTCGAGCGCGGCATCGCGGTGTGGAGCGAGGACGGCGATCGTCGCCCGGTGCTGATCGTGCGCGGGCAGGGGCGGCTGCTCGACGATGCGGCGGCGGCGGATCTGGAGCGGGTGCGCGAGCTGCTCGACGACCTGGAGGGCAAGCAGGAGATCGCGGCGCTCCTCGACTCGGCGCGCGCGGGGGATGCGACGCGGATCTTCATCGGCGCGGAGACCAAGTTGTTCGCGCTGTCTGGCTCGTCGGTGATCGCCAAGCCGTTCCGCGGACTCGACGGCCGCGTGGTCGGCGTGGTGGGGGTGATCGGGCCGACGCGGTTGAACTATGCGCGCGTCGTGCCCATGGTGGATTTCACCGCCGCAACACTCGCCCGCCTGATGGGTTGAGCCGGCTGAGAACCGTTTCGAAGACAGGGATTCCGATGACCGATACCAACGCGCCTAACGCCGCAGACCTGCGCGAAGACACCGCTGCCGAAGCCCCCGAAGTGGCGGAGCATGATCAGGCACAGGGGCGGGTGGCCGAGCTGGAGAACCAGCTCGCCGACGCGCAGCAGCAGACGCTGTACGCGCAGGCGGAAACGCAGAACGTCCGCCGCCGCGCGGAGAAGGACGTGGCGGATGCGCGCGCCTATGCCGCCACCAATTTCGCGCGCGACATCCTGTCGGTGAGCGACAATCTGGAGCGCGGACTCGCCGCGATCCCCGCGGAGCTGCGCGCGGACGAGAAGATGAAGGGTCTCGTCACCGGGCTGGAGGCGACGGGGCGCGAGCTGGCCAACGTGTTCCAGCGCAACGGGCTGACGCGGATCGCGGCGATGGGCGAGCAGCTCGATCCCAACCGCCACCAGGCGATGCTCGAGATGCCGAGCGACCAGCCGGCGGGTACGATCGTGCAGGAGATGCAGTCGGGCTGGATGATCAAGGACCGGCTGCTGCGCCCGGCGCTGGTGGCGGTGGCGAAGAAGGCGGATTGAGGGCGCATGGGAACGGCGCTGACCGCTCTTCTTGAGTATCTGTCAGCGTCTATTCCTACGGGAGGAGAGTGGCGACCCGCGCTCCTCTTATGGATTGCGCTGGCTCTTTGCTGTGCCGCTGCCGCTGCGATCTACATCTTGTGACCGTCACGGCGTGATAGTCGTCACCCCGAAGCGGGGTGTTCGTGTTCCTGTGCCCCCGCGAAGGCGGGGGTACAGTCTGGGTCGCCGTCTTCGCGGGGACACATCGTAGATCGGAACTGTCCCATGACCATCAACGCCAATCTCACCGCGGATCGTCCGACGTTCGTCACGCATCTCGAATGTTCGATGACGGGCGAGCGGTACGAGGCGGATACGCTCCACAACCTGTCGCGCGTTGGGCGGCCGTTGCTGGTGCGCTACGATCTCGAGGCGGTGCGCGCGAACCTGCCGCGGGCGCTGCTCGAGACGCGGCAGACCGATCTGTGGCGGTGGCGGGAACTACTGCCCGTCCGGCGGACCGACAACATCGTCAGCCTGGGCGAGATCGAGACGCCGCTCGTGCCGATCGCGCGGAGCGGCGGCGCGAACGTGCTCGTCAAGGACGAGGGGCGGCTGCCGACGGGCAGCTTCAAGGCGCGCGGGCTCGTCATGGCGGTGGCGATGGCCAAGGAGCTGGGCGTCACCCGGATCGCGATGCCGACCAACGGCAATGCGGGCGCGGCGCTCGCGGCCTATGCGACGCGGTGCGGGATCGAGACGATCGTCTTCTGCCCCGACGATACCCCCGAGGTGAACGTGCGCGAGATCGCGGCGCAAGGGGGCCGCGTCTGGCGGGTCAACGGGCTGATCGACGATTGCGGCGCGATCGTCGCGAAGGGTGCGGCGGAAGGGCGCTGGTTCGATTTCTCGACGTTGAAGGAGCCCTATCGGATCGAGGGCAAGAAGACGATGGGGCTGGAGCTGGCGGCGCAGTTCGGGTGGAGACTGCCAGATGCGATCTTCTACCCGACCGGCGGGGGCACCGGGCTGATCGGGATGTGGAAGGCGTTCGCGGAGATGGAGGCGCTGGGCTGGATCGGGCCGGAGCGTCCGCGGATGTATGCGATCCAGGCGTCGGGCTGCGCGCCGATCGTCCGCGCGTTCGAGGCGGGCGAGGAGCATGCCGAGCGGTGGGAGGATGCCTCGACCGTCGCGGCGGGGATCCGCGTGCCTAGAGCCGTCGGCGATTTCCTGATCCTGCGTGCGGTCCGCGAGAGCGGGGGCAAGGCGATCGCGGTCGGCGATCCCGCGATCCTGAAGGCGGTCGACGACTGCGCGCGCAAGGACGGGCTGCTGCTGTGCCCGGAAGGCGGCGCGACGCTGGCGGCGTACCGGCAGGCGCTGACGACGGGTGAAGTCGACGAGGACGAGCGCGTGGTGTTGTTCAACTGTGCGACGGGGTTGAAATATCCGATGCCGGCGGCGGACAACGCGCTCGACCGGCACGCGGCGATCGATTTCGACGCGCTCTGACGGAGCGCCGCCGACGTGGGCGGCGCTCCTGTGCGACTATTTCGGAAAGGTGACCTCGCCGAACATCGCATCGTCGAGGAAGGTGCGGTACTTCTCGTAACCCGCCACCGCGGCCTTGCCGTCGGCTTCGCTCAGCGTCGCAAGGACTTCCTTCTCAATCGCTTCGTCGCGCGCCTTGTTGGGCTCCAGAGCCGCCGCACTGGTATAATGGGTCATCGTCACGACGCTGGGTGACTGCTTGGTATATCCGTAGCGGACGAGCACCTTGTACTCGTCGATCATCCCGCGCTTCTTGAGGATCTCGAAATACGGGATCTGCGAACGGCGAAGGCCGGTCAGGTAATCATCGATATGATTGGGATCGACGTCGATTGCGTTGACTTCCCACATACCTTTGGTGGGTAGGTAGTCGACATATTGCTTGGCGACGAGCATCGACGCCGATGTCACCGTCGCGATGCCGGCGAGCGTGTATGCGATCTTGCGAATCATCATGGTCCCCTCTTGTTAGGCGGGGGCAGGAAGCCATGATGACCGGCAAACTCGCAAAAGATTTATAACGCTATTGTAACGAATCGGCGAGATGGATGCCTCATCCAACCCGGTTCGCCACCAGATCGTCGACCACCGCAGGATCCGCGAGCGTGCTCGTGTCGCCCAGCGACGAGACGTCGCCTTCCGCGATCTTGCGCAGGATGCGGCGCATGATCTTGCCCGAACGGGTCTTGGGGAGGCCGGGGGCGAACTGGATCGCGTCGGGGGTCGCGATCGGGCCGATCTCCTTCCTTACCCACTTCCTGAGTTCGTCGGCGAGCGCGTCGTGCGCGTCGACGCCGGCGTTGAGCGTGACATAGGCGTAGATGCCCTGGCCCTTCACGTCGTGCGGCATGCCGACGACCGCGGCCTCCGCGACATGCTCGTGGAGGACGAGCGCGCTCTCGACCTCGGCGGTGCCCATGCGGTGGCCGCTGACGTTGATAACGTCGTCGACGCGCCCGGTGATCCAGTAATAGCCGTCCGCGTCACGCCGGCATCCGTCGCCGGTAAAATAGGTGCCCGGATAGGTGGTGAAATAGGTCTGGAAGAAGCGATCGTGGTCACCCCACACCGTGCGCATCTGCCCCGGCCAGCTGTGCGTGATGACAAGGTTGCCGCTGACTGCGCCGTCGAGGACCGTGCCCGTCTCGTCGACCAGCTGCGGGCGGACGCCGGGGAGCGGCTTCGTCGCGGAGCCGGGCTTGAGGTCGGTCGCGCCGGGGAGCGGGGCGATCATCGCGCCGCCCGTCTCGGTCTGCCACCAGGTGTCGACGATCGGGCAGCGCCCCTCGCCGACGACGTCGTGATACCAGCGCCATGCCTCGGGGTTGATCGGCTCGCCGACGGTGCCGAGCAACTTGAGCGAGGAACGATCGGTCGCCTTCACCGGCGCGTCGCCGTCCTTCATCAGCGCGCGCAGCGCGGTGGGCGCGGTGAAGAGCGTGTGGACCTCGTGCCGGTCGACCACCTGCCAGATCCGCGACGCGTCGGGCCAGTTGGGCAGCCCTTCGTACATCAGCGTCGTCGCGCCGTTGGCGAGCGGGCCGTAGAGGATATAGCTGTGCCCGGTGACCCAGCCGATATCGGCGGCGCACCAGAACACGTCGCCGGGGCGGTAGTCGAAGCACAGCGCGTGCGTGTAGGCCGCCCACAGCAGATAGCCGCCGGTCGTGTGCAGCACGCCCTTGGGCTGACCGGTCGATCCGCTGGTGTAAAGGATGAACAGTGGGTCCTCGGCGGTCATCGGCTCGGGCGCGCAGTCGGTCGACACGCCTTCCGCCACGTCGTGATACCAGACGTCGCGGTCGCCCATCGGGACGTCGGCGCCGGTCGCCTTGACGACGAGGACGCGCTCCAGCCCGGGCGCGCGATCCGCGGCGGCGTCGACATTGGCCTTGAGCGGGATCGCCTTTCCGCCACGCCGGCCCTCGTCGGCGGTGACGACGATCCGCGATCCGCAATCCTCGATCCGCCCCGCCAGCGCATCGGGGGAGAAGCCGCCGAACACCACCGAATGGACCGCGCCGATCCGTGCGCAGGCGAGCAGCGCGAACGCCGCCTCCGGGATCATCGGCAGGTAGATGGTGACACGATCACCCTTCTCCACGCCCTGCGCCTTGAGCACGTTGGCGAAGCGGCAGACCTCTTGGTGGAGCTGCGCATAGGTGAAGCGGCGCGGTTCCTCGTGGGGGGAATCGGGTTCCCACAGGATCGCGACCGCGTCGGCGCGTTCGGCCAGATGCCGGTCGATGCAGTTGACGCTGGCGTTGAGCGTGCCGTCGGCGAACCAGGCGATGCGGAAATCGTCCTTCGCGTAGGACCAGTCGCCCGCGGTCTTCGGCGCCGCGATCCAGTCGAGCCGCTTCGCCTGCTCCAGCCAGAACGCGTCGGGGGTGTCGACCGAGGCGGCGTACATCGCGTCGTATCCGGCGGCATCGACGGTCGCGTTCTCCGCCCAGGTGGAAGGAACGGGGTAAACGTCGTCGGCCATCGCGCGCTCTCCTCAAAGATCGTCGGCGCCTTGCCAGTGCATCACGGGTAGGCGCAACATCGATTAGCTACACCACGCGGTAGGGAACCACCCGCCGTGTATCGGGATCGACCGCGATCGCGCGGTCGGTGGGCGGGAAGGCGCGCTGGTCGCAATCGTCGCGCGGGCACAGCCGGCACGAAATCCCGATCGGGGTCGGCGGCCCCGCGCGATCGACCGCGTCGGCATAGACGAAGTCGGCGGCGTGCACCGCCTCGCAGCCAAGCACGACGGCATAGCGGCGCGGGCTGCGCGCGAACCGGCCAGAGGGTTTGACGAGCCCCTTCGCCATCGAGACGTAGCGGACGCCGTCGGGCGTCTCGGCATGCTGGACCAGGATCCGGTCCGGAATCGCAGCGGCCTCGTGGACGTGCCACAGCGGGCACGCGCCGCCGAACCGCGCGAATTGCAGGCGGGTCGCGGAATGGCGCTTGGTGATGTTGCCCGCCATGTCGACGCGGCAGAAATAGAAAGGGATGCCTTCCGCGCCCGGCCGCTGGAGCGTGGAGAGGCGGTGGCACGCCTGTTCGAAGCTGACGCCGAAGCGGCGCGACAGACGGTCGATATCGTGGCGCACCGCGCGCGCGGCGGCACGGAAGGCGGCGTAGGGCATGACGAGCGCGCCCGCGGCATAGTTGGCGAGCCCGACGCGCAGGAGGCGGCGGGCCTCGCCGTCGAGATCGGTCGCGGCGACCACTGCGTCGATCTCGTCCGCGAATGCGATCGCGGCGAGACGGTGCGCGATCAGGAAGCGGCGGCTTTCGGGAGGCAGCGCGGCGTTGAGGACGAGCGTGGTGCCGTCGAGGCGCGCCAGCGGGGCGTCCTCGTCGGCATCGGCGGCGAGGGTGACGCCGTGGGCGTGGAGGAGCTGGACGAGATCGTCACTGGCGCTGTGCTGTACCCCGGCGAAGGCCGGGGCCCAGTATCGGGCGGCTTCCAACTGGGCCCCGGCCTTCGCCGGGGTAGAAGGAAGGAGCAGCCCCTCCGCCGCGCGATCGAGCGCGTCGACATAGTTGCCCGCCAGATGGAACCAGTCGCGCACCGCTTCCCATGGGAGCCGTGCGCCCGATCCGGCGGTCATCGCCTCCTCCGCGAGCGCCAGCCGGTCCTCCGCGGCGCGCTTGCCGGCGTGGAGCGCGACGAGCCGGTCCGCGATCTCGGGGCGTTCCTCCGCCAGCCGTGCGACGACTTCGGGCGACAGCGGCTGGAGCGACGGATCCGCGAGCGCCGCGCCGAGCGCCGCCAGCCGACGCGCGGGGCCTTCGCCCTCGATCGCCGCCAGCGCATCGGGATAATGTCGCGCGAGCGCTGCGGTCACCGCGCCGGTCAACGGACGTTCCCCACCCTCGAGCTGCGACAGGTAGCTGACCGACAGGCCGAGCCGCGCCGCCATCATGCGCTGATTGAGCCCCGCAGCAACGCGAAGCGCGCGCAGACGATCGCCGGCATAGGTCCGCGGCTTCATCCTGTCGGTGTAGTTCGCAAGTCATCCATTCGCAACTTCGCAAATTCACATTTGCCACGCGTTCCCCGGCGAGGCAGACACGGCCGACCGCGTCCGCATGGGAGGAAAGCCGCTTGTCGTCGACGATCGAAACGCTCGAGGCGAAACGGGCCGCGGCCAGACAGGGGGGCGGCGACAAACGAGTCGCCGCCCAACATGCAAAGGGCAAGCTGACCGCGCGCGAGCGACTGGACATCCTGCTGGACGAGAACAGCTTCGAGGAGCTCGACATGTTCGTCGAGCACAACTGCGTCGATTTCGGGATGGCGGAACAGGTCTGTCCGGGCGACGGCGTCGTCACCGGCAGCGGCACGATCAACGGCCGGCTGGTGTTCGTGTTCTCGCAGGATTTCACCGTGTTCGGCGGATCGCTGTCCGAACGTCACGCGCAGAAGATCTGCAAGATCATGGACATGGCGCTTAAGGTCGGCGCACCCGTGATCGGGCTGAACGACAGCGGCGGCGCGCGCATCCAGGAGGGCGTGGCGTCGCTGGGCGGCTATGCCGAGGTGTTCCAGCGCAACGTGCTGGCATCGGGTGTCGTGCCGCAGCTGAGCCTCATCATGGGGCCGTGCGCGGGCGGGGCAGTCTACAGCCCGGCGATGACCGACTTCATCTTCATGGTGAAGGATTCCAGCTACATGTTCGTCACCGGCCCCGATGTGGTCAAGACGGTGACGAACGAGGTGGTGACGCAGGAGGCGCTGGGCGGCGCCGTCACGCACACGACCAAGACGAGTGTCGCGGACAATGCGTTCGAGGACGATATCGCAGCGCTGCTCGCGGCGCGCGACTTCATCGATTACCTGCCGTCGTCGAACCGGGAAGGCGTGCCCGAGCGGCCGACCGCGGATCCATGGGACCGCATCGAGGACAGCCTCGACACGCTGATCCCGGCGAGCGCGAACCAGCCCTACGACATGCACGAAGTGGTGCGGAAGGTGCTGGACGAGGGCGACTTCTTCGAGACGCAGCCCGCGCACGCGGCGAACATCATCACCGGGTTCGGGCGGATCGAGGGGCGCACCGTCGGCATCGTCGCGAACCAGCCGATGGTGCTGGCGGGCGTGCTCGACATCAATTCATCGAAGAAGGCGGCGCGGTTCGTGCGGTTCTGCGATGCGTTCGAGATTCCGATCGTCACCTTCGTCGACGTGCCGGGATTCCTGCCGGGGACCGCGCAGGAGCATAATGGCATCATCAAGCACGGCGCGAAACTGTTGTTCGCCTATGCAGAGGCGACGGTGCCCAAGATCACCGTCATCACGCGCAAGGCGTACGGCGGCGCGTACGACGTGATGGCGTCGAAGCACCTGCGCGGCGACTTGAACTATGCGTGGCCGACCGCAGAGATCGCGGTGATGGGCGCGAAGGGCGCGGTCGAGATCATCTTCCGCGGGCGTACCCCCGACGAGATCGCGGCACGCACCGCGGAATACGAGGCGCGCTTCGCCAACCCGTTCGTGGCGGCGAGCAAGGGCTTCATCGACGAGGTGATCCTGCCGCACTCGACGCGGCGGCGGATCGCGCTGGGGTTGCGGAAGCTGCGGGGAAAGGTGCTGGAGAACCCGTGGAAGAAGCATGACAATATTCCGTTGTGACTTGGTGTGCTCCCGCGAAGGCGGGAGCACGGACTGGATCCCCGCCTTCGCGGGGATACAATTCGCGGGGATACAAGGAGAGAGATGACCCTAGGCCGCCTCAACCATGTCGGAGTCGCGACGCCCTCCATCGCCAGGTCGATCGAAACCTACCGCACGGTCCTCGGCGCCGACGCGATCGGGGTGCCGTTCGATCTGCCGGCGCAGGGGGTGAAGGTGTGCTTCATCGACGCGCCCAACACGCAGATCGAGCTGATCGAACCCTATGACGCGGCGTCGCCGATCGCGGGGTATCTCAAGAAGAACCCGGCGGGCGGGCAGCATCATGTGTGTTTCGAGGTGCCCGATATCCACGCGGCGGTCGCCGAGCTGACGGCGAAGGGCGCCACGGTGCTCGGAAGCCCGCGGATCGGCGCGCACGGAACGCCGATCGTGTTCGTGCATCCGAAGGATTTCGGCGGCGTGCTGGTGGAGTTGATGGAGACGCCGAAAGAGGCGCACTGAGATTTCCCCCGTCGACGGAAGGGGGATAAGGCACTGGGAGAGAGCAAGATGGCCGAGTACGAGACGATCCTGACCGAGAAGCGCGGCGACGTGCTGGTCATCACGCTCAACCGTCCCGAGCGGCTGAACGCCGCGCCGCCGCAGATGGCGGACGAGATCGCGGTCGCGCTGCGCAACCTCGACGGCGCGCGCGCGATACTCATCACCGGGCAGGGGCGCGCCTTCTGTTCCGGGGCGGACCTGCAGGCGCGGGGCGAACGCAGCGCGGTGAGCGGCGGGGACGTCAGCCACATGGCGCTGTCGCGGCACTACAATCCGACGATGCTGCTGCTGAGCGAACTCGACGTGCCCGTCGTCACCGCGGTCAACGGGCCGGCCGCGGGGATCGGGTGCTCGATCGCGCTGTGCGGGGATTTCGTGGTGGCGGCGAGGAGCGCGTATTTCCTGCAGGCGTTCGTCAATATCGGGCTGGTCCCCGATGGCGGGTCGACCTGGATCCTCGCGCGATCGATCGGCAAGGCGCGCGCGACGCAGATGATGATGCTGGGCGAGCGGATCCCGGCGGAGCAGGCCGCGGACTGGGGGCTGATCTACAAGGCGGTCGACGATGCGGCGCTGATGGACGAGGCGATGGCGCTGGCGACGCGGCTGGCGGCGGGGCCGACGGTGGCGATCGGCGCGATGCGGCGGACGATCAAGCTCGCGCTCGACGGGACGTTCGAGCAGGTGCTGGCGGCGGAAGCCGTGGGGCAGCGCCTCGCGGGCGGATCGCAGGATGCGCGCGAGGGGGGCAGGAGCTTCCTTGAGAAGCGCAAGCCGGCGTTCACGGGGAAATGATTCCGGCCCGTTTGCCCTGAGCGAAGTCGAAGGGCGGGATGCAGTGCTTCGACTTCGCTCGGAACGAACGGACTATGGATTAGCAATATGACCGATAAGCCCATTTCCGGTACGCCCAATCTCGCCCAATGGGCCGCCGCCGCCGCGAAGGAGGTGAAGGGCGCGGACCTGACCTGGCGCACGCCCGAGGGTATCGACGTCAAGCCGCTCTACACCGCGGCGGACGCGCCGGTGGATCCGGGCCTGCCCGGCTTCGCGCCGTTCACCCGCGGGGTCCGCGCGTCGATGTATGCGGGGCGGGCGTGGACGATCCGGCAATATGCGGGATTCTCGACTGCGGAGGAATCGAACGCCTTCTACCGGCGCAACCTGGCGGCGGGCCAGAAGGGGCTGTCGGTCGCGTTCGATCTGGCGACGCACCGGGGGTACGACAGCGATCACCCGCGCGTGACGGGCGACGTCGGCAAGGCGGGGGTCGCGATCGACTCGGTCGAGGACATGAAGATCCTGTTCGACGGCATCCCGCTCGACAAGATGAGCGTCAGCATGACGATGAACGGCGCGGTGATCCCTATCCTCGCCTTCTTCATCGTCGCGGGGGAAGAACAGGGCGTCGATCGCAAACTGCTCGACGGGACGATCCAGAACGACATCCTCAAGGAGTTCATGGTCCGCAACACGTATATCTATCCCCCCGAGCCGAGCATGCGGATCATCTCGGACATCTTCGGCTATACGTCGCGCGAGATGCCCAAGTTCAACAGCATCTCGATTTCCGGCTATCACATGCAGGAGGCGGGGGCGACGCAGCTCCACGAGCTGGCCTTCACGATCGCGGATGGCATGGACTATGTGAAATACGGCGTCGCGAGCGGCCTCGACATCGACAGGTTCGCGGGGCGGCTGTCGTTCTTCTTCGCGATCGGCATGAACTTCTTCATGGAGATCGCCAAGCTGCGCGCCGCGCGCGTGCTGTGGCATCGCGCGATGACGCAACTGGGCGCGCAGGACGAGCGTAGCAAGATGTTGCGGACGCACTGCCAGACATCGGGCGTCTCGCTGACCGAGCAGGACCCGTACAACAACGTCATGCGCACGACGATCGAGGCGATGGCGGCGATGCTGGGGGGGACGCAGAGCCTCCACACCAACGCGCTGGACGAGGCGATCGCGCTGCCCACCGACTTCTCCGCCCGGATCGCGCGCAACACGCAGATCGTGCTGCAGGAAGAAACGGGGATGACCAAGGTCGTCGATCCGCTGGGTGGCAGCTATTATGTCGAGAGCCTGACGCAGAGCCTGGTCGACGGCGCATGGGAGATCATCGAGCGGGTGCAGCGCGAGGGCGGGATGGCCAAGGCGGTCGCCGCGGGCTGGCCCAAGGCGATGATCGAGGAGGCGTCGGCGGCGCGGGCCGCGCGGGTCGATCGCGGCGAGGACGTGATCGTCGGCGTCAACAAATACACGCTGGCGCAGCAGGACGCGATCGACATTCTCGACGTCGACAACGTCGCGGTCCGCGAGGCGCAGATCCGGCGGATCGAGCGGGTGAAGTCGACGCGGGACGAGACGGCGTGCCGGACGGCGCTCAATGCGTTGCGCGAGGGGGCGAAGGGTTCGGACAACCTCCTCGCGCTCGCGGTCGAGGCGGCGCGTGCGCGCGCGACGCTGGGCGAGATCAGCCAGGCGATGGAGGATGTGTTCGGGCGCTATGGCACCCAGCCGACGCCGGTGAAGGGGATCTATGGCGGCGCCTATGCCGACGACGCGCGTTGGGAGCGGCTGACCGACGGGGTCGCCGCGACCGAGCGGCGGATGGGTCGTAGACCACGGATGCTGGTCGCGAAGATGGGACAGGACGGGCATGATCGCGGCGCCAACCTCGTCAGCTCGATGTTCGGCGACCTGGGGTTCGAGATCGTGCCGGGTCCGCTGTTCCAGACCCCCGCCGAGGCCGCCGCGCTCGCACTGGAGAAGGACGTCGACGTCGTCGGCGCGTCGAGCCTTGCGGCGGGGCACAAGTCGCTGATCCCCGAGCTGATCGGGCATCTGAAGGACGCGGGCCGCCCCGACATCAAGGTGATCGCGGGCGGGGTGATCCCCGCGCAGGACTATCAGGTGCTGCGCGACGCGGGGGTGCAGGCGATCTTCGGGCCGGGGACGAACCTGATCGCGGCGGCGGAGGAGGTGCTGCGGCTGCTGGGGCACAACATGCCGCCCGAAAGCGAGGCCGCGGAATGAGGCTGGTGCGAAGCATGTCCGCAGCGCTGGCCGTTGCGATCGCGATGCCCGTCGCCGCGCAGGACAGCGCGCCGACCACCGGCCGCTCGATCGCGACGCTGGCGAACGTGACGCTCACGTCGCGCGACGGACGCGCGATCCCGCTCGGGTCGCGTGTCCGGCCGGGCAAGCCGACGCTCATCTCGATATGGGCAAGCTGGTGTCCGCCATGCATCGCGGAGGCGCCGTCCCTGAACAGGATCCGCAAGGACCTGGGGAACGGCTATAATTTCCTCTACGTCAATCGCCGCGAGGGCGATCCCGACCCGACCCAGCCGCCCGCCGCCGTCGCGCAGTTCCTGACGCGCGCAGGCATGGGCGACGTCGATTACGTCGTCGCGGACGTCGACGCCTATCGCCGGATCGTGGGCAAGGACATGCGCGACATCCCCGAGGGCAAGGTGGGGATCCCACGTGTCTATCTGTTCGACGCCAGGGGGCGGCAGGTCCACACCGCCTATGGCTTTGGCGAGGGCGGTGGCGCCGAGCTGGAAGCGCGCGTGCGGCGCGCGATGGCGACCGCCAAATGACCGCGCTCGCCGACGCTGCGGCCGGACGCTATGCGACGACGCGAGACGACCTTGAGCCAAGGGCCTGCTTGATGACCGATACTCTCCTTCGCCCTGCCGGCGTGCATGCTGCGCCCGCCTCCATACCGACCGTGCGCACCGACTGGACCCGCGCGGAGATCGCCGCGCTGTTCGACCTGCCGTTCGACGACCTGATGTTCCGCGCGCAGACTATCCACCGCGCGCATCACGCGGCGGGCGAGGTGCAGCTGTGCACCCTGCTGTCGATCAAGACGGGCGGGTGCCCCGAGGATTGCGGCTATTGCTCGCAATCCGTGTCGGCCGACAGCGGGTTGAAGGCGGAGAAGCTGATGGCGGTGGAAACCGTGCTCGCCGACGCGGAGGCGGCGAAGGCAGCGGGATCGCAGCGGTTCTGCATGGGCGCCGCGTGGCGCAACCCCAAGGATCGCGACATGGACGCGATCGTCGCGATGGTCGAGGGCGTGCGCGGCATGGGGCTGGAGACGTGCATGACGCTGGGCATGCTCGAGCCGCACCAGGCGCGGCGGCTGGCCGATGCGGGGCTCGATTACTACAACCACAATATCGATACCTCGCCGGAGAATTACGGCAACGTCATCACGACGCGGACCTTCCAGGACCGGCTCGATACGCTGGCGAATGTGCGCGAGGCGGGGATCAGCGTGTGCTGCGGCGGGATCGTCGGGATGGGGGAGACGCGCGCCGATCGCGTCGGCTTCGTCCATGCGCTGGCGACGCTGCCGCGGCATCCCGAGAGCGTGCCGGTCAACGCGCTGGTGCCGGTGAAGGGCACGCCGCTGGGCGACATGCTCGCAGGCACGCCGATGGCGAAGATCGACGATATCGAGTTCGTCCGTACCGTCGCGGTCGCGCGGATCGCGATGCCGATGAGCATGGTGCGGCTGTCGGCGGGGCGCGAAAGCATGTCGGAGGCGACGCAGGCGCTGTGTTTCATGGCGGGCGCGAACTCGATCTTCACCGGTGACAAGCTGCTGACGACGGGCAACCGCGGCGACAGCGCGGATGCGGCGCTGTTCGCCAAGCTGGGGCTGGTGCCGATGGCGGGTGCGGAGCCGATGCGGGAGGGCAAGACATGCTGCTGATGCTGTTGCTCGCGGCGGCGACACCGGCGGGGTGCAATGCGCCGCGCAGCCAGTTGGCGATGACGCACTTTGCGGGGCTGGCGTTCCAGCAGGCGGATGCGGCCATGACCGCGCAGTGGAAGCGGACCTATGCGTACATGAAGGGCCGCGACGCGCAGGACACGTCGCGCGGCGGCTGCTTTGGCTACGCGGCGGCGCTGCTGGAAAGCCAGCGGGCGTGGTTGAAGTACCGCGATGCGCAATGCGTGATCGCAGGGGGTGAGTTCGCGGGCGGCTCCGCTCAGCCGATGGCGCAGGCGCAGTGCCGCACGCGACTGACGCAGGCGCGGACGGCGGAGTTGCGGGGGCTGGTCTGGGCGCGGTGATGCCGTTCGCTCACCTCATGCGCACCCGTTCCCCAGTCAAAGCCGGGGCCCGGTTTTGGCCCGCAGCTCCGATCGCGCTCTCGCGCGAGTCTCTTGATGGGGCTGGGCCCCGGCCTTCGCCGGGGTACGGGGAGCATTAATGGTCGGCATCCTCCACTCGCTAGTAGGAGTAGCAACTAGTCTAATGCTGTTCCTTGCGTTGCCGCTTTGGGTTTGGTGGTTTCAGACGCGAGTTACCGACTATTTCCCAGCGAACGCGAAGCCTCGCGCACGACGCTATATGGTGATCGGTTTGGTTTGGCTTTTCCTCACGATCTGGCTTTTGTGGCGTTATGTGCTGCCGGGATGGTGGATTGAAGCAACTCCCTCGGTCAGAGTGGAAAAGGTCTAATAGATATGTTCAAGAAAATCTTGGTCGCCAATCGTGGCGAGATCGCGTGCCGAGTCTTCCGCACCGCCAAGGCGATGGGGCTGGCCACCGTCGCGGTATATTCCGACGCGGATGCGCGCGCGCCGCATGTGCTGATGGCGGACGAGGCGGTGCGGCTGGGGCCGGCACCGGCGGCGGAGAGCTATCTCAAGGCGGACCTGATCCTCGCGGCGGCCAAGGCGACCGGGGCGGACTGCATCCATCCGGGCTACGGCTTCCTGTCGGAGCGCGAGAGTTTCGCGCGGGCCTGCGCGGATGCGGGAATCGCCTTCGTCGGGCCGCCGCCCAAGGCGATCGCGGCGATGGGGGACAAGATCGAATCGAAGAAGCTCGCCAAGGCCGCGGGCGTCAACGTCGTCCCCGGCTTCCTGGGCGAGATCGCGGACACCGACGAGGCGGTACGGATCGCGGGCGACATCGGCTATCCGGTGATGATGAAGGCGTCCGCGGGTGGCGGCGGCAAGGGGATGCGGCTGGCGTACGGCGAGCAGGACGTCCGCGAGGGGTTCGAGGCGACCAAGCGCGAGGGGCTGGCCAGCTTCGGCGACGACCGCGTGTTCATCGAGAAGTTCATCGAAAGCCCGCGCCATATCGAGATCCAGGTGCTGGGCGACCAGCATGGCAACGTCGTGTATCTGGGCGAGCGCGAATGCTCGATCCAGCGCCGGCACCAGAAGGTGGTCGAGGAAGCGCCGTCGCCCTTCGTGACGCCGAAGATGCGCAAGGCGATGGGCGAGCAGGCGGTCGCGCTGGCCCAGGCGGTCGGCTATTATTCGGCCGGGACCGTCGAGCTGATCGTGTCGGGCGCGGACACGACGGGGGAAGGGTTCTACTTCCTTGAGATGAACACGCGGCTCCAGGTGGAACACCCCGTCACCGAGGCGATCACCGGGCTCGATCTTGTCGAGCAGATGATCCGCGTGGCCTATGGCGAAAAGCTCGCCTTCGCGCAGGAGGACGTGACGCTTACCGGCTGGGCGGTCGAGAACCGTGTCTATGCCGAGGATCCGTATCGCGGCTTCCTGCCGAGCATCGGCCGGCTGGTGCGGTACAATCCGCCGGAGACGGGCGAGCCCGCGGGCGATGCGCCCTATGTCCGCGTCGACGATGGCGTGCGCGAGGGGGGCGAGGTGAGCATGTTCTACGATCCGATGATCGCCAAGCTCGTCACCTGGGCGCCGACGCGCGCGGCCGCGATCGATGCGCAGATCGGCGCGCTCGACGCGTTCGAGATCACGGGGCCGGGGACGAACCTCGATTTCCTGTCCGCGCTGATGCAGCATCCGCGCTTCCGTTCGGGCGCGATCACGACGGGGTTCATCGCGGAGGAATATCCCGACGGCTTCCACGGCGCACCTGCGTCGGCGGATCTGGTCCGCACGCTCGCCGCGGTCGCCGCGTTCGCCGCGACCGCGGAGGCGGATCGCGCGCGGCGGATCGACGGGCAACTGGGCCAGCGGCTGCGTCCCCCCGCCGACTGGGTGGTGCGGATCGACGGTGCCGACCACGCCGTCTCCGTGTCGACCGACGGGCTGAACGTCGACGGCCAGGACCTCGAGATCGGGATCGAATATACGCCCGGCGACCGGATGGTCGAGGTCGATGGCGAGACGCCGTTGGCGGTAAAGATCGCGCGGACGCGCACCGGCTTCACGCTCGCCACGCGCGGCGCGTCGCACACCGCGCGCGTGCTGCCTGCGCATGTCGCGCCGTACGCGCAGCACCTGATCGAGAAGATTCCGCCCGACCTGTCGCGCTTCCTGATCGCGCCGATGCCGGGGCTTCTCGTGCGGCTGGACGTCGCGGAAGGCGACAGGGTCGAGATCGGGCAGCCGCTCGCGGTGGTCGAGGCGATGAAGATGGAGAACATCCTGCGCGCGGAGAAGTCCGCGGTGGTCAAGACGCTGAGCGCCGCGGTGGGCGAAAGCCTGATGGTCGATCAGGTGATCCTGGAGCTGGAATAGCCACTGCCACGTTCGTCACCCCGAACTTGATCCGGGGGACCGCTACCGTCTTCGGGGCAGGCGAGGAGAAGAAGCGGGACCCCGGATCAAATCCGGAGTGACGGATTCTGATCGCCGCGCCCGGCGTCACCCACCAGCGCGCGCAGGCGGGCCAGATCCTCCGGCGTGTCGATGTCGATCAGCTCCGCCGGGTTCGTCACGACGTGGCGGCCGGCGCGGACGAGGTCGCGTGCGCCCTTGTCGCCCTGCAACGACAGGAGGAAATCGAACCGCGCCTTGCCGAACACGCCGGGGGGCATCGGATGCGTGCCGTCGCTGGAGACGACGACCGCGTCGGGGGCGGTCGCGGCGTCGAGCAGGCGATGGATATGCGTCGCGGTAACGCGCGGCATGTCGGCCAGCGCGACGACGATCGCCTCCGCACCCGCCGCCTTGGCATGGGCGACCCCCATCCGCAGCGATCCCGCCATCCCGGTCGCGGCATCGTCGTTGTGAAGCACGGTGAAATCGCGGCCCGCAAAATCGAGGCTGCACCCGTCGACGACGACGACCCGCTCGCGGAACGGCATGTCCTCCAGCGCGGTGACGACGTGGAGGCCCACGGGCTTGCCGAGGAAATTCTCCTCCAGCTTGTTGCGGTCGCCGAACCGCTGCGACCGGCCCGCGGCGAGCAGGACGAGGATGGCGTCCTCAACCGCGATCATGGAACGCCCCCACCATCGCCGCGGCGATCGACAGCGCGATCTCCGATGGCCCGATCGCGCCGATGTCGAGCCCGACGGGGGCATCGATCCGGTCGATCTTTCCGGGCGCGACACCTGCTGCCGCCAGCCGCTCGCGCCGCGCCGCGTGGCTGCGGCGGCTGCCCAGCGCGCCGACATACCCGGCGTCCGCGGCGAGTGCCGCGATGAGGCCGGGGTCGTCGATCTTGGTGTCGTGGCTCAGCGTCACCACCGCGGTCGCGGGGCCGGGGCGGTACGCCGCGATCGCCTCGTCGGGCCAGCGATCGTCGAGCGTGACGCCGGGGAAGCGCTCCGCGGTCAGGAAGCGCGCGCGCGGATCGATCACGACCGTCTCGATGTCGAGCGTCGCGGCGAGCGCGGCGAGCGCCTGCGCGATCTGGACTGCGCCGACGATCAGCAGGCGGCGCGGGGGATCGTAGCGGTTGGCGAACACCTTGGTCGTCTCGATCGCCTTCAGGTCGCTGTGGCCGGACGCGAGGTCCGTCGTGACGGTCAGCGCCTGTCCCTGGTCGCGTGCGTCGCGGATCCGGTCGAACAGTTCGGGATCGAACCCGTTCGCGGACACCGGCTGGACCATTACCGAAATCTCGCCGCCGCAGGGCAGGCCGACCTCCCACGCGCTGGCGTCGGCGACGCCGTAGGTCTTCACCTGGAACGGCGCGCCCGCGATCACCTGTGCCGCGGTGTCGAGGATGTCGCCCTCGACGCAGCCGCCCGACACCGATCCCTCGAACCGTCCGTCAGCGTGGACGAGCATGTGGCTGCCGCGCGGACGCGGGGCCGAGCCCCAGGTCGAGACGACGGTGGCGATCGCGAGCGGCGCGCCCTTCCACGCCTCCGCGGCAGCGAGCACGGAAGTGTTTTCGGCCATGACTCAGGTCCTCATACCGGCGGCAGCCCCGCCAGCAATGTGTCAAGCGTCACCGGCATGTCGCGGACGCGCACTCCGGTGGCATTGTAGATCGCGTTGACGACCGCGGCGCCCGCGCCCGAGATGCCCAGCTCGCCGACGCCCTTGGCACCCGCCTGGTTCGCCGAATCGTCGATCTCCTCGACGAAATGGACCTCGATCTGCGGTATGTCGGCGTTCACCGCGACATGGTACTCGCCGAAATCGGGGTTCATGAAGCGCCCGGTACGCGTGTCGACAACGCCGTCCTCGCCGAGCGCATAGGCGATCCCCCACGCCATCCCGCCGACGATCTGGCTCCGCGCGGTTTTGGGGTTGAGCACGCGACCGACGTCGAACACGCCGAGCATGCGGCGGACGCGGACCTCGCCCGAGACGGCGTTGACCGCGACCTCTACGAAATGGGCGCCGTGGCTGGCCTGGCTGGTGCGCTTGCTTTCGGCGCCGGGGCCGGTCCTGCCCATCGCGACGATCGCCTCGCCGCGGGTCAGGTCGGCGAGCGGCACGTGGCGCGCGCCGACGCCGACGCTGCCGTCCTGCAGCCGCAGTTCGTCGGGCGCGGCATTCATCCGCAACGCGAGTTCGGCGAGGATGTCCTCGCAGGCCAGCGCCGCCGCCGCGCATGCGCTGCCCGCGCCGAACGACCCGCCCGAGCCCGCGCTGGGTGGCAGGTCGGTGTCGCCCAGCCGAACGTCGACCGCGGCGACCGGCAGCCCGAGCATCTCGCCGACGGTCTGCGCCAGGATCGTGTAGGTGCCGGTGCCGATGTCGGTCATGTCGCACTCGACGGTCGCGCGACCGTCGGTTTCCAGCCGGACGCGCGCCTGCGCCTCGACGGTGAAGTTGCCGCGCAGCGCGGCCGCCATGCCGATGCCGATCAGCCACTCGCCCTCTCGCACGCTGGCCGGCGCAGGCATCGTATCGGGCCAGCCGAACCGGTGCGCGCCTTCGTCGTAACAGTCGAGCAGCCGACGCGTGGAGAAGGGCTTGCCGCTGAGCGGATCGATATCGGGCTCGTTGAGGCGGCGCAGCGCGATCGGGTCGATCGCCAGCGTCTCGGCGAGCTCGTCCATCGCACATTCCACCGCGAAGGTGCCCACCGCCTCGCCCGGCGCGCGCACCGCGCCCGTCGCGGGCAGGTTCACGCGGACGAGATCGGTGCGGAATCGCCGCGCCTCGCCCGCATAGAGCGGGAGCGTGCCGAACGGGATGGGCTCGAGGAAGGCGGCATCGTCGTTCTGCGCGGCGACGCCCTCATGCGCGATGCCGGTGATCCGCCCCTCGGCGGTGGCGGCGAGGCGGATCCGCTGCGTCGTCGCGCTGCGATGGTGGACGAGATAGGCGGTCTGGCGGCGGGGGAGCGCGACCTTGACCGGGCGGCCGATCGCCTCCGCCGCGATCGCCGCGAAGACGACCTCCGGGCCGACGCCGGTCTTTCCACCGAACCCGCCGCCGACATAGGGTGCGAGGACGCGGACGCGATCGGTGTCGATCCCGAGTGACTTCGCGATCGTCTTGCGGGCGCCGCCGATCACCTGGTTGCTGGAGCGGACGGTGAGCTTGCCGTCCGTGTCCCACCAGACGGTCGACGCATGCGGTTCGAGCGCGGCGGGGAAGTGGACGGGGGTGGTGTAGGTGCGGTCGATCGTTACCGCGGCATCGGCCATCGCAGCGTCGATGTCGCCCTTGTCGATCGCGGGGAGGAAGCCGAGCTTGTGATCGCGCTCGACGGGTTGCGCGGCGGTGTCGAAGCGCGCCTCACCGGGTTCGACCGACACGGTGACCAGCCCGGCCGCCTCGCGCGCGATCTCCGCATCCTCGGCGACCACGACCGCGACCGGCTGGCCCCAGTGGAAGATGCTGTCGCTCGCGAAGCTGCCCAGGCGTTGCGAATTGCCTTCGCCCGCGGGCATGCGCGCGTCGCCGTAGATCACGGCGATCACGCCCGGGAGCGCCTCCGCCGCCGCGGCATCCACGGTCAGGATCCGGCCCGACCCCGCGGGGACGCCGACGATGGCGGCATAGGCGGTGCCCTCGGGCGCATCCTCGAACGCATACAACGCGGCGCCCGCCACCTTGGCAGGACCGTCGACACGGTCGAGCGGCTGCCCCAGAATGCCCTGCTTCGCATTCACGAGGCCTGCCGGCCGCATCGCGCGGTCCATCATGCTATCCGCCATCGCCGTCGCTCCCCATCGTCACTGGCGCAGATATGGCGTGCCGACCGCCCCGATCAAAGAGCGGGGAGGCCGGCGAGCAGCTTGTCGCACGTGATCGGGAAGTCGCGCACGCGCACGCCCGTCGCGTTGTAGATCGCATTCGCGATCGCAGCCCCTGCGCCCGAGATGCCGAGTTCGCCGATCCCCTTGGCGTGGATCGGGTTGGCGTGGATGTCGCGTTCGGTCAGGAAATGGACTTCGAGCTGCGGGACGTCGGCGTTGGCGGGAACGTGATACTCGCCGAGATCGCGGTTGACGAGCTTGCCCGTGCGGGTGTCGTGCACGAGATCCTCGTGGAGTGCGCCGCCGATCCCGAACGTCATCCCGCCGAGGCACTGCGACCGCGCGGTCTTCTCGTTGAGGATCCGTCCCGCCGCGAACACGCCCAGCATCCGCCGCACGCGGACTTCGCCGGTGACGATATTGACGCCGACCTCCGCGAAATGCGCGCCGAACCCGGACTGGGTCGTCTCCTTCTCCTGCTTGCCGGGCGCGATTTCGCCGGTCGCCACGAGCCCGTCGCCGATCAACTCGACGAGCGCGACGCGGCGATTGTCCGCGGTCGCATAGCCATCCTTGAGCGTCAGCGCCTCGGGATCGACGTCCATCGCCTTCGCCAGCTTCTCGCGGAGAAGTTCGCAGGCGAGATACACCGCCGAGCCCGACGACGCCGCGCCCCACGACCCGCCCGATCCCGCGGCGGGCGCCAGATCGGTGTCGCCCAGTTCGACGCGGATGCGATCGACCGGAAGCCCGAGCATCTCGCCGGCGATCTGCGCGAGGATCGTGTAGCTGCCGGTGCCGATATCGGTCATCGCGCTTTCGACGGTCGCGGTGCCGTCGGGGGCGAGCGACACCTTCGCGGAGGATTGCTGGAGCATGTTGCCGCGACAGGCGGAGGCGACGCCCATCCCGACCAGCCACTCGCCGTCCCGAACCTGCGCGGGCGTTGCATTGCGCGCGTCCCAGCCGAAACGGCGCGCGCCGTCGTCGAGGCAGGCGGTCAGTTGGCGCGACGAAAAGGGCACCTGCTTTTCGGGATCGTCGGCGATGTCGTTGCGGCGGCGCAGCTCGATGGGGTCGACGCCGATCTTTTCCGCCAGTTCGTCCATCGCGCATTCTAGCCCGAGCATGCCGACCGCCTCGCCCGGCGCGCGCATCGAACCCGACAGCAGCAGGTTGAGCCGCACCATGTCGTGCGTGATGACGCGGTTCTCGCCGGGATAGAGGAAGTGCGTGCCGATCCCGACGGGCTCAAAATACTCCTCGCCCTCGAGATTGGAGACGAGCGATTCGTGGCCGACCGCGGTCAGCTTGCCCGCGGCGTCGACCGCGAGGCGGATGCGCTGTTCGGTGTTCGAACGGCGGACCGTCGCGTCGAATACCTGCTGGCGCGCCATCACCGCCTTGACCGGGCGGCCGAGCTTCTTCGACGCGATCGCGGCGGCGATACTCTCGGGCGCGATGCCGAGCTTCGACCCGAACCCGCCGCCGACATAGCGCGCGACGATCCGCACCTTCTTCGGCGACAGGCCGAGCGCCTTGGCGAGCTGCGACACGCCGCTCGTCGGCATCTGGTGCGCGGAATAGAGCGTCAGGACGCCGTCCTCGTCCCAGGTCGCGAGGCTGGCATGCGGCTCCATCGCGGCGGAGTTCATGCTCGGCGTCGTGTAGGTGACGTCGACGCTGGCCGATGCGTCGCGCATCGCGGCGTCGATATCGCCCTGCTTCGAGTGCGAGGGGATCTGGTCGTCGGCCGGCTTGTTGGTGTCGCCGCGGTTGGCTTCGAAATCATAGACGCCCTCGCCCGCGTCATACCGGATCGTCAGCCGCGCGGCTGCGTCGCGTGCGGCCTCGAACGTGTCGGCGACCACGATCGCGACGATCTGGCCGAAATAGTCGACCTGCTCGACGCCCTGGGTCGGCGCCTTCTCGACGCCGCCCTGCTGCGGGTTGCGGGCGAAGGTCTTGAGATCGGTGACGACGTCGATCACGCCAGGGATGGCGCTCACCGTGTCGGCATCGATCGACACGACCTTGCCCGAGGCGATCGTTGCGCCGACGAGCACGCCGTACGCGACGTTCTCCAGTGCATATTCGGCGGCATAGGTCGCCTGGCCCGCAACCTTGAGCGGGCCGTCGATGCGATCGAGCGGCTTGCCGATCACGCCTTGCGCGCCGGTATCGAGCCGGCTTTGCGGGGCGGGCTTGTCCATCGTGATCGAGAGCGTGTCGTGCTTGCCGAAGCCGAACATCAGCGTGTCTCCGTCAGGTCGCGAAGCACCGCGATGAGTGTCCGCCGGACGAGCGGGATCTTGAAGTCGTTCGATCCGAACCCGCGGGCGTCTTCGAGCAGCGCATCGGCGGCGGCGTTGAAGACCGCGTCGGACGGGGCTTGCCCGACCAGCACGGCCTCGACCGCCGGATCGCGCCAAGGCTTGGGTCCGAGCCCGCCGAACGCCAGTTGCGCGGTCGCGATCCGGCCGTCCGCGACCGTAACGACCCCGGCGACCGAGACCAGCGCGAACGCATAGGAGGCGCGGTCGCGGACCTTGCGATACGCCTGCCGCGCGCCCGCGACGGGGGCGGGGAGCTCGACATGCGTGATGAGCTCGCCCGGTTCGAGCACCGTTTCGATCTCGGGCGTCGTGCCGGGCAGGCGATAGAAATCCGCGATCGGGATGCGGCGCCGGCCGCCATCGCGCTTCAACGTCACGATCGTCGCACCGAGCGCCTGCATCGCGACGGGCATGTCGCCGGGGTGGGTCGCGATGCAGTGGTCGCTCGTGCCCAGCACCGCGAGGATGCGGTTGTAGCCGCCGATCGCGTCGCAGCCGCTGCCGGGTTCGCGCTTGTTGCACGCCGCGGCGGTATCGTAGAAATAATAGCAGCGGGTCCGCTGGAGCAGGTTGCCCCCCGTGGTCGCTTTGTTGCGCAACTGGCCCGAGGCTCCGGCGAGCAACGCGCGGCTCAGCACCTCGTAGTTCGCGATGACGCGGGGGTCCGCGGCGAGATCGCTGTTGGGCACCAGCGCACCGATCGTCAGACCGCCGTCCTCGCGCTCCTCGATCGTGTCCAGGTCGAGCCGGCTGATGTCGACCAGCGTCTCGGGTGTCTCTATCTGGAGCTTCATCAGGTCGAGCAGGTTGGTGCCGCCCGCGATGAACCGGACGCCCGCGCCGCCCGCGTCGCGAACGGCGGCCTCGGGCGTGTCGGCGCGCGCATAGGTGAAGGTCTTCATGCCGGCACCGCCTGCTCGTCGTCGGCCGCGACCTCGCGGATCGCGTCGACGATGTTGGGGTAGGCGGAGCAACGGCACAGATTGCCGCTCATCCGCTCGCTGATCTCGTCGTCTCCGAAGGTGGGCGCGGTCAGGTCGCGAGTGACGTGGCTGGGCCAGCCCTTCTTCACCTCGTCGAGCATGCCGACCGCGGAGCAGATCTGCCCCGGCGTGCAATAGCCGCACTGATAGCCGTCATGGCGGACGAAGGCAGACTGCATGGGATGGAGATCGTCGACCCCGCCAATTCCTTCGATCGTGGTGATCTCGTCGTCCTGGTGCATCACCGCGAGCGTCAGGCAGCTGTTGATGCGTCGACCGTCGACGAGCATCGTGCACGCGCCGCACTGGCCGTGATCGCACCCCTTCTTGGAACCGGTCAGCCCCAGATGCTCGCGGCACAGATCGAGCAGCGAAGTGCGGATATCCACCTCGGCGTCATAGGATTGACCATTGATCGTGAAATGCATCGGATCGCCCTCTCGTGTCGGGCATGGTAACGTCCCGGAGGATCATGGTTTCCTTGCGAATCAATCTCACCTGGCCCCTGCTGCTGGCGTCCGCCTGCGGCAGCGCGCAGGATAGGCCGGTGGATGCTCCGGCCGCCCCCTCGCTGTCACCCCCGATCGTGATCGCGCATCGCGGCGCGAGCGGGTTGCGGCCCGAGCATACGCTCGCCGCATATGAGCTCGCGATCGAACAGGGCGCGGACGTGATCGAGCCCGATCTGGTGCCGACGAAGGACGACGTGCTGGTCGCCCGACACGAGAATGCGATCGGCGACACCACCGACGTCGTCGACCACCCCGAGTTCGCGGATCGCCGCACGACGAAGACGATCGACGGCAAGACGCAGACCGGCTGGTTCACCGAGGACTTCACGCTCGCCGAGCTGAAGACGCTGCGCGCGAAGGAGCGGCTGCCGCTGCTACGCCCGAAGAACGCCGAGTATGACGGGCGCTTCGAGATCCCGACGCTCGGCGAGATCATCGCGCTGGCCAAGGCGCGCCACGTCGCGATCTATCCCGAGACGAAGCACCCCAGCTTCTTCGCGCAGATCGGCCACCCGACCGATCGCGCGCTGGTCGACGCGTTGAAGGCGGCGGGGTGGGATTCGCCCGACGCGCCGGTCTTCATCCAGTCGTTCGAGGTCGCGAACCTGAAGCGGATCAAGGCGATGACGCGGATCCGCCTGATCCAGCTGTTGGCGGGGGAGGGCGCGCCGGCGGACGGTGTGCAGACGAGCTATGCCGCGATGACGACGCCCGCCGGTCTGCGCGAGGTCGCGACCTATGCCTGGGGGATCGGCCCCGACAAGGCGATGCTGTGGGATGGCGCGACGCCGACGACGCTGGTCGCGGATGCGCATGCGGCGGGGCTGCGCGTTCACCCGTGGACGTACCGGGCGGAGAACTACTTCCTGCCCTCGCACTTTCGCGACGGGATCGACCCGCGCCGGCATGGCGACGTGACGGCCGAGATTTCGTCCGCGCTGCGCCTTGGTGTCGACGGATTCTTCACCGACTATCCGCTAGAGGGCGTCAGGGCGCGGGATGCGTTGCGTGGCGCCGGGGGACACAAGTGATGCGTAGAGTCGGACTGATCCTCATGGCGTGTGCCGCGCCGCTGGCGCTCGGCGGCTGCGTCAAGACCGTCGCCAGCGTGGTGAAGGCGCCGTTCCAGGTCGTCGGCCAGACGGTCGACTGGGCGACCACCAGCCAGGAGGAGGCGGACCGCAACTATGGCCGCAAGATGCGCAGGAAGGAAGCGCAGGAGGGTCGCGAACGGCGTGAGCACGAAAAGCGCTGCCGCAAGGACAAGGAGTCGTGCGCGGGCTATGACGGGTATCGCGCCGGGTATTGAGCGCGCCGCCCCCGGTGAAGGCTGGGGTTCTTTCGGAGCGCTGCTCCCGAGGATCGAGATCCCAGCTTTCGCTGGGATGACGGGATGTCAGAACCATCCCATGATCGTCACCGGGAACGGCGTCCACGCCCCGACCCGGACGCCGGCCGAGCGCAGCGCGGTGCCGGTCCACCAGTTGCAGGTGCGTATCGCGTCATAGTGCCCGTGCGCCTCGTAGAAGGCGTCGTAGCCCGCATAGCCGCGATGGCGGGCGCCGTGGCTGGCACGGGCGGCGCGGACGAAGGCGACCAGCCGGCGATACTCGTCGGCGCGCAGCAGCACGCGGCGAACATGCGCGCCGGCCACCGGCCGCGCGACATGCTCGACATGAAGCAGCGTGGCGTCGCTGCCGATCGCGGCGGCGAGCAGGGTTGCGGGGCGGACGCTCGCCCAGGTCGGCGTATCGAGGAAGAAGCGCCGTTCGCCCCAGCCGATCGCGAGATAGGGGTGACCGGCAAAGCGCGGATCGGCAAGGTCGGTCGCAGGCGAAAAGGTGCCGAGGTCGATTCCCGCGGCCAGCTTGGGAAGCACCAGTCCGGTATGGATGCCGTTGTCCTCGATCCAGATCGCGACCGTGCCCGCGTCGTGTTCGGCAGGGTGGCGCCACGCGGCATTGGCGGGGATCGCGCCGCCGACCAGCCCCGCCGCTGCATAGCCCCCGAGCAACAAAGCCAGTGCCGCCAGTAGCGACCTTATTAGTTTCATTCGTAACGACCTTGCGGAAATGGCATGTCCTGTCCTACCGTGTGCGCATGGCCGATCCAACGCTCGACACGCCCGCTTCCCCCGACTGGACCGTCCCGCAGGACTGGTCGCACTATACGCCCGAGGAGCATGCGACGTGGGACACGCTGTTCGCGCGACAGGCGAAGCTGTTGCCCGGCCGCGCGTCGGACGCGTATCTGCGCGGGCTCGACGTGCTCAAGCTGTCCAAGCCCGGCATCCCCGATTTCGACGAGCTGTCCGAACGGCTGATGACGCTGACCGGGTGGCAGGTCGTCGCGGTGCCGGGGCTGGTGCCCGACGATGTGTTCTTCGATCACATGGCCAACCGGCGGTTCGTCGCGGGCAATTTCATCCGTCGGCCCGACCAGCTCGATTACCTGCAGGAGCCCGATGTGTTCCACGACGTGTTCGGGCACGTCCCGATGCTCGCGGACCCGGTGTTCGCGGACTATCTGGAGGCGTACGGCAAGGGCGGGCAGCGCGCGATCCAGCACGATGCGCTGAAATATCTCGGGCGGCTCTACTGGTACACCGTCGAGTTCGGGCTGATCGCGGAGCCCGAAGGCTTGCGCATCTATGGCTCGGGGATCGTGTCCAGCTTCGCCGAGAGCAAGTTCGCGCTCGACGATCCTAGCCCCAACCGGATCGCGCTCGATCTCGCGCGGGTGATGCGCACCGACTATCGGATCGACGATTTCCAGCAGAATTACTTCGTGATCCCGAGCTTCGACGAGCTGCTGCGGCTGACCGTCGAGACCGATTTCGCGCCGCTGTACGAGGCGCTGAAGGCGCTGCCCGATATCGCGGTGGCGGAGGTGGTGGAGGGCGACGACGTGCTGACGCTGGGAACGCAGGCCCATGCGCGGGGGCGGGATCGAAAACTGAGTGTATAAGCGCAGTAATAAAAATTAAGATAATGTAAGAAAAAATGGCCCGTTAAATATTATTCAAACCTTTATGAAATCAATTTAAAACTTATCGTTTTCAATTCACAGAAACTTAGCTTCTACAATAAAGCGCTGCTTGCCAAGCCAAGTGAGATCTATTCCCGCTTGCTCCGCGAGAGAAGAGCTAAGTCCAAAAGTTGTATCTACGGAAACGCTTCGTTTTACTGATCCCTTCTTGGCGCCTTGGAATGCGGCCACGATTTCAGGAAACAATCCAAGCCAAAATGGCTTATCAACGGGTGGCATAATTTCAGGATCTTCATAACTTAACTCGACCGAGTGTTGCTTCGCAACTCCGGTTTCTGCCCTCAATGAAAAACGAGAGAAGAAGCTACTGCCGGCGCTACCCTTTTTATCTGATTCCACTTCGATTTTTATAAAAATAGCTTTGACGGTCGAACGAATAAATACAACCAAATCCGCTATCTGTTCGCTCACAATAACGTTGTGAAAATCCGAGGCAATAATAGCGATGTTTGATTTCTCATCGTCTGGGTGGATTGCATAAATTTGATCTACTTGAACTGGGAGGCCGTGCTCATCATGTAACGATGTAGAATTGCTAAGTTCTATCTTCTGGATGGTGTCAGAACCTTTAGAGTCGGATGACATCAAGCTGACCCATATCCTGAGTTGACGAGGTAGTTGCGGCATTCTGCGGGGGAGAAGGCATCGAGAAGCGTGCCGACGCGTCTCCATGTTGCCTCGTGGGATCGCTCGGCGGCCTTGCGCATGAGGTGTTTGATCTTGGCGAAAACCTGCTCGATCGGGTTCAGGTCCGGGCTGTAGGGCGGCAGGAACAGCAGCCTGGCACCGACCGCACGGATAGCGTTGCGGATGGCGGGTTTCTTGTGGCTGGAGAGGTTGTCCATGATGACGACGTCGCCGGGCGACAGCGTCGGCACGAGGCACTGCTCGATATAGTCGGTGAAGCTTTGCGCGTTGACCGGCTGGTCCAGCACGCACGGCGCGTCGATCCGGTCGCAGCGCAGCGCCGCCAGGAACGTCATCGTGCGCCAGTGGCCGTAGGGCACCTTGGCATGGAGCCGCTGGCCGACCGGTGCCCAACCGCGCAAGGGGGCCATGTTCGTCTTCACCCACGTCTCATCGATGAAGACGAGACGCGCCGGATCAAGCCGACCCTGGTATTTCTTCCACTGCGCCCGACGCCGGGCGATCGCGGGACGGAGTTGTTCGGCGGGCATCACGCTTTTTTTTGAAGCTCAGCCCCTCGACATGGGCGAACCGCCAGACCTGAACATAGTCGACCTTCACGTCGCGGCTCGCCAACTCCGCTACCAGTCCACGCAAGGTGAAGTCGCGGGTCATCCGCTCCAGCAGCCAGTCACGTGTCGCGCCGGACAGGATGTTGGATCGGCGACCACCCATCCGGCTCGGTGCGGCGCTGCCCGTATCGCGAAAGCGCCGCACCCATTTGATCGCCGAACTCGGCGCCACCCCGAAGCGTGAAGCAGCCGCGTGACACGACATGCCATCGGTGATTACCGCCCTGACCACCCGTTCCCGCAGGTCCATCGAATACGGCTTTGACATGCTGGCTGGCCTCCTTCGCCAGCCGGCACATTGAATCAGATCGCCAGCCCCATGGGAATCCTCAGCGATTCAGATCTACGTCATCACGCTCTAAGCCAAGCAATTCCATTCTGAACCCCAGACACCAAGCCTGCTCCGACCGCAATCGCTCCAACTCCAACAGGAATCACAGGCGCTACTACCACGGCCGCGCCTGCTACTTTCCAACCATTTTCTTTCACATTGCGAGTTGCCCAATCTGACCAACTCTCTTCGACAGCCGTCACATCTGGAATTATCTCGACAAGACGGGTTTGCATTGAGATTCTTTCGGGTTAAATTATTTTTATGATCGCGCTTAATTTCCAATTGGTAAATAGTTTTGCGGCCAAAAACTATAAAATTCTCATCTGACGATTTTTGCTTCTACAGATCGAGCGCCCACCCATCCCGCCCCTTGGGATCGAACGGTGCGCTCGGCACGAAGCGGTCCGCGCCCGCTGCCAGCCGGAGTACGCTCCAGTCGCCGCGGCGATCGACCGTCTCCAGCGTGCAGCCGCAGGCGGCATAGGCGGCGACGACCGCGTCGCGCTGCGTCTCGAGCAGGCCCGCCAGGATGATCGTCGCGCGGGGGGCGGCGATGGCGGCGATCTCGGGGGCCATCGAGACGAGAGGGCCGGCGAGGATGTTGGCGATGAGGAGGTCGTAGGGGGCGCCGGCGACGATGGCATCGTCGAGCGCGCCGTCGGCGACGATCAGGTCGACGCCGTCGACCGCGTTGACCACCGCGTTCTCGCGGGTGACGTCGATCGCGATCGCGTCGATGTCGGTCGCGACGATCTGCGCGTCGGGCCAGAGATGGCGGGCGGCGAAGGCGAGGAGGCCGGTGCCGGTGCCGACGTCGATCACCTTCGCGAAGGTCTGGCCGGCGAGCGCGTCGAGCATCGCGAGGCAGCCGCTGGTCGTCTCGTGGTGGCCCGTTCCGAACGCGCGGCCGGCGTCGATGCGCAGCGCGTGCGCGCCCGGGGGCGGGGCGGCGTCGTGCGCGCCGGTGTGGACCCAGAAGCGGCCGACATGGAGCGGCTCGAGCCCCGCCTGGCTCATCGTCACCCAGTCCTGCGCTGCGAGCGGCTCGACCAGCGGTGCGGCGTCGCCCGCGCTCGGCACCAGCGCGCGCAGCTGCGCGAGGATCGCGGCGTCGGGGCGGGCTTGCGTGAACGCCTCCAGCCGCCAGTGCTCGCGATCGTCCTCGACCGTCTCAGTCGTCATCAGCACCGCGTCGACCGCGAGATCGTCGGCGGCGTCGATCGCCTCCGCCTCGGCGCGGGTGCAGGGGAGCGTGGTGCGCCAGCTTTCGGGTTCGTTGGCGGGTTCGTTGGCGGGTTCGTTGGCGGGTTCAGCGGACATAGGAGGCCCCGTTCACGTCGATCACCGCGCCGGTCATCGAGGGCGGCGCGTCGAGCGCGAGGTAGCGCGCGACCGAGGCCACCTCTTCCGGGTCCGCGACCTTGCCGAGCGGGATGTCGGCGAGAAGCCTGTCGCCGCCGCGGCTGGCCAGATAGTCGTCGGCCATCCCGGTCATCGTGAAGCCGGGGCAGATCGCGAAGGCGAGGATGCCCTCGCGCGCGTATCCCCGCGCGATCGTCTTGGTCATCGCGACCATGCCGGCCTTCGACGCGGCATAGTGCCAGTGCGCGGGCGAGTCGCCGCGGTAGGCCGCGCGGCTGGCGACGTTGACGATCCGGCCGGGCTTGCCGGTGGTCTGCCAGTGCCTGACCGCGAGGCGGCAGAGCTGTGCGGAGGCGGTGAGGTTGACCTGCATCGTCCGCTCCCACGCGGCGAGCCACGCGTCGTCGTCGGCATCGATCGGGTTCGCCTCGAAGATACCGGCGTTGTTGACGAGGACGTCGATGTCGCCGCCCAGCGCGTCGCGCGCGCGGCGCCACAGGTCGGCAGGGGCGGCGGGGTCCGCGAAGTCGGCGGCGAGTGCGCCGGTGGTCGACTGGCCGACGACGGTCGCGCCCGCATCGGCGAGGGTGGCGACGATCGCCGCGCCGATCCCGCGGCTGGCTCCGGTGACGAGGATGGTCATACAGACGCGTCTAGCGCGTGACGGGGGTCTCGCCAATGTCGGCCACGTCATCCCGGCGAAAGCCGGGATCGCTGGCCGCCGGGTCTGCCCTTCGCGGCACGCGACCCCAGCTTTCGCCGGGGTGACGAAGGGTACGGGTGACGCGCAGCGAAGGCGGGGGGGGCTAAGCGGCGACCTTCGTCGCGAAAGCGCCGGCGCTTTCCTTGAGCGCGCCGAGTTGGCCGTCGAGCGAGCCGAAGCCCGCGCCGACGCTGTCGATCTCGCGCGCCACCGCTTCGGTGTCCTCGCGGATCGAGGCGATCGTGTTCGACATCGAATCGGCGGCCAGCGCGGTCTCGTCGACCGCGGCGGTGATCGCGGTGACGGTCTGCGCCTGTGCCTCCATCGCGACGCGGATACGGTCCGCGCTGATCTGGACCTCGGCGACGGTCGCCTTGATCCCGGCATTGGTGTCGACGGTGACGCGGGTGGCGGACTGGATCGCGGCGATCTTGGCGGCGATGTCGTCGGTCGCGCGCGCGGTCTGGTTGGCGAGGCTCTTCACCTCCTGCGCGACGACCGCGAAGCCGCGGCCGGCATCGCCTGCACGCGCCGCCTCGATCGTGGCGTTGAGCGCGAGCAGGTTCGTTTGCCCTGCGATGTCGCGGATCAGCCCCAGGATCGATTCGATCGACTTGGCGTGCTCGCTGAGCGTCTCGCTCATCCCCACGGCCTGCCCGGCCTGGACGCTGGCGCGCGTGGCGATCTCGGCCGCGGCCTCGACCTCGGCACGCGCGTCCTCGATCGCGCGGATGAGGCCTGCCGCGGTCGACGCGGCCTCGCGCATCGCGACCGCGGACTGTTCGGCGGCGGCGGCCACCTCGCTCGCCTTGCCGAGCACGCCGCGCGCCGAGGTTGACGCGCCCGATGCCTGGATGCGCAGCGTGCCGCTCTCCGCGGTGGCGGTCTCGACGGTCGAGGCGATGCCGTCCTGGAAGTCGGCGACGAGCCGCTCGCGCCCGGACTGCGAGGCATAGGCATCGAATCCGGCAAACAGCTCGACCGTCAGCTCGGTTTCCATTCCGAACAGTCGCATAAGCGTCTCGATGAAGCGGGGACGGCGCGGATCCTCGGTGGCGACGCGGCGCAGCAGCACCGTCATGCACGCCAGATCGCTGGCGCACGACATCGCCAGCACGTCCATCGTGGTGACGTTCGAGGCATAGGCCGCGGCGACCGAGCGTTCGAGCGACTCGACCCATTCCTTGCCCGCCAGGTTGCAGAACCGCGCCTGGAGATAGCGGCGCCCGGCGATGCGGCGCGCCTCGACGTCGAGCGGGGTCCATTCGGTCGCACTGGGATTGGCCTTGCGCCAGTGCGCCCAATAGGCCTCGACCACCTCGTCGGCGTCGGGCTCGATGATCGACCACAGCTCGACGGCGTTGTTGGCGAGCGCGCCGTCGCTCGAATCGAACGCGGCGATCCGCGAGTGCATGTCGATCGTGGCGGCGACGGTGGTGGGCGGCGGGAGATCGATGGACAAGGGGGATGCTCCGGTGAAATTCCTGACCGACGGCGTAGCGCGCGAAGGGTTAAGGGCCGGTTAGGGAGGGGCGGGATCCCGGATGCTTGCCCCGGCGCTTGCATCACGCGGCGCGTCGCCTCATAGGCTGGCCGCAAAGTCATCGTCTTCACGCTCTTGCCGAAGGATCCAGGCGCTTTGGCCACCAAACCCGCGCATGCCCGCCCCCGCAGTCCGCATCTGTTCAGCGGCCCGATGGCGATCCATTATCGCTGGTCCGCCGCGATGCTCGTCTCGATCCTCCACCGCGCGACCGGCGACGGGATGGCGACGATCGGGACGATGCTGTTCGTGTGGTGGCTGGCGGCGCTGGCCGCGGGCGAGCGCGCGTATGCGACGTTCGTGGGCACGTTCACCACCGATGCGGGCGGCCTCAACGTGCTCGGCTGGATCGTCGGCGTCGGGCTGACCTTCTCGATCCTCCAGCACATGGCATCGGGCGTGCGGCACCTGGTGATGGACACGGGCGCGGCGTTCGAGCTGAAGGCGAACCGCAATTTCGCGCGTGCGACGCTCGCCTTCTCGATCACGCTGACGGTGGTCTTCTGGTTTCTGATGGGGACGAAGTGATGGCGGGCAACGCGATGAAGGGCGGCACCCCGATCGGCCGCGTCCGCGGGCTGGGATCCGCGCATGAGGGCGTCCACCACTGGTGGCACCAGAAGCTGACCGCGGGGACGAACATCTTCCTGATGGCGTGGCTGCTGTTCTCGCTGCTGCGCCGGCCGTCCTATGATTACGCGTCGATGCACGCGTGGCTGCACTCGGCCTGGGTCGCGGTGCCGATGATCCTGCTGGTCGTCTCGGTCTTCTATCACTTCCGGCTCGGGCTGCAGGTGCTGATCGAGGATTATGCGCACAATGTCGGGCGGGTCGCCGCGATGGTGCTGCTCAACGTCTTCGTCGTCGGCACCGGCGGCCTCGCCATCTTCTCGATCCTCAAGATCGCCTTCGGAGCAGCCGCCTGATGCCTGCCGCCTACAAGATCATCGATCATACCTATGACGCGGTCGTCGTCGGCGCCGGCGGCTCGGGTCTCCGCGCCGCGATGGGGATCGCCGAGTCGGGCCTCAAGACCGCGTGCATTACCAAGGTGTTCCCGACCCGCTCGCACACCGTCGCCGCGCAGGGCGGGATCGCCGCGTCGCTCGGCAACAATTCGCCCGATCACTGGTCGTGGCACATGTACGATACCGTCAAGGGCTCCGACTGGCTCGGCGACCAGGACGCGATCGAATATATGGTGCGCGAGGCGCCCGCCGCGGTCTACGAGCTGGAGCATGCGGGCGTGCCGTTCAGCCGCAACGACGACGGCACGATCTACCAGCGCCCGTTCGGCGGGCACATGCAGAACATGGGCGAGGGTCCGCCGGTCCAGCGCACCTGCGCCGCCGCGGACCGTACCGGCCATGCGATGCTCCACGCGCTGTACCAGCAGAGCCTGAAGTACGAGACCGACTTCTACGTTGAGTATTTCGCGCTCGACCTCATCATGGAAAACGGCGTGTGCCGCGGCGTGATGGCGCTGTGCATGGAGGACGGCTCGATCCACCGCTTCCGCGCGCACAACGTCGTGCTGGCGACCGGCGGCTATGGCCGGACCTATTTCTCCGCGACCTCGGCGCATACCTGCACCGGCGACGGCGGCGGGATGGTGCTGCGCGCGGGACTGCCGCTGCAGGACATGGAGTTCGTCCAGTTCCACCCGACCGGGATCTACGGCGCGGGCGTGCTCATCACCGAGGGCGCGCGCGGCGAGGGCGGGTATCTGACCAACTCCGAGGGCGAGCGCTTCATGGAGCGCTATGCGCCGAGCGCGAAGGACCTCGCCTCGCGCGACGTCGTGTCGCGATCGATGGCGATGGAGATGCGCGAGGGCCGCGGCGTCGGCAAGAACGGCGACCATATCTGGCTCCACCTCGACCATATCGACCCGAAGGTGCTCCACGAGCGGCTGCCGGGGATCACCGAGACGGGCAAGATCTTCGCGGGCGTCGACCTGACGCGCCAGCCGCTGCCGGTGACGCCGACCGTCCACTACAACATGGGCGGCATCCCGACGAACTTCCACGGCGAGGTCGTCAACCTGATCGACGGCAACCCCGATGCGGTCGTGCCCGGGCTGTTCGCGGTCGGCGAGGCGGCGTGCGTCTCGGTCCATGGCGCGAACCGGCTTGGGTCGAACTCGCT
Source organism: Sphingomonas sp. Ell38C01 (assembly GCF_055231975.1). Lineage (NCBI taxonomy): Bacteria > Pseudomonadati > Pseudomonadota > Alphaproteobacteria > Sphingomonadales > Sphingomonadaceae > Sphingomonas > Sphingomonas sp. Ell38C01. The sequence continues at coordinate 144,976 of NZ_JBUYVA010000001.1, read as the reverse complement.
GATCGATCTGGTCGTCTTCGGGCGCGCGACGGGGCTGCGGATCCGCGACCAGCTCAAGGTCAACACGCCGCACAACCCGCTGCCCAGGGCGTCGGAGGAGATGGCGCTGACCCGCCTCGACACCTTCCGCAACGCCAGCGGCGGATCGCCCACCGCACAGATCCGCAGCGACATGCAGCACACGATGCAGAAGCACTGCGCGGTGTTTCGCGACAACGCGCTGCTGGGCGAGGGACAGGCGAAGATCGCCGCGACCTACCAGCGGATGCAGGACGTGGCGGTCAAGGATCGTTCGCTGATCTGGAACACCGACCTCGTCGAGACGCTCGAACTCGACAACCTGATCTCGCAGGCGGTGGTGACGATGGAGTCGGCGGCGAACCGCAAGGAATCGCGCGGCGCCCACGTCAACGAGGATCACCCCGACCGCGACGACGCGACCTGGATGAAGCACACGCTGACGACGTTCGCGGGCTGGGGCGGCAAGGACGGCGCGACCGCGATCGACTATCGCCCGGTGCACGATTACACGCTGACCGACGATATCGACTACATCAAGCCGAAGAAGCGGGTGTATTGAGCGAAGCCACCATCTGGCTGATCTATTGTACCGGGGTATTGCCGGGATGGATTTTGCGTAGATGTGGCAGACGGCGCATCTGGCTGTGCACAATGATAGCGGGAATGTGGACGGCTGCAATATGGGCGGCCGTTGGTATTTGGACAGGCGGCGATGCGTCGGACCCATGGTTTGGCATCGGCCTCTGGATCTCATTCTGCTTTGGAGCGATATTCGGACTCGGTGGCGTAGCCATTACTCTCTGGCACGAGTAATAACTCTTCGTCAGTGAGTGAACATCTCCGTCAGTACGCCAAGTAGAGCGCGTAGTGTCGCTGCATCGATCTTGCCCAGCCGCGCGACCAGGCGTTCGCGATCAATCGTCCGCATCTGATCGGGCAGGATGAGCCCGTCCTTCCGCCGGAAGCGGACCGGCACCCGGAACGGGGCGGGGCGGCTGCCCGAGGTCATCGGCGCGACCAGCATCGTCCGCATATGCGCGTTCATCTCGTCAGGCGAGACGACGACGCAGGGTCGCGTCTTCTGGATCTGGCTGCCGACGGTCGGGTCGAGCACTGCGAGCCAGACCTCGCCCCTCCTGACCATCAGGCATTCACCATTTCAGGTCGCGGTCGTCCTCGGTGCCGAACCCGCGCCATGCGCGCTCGTCGTCGGTGTCCGCCGTGGCGATCGCGGCGGCGGCCTCACCCCAGCCGGCGCGCGAGGGCGACGAGACCGGTGTTCCGATCAGCTTGCCGTCCTCCACCCGAAGATCGATCTCCGCGCCGACGCCTAGCCCGATCTCGCCCAGGATCGCGCGCGGCAGAATGACGCCGGTGGAATTGCCCATCTTGCGGAGTGCGGTGTGCATAGCACCGTCATATCATGCTTGCGACGTTATCACAAGGTTATAACCATGGCTTGAGGCCGGTGGTTGACTTCGTCGTGCGATCCCCCCGACACTCAACGCGAAGGGGGCCCGATGCGATCGATCCGAGACCTGCTGGCGACACTGGCCGCGCTCGTCGCGGTGCCGGCGGCGGCACAGACCTACGCCCCGCCCGCGCATACCCAGCCGACGCCGTTCTTCGCGACCGCAACGCCCGAGCAGATCGCATACCTCGCCAGCACCGCCGCCACGCTCGAACGCGATCGGCCCGCCGCCGCGTTGCTCGCCGAGCATCGCCGGCTCGCCAAGGCGCTCGCCGCGCTCGCGCCGCAGCGCAAGGGCGTGGTCGATGCCTATGTGCTGGTGGTCGGGCTCGACAGCGACGCGGTGTTCGGGCGCGAGGCGCGGGAGGCGGCAAAGGTGCTGGCGCATCGCTATGGGGCGGAAGCGCGCACGATCCTGCTTGCCGGCGGCGACGGTACTGCGGACAGCACGTATCCCATGGGGTCGCCCGCCAATATCGACATCGCGCTGGCGCGGATCGCGGAGGCGATGGACCCCGCGGAGGACGTGCTGATCCTCTATACCACCAGCCACGGCGCGCCGTACGGCATCGTCTACAACGACGGCGACCAGGGCTATGGCGCGATCTCGCCGTCGCATCTGTGGGGGGACCTGTCCGCGCTGGGAATCCGTAACCGGATGATTCTGGTCAGCGCGTGTTTTTCCGGCGTGTTCGTGCCGATGCTGGCGTCGGACACGACCGCGATCGTGACGGCGTCGTCGGCGGAGAAGACATCGTTCGGATGCCAGGCCGACAGCGACTGGACCTTTTTCGGCGACGCGCTCGTCAATCACGCGCTGCGCAAGCCGCAGCCGCTCGCCGCCGCCGTCGCGGAGGCGGTCGCGTCGATCGCGGGGTGGGAGGCGCAGGGCAGGCTCACCTCGTCCGATCCGCAGGTGTCGATCGGCGCCGGCGCGGCGCGCTGGCTGGCGGTGCTGGAGGCGAAATTGCCGCCTGCGACCACGCCCGTCGGCCGGCCCGCGGTGTCGCTGCTCGACAAATAACCGCGCATCCGCGGAACATGCACCGGCGCGCGCTGTTTGGCGCGCCATGACCCAGAACCAGACCGCTCCGACCAGCCGCGCACAGCTCTATCCGATGCTCGCGGTCCCCCACATCCAGCTGCACGGCGTCGTCGACGATTCGATGTACACCAGCTTCAAGGCGCAGCTCGCCAATGCGCCGGCCGACGGCCCCGTCGTGCTGTCGATCACGACCCTGGGCGGCGATCCCGAGATGGCGCGCGCGATGGGCGATTCGATCCGGCTGCTCAAGGCCTATACCGGGCGCGACGCGCTGTTCCTGGGCAAGGTGGCGGTCTATTCGGCCGGCGCGACGCTGATGAGCGCGTTCCCGGTGCAGAACCGGTTCCTGACGCACGGCACCCGCCTGATGATCCACGAACGGCTGATGAACTCGACCGTGAACCTGTCGGGTCCGCTGTCGACGCTGCCCGCGGTGCTGAAGGCCAAGCTCCACGAGATCCAGGAATCGATCCGCATCCAGGACGAGGGCTTCGCGCAGATCGTCGAGGGCAGCACCGTGACGCTCGACGACCTGAAGGCACGCGCGCCGTCCAACTGGTATATCGAGGCGGAAGAGGCGCAGAAGCTGGGGCTGGTCCTCGACGTCATCTGATCCGCGGCCCGATCGATACGGCACAAAGGGTTGCGCCGCGACGCCGCAGGGCTTAGCCGCAAGGCAGCATAGAAGGAGCGTCGCGGCGATGGCCGAGTTCACCCTGCCGAAGAACAGCAAGATCAAGGGCGGGCAGAAGCACGCCTCGCCTAACCCCGGCGGGCGGATGAAATCGTTCAAGGTCTATCGCTACGATCCCGATTCGGGTGAAAATCCGCGCTATGACACGTTCGACGTCAATCTGGACGAGTGCGGGCCGATGGTGCTCGACGCGCTCATCAAGATGAAGGGCGAGCAGGATTCGTCGCTGACCTTCCGCCGGTCGTGCCGCGAGGGTATCTGTGGGTCCTGCTCGATGAACATCGACGGCAAGAACGGGCTGGCCTGCACCACCGCGATCGACGACGTGAAGGGCGAGGTGAAGATCACACCGCTGCCCGCGATGGACGTGGTCAAGGATCTCGTCCCCGATTTCACGCACTTCTACGCGCAGTACGCCTCGATCAAGCCGTGGCTCCAGACCGTCACCCCCGCGCCCGCGGGCAAGGAGCGGCTCCAGAGCCCCGAGGACCGCGCCAAGCTCGACGGGCTGTACGAGTGCATCCTGTGCGCGTGCTGCTCGACCTCGTGCCCCAGCTACTGGTGGAACAGCGACAAGTTCCTGGGGCCGGCGATCCTGCTCCAGGCGTATCGCTGGCTGGCGGACAGCCGCGACGAGATGACCGGCGAGCGGCTCGATCAGCTCGAGGATCCGTTCCGGCTGTATCGCTGCCACACGATCATGAACTGCGCGAACGCGTGCCCCAAGGGGCTGAGCCCCGCCAAGGCGATCGCGGAGATCAAGAAGATGGAAGTCGAGCGGGTCCTCTGATTTCGGTCGCAGCGTGACCGGGAAGCCCGACTTCCTCTACGAGGATCATCCCGATCATCCCGGCTGGAAACGCTGGGGATTCAGGGACGCGACGCGGTACAACGCGTTCCTGGGCGAGATGATCGTGCGCGTCGATGGCGGCATCGCGCGGGTGCGGATGACGCCGGGGCGCGAGCATTCCAACCTGTCGGATCGCGTCCACGGCGGTGCGCTGCTCGGCTTCGTCGACGTGGCGTTGTTCGCGGCCGCGCGCAGCTTCGGGCTGGTGACCGCGGGCACCGCGGTGACGCTCGACCTGTCGACGCAGTTCATCGGCGGCGGGCGGCTGGGCGAGCCGATCGAGGCGCAGGTGGAGCTGCTCAAGGAAACCGGGCGCCTGCTGTTCCTGCGCGGGCTGGTGGTGCAGGTCGATGAGACGGTATGCGCGTTTTCGGGAACGATCCGCAAGCCGTCGGCCCCTCGCTGATCCGCCGTTTGCCCCGAGCTTGTCGACGGGCCGTCCTTTCTCTTAAGGCGCAGCCCGAACGGAGATCGAAGCCATGCCCAACGTCCTCGAGGCCTATGAAGCGCTCGTCGCGGCGGGCGAACTGCGCGCCGACGCCGAGCAACGCGCCGCGGCGGTTCGGCTCGACGCGCTGGCGGCCGAGCTAGAGACGCCGCGCAAGGCCGGGATCTTCCGCCGCCGGATCGTGCCGGCGCGCGGATTGTATCTCTGGGGCGGGGTGGGGCGCGGCAAGTCGATGCTGATGGACCTGTTCTTCCGCCATGTCGCGATCGGGACCAGGCGGCGCGTCCACTTCGCGGAGTTCATGATCGAGGTGCACGGCCGGATCGCGATCGAGCGGCGCAAGGAGGCGGGCGACCCGATCGCGCCCGTCGCCGCGGCGCTGGCGGCGGAGGCGACGCTGCTGGCGTTCGACGAGATGATGGTGACGAATTCGCCCGACGCGATGATCCTGTCGCGACTGTTCACCGCGCTGATCGAAGCGGGGACGACGATCGTCACCACCTCGAACCGCGCGCCGGGCGAGTTGTACAAGAACGGCCTGAACCGCGAGCATTTCCTGCCGTTCATCGCGCTGATCGAACGGCGGCTCGATGTGCTCGCGCTCAACGGACCCGTCGATTACCGGCGCGACCGGCTGGGAAGCGTCGATACGTGGCTGGTGCCAAACGGCGCGGCGGCGACCGCGCAGCTGTCCGCGGCGTTCTTCCGGCTGACCGACTATCCGCCCGAGGATCGCGAGCATGTGCCCGCCGAGACGATCGCGGTGCAGGGGCGCACGCTGAACGTGCCGAAATCGCTGAAGGGCGTCGCGGTGTTCGCGTTCAAGAAGCTGTGCGGGGAGGCGCGGGGGGCGGCGGACTATCTGGCGATCGCGCGGCGCTATCACACCGTGATCCTCGTCGGCGTGCCCGTGCTGGGGCCCGAGAACCGCAACGAGGCGGCGCGGTTCGTCCAGCTGATCGATGCGCTGTACGAGCACAAGGTGAAGTTGCTCGCCGCCGCCGATGCCGCGCCCGATGCGCTGTATCCGGCGGGCGACGGGCGGTTCGAGTTCCAGCGTACGGTCAGCCGGCTCGAGGAAATGCGCTCGGAAGACTATCTGGCGGCCGGGCACGGCGCGGACTGAGCAGCGCGGCGAGGCGGCGGCGGAGCGCGGGCTCCGCGGTGCGCGCGATCGCGTCCGCCAGCGCGACCATCGCGAGTGCGGCCAGCGCCATCGCGAGCACGGGCGGGGCGCCGAGGCGGACCAGCACGACGATCGTCGCCGCGCCCACGATCTGGTTGACGAGATAGAGCGGGTACGTCGCCCGGCCTAGCCGGGCGAGCAGAGGGCGCGCGCGCAGCCAGGGTTCGATCGCGCCGGCGCGCGCGACGATCGCGATTCCGGCGAGGAAGATCGCGACGGGGATGGCAGGCGTCGTCGCGACTCCGCCCGCGCCGTTCGCCGCGATCGCGCGTGCGCAGACCTCCGCGAGCGCCACCGCCAGCGCGGCGACGATCGCGCACCGGCGCGCCGGGGTCGCGGCGCCGGTGTGGATCGCGATGCCGAGCGCGAAGAGCCCGCCATGCGGGAGCAGGATAAGCGATGCGGGGGTCGCCATCCCGTCGGCGATCTGGCCCGATGCGATCGCCCAGAGCCAGTATGCGCCGCTCCACGCGGTCAGCGCATGGCCCACACGGTCGATCCGCCAGCGGAGCGTCGCGGCGACCAGCAGGTAGAAGCTCACCTCGACCTGAAGCGTCCACCAGACGCCGTCGATCCGCGGGCCGAACGGGAGCATCGCGAGCGATGCCGCCCAGCGCGCCGCGATGTCGCGCAGCGGCAGCGTGCCGGAGGCGGCGAGGATCGCTGCGGTCAGCGTCGCGCAGACCAGCGCGGCGGGGAGCAGGCGAAGGATCCGCGCGCGGGCGAATGCCGCGCGGTCCACCCCGGCGAGCGAGGTCGCGATGACATAACCGGAGATGACGAAGAAGATCTCGACCCCGATCCAGCCCCACGCGGTCCACGCCGCCGCGCCGGTCGGCAGCGCCGTCGCGCCGAACGTCTGCGTCGCGGAAGATGCGGCCAGCGGGAAGACGGTGCCGACATGATAGGCCAGCACCGTCAGCGCGCATGCGAAGCGCAGCAGGTCGATCGCGTGGAGGTGGCGCGGCGCGGTCATGCGGGCACGGGCGCCGGGCGGATCGCAAGACCGGCGATCGCGCGCGCCATCGCGCGGCGCAGGCGCGGCTCGACATGCCGGGTGATGCCCCAGGCGAGCACGATCATCGCGATCGCGACGCCCACCATCGCGACATAGCCCGGCACCCCCGCGCGTACCGCGGCGGCGATCCACACCGCGCCGATGCTCTGGTGAAGCAGGTAGAGCGGATAGGTCGTCAGACCGAGCACCGCCAGTCGCGACGCGCCGGGCGCGCGGGCGAGAACGGGTTGCAGGCGGTCGGCGAAGAGGATCGCGGTGCACGCCAGCGCGAACGCGGCGACCGGCGCGGAGGGCCAGGCGACGACCCGGAGCGACCGCGCGGTGGTATAGGCGCTGGCGGTGATCTCGACCGCGCCGGTGATCGCGAACAGGGCTGCGAGCATCAGCGTCGCGCGCGTCGCGCTTCCGCCGCGGATCGCCCAGGCGAGGCTGCCGAGCGCGAAGAATGCGCCGTAGCGCACGACGTTGGGCACCTGCGCGAGCAGTCCCGCCTCGCGCCCGGACGCCAGCGTCGCGATCCAGTAGGCGACCGAGGCGAGTCCGAGCGTGGTGGTGACGCCGCGGATCGCGCGCGCGCCGCCGCCGAGCGCGATCGTCGCGGCGACCAGCGCGTAGAAGCAGACCTCCGCGAACAAGGTCCACCAGGACGGGTCGAGCGGATGGCGCATCGGCACGAACGCGACGGCGGCGAGCCACCGGTTCGCGACCGTCGCGGCGGGGTACGCGCCCGCCAGCAGGAGCGTCGCCGCGGTCAACGTCGCACACAGCCATGCCGCCGGCGCGAGTCGCAACACGCGGCGTCGGACGAACGCACCTGCGCCGATGCCCTCGCTCGACATCGCGATGACATAGCCCGAGACGACGAAGAAGATCTCGACCCCGACCCAGCCATAGGCCGCGACCGCGCGGAGTCCGCCGGGCAGGGCGACGTCCGGCGCGATCACCGCGAAGGGCGCATCGGGCACGACGGGGAAGGCCGCGGCATAGTGGAACGCCATGACCGCGACCGCGCAGGCGAAGCGGATCAGGTCGATCGCGAGAATCTGCGTCGAAGGGGTTCGCGTACCGGGCCGGTTCATCGGCGCGATGCTATCCGCAACGCGTTAAAAACCCGTGCGTCGATCTTATTGCTATTGAGAACTGTTATACAATTGAATTGGAATGGGGTGGCTTTAGCGGTTGTGCCTCGCGCGCAAAGCGCGTAGGCGGCGTGACCATTCGCACCACAACGACACAAACGAAAGAGGATCGGATGGCCCGCAAGAAGATCGCGCTGATCGGCGCCGGCAATATCGGCGGCACGCTCGCCCATCTCGCCGCGCTCAAGGGCCTTGGCGACATCGTGCTGTTCGACGTGGCGGAAGGCGTGCCGCAGGGCAAGGCGCTCGATCTCAGCCAGTGCGGGCCGGTCGAGGGCTTCGACGCGACGATCACCGGGTCGAACGACTATGCGGATATCGCGGGCGCGGACGTCATCATCGTCACCGCGGGCGTCGCGCGCAAGCCGGGCATGAGCCGCGACGACCTGCTGGGCATCAACCTGAAGGTGATGAAGGCGGTCGGCGAGGGCATCAAGGCCAACGCGCCCCACGCCTTCGTGATCTGCATCACCAACCCGCTCGACGCGATGGTGTGGGCGCTGCGCGAATTCTCGGGCCTGCCGCACCACATGGTCGTCGGCATGGCGGGCGTGCTCGATTCGGCGCGGTTCAGCCACTTCCTCGCGGACGAATTCAAGGTCTCGGTCAAGGACGTCACCAGCTTCGTGCTCGGCGGGCACGGCGACACGATGGTGCCGGTCATCAGCTATTCGACGGTGTCGGGAATCCCGGTGCCGGACCTCATCACGATGGGCCGGTCGACGCAGGAGAAGATCGACGCGATCGTCAAGCGCACTCGCGGCGGCGGCGGCGAGATCGTCGCGCTGCTGAAGACGGGCTCGGCCTATTACGCGCCGGCGACCAGCGGGATCGCGATGGCGGAGGCGTATCTGTACGACCAGAAGCGCGTCCTGCCCGCGGCGGCGTATGTCGATGGCCAGTACGGCGTGAACGACCTGTACGTTGGCGTGCCGGTGGTGATCGGTGCGGGCGGCGTCGAGCAGATCGTCGAGATCGCGCTGGACGACGAGGCGAAGGCGAACCTTGGCGTGTCGGTCGATGCGGTGAAGGAGCTGCTGACGGCGTGCCGGGGGATCGATAGCTCGCTGGCTTGACCTAGCGTTTTCTACCCCGGCGGAGGCCGGGGCCCAGTAGCGGGGCCTTTTCGATGGACGAACAGGCCAGCGTCTACATCATGGCGAGTGCGAGAAACGGTACGCTGTATCTCGGCTCGACGGTGAACCTGGCGAAGCGGGTGTGGGAACACCGCAACGGCGTCGTCGAGGGTTTCGCCAAGAAGTACGGTTGCAAGATCCTCGTCTGGTACGAGGTCGTCGGCAGCCGGGAAGCCGCCCGGCAGCGCGAGCTGCAGATGAAGGAGTGGAAGCGCGCGTGGAAGGTGCGGGAGATCGAAGGGTTCAACCCGGATTGGGAAGACCTGTACGATCGTATCGCCCGGCCATGACCGCTTTCCCAACTGGGCCCCGGCCTTCGCCGGGGTGGTAGGAACGGAGATACGATGAGCATCCTCGTCGACAGGAACACCAAGGTCATCACACAAGGGATGACCGGGAACACCGGCAGCTTCCATACGCAGGCGGCGCTGGATTACGGCACGCAGATGGTGGCGGGCGTCACGCCGGGGAAGGGTGGCACCACCCATCTCGGCCTGCCGAACTACAACACCGTGGCGGAAGCCGTCGCGGCGACGGGCGCGACCGCTTCGGTCGTGTACGTGCCGCCGCCCTTCGCCGCGGACTCGATCCTCGAGGCGATCGACGCGCAGGTGCCGCTGATCGTGTGCATCACCGAGGGCATCCCGGTGCTCGACATGGTGCGCGTGAAGCGGTCGCTGTCGGGCAGCAAGTCGCGGCTGATCGGGCCGAATTGCCCGGGCGTGCTGACGCCGGGCGAGTGCAAGATCGGGATCATGCCCGGTTCGATCTTCAAGAAGGGTTCGGTCGGCGTTGTGAGCCGTTCAGGCACGCTGACCTACGAGGCGGTGTTCCAGACGTCGAACGCGGGGCTGGGCCAGACGACCGCGGTCGGCATCGGCGGCGATCCGGTGAACGGCACGAACTTCATCGACGTGCTCGAGCTGTTCCTGGCGGACGAGGCGACCCAGTCGATCATCATGATCGGCGAGATCGGCGGATCGGCCGAGGAAGAGGCCGCGCAGTTCCTGCGCGACGAGGCCAAGCGCGGCCGGTCGAAGCCGATGGCTGGTTTCATCGCGGGCCGCACCGCACCGCCGGGGCGTCGCATGGGCCATGCCGGTGCGATCGTGTCGGGTGGCCAAGGCGGCGCCGAGGACAAGATCGCGGCGATGGAAGCGGCGGGCATCAAGGTGGCGGCCTCGCCGTCCGAGCTGGGCTCGACCCTGCTCGAGGTTCTGAACGGGTAAATGGTTTCCCTCCCCCGGGCGGGGGAGGGAGGGAGCGCCGCAGGCGCGGAAGGGTGAGGGTGATACGGCCCTCCCGCTTCACCCTCATCCTTCCACCACCCTGCGGGTGGCGGGCCCCTCCTTCTCCCGCCGGGAGAAGGGATAGGAAGTGACTATGGGTTACGAAGGCCAGGATTTCGCGGATGTGGCGGCGGGCGTCAGCCCCGGCTTCATCGAGGCGCTCCACGCACGCTACCAGGCATCGCCCGAGACGGTCGAGCCGGGCTGGCGCGCCTTCTTCGCGGAGCTGGAAGGCGCCGCGCAGGGGCCGAGCTGGGAGAAGGCATCCTGGCCGCTGACCTCGACCGACGACCTGACCGCGGCGCTCGACCCGACGCAGATGGAGCCGGCGCCGAAGCCCGCCAGGGGCGGCGCCAAGCCGGCCGCGGCGCCTGCCGCCACGCCTTCGAAAGACGACATCATCAAGGCGGCGGGCGACAGCATCCGCGCGATGATGCTGATCCGCACCTATCGCGTGCGCGGCCATCTGGCGTCGAACCTCGATCCGCTGGGGCTCGCCAGCCGCGAGATGCCCGCGGACCTGACGACCGAATATCACGGCTTCACCGATGCCGACATCGATCGCCCCGTCTACCTGGGCGGATCGATGGGGCTGCAATGGGCGACGATCCGCGAGCTGGTCGACACGCTGCGCGCGAATTACTGCGGCAATGTCGGCCTGGAATACATGCACATCGCCGATGTTGACGAGCGCCGGTTCCTGCAGGACCGGATGGAGGGCAAGGACAAGGCGATCGAGTTCAGCCCGCTCGGCAAGAAGGCGATCCTGTCGAAGGTGATCGAGGCCGAGCAGTGGGAGAAATTCCTCGGCCGCAAATATGTCGGCACGAAGCGTTTCGGGCTGGACGGCGGCGAGAGCATGATCCCCGCGCTGGAAAGCGTCATCAAGTACGGCGGCGCGATGGGGATCAACGAGATTGTCGTCGGAATGGCGCATCGCGGGCGGCTCAACGTGCTGGCGAACGTCATGGCCAAACCGCTGCGCGTGATCTTCCACGAATTCGCGGGCGGTTCGGCGAACCCCGACGACATCGGCGGATCGGGCGACGTGAAGTATCACCTGGGCACCAGCACCGATCGCGAGTTCGACGGGCGCAAGGTGCACATGTCGCTGGTCGCGAACCCGTCGCATCTGGAGGCCGCGGATCCCGTCGTGCTGGGCAAGACGCGTGCGATCCAGACGATCGCGGGCGACCTGAAGGAGCATGCCGCCTCGCTGCCCGTGCTGATCCATGGCGACGCCGCGTTCGCGGGGCAGGGGATCGTGTGGGAGTGCTTCGGCTTTTCCGGCATCCGCGGGTACAATACCGGCGGATGCGTCCACTTCGTCATCAACAACCAGGTCGGCTTCACGACCAGCCCGCAGTTCGCGCGCTCGTCGCCCTATCCGTCCGACGTGGCCAAGGGCGTGCAGGCGCCGGTGTTCCACGTCAATGGCGACGATCCCGAGGCGGTGACCTTCGCGTGCAAGATGGCGATCGAGTACCGCCAGACCTTCCACCGCGACGTCGTGATCGACATGTGGTGCTACAGGCGGTTCGGGCACAACGAGGGCGACGAGCCGTCCTTCACCCAGCCGCTGATGTACAAGGCGATCAAGGATCACCCCCCGGTGAGCGCGATCTATGCGAAGCGGCTGGCGGCGGAAGGCGTGATCGACCAGGCGTGGGTCGACGACAATGTCGCGCAGTTCACGACGTTGCTCGAGGGCGAGTTCGAGGCGGGCGCGAGCTACAAGCCCAACAAGGCGGACTGGTTCGCGGGCCGCTGGTCCGGCTTGTCGGCGCCGGTCGACGCGGAGAATGCGCGGCGGAGCGTCGATACGGGCATCGAGCCCAAGCTGTTCGATTCGATTGGTCGCACGCTGACGACGGTTCCGGACAGCATCCAGATCCACAAGACGCTGGCGCGCGTGATCGACGCCAAGCGCGAGATGTTCGCGAGCGGCGCGAATTTCGACTGGGCGACTGGCGAGGCGCTGGCGTTCGGATCGCTGTTGTCGGAAGGCTATGGCGTCCGCCTGTCGGGGCAGGATTCGGGGCGCGGGACGTTCTCGCAGCGTCACGCGGTGTGGGTCGACCAGACCGACGAGCACAAGGTGATCCCGCTCCAAGGGATCGAGCATGGCCGGTTCGAGGTGCTCGATTCGCCGCTGAGCGAGTATGGTGTGCTCGGGTTCGAATATGGCTATGCGATCGCGGATCCGAAGACGCTGGTGCTGTGGGAAGCGCAGTTCGGCGACTTCGTGAACGGCGCGCAGATCATGATCGACCAGTTCATCACCTCGGGCGAATCGAAGTGGCTGCGTGCCAACGGGCTCGTGATGCTGCTGCCGCATGGCTATGAGGGGCAGGGGCCGGAGCATTCGTCGGCGCGGCCCGAGCGGTTTCTGCAGGCGTGCGCCGGCGACAACATGCAGGTCGCCAATTGCACGACGCCGGCGAACTATTTCCACCTGCTGCGCCGGCAGATGCACCGCAACTTCCGCAAGCCGCTGGTCGTGATGACGCCCAAGTCGCTGCTCCGCCACAAGCTGGCGGTGTCGAAGGCGGCGGATTTCCAGGGCGAGAGCCATTTCCGCCGGATCCTGTCGGATACCAACGGCGCGGCCGACGCGGCGACGACGCGGCTGGTGCTGTGCAGCGGCAAGGTGGCGTACGACCTGATCGAGGCGCGCGATGCCGCGGGCGACACGACCACGCAGATCGTGCGCGTCGAGCAGCTCTATCCGTTCCCGGGGGATGCGCTGGCCAAGCGCGTCGCGGCGATGCCCAACCTGGAAGCGGTGATCTGGGCGCAGGAAGAGCCGAAGAACAACGGCTACTGGTTCTTCGTCGAGCCGTTCATCGAGGAGTCGCTGAAGGCGGCGGGCTGTCGCGTGGCGCGCGCGCGCTATGCGGGCCGCGCGGCGTCGGCGTCTCCCGCGACCGGGCTGATGAAGCGGCACCAGCTCGAGCAGGCGGCGCTCGTCGCCGACGCGCTGGGGCACAGCGTGCGCGGCGAGGTGCGGCGCACGCGCGGGACTTGAGACAGGCTGCGTGGCCGGACCCGGTCACGCAGCGCGATGCAACCAAGCGCAACGCTCGATGACGAACGTTCCGCAACTGGACCCCGGCCTTCGCCGGGGTACGAGGGAATAAGATGGCAACCGAAGTTCTGGTCCCGACACTGGGCGAATCGATCACCGAGGCGACGCTGGGCGAGTGGCTCAAGCAGCCGGGCGACGCGGTGGCGGCCGACGAGCCGATCGCGAGCCTCGAGACCGACAAGGTCTCGGTCGAGGTGCCCAGCCCCGTCGCGGGCGTGATGGGTGCGCATGCGGTGGCGATCGGCGATACCGTCGCGGTCGGCGCGATGCTGGCGACGATCGATGCGGCGGGCGCAGCACCCGCGACCGCACAGGCACCGCAGCCCGCCGAGACGAAGTCGCCGGAGCCGGCCCCGGACGCCGAGGCGAGCGGTGACGGCCCCGCGGCGCTCAGCCCGTCGGTGCGGCGCGCGGTGCTCGAGCACGGCGTCGATCCCGCGACGATCAAGGGCACCGGCAAGGACGGCCGCCTGACCAAGGAGGACGTGACCGCCGCGGCCTCGTCGAAGCCGGCCGCCGCGCCTGCGCCCGCCGCGACGCCGACCCCGTCGGTCGCTGCGTCCACCGGTCGCAAGGAGGAGCGCGTCAAGATGACGCGGCTGCGCCAGACGATCGCCAAGCGGCTGAAGGAAGCACAGAACACCGCCGCGATGCTGACGACGTTCAACGACGTCGACATGACCGCGGTCATCGAGGCGCGGACCAAGTACAAGGACCTGTTCGAGAAGAAGCACGGCGTGCGGCTGGGCTTCATGGGCTTCTTCGTGAAAGCCGCGACGATGGCGCTGAAGGACATCCCGTCGGTCAACGCCAGCATCGAGGGCGAGGAGATCGTCTATCACGATTATGCCGACATCTCGGTCGCGGTGTCGTCGCCGGGCGGGCTGGTCGTGCCGGTGATCCGCGATGCGGACCAGCTGTCGGTCGCGGGCATCGAGAAGACGATCGGCGACTTCGGCAAGCGCGCCAAGGACGGCACGCTCAAGATGGACGAGATGAAGGGCGGCACCTTCACGATCTCGAACGGCGGCGTGTTCGGCTCGCTGATGTCGACCCCGATCATCAACCCGCCGCAGTCCGCGGTGCTGGGACTCCACCGGATCGAGGACCGCCCGGTCGTCGTGAACGGGCAGGTCGTGGTGCGGCCGATGATGTACTTGGCGCTGTCGTACGACCACCGGCTGATCGACGGGCGTGAGGCGGTGACCTTCCTCGTCGCGCTCAAGAACGCGATCGAGGATCCGACGCGAATCCTGATCGACCTGTAAGAACGTCCCGCAAGACCCCATATTCCGTTCGGACTGAGCTTGTCGAAGTCCTGTCCTTCTTGAACGGTCGCTAAAGAAGAACAGCCCTTCGACAAGCTCAGGGCGAACGGAGTGTGTGATGGCTGACCAGCAGTACGACTATGACGTCCTCGTGATCGGGTCTGGCCCCGGCGGTTACGTCGCGGCGATCCGTGCGGCGCAGCTGGGCCTGCGGACCGCGTGCGCGGAGAGCCGCGAGACGCTGGGGGGCACTTGCCTGAACGTCGGGTGCATCCCGTCGAAGGCGCTGCTCCACGCGTCCGAGCTGTTCGAGGAGGCGACCGGCGGGCATCTCGCCAAGTTCGGCGTCGAGATCCAGGGCGCGACGCTCAACCTTGAGGCGATGCACGCCGAAAAGGCGAAGGCGGTCGGCGAGCTGACCGGCGGGATCGAATATCTGTTCAAGAAGAACAAGGTAACGTGGCTCAAGGGCCGCGCCGCGTTCAAAGACGCGCACACCGTCGACGTCGGCGGGCAGAGCGTGACCGCGAAGGACATCGTGATCGCGACCGGATCGTCGGTGACGCCGCTGCCGGGCGTCGAGATCGACCAGAGCGTCGTCGTCGATTCAACCGGCGCGCTCGCGCTGCCCAGGGTGCCGGAGCACATGGTGGTGATCGGCGGCGGCGTGATCGGGCTGGAGCTGGGCAGCGTCTGGCGGCGGCTGGGCGCCAAGGTGACGGTCGTCGAGTATCTCGACCAGATCCTGCCCGGCTTCGACGGCGAGGTCCGCAAGGAATCGGCCAAGCTGTTCAAGAAGCAGGGCTTCGAGCTGATGACCGGCACCAAGGTGACCGGCGTCGCCGTGCAGGGCGACAAGGCGAGCGTCCAGGTCGAGCCCGCGGCGGGCGGGGATGGCCAGACGCTGCAGGCCGACGTCGTGCTGGTCGCGATTGGCCGTAAGCCGAACATCGACGGGCTGAACCTCGAGGCGGCGGGCGTGAAGCTGACCGAGCGTGGGCAGGTAGCGATCGATCACGACTTCCGCACCAATGTGGGCGGCGTGTGGGCTATCGGCGACGTCGCGCCGGGGCTGATGCTGGCGCACAAGGCCGAGGACGAGGGCATCGCGGTCGCGGAGAACATCGTGGGGCAGACGGGAATCGTGAACCACGACGTGATCCCGTCGGTTGTCTACACGATGCCCGAGATCGCGGGCGTCGGGCTGACCGAGGAGGTCGCGCGCGAGAAGGGCGCAGAAAACGGGAATGGGGTGAAGGTCGGCAAGTTCCCGATGATGGCGAACAGCCGCGCAAAGACGAACCGCGACACCGACGGCTTCGTCAAGGTGATCGCGGACGCGAAGACCGATCGCGTGCTGGGCGTGTGGGTCGTCGCGAGCCTTGCAGGCACGATGATCGCGCAGGCGGCGCAGGCGATGGAGTTCGGCGCGACCAGCGAGGACATCGCCTATACCTGCCACGCGCACCCCACGCATTCGGAAGCGATGAAGGAAGCCGCGATGGCGGTGCAGGGCAAGCCGATCCATATCTGAGCCGCCCGCGCGTCGCGCCGATGTCGCGACGCGCCCCGGAGTGGCGAATACGAGGGAGTGCGAGTGCATGCCCCGTCGCGATCGCTGGAACCACGTTTCCCCTCAGGGGTTCGCCATACCATGTCCCATGCCGGGACGCGTAACTCTGGACTGCGGTGGGTTCGCGGCCTAGAGAACGCGCTCGTGGGGGAAGCGATTCTTACAATGCGACGGGGAGAGATAGCCGGGGGGACGAACAGTCCAGGTATCCCCGATTCCGTTTTCGCGATGCCGCCCGGCCTCCGCGTGCGGTACGAGCAGCCCGCCGCCACGCTGGGTGAGTACATCACCGGCTATCACGTCTATGTTTCGGACAGCGATCTGCCGCGGATCGACTGGTTCCTGCCCGCCACGGCGAACCTGCGGATCACCTTCGATGCCGGGCCTGTCGAGGTGCGGATCGGCAATCATCGTTTCGGCCCGCTTCCGCAGGCGACGATATTCGGCCCCACCAGTCGCGCGCTGGAAGCGACGACGCAGGGCGGGATCATGATCGGGATCGGTATCAGCGCGCTCGGCTGGGCCAGGCTCGCGCGTCGGCCCGCCTTCGATATTCACAACCGGGTGGTGCCCGCGGTCCAGATCCTGCCCGCCCCGTTCCTTGCCGATCTGATCGCGGCCCTGGATCATGCGGACGGACGTTCGATCGCCCCCGTGCTCGACGCGCATTTCGCAGCGATCCTGAGCGTACCGCATCGCGACGAGGAGGTCATCCGAGGACTGTCCGCGGTGATCGTCGACGATATCGACCACGATATCGCGACCGCAGCGGCGATGGTCGGCGTGCCGAGCGCGCGACTGCGCCGCGTGGCGCTGCGGCATTTCGGATTAACGCCCAAGCTCCTGTTCCGCCGCGCGCGGTTCCTGTGGTCGTACCTCCAGATCGTCGCATCGGGCGATATCGAGGATTACGACGCGATCGACCCGACCTATTTCGACGCATCGCATTTCCTGCGCGATGCACAGACCTTTCTCGGCACGACGCCGCGACGGTTCGCCGCGCGGCCGGCGGACTTCCTCCATGCCAGCCTGCGCGCGCGCCAAGCGGTGCTGGGCGCCGCGACACAGGCGCTCCACGACCCGACGCGCCGTCGCGAAGCGGACGCGGTGCAGGGATTACATTATCGTCATCCGTGCATCATCCCCACGCCATCTGCGGTGGCGTAGCGTCCGTCCTCCACATGAAGGAGGATTCGCGATGACCAGGATGTTCCCCGGCCCGGTACTCGGCGCCGTATTGGGCGCCGTCGCCATGATCGCCATCGCCGGACCGGCCGAGGCCGCGGGCTGTCTCAAGGGGGCTGCGGTCGGCGGGATCGGCGGCCATTTCGTCGGCAAGGGGCATGCGGTGCTCGGCGCGGCGGCCGGATGCGCGATCGGGCATCACCGTGCCAAGGTCGCGGCGCGCAAGGCGGCTACCGCGCCAGCCGCTCCTCGGGCGCGCTGAACCGCGAGCGTCCCTTGTCGCCATCGGGCACCGTGGTCGCGAAGAAGGCGACCCCGGTGCCCGTCGCGCGATCGAGCCACAGACCCGAGCGGAGCGCATAGGCTTCGCCTGCGTGGCCGACATGCGGGCGGCCGTCGGCGAACAGATCGTCGTCGCATCCTGCGCGCGATGTCGGGATCGTCTGCGTCGCAAGGCCGTAGCGGCAGTAGAACCCGTTCGACGTGTCGCCGTTCGTGCCGTCATAGGTCCAGGCCGGTGCCTCCAGCGTCGCGATCGAGGCGGGGGACAGGAAGCCGTCGCCCCCGCGGAGCAGCATCGTGCCGATTCCGGCCAGCCCGCGCATCGAGATCCTGAGCCCGCCCTGCGGCCCGAACACGCCGGCATTCTCGCCGACGCGATAGCGCGCGATGTCGCATGCCTCGCCTGCGCGCACGACGAGCGGGCAGGGGTCGCCGCGCGGATCGTCGCGCGCGACGCTGCCGTCGGCACGGTACAGCACCACCGCGCGCGTCCGCGCCGTGTCCGAACAGCCGAACCAGTTGTAGCAGGCGTCGATCTTCAGTGGCGCGAAGACGGTGCGGGCCATGACGCGATCGAACCGCTCGCCGATCGCGCGTTCGATCACGGTCGCGACGACGGGGAAGTTGAGGTTGGTGTAGCGGAAATAGGTGCCCGCCGCGTGCGCCGCGTCCCACGCCTTCGGGTTGGCGACCCAGTCTTCCAGTCGTACGCCCAGCGGGACCAGATAATCCGCGCCGTCGGTCAGCGAGGAACGATGCGACAGCAGCCGCCGCAGCGTGATCGGCACGTCCGGGAAGGCGGGGTTGCGCAGCCGCCAGCCGAGCGTGTCCGACACGTCGCGATCGAGATCGAGCATGCCCGCCTCGACCAGCCGCATCACCGCGAGCGCGACGACCAGCTTCGAGACGCTCGCGACGCGGACCGGATCGTCCGCGGTCGCGCGGCGCTTCGTCGCGCGGTCCGCTGCGCCCTGGGCGTGGATCGTGGTGGTGCCGGTCGCGTCGAACCCGACGCGCACCTCGGCAGGGCGGGTCGCGCAGGCCGACAGCGTCGCCGCCGCCAGCAGGATCGCGCCGCGCATGATCGTGGTCGTCATCCCCGTCTTGTACCCCGACCGTGGCGATGGTCCAGTCGCGCGGGCGTCTTGCGACCCCGATGTGCGCACCTTAGGTCAGACATGTCATGATCCCAGCCCGTCTCCGCTCGCCCTTCCTGCTCGCCCTCGCTGTGCTGGCGGCCCCGGCCCCGGCCGCGCCCGCAAAGCCGGCGCACGGCACCGTGCGCGTACGGTTCGAGACGTCGATGGGGGCGATCGTGCTGGCGCTCGATTCGCGGCACGCGCCGGCGACCGCGCGCAACTTTCTGGCCTATGTCGACGATCGCCGGTTCGACGACACCACCTTCTACCGCGTCGTCCAGACGCGGGGGGCGCCGACGACGGGGTTCATCCAGGGCGGGATCCGCACCGATGCGCGCCGGATCCTGCCGCCCTTCCCGCTGGAGACGACGACGAAGACCGGGATCCGGCACCTCGACGGCACGATCTCGATGGCGCGGCACAGCGAGCCGGGATCGGCGGGGGGCAATTACTTCATCACGCTGGGCGCGTTGCCGTCGATGGACGCGCGCCCAGGCAATCCGGGCTATGCCGCGTTCGGCCGCGTCGTCGGCGGGATGGACGTCGTCCGGCGGATCCATGCGCGGCAGACCGGGGTCACGGTGCAGGGGGCGAAGGGCCAGTTGCTGCGCCAGCCCGTTCGCGTGCTGACCGTCCGCCGGCTCGATGGCACCGCCCGCCCGACCGGCGGGGTGAAGCCGTGGCTGATCGAGGCGAAACCGAAGCGGTAGGCGCCGGTGTGATCGCCATGGCGCGAGAATGCCGCCCCGGTCTTATGTCCGAAGTGACGATCCCGCAGCGGCCGATCAGGAGGCCATCAGCCGGTCGACATAGCGACGCGGGGTGGTGCCGAGGAACTTGGCCGCGTCGCGCAGGAAGTGCGAGGCGTCGAAATAGCCGTGGTCGCTGATCGCGTCGCCGCCGATGTCCGGCGCCGACAGCCACTGCGCGAACGCCTGGCAGAAGCGCGCGCGCATCACGAGCAGCTTCGGGGGAAAGCCGAAATGACGCATCGCCATGCGGCGCAGCTGCGCCTCGGTCATCGCCATCTGCTCCGCGAGTTCGCTGACATTCGTCGTCGTGCCACGCTCGACCGCAGCGTCGAGGGCGCGGACGCTGTCGGCCTCATGGTGGCGTTTGCGATCGGCAAGGTCCGCGAAGACCGCCTCCAGCGTCGGAACGACGGTATCGACCGTGAGGGCGGGCACGACATCGGCGATGCGGGCGTGGACCTCCGGGGCGACCTGCGCGAGCGGAGTGATCCGGTTGGCCAGCTTGTTCGCGGCGACGCCGGCCACCGCGTTCCAGCCGGCCGGGGTCAAGGTGATGTCGACCATCAGCGCGCCGTTGCGCGCGAACACCGGCGCACGGCTCGTCGGCCCGACGAGCGCGATCGACGGCAGCCGGGCGTAGCGATGGTTGCCGATCGCGCCGGCGCCGCCATCCTCCGCCTGCACGATGCGGATCCTCGCGGCGCCCGGCAAGCGCGAGACGACCCGGCCGGGCCGTACCGGACAGGCCGACTCGGTATCGCTGGGGCGGGAGACCGCGTGGCCGCTGATCGCGTGGCTCAGTGCCGCCGCCGGAATCGTACGTTCGACGGGCTGCCCGGCCAATGCCGCAAGGACGACGTCGATGGCGCCGTCAGGGTCGGCCATGGAAATGGAATGCAGCACCGTATCGATCTCCGCCAAGGTGGCGAGCGGCAAGAGGGCGCGCGTGACATGCTGCCGAAAGCCGCTCCCCTTGCGCGAGCGGGTTACAGCGTCACGATGGCCGTTCCATGCCTGCGCGTATCACCGGTGAGACGCGACGGTGGCGATCGTGGCCGGGATATCGTGGCGGGATCAGGCGCCCTCCCCGCCGTCGATGTCGCGCAGGTTTTCCTGCCACCGCACCATCTGTCGCGCCGCATCGTCGCGCGGGTGCATCGATGTCATCGCGGCGCGATATTCGCCCGGGCGCATCCCGTACCGCTCGAGGAACAGCCGGCTGGCATGCGCCTCGCTCTTGAGCCCGACATCGAACACCAGCTGCGCGAACGACCGGTCGTTCGCCGCGTCGCCCAGTGCGACGCGCAACGCCTCCAGCCGGCGCGTGCGGATATAGCCGGCGATCCCGCCCTGCGCGCGGAATGCCCGGTACAGCGTGGCCCGCGCGACTCCGGCGCGGGCGATCACCTGATCCGCATCGAACTCCGGATCGGCGATGTTGGCGTCGACCAGCGCGCGCACCCGCCCGATCCGGATCGCGTCGCGGATCGCCACCGCGGATGGATCCGCCGCGTCGCCCGCGGTTCCGATCGCTGCGGCGATCAGGGTGATCAACGCATGCGCCGCGGGGATCGCGGTGGCGTCGGCCAGCGTATCGAGCCGGCGCAGCAGGGCGGTGACGAAGTCGATCAGCAGCGCCGCCTCACCCGCGCCGACGAAGCGGCCGTGCATCCCCTCGGTCGCACCGATCGTGCCGACGAACCGGCTTCGCGCGATGCTCGACGTCACGACATGGGCGTGGCGGCTGCGGTTGCGCATCGGCGCGAGCGTGTCCGCCACTACGCCGCATCCCGGCGGGATCGTCCGCCACCCTTCGCCGGTATCGATCTCGAACCCGCCCGACACCACCAGGGTGATCGTCAGGTGATCGAACCCGTCGAGCGCGACACGGTCCGCGCTGCGCGTATGCGCGACGTCGTTCAGGTGCCGGGAGAAGATGTTGATGCGATCAAGTCGTAGCGCGGAAACACGGGCCCGGAAATCCGGGCCGGTCTGCTCGGCGTCCGCCCCGCGCGCGTAGAAGCGGCGGTAGCGCTCGAACCCTGTATTCGGGCCGGTATCGGGGCCGGCATCGGGGGACGCCTCGTCGCTGTCGAACGCAAGCGTCTCGACGCCGGTCGGCGCCGCGAGCGGGAGTGGCCACCCCTCGCCCGACCGGGTGTCGTCGCTCATCGCGCCACCGACCAGGATCGCGGGACTAAGAGTGACGCGACCGCGATCGCGGCCGCGCCGATGCCGACCGCCAGCATCGCGCGGCCGATCGACGCCGGATCCTGCGTGCTCGCCATCCCGACCAGCCACGGGCCCATCCCCGCGCCGACCACCGTCGTCACCGCCAGATATGCGCCGTTCACGCCGCCGCGGCGCGCAGGTTCGACGGCGGCCTGGATCGCGAACAGCGTGAGGAACGTCGCGCTGCCGCTGGCGAGGACCGCGACGAACGCAGCGGCCGCGGACAGCGCGGACGTCGCACCGGTCGCCATCACCCATAGCGGTGCGAGTGCGATAACGAGCGCCACCGCCGCGGCGGGCAACGGCGCACGCGCGATCCGCGGATCGCGCGTCGCCAGCCAGCCGCCCAGCGCCTGCGCCGCCGGCGCGCCGACCATCGCGATCACACCCGCCAGCGTGGCGGCCTGGGCGGGGGAGAGTGCATGTCGCTCGGCGAGGAACAGCGGATACCAGGTCGCGGTCGCCTGCGTGGCGCCGACCGCGGCGGCGCCGACCGCGAACATCGCGGCGAAGGCGGGCCAGCGCCGCGCCGGGGGCCCGGCGGCCCGGTCCATCGCACCGGGCCTGGCCGCCGGCAGAATGCGAAGCAGCGCGATCGCGATCATCGTCTGCGGCACCAGCAGCGCCAGCGCGGGCCATCGCCACGTATCCGCAGTCGACCCTGCGATCATCGTCGCGATCGACAGGATCGCGCCGGCCAAGACGAGTGCCGCCCCGCGACCGAAGCTCGACGCCATGGTGAAGCCGGCGAGCGCCGCCGCGCGGTCCCGCGCCTGCGTACCCGACATCAGCAGCGAGACGGCGGGTGCGAGGAACGCGGCCTGTCCCACGCCGAGCAGGACGCGCGAGGCGAGCTGCGCCGCGACCGAAGGCGAAATGGCCATCGTCACCGTGGCCGCGACCACCAGCGCGAAACCGCCGGCGACGAGGATGCGGCCATGTCGGGCCCCCCGATCCGACGCCAGCCCGAACGCGAACGACCCGAGGCCGAACGGAACCGCGAGTGCGGGCCCCAGCAGCAGCCCGAGCGTCGCGTTGTCGAACGTGCCGGCCTGCTTCAGCACCGGCGCGATCCCCGGCAGAAGGAACCGCATCGCGAACCCGGCGAGGTTCGCAGCCGCCAGGACCAGGACGAGCGAAGCGCCTGGCGAGCCGATGGTCGCCCGATCGATTCGCGACGTCATTGCCCAAGCCTGTCCGGACGATACGACCACATTCGAACCCTTTAGGGCCCGACCGGAATGGAGCAAGGGGGCGCGATGGCCCCGTTCCGTATCGGTCCGGGGCGATCGCGGTGGGCCTCTAGCGTGGACGGGACAGGAACCGCGCGATGACGCCGTCCACCGCGTTGCCGACCGCATCGGCCAGCGCTTGCGGGTCCGGGATGCCCACGGGCGGGGGCGTACCGGGGGCGGGCGCGGGCGGTTCGCCCGTGGTCGGGGCGGGCCCGTGCGACGGACGCGGGCGCTGCGCCGCCGCCGCGATCGCAGCGGCGGCGATCGACAGACCGCCTGCGATCATCGCCTGTCCCTCGGCGGTCGCCGCCTTGGCCAGGATCGTGTTGCCGGCGCGGCGCAGGTCCTTGGGCAGCTTCACCCCCGCGATCGTCTTGGGGATCCGCTTCTTCGTCTTGTCCTTGGCCATGCGTGCCTCCCGCGAACGTGTATCGCGAATATAATACACGTCGCGTGTGCGGCAAGGGACGAAGGGGTCAATCCGCCAGCCGATGGAGTTGTGCGATCAGCTGGCCCTGGCGATTCACCCCGGTCTTGGCGAAGATGTTCTTCACATGGCTGCGCGCGGTCGCGATCGACGTGCCCGTGGCCGTGGCGTGATCCTCGACCGAACCGCCTGCGATCAAGGTTTCGAGCAGGGCGCATTCGGCCTGGGTCAACGCATGAAGCGCGCGTGCGCGCCCGACCGCGCGTCGCTGCCGGGCCGCCGCCGACGAGGTGCGCACGACGCAGCGCCGTACGCCGCCGTCCAGTCCACCGAGCGGATCGACGAAGACCAGTGCGTCACCCATCGCCAGTGTCGTGCTTGTGGCATGCACCGTCGTGGTCGCGCTCGCGATCGCCTTGCGGAAGGCGGGCTGGTGTGCAGGATCGACAGCCGCCAGCCGGACCTGGCCCGCGGCATCCGCGCGGACGATCACCGGCAGGCCGGCAGGCGCGGCTGCGCTCGACCACAGGACCCGTAGCGCGGCATCCACGACGACGTTGCAGGCATCGTCGCCGTCGAACAGCGATTCCAGCGTATCGATCCGCGCGCGTTGCGCCGCGATGCGCGACCGCGTCGCGAGCGCGCGGTGCAGGTGCGGGACCAGCCGGGTGAGCCGGGCGACGTTCCCCTCGGTATCGACGGATCGTCCGGCCGCGCGCAGGAACGTCATCGAATACCGTGTATCCGCCGCGTCTATCATCAGGCCGGTGCAATGGACGGCGTCGGTGACCGTGCGCAGATAGTCGCGGTAGAAGGCGGTCTCGACCAGCGTCGCGCGGGGAACCAGCCGATCGAGATCGACCGCGACGAACGGCGTGGCCCGCCGGCCCGCGTCCAGCCACGGATCGACGTGGTGGAAATGCTCACGGTAGATCGGCTCCGCCAGCGCGGAATAGCCGCGCAACGCGACGACCGAGGGCGTCTCGCCGAGCGCGATCAGCGAGGCGGTGGGCGTGCCGAGATGATCCCCCAGCCGCGCGATCATCGCATCGGGATCGTCGGCGTCGACCAGCGTGTCGTAGATGTCGCCGACGATCGCGTCGTGGCGGGCGAGCGGCATCGAGATCCTCCGTCGAGATGCCCGGCCCGCGTTGGGCGGAAACGGTGCGAGCGTGGAGGAGACCGGGGATGGCGCGGGGAGTCAATCTCCTCGCGCACCGCGTCCTGTCCGGTTCCGACGCATCGTCGGGCCGCCGCCGGCTCT
Source organism: Sphingomonas sp. Ell38C01 (assembly GCF_055231975.1). Classification (NCBI taxonomy): domain Bacteria; kingdom Pseudomonadati; phylum Pseudomonadota; class Alphaproteobacteria; order Sphingomonadales; family Sphingomonadaceae; genus Sphingomonas; species Sphingomonas sp. Ell38C01. Next base: position 120,234 of record NZ_JBUYVA010000001.1, on the reverse strand, counting down.
GCGACGGGGCGATCGGGGTGAAGCTGGTGGCGGTCGGCATCGCGCCCGCGGCGATTTGGGCGAAGAGGGCCTGTGCGCCCGCACCGGTGCCGCCGCGGTCGTAGCAGAGCCGCCCGGTCGCATTGCCGGGCAGCCTGTTGTCGGACGCATCGCCGATGCCGTTCAGCGTGCTCGTACCGGTCAGGAAGAGGTGTTCGAGCCTGGCCCGCAGCATGTAGCCGCTGCGGCTGTAGACCGTATCGATCCCGTCAACCGGGTTTTCGACCCCCTGATCCCGCGAACCGTTGATGTGATAGCTGTCGTCGCCCGCGCCGCCGACCAGCATCGTATAGTCGGCGCCGATCAAGGAAGCCGGCGCACCGACATCGTATGATGCTGTCGATCCTGCGTACCGCGGACATATGGCGCATGAGACTTGGTGTCCCTATTTTGCACTCTAGCCCATTGCCCGGAACAGAAGTAGAACCCACCCCATGCTGACCAAGATCTCCGTCCGCGGCGCGCGCGAGCATAATCTCAAGGATGTGTCCGTCGACATTCCCCGGGATACGCTGACGGTCATCACCGGGCTGTCGGGGTCGGGCAAGTCGAGCCTCGCGTTCGACACGATCTATGCCGAGGGGCAGCGGCGCTATGTCGAGAGCCTGAGCGCCTATGCGCGGCAGTTCCTCGAGCTGATGCAGAAGCCCGATGTCGATCATATCGAGGGGCTGAGCCCGGCGATCTCGATCGAGCAGAAGACGACGTCGCGCAATCCGCGCTCGACGGTAGCGACCGTGACCGAGATCTATGATTACATGCGGCTGCTGTGGGCGCGCGTCGGGGTGCCGTACAGCCCGGCGACCGGCGAGCCGATCGCGGCGCAGACCGTCAGCCAGATGGTCGACCGGGTGCTCGCGCTGCCGGAAGGGACGCGGCTGTACCTGCTCGCGCCCGTCGTGCGCGGGCGCAAGGGCGAGTACCGGAAGGAGATGGCGGAGTGGCAGAAGGCGGGCTTCACCCGCGTCCGCATCGACGGCACCGTCCACGAGATCGACGAGGCGCCCGCGCTCGACAAGAAGTTCAAGCACGACATCGAGGTGGTGGTCGACCGGCTGGTGGTACGCGGCGACATCGCGACGCGGCTGGCGGAGAGCTTCGAGACCGCGCTGAAGCTGGCGGAGGGCCTGGCCTATGTCGACCCCGCCGACCCGGTCGAGCCCGCGACGCCCAAGAGCGCGATCCTGGGCGATCACGCGCCCGACGGGCGGATCGTGTTCAGCGAGAAGTTCGCCTGCCCGGTCAGCGGGTTCACGATCAGCGAGATCGAACCGCGGTTGTTCTCGTTCAACGCGCCGCAGGGTGCGTGCCCGGCGTGCGACGGCCTGGGTGAGAAGCTGATCTTCGACGAGGACTTGGTCGTCCCCAACCATGCGCTGAGCCTCAAGAAGGGCGCGGTGGTGCCTTGGGCGAAGTCCAACCCGCCCTCGCCCTATTACATGCAGGTGCTGGGCTCGCTGGCGAAGGCGTTCGACTTCTCGCTCGACACGGCGTGGGGCGAACTGCCCGAGGCGGTGCGCGACACGATCCTGTACGGGACGAAGGGCAAGCCGGTGACGCTGACCTTCATCGACGGGAAGAAGGCGTACGACGTCAAGAAGCCGTTCGAGGGCGTGATCGGCAACCTCAACCGCCGGATGCTGTCGACCGAGAGCGCGTGGATGCGCGAGGAGCTGTCGAAATACCAGTCCGCGCAGGCGTGCGAGGTGTGCGGCGGCGCGCGGCTGAAGCCCGAGGCGCTGGCGGTGAAGGTGGCGATGCAGGACATCAGCTATGCGACGCACCTGTCGGTGGTCGACGCGCTGGCGTTCTTCACGGACCTGCCCGCGCATCTGGGCGACCAGCAGAATGCGATCGCGGAGCGGATCCTGAAGGAGATCGTCGAGCGGCTGGGGTTCCTCAACAATGTCGGGCTCGATTACCTCAACCTCGACCGGACGAGCGGGACGCTGTCGGGGGGCGAGAGCCAGCGGATCCGGCTGGCGTCGCAGATCGGATCCGGGCTGTCGGGGGTGCTCTACGTGCTCGACGAGCCGTCGATCGGGCTGCACCAGCGCGACAACGACATGCTGCTCAAGACGCTGCGGCGACTGCGCGACCTAGGCAACACCGTGCTGGTCGTCGAGCATGACGAGGATGCGATCCGCACCGCGGACTATGTCATCGACATGGGGCCAGGCGCGGGGGTGCATGGCGGCGAGATCGTCGCGCAGGGGACGCTCAAGCAGCTGCTGAAATCGAAGACAAGCATCACCGCGGACTATCTCAACGGCACGCGCGCGGTGCCGCTGCCCGAGGAGCGGCGCAAGGGCAACGGCAAGAAGCTGACGGTGCACAACGCAACCGCGAACAACCTGACGGGCGTCACCGCGAGCATTCCGCTGGGCACCTTCACCTGCATCACCGGGGTGTCGGGATCGGGCAAGTCGAGCTTCACGATCGACACGCTCTATGCCGCTGCCGCGCGCGAGCTGAACGGCGCGCGGATCCTGGCGGGCAGGCACGACAGGATCACCGGGCTGCAGTATCTCGACAAGGTGATCGACATCGACCAGTCGCCGATCGGCCGCACCCCGCGATCGAACCCGGCGACCTATACCGGCAGCTTCACGCAGATCCGCGACTGGTTCGCCGGACTGCCGGAAAGCGCGGCACGCGGGTACAAGCCCGGGCGGTTCAGCTTCAACGTCAAGGGCGGACGGTGCGAGGCATGCCAGGGCGACGGCGTGCTCAAGATCGAGATGCACTTCCTGCCCGACGTCTACGTCACGTGCGACGTGTGCCACGGCGCGCGCTACAACCGCGAGACGCTGGAGGTGAAGTTCAAGGGGCACTCGATCGCCGACGTGCTCGACATGACCGTCGAGGACGCCGCCGAGTTCTTCAAGGCGGTGCCGCCGATCCGCGACAAGATGGCGATGCTCGTGGAGGTGGGGCTGGGCTACGTCAAGGTCGGGCAGCAGGCGACGACGCTGTCGGGCGGCGAGGCGCAGCGCGTGAAGCTGGCGAAGGAGCTGTCGCGGCGCGCGACAGGCAACACGCTGTATATCCTCGACGAACCGACGACGGGGCTGCATTTCGAGGACGTGCGCAAGCTGCTCGAAGTGCTCCACGCGCTGGTCGAGCAGGGCAACACGGTGGTGGTCATCGAACACAATCTCGACGTCATCAAGACCGCGGACTGGGTGCTCGACCTGGGGCCGGAGGGCGGGGTGAAGGGGGGCGAGATCGTCGCCGAGGGGACGCCCGAGACGGTCGCGAAGGAGAAGCGGAGCTTCACGGGCAAGTATCTGGCGCCGTTGTTGAAGCGCGGGGTGAAGGCGGCGGCGTGAGCCTTGGCGCGCTCCGCCATCCTACAGGTGGCGTGCCCAGTGCGCTTCGGAGACGATGGAAACCGGCACGCCGGCGGCGCGCATCTCGGACGCCTTCAGGATCTTGTTGCCGAACGACGAGTGTTTCCATGATTCCGTCGCATAGAAGCTGATGACCAGCACGTCGGTGCGGCGGGTCAGCGGGCCGCACAGGCCACCGCGCTCTTGCACGACGGCCTCGCAATGCTTGCGTTGGCCGTAATTGAATGTCCCGGTAAAGCAGTAAGTCTTGCCGCCGAACACGAGGGCTGGTTCCGGGTCACATAGCGGAAGCGTCGTAGCCTTGAGGACTTCCCCGAGTTCAAAATCACGATTCGAGAAACTGTTGAGCGTATCAAGCAGATCCCGACACTCCTCGGCGTTCGCGATACCGTCTGCCAGAACGCCGATGATTCGATCGTAGAGGATCCGGATTATCGGTTGATCGGTGATGGCGACATTGGCTGCGAGCCACTTCTGCAGAAACTCGACCTCGGTTCGGTTCAGCGCGCCATCGGCGGCGACGCCCCGCACGATCCGGTCAGTTCGTCGCGTTGACGAGACGTGATCCGATCATTGCCGACACGCGCGTAGAAGGCCCCGTTGCTCATCGATCCTGGCTCCCTCATCGCTACGGTGCTGGATCGTCGAGAATATCGCAAGCGGACCTATAGAGCGTGATGACGTAGATCTGAATCGCTGAGGATTCCCATGGGGCTGGCGATCTGATTCAATGTGCCGGCTGGCGAAGGAGGCCAGCCAGCATGTCAAAGCCGTATTCGATGGACCTGCGGGAACGGGTGGTCAGGGCGGTAATCACCGATGGCATGTCGTGTCACGCGGCTGCTTCACGCTTCGGGGTGGCGCCGAGTTCGGCGATCAAATGGGTGCGGCGCTTTCGCGATACGGGCAGCGCCGCACCGAGCCGGATGGGTGGTCGCCGATCCAACATCCTGTCCGGCGCGACACGTGACTGGCTGCTGGAGCGGATGACCCGCGACTTCACCTTGCGTGGACTGGTAGCGGAGTTGGCGAGCCGCGACGTGAAGGTCGACTATGTTCAGGTCTGGCGGTTCGCCCATGTCGAGGGGCTGAGCTTCAAAAAAAAGCGTGATGCCCGCCGAACAACTCCGTCCCGCGATCGCCCGGCGTCGGGCGCAGTGGAAGAAATACCAGGGTCGGCTTGATCCGGCGCGTCTCGTCTTCATCGATGAGACGTGGGTGAAGACGAACATGGCCCCCTTGCGCGGTTGGGCACCGGTCGGCCAGCGGCTCCATGCCAAGGTGCCCTACGGCCACTGGCGCACGATGACGTTCCTGGCGGCGCTGCGCTGCGACCGGATCGACGCGCCGTGCGTGCTGGACCAGCCGGTCAACGCGCAAAGCTTCACCGACTATATCGAGCAGTGCCTCGTGCCGACGCTGTCGCCCGGCGACGTCGTCATCATGGACAACCTCTCCAGCCACAAGAAACCCGCCATCCGCAACGCTATCCGTGCGGTCGGTGCCAGGCTGCTGTTCCTGCCGCCCTACAGCCCGGACCTGAACCCGATCGAGCAGGTTTTCGCCAAGATCAAACACCTCATGCGCAAGGCCGCCGAGCGATCCCACGAGGCAACATGGAGACGCGTCGGCACGCTTCTCGATGCCTTCTCCCCCGCAGAATGCCGCAACTACCTCGTCAACTCAGGATATGGGTCAGCTTGATGTCATCCGACTCTAGGCAATAAGTGGAACGTGGAGAGTGGAACGCGGGCGCGTGATGCCCGTTCACCTGCGCATGACCAAACCAGCCAAACGCCCCCACCGCGACAGCCACGGCCGCTTCGAGCCCGCGCATCGCAATCGTAACATCGCGATCGGCGCGGCGACCGCAGTCGGTGCGCTGGCGAGTGCGGTCGGGGCAGCGCTGCATTTCGGGTTGCTCGACCGGTTCTTCGGGCACGGGCCGGGGAATGCCGAGCATCCTGCGCCCGATCTTGCCGCGGACAAGCCGCATCCCGGTGCGGACCACCGCGCGCCCGACGCGTTCCGGCCGGACCCGACCGCGCCAGTGCCGGAATCGGAACGCGAGGGTCTTCGGCCCGCGACCGGACCGGCCCGGTGAGCGATCGTGGGACCACGGAGAGGTAGACCGGAGCGTCGGACTGAGGCGGTCACACGCCGTCCAGTATTGTGATGCTACCGACTTCACGTCGCTTCCGCGGCGCGGTGCTTCGCTCGCGGATTTCGGTCGTGATGAAGCGGGACCCCGGATCAAGTCCGGGGTGACGTGGAGGAGTGGGGATGGCCATCGGCCGAGCCGGCGCTGGTTGACGGCTGGATTCCGGGAATAGCCCGGCATGACGGTCATAAAGTGTATCGCTGTCTCTATGCGTCGATGCTGGTGCCCGTCGACGCGTTGACCAGCCCGCCATCGACCGCGATCGTCTCGCCGATCACATAGTCGCCGGCTTTCGAGGCGAGGAAGATAGCGGTGCCGGCCATGTCCTCGGCGACGCCGATGCGTTGCGCGGGGATGGCCTTGGCGACCGACTCGCCGTGGTCGCGCGCGGCGCGGTTCATTTCGCTGGGGAAGGCGCCGGGGGCGATCGAGGTCACGTTGATATGGTCCTTCACCAACCGCGCGGCGAGGCGCTTGGTGAGGTAGATCAAAGCGGATTTCGAGGCGTGGTAGGAATAGGTTTCCCACGCGTTGAGGCGCAGGCCGTCGATCGAGGTGATGTTGATGACCTTGCCCGGCCGCGCGGCGCTGGCGGCGGCCTTGAGCAGCGGATGGAGCGCCTGCGTCAGGAAGAAGGGCGACTTCACGTTGAGGTCCATCACCTTGTCCCAGCCGCTTTCGGGGAATTCCTCGAACGGGACTCCCCAGGCCGCGCCGGCATTGTTGACGAGGATGTCGAGACGCTCCTCGCGTTCGCCGAGCGCGGCGGCGAGCGCCTTGCAGCCGTCGACGGTCGCAATGTCGGCAGGGAGCGCGATGCAGTTCGGGCCGAGTTCGGCGGCGGTTTCCTCGCAGGCGGGGGCCTTGCGCGACGAGACGTAGACCTTCGCGCCCTGGGCGACGAAGCCGGCGGCGATCATCTTTCCGATCCCGCGGCTGCCGCCGGTGACGAGCGCGACGCGGCCGTCGAGCCGGAACAGGGTAGTGGTATCCATGACGTCTCTCCCATCGGTGATGTCGTCATCCCGGCGAAGGCCGGGATCTCGTGCCAGGCGTGTCGCCCTCGCGGCGCGAAACCCCGGCTTTCGCCGGGGTGACGTGTGGTGATTCACCCCCCGCGCTTGATCGTCTCGCGCGCGATGATGATCTGCTGGATCTGGCTGGTGCCCTCGTAGATGCGGAACAGGCGGACGTCGCGGTACAGGCGCTCGATCCCGTAATCCGCGATATAGCCCGCGCCGCCATAGATCTGGACCGCCTTGTCGGCGACGCGGCCGACCATCTCGCTGGCGAAATATTTCGCGGCGGCGGACTCCATGACGACATCCTCGCCGCGATCCTTGCGCGCGGCCGTCTCCAGCACCAGCGCGCGCGCCGCCAGCGCCTCGGTCTTGCAGTCGGCGAGCATGCCCTGGATCAGTTGATGCTCCGCGATGGCTTTTCCGAACTGGGTGCGGGTGGTGGCGTAAGCGACGCAGTCCGCGATCAGCCGCTCGGCGACCCCGACGCACACCGCGGATATGTGGAGCCGCCCGCGATCGAGCACGCGCATCGCGATCTTGAAGCCCTCGCCCTCCGCGCCCAGCCGGTTGGCGGCGGGGACGGGGACGTCGTCGAAGATCACGTCGGCGACTTTCGCGCCCTTCTGCCCCATCTTCTTCTCGGGCTCGCCGATCGTGATGCCGGGGAGCGACTTCGGGACGAGGAACGCGGAGACGCCGCGCGCGCCGGCTTCGTCGCCGGTGCGCGCCATGACGGTGAACAGGTCCGCCTTGTCCGCATTGGTGATATAGCGCTTCGTACCCGACAGGCGGTAGACGTCGCCGTCGCGGATCGCGCGCGTCTTCACCGCGCCCGAATCGGAGCCGACATCGGGTTCGGTCAGCGCGAAGCTGGTGACGATCTCGCCGCTGGCGATCCGGGGGAGCCACTCCGTCTTCTGTTCGGGGGTGCCGGCCATGACGAGCCCCTGAGACCCGATCCCGACATTGGTGCCGAAGGTGGAGCGGAAGGCGGGCGTGGTGCGCCCCATCTCGATCGCGACGCGGCATTCCTCCGCCATGGTCAGCGCCAGGCCGCCATGCTCCTCCGCGATCGACAGGCCGAACAGCCCCATCTCCCGCATCGCGTCGACGATCCCCGGCGGGATCGCGTCGTTCGCCTCCACTTCGCCTTCTAGCGGGCGCAGGCGCTCGGTGACGAAGCGGCGGACGGTATCGATCAGTGCATCGAAGGTTTCGGGATCGAGGGCCATGCGGGTCTGTCTTTCCTGAGCGTCGCGGCACTGGCTACCCGTCCCGGCGAGCGGCGGCAAGTCCGGCAAACCCGAAATTCGAACCGAGGCGCATTGACGATGCAGGTGCCCATACTATGCTGCCGAAAACACGGACACAGGAGAGAATGATGCGCTTCCAGGGCAAGCGCGCCGTCGTGACCGGCGGCGCCTCGGGAATCGGCCGTGCGACGGTGCTGCGGCTCGTCGAGGAGGGCGCCGAGGTGTGGATCGGCGACGTCGACGAGGCGGGCGGCAGCGAACTGGCCGATACGTCGAACGGGCGGATCCGTTTCCTGCGCACCGACGTGACCGACGCCGCCCAGATCGAGGCGCTGATGCTGGCGGCGGACGCGGCGGGCGGCGTCGACGTGGTGTTCAACAATGCGGGTGCAGGCGGCGCGCGCGAACCGATCGACCAGATCTCGCCCGAGGACTGGGACCGGACGCAGGCGCTGCTGCTGCGCTCGGTCGCGCTGGGCATCCGCTATGCCGCGCCGCTGATCGCCAAGCGCGGGGGCGGGGCGATCGTCAACACCTCCAGCGTGTCGGCGCTGGGCACCGGTTATGCGCCGACCGCCTATTCGACCGCGAAGGCGGGCGTGCTCCACCTGACGAAGCTGGCGGCGGCGGATCTGGCGAAGCATCGGATCCGCGTCAACGCGGTGGTGCCGGGGTTCATCACGACCAACATCTTCACCCGCCATCTGGACGTGCCCGAGGCGAAGCGCGCGCAGGCGAACGTCGCGATCGCCGCGATCGCCGCGCGTGCGCAACCGGTCCAGCGCGCGGGCACCTCTGAAGACATCGCGGCGGCGGTCGCGTTCCTGGCGAGCGAGGACGCTGCGTTCGTGACGGGCACGCATATCCTGGTCGACGGCGGCATGACGATCGGGACGCAGGCGAGCTGGGACGCGACACAGCCCTCGCTGTTCGACGCGCTGGACGCGTTCAAGTGACCGACCCCGCAATCGCGCCGGGCGTCGTCGGCGCGGCGGCGGTGCCCGACCGGCGTCGCCTCGCGAACCGGACGATGGCGAGCTACGGGTTCGGCGCGGTCGCGTACGGGGTGAAGGATTCCGGGTTCGGCACGTTCCTGCTGCTGTTCTACAACCAGGTGGTCGGGCTGCCCGCGGCGACGGTGGGGTTCGTCGTGATGCTCGCGCTGCTGATCGACGCGTTCGTCGATCCGACGGTGGGGCTGATGTCCGATCGGACGCGGACGCGCTGGGGGCGGCGGCATCCGTGGATGTATGCCGCCGCGCTGCCGATCGCGCTGGGCTGGATCGCGCTGTGGAACCCGCCGGTGATGGGCGAGGCGGCGACGCTCATGTGGCTGTTCGTGACGGCGGTGGTCGTGCGTAGCGCGGTCAGCAGCTACGAGGTGCCGTCGCAGGCGCTGACGCCGGAGCTGACCTCGGACTATGACGAGCGGACGCGGATCATGGCGTATCGCTATCTGTTCGGCTGGGCGGGCGGTCTGCTGATGCTGTTGAGCGCCTACATGATCTTCCTCGCGCCGACGCCGCAGTTCGCCAACGGTCTGCTCAACCGCGCGGGCTATGCCGGGTTCGCGCTGTTGGGGGCGGCGGCGATGTTCGTCGCGATCCTCGTCTCCGCGCTGGGCACCCACCGCGAGATCGTCCGGCTGCCGAAACCGGTGATCCACGACCAGACGGTCGGCACGACGCTGCGCGAGATGGGGCAGACGCTGAACAATCGCGCGTTCGTGATCCTGATGCTGGCGGGGGTGTGCGCCTATACGATCCAGGGGATCGGCTATGCGATGTCGAACTATCTCTACAGTTATGTGTGGGGATTCCGCGGATCGATGTTCGTGTACCTCACGATCGTCCTGTTCGCGGGCGTCGTCGTCGCGTTCGTCGCGGCGCCGCGGATCGGGAAGCGCGCGAGCAAGCCGCATGCCGCGATGATCGCGGTGCTGATGGGGGCGACCTTCAACACCGCGCCCTATTGGCTGCGGCTGGCGGGGATGTTTCCGGAGGTGGGGGATGCGGCGCTGCTGCCGGTGTTCTTCACGCTGGTGACGCTGGGCACCGCGAGCAACGTGACGGGGTTCATCCTGGGCGCGTCGATGATGGCCGACGTGGTCGAGGATTCGGAGGCGAAGACCGGGCGACGGTCCGAAGGGGTGTTCTTCGCGGGATCGTTCTTCGTTCAGAAATGCACCTCCGGCGTCGGCATCTTCCTGGCAGGCGTGATCCTGTCGGTGGCCGGGTTCCCGGAAAAGGCGGTGCCGGGGCAGGTGTCGGTGGCGACGATCGACCGGCTGACGCTGATCTTCGGGGTGATCTATGTCGTGATCGCGGCGCTGGCGGCGCTGTTCTTCTCGCGCTTTCCGTTCGGGCGGGCGGAGCATGACGCACGACTGGCGCGGCTGGCCGGGGCGGGAATCGTGGACGCCGCGCCGCGCGAGCCGTGAGCGCTAACAGCGCTATCGGTGCGATTCGAGGGCGTGCGCGGCACCGTCGCTAGAGTCATCGGGCATTCAGACTGACGTCGCGCCGCCGGTCGTCGTCGCGGCGAAACGCTTCGTCGGAAAAGGTTCCGTTCGGTGGGGTCGCGCTATTTCCAACCTGGGAAACCCCCTCTAGCCCAAGATCAACGGATCGCGGGACCTTTGGGGGGTCACATGACATTCAAGATGCTTGCAGCGCGATTCGCGCTGGTGTTTACGCTCGGCCTGATGACGGCGACCCCTGCGATGGCGCAGTTCTGGCAGTGCGCGCCCTATGCCCGCGAGATTTCGGGCATCGCGATCCGCGGCAACGCGAACACCTGGTGGGGCCAGGCCGAGGGCCGGTACGAGCGCGGCCATGCGCCCAAGGTCGGCGCGGTCCTCGCCTTCGACTCGACCCGCCGGATGCGCGTCGGCCATGTCGCGATGGTCAGCAAGATCGTCAGCGACCGCGAGGTGCTTCTGACCCATGCCAACTGGTCGCACCGCGGCGCGATCGAGACGAACGTCCGCGCGATCGACGTGTCGGCGGCGGGCGACTGGAGCATGGTGAAGGTGTGGTATGCGCCGCAGGGCGGGCTCGGCACCTCGAGCTATCCGACGCGCGGCTTCATCTATTCGGGGCATGCGCCGCAGATCGCCCCGGCACCCGAGCCTGCGATCGAGACGACCCCGGCGCTGCCGACGGTGGTGATCGCTACCAATGCGCCGGTCCCGGTCGCGCACACGGTCTCTGGCACCGCGTTCTGATCGATCCCGTCGCGGATCGCCGTTCAGCGATGATGGGATCCGCCTTCAGGGCTTCGCCCCGAGAAAAAGCGGAGCCCCGGATGACGGCATCTCGCCGGGGCGATCTGGGTTCGCAGCGTGCACGTCGAACCGACCCAGTGGCGGATCACGCCGCCCGGAACGTCATCGCCACCCCGTTCATGCAATAGCGCTTGCCGGTCGGCTTCGGTCCGTCGTCGAAGACGTGACCCAGATGCCCGCCGCAGCGCGCGCAGTGCACCTCGACCCGCGCCATGCCGAGCGACGAATCGGTTCGCGTGCCGACGCTGCGGGGCAGCGGCGCCCAGAAGCTGGGCCAGCCCGTGCCGCTTTCAAACTTGGTCTTCGAGGAGAAGACCGGCTGCGCGCAGCCGGCGCAAGCGAATGTCCCTGCGCGATGCTCGCCGTTGAGCGCGCTCGAATAGGGGCGTTCGGTGTCCTCGTGGCGGAGCACCTGATAGGCGGCAGGCGACAGGCGCTTGCGCCATTCGGCATCGCTCAGCCGGAAGGGAAAGGTTTCCGCCGCGGCGGCCTCAGGCGCGGTGCCGCATCCGAACAGGACGATCGAGGCGGTCGCGGCACCGGCGAGGCCGAACAGGCGACGGCGATCGATGGGGGCGGAAGGGCTGGTCATCGTCATGATATAGGTCAGGATGTTTGCGATGCCAGCGGTGGAACCCCGCACCCAGGCCGCGCGCTTGGGCGGGACAGTCTCGAAGGTTTCCCCTATGTCGTTCCAGCAGCTCGATCCGCCGATCCCCGTCACCGTGCTCGACAAGGGACCGGGCTATGCGTTCGCGGTCATCGATTACGGGCAGGAGCACAACCTGATCTGGGTGACCGCGATCAACGAAACCGGCGAGATCTGGTGCGCGCCCAACCCGCAGGTGCGCGCGCAGTCGAACTGGACGATGGGGCGCAAGAAGCCGCCCGCCGTCGCGGAGCGCGAGGGCGACAGCTGCACGCCGGGCAAACCGTCCTGACACTGTCCGTCCGCGCCGTCGCGTGATAGCCACGCCGCGATGACCGAGGCGATCCATACCGAAATTCTGGCCATGGCCGAACGCGCGCGGCACGCCGCGGCGGCGCTGGCGACGACACCCTCGGCGGACAAGGTGCGGGCGCTCCACGCCGCCGCCACCGCGCTTCGCGATGCTGCGCCCGCGATCCTTGCGGCGAACGCCGCCGACATGGCGCGCGCGACCGAAAGCGGGCTGAGCGCGGCGATGCTCGACCGGTTGTGGCTGGATGCGGCGCGGCTGGAGGGGATTGCCGCAGGGGTCGATGCGGTCGCCGACCTTGCCGATCCGGTTGGACAGGTGATCGACGAGGCGGTGCGGCCCAACGGGCTGAACCTTCGCCGCGTGCGCGTGCCGATCGGGGTGATCGGGATCGTTTACGAAAGCCGGCCTAACGTGACCGCCGACGCAGCGGCGCTGTGTGTGAAGTCGGGCAACGCGGTCATCCTGCGCGGTGGGTCGGAGGCGCGCGACACCAATGCCGCGATCCATGTGGCGTTTGCGGGTGCGTTGGCGGCCGCGGGGTTGCCCGCAGACGCGGTGCAGCGCGTGGCGACGACGGATCGCGCGGCGGTGGGCGCGCTGCTGGCGGCGGAGGGGGCGATCGACCTCGTCATCCCGCGCGGGGGCAAAGGGCTGGTCGCGCGGGTCCAGCGCGAGGCGCGGGTGCCGGTGCTCGCGCATCTCGACGGGATCAACCATGTCTATGTCGACGCTTCGGCGGACCCGGCGATGGCGGCGGCGATCGTCGTCGATGCGAAGATGCGGCGGACGGGGGTGTGCGGCGCGATGGAGACGCTGCTGATCGATCGCGCGTATCGGGAGACGCCGACGCTGGTCGCGGCGCTGCGCGCGTCGGGGTGCGTGGTGCTGGGGGATGCGGCGGTGCGCGCGCTGGTGCCGGGTGTCGCACCCGCGGATGACGAGGATTGGGATACCGAGTATCTCGACGCGATCGCCTCCGCCGCGATCGTCGACGGGGTGGACGGCGCGATCGGGCATATCGCGCGCCACGGTAGCCACCATACCGACGCCGTGGTCGCCGCGGACGAGGGCGTCGCGGAGCGGTTCCTGGCGCGGGTCGATTCGGCGATCGTGCTGTGGAACGCCTCGACGCAGTTCGCGGACGGCGGCGAGTTCGGGCTGGGTGCGGAGATCGGGATCGCGACCGGGCGGCTCCATGCGCGCGGGCCGGTCGCCGCCGAAGGGCTGACGACGTACAAATGGGTGGCGCGCGGGACGGGGCAGGTTCGCGGGTGAACCGACAATCAACGGGGCGCGTCGGGCTGCTGGGGGGATCGTTCAACCCGGCGCATCGCGGGCATCGCCGCATCACGCTGGCCGCGATCGACGCGCTGGGGCTGGACGAGGCGTGGTGGTTGGTGTCGCCGGGCAACCCGCTGAAACCCGCCAGGGGGATGGCGCCGCTGCCCGCGCGGCTGGCGTCCGCGCGGCGGATGGCGCGGCGCGCGCCGATCCGTGCGACCGACATCGAGACGCGGCTGGGGACGCGCTACACGATCGATACGTTGCGCGCGCTGGTGCGGCTGCATCCCAAGATGCGGTTCGTATGGCTGATGGGGGCGGACAATCTGGCGCAGTTCCATCGGTGGAAGGACTGGCGCGGGATCGCGCATACGCTGCCGATTGCGGTCGTCGCCCGTCCGGGCTATGAGCGGGTTGCCCTCGCGGCCCCCGCGAGCGGTTGGCTGCGGCGCTTCCAACACCCCGCACGCCAGGCGAAGCGTTGGACCGAGTGGAGTCTTCCGGCGCTGGTGAGCCTGTGCTTCCGCCCCGACCCGACCTCCGCGACGCAACTGCGCCGCGCCGATCCGGACTGGTATCGCCATGCGGGCGACACCCGTCCCGCTGCGCCACCCCAGATGAAACCCCAGGAGTAACCTTGGCCTCTACCCAACCCGCCTACCGCTCTTCCGACATCGAAGCGATCGAGGCGCTGCACGCAATCGTCCTCCAGTCGCTCGACGACGACCAGGCGGTCGACACGATCTCGATCCCGCTCGCGGGGAAATCGTCGATCGCGGACTATATGGTGATCGCCAGCGGTCGCTCGACGCGGCAGGTCGCATCGATGGCGATGAAGCTGGCGGAGAAGATCAAGGCGCAGACCGGCCGCCCCGCGCGGATCGAGGGCCTGCCGACCGCGGACTGGGTGCTGATCGACGGCGGCGACGTGATCGTCCACCTGTTCCGGCCCGAGGTGCGCAGCTTCTACAATCTGGAGCGGATGTGGTCGTTCGGCGATGCGCCGCCCGCGCCCGAGACGGCGCCGACGACGCCGCAATAACCCCGCGTCCGCGCGCGTGCTGCTCCACATCGTCGCGCGCGGCCGGATCGCCCGCTCGCCCGAAGGTGACCTCGTCGACCGCTATATGAAGCGGATCGCGTGGCCGACGCGCGTCACCGAGCTGCCCGATACCGGTGGCCGGATGCCCGATCTCCTGGGGCAGGCGAAGCGTGTGCTGCTCGACGAGAAGGGCGAGGTGATGGCGTCGAGCGCGTTCGCCGCGACGCTGGGACGGTGGCGCGACGACGGCGTGCGCGAGGCGCGGTTCGAGATCGGTGCGGCGGACGGGTTCGACGACACGGCGCGGGCCGGGGCGGACCTGCTGGTGTCGTTCGGGCGCGCGACATGGCCGCACCTGCTGGCGCGCGCGATGCTGGCGGAACAGCTGTTCCGCGCGACGAGCATCCTGGCGGGGCATCCCTACCATCGGGAGGGTTAGGTGACGGGTGTCGTCCGTCGTCCGTGCGTGGACCGCGTTTCTCGACGTCGCTCGAAACGAACGGGGGTGATGGCGTTGGCCCTAGGCGGTGCGGTGGCGACCTTGCTGCTCGCGACCGCGGCGCCCGCGCAGGACGACCTTGCGCTGGCGCGGGCGCGGTTGGTCATCGCGCGGTCGGAGGCCGCGGAGGCGGGGCGACGCGCGGCGCGGCTGGAGCGTGCGGCCGAGGGCGAGCGCGATGCCGCCGCCGCGGCACGGGCTTCGGAGGCGGCAGTGGCGGCGCGGATCGAGCGGGCGGAGGCGGATCTGGCGGCGGCGCGGGCGCGCGTGGCGATCGTGGGCGCACTGCTCGCGCGGCAGCGTGCGGAGCTGGGTGCACGCCAGCAGCCGGTCGCGCGGTTGCTGGCGGCGTTGCAGTCGCTCGCGGGTCGGCCCGCGGTGGCGGCGATCGCGCAGCCGGGATCGGTCGACGATCTGGTGCATGTCCGCGCGGTGCTGGGCAGCGTGCTGCCGGTGGTGCGCGCGCGGACCGCGGACGTGCGCGCCGATGTCGACCGCACGCGCGCGCTGGAGGCCGGGGCGGCGGTCGCGGCGAAGAGCCTGCGCGACGGGCGCGCGGCGCTGGTCGGCGAGCGCCGGCAGCTCGCGGCGTTGCGAACCGCGCACGCCGCGCGGGCGGCGACGCTGGACCGAAGCGCGCGCGCACAATCGGATCGCGCGCTGGCGATGGGGGAGGCGGCGCGCGACCTGGTCGACCGGATGGATCTGATCGGCGGCGCACAGGCCACGCTGGCGGAGCTGGAGCGGTTACCGGGGCCGCCGGCGGCCGAGGAGGCGGCTGGTCCCGCGCGGGCGCCGGCGTATCGGCTGCCGGTCGCGGGGCGGCTCGTCACCGGGCTGGGCGAGACGTCGGATTCTGGCGTGCGGTCTCGCGGGGTGACGCTGGCGGTCGCGCCCGGCGCGGCGGTGGTGGCGCCAGCCGGGGGACGCGTGGCGTTCGCGGGGCCGTTCCGCGGGTATCGCACCGTGGTGATCGTCGATCATGGCGACGGCTGGTCGAGTGCGATCACCGGGCTGGCGCGGGCCGATGTCGCGGTCGGCGCGGCGGTCGCGGCGGGCGCGCGTGTGGGGGTCGCGCCGGCGGAGGATGCGCCGCAGGTGACGGTGGAGCTGCGCCGTCGCGGCCGGCCGGTCGACATCACCGCGCTCGTCGGGTGAAGTCAGCCAGCGTTCACCGGCACATATGCTATGAACGCCCGCGCGAAGCCGCTATCGTCCCGCGTTCACCCCCCCTGTTCCACCGACGCCGCAGGATACCGAATGACCCGCAAGTTCTTCCAGGCGACCGCGATCGTGACCACGCTGGCGCTGCTGCCCGTCGCGACGGCCTCGATGGCCGCGGTCGACACCGCGACGTACCGCGAGATGGACAAGTTCCTCGACGTCTATAATCGCGTGAAGGCGGATTATGTCGACAAGGTGACCGACGAGCAGCTCATCAAGGGCGCGATCCAGGGGATGCTGACCAGCCTCGATCCGCATTCGAGCTATGTCGACGCGCTCGATTTCCAGAACCTGAAGATCCAGACCGAGGGCAATTACGGCGGGCTGGGCCTCACCGTCTCGATGGAGGACGGCGCGGTGAAGGTGATCGCGCCGCAGGAGGACACGCCGGCGTATCGCGCGGGAGTGAAGTCCGGCGACTACATCACGCATATCGACGGCAAGCTGATCTACGGCTCCACGCTGGACGAGGCGATCGGGCAGATGCGCGGGAAACCGGGGACGAAGATCAGCCTGACGCTGGTCCGCCCCGGCCGCGACAAGCCGATCGAGGTGGCGATGAACCGCGAGGTGATCGTCCAGCGCCCGGTGAAGTGGGAAGTGAAGGGCGATGTCGGCTATATCAACATCAACACCTTCTCCGAGAATACCGGCGCGGATACGCGTGCGGCGATCATGGCGATCGACAAGGCGCTGGGTCACCGGCCGCTGGGCTATGTCGTCGACCTGCGCGAGAATGGCGGCGGGCTGCTGACTCAGGCGATCGCGGTGGGAGACGCGTTCCTCGATCACGGCGAGATCGTGTCGCAGCGCGGGCGCGAGAAGACCGATATCGAACGCTATTACGCCAAGCCTGGCGACGACGCGCACGGCCTGCCGGTCGTGGTGCTGACCGATTCGGGGACCGCGAGCGCGTCCGAGATCGTCGCGGGCGCCTTGCAGGATCATCACCGCGCGCTGGTGATGGGCGAGCGGACGTTCGGCAAGGGATCGGTCCAGACGCTGCTGCCGCTGGGTCCGCAGACCGCGCTGCGGCTGACCACCGCGCGCTACTACACGCCATCGGGCCGGTCGGTGCAGGAGGGCGGGATCGAGCCCGATATCCTCGTGCCGCAGCTGAGCGACCCCGATTTCAAGACGCGCCCGGTGTTCCGCGAGGCCGACCTGCGCCGCCACCTCATCAACGAGGTGAAGGCGGACAACAAGATCCTCGAGGAGGATACGAAGGACGATCCGCGCTTCACCGCGACGCCCGATAGCCTGAAGAAGCAGGGGATCGACGACTTCCAGCTGTGGTACGCGCTCAAGACGGTCGCGCGGCTGGGCGGCGCGGCGCAGGTGGCGGCGGTGACGCAGTCGCTGGCGGCGGACTCGGCGAAGAAGAAGGCGAAGAACTGATGCCGCATGTCGGCATGCTGACGCTGTCGCAGAACCGCGCGCGGTTCCTGGCGCTGGCGGTCCCGGTGCTGCTGCTGGCGGGGGCGTGGGGATCGCAGCTGTTCGGCGGGCTGTACCCGTGCGAGATGTGCCACTGGCAGCGCTGGCCGCATTACGGCGCGATCGTGATGGCGGTGCTGGCGTTCGCGGTGCCGGTGCGCGGGGCCAAGATCGCGCTGGTCGCAGGCGCGGCGGTGCTGATCGCGGTATCCGGGCTGATCGGCGTGTTCCATGCCGGGGTCGAATATCACTGGTGGCAGGGGATCACCGCGTGTTCGACGATGGTGACGGGCGAGGGCGTGAGCACCGACGAGATGCTGCGGCGGATTCTCGCCGCCCCCGTCATCCGGTGCGACGCGGCGCAGTGGCGGCTGCTGGGCATCTCGCTCGCAGGGTGGAACGCGATCTTTTCGCTGGGCGGCGCGTTGGCGATCGCAGGGCTGTTGAGGAAGCGCGCATGACGTGGAAACCGGGCGATCGGCGCCCCGATACGACATCGATGATCCGCGTCGACCAGGCGGGCGAATATGGCGCCACGCGGATCTATGCGGGGCAGCTGGCGGTGATGGGGTATCGCACGCCCGCCGCGCGCGCGATCTCCGGGATGGCGTTGCAGGAGGAGCGGCACCTGGCGTTCTTCGACCGGATGATCGCCAAGCGCCACGTCCGGCCGACGATCGGGCAACCCTTCTGGGACATCGCGGGGTTCGCGCTGGGCGCGGTGACCGCGGCGATGGGTCCCGAGGCGGCGATGGCGTGCACCGCCGCGGTCGAGACCGAGATCGACACGCATTACGAGGACCAGCTGACCGAGCTGGGCGACAGCGACTCCGAACTGGCGGAGGCGATCCGCGACTTCCAGGCGGAGGAGGTCGAGCATCGCGACGCCGCGCTGGCCGCGGGCGCGGAGAATGCGATCGGCTATCCGGTGATGAGCGCCGCGATCCGGCTGGGCTGCCGTGTCGCGATCGCGGCGGCGAAGCGGTTCTGAGGGCCTTGATATGACGACGCCCCAAAGTGAATTTGGCGGGAGAGCGAGTGCCATGATACGTCCGTTTCTCGTCGCACTGGCGGCGGTTGCGTTCGCCCCGCCGCTGATGGCGCAGACCGCGACGCCATCGTCGACGCAGCGGCCGCCGCCGCTGCTGATGGAGCGTTCGGTGAAGCCCGCGCTGCCGGGCGCGCCGCGCGCGACGCTGGCCGACGCGCCCGCGCCGCTCGCCGCGCGCGCGCCGGTCAACGGCGTGCTGACGCTCTATGGCAACGAGCGCTGTCCGACGAACACCAACGGCGAGGAGATCGTCGTGTGCCAGCGCCGCAGCGCGCAGGAGCAGTTCCGCATTCCCAAGGAACTGCGCAACTTCGAAGTGACGCCCGAGAACCAGAGCTGGGCGGTGAAGGAAGCCGCGAACCGCGATGTCGGCGGGGTGGGCGTCGGGACGTGTTCGACCGTCGGCATCGGAGGCGCGACGGGGTGCTTCGTCCGGGGCGCGACGCGGGCGAAGGCGGACGTGAAGGCGCGGACGAAGGCAGCGACGCCGGATCTGCCGTAGAAGATATCGTCGGCGTCTTGCCGGGTATGGGGTGCGGATTTCCATCCTTCGTCACCCCGCACCCGATCCGGGGTCCGGCTTCTTCTTTCAGGCGGGTAGCGTAGAAGCGGGACCCCGGATCACGTCCGTGGGTGAAGGGGGCAGTTTATCATGGCGACGACGTTCGAAGGCCGGGCACCTGCGCGCCCGCTTGAAGCGGACTGGTACGAGCGTGGGCTCGCCTTTGCCGCGATCGTGCTGTTTGTCGCAGCGCTGGCCGCGATCTTGCGCGGGCAGGCGGACTGGGCGCGGGTGCCCGCGGGGGTGTGGCTGCATCTCGCGACGGTGCTGCTCGCGACCGGGCTGACGCCGGTGATCCTGTTGCGGCGGCGCGGCGACCGGCGGCACCGGGTGCTGGGGACGGTGTGGGTCGCGGCGATGTTCGCGACCGCGGTCGTCTCGCTATTCGTCCGCCACGGCAACCCGCCCGGGTTCAGCGTGATCCACATCCTGTCGGTCGGGACGATCGCGATGGCGCCGCTGATCTGGTGGACCGCGCGGACCGGCAACGTCGTACGGCACAGGCGGGCGGTGCGCGGGACGGTGACGGGCGCGCTGCTGATCGCGGGGTTCTTCACCTTTCCGTTCGACCGGCTTCTCGGCCACTGGCTTTTCGGTTAGGACCTGAGTCGTCCGCATGACTGGCGCAACCGTGGAGCACCACGAGGGAGCGCGGACGATCGCTTGCCGCGCGCCTGGGCATATCCTCGAAGCGAAGGAGTGCCGCGCATGACCGATCCTATCCGTATCGCCTTCCTGCTGTTCCCCGATGTGACCCAGCTCGATCTGACGGGGCCGGTGCAGGTGCTGTCGCGCCTCGGCAACGCCAGGCTCGATCTCGTGTGGAAAACGCTGGACCCGGTGCCGACCGATGCGGGCTTCTCGATCCAGCCGACCGCCACCTTCGCGGACGTCCCCGTCGCGGACATCCTGTGCGTCCCCGGAGGCATGGGGATCGAGGGCGTGATCGCGGACGACGACGCGATGGCGTGGGTCGCAGCGATCGGCGCGGAGGCGACATGGGTGACGAGCGTGTGCACCGGGTCGCTGATCCTGGGCGCGGCGGGGTTGCTCGAGGGGTATCGTGCGGGGTGCCACTGGGGGCAGCGGCACATGCTGCCGCTGTTCGGCGCGGAGCCGGTCGCCGAACGCGTGGTGGTCGATCGCAACCGCGTGACCGGGGGCGGGGTGACCGCGGGGATCGACTTCGCCTTCACGCTGACCGCGCTGTTGCGTGGCGAAACGCATGCGCGGGCGGTGCAGCTCTCGCTCGAATATGATCCGCAGCCGCCGTTCGATTCGGGATCGCCCGAGCGCGCGGACCCGCGGCTCGTCGCGATGTACCAGGCGCGGATCGCGGCGATCGCGGGGGATCGCGATGCGCGGTTGCGTACGGCTGCCGCCAAACGCGGTTATGCCTGAGGCGGCGTCCTGAGCCCGCGGATGCGGTGCCAGACGTAGAAGGCGACCGCGGCGACCAAGACCAGCCCGATCGCGAGATCGGCCTGATGGAAGAACGCCTTCAGCCGCGGATCGCTGTTCCACTTGTCGCCCAGCGTCATGCCGATCCACGTCAGCAGCAGGCAGAACGGCCACGAGCCGATGAAGGTGTAGACGTGGAAGCGGACGAGCGGCATCCGCGCGACGCCCGCGGGAAACGCGATGAACGTACGAACGATCGGCAGCATCCGCCCGATCAGGATCGCCCAGCTGCCCCAGCGGTTGAAGAACCGGTCCGCCAGGTCGAGCTCGCCCGGGCCGATCAGGACGTAGCGGCCCCAGCGCTCCGCGAGCGGTCGCCCGCCGCGTCGCCCGATCTCGTACGCGACGATCGAGCCGAGGTTGCAGCCGAGCGCGCCGGCGGTGGCGGCGAGATAGAGGTTGAGCTCCCCCGTTGACACGAGATAGCCCGCAAACGGCATGATGATCTCCGACGGGAGCGGGATGCACGCGCTCTCGATCGCCATCAGCAGCGCGATCCCCCAATAGCCGCCGGCGGAGATGACGCCGATCGTGAAGGTGGCGAGCGCGGCGAGGATCTTCTCGAACATGGCGCGCGCGATGCGCGAAGCGCCGGGCCGGGTCAAGGCAAGGACGGGAACCGCGCGGGGCGCTGGCCGGTTGGGCGCGGATGACGAACCTGACACTCAACGACGGACGCGCGATGCCGCAACTCGGCATGGGCACCTACAAGATCCCCGACGCGCATGCCCCCGCGCTGGTGCGGCAGGGGCTCGATCTGGGGTTCCGGCTGATCGATACCGCAGCGATGTATCACAACGAGCGCGGTGTCGGCGAAGGGCTGGCGGCGAGCGATGCGTGGGTGACGACGAAGCTGTGGCATGACCGGCATGGCGACGCCGAAGCGGCGCTCGACGAGAGCCTGGCTCTGCTCGGGCGCGATGCGGTCGACCTGTATCTGATCCACTGGCCGCATCCGTCGGGCGGGCAGTTCGTCGAGGCGTGGGAGGCGCTGGTCGCACTGCGCGAGGCGGGTAAGGCGACATCGATCGGGGTGTCGAACTTCCTGCCAGAGCATATCGACGCGATCGTCGCGGCGACGGGGGTGACGCCCGCGGTCAACCAGATCGAGCTGCACCCGCGGTTCCAGCAGCGCGAGCAGCGCGCGTATCACGAGGCGCACGGGATCGTGACGCAGAGCTGGAGCCCGCTGGGGCAGGGCGACGTGCTGGGCGACCCGGCGGTCGTCTCGGTCGCGGGCAGGCGTGGGATGACGCCGGCGCAGGTGGTGATCGCGTGGCATCTGGCGCATGGCTTGTCGGTGATACCCAAGGCGGGCGACGCCGAGCATCTGCGCGACAATTACGCTGCGGCTGCGTTCCGGCTGGCGGCGGAGGATATCGCGGCGATCGATGCGCTCGACGATGCGGACGGGCGGATGGGGCCGGAGCCCGAGGCGATGTGACGCCCCGCCCGGTCGCAGCGTTTCCGTCATCCCGGCGGAAGCTGGGATCTCTCTCGTCCAGGCGCGCGCCAACTGGCGAAAGATCCCAGCTTCCGCTGGGATGACGGTTGGGGGATGGCGCCGTGGCGACGGTCAGGTGAGCAGCGCGTAGGCACCACGCAGGTCTTCCACGAAGCGCGTATATTCTACCTCCGCCTGCGCCGCGTCTGGCAGGCGGAGCAGATAGCTGGGGTGGACGGTGATCCATGCCTGGCCGCCCTCGGGCAGAGCGATCGGGCGGCCGCGCTCCCGGCCGATCGTGACGGTGCGGCCGAACAGCGAGCGCGCGGCGGTCGCGCCGAGCGCGACCGTCACCTGCGGCTGGACCAGCAGGCGTTCCTGCTCGATCCACCAGCGGCACGCGTCGATCTCGCCGGTATCGGGTCTGGCGTGGATGCGGCGCTTGCCGCGCTGCTCGAACTTGAAGTGCTTGACCGCGTTGGTGACATATGCGTCGTCACGCGCGATCCCGGCCTCCGCGATCGCGCGGTCGAATACCTGTCCGGCAGGACCGACGAAGGGGCGGCCCGCGAGGTCCTCCTGGTCGCCCGGCTGCTCGCCGACGAACATCAGGCGGGCGGCGACGGGACCCTCGCCGAAGACGGTCTGCGTCGCGGGGCGGAAAAGCGGGCAGCGGGTGCACCCCGCCGCTTCCTCGCGCAGCGCGGCCCACGCCGCCCCGCGGTTGCCGCCGATATCGGCCTGATCCTTTGCGCGCGCCTGTTCGATCATGCCGCTCTCCCGCGCCTGTGCCTGCGCCAGCAACTGCGGGACCAGTGCGGTTTCGGGCATGTTCTTCCAGTATTTGCGCGGCATCTCCTTGAGCATCGCGCCGACCTTGACGCGGGCGGGATTGAAGATGCTGGCATAATAGGTCTTCCACACCTCCTCGGTCGGATCGCCGTCGGGCGCGTCGGCCTTGGTCGCGCCGGGGCCTTCGCTCAACGCCTTGCCGTCCCAGTGGAGCGACACCTCCGGCGTCAGGATCGACCAGCGCATGCTGGCGAAGCGGTTGACGAAGAAGGCGGCGTTGGCGCGGACGATGTGGTGGTCGGGCTCGAACCACGCGACGTAGCGGGGCGCCCCATCATCATCGCTCACCTCGCGGAAGCGGAGGAACGCGCGCATCTTGTGGATGTCGCGGCGGACGGGCTTCGCGATCGTGTCGAGGCGGCGGACGAGGGGGTCGGCGCGGTCGTCCATCAGCTTCGGCTCGCGCTGGAGCCGGGTGAGCAGCGTGTAGAGCAGCGGGAAGCGTTCGGGGTCCGAGGACAGCACGACGGTGCGCGCAAGATCGAGGAAGGCGCGCGGAACGGCGAGTGTGGCGGAGGGCGCAGGCGCGACCGCGTCGGCGGTAGCGGCGAACAGGTCTTCGGGGGCGTCGCCGACCTGCCAGACGATGTCATCGGGCGGGACGTGATCCGCCGCGAGCGCGCGGGCCGCGTCGCGCCATGCGTCGAAATCGTCGGGGTCGGGGAGGGTGACGCGCTTCATCTCATGTCGTCATCCCCGCGGGGGCGGGGATCCATCTACTGCGGGTCTGTTTCGCTCCAACAGTGGCGAGTAGCAAGATTGTGGGAGATGGATCCCCGCCCTCGCGGGGACGACGGAAGCCTCAATCGCGGTCGTCGCTGCCGGGCGGGTTGGCTTCGGCAGCCTCCAGCTCCTTGGGCTTGCGATCCTCGAAGACCTTGGCAAGGCGCGCTTCTTCCGCGTCGGACAGCTCTTCGGCGGCGGCGGGGAACATCTCTTCCTCCTCCTCATCGATATGATGCTCGTAGCGGTGGCGCATCTCCTTGAACTTCGCCATCCAGGCCGAGGAGGCCATATCGATCTCGGCCAGCTCGCCGAAATAGTCGTCGATCTCCTTGTGCTCGCTGACCGAATGGCGCGCGTCGTCGCGCAGCTCGGGATTGGCGAGCATGGTCGCGTAGAGCGACTCCTCCTCGGCGGCGGCGTGCGCGCCGACCTCGACGCGGAAGGTATCGAACAGCTCACGGCGTTCGGGCGTGTCGCCCTTCGTCTCGGCGAGCTGTGCGAGCAGTTCGCGGTGGCGGTCGTGATCCTTTTTCAGGTCTGCGAAGATGCGGGCGTCGGCCATGGAAAATCTCCTTCGTCGACGATAACCGGCAAGACCGCCGCGCGTTTCACCTGCGAGTGAGTCTCATGCGATGGTCAAAGGCGGCACCGCAAACCGCACGAGCACGGTTCAAATCCCGTCTCACGCCGCGAAGAGTTCGAGCTGGGTGCGTTTGGGGGCCACGATCGGGCGCAGGTCCGCGCGATCGGCGAGCGCGACGGGGCGCCAGTCCTCCGCGATCAGGAACGGGCGGACCTTGGCGATCGAGACTGTCAGCCGCGCGACGTCGGCGAGCCGCAACCGGCGCCAGCGCCGCGCGGTGACGATCGACGCAACCGCCTTCACGCCGAGACCGGGAACGCGCAGCAGCAGTTCGCGCGGGGCGCGGTTGACGTCGACGGGGAAGATGCTGCGGAACTTGAGCGCCCAGGCGAGCTTGGGATCGATGTCGAGCGGGAGCATGCCCGTCGCGTCGTCCGCGGCGGCGACGACCTCGTGCGGCTGATAGTCGTAGAAGCGCATCAACCAGTCCGACTGGTAGAGGCGGTGCTCGCGCATCAGCGGCGGTCGCTGGAGCGGCAGCACCGCGCTCGCGTCCGGGATCGGGCTGAACGCGGAATAATAGACGCGACGCAGGTTGAACCGCCCGTAGAGCGTCGACGCCTTGGTGACGATGTCGCCGTCGGTCGCGGCATCGGCGCCGACGATCATCTGCGTCGACTGGCCGGCGGGGGCGAAGCGCGGCGCGGACTTGTAGCGTTTCGTCGCATCGCCGGTGTCGAGGATCGCGCGCTTGGTGTCGCGCATCGCGTCCTCGATCCGGGTCGCGGACTTTTCGGGGGCGAGGCGGGTGAGGCCGCCGATGGTCGGCAGCTCGACGTTGATCGAGACGCGATCGGCGTGGAGCCCGGCCTGATGCACCAGCTCCGGATCGGCGTCGGGGATCGTCTTGAGGTGGATGTAACCGCGGAAATGGTGATCCTCGCGCAAGGACCGCGCGACCTCGACCATCTGCTCCATCGTGTAGTTCGACGACTTGATGATGCCCGAGGAGAGGAACAGCCCCTCGATATAGTTGCGCTTGTAGAAGGCGATCGTCAGGTCGACGACCTCCTTGGCGGTGAAGCGCGCGCGGCGGACGTTCGAGCTCTTGCGGTTGATGCAGTAATGGCAATCGAAGATGCAGCTGTTCGTCAGCAGGATCTTGAGCAGCGAGATGCAGCGGCCGTCGGGCGCGTAGGCGTGGCAGATCCCCATGCCCTCGGTCGAGCCGAGCCCCTTGCCGTCGCGCGAGTTGCGCTTCGCGGTGCCCGACGATGCGCAGGACGCATCGTATTTCGCGGCATCAGCGAGGATCTCGAGCTTTTCACGAACATCGAGCTGGGCCATGTGTTCGCTCTACGTTCCGGGGTGGGCAGGTGCAAGCGGGGAGTGGTTGATGTGGCTCACTCCCACTTGCCGGGACCGGTCGTTCTATCCCACCAACCAGCGCACGACGTCGACGATGCCGTCGAAGCTGACCGGGACCAGCAGTAGCGCCAGCGCATAGGCGAGCAGCATCCGCGCGATGACGCGCTCGCGGCGCGATCGCGGTGGTGGCGGCGCGGGGCGCTCGTCGCGGGGCCAGATGTGGGTGTCGTCGAGGAACATGCTCACTCCGCCGCGAGCAACGTTTCGGCGGCCTGCAGGTCGACCGAGACGAGCCGGCTGACGCCCCGTTCGATCATCGTGACGCCGAACAGGCGGTGCATCCGGCTCATCGTCACCGCATTGTGCGTGACGATCAGGTAGCGCGTGGCGGTTTCGCGCGCCATCGCGTCGAGCAGGTCGCAGAAGCGTTCGATATTGGCGTCGTCGAGCGGGGCGTCGACCTCGTCGAGGACGCAGATCGGGGCGGGGTTTGTCAGGAACAGCGCGAAGATCAGCGCGACCGCCGTCAGCGCCTGTTCGCCGCCCGACAGCAACGTCAGCGACTGGAGCCGCTTGCCGGGGGGTTGCGCCATAATCTCCAGCCCCGCCTCGAGCGGATCGTCCGAATCGACGAGCTCGAGATGCGCCTGGCCGCCATCGAACAGCGTGGCGAACAGCCGGCGGAAATGCGCGTCCACCGCCGCGAACGCGGCGAGCAGCCGCTGGCGCCCTTCGCGGTTGAGCGTCCCGATCGATCCGCGGAGCCGCGCGACCGCCTGGCCCAGCTCGGCGCGCTCGGCGGCGTTGCCCGCGCCCGCAGCCTCGAGATCGGCGAGCTCGCGTTCGGCGACGAGGTTGACGGGGCCGAGGCGCTCTCGCTCCGCGGTGGTGCGCTCTAGCGTGGCGGATTCGTCCTGTGGTGCACGGATCGTGGCGGGGTCGAACCCGAGCTTCTCGGGCAGGACGGGGGCGGGACATTCGAAGCGTTCGCCCGAGACGCGGCCCATCTCGACGCGCCGCAGTTCGTGGCTTTCGAGGCGTGCTGCGGCGCCGGCGCGCGCCTCGCGGGCCTGCGAGAGCGCTTCGTCGGCGTCGCGGGCGCGGGCTTCGGCGCGGCGTAGGTCTGCGTCTGCGGCGCGTTCCGCATCGGCGAGCGTGGCTGCGGCGGTGTGTCTGGCGTCGTGATCGGCGGTGGCGCGTGCGATGCCGGCGTCGAGTGCGGCGGGGCGGTCGGCGATCGCGCCAGCTTCGGCGGCGAGATCGGCGTCGCGCTTCGCCATGCCGGCGATCCGCTTCGCGGCGTCGCCCGCCCGCGCGCGCCAGCTGGCGGCATCGGCGGCGGTGAGCGTGCGGCGCTCGCGATCGGCGGCGAGCGTTCGGTCGAGCGTCGCGCGCTCGGACCGCGCCTCGGCGACCGCGGTGCGCGCGGCGTCGGCTTCGCGCTGTCGCAGCGCGATGGCTCCATCGGTCGCGCTGGTATCGGGGAGCGCGGCGACCGTGGTGGCGGCGCGGGCCCGTTCCCCTTCCGCCTCGTCGCGGTCGGCGGCGGTGCGGGCGACGCGGGCATCGAGATCGACGCGCTGGCCCGCGCGGCGATCGAGCGCGGCGGCGGCGCGATCCTCGGCCTGTGTCGCGGTGCGGATCGCGGCGTCGGCTTCGGCGAGCGTGGCGCGGGCGGCCTTGGCGGCGTCGCGGGCGGTGGCGATGCGGTGCTCGGCGGTGGCGAGGGCGGTTTCGGCGGTTCGCAGGGTGCGCTCGACCGCGGGGCGCTGCGTGGCGAGCGCGGCGAGGCGGTTGCGGCGCTCGAGGCGTTCGGCGGCGGCGACGCCTGCGGTGCGGACGACGAACCCGTCCCAGCGGCGCATCGCGCCCGCGCGGGTAACGATGCGCTGGCCCGCGGCGAGTTGGCGACCGTCGTCGTGATCGACCACGAAGATCTGGGCGAGGCGGCGGGCGAGTTGGGTTGGGGCCGTGACGTGGGAGGCGAGAGACGATGCCGGGGCGGCGGGATCGCCCGCTGGTATGTCCGCACCCGCCCAATAGGCATCCGCCGGATCGAGCCCGGCTTCGAGATCGTCGCCGAGCGCGGCGGCGACGGCGCGTTCGTAACCGGGGGCGACGGTCAGCCTGTCGAGCACGCGGTCGCGGCCATCGCTGCGAAGCGCGCGGGTAAGCGCCGCAGCCTCGCCGTCGAGCGCGGCGAGATCGGCGCGGGCGGTGGCGCGGCTGGTCTGCGCGGTGTCGCGTTCGCCTTGTGCGGTGCGCTCTTCGCGATCGGCGTCGGCGAGCGCGGTGAGGGCGGCGTCGCGGCGGGCGTCGGCGGCGGTGCGGGCGGCGATCGCGGCGTCGCGGTCGCGCTCGAGCGGGGCGGCATCGCCTAGCGCGGCGCGCGCGTGCGCGGCGGTGGCGGCCTCGCGCGCGGCCCGATCCGCGCGGGTGGCGGCGGCGGTGAGCGCGGCGTGCGCGACGCGGGCGTCGGCACGCTCGCCCGCCTGTCGCGCGAGGCCCTGCGCGAGCGCGACCTCCGCGTCGCGCGCGGTGCGCTCTGCGTCGGCAAGCGCGGCGTCCAGTGCGGGAACGGTGGCGGCGGCGGTCGCGATCCGGGCGTCGAGCGTGGCGGACTCCTCCGCCAGTCGGCGCAGCGCGGCGTCGGCGTCGGTGGCGAGCGCGCCTTCGCGGTCGCGATCCGCGGCGATCTGCGCGCGCGCGGCGGCGAGATCGGCGACGCGGCGTTCGACCGCGGCCTTCTCGCTGCGCAGCGTCGCGAGCGCGTGCGCCGCCGCGCCGGCGCGGTCGCGGGCGGCAAGCGCTTCCGCGCGGGCGGTGGCGAGCGTGTCGACGGCGTGTGCCTGTGCGGCAGCGGCGACGCGTTGTGCCTCGGTCGCGGCGCCGACGCGCGCTTCGCAGGCGGTGGCTTCGCGTTTCGCGGCGTCTGCGGCGGTCGCGGCGTCGCGCCAGCGCGCGTAGATCAGCCGCGCCTCCGCGACTCGGATCTGCGCGGAGAGCGTGCGGTATTTCTCCGCCTGCCGCGCCTGCCGGCGGAGCGACGCGGCGCGGGCGTCCTGATCCGCAATGAGTTCGTCGAGCTTGGCGAGGTTCGCCTCGGTCGCGCGCAGTTTCTGTTCGGCGTCGCGGCGGCGCACGTGGAGCCCCGCGATCCCAGCGGCGTCCTCGAGCATCGCGCGGCGGTCCGCGGGGCGGGCGGCGATGATGGCGCCTATGCGGTTCTGGCTGACGAGTGCGGGGGAATGCGCGCCGGTGGCGGCGTCCGCGAACAGCAGCGAGACGTCGCGCGCGCGGACGTCGCGGCCGTCGATCCGGTAGGCGGAGCCCGCGCCACGCTCGATCCGGCGGACGATCTCGGTTTCCTCGCCCGCGATCTCGGCGAGGAGCGAGACTTCGGCGAACTGGCGCGCCGGGCGGGTTGCGGTGCCGGCGAAGATGACGTCGTCCATGCCCGCGCCGCGCAGCGACTTCGCACTGGTCTCGCCCATCGTCCAGCGCAGCGCCTCGAGCAGGTTGGACTTGCCGCAGCCATTGGGGCCGACGACCCCGGTCAACCCCGGCTCGATCCGCAGATCGGCGGGGTCGACGAAGCTCTTGAAGCCCGAAAGGCGCAGGCGCTTGATCTGCATTCGAACTCCCCGTTGGTCCCGAGCTTGTCGAAGGGCTGTTCTTCTGTCCACGGTGGATAAGAAGGGCAGGGCTTCGACAGGCTCAGCCCGAACGGGGATGGATCAGCGACCGGTTACGCCCCCGCGGCCTTCAGCGCCTGCTCGACCTGCGGCCAGGCGACGGTGTTCTCCAGCATCTTGCCGTTGAGGAAGAAGCTGGGGGTGCCGCTGACCTGCTTTTCCTGCATCGCGGTTTCGGTGATCTTGCCCAGTTCCTCGATCGCCTTGGTATCGGCGAGGCACTGGCGCAGCTGCTGCTCGGGCACGCCGCGCTGCTTCATCCAGTCGATATAGCCGAGATACTCGACCCAGGCGGTCGCCTGCTGCGCGGGCGTCATCGCCTGGAGCTTGGCCTGGAATTCGGGCGGGAGCGATTCGAGCTTCGTCAGGAAGGTCGGCTGCTCGACGAACATCTGCTCGAGGATCGGGAAGAAGGGCGTGGCGCCGGCACAGCGGCCGAGCGTGGCGACGCCGAGATCCGGCGCGTGGATCAGGAAGTCGCGGAATTCGTAGCTGACCTTGCCGGTCGAGACGTATTTCTCCTCGAGCGGGCGCATGCCGGTCTGCCCGAACGCGCCGCAGGTGGGGCAGGTGCGCGAGCCGTATTCGACGAGCTTGAGCTGGGCGTTGGGGTTGCCGATCACATAGCCGCCCTCGGGCGTCTTGCTGACGACGTCGGTCCATTTCTGGCCGGTGGGCGCGGTGGTGGTGGCGACCGAGCCGGCGGGCGCGGCGGGCGCGCCGCTGTTGCCGTCGCTCGCGCTGCCGCACGCGGCGAGCAGCAGCGGGAGCGCGAGAAGGGCGGAACGCAGGGTCATCGCAGGATACTCCGTGGGAAAGATCAGCGCGCGCCGGCGGCGGCGAGAATGGGTTGCAGCTTCGCCCAGCCGACGTTGGTGACGAGCTTGCCGTTCACCTCGAATGCGGGCGTCGAATTGCTCTTCGCGACCGCGGCGGCGGACACCTGAAGGACGCGGTTGAGCTGTGCGGGGTCGGCGAAGCACGCGGCGATGCCGGCGTCGGTCATTCCGCCGGCCTGCTTCGCGAGCGCGACGAGGCCCGCGCCGTCGGCGAGCGCGCGCAGCTGCGCGTCCTGCGGATAGAGCTGGAGGCGGGCGCCATTGGCCTGGTCGAAATCGGCGCCGCGATCGAGCCATATCGACTGGTTGGCGTAGAAGGCGGCGTGGACGCGCGAGAAGGCGGCGGCGCCCGAACAGCGCGCGAGGAGCGCGGCGGCGAGATCGAGCTTATCGTGGACCGCGTTGCGATATTCGATGCTGGTCGATCCCGAGCGCACCCATTTCGCCTTGAGCGTCGGCGCGGCCTCCTCCTCGAAATGGCGGCAGTGCGGGCAGGTGTAGCTGACATATTCGACGAGCCGCACCTTCGCGGCGGGGTTGCCGACGACGTAGCTGCCTTGCGGTGCGGGACGGGCGAGCGTCGTCCAGTCGCGCGGGGTGGCGGCTGCGATCGTGAGGGTGCCGGCGAGCGCGGCGAACAGCGTAAGGAATCTCTTCATTTCACCACCGCCCTATTTCACCACCGGAAGTCCGCTCGACCCTGCGACGCTGCCGGCGAGTGCCTCGAGCACGGCCTTGAGTTCGGGATCGGCGATGGTCTTGAGGCTGGCGCCGAGATCGAGCGGCACCGGTTTGAGCGAGGGCGCGGCGCGCTTCGGCGCGCGGGGCGCGACGTCGCCCTGGCGGATCGCGACCTTGGCGACCGCGGGATAGCCGAAGAAGCGGTTCACCCGCTCGACGATCTCGGGCTGGATATGCTGCATCATCGGCGCGTGCGCGCCCTTCACGACGAGCGTCAGGACGCCGTCCTGCTTCTTGCCGTGCGGGAAGCGGATCGATTCGGGGCTGCTGACGCCCGCGAACCGTTCACCGACGATCTCGCCCCAGCGGCTGACGATCGACGACTGGACGAAGCCGAAGCGCTTGAACGCCGCGCCGCCGATCGCGGGCAGCAGTTCGGCCACCGCGCGGGGGCGGTTGGACCGGGGGGCGTCGGGATCGGGGGCGCGGCCGCGCTTGCTCATCCGCGCGTCCATGCCATAGGCGGGGCGTGGACGCCAAGCGCTTCTCCGACGTCGCCCGCCGGTTGCTCGACTGGTACGACACGCATCGCCGCGTGCTGCCGTGGCGCGCGGCGGCGGGCGAGCGTGCGGACCCGTACCGGGTGTGGCTGTCCGAGGTGATGCTCCAGCAGACGACGGTGGCGGCGGTGCGCCCGCGGTTCGAGGCGTGGGTGGCGCGCTGGCCGACCTTCGCAGCGCTGGCGGCGGCGGACGAGGCCGACGTGATGGCGGCGTGGGCGGGGCTCGGCTATTATGCGCGGGCGCGCAATCTGGTGGCGGCGGCGAAGGTGGTCGCGGCCGAGCATGGCGGGCGGTTGCCCGATACCGAGGACGCGCTGCGCGCGCTGCCGGGGCTGGGCGCGTATACGGCGGCAGCGGTGGCGGCGATCGCGTTCGGACGGCGTGCGGTGGTCGTCGATGCCAATGTCGAGCGTGTCGTGGCGCGGCTGTTCGCGATTGCGGCAAAGGGGGCGGGGATCCGGGCGGCGGCGGATATCGTGACGCCGGACGCGCGCGCGGGGGATTTCGCGCAGGCGATGATGGATCTGGGCTCGGCGATCTGCACGCCGCGCGGGCCGAAATGCCTGTTGTGCCCGCTGCGGGAGGATTGTGCGGGGTTTGCTTTGGGGACGCCGGAGGCATTTCCGGCGAAGAAGGCGAAGGGGACGAAGCCGCAGCGGTTCGGGACGGTGTTCTGGCTGGAGCGGGTGTCTCCCGTACCTGGCTCCGTTCGCCCTGAGCTTGTCGAAGGGCGGCCTGCGCTTCTGGGGCCTGGCCGGGCTTCGACAGGCTCAGCCCGAACGGGGGAGGGGGCAGCGAACGGGGCTGGGGGGCGGAGGGAGGTTCT
Source organism: Sphingomonas sp. Ell38C01 (assembly GCF_055231975.1). Classification (NCBI taxonomy): domain Bacteria; kingdom Pseudomonadati; phylum Pseudomonadota; class Alphaproteobacteria; order Sphingomonadales; family Sphingomonadaceae; genus Sphingomonas; species Sphingomonas sp. Ell38C01. The sequence continues at coordinate 88,024 of NZ_JBUYVA010000001.1, read as the reverse complement.
GCTCGTCCGCCGGCCTGCCAAGGGGCTGCTGGGCGGGATGCGGGCGTTGCCGACCGGAGTTTGGGGCGATGCGTTGCCCGGCCTCGCGGGCGCGCCGGCCGAGGTCGACTGGCGTCTGTTCAATCATACCGTCGCGCACGGCTTCACGCATTTCGACCTGCAACTCGCGCTTGCGACGGGCGAGGCCGGCGCGCACACAGCGCACGCTGCGGGCGAATGGTGGCCGGTCGACGATCTCGAGTCGGCGGGTCTGCCGACGGTCTTCGCCAAGGCGGCGGATGCAATACGGAGAGCGACATGCGAACACGGGTCCTGATCGGTGCGGCAACCCTGCTGGCGACGGGAGCGATGGGAATCGCGCATGCCGGGGCACCCCAGGCCCAGCCGCAGCCGCAGCCGCAGACCCGCGCGCCGCAGGCGCCCGCGCGCGTCGTGCCGGCCATGTCCGCCGCCGCGATCCTGCCGAACACGCAGGCGCTGTTCGACGGGCTGGTGCGCGAGGGCAAGGTGCCCGGCATCGTCGCGGCGTTCGGGCTGGGGCGGTTGCCACCGGTCTATGTCCAGGCGGGAAAAATCGCGGACGATGCGGGTGCGGCGAGCGCGAACCCCGATTCGCTGTGGCGCGTCTATTCGATGACGAAGCCCGTCACCGCGATGGCGGCGATGATCCTGATCGAGGAAGGCAAGATCGGGCTCGACCAGCCGCTGTCGGACTTCTTCCCCGCGTTCAAGGGGGTGAAGGTGCTGACCAGCCCCGACACCTCGCTCGACAGCGTGCCCGCAAAGTCGGCGATCACGATCCGCGAGCTGCTGACGCACACGTCGGGGCTTGGCTACAACATTTCCGCCAAGGGGCCGCTGCTCAAGGAATATGAGCGGCTGGGGATCCTGCCCGGCGCGCTCAACCGCGAGGTGGAGGCCAAGGCGAAGCTCGCGCGACCGACCTCGCTCGCCGCGTTCGCCGAGCGCGTCGCGCAGGCGCCGCTGGTCGCGCAGCCGGGGACGGTGTGGCATTACTCGATCGGGCTCGACGTGATGGGCGCGGTGATCGAGAAGGCGTCGGGGATGCCGTTCGACCGGTTCCTCCAGACGCGGATCTTCGCGCCGCTGAAGATGACATCGACCGGGTTCACGGTGCCGCAGGCGGATGTCGCACGGCTGGCGACCAACTATGCGTTCGTCGGCGACAACCGCGTGCCGCTCGATCCCGCGGCGACGTCGGTGTTCCTGTCGCCGCCCAGCTTTCCCTATGGCGGGGCGGGGCTGGTGTCGTCGGCGCGCGATTACGACCGGTTCCTCCACATGATCCAGAATTATGGCGAGCTGGACGGGGTGCGGATCCTGAAGCCCGAGACGGTGAAGCTGGCGACGTCGAACCTGCTGCCCGCGGGCGTGTTCTTCCAGGGGATCGGCGGCGGCACCGGCGGGACCAATGCGGCGGCGAAGATGGGGTTCGGCGCGGGGGGATCGGTGTATCTCGAGGACGTGCCCGGCGGCGCGTCGAAAGGCACCTATGGCTGGGGTGGCGCGGCGGGAACGATCGCGTGGGTCGATTTCGCGAAGACCGCGCGGGGCACGATCATGGTCAACTACTTCCCGGCGGAGAAATGGGGGCTGCGGCAGATCGTTCCGCCCGCGCTGGCGAAGGATGCCGCACGGTTCCAGTCGCGGTGAGCGCGCCGGGATTCACGCCTCCAGGATTCACGGGTGGCCGGCTCGACCGTGCGGACCATCTGCGCCACGATGCGGAGGGCGTCGCGGCGGCGATGGGCAACTGGCAGGCGCGGCTGCTGCGGCTCCACGCCTGGGAGCCGGAGGCGACCGACGACGGGCAGCTGGCGTGGACGATGCTGACCGAGGCGCCCGACGAGGCGGAGTTCGTGCTGCTCGGGCTCGACGAGGGGCGCCCGCGCTTCGCGGCGCATATCCCGGGTGCAGGGGCGCCGCCGCCGTTCCGCTCGCCCAATCTGTTCGCGACGCTCGACCAGCTGCGCCCGGGCGAGGCGGCGACGTTCGCGGCGGCGCGCAGCGTGCTCGACTGGCACGCGCGGCACGGCTTCTGCGCGAACTGCGGGACCGCGACGACGCTGTTCCGCGCCGGCTGGGGTCGCAAATGCCCGAACTGCAACGCGGAGCATTTCCCGCGCGTCGACCCCGTCGTCATCATGATTGCGGAGCATGACGGGCGCGCGCTGCTCGGGCGACAGCCGTCATGGCCGCAGGGGCGCTATTCGGCGCTGGCGGGGTTCCTCGAGCCCGGCGAGTCGATCGAGGAAGCGGTGGCGCGCGAGATCTCGGAGGAAGCGGGGATCCGCGTGTCGAACGTGCGCTATCTGGCGAGCCAGCCCTGGCCGTTCCCGTCGCAGCTGATGATCGCGTGCGTGGCCGAGGCCGAGGACGACGCGATCACGCTCGACACCAACGAGCTGGAGGACGCGATCTGGGTGTCGCGCGACGAGGTCCGCAGCGTGCTTGCGGGGGACGAGGGGGCGTTCCTCGCGCCGCCGCCGTACGCGATCGCGCATACGTTGCTGACGTTGTGGGCGGGGGAGTGAGGGCTTTGGTGTCGTTACCCCACGCCCTTCGACAAGCTCAGGAGAGCCTTGATCCGGGGGGCCGCTTTTACGTCGACGGTGCAGAAGAAGAAGCGGGACCCCGGATCAAGTCCGGGGTGACGGGTTGGGGTAGGGACGGGGATCAGGATGGCGCGACCGTGAACGCTTTCTGGACGATGCCGTCGCGTTCGCGCCAAGTACGGAAGCCCTGCGCTTCGTAATAGCCGAGCGCGGTGGGGTTGTCGGCGGCGATGTAGGCGTCGATCCTGGCCAGCCCGGCCTCTACCGCGGCTTGGCGGGTGGCGGCGAACAGCGCGGTGCCGATGCCCTGCCGGTGCGCGCGGGGACTGATGTGGGTGCCGATGATGCCCCATCCTTCGGGCACGTCGTAGCGGTTGCCCGGGGTCGCGCGGACGAGCGACTGGAAGCCGAGCACGTCGCCGGCGTCGTCTACGGCGACACTGCACCGGATGCTCTCGGGGTTGGCCAGATAGTGCGCGCGGGTGAAGTCGGGGTCGGTGGGGCGCTCGCGGCCGGTAGCGGCGATGATGTCGCGCAGGACGCGGCTGAGCGCGTCGGCGTCGGCGAGGGTGGCGGGGCGGATGTGCATCGGGTCTGCCTGTCTGCCTGCGTCATCCCCGAAGGCTGGGATCTCCTTTCCCGCAAAGCGCGTGCCCGGCGGATAGAGATCCCAGCTTTCGCTGGGATGACGGAAGCGCGTCTACTTCGCCACCCCCAGCTGCTGGAGCATGAACGCCTGCCACTCGGCGTTCTGGCGGAAGCGTTCGAAGCGGCCGGACTTGCCGCCGTGGCCGGCTTCCATGTTGACGCGGAAGAGTAGGGAGTTGGCGTCGGTCTTCTTCTCGCGGAGTTTCGCGACCCATTTGGCGGGCTCGTAATATTGCACCTGGCTGTCCCACAGGCCGGTGCCGACATAGAGCGCAGGGTACGCCTTCGCCGCGACATTGTCGTAGGGCGAATAGCTCAGCATATAGTCGTAATATGGCTTGTTCGCGGGGTTGCCCCATTCGTCGTACTCGAAGGTCGTCAGCGGGATCGACGCGTCGAGCATCGTCGTCACCACGTCGACGAAGGGGACCTGCGCGATGATGAGGCGATAGTCCGCGGGCGCCATGTTGGCGACGCCGCCCATCAGCAGGCCGCCCGCGCTGCCGCCCATCGCGGCGACGCGGTCCTTCGCGGCGTAGTTCTGCGCGACGAGGTGGCGGGTGACGTCGATGAAGTCGGTGAAGCTGTTCTTCTTGTTGAGCAGGTGGCCGTCGTCATACCAGGCGCGCCCCATCTCCTGCCCGCCGCGGATGTGCGCGATCGCATAGATGACGCCGCGATCGAGCAGCCCGATCCGGCCCGGATCGACCGCGGGATCGGTCGAGATGCCGTAGCTGCCATAGGCGTACTGGAAGAGCGGCGCGGTGCCGTCGCGCTTCGTGCCCTTCGCATAGACCAGCGAGACGGGGATCCGCGTGCCGTCGCGCGCGGGCGCCCACACGCGCTCGGTGACGTATTTCGCGGGGTCGTAGCCGGGGACGGGGGCGACCTTGAGGACGCGGCGCTCGCCGCTCTTCGCGTCGACCTCGTAGGTGGTCGTGGGCGTGACGAGCGAGCCGTAGGTGTAGCGGACCCACGGCGTCCCCGGCTCCTCGTTGACGTCGAGCGCCATGCGGTAGGCGGGCTCGTCGGCCTTGACGGGGGTGGACTTGCCCTCGTCGCTCAGCAGGCGGATCATGCGGTTGCCGCCCTCGCGCTGGTCGATCGCGACGAAGCCCTCGAACGGCTTGAACCGCTCGATGAAGACGGCGTCGCTGGCGGGCGCCAGGTCGCGCCACGCGGCGGGGCCCTTCGCGAGATCAGCGTCGGCGACCGTTACGAGCTTGAAGTTCTTCGCATCCCGGTTGGTGCGGATGATCCAGCGTTTGCCGAGATGGTCCGCGGTGTAGCGGAACTCGCGCGCGCGGGGGGCGACGACCGCGAAGGCGGCAGGTGCGGCGGCGGGGGCGCAGCGCTGTTCGTCGCTGACGGTGCTCTCGACGCCGATGCACACGAACGCGTCGTCGGTCGTGCGTGCGACGCCCATCTGGAAGGTATCGTCCTTCTCCTCGTACAGCAGCCGGTCGGTCGCGACGGGGGTGCCGAGGACGTGCGCCTTCACGCGGTAGCCACGCAGCGTGACGGGGTCCTTCTCGATATAGAGGATCGTCCGGTTGTCGCCCGCCCAGACGACATTGGGTTCGATATTGGCGATCGTGTCCGCCATCACCGCGCCAGTCGCGAGATCCTTGACCTTGAGGACGTACTGGCGGCGACCGACGGTGTCCTCCGCCCACGCGACCAGCCGGTTGTCGGGGCTGACGGCCCAGTCGGACAGCGCGAAGAAGCTGTGGCCCTTCGCCATGACGGGCTGGTCGAACACGCGTTCGGGGGCGGCGTCCCCGATGCCTTGCCCGGTGCCCTTGCGACGTTCGAGGATCGGATAGTCCGCGCCGGTCTCGAACCGCGTCGCGTACCAGTAGCCGTTCTTGCGGTAGGGGACGGAGGCGTCGTCCTGCTTGATGTGCGCGACGGTCTCTTCGTAGAGCGTCGTCTGGAGCGGTTTCAGCGACGCGAGCTGTGCGTCGGCATAGCCGTTCTCGGCGGCGAGATAGGCGAGCATCTCGGGGTTCTTGCGGGTGTCGTCGCGCAGCCAGTAATAGTCGTCCTCGCGTGCGCCGTTGGGAGAGGTGACCTGGAACGGCTTCTTCGCGGCGCGCGGGGGCGTCACCTGCTGGGCGGGCGCGGTGGTGGGGAGCGCCAGCGCCGTGCCGGCCAATATCGTCGCCAGCGTCATTCGCGTCGTCATGTCCTGCCCCGTTCGCTCGATTGGTTCGGACGACAGGGTAAGGGCGTCGCGGCGGCGAGGGAAGCGGGGAAACGGTCGCGTATGCCTAGCCCCGGGCGCGGACCTGGGCATAGGTGCCGAGCACGCGGACCCATTTCGAGTGGAAGCCGAGCTCATCCATCGCGCGGTCGAACGCGGGGTCGCCGGGCTTGCCCGCGACGTCGGCGTAGAATTCGGTCGCGGCGAAGCTGCCGCCGCGCTGGTAGCTTTCCAGCTTGGTCATGTTGACGCCGTTGGTCGCGAACCCGCCCATCGCCTTGTACAGCGCGGCGGGGACGTTCTTCACCTCGAAGATGAAGGTCGTCATCCAGGGGCCGTCTCCGACCGGCGGACGCCCGCCGCGCGCGAGCGTGACGAAGCGCGTGGTGTTGTGGTCCGCGTCCGCAATGTCGGTGGCGAGCAGGGTCAGCCCGTAGATCGCGGCGGCGCCCGGGGGAGCGAGCGCGGCGACCGCCGGGTCGGCGAGCTCGGCGACGACCGCGGCGGCGCCGGCGGTATCGGGATAGGCGACCGGCGCGATGCCGTGCGCCTTCAACCAGTGGCGGCACTGGCCGAGCGCCTGCGGGTGGCTCATCGCCTCGCGCACGTCGTCGCGGGTGCCGACGCCCATCAGCGCGTGGCGGATCGACAGGAAATGTTCGCCGGTGATGACCAGCCCCGATTCGGGGAGCAGGAAATGGATGTCGGCGACGCGGCCGTGGAGCGAGTTCTCGATCGGGATGATCGCGCAATCCGCGCGGCCGTCCTTCACCGCGTCGATCGCATCGGCGAAATCGAAGCAGGGCAGCGCCAGCGCATCCGGGAACGCCTCGCGCACCGCGACGTGGCTGTTGGCGCCGGGCGCCCCCTGGAAGGCCACGGTGCGCTCCGGCGCGGCGGCGGCGGCGGCGATCATCGCGTCGACGATCGGACGGGCGGGGGCGGCATAGCTGTCCATATGGTCCCGCGCGTTATGGCTTTAACGGCGCGTGCTCAAGCGTCGCTTGCGGATGGCCCCGCGCTTTGTCTATGGACGTACGGGAATAAGGCAGGGGCGGATCGCTGGACATGGACGGTCGGAACAACACGATTGCGGGCTGGGTGCTGGCCGGATGCGGAGCGGCGCTGGGCCTGTCGATCGTGGGCGGCATGGTGTTCCATGGCGAACGCCCCGAAAAGATGGGCTACCCGATCGAGGGCGTCGAGGAAGCGGGCGGCGGCGGCGAGGCCGCGGCGGTGCCGATCGCAGCGCTGCTGTCCACCGCGGATGCGGCCAAGGGCGCCGAGGTCTTCAAGAAGTGCGGCGCGTGCCACACCGTCAACCAGGGGGGCGCGAACGGGATCGGGCCGAACCTGTACGGCACGATGGGCGAGGCGATCGCGCAGGGCAAGGCGGGGTTCGCCTTCTCCGATGCGTTGAAGGCGGTCGGCGGGACGTGGGACTTCGACAAGATGAACGCGTGGCTGACGAGCCCGCGCAAGTTCGCCGCGGGCACCAAGATGACGTTCGCGGGTCTGTCGAACCCGCAGGATCGCGCGAACGTGATCCTGTATCTCAACCAGCAGGGATCGAACCTGCCGCTGCCCGCAGCCCCCGCGGCGGGCGCAGCCCCGGCGGACGGCAACGCGACCGCGGCCGAGAACGCGGTCGCCGCGGACCCCAAGGCCGCGACGGGCGATATCGCGAACACCGGGACGCCCGCGAGCGGGGCGCCGTCGGTCGACCCTAACGCCGCCAAGGAAGCCGCCAAGCGCGGCGAGTGACGCGCGCGTCAGGCGCTGCCGTGACGCGGCGCCTGCGTGGAGCGGTGTCGCATCCGCGCGTCGTTCTCGGCCTCGGCGAGGCGTAGCGCCTCGTCGAACGGGACGCCGTGGAGCAGGCGGTGGCGCAGGTGGCGCAGAACAGCATTGTGCCCGGACGGGTCCGTGCGCACCTGATTGGGCAGGCGTCGTCCGTTGCGCATCACCGCCATCGGGTTCGACGGCGGCGCGACCATGAACGGATCGATCGCGAACGCGAAAGTCGCGTCGATCCCCGGGGGTTCGGGCGTGATGCAGACGAGCGCATCGCCGAGCGCGATCACCGAATGCGCGACATAGGTGTCGCCGACGATGCGCCAGCCATGGACCGCGACGACCTGCCCGGGCCAGCGCGCGGCGGCGTCGAGCACGTTGCGGTGGCAGCGGTGCGGCTGGCCCGCATGGCGCGCGCGTTCGAGCACGCCGGCCTTTCGCACCGTGGTACGGTCGAGCCGCGCGAGCGCGGCGGCGAGCTGGCGCTCGCGCTTCACGTCGCTGGCGAGGGCGATCGCGATCGTTCGCAACATGTGCGCGGTCCGCGGATCGGCATCGGGCGACGTTGCCATGACGGCAGCGTAATCCACGGTCGTGGATCTTGCCAAGTGGCTCTGTTTGCACAGGATATGCTGCGCCGCAGCGATGCCCGTCGCGTCCGGTAAAGGAGTCATGTCCCGGCGAGACACCGTCACCCCCGATCGAGGTCGGGGTGACGGGACAAGTTCAGTCGGCCGCATCCTCGTTTGCGACGCGATCCTGGTAGAATTTCTCGACCACGTCCCACGCTTCCTGCGCGGTTTCGACATAGTGGAAGATGCTCAGGTCCTTCTCGCTGACCACGCCTTCCTCGACCAGCGCTTCGAAGTTCACCACGCGGTCCCAGAATTCGCGGCCGACGAGGAGGACGGGGATCGGCTTGATCTTGCCCGTCTGGATGAGCGTCAGCAGCTCGAACAGCTCGTCGAAGGTGCCGAACCCGCCCGGGAATGCGGCGAGCGCGCGGGCATGGAGCAGGAAGTGCATCTTGCGCAGCGCGAAATAGTGGAACTGCACCGACAGCGACGGGGTGACATAGGGATTGGGCGCCTGCTCGTGCGGCAGGACGATGTTCAGCCCGATCGATTCGGCGCCGACGTCCGCCGCGCCGCGGTTCGCCGCCTCCATGATCGAGGGGCCGCCGCCCGAGCAGACGACGAACTGGCGCTGGCCGTTCTCGTCGCGGGGCAGCTGGCTGACGAGGCGGGCGAGCTCGCGCGCGACATCGTAATATTTGCTTTTCGCGACGAGGCGCTCGGCGATGCGGCGGCCCTTCTCGTCGGTCGCCATATCGAGCATCGCCTGCGCCTTGACGGGCTCCGGGATGCGCGCCGAGCCGTAGAAGACGAAGGTGGAGGCGATGTGCGCCTCGTCGAGGACGAGCTGCGTCTTGAGGAGCTCGAGCTGGAAGCGGACCGGGCGGAGATCCTCGCGCAGCAGGAAATCCATGTCCTGGAAGGCGAGCTTGTACGCGGGATGCTCGGTCTGCGGCGTGGAGATCGCGGTCTTGGCGCTCTCGGCGTCCTGCTTGGCGGGCGCGAAGACGCGGCTGGGTACTCGTGTGTCTGTCATTACGACGGAGGTATAGAAAGACGCAGGCCTGCGCTAGCGGCAGAAATTCGCGCGGTCGTCTTCGAGATGGAGGTGGTTGCGGTGCGCGGCGTTGTAGTCGGGGCTCAGCACGGTGCCGAAGCGCTTGCAGGCGGAGGCGCGGATCGTCTGGAGGAAGCGGCGGACGTCGGGGTCGGGCGAGGACCAGTCGTTCAGGATCGTGATGCGGCGGCCGTCCTTGAGCGCGAACCCGCCGATGTCGATCGCGTTGGCCACCGCATGGCCCGAGCGGCGGCCGGTGTTGCCTGCCGAGCCGACGACGTTGCGGCAGGCATAGCTGCCCATCGAATCGATCCGCGCGAGTTCGCTGCCGAGGATCTGGTAGGCCGCGGGCGCGACCGCGTTGCGCGCCCATGCGGCGAACGCGCGCGCCTCGCCGCAGCGGATCGCGCCGAGGTTTGCGGTGGGGACGCCGATGTCGAGCAGCTTGACGGTGCCGACGAGGCCGCAGCCGGGGGAGAATTGCTTGTCGGGGAGCGGCTGGAAGTCGACGCCTTCGGCGCGCAGGTCGGCGAAGCACTGGCGGGTCTCGCGTTCGGTCGGGCCAGCGGCGACGCGCGCCGGCGGCGCGGCGGGGCGTTCGGAGCGGCCGCAAGCGGCGAGGGTGAGTGCGATGCCAAGCATGATGGTGATACGCAAACCTACCCCCGTTTGCGCTGAGCCTGTCGAAGCGCCGTTCTCCTTTCGCGCAGGTCGCAGCAGGAGGAAAGCAGCCCTTCGACAGGCTCAGGGCGAACGGAGGTTGGGGTGCGACAAGGGATAACCTTGTCGCTGCCATACCCCGGCGCAGGCCGGGGTCCAGGCTCGGCGTGCAGCGCCGAATGCGCTACCGCGCATGATTCTTGTTGGGACTGGGCCCCGGCCTTCGCCGGGGTACGGCCCATGCGGCGCAAGGCGACATTTTCATTTGCCACCCTCGTCAACCGCCTCTAGGGGCGTCGGCGGGCCACGCCGTCCCAACGCGGCGCGTGCTCTCTGTGAGGAGAGATACATTGACGGATACCGCGACCGCACCCGTTACCGGTGCGCCTATCAAGCCGAGCGTGAAGCCGGCTCGCCCCTATTTTTCTTCGGGACCGTGCGCCAAGCCTCCGGGCTGGGATGCGTCTAAGCTCGCTGCCGATTCGCTCGGCCGCTCGCACCGCTCGAAGATCGGCAAAACCCGCCTCGCCTATTGCATCGACCTGATGCGCGAGCTGCTCAAGCTGCCCGACACGCACCGGATCGGGATCGTTCCGGGCTCCGACACCGGCGCGTTCGAGATGGCGATGTGGACGATGCTCGGCGCGCGCCCGGTGACGACGCTGGCGTGGGAGAGCTTCGGCGAGGGCTGGGTGACCGACGCGGTCAAGCAGCTGAAGATCGATCCGACCGTGATCCGTGCCGAGTACGGCCAGCTGCCCGACCTGACGACCGTCGACTGGTCGACCGACGTGCTGTTCACCTGGAACGGGACGACCAGCGGCGTGCGCGTGCCGGATGCGGACTGGATCCCCGCGAATCGCGAAGGTTTGTCGTTCGCGGACGCCACCTCGGGCGTGTTCGCCTACGATATCGACTGGACGAAGATCGACGTCGCGACGTTCAGCTGGCAGAAGGTGCTGGGCGGCGAGGGCGCGCACGGCGTGCTGATCCTGGGGCCGCGCGCGGTCGAACGACTGGAGAGCTACACCCCCGCATGGCCGCTGCCCAAGGTGTTCCGCCTCGTGTCGAAGGGCAAGCTGGCCGAGGGCGTGTTCAAGGGCGAGACGATCAACACCCCGTCGATGCTGGCGGTCGAGGACGCGATCTTCTCGCTGGAATGGGGCAAGTCGCTCGGCGAGGGCGGGCTGATTGCGCGTTCGGATGCGAATGCGGCGGCGCTCGACCGGATCGTCGCGGCGCGCGACTGGCTGGGGCATCTGGCGGAGGACGCGGCGTCGCGGTCGAAGACCAGCGTGTGCCTGACGGTCGCGGGCGCGGACGAGGCGCTCATCAAGGCGATGGCGTCGCTCCTCGAGAAGGAGGGCGCGGCGTTCGATATCGCGGGGTATCGCGATGCGCCGGCGGGTCTTCGGATCTGGTGCGGCGCGACCGTCGACACCGCGGATATCGAGGCGCTCGGGCCGTGGCTCGACTGGGCCTACGCGACCGCGCGCGCGGCCTAGCCTTTCCACCCCGGCGGAAGGCCGGGGCCCAGCTACGGAGCGACCGCGACGTGCGTTGCGCTCCATTTTTCCTGACATCCCAACTGGGCCCCGGCCTTCGCCGGGGTACGGAGTATTCGAAATGCCCAAAGTCCTTATCAGCGACAAGATGGATCCCAAGGCCGCGCAGATCTTTCGCGAGCGCGGGGTCGAGGTCGACGAGATCACCGGCAAGACGCCCGAAGAGGTGATCGCGATCATCGGCGACTATGACGGGCTGGCGATCCGCAGTTCGACCAAGGTGACCAAGGCGATCCTCGAGGCCGCGACGAACCTGAAGGTGGTCGGGCGCGCCGGAATCGGCGTCGACAATGTCGACATCCCCGCCGCGTCGGCGAAGGGCGTCGTCGTGATGAACACCCCGTTCGGCAACTCGATCACCACCGCCGAACACGCGATCGCGCTGATGTTCGCGCTCGCGCGCCAGCTGCCCGAGGCGGACGCCTCGACGCAGGCGGGCAAGTGGGAGAAGAACCGGTTCATGGGCGTCGAGCTGACGTCCAAGACGCTGGGGCTGATCGGCGCGGGCAATATCGGATCGATCGTCGCGGACCGTGCGCGCGGGCTCAAGATGAAGGTGATCGCGTTCGATCCGTTCCTGAGCCCCGAGCGCGCGATCGAGATCGGCGTCGAGAAGGTCGAGCTCGACGACCTGCTGGCGCGTGCCGACTTCATCACGCTCCACACGCCCTTGACCGACCAGACGCGCAACATCCTGTCGGCGGAGAATCTGGCGAAGACGAAGAAGGGCGTGCGGATCGTCAACTGCGCGCGCGGCGGGCTGATCGACGAGGCGGCGCTGAAGGCGGGGCTCGATTCTGGGGATATCGGCGGCGCGGCGCTCGACGTGTTCGTCGAGGAACCGGCCAAGGCCTCGCCGCTGTTCGGCACGCCGAACTTCGTCAGCACGCCGCATCTGGGCGCGTCGACGACCGAGGCGCAGGTGAACGTCGCGATCCAGGTGGCGGAGCAGATGGCGGACTTCCTCGTCAACGGCGGCGTCACCAACGCGCTTAACATGCCGAGCCTGTCGGCGGAGGAAGCGCCCAAACTCAAGCCGTACATGGCGCTGGCGGAGAAGCTGGGCTCGCTCGTCGGGCAGCTGACGACGGGGTCGATCGGGCGGATCTCGGTCCACACCGAGGGGGCGGCGGCCGAGCTCAATCCCAAGCCGCTGACGCAGGCGGTGCTGGCGGGGTTCCTGCGGACGCAGACCGACACCGCCAATATGGTCAACGCGCCGGTACTGGCGCGCGAGCGCGGGATCGAGGTGCGCGAGGTGCGGACCGAGCGCGAGGGCGACTATCACACGCTGCTGCGCGTGTCGGTGAAGACCGAGAGCGGCGAGCGATCGGTGGCGGGCACGCTGTTCGGCGACGCCGCGCCGCGCGTCGTCGAACTGTTCGGGATCAAGGTGGAGGCCGATCTGGCCGGCCCGATGCTGTACGTCGTCAACGAGGACGCCCCGGGGTTCATCGGGCGGCTGGGCACCGCGCTGGGCGAGGCGGGCGTCAATATCGGGACGTTCCATCTCGGGCGGCGGCAGGCCGGGGGCGAGGCGGTGCTGCTGCTGTCGGTCGACGAGCCGGTGACGGCGGAGCTGCTGGCAGCGGTGAAGGCGCTGCCGGGCGTGAAGACCGCGATGGGGTTGTCGTTCTGACATACTGACCGTCATGCCGGGCTTGTTCCGGCATCCACGGTGCCGCATGAGCCGCCGCGATTGGCTGTGCGGCACGGTGGATGCCGGGACGAGCCCGGCATGACGAAGAGGTAGAGATGAGCGCACTCCTCCCCGAAGGCTTTCGAGACCGCCTCCCGCCGTTCGCCGACGCGGCGGCGGACGTGGAGGCGCGCGTGCTTGGGGCGATGCGGCTCCACGGGTATGAGCGCGCGGACCCGCCGCTGGTGGAATTCGCCGACGCGCTGGCGTCGCGGCTGAAGGCGGGCGGGCTGCACGACGCGGTGCGGTTCGTCGATCCGGTGGGGCAGGCGACGCTGGCGATCCGGCCCGACCTGACCGCGCAGGTCGCGCGGATCGCGGCGACGCGGATGGCGCATCACCCGCGCCCGGTCCGGCTGAGCTATGCGGGTTCCGTCGTGAAGCTGCGCGCGCCGCAACTGGCGCCCGAGCGGGAGTGGCGGCAGATCGGGTGCGAGCTGATCGGGCTCGACTCGATCGCTGCGGCGCGCGAAATGGTGGGCGTCGCGGTCGATGCGCTTGCGGCGGGCGGCGCGACCGGCGTTTCGATCGACTTTACCTTGCCCGACGTCGTGGACGTGCTGGCGGCGGGGCCGCTGCCGGTCGCAGCAGACCGGATCGCGGCGCTGCGCGACCGGCTTGATGCCAAGGATGCAGGCGCGGTCGCGGCGATCGCGCCCGAATATCTGCCGCTGATCGATGCGGCGGGGCCGTTCGCGACCGCGATCGAGCGGCTGCGCGCGTTCGATATCGGCGGCGTCCTGGCGACGCGGATCGCGGGACTGGTGGCGATCGCGGACACGCTTGGCGATCGTGTGGCAATGACGCTCGATCCCACCGAGCGGCACGGGTTCGAGTTCCAGTCCTGGCTCGGCTTTTCCCTGTTCGTGCACGGTGCCTCGCGCGAGGTCGGGCGGGGCGGTACGTATATGGTCGTACATGAGAGCGGCGCGGAAGAGGCAGCGATGGGGTTTTCGCTCTACGCCGACGCGCTGGTCGCGAACGCACGGTTGCCGGCGCGACGGCGGCTGTTCGTGCCGGTCGATGCGCCGGTCGCGGCTGGTGCGGCGATGCGCGCGCAGGGCTGGGTGACGGTCGCCGCGCTCGAGCCGGACGATACGCCGCACGCGCAACTGTGCACGCACATCCTGATCGATGGCGAGGCGCGCGCGCTGACCGATTGACAGTCGCGGCGCCGCGCGGCTACCCGCGCGGCGCATCCTTCGAGAACCATCCGCGTGCCGAGTCCTGTCGAAGGGCGCGCGGATTCGCCCCGGCAGGGGGAGATTTGTACATGGCGAACGTAGCAGTCATCGGCGCGCAATGGGGCGACGAGGGCAAGGGCAAGATCGTCGACTGGCTGGCCGAGCGCGCCGACATGGTCGTCCGCTTCCAGGGCGGGCACAATGCGGGGCACACGCTGGTCGTCGGCGACCAGACCTACAAGCTGTCGCTGCTGCCGTCGGGCATCGTGCGCGGGACGCCGAGCGTGATCGGCAACGGCGTGGTGCTCGACCCGTGGGCGCTGAAGGCGGAGATCGAGCGGCTGGCGGCGCAGGGCGTTGTCGCCACCCCCGAGACGCTGCGGATCGCGGACAATTGCGCGCTGATCCTGCCGTTCCACCGCGACCTCGACGGGCTGCGCGAGGATGCGTCGGGCGCGGGCAAGATCGGGACGACGCGGCGCGGGATCGGCCCGGCGTACGAGGACAAGGTCGGACGGCGCGCGATCCGGGTGTGCGACCTGGCGCATCTGGGCGATCTGGGGCCGCAACTGGACCGGCTGACGGCGCATCACGACGCGCTGCGCGCCGGATTCGGCGAGCCGCCGATCGATCGCGACGCGCTGGTCGCCGAACTGCGCGACATCGCGGGGTTCGTGCTGCCCTTCGCCAAGCCGGTGTGGCGCGACCTGAACGTCGCGCGCGCCGCCGGAAAGCGGATCCTGTTCGAGGGCGCGCAAGGCGTGCTGCTCGACATCGATCACGGGACCTACCCGTTCGTCACCTCGTCCAACACCGTCGCGGGCACCGCCGCCAGCGGATCCGGGATCGGGCCGTCGGGGGTCGGGTTCGTGCTGGGGATCGCCAAGGCGTACACCACGCGCGTCGGATCCGGGCCGTTCCCGACCGAGCTGGAGGACGCGACCGGCGAGAGGCTGGGCGTGCGCGGGCACGAGTTCGGGACGGTGACGGGGCGCAAGCGGCGGTGCGGCTGGTTCGACGCGGTGCTGGTGCGCCAGTCGGCGGCGGTCGGCGGAATCACCGGGATCGCGCTGACCAAGATCGACGTGCTCGACGGGTTCGACGAAGTGCGGATCTGCACCGGCTATCGGCTGGGCGATACCGAGCTCGACTATTTCCCGGCGCATGCGGCGGACCAGGCGAAGGTGGTGCCGGTCTACGAGACGATGGAGGGGTGGCATGAATCGACCGCGGGCGCGCGGAGCTGGGCGGACCTGCCCGCGCAGGCGATCAAGTATATCCGCCGCGTCGAGGAGCTGATCCGTTGCCCGGTCGCGCTGGTGTCGACAAGCCCCGAGCGCGAAGATACGATTCTGGTCCGCGATCCGTTCGCCGACTGATACGAAACCGGGCCCCCGCAGCGATGCGGGAGCCCGGTTCGATTCAGCCATCGATGAAGACGGCTGGGGTCAGCGCGCCTGCGGCGTCGGGGTCGGTGCAGGCGCCGGCGCCGCGTCGGCCGGAGCCATCGGGTCCGCCGGGGTGGTCGACGGCGTCGTCATCGGATCGGCGGGCGCGGGCGTCGTCGTGTCGGCGGGCGGCGTGGCCATGTCGCCCGACTTGCTGCCGCGCGACTTCTTCGCCTTCTTGCCGGTCTGCGGCGTCATCGGGTCGGTGGTGGTGCTCGGTGCGGTCGTCGTCTGGTCCTGCGTCGGCGGGGTGGACGGAGTGGTCGGCGTCATCTGCGCCATCGCGAAGGCGGGGACGATCAGTGCGCCGGCGGCGACAAGGGTGCGAATACGCATGGTATCTCTCCTGGAATTGTGAGGAGAGGACTCCCGGCGCGTCCGCTATGTTCCGCGTGTCAGCCGCACTGGGCGCGGTGGAGCAACGCCTGATCGGCCAGCACCAGCGCCACCATCGCCTCCACCACCGGTACGCCGCGGATGCCGACGCACGGATCGTGGCGGCCCTTCGTGGCGAGTTCGGTGGCGGTGCCGTCGCGCGCGATCGTCTCGACGGGGGTCAGGATCGACGAGGTGGGCTTGAACGCGACGCGGACGCGGATCGGCTGGCCGGTCGCGATCCCGCCCGCGATCCCGCCGGCATGATTGGCGAGGAAGCGCGGGCGGCCGTCGTCGCCGGGGCGCATCGCATCGGCGTTCGCCTCGCCCGACAGCGCGGCGACGGCGAACCCGTCGCCGATCTCGACGCCCTTCACCGCATTGATCGACATGCACGCGGCGGCGAGTTCGCTGTCGAGCTTCGCGTAGAGCGGCGCGCCCCAGCCCGCGGGCACCCCGGTCGCCTCGCACGCGACGACCGCGCCGAGCGAGGAGCCGGCCTTGCGGGCGGCGTCGACGCTCGCCTCCCACCGCGCGGCGGCGGCGGCATCCGGGCAGAAGAAGGGGTTGGCGTCGATCTGCGCATCGTCGAAATTCGCCGGATCGATCGCATCGCCGCCGATCGCCTCGACCCAGGCGCGGACGCGGACCTGCGGGACGACGAGCCGCGCGACCGCGCCGGCGGCGACCCGCGCCGCGGTTTCGCGCGCGGACGAGCGCCCGCCGCCGCGATAGTCGCGAAAGCCGTATTTGGCGTCATAGGCGTAGTCGGCATGGCCGGGACGATAGGCAAGCGCGACGTCGGAATAGTCCTTCGAACGCTGGTCGGTATTCTCGATCATCAGGCTGATCGGCGTGCCGGTCGTGCGCCCTTCGAACGTGCCCGAGAGGATGCGGACGAGATCGGGCTCGCGGCGCTGGGTGGTGAAGCGCGAGGTGCCGGGGCGGCGCTTGTCGAGCCAGGGCTGGATATCCGCCTCGGTCAGCGCGATGCCCGGCGGGCACCCGTCGACCACCGCGCCGAGCGCGGGACCATGCGATTCGCCCCAGGTGGTGAACCGGAAGACGCGGCCGAAACTGTTCCAACTCACGCGGCAGCGATGCGCCGACTGGAATGCGCTCCCAAGCCGGCGAGCATGCCTGCTACCGAAAGGTCTTCGTCGAGCGCATCCCAATGCACTCCGCAAGGCGAAAGCTCGACTGCGTTCAGTAGTTCGCTGGGCGCGCCGAGCAATCGGGGATACCATGCCAGCGGCATTCCCAGCGTTCGCCCGTCGGACAGATCGACCCACATCGTGCTGTCGTCGAACCTTACTGCGGTAGGGCTAACGAAAATGTCCATGCCAAGCGTCCTGGATTTCCTTGCGGCGCGCCTTGACGATAAGCATGACCATCGCAAGATCGCAGCTGTTGAAGCCCCGATTGTACGCCATCTCGATTTCCGCACCAACCCAGAACTTTGCTTCGGCCCCGTCGCCCTTGACGTGGATATGGACGGGTTCGCGTGGCGATCCCTCGAATGAGTAGAAATGGAAGCGAAAGCCGCTTGCGCGAAAGACGACTGGCATCACGACTTTCTCAGCGTGTCCGCTGCAAGCAGCCGACCCGGCTCATCCCCAAAAAACCAAAACGTCCACCCATTAACTGCATGTCCGGTTATCGCCGAACCAGCTGGAGACAGCCCAGAATAGATTGTGCCATTCTGCTCGATCCCGCGTGGCATAACCTGCGCCTGAACTACCCGGCCATCGCGGAAGCGATGCTCAAGAGTCGTTCCTACAGCGAACTTTACGCCTTCGGATTCCCAATGATCTTCGTAACCTGGGGAAGGTTCAGTGTTTGGTTCGTCCTTGGAGAATATCAACAGTCAGCGAACAACGTCCCCTGCCGATTCCTCCTCACTTTTCCGCAAGAAGTTGATTTTCTTCGATGCATCGAAATCGAGCTCAATTATAGCCATTAGTAACTACATTAACGATCAGAGGTCGTCATACTACAAAGAGCGAAATGCTTTAACAGAGAATAGTTTGCTTTATACCAGCGCGATATCCGGGGCGTCCTCCGCCTTCATGCCGATGACGTTGTAGCCGGCGTCGACATGGTGGGTTTCGCCCGTCACGCCGCTTGCCAAGTCGCTGAGCAGGTAGAGCCCGGCGCCGCCGACATCCTCGATCGTGACGTTGCGCTTCAACGGCGAATTGAGCTCGTTCCACTTCAGGATCAGACGGAAATCGCCGATGCCGCTGGCCGCCAGCGTCTTGATCGGGCCCGCGGAGATCGCGTTGACGCGGATGCCGTCGCGACCGAGATCGACCGCGAGATACTGGACGCTCGTCTCCAGCGCGGCCTTGGCGACGCCCATGACGTTGTAGTGCGGAATCACCTTTTCCGCGCCGTAATAGCTGAGCGTCAGCAGCGATCCGCCCGGCGCCATCATCCTGGCGGCGCGCTGCGCGACGGCGACGAAGGAATAGACCGAGATGTTCATCGTCATCAGGAAATTGTCGAGGCTGGTGTCGACGAAGCGGCCGCGCAATTCGTTCTTGTCCGAAAAGCCGATCGCGTGAACGACGAAGTCGATCGTCGGCCAGTCCTGCGCCAGCGCCTCGAACGTCGCGTCGAGCGCCGCCATGTCCGACACGTCGCAATCGAACAGCCGCGCGGTGCCGAGCTGTTCGGCGAGCGGACGAACGCGCTTGGCCATCGCATCGCCCTGATAGCTGAACGCCAGGTCCGCGCCCGCCTCGCTCAACTGCTTCGCGATGCCCCAGGCCAGCGACTTGTCGTTCGCCAGGCCCATGATGAGCCCACGCTTCCCCGCCATCAACCCATTCACTTGGCCACCGCCTCCGTCGTCGTATCAGCCGACACCTTTAGCGCGACCTCGGGCGGTTCCGCCAGTGCCGCGTTCAGATGCGCGCCGAAGACCAGCCCGAGCCCGATCAGGTAGAAGAACAGCAGCATCACGACGACGCCTGCAAGGCTGCCGTAAGTGAGGTCGTATCCGCCCAGCTGCGCGAGGACGACGGGGAGCATCGCGGTCATCCCCACCCACCAGCAGGCGGTGAAGAGCGCGCCGGGCCATTTCTTCGCATCGCTGTAGCGGTATTTGGACGGCGTCACCGAATAGAACAGCATGTAGAGCGCACCGAACATCACGACGCCCGGCACCGCGCGCGAGATGCCGACCCAGGTGGCGGCACCCTCGGCGAAGGGGAGGAGGCGATAGATGAACTGTTCCGCCGCGGTCAGGATACCCTGAATCAGGAACGCGAACAGCGCGATGACGACCGAGAGGATGATCGCGAGCGACAGCCCCAGTCGCGCCTTCCATAGCGGGGCGGTGGCGTGCGTGCCGTAGGCACGGCGGAATATGTCGCGGATCGTCTCGACGAAGCTGCCGACCGTCCACAGGCCGACGAGCCCGCCGAGCCACAACAGCGAGCCCTGCCGCGCCGCCAGCACATCCGAGATCGGTTTGCGCAGGATGTCCGACACGTTGGGCGGCAGGACGTGGAGGAAGGATTCGACCGCGCGCTGCGTCTCGTCGTTCTGGCCGAGCAGCGAGAGCACCGCAGCGGCGACGATGAAGAAAGGAAACACCGTCATCAGCGCCAGATAGGCGAGGTTCCCGGCATGGATGAAACCATCGGTATACACGCCAAGGCCGGCACGCTTGAGGATCTCGAACGCGTAGCTGCCCGGGCGAACCCGCGCGAGTTGCCGATCGAGGCGGACCCTGGCGGTCGCGCGGTGCGTCGCGCGGGCTTCGGGGGTGAGGGCTATGGGGGCATCGGTCACTGCGCCTCAGACGCCCATCGCATCCCGCGGGTTCCCTTGCGCGGACGACCAATCGTCGACGAACGCCGAAAGCGCGGCATCGTCGGCGGGAATCTCGATCATCAGCGTGACGAGCTGGTCGCCGCGCGAGCCGTCCTTGCGGTGGAAGCCCTTGCCCTTGAGGCGCAGCACCTTGCCCGAGGACGAGCCCTTCGGGACGGTGAGCATCACGGGCTTCTCCGCGGTCGGCACCTTGACCGGGCCGCCCTTGACCGCCTCGGCGAGCGTGACCGGGAGGTCGAGCCGGATGTCGTCGCCATCGCGGGTGAAGAAGCGGTGCGGCTGGATCTCGATCGTGACGATCGCGTCGCCCGCGCCGCCGGGGCCCTGCTCTCCCTTGCCCGACAGGCGCAGCTGGGTGCCGTCCTCGACGCCGGGCTTCAGCTTCAGGTCGATCGTCTTGCCGTCGCCGAGCGTGATCCGCTGCGGGGCGAGCGCGGCGGCGTCGACGAAGGGGACGCGCAGGCGATAGGCGATGTTGGCGCCCTTGGGCGGAGGCTCGCGGCGGCCGAACCCGCTGGAGAAGCCGCCACCGCCGCCGCGGCCGCCGAACAGCCCCTCGAAGATGTCCGACATGTCGGGCGCCTCGCCGCCGAAGCCTTCGCTGCGGAAGCCGCCGCCGCCGCCGCGCGATTGCGCGCCGGGGTGCGCGCCGTAGCCGAAAGGCGCGGCCGGGTTGCCGTCGCCGTCGATCTCGCCGCGATCGAACCGGGCACGCTTGTCCTTGTCGCTCAGCAGGTCGTACGCGTTGGTGACCTGGCTGAAGCGTTCGGACGCCTTGGGATTGTCCTTGTTGCGATCGGGGTGCAGCTCTTTTGCGAGCTTGCGATACGCCTTCTTGATGTCCGCCTCGTCCGCGCCGCGCGCGACGCCGAGCGTCGAATATGGATCGGCCACTGATGTCCCCGTTGACGTGTATTAGGTGGCTATGTGGGTCGTGCGGGGGCGAGAGTCTAGAGTGCGATGGCCAACTCGCCCGTTCGTTTCGAGCGGAAAACAGATGCAGCGCGCCGCCATAGCCGTCAGTCGCCCGCGTCCTCCACCGGGGCGACGTCGACGCTGACGTCCATTTCCTGCGCGCCGGAGCCGAGGACGACGCCGTCGACGGGCGCGATCTCCGCATAGTCGCGGCCGATCGCGACGATCACGTGATCGCCCGCCATCCAGATGCCGTTGGTGGGATCGACGCCGACCCAGCCATGGACCGGCCCGCACCACAGCAGCACCCAGGCATGCGTCGCGTCCGCGCCGACCAGCCGGGGTTCGCCCGGCGGCGGGATCGTACGGATATAGCCCGAGGCATAGGCGGCGGGCAGGCCGGCGGCGCGCAGCCCGGTAATCATGATCTGCGCGAAATCCTGGCAGACGCCGCGGCGCTGGAGGAAGGCCTCGTGCGGGGCGGTGTCGACCAGCGTCGCGGTCGCGTCGAACGCGAACTCCTCCTGGATGCGCCGCGCGAGCGCGATGCCGGCGTCGAGTGCGGGGCGATCGGGATCGAGGTCGGGCGCACACCACGCAGCGATCTCGCGGTCGAGCGGGATCAGCGGCGAGGGGTAGAGATAGGACGCCGGCCCCGCCGCGGATACGTCGCGGCTGGCGCGCGCGAGCGCGGCGACCTCGCGCAGGGCGGGGTCGTCCGGGCCGGGCATCGGCACGAGCCGATCGACGGTGATCCGCGCGAGGCTTTCGATGACGAGATGGCGCACCGGCTCCTCGATGACGAGGCGGGTGACGTTGGCGAGCCCGGCCTCGGCGTGCGCTGGATGCGTCCGGCCCGAGGGGCTGACGTTGAGCGCATAGTGTTCGAGGCGCTGGCCGGGCCAGTCGATCGGCTTGAGCCGCAGGTTGCAGCGCGCGAACTTCACCTGGCTGCCGTAATCGAAGCGGGTGACGTGGCGGATATCGTAGATCATGCGGGGTTGCCCGTCAGCGGGCTGACGCTGAAACCGTTCGTGCCGAGCCTGTCGAAGCACTGCCCTACCTTCCGGGCGTCGCAAGAAGGACGGCACTTCGACAAGCTCAGTGCGAACGGGGAGTGGGGCGAGCGGGTCACGCTAGCGTCAGCCCGCTCGCGCGCAACGGCTCCGCGCCCTGGAGGAAGTAGCGGCGGGCGATCGCGTCGGAGAGCGCGCTGAGGCGGCGTTCGATCTCGCCGAGCGTGTCGGGGTCGAGCGTGGCGGCCTGCGCGGTCGCGATCAGCGCGTGGATCGCGGTCGCCTCGCGCTGCTGCGCCTCGGCCATGCCGTCGTCGGCGAGGACGGGAAGCGCGGCGAGATGCGCGACAAGCGCCTCGATCTGGAACGCCAGCGCGCGCGGGTTGCCTGGATCGAGCCCGACGAGATCGACGACGGGCACGCGCGCGATCCCGGTCAGGTAGCGCTGGCGATAGCTGATCTGGCTGTTGGCGAGATCGAGCAGCGTCGACAGGTCGTCCGCGGTCGCGCCGGGCATGCCGAAGGTGCGGGTGGCGCGCGCGATCACCTGCGCGCGCTCCAGCCGGCGGCCGAGATCGTGGAACCGCCACGCCGCGGTCCGCCCCATATGCTCCGCGGACAGCCCCGCGATCGCGGCGTAGCGGCGCTGGAGCGAGCCGGCTCTGTCCATCATGCCGCGGTGCGTCGGGAAGGGCGCTTCGAGGAGGCGGATCATGTCGCCCGACAGGCGATCGCGCGAGCCCTCGCCGATCGCGCGCGCGTGGCGGTTGATCGCGGCGACCGACTGCCATCCGCCTTCGAGCGATTCCATCGCGGTGCGCGCGAACTGGGTGAGGTCGACGCGGCGCAGCGAGGGCGGCGGCGGGGCGGCGCCGGCGTTGACGATCAGCGCGACGAGGTGGCCGACCGTCCCGCTGGACAAGGCGGCGCCCGCATCGGCGTCGATCGAGTTGCCGAGCATCACGCGCACGACGCCCAGCAGCGCCTCGCCGCGCTCCAGATAGCGGCCGAGCCAGAAGAAATTGTCCGCGACGCGGCTGGGCAACGTGCCCGGATTGCGGCGGATGTGGAGCGAATCGGGGGCGGGGAGCAGCGACACCTGCGCGACCGGATCGGGGCCGTGGACGCAGACGTCGGCGGACCAGACGCCCTCGCCCATCACCGCCGCGCGCGGATCGCTGTGCTCGCCGATCCGCGCGAACCCGCCGGGCAGGACGACCCATTGGCCGTCGCCGCCGCGCGCCGCGAACACGCGCAGCGAGAAGGGGCGCGGCGCGAGCGCGTCGCCCATCACGACGGGCATGGTCGACAGGCGGACGATCTCCTGCCCGACATAATCCTGCGGGCGGCGCTCCATATCGGCCAGCAGCAGCGCGCGCGCGTCCGCCGACAGGTCCGCGCCGTGGATCGCGCGGCCGCCCGGCAGGCCGAGCGGGGCGGGACCGAAGGCGGGGGCGATCAGCATCCGGTCGAGATCCTCCTCGACATGGCGGCGCTCCGCATCCTGCCCGCACCACCAGGTCGCGATGCCGGGGATCGCGAGCGTCTCGCCCATCAGCCGCGTCGCGAGGCGGGGAAGGAAGGCGGAGAAGGCGGGCGCCTCGAGCAGTCCCGCGCCGGGCGCGTTGGAGAGGACGACGTTGCCCGCGGCATAGGCGTCGATCAGCCCCGGCACGCCGATCTGCGAATGGCTGTCGAACGCGAGCGGATCGAGCAGCCGTGGGTCCATCCGCCGCCACAGCGCGTCGATCCGCTTTAGCCCGCCGATCGTGCGGACATAGACCTTGTCCTCGAGCGCGGCCAGGTCGTCGCCCTCGACCAGCAACAGCCCCAGATAGCGCGCGAGATGCGCCTGTTCGGCATAGCTGGGGTTGTAGCGCCCCGGCGTCAGCAGGCCGATCCGCGGATCGGCGCGCTTGCACACCGCGGCCAGCCCCTCGCGGAACGCGGCGAAGAAGGGGGCGTGGCGGCGGACGTTGATCCGCGCCTGCAATCCGCCGAGCGTGCGGCTGACCGCGAGGCGATTCTCGAGCGCATAACCCGCGCCCGCGGGCGCCTTCAGGTGATCGGCGAGCACGCGCCACTCGCCGGTGGGGCCGCGGCCGAGATCGATCGCGATGAAGTGGAGGTGGCAGCCGCCGGGCGGCTCCATCCCGACGAGCGGGCGCAGGAACAGCGGGCTGCCGGTGACGAGCGCGGCGGGGACCATCCCGCGCTCGATCAGGTGCTGCGGGCCGTAGAGATCGCCGAGGATGCGTTCGAGCACCTGCGCGCGCTGGACCACGCCGCGTTCGATCCGCCCCCATTCGTCGGTGTCGATCAGCAGCGGGACGGGAGAGAGCGGCCAGGGGCGCTCGTCCGCCTCGCCGATGATGCGAAAGCCCGTGCCGATGTCGGCAGCATGGCGCTGGACGCGCTCGCGCGCATGGCCGAGATCGTCGCCCGCGACGGCGGCGAGCTCCGCGAGCATCGCCGCCCATGCGGCGTCGTCGCTGTCGCAGAGCATGTCGCCGGCATGGCCCTCAGCGCAATAGTCCGCGATCCAGCGGCGCGCATGGCTTTCGGCGTCGAACAGGACGGGCTGCGTGGCCAAATCGTGCCGGCTCCCCTCTCGCGGCTGTGCGACCGTAGAGGCAGGATGCTGTGGCGCAACATGAAAGTGCTATGACTATGCGAGGGGCGGATCTTGGTGAGCGTTTCGCCCCGTGCGATTCCGCGCTATGGCGCGCGCATGACCGACGATCCGATCGCGCTGTTCGATGCCTGGTATGCGGAGGCCAAGGCGTCCGAGCCCAACGATCCCAACGCGATGGCGCTCGCCACCGTCGACGGGGCGGGGCGACCGTCGTCGCGGATGGTGCTGTTGAAGGGGCACGGGGCGGACGGGTTCGTGTTCTACACCAATCGCGAGAGCCGCAAGGCGGGCGACCTGGCGGCGAATCCCCAGGCGGCGTTGCTGTTCCACTGGAAGTCGCTGCGCCGGCAGGTACGCATCGAGGGCGCGGTGACGTGGGCGAGCGACGCGGAGAGCGACGCGTATTTCGCGTCACGCGGTCGCGATTCGCAGCTGGGGGCGTGGGCGTCGGACCAGTCGCGCGCGCTCGACGAGCGCGCGACGTTCGAGGCGCGGTTCGCGCAGATGACGGAGCGGTTCGCAGGGCGCGACGTGCCCCGGCCGCCGCATTGGGGCGGGTATCGCGTGACGCCGCGCGCGATCGAGTTCTGGCAGGACCGCGCGCATCGCCTTCACGAGCGCCGACTGTTCACCGCGACCGATGCGGGCTGGCGCGAAGGATTGCTGTTCCCATGACCCATGACGAGCGTCGCCGCGTCATTCCGCTCGCGATTCGCGCCGCGTTGGCGAGCGTGGCGATGGCGTCGTCGTTGCTGGTCGTTAAGGGGTATGCGGCGTGGCATACCGGATCGGTCGCGATGCTGGGGTCGCTCGCGGATACCGGGCTCGACCTGCTCGCCAGCCTCGTGACGCTGTACGGCGTGAAGCTGGCCGCCGAGCCCGCAGACCACGACCACCGGTTCGGCCACGGCAAGGCGGAGGCGCTGGCGGCGCTGTTCCAGGTCGTGCTCATCACCGCGTCCGCGATCGGGATCGCGTGGCGCGCGATCGAGCGGTTCGGCAACCCGCAGGTCAACGAGGATGCGGGACTGGGGATCGGCGTGTCGGCGGTGGCGATCGTCGCGACGTTCGGGCTGCTGGCCTACCAGCGCGCGGTGATCCGCAAGACGGGATCGGTCGCGATCCTGGCGGATAACGTCCACTACCAGTCCGACGTGCTGCTGAACGTGGCGGTGATCGGCGCGCTGGTGCTCGACCAGTATATGGGCGTGTCGGGCGCGGACCCGGTGTTCGGGATCGCGATCGCGCTGTGGCTGGTGTGGGGCGCGTTTCAGGCGTCGTCGCAGGCGATCGACATGCTGATGGACAAGGAATGGCCCGAGGACCAGCGTACCGCGTTCGTGGAGGTCGCGGCGCGCCAGCCCGGGCTGAAGGGTATCCACGATTTCCGCACGCGGCGCGCCGGCGCGCACGATTTCGCGCAGTTCCACATGGAGGTCGACCGCGACCTGACGGTGGGGCAGGCGCACGATATCGTCGAGAATGTGGAGCGGCGGCTGCGCGAGGTGTTCCCGAAGGTGGAGGTGCTGATCCATCTCGACCCCGAGGGGCATGTCGACACCGACAACCCGCTGGTCGAGGCGGACGTGATGCCGCATTGGTTCGGCAAGCGGCTGTGAGCCGCATGGGGTTCGGCAAGCGGCTGTGAGCCGCATGAGGTTCGGGAAGCTGTAATGCGGATACCCTTCACGCAGGTCGATGCGTTCGCGAGCGTGGCGTTCGCGGGCAATCCGGCGGCGGTGATGCCGCTGGCGGCGTGGCTCGACGACGACGTGCTTCTTAAGGTCGCGCAGGAGAACAACCTGTCGGAGACCGCGTTCCTCGTCCCGACGGATGCGGACGATGCCGATTTCGAGCTGCGCTGGTTCACGCCGGGCGCCGAAGTCGCGCTGTGCGGGCATGCGACGCTGGCGAGCGGGCATGTCGTGCTGGCGTCGGACCCGGCGCGCGAGCGCGTGCGGTTCGCGACGCGGCAGGCGGGCGTGCTGGAGGTGGCGCGCGATCCGGTCGGGGCGGGGGGCGCCGGCTATGCAATGGCGTTGCCGGCATGGGCGCCGGTGCCCGCGCCGCTGCCCGACATGGTCGCGGCGCTGGGCGTTGCCGCTGTCGAGACGCTCTGGCACGACAGGGGCTATGGCCTCGTGATCGTCGCGGACGAGGCGGCTGTGCGTGCGTGCGCGCCGGACATGCGCGCGCTGGCCGCGCTGGGGCCGTATGTCGCGATCGTCGCGGCGCCGGGCGAGGCGGAGGACTTCGTCAGCCGGGTGTTCGTGCCCGCGTTCGGGATCGACGAGGATCCGGTGACCGGCTCGGCCCATGCGGTGATGACGCCCTACTGGGCGCACCGACTGGGCCGCGAGCGGATGCGCGCGGCGCAGTTGAGCGTGCGGGGCGGGCGATCGACCTGCCGGGTCGAGGGCGACCGGGTGGTGCTGGGCGGCGCCTGCGTGACGGTGATCGAAGGGACGTTCTTGCTCGCCTGACGCCGGCGTCAGCCGGATCGCCGGCCGCGGCGCGAAGTGCCGCGCGTCATCGGATCGGGCTTGCGCGGTTTCACCCAGCCCTCGGGCGGGGTGATGCGCTGCTGGCTGGTGCCGAGCCCCATCGCGCCGGGCTGTTGGCGCGTCAGCCCGGTGGTGTCGAGATCGGGCACGTCGTCGCCGCCGTCGCGGATCCGGGCGATGCGATCGCGCAACCCGCGCGCGCGCTCGAAATCCAGTGCGGCGGCGGCGGCGTCCATGTCCGCCTGAAGGTCTTTGATCGTCGCCATGCGCCTGTAACGTGCAGATGGGAGATTGCGTTGCGGCACAAGCGCAGCTTGGCAATGCTAAAGATCGACTCGCGTTGAAATCCTATCGGCATAGTAGAGTTTGAGTGGCGTACCGACTGTGTCCTGTCGACGCGAGCCGGGCGCGATCGAAAAGGGACCAGTCTTGATGAAGAAACTCGCCATTCTCGCCACTGTCGCTGCCGCCGGCCTGTCGCTTGCGGCGTGCTCGAAGGAGCCCGCGGCGGACAATGCGGTCGTCGCGAACGACATCACCGCGACCGATCTCGACGCAGGCAACGAGACGCTGACCGACGAGAACGTGCTCGCGACCGAAAACCTCGCGGTGCCGCTCGAGGCCAACGTCTCCGAGAACGCGACCGGCGGCAACGCGCTGTAGATTTCCCCTCGCGGCGCGACACCTGCCCCGTCGCGCCGCCCCCGCACGCCAAGGAAGCTCCCTTGGGCGACCCTGCGGCCCGGCCTGACCGCCGGGCCGGCTTTTTTGGTCAGGCCGCCAGCGCCGCCGCTTCGGTCGCGGCGATCCAGCCGCCGCCCATGACGCGATCGCCCGCATACAGCACCGCGGCCTGGCCGGGGGACACGCCATATTCGGGCGCCTCGAACACGACGCGGTCGCCGATCATCCGTGCGGGAACGGGCCTCGCCATCGAGCGCACCTTCACCGAGAGCGCGCCGTCGAGCGGGCCGAGGACGTTCATCGCCTCCAGCCGCGCCGCGGATACCGCCAGCGCAGCGCGCGGGCCGACGACGACCTGCTTCGACGCGGCGTCGAGCCGGACGACATAGAGCGGCTCGGGCACGCCGCCGATCTCCAGCCCGCGGCGCTGGCCGACGGTGAAGTGGATTAGCCCGCGATGCTCGCCCAGCTTCGCGCCCGACAGGTCGACGATGTCGCCGCGCGTGTCGGCGTCGGGACGGAGCTTCTTCACCAGCCCGGCATAGTCGCCGTCGGGAACGAAGCAGATGTCCTGGCTGTCGGGCTTCGCCGCGACCGCGAGCGCGAGCTCGGCGGCGAGTTCGCGGACGCGCGCCTTGGGCAGGTCGCCCAGCGGGAAGCGGAGATAGTCGAGCTGCGCCTGCGTCGTCGCGAACAGGAAATAGCTCTGGTCGCGTGCGGGATCGGCGCCGCGGTGGAGTTCGGCGCCGGCAGGATTCTCGACGCGGCGGACATAGTGACCGGTCGCGAGGCAGTCCGCGCCGAGTTCGCGTGAGAGCGCCAGAAGGTCGGTGAACTTGGGCCCCATGTTGCACTGGACGCAGGGGATCGGGGTGCGGCCGGCAAGATACTCGTCGGCGAACCGCTCGACGACGGTCTCGCGGAAGCTCGTCTCGTGATCGAAGACATAGTGCGCGATGCCGAGCCGGTCGCACACCGCGCGCGCGTCGCGGATGTCGGCGCCCGCGCAGCACGCGCCGGCGCGCTTCGTCGCCTCGCCGTGGTCGTAGAGCTGGAGCGTGACGCCGATCGTCTCCGCGCCGGTGCGCGCGGCGAGCGCGGCGACGACCGAGCTGTCGACGCCGCCCGACATCGCGACGACGATCCGCTTGCCGGAGAGGTCGGCGCCGAGCTGGAAATCGATGGGGTTCATGATCCGCGCGACAATAGCCGCTCAGAGATCGCGACGAAAGTAATCTCGATAAACGAAGCGTTTCACCCGGCTTTACGCGACCTTCAGACCCTGCGCGCTAGAGCCTCGATCCCGAGAGTCGAGCGAGACCAGTACAGCGTGGACCTGAGCTTTCCCCGTTTCGAGAAGGATGTGCAGGTCACGGTGTTGCCGCCCGACCTGGCGTTGCTGATGGTGGGCGTCGCGGCACGCCAGGCCGCGAGCCCGACATCGGTGCGCCATGCCCGGCTGATCGCGCGCCCGGTGGAGGGCACGCTGTTCGCGCCGCTGCACGGGGCGTTCAACGGCGGTGTCGCGCGGTTGATCGCAACCTGGTCGATCGGGCGGGGAGGTCGTGAATGAAGCGCGCGTTAACCTAGCCGTTTCAGGCCATGTTGAAGACCCGGCAGTATGGTGCCGGCAAGAACCAGCCGGGGAAGGTCGCAGTACCCCGCATCAGTCATCGAGGTTGAGTATGATCGAGAACCAGAAGATCCGTCCCGCCAAAGTCATCGGACCGCTCGGCGAGGCGCTCACGCTCGATTCGCTGCCGCCGCCCTCGACGACGCGGTGGGTCGTGCGGCGCAAGGCCGAGGTGGTCGCGGCGGTGAACGGCGGGCTGCTGAACGTCGACGAGGTTTGCGAGCGGTACGGTCTGACGGTGGAGGAGTTCGCCGGCTGGCAGCGCGCGATCGACCGTTCCGGCATGCCCGGGCTCCGTGTGACGCGGATCCAGCACTACAAGTCGCTGTACGAGCGCCAGCAGAAATACTGATTGCGGTTACGATAACGGAACAATCGTCGCGGTCATGACTTTTCCTTCCCAGCGCCCGGATGTGTCGGGCATCATTCAGGGGAGTGCGTCATGATCAACCTTCTTATCTGGCTCGTCATCGGCGGCGTCATCGGCTGGCTCGCCAGCATCATCATGCGGACCGATGCGCAGCAGGGCATCTTCCTCAACATCATCGTCGGCATCGTCGGCGCGTTCCTCGGCGGGCTGGTCCTGTCGGGCGGGTCGATCAACAACGCGCCGCTGACGCTCTACTCGTTCCTGGTGTCGCTGCTGGGTGCCGTCATCCTGCTGGCGATCGTGAACCTGGTCCGTCGCGGCCGCGTTCGCTAAACTTCGGGTTCGTCACCTGTAGTAAAAGGGGCCGTCCGGTACGCCGGGCGGCCCCTTTTCGTGGATGGCCAAAGGCCGTCGCATCATCACCCCGGCCTCTGCCGGGATCCACGCATGCCCGTCATCGCCGGCTGGCCGGTTCGCGGAACGGTGGACCCCGGCACAAGGCCGGGGTGACGGTCCGTCCGATCTACCTCTACTTCAGCAGAAAGCGCACCTGCACGCGGGCGGTGACCGCGGTTTCGCCCGGCATCACGACGGTATCCGCCGACTCGGCCTTCGCGCGGGCCATCTGCATCACCATCGGCGGGGGCGAGCCGCCTGCATCCTCGCCTGACTCGACGATCGACACGATCCGGTCGACGCGCATCCCGGCGGCTTTCGCGTAGAGATCGGCGCGGGCGCGGGCGCGGGCGATCGCATCGGTACGCGCCTCGTCGAGCGCGACGTCGGGCTTGTCGAGCGAGAAACTGGGGCCGTTGATCTCGTTGGCGCCTTCCTTGACCAGCACGTCGAGCGCGCGTCCGCTCTTCGCGATGTCGCGGAAGCGGACCGATACGCTGTTCGACGCCTGATAGCCGGTGATGACCGGGGGCATGTTGTCCGCGTAGCGATAGCGCGGCGACAGCGCGACGTTGGCGGTGGAGACGTCGCGATCGGCGATGCCGGCGCGCTTCAAGGCGGCGACGACGCGCGCCATGCGCCCGGCATTCTCGCTCGCGGCGGCGGCGGCGGTGTCGGCCTGCGTGGTGACGCCCGCGCGAATCGTCGCGATGTCGGGGGTCCGCAGCGTCCGTCCCTCGGCGGACACCTCGAGCAGCGTCGCATCGGGCAGGATCGGCAGCGTCTGCGCGCCGGCGGGCGCCGCGGCGGCGGCGAGCAGCGGCGCGAGCAGGGCGGCGTAGGATAGCGTCTTGGTCATGGTATCTCCCGGTTCTGGTGCACGACGCTGTGCGCCCGCGTGGATCAACCGCGGCTGAACGTCACGAAAAAGCCCGGATTGCACCGCATTGGCGCGATGCCCGCGTTTCCGCTTGAGCGTGGTGACTTATTTGTATAACACAGCAGGCGTGAGAGGGGCGCGAGCTCCGACGGGGTGGGAACGGGACGTGACGGGCATGAATTACGATACCGGCAGGATCGATGCGGGCTCGGGCGCGGAACCGCTGGCGCTGGAGGGCGGCGAAGCGCCGCGCTCGCGCCGCAAGTGGATCGTCATCGGCGTGATCGTCGCGCTGATCGCGATCGCGGGCGCCTGGGCGGTGATGGGGCGCAAGCCCGCGGCGCCGAAGACGGGCCCGACCGAGCAGATCCCGACCGTCACCGTGATCGTCCCCGGTCGCCACGTCGTCGACGCCGCGATTTCCGCGACAGGCACGCTGGCGGCGCGCCGCGAGATGCCCGTCGGCGTCGCGGGCGAGGGCGGGATGGTGACGCGCGTGCTGGTCGAGCCCGGCCAGTGGGTGGGGGCGGGGCAGGTGCTGGCGACCGTCGACCGCTCGGTGCAGACGCAGACCGCGGCGTCGCTGGGCGCGCAGATCGGCGTCGCGCGATCCGACCTGACGCTGGCGCAGGCCGAGCTCGATCGCGCGCAGCAACTCGTCGGGCGCGGCTTCATCAGCCAGGCCGACGTCCAGCGCCGGATCGCGACCCGCGACGCCGCCGCCGCGCGGCTGAAGGTGAGCCAGGCGACCGCCGCCGAGCAGCGCGCGCGCAACGGCCGGCTCGACATCCGCGCGCCCGCCGCCGGGCTGATCCTGACCCGCGGCGTCGAGCCCGGGCAGATCGTCAGCTCCGGCAGCGGCATGCTGTTCCGCATGGCCAAGGGCGGCGAGATGGAGATGCGCGCGCAGCTTTCCGAAGGTGACCTGCAGGGCCTGCGCCCCGGCGCGCGCGCGCAGGTGACCCCGGTGGGCGGGACGCAGTCGTTCGCGGGACAGGTGTGGCAGGTGTCGCCCGTGATCGATCCGCAGACGCGGCAGGGGATCGCGCGGATCGCGCTCCGCTACGATCCCGCGTTGCGCCCGGGCGGGTTCGCCTCCGCGACGATCGTCGGCGGGACGAGCGAGCTGCCCGAACTGCCGCAGTCCGCGATCCAGAGCGACGACCAGGGCAATTTCGTGTATGTCGTCGACGCGGCCAACAAGGTGTCGCGCAAGGCGATCACGCTGGGCGCGGTCGCCGACAGCAGCGTCGCGATCGCGAGCGGGCTGGCGGGCACCGAGAAGGTGGTGCTGTCGGCCGGCGCGTTCCTGAACGCGGGGCAGAAGATCAAGCCGGTGCTGAAGGCCAAGTAAGGGGCGACGACGATGAGCTTCCGCAACATCTCCGCCTGGTCGATCCGCAACCCGGTGCCGTCGATCGTCCTGTTCCTGATGCTGACGGTGGCGGGCGTCGTCAGCTTCATGCGAATGGACGTGAACAACGATCCCGACATCGACTTCCCGGTCGTCATCGTCCAGATCAGCCAGCCCGGCGCGGCGCCGACCGAGCTGGAGACGCAGGTGACCCAGCGCGTCGAGGCGGCGGTGCGTTCGCTCCAGGGCATCGACGAGATCAGCTCCGACGTGTCCGAAGGCAATTCGACCACCGTCATCCAGCTCGACATCGGCACCCCGATCGACCGTGCCGTCAGCGACGTGCGCGACGCGGTCAGCCAGGTGCGCAGCAACCTGCCCGAGGGGATCCTCGAGCCGCAGATCATGCGCGCGAACACCACCGACAACGATCTGGGCAGCTATTCGGTGATCGGCACCGACATGACCGTCGAGCAGCTGAGCTGGTACATCGACAACACGGTCGCCAAGACGCTGCTGTCGATCCCGGGCCTCGCCGCGGTGGAGCGCAACGGCGGCGTCAGCCGCGAGATCCGCGTGATCCTCGATCCCGCCAAGCTGGCGGCGCAGGGGCTGACCGCGACTCAGGTGAACCAGCAGCTGCGCCAGGTGAACCTGAACGCGGCGGGCGGGCGGGCGGAGATCGCGGGCTCCGAACAGTCGGTGCGCGTGCTGGGCAACGCCAAGAACGCCTATGTCCTGGGCCAGACGCAGATCAACGTCGGCAGCGGCCGCACGATCCGCCTGTCCGACATCGCGCAGGTCCGCGACCTGTACGCCGAGCAACGCAACTGGGCCGCGGTCGACGGACGCCCGGTGCTCAGCTTCGACTTCAAGCGCGCCAAGGGCGCGTCCGACGTCACGGTCTTCGCCGAAGCGACGAAGAAGCTGAAGGCGCTGGAGGCGCGCAACCCCAGCGTGAAGTTCAAGCTGCGCAACAACGGCGCGAAATATGCCGAGGAACAGTATGAGTCCGCGATCCATGCGATGATCGAGGGCGCGGTGCTGGCGGTACTGGTGGTGTTCCTGTTCCTGCGCGACTGGCGCGCGACGATCATCTCCGCGCTGGCGATCCCGCTGTCCGCGATCCCCGCCTTCTGGTTCATGGACCTGCTGGGCTTCACGCTGAACCAGATGACGCTGCTGGCGCTGAGCCTGGTCGCGGGCGTGCTGGTCGACGATGCGATCGTGGAGATCGAGAACATCGTCCGTCACATGCGGATGGGCAAGAACGCGTATCAGGCGTCGATCGACGCGGCGGACGAGATCGGGCTGGCGGTGCTGGCGACGACGATGGCGATCGTCGCGGTGTTCCTGCCGGTCGGGCTGATGCCGGGCATCTCGGGCCAGTTCTTCAAGAATTTCGGACTCACCGTCGTCGCCTCGGTGCTGATGAGCCTTGCCGTCGCGCGGTTGCTCACGCCGATGATCGCGGCCTATTTCCTGAAGGCGCACGGCAGCGCGTCGCACGGCGAGGGGCGGATGATGGACGCCTATGTCGGCATGCTCGCCTGGACGCTCGACGACCGGCGCGCGAAGGCGGCGGCGGCGGGCCGGGGCGTGGTCCGGCGGATGCTGGCCAAGTTCCGCGACCACCGCATCTGGGTGAGCGCGACGGGCATCGTCGCGTTCGTGCTGACGCTGGTGATGTTCGGCGTGCTGCCGCAGCAGTTCCAGCCCGCGCAGGACAACGAGCGCAGCTCGGTCGCGATCGAGATGGTGCCGGGCACCACGCTGGCGCAGACCAAGATCGTCGTGCAGCGCGTCGCCGCGCTGCTGGCCAAACAGCCCGACGTCGAGACGGTCTACGCGCGCGCCGGCGTCGGCACCGGACGCGTCACCGCGCAGCTGCGCGAGGACCGCAAGATGAAGTCGACCGAGTTCGAGCGCAGCCTGGCGCCCGAGCTGGCCAAGATCCCGGACGCGCGCGCCAACTTCCAGTCGCAGTTCGGCTGGGGCGGCAGCAACCGCGACGTCTCGATCACGCTGGGCGGCGACGATCCGGTGGTGTTGCGCCAGACCGCGAACAAGGTGGTGGCGGAGATGGCCACGCTGCCGGTGCTGGTCGCGCCGCGGATCTCGGGCGATCTCAACCGGCCGGAAATCGTCATCAAGCCGCGGCTCGATCTCGCCGCCAGCCTGGGGGTGACGACCAACGCGCTGTCGAACGCGATCCGGATCGCGACGCTGGGCGACATCGACCAGAACAGCGCGCGCTTCTCGCTGAGCGATCGCCAGATCCCGATCCGCGTCGCGCTCGACCAGGGCTCGCGCGAGCGGCTGTCGACGATCCAGACGCTGCCGGTGCAGACGCAGAGCGGCGGATCAGTGCCGCTGAGCCTGGTCGCGGAGATCGGGTTCGGCGCGGGGCCGACGAAGATCCAGCGCAACAACCAGCAGCGCCAGATCACGATCGGCGCCGACCTCGCGCCCGGCATCGTCAGCGGCGTCGCGATGAAGCAGATCAAGGCGCTGCCGACGATGAAGAACCTGCCGCTGGGCGTGGGCGAGCTCGTGCTCGGCCAGACGAAGTGGCAGGCGGAGATGATCCAGAACTTCCTGACCGCGGTGGTATCGGGCGTGTTCCTCGTCTTCGCGGTGCTGGTGCTGCTGTATCGCCGGCTGCTGCCGCCGCTGGTCAACATGGGATCGCTGCTGCTCGCGCCGCTGGGCGGGTTGCTGGCACTGTGGGTGACGGGCAACGCGATCTCGATGCCGGTCTATATCGGGTTGCTGATGCTGCTGGGCATCGTCGCCAAGAACTCGATCCTGCTGATCGATTTCGCGCTGGAGGAAATGGACAAGGGCGTGCCGATCCGCACCGCGATCATCGATGCCGGGCACAAGCGCGCGCAGCCGATCGTGATGACGACGGTGGCGATGATCGCGGGAATGGTGCCGACCGCGCTGTCGATCGGCAGCGACGGATCGTGGCGCGCGCCGATGGGCATCACGGTGATCGGCGGGCTGGCCCTGTCGACCATCCTGACGCTCGTCATCGTGCCCGCGGCGTTCAGCCTGGCCGTCGGCGTCGAGCGCTGGGTCGGGCCGCGGCTGGGCCGCCGGCTGCTCAGCTATCGTCCCGGCGACGACGGCTCGAAAGTGATCGGCCCCACCGCCACCGCGGGCGCTATCGGCGCGCCGCAGGGCAAGCTGGGCTATGGCGACGACGACGCGCAGCCGGCGGAGTGACCCCGGCCCTCCCGATCGACGCGCGCGATCGGGAGGGCGGGCACGAATAGGCCTGAACTATCCCGCGCGTCAGGGATTGTTTCGGGCATGATCTCCATCGCCCGCGGGCGGCTTCCTCACGACCCGACGCCCGCGGCGCTGGTCCGCATGCGCTGGATCGCGACCGGGCTGCTGGTCGCGATGGCGGCGACGTTCCTGGCCGTGCGGGCGTGGCAGGGCGCGCATCCCGATACCGGCGCGTGGCCGGGCTATGTCCGCGCGTTCGCGGAGGCCGCGATGGTCGGCGGCCTTGCGGACTGGTTCGCGGTGACCGCGCTGTTCCGCCACCCGCTCGGCCTGCCGATCCCGCACACCGCGATCGTGCCGCGCAACAAGGACCGGATCGGCGACACGCTGGCGGCGTTCCTGCGTGACAATTTCCTGACCCCGGTCGTGATCTCGCGCCGGATGCGGCGGATGGACATGGCGAGCGTGGCGGGCGCGTGGCTCGCCAATCCGGGCGCGTCGAGCAAGCGGCTGACGCGCGGCTCGTCACGCCTCGCGGTCGAGATCTTGCAGGCGCTCGATCAGGAACGGCTGGGCGGGATGGTCCGCGGCGCGATGGTCCAGCAGGTCCGGAACATCGATCTGGCGCCGCTGCTGGGGCAGGGGCTGGCGGCGGCGATGGCGCAGGACCGGCATTTGCCGATCCTCGACGGCATCGCCCGGTGGACGGGTCACGTCCTGCGCGCGAACGAGCATCTGGTGCGCGCGATGGTGCACGATCGCGCGGGATCCATCATGCGCTGGACCGGGCTCGACGAAACCCTGTCGAACAAGATCATCGACGGGCTGGAAAAACTCGTCGCGGACATCGCGGACGATCCGGAACATCCCTTGCGCGAGAAGGCGGAGGAGGGCCTGGCGACGCTGGCGCGCGATCTCCAGCACTCTCCCGAGATGCGCGCGCGCGTGGAGTCGCTGAAGCTGGCGCTGCTTGAGAACCCGGCGATGCAGGGCTGGATCAACGGGCTGTGGGAGCAGGCGCGCACCGCGATGCTGCGGATCGCGCGCGATCCCGAAAAGCTGCTGGCGGGCAAGTTCGGCGAGGCGCTGAAGCAGTTGGGGGAGACGCTCGAGCGCGATGCGCGGCTGCGCGCGACGCTGAACCGGTTCTTCCGCCGCGCGGTGGTCGGCACCGCATCCGACTATGGCGACGGGATCGTCAGGCTGGTGTCTGAGACGGTGCGCGGGTGGGATGCAGGCACGATCACGCGGCGGCTGGAGAATGCGGTGGGCAAGGATCTCCAGTTCATCCGCATCAATGGCACGCTGGTGGGCGGACTGGTCGGCGTCGCGATCCATGCGGTGGACGCGGCGTTGTGAGGGGGTGGACGGCGCGCCTATCGCTCCCAGTCGAGCACCGGCCAGCCGCGCAGCTTCGCGAGCGTGCGCAGCGCCCCGTGCGGGTTCACGACGAAAGCCTCGTCGGCCCATGCGAAGGTGGGCGCGTCGGAGACGTGATCGGAATAGAAACGAATCTCCGCCTCGTCGCGATCGATCCCCTCGCGCGCCATCCACGCCTCGATCATCCGCAGCTTGGCGGGGCCGTAGCAATTCTCGCCCAGGATCCGCGCGGTGATGTGGCCGCGATCGTTCGCGACGATCTCGGTGCCGATCGTGCCGTCGAAGCCGAGCCGCTCCGCGATCGCCTCGGCGTAGAAGCGGTACGAGGCGGTCGCCATGACGAGGCGGTATCCGGCGGCTCGATCCGCCGCGATCCGCTCGCGCGCGCTGCGGAAGACCCCGGTCGCGACGACGCGCGCGGCGAAGGCGTCGGCGGCGGCGCGCGCAGCGTCCGGCGTGAGCCGCCCGCCCAGCAGCAGCGTCTGCGTCGCCTGTTTCAGCCGGCCGCGATCGATCAGCCGCGCGGCGTAGCCAGCGGTGGCGAGCCCCGCGAGCGGCAGCAGCGCGAGGCGCCACGGTGTGGTCGCGCGCGCCGTGGAAACGAGGAACGGCGTCCAGGTCGGCGCATGCGTCAGCGTCTTGTCCATGTCGTAGATGGCGAGCCGATGGCGGCGGCGGTCTGTCTCGGGATCGGTCATCGCGCTGGCTCGGCTCCGCTCGTCTCTTCGGGGGAACCGCTTGCCGTTGCACGCAGTTTCCCGCAAGGGTGGCGACGATGACCGAGCGGGCCGATTTCGAGCAGACGGGAGACGGCGGCGGTGCGCTCCGCTTCTCCGGCGATCTGACCCTGTCGATGATCGGCGACCTGCCGGCGCGGCTTGCCGCGGCGGACGGTGGCGCGGTGCGCAGGATCGACTTGTCGCGGGTCGAGCGGATCGACACCGTCGGCGCCTGGGTGGTCCACCGTTTCGCGCGCGAGCACGACGCGACGATCGAGGGCTTGTCCGAGGATAATGCGCACCTGATGGACCAGGTGGCGCGCGCCGACCAGCCGGTCGCGATGCGCCGCGCGCATGTCGGCTCGTTCCAGCGCGTGCTGGGCGAGGTCGGCGATGCGGTGGTGACGTCGGGCCGAACGCTGCTGGGTCTTCTGGGATTTCTCGGCGCGACGGTGATCGCGTTCGGCGCGGTGATCCGGCATCCGCGCCGGTTCCGGTTCAACGCGGTGGTCCAGCAGCTCGAGGTGGTCGGCGTGTCCGCGCTCGGCATCGTCGGGCTGATGAGCTTCCTGATCGGGATCGTCATCGCGCAGCAGGGCGCGGTGCAGCTGCGCCAGTTCGGCGCGGAAGTGTTCACGATCAACCTGATCGGGCGCATCACGCTGCGCGAGCTCGGCGTGCTGATGACCGCGATCATGGTCGCGGGCCGCTCTGGCTCGGCGTTCGCAGCGCAGCTCGGCACGATGAAGCTGACCGAGGAGATCGATGCGATGCGCACGATCGGCGTGTCGCCGATGGAGGCGCTGGTGGTGCCGCGCACGCTGGCGGCGGTGGTGCTGATGCCACTGCTCGGCTTCTATGCCTCGCTGGTCGCGATCATCGGGGGCGGGCTGCTCGCCTGGCTCCAGCTCGACATTCCGCCGGTCACCTATGTGCAGCGGATCCGCGAGGTCGTGCCGATCACCGACCTGTATGTCGGGCTGGTCAAGGCGCCGGTGTTCGGCGCGATCATCGCGATCGCGGGGTGTTTCCAGGGGATGCAGGTCGAGGGCGATGCCGAGCAGGTCGGGTCGCGCACGACCTCCGCGGTGGTGCAGGCGATCTTCCTCGTGATCGTGCTCGACGCGTTCTTCGCGGTGTTCTTCACCTGGATCGGGTGGAACTGATGGCCGATCGCGCCGAAACCATCATCGAGGTCCGCGGTCTTCGCAACAGCTTCGGCGAGTCGGTGATCCACGAGGGCCTCGACCTGGACGTGCGCAAGGGTGAGATCCTGGGCGTCGTCGGCGGGTCGGGCACCGGCAAGTCGGTGCTGATGCGCTCGATCATCGGGCTCCAGACTCCCGACGAGGGCGAAGTGACCGTCTTCGGCGAGCCGACGATCGGCAAGGATGCGACCGAGGCGGTCGACGTGCGCAAACGCTGGGGCATCCTGTTCCAGGGCGGCGCGCTGTTCTCCACGCTGACGGTGGCGGAGAACGTGCAGGTGCCGTTGCGCGAATTCTATCCCGATCTGGATCTGGCGCTGCTCGACGAGATCGCGTCGTACAAGGTGGTGATGACCGGGTTGCCGCCCGATGCTGGCCCCAAATATCCGTCCGAGCTGTCGGGGGGCATGAAAAAGCGTGCAGGCCTCGCGCGCGCGCTCGCGCTCGATCCCGAGCTGCTGTTCCTCGACGAGCCGACCGCGGGGCTTGACCCGATCGGCGCGGCGGCGTTTGACGAGCTGACCAAGTCGCTCCAGCGGACGCTGGGGCTGACGGTGTTCCTCATCACCCACGATCTCGATACGCTCTACGCGATCTGCGACCGCGTCGCGGTGCTGGCCGACAAGAAGGTGATCGCGGTAGGGACGATCGACGAACTGCTCGCGCTCGACCATCCGTGGATCGAGGAATATTTCAAGGGACCGCGCGGCCGCGCGGCCGTGGCGACGCAGGAAGCCCATGAGGGCCGCGCGCGCGCCGAAACCCCCGCTGCCACGCCAGCCGCGACGATGAGGGCCGACTGATGGAAACCCGTTCCAACCACGTCCTCGTCGGGGCGGTCGTGCTGATCCTGCTGGCGGTGCTGGCGCTGTTCACGGTGTGGATCGCGCGGCTCGGCGGCACGAGCGAGAAGGAGTATGACATCTTCTTCCGCCAGTCGGTCGACGGGCTGGCCAAGGGCTCCGCGGTCACCTTCTCGGGCGTGCCGTCGGGGCAGGTGAAGGAGATCGCGCTCTGGAAGCCCGATCCCCAGTTCGTTCGCGTCCGGGTGAGCGTCAACGAGGATACGCCGGTGGTGCAGGGCACGACCGCGACGATCCAGGGCAGCTTCACCGGCACCAGCACCGTCTCGCTCGACGGCGCGCGCAAGGGCGCGCCCGCGATCGTGTGTCCCGAAAGCAATCCGCTGACGGCCTGTCCTTACGGCAAGCCGGTGATCCCGACGCGGCAGGGCGGGCTGGGCGCGATCCTGAACTCCGCGCCGCAGCTGCTCGAGCGGCTGTCGACGCTGACCGAGCGGCTGACGGGGCTGATGACCGACAAGAACCAGGCGTCGATCGCGGGTATCCTCGACAATACCAACCGGCTGACCGATGCGCTGGCCGATCGCGGGCCGGAGATCGCGGCGACGCTGGCGCAGACGCGGGTCGCGATCCAGCAGGCTGGCGACGCGGCGCAATCGATCGGGCAGCTTGCGGCGACCACCAACGGCATGATCGCGCAGGACGTGGCGCCCGCGATGAAGAACCTGAACGGCGCGATCGCCGCCGCGCAGCAGTCCGCCGAGACGCTCAACGGCGCGATCGCGGATGCGCGGCCGGGCCTTCAGACCTTCTCGAAGCGGACGATCCCCGAGGTGAACCAGCTGGTGCTCGACCTGCGTCGCACCTCTGCCGCGTTCGCCTCGATCGCGGAGAAGGTCGACCAGCAGGGTGCGAGCTCGCTGGTCGGCTCGCCGAAACTTCCCGATTACAAGCCGGCCAAGTGAGGGTGACGATGAACAAGCTCCGGGTATCGCTCGCCGCGATCGCACTGTCGGTGCCGCTCGCCGGGTGCATCAGCTTCGGCGCGAAGCCGCCCGCGTCGCTGATGACGCTGACCGCGACCGCGCAGGTGCCGGCGGGGCAGGTCCAGTCTAGCGCGGCGGCGACCTCGTCGATCACCGTCCTGGTGCCCTCCACCCCGCAATCGCTCGCGACCGCGCGGGTGCCGGTGCAGGCGACGCCGACGACGGTGGCGTATGTGAAGGATGCGCTGTGGGTCGAGCCGCCCGCGCGGCTGTTCGCGCGCGTGCTGTCGGACACGATCGGCGCGCGGACCGGGCGGATCGTCGTCGGGACGGAGCAGGCCTATGCCGATCCCGGCGCGCGGCTGACGGGCGAGCTGCGGTCGTTCGGCCTGGATGCCGCGACCAGTGCGGCGGTCGTCACCTATGACGCGGCGCTGGTCCGCGCGGACGGCAAGGGAGTCGAGAAGCGCCGCTTTACCGCCAGTGTGCCGGTCGCCGCGATCGATTCGGCGTCGGCGGGTCCCGCGCTCAACCAGGCGGCGAACCAGATCGCGGGCGAGGTCGCGGACTGGGTCGGCCGATAGGCGCGGCCGGCCCTATGGGACTGCGCGTACCGGCACCGGAATGTTGCAGACGTCCGCCGCGCCCGCGGGCCTGATGAAGAACGGCAGCTCGCGGTTCTGTCGCGCCTTCGTATAACGCGCGAAGGTGTCGGTGTCGGTCGCCAGATACTCGAACCGGGGTCGCTCCGCGGCGGGCAGGTCGCTCGCGAGGCGGATCGTGCGGATCGCGACGCGCTGGTCCGGGCGCGCGTAGAAGCCCATCCCGCCGGTGCCGCGCGGCAGCACGGACAGATACTCGATCCCTTCCAGGACGCGGCCGACCAGTGCGACGTTGCGATCGAGATGGCGCGGCGCGTGGCCGATCACCGCATAGAGTTCCGCGCCGGAGCCCGTGTCCGGCGACAGGTCCCGGCCGACCCCCACCATGCCGTAGCAATGGATCGGCCACGCCGTCCTGCGATCGGTCGCCAGCGGGAAACCGCGATAGTAGAAGAGCGCGGGTGCGTAGACGTCCGCCAGGGTCGTGCCGGTGCCGGTCGCGAGGGGGCGGGTGGCGGCGGGATCGATCGCGGCGATGGCCGTGTCGTAGTCGCGCTCGGGCACCTTGGGCAGCCCGGCGGGCAGGGGCTTCTTTTCGGTCGCGTCGCCCCATTGTGCGACGTAGTTGTCCTGCACGCGGTTGATGCTCGTCCCGTCCCACCAATGGGCGGCAGCGAGCGCGCGGACGTTGGCGACGTGGCCGGCGGAGACCGGCGCCGGGATCAGCTGGATCACGATGCGCCGGGGCGCACCCGCGGTATCGGGGGCGAGGTGCATCACCAGCAGGTCCGCCGCTGCGATCGCGCGCCAGTCCGCGGCAGGCGCGGCCGCCGCGATCGCGGCGGGGGAGGGCGGGGCGTCCGCGGGCGCGCGTCCGGCGGCCTGTGCCGCGGCGGCCTGTGCCGCGGCGGCCTGGCCGAGGGTGGCGACGATCGAGAGGAGCGATGTAAGCATGCGCGGGATGGTGCCCCGTCGCGCCGCCGGACGCAATCCATCCCCACCCCTTGCACCCGACGTCCTCCCGGCCTAGTGCGCTGCCTTCCGAGGCATGCGGAGCGGTGGCCGAGTGGTCGAAGGCGCTCGCCTGGAAAGTGAGTATACGTCAAAAG
This sequence comes from Sphingomonas sp. Ell38C01, assembly GCF_055231975.1. Classification (NCBI taxonomy): domain Bacteria; kingdom Pseudomonadati; phylum Pseudomonadota; class Alphaproteobacteria; order Sphingomonadales; family Sphingomonadaceae; genus Sphingomonas; species Sphingomonas sp. Ell38C01. The sequence continues at coordinate 45,963 of NZ_JBUYVA010000001.1, read as the reverse complement.
CGTATCGTGGGTTCGAATCCCACCCGCTCCGCCACCTAGTGTCCTGATTCGACTGTGTTTTTCGGAAAAACCGATCGAGTCAGACTGCCAATTTTCTCCGTTTTTAGTACGGATTCTGAAAATCGTGGCTGATTCGGCCTGATTGTTTCTCTTGGTACAGTTTTCGGAATAATATCCCGTAAAATCAGTAGCCTGTCCTCGATTGTATTCCGAGTTCGAATCCGTCTCGCTCCGCCACACAGTCGTAAGTTACTGAGGTAGCAGGATTTTAGGCCTGGAAATGGCGCAGAACTGCCCCGTTTCTGCACCGTTCGGTAGTGCGGAGAGTCATCTGCAAACCGGAAATACAAAATCGGGGCCGGGTTTCTCCGCCGCTATCCCGGCCAGTACGGAATCAAAAACCCACCGGTTTCAGATCGGATCCCGGAGCGAGTCTTTGCTCGCCCCGCGTCGGTGGCAATGGTCCACGCGACCCATACGGCGCAAGATGACCCGCCGATGGCGCCTCTTCCCAGCGCCTCGCGACCGACATGGTTCGAGACGTTCGTTTTTTCGACACCGCTGGCTGGGTCGTTTCCCAGCAATCCCTCACCCAAGTCGTTGTTTTGTAGCCGGAAAGATGGCTGCCATATTACGGCCACGCGCAATTCAGCAGGAGCGCCAGCAGGCACGATACAGGCGACGCTGCAGGTAGAAAACATGTCCTGGCAGGCCTGACCGTGGCCTGATTCGCCGCCACCGTTTTACAAATCTTATCGTCGCAGCCGTTGATGGCGTAACCGACGGTATAAGGGGTGAAATTCAGGGGCGTTCGCGTCGCGCCGCCATCTGGGTCATTCGCAGCAGATCAGCGATAGCGTCCTCGACATCGGCGTCACTGGCTGAGACGAGTCTCCCATCCATCGGCTCCCGCGCGCCTGCCGCCTCAGGCATCAGGGATGAATCAGCATCCGTCCCCGAGCATGCGATGACGAGCGCGATGAAGGGCATGGGCGAGATGCGCCGGCTGGTCTTGCCGGCTGCCAGCCGACGCACCAACATCTCGAACAAGGGTACGGTGACACGCCGGCCGTCCGGACGGGTTACCGCGACCGGGGTATTGGCGATCGCCATCACGGTATCGCGCAACGGGCGGGGCGGGACACACTGATCTCTTACCGAGTGCGTGCGGAAATGCGGGCCGCCAGCATGACCGGGCGCAAGTGGCTCCGCTGCATCTTGCTCCCGTACCATCAGGCCGACCCGCCACCGGACCGCGGCCGCAAGGGGTAACGCTCGCGAAGTTCGAAGTAGGCGGCGGCGCTCCTCGACAGATCCATGAAGTCCTTTGCGGCAAGGCGATTGCCCTTGCCCGACGCCAACACCCACAGATTGCGCTCAAGTATGCTGATCGTCTGGACTTTCGTATCGTTCGCCAGCTTCGTATCGCTTCCCGCGATCTCGAGGATCGTCCGGTGAATGTCCTCAAGCGTCATCAAAGGTTTGGACTTGCGACTGCGGGCGCCGGCAGCATTGCCCGACTGACCGGGTGCGAACTGCCCGGCGCGCGTGCGCTGGATATCCCCGCTCATGCCAGCGCATCCTCGGCCAACCGGTCCATCTCGGCGCCACGGCGCGCGTGGACCGCGTCGAACGTTTCGCCGGTCGCAGCGAGGACGGCATCGGTCCTCGCCAGCTTCTGCCAGCGCCGGATCGTAACTGCGCAATAGTTCGGCTCATATTCAATGAGGCGGCCATGCCGACCGGTCTTGTGCGCCGCGATCAGGGTCGAGCCCGATCCGCCGAACGGATCGAGCACGATCTCGCCACGCTTGGACGTATCCTTGATGGCGTCCATGATCATGGTGACGGGCTTGACGGTCGGGTGCATGGCGAGCTCGGCATCGCGTCCGGTCTTTGTTGCGCCGCGGTAGGTCCAGATGTTGGTGCGGTAGCGCCCGTTCTTGCCCAGCTGCACGGTGTTGAGATGCGGTGCGTCCCCCACCTTCCACACGAACACCAGCTCATGCTGCGAGCGATAGAAGCTGCCCATGCCGCCATTATCCTTGGCCCAGACGCAAAGGTTCTGAAGCCCGGAATAGACGCCGTGTCCGGCCTCCAGCATCTCACCCATATGACGCCAGTCCATGCACTGGTAATGGATGGCGCCGTCCTGACTAACGGCTGCGGCATTGGCGAAGACGCTCGCCAGGAAGGCAGTGAATTCAGGCCGGGTCATCTCGCCGCTACCCATAGCGAACTCGGCATGCTTCGTCTGGCCGAGGCCACCGACATGGCCGTCCACCTTCACATTGAACGGTGGGTCCGAAAAGACCATCCGGGCGGTGCCACCATCCATCAGCTGCGCGAACGCCGCAGGGTCACGGCTGTCGCCACAGACGATCCGATGGGGTCCGAGCATCCACAGGTCACCGCGTTCGACCCCCGTCACCTCGCGACGCTCGAGCACAGGGGTTTCCTCGAGTTTCGCGTCGGCCGGCGTGGTATCCAGGATGAGGTCGATTTCGGTGGTCGAAAAACCGGTCACCTCAAGGTCGAATGGCAGGTCGAGAAGGGCCAGCTCTTCGAACTCGAGGCGGAGGATATCGGGATCCCAGTCGGCGTTCGCGGCGATCTTGTTGTCGGCGAGCCGGTAGGCCCTGAGCTCGGCGGGAGTGAGATAGGCAAGCGCGAGCGTCGGCACATCTTCGATATTGAGCAGGCGTGCTGCCTTGGCACGCGCCTGACCGGCAACGATCGTGCCATCGGCATCGATGATGATAGGATTGGTGAAGCCGAACTGACGGATCGAGGAGGCAACCTGCTCGATCTGGCGGTCGCTGTGTCGGCGGGCGTTGCGGGCGGCAGGCTTGAGCGTTCCCAGCGGGCGCAGTTCGACCTTGAGCGGGTCGATAGTGTGTCGGTGGATATGATTATCGTTCACTCTTCGTCCTCCATCATGGTGGCTGATGGAGTACCTATGTATTACATCAGCTAACTGCGCAAGAGGCTTTGAAGCAGCGCGGCATGCTCGGGCATGCGTTCGGCCGCGACGCGCTGCATTTCCGTCACAGCGACCTGTCGCGGCATGAGCAGGAGACCGTCGGCCGTCGGCCGTACGAAGAGCTGACCCCCGTTGCGAAGATCGTAGGCGTCGAGCAGCGACGGGGGTAGCATTACGGTCCCGTCAGCGCAGACCTCCATCGCCACCACCGGTGCCTGCTCTGTAGTGTCGGTGTCACGACCGATCCGTTTTGCACGCAGCAACACATTGTATGTGTGCTGGTAACGGATACCGAGAAAGGACGAGATATCGGTGGTGCTGAAGCCCGCTTCGTTCAGCGCCCTGATTTTGGCTGCCTTGGTGTCATGCTCGTCGGCGATCCTCGCCATCTCGTCGTGGTCCATCATTCCCTCCAGTGTCCGCGGTTATATACACTGGTGACCTTCCTCTGAGAAGGAGGGAGATCGCGAATGTCGCAGCAATCCGTTCAGCGATCGCTCGTCGTGACGATCCCGCAAGCGTTCAGCCCAGCGCGCAAGCTGTCGTCGAGCGGATACGGGCGCAGACCATTCTTGGTGATCTGGCCGACACGCTGCCCGCCTTCGCCGGGGAGACCGTAAGCGGGGGTGGCCGTTGCGGCACGAAAGACCAGTCCCTGGCCAGCGAGCATCTCGTCGAGGATCGCGCGGGCGGTTTGACCGCTGGCAACGGTACTGGTCGCGGAGGCTGAGGCTATGAGCCGCATCTGCTGGTCGACAAGGCCTTGGATCGCTGCATTTCCCTGTGGGATGGCGGATGCGGTTGCCCCCGCGGGGCTGTCGGCTGCGGCGAGGGTGCGGAACGGCCGGTCATCCACTCGCCAGACGATATCACCGGTCGGCAAGCGCACGCGGCCACCGCTACTCACTCCGACCAGCACGCCATGAACGCTGTTGTTCTCGACAAAGGGGTAGAGCGCACCGATGCGCGAGAAGCTGATGCCCGCTGCCTGATCCAAGGCGGCAACGATGCAGCTGGTGGCGCCGGTGATCGGATCACTGGTCCGCGTGACCTGCCACACCGGCCTTGGCGCCTTCTTTGCCTGCACCGCGTGAGCAAGAAGGGCGGAAGCCATCATGGCGACGATAACGCTCCTATGCATGGGCGGTCTCCAGCGCGATGAGTGCGTCGCGCAGCTGTTGGATGAGGAGGTCGAGGTGCGGCGTGGTGCCGCTTTCATCGTTGCTGCCGAAACGGACGGTGCGGGCTTCGAGGAAGGCGGTAATCCACAACTCTGTGGCATCGCCGGGCCAACGGCCGGTGGATCGCTGCCGGGCGCGTTGCTGGTCGAGGAACGCTGCCGGATCGCCCTCGCCGGTAAGCTCGAGCACGCGGTAGCCGTCGATCATGCCGGCGAGCGCCATGCCATCACCCCAGCCGGTTCCCGCAGGGATTTCTCTGAACCCGCCTTCGGCGACGTCCTGGAGCCACCTGGGTTCTGCGGGTACGTCGGGCCGCAGGCGGGAGTACAGGAACGCGAGCGGGTCTGCCGGCAGGCGGCCGAACAGCCGGTCGACGAGATGGCCGATATCCTCGAGCCGTTCGAAGCGGCGGGCTAAGATGACACGGTGGTCGGGGCGTTCGCCCTTGAGACCTTGCGCATTCCCGCGGCTGTGGCGTGCCACCTTGTGCCCCGGATCCGGAAGCGGTCGACCCGGCGCGCCGCCGAACCAGCGGATATCGCAGAAGCTGCGCGTTGCAGGATCGTAGGTCAGCCAGATCACGCAGCCCGAGGGCCGGCTGGCGAGCCGGCGGTGGATGGTGACGTCGCTGCGTTTGCCGCCGCGAGTCTTCACCTTGAGCTGGATGTGGCGCTGGATATCACCAGCCTCGAGAAGGACGTCATAACCGTCCTTGTCGACGCTGCTGTGCAGTTCGTCATAGTCGACGCAGCGGGCAAGCATTTCGGCGCCGATCTGTGCAAGCAGCAGATGCTCGAAAACATTCTCGCGCGCGGACGACTGGTGGGTGAGCTGGCGGGTGCGGCGGTGCACCTGGTCATGCCGTTGCGGTGCGCCGATGGAATTCAGGCCGGTCATGACGTCTCCTGTCTTAGGCGACGCCGTTGCCGATGACCTCGTTCGTCGCGCCTATGTCCTCTCGGAGCGACGGCCCGAAGCCGGATGTTGGAAACCTGCTAACACACAGGCGCATGCGCCTTTACCGGCGAGCCGGCTGGACATGCGCGCATGCCACCCGGCCCCGACTAAAGTCGTGACCGAGCAGTGTTAGAGGGGTTTCCACGCCCCGCCCCCCGGCTTTCACGAGGGGCAGCCGTGTAGTTGCTCTGCCCGGCACGGCAGGCAAGTGGAATGTGCGACCGGCACCGGAATAGTTCGGCCAATGCCCGGAAAGCCTGCTTCACATTCATCAGAGCCAAGCGATCGTGTTCGGCGACGAGGGCAGCCCGCAGACGCCAACAGGGCAGGGTGTCGAGAATCGAGCGAGCAGCGACACATGATCTCTTGCCCGAATCATATGTTCATGGTCTGTTCTGGATCATGCACAAGCTCAGCCCCATCTCGCTCGCCAGCATGATCCTCACCGCGCCCGGTTGGGTCCGGGTTGGGATAACCGCACCCAGCGAACGATTGCGGCAGGAAGCGGCGCTGGAACTGGCGATCGTGATCGTGGAGGAGCTGGAGCATCCCGCCCCGGTCCACGACCGGCGGCAGATCGCGCTGCCGCTGTAGATGGGCGCGAACCGGCGGTTCGAGACGCTCTTCGATCTGCATAAGATCGCCGCCAACGTCGAATGCCGCTGCGCGTGCGGGCATCGCTCGACGGTCGACGGCCAGAAGCTGACCCGGTGGTTCCTCGTCAATTGCTGGGATACCCGCATCAGCGCGGTCAGAGACCGCCTGCGGTGTCTGAAGTGTGGCGGGCGGCCCTATGAAATCCGACCGGCGAACACGCCGCCTACCGCCCCGGACCGGTTTCCGCGCGACGAGACCGCGTGGAAGCGCAAGATCAAGCGGCTTCGCGATTGAAGCAGCGGGATCGACGGTCAGCGGCAGCTATGCAATCCGGCAATTCAATGTGGTCGACCGCGCATCCGTATCACAGCTTCGCTGGCACATCGGCTCCGCCACGCTCATTCGCGTGACTGCGCGGTGATCGTAACGCCACGGTCGGGCGACCACTGCAGATTGTGGAGCCCGTCCGATATGGCTCGAATGGTTGACGATACAGGCATGTCCCTGAGAGCGGACCGTCTGCTTCTTGGAAAAACTGGTGGAACCCGGCCCGTCCGGTTTAGAGCTAGAGACAGCGTAAATGCGTTTTTGTTCATCTCTGAGGGAGGGGTGTGGAGTGTCTCTCAGTTGAGTTGCGCGACCCCACTGCGCGGGATGATCGCGTAGGGTGTGGTGGAAGTGACGAAACGAGCGCAGCGTGGCGGTTAAACGCTGCGGGAGACAGGCACGTCGATCATCAGTCGGAAACGGCCTCTTCGACGTAGAAGGGCCGAGCATCGTAGCGATCCATATTTGGGACGGTCCTGAAATCAAGCACGCTTACAGAGGCATGGCCAACCGCAGAGAGCATGCCGGCAGGCACGCCCAGTATGATCTTCATGATTGCGCGGATGACGCCACTATGCGTTACGACAAGTACTTCGCCTGGTATTGATGAGAGGCGCGCGAGACTGGCGCGCAGGCGAGCCTCGAATACCGACCAAGATTCGCCACCAGGTGGCGTGTGCTCACCCGAGCGCCAGCGAAAATAGGCCTGATCTTCGTTTGCAATGAGGTCGTCGATGAGACACCCGCTCCAGTTGCCCACATCAAATTCGCGCCACGAAGGATCCGGTTGGGCTGCAGTGTATCCTGCGAGCGCGGCAGTCTCGCGTGTCCGCGCCAGATCCGAGCAAAAGACGGAATTGAACTCCGTGTCCCGCAGATATCGCCCGAGAGCGACGGCCTGTTCACGGCCAAGGGCCGATAATGGCCGATCCGCATGACCTTGCAGCCGTCGCTCGGCGTTCCAGTCCGTCTGTGCATGTCGGACGAGAAAAAGCCGTTCCACCCTTACCCTCCGACTATTGCTCCGCTGGGCGCATGCCCGTTAGAGGCGGTTCACGCAATCGCCGTCGCGGCGCATCGGATCACACGAGCCCACTCATCGCATTCTGATGGCATATGCCGTGCGGGCTGCGTAAACTCATTCGAGATATGTGAGTCATGGTCGATGCGCCGCGCGCAGATATGGCCGGGGAAAGACAATAGTGAACCTACACGCATTACCCAGCTTTGGACGGGCGGCCGGGGGGATGGATAGCGAAGAGCTGCAACCCTACGATTATATGCAGCCGGTTGCGAAGAGTAATGCGTCAGACGATCCGCTATTTCACGAGCTCGTTGCTACGGCTGCGTTCAGCCGCCTGGCGGACATCCGCTTTCTCGGCGGCATCGATTATTTCCTCGTGCGCTATCCCAATGGTGCCCCCGGAAATCGCCGCTACACACGCATGCAGCACAGTCTGGGCGTCGCCAGGCTCGCCAAGCTCTACGCTGAGGTCAAGGGGCTGAGCCAGAAGGAAGGGCGTCTCGCCTGGGCCGCAGCACTTCTTCATGATGTCGGGCACGCCCCATTGTCTCACACGCTCGAAGGTGCGTTCAAACGCGCATTCGGCATCGATCATCATATCGCCGGTGCGGACATCATCCTAGGCCGCTCGCCCCATGGTCGCGAGATTACAGATATCTTGCTGGCATATGGCCTCGACCCCGAAGAAGTGCTTGCTATTGCGAGCGGTGAGCAAGACCGTTTTGACGGTTTTTTCAACGGTCCTATCAACTTCGATACGATCGAAGGCATCTTGCGGTCGTGGATGTATGTCAGGCCGCATCCGAACATGCTCAGCCCGGAAAAGGTCGTCCTCGCATCGATACATCGTGCTACACCCGCCGATATGCGGACCGTAGACAACTTCTGGGAATATAAGGATTACGCATATCGGTTCATAGTGCGCTCCGAATTCGGCGTGGCGTCCGATTACCTGTGCGAGGCTATAGTCTCGAGCAACATTCTTTGCCTCGAGCGCAATGACTATTTCCTGACCGAAAAACAGATATTCAGGAAGATTCCCGACCTAAAGAAATTGCTTCTCAACTTCGAATTGCGCTCACGGGCCACTCACAACGAGAAAAAGGAAATAGCGTACAAGGCCCGATTTTTCTCGGTGGATCATCGGTTTGACTTCTATTCCCGCAACGATAAAGCTCGATACACGCAGCGGAAGGAGGACAGGGTGATGAGGGCACCCGATCCCGCCACTGCCGACGATCTTCCTCGCCCCTCGCTGCCGGCGTCATTTCATGAACTCGACTTACGAGAAGACCACTGAGGCGTCCAACGCGGCGCTGGAGGCGCTGCGTAAATCGCTCGCACCGATCGTCCCGGCCAATGCGGTCGCGCTGACGTGCGGATCGTATGCCCGGCGTGAAGCCACGGCCGGCTCGGACCTAGATTTCTACGTCCTTGTTCCCGAGCTTGAACAGGCTGAACCCACATGGTTCGACGACGCAAAAACCGCGATCACGCAGATCGTCACGAAGCCGCCGGCTGCTGGCGGCGCCTTCGAGGCCCTCATTTCCAAAGATGAAATCCTCGCAAATTTCGGTGGGGACAAAGACGTCAACAAGACAATTACGAGGAGGATGCTATACCTTCTTGAAGGAGAGTATTTGACGAACGAGGCTGCGTTCAAGGATGTCAGGCGACAGATCATCGCGCGCTATGTGTCGGAGACGCGCGAAGATCATCACATTGCCCAGTATCTTCTGAACGACATTATTCGGTACTGGCGTACGATTACCGTAGATTATGCCTTTAAGACCCAGGAGGCGAACAAGCCTTGGGCAATCCGCAACATTAAACTCGTTTTCTCTCGCAAGCTTATTTACGCCAGCGGTCTCTTCAGTGTCGCGATGACCGCTGACCGGAGCCAGCAGGCGAAGATCGACATTCTCGAGGAGCTATTCTCGATGACGCCGTTGGACCGCCTAGTGCAAATTTGCGGAGAGAGTCGCACGCGCGAGCTATTAAACAGCTACAACATCTTTCTTGGACGGATCGATGATGAGGCGACGCGCCAGCATCTCGAGACCTTGAAAAAGGACAATCGCGACACCGACGAGATTTTTCGCGAATTGAAGAATGAAGGCTATCGTTTCGCGAGCGAACTGCTGATGGCGTTCGAGAAGACTTTCCATTCGACTCACCCCATCCACCGGGCTGTCCTCTTTTAAGGCTTGAAACGGACGATCTACTGACGAGGGGCGAACAGAGGCTCCTCTGCGAACATTGTGTTCGGCCTTAACGCTTATGTTCCGGTACCTGCCGCCGACCGTCAATCCGGCGGCACACCCGATCTCGTTCTTAATTTGTACCGTTTACACCGACCTTTCCGCACCCTAAGGTGTTGTCCGTCAACACCTTGGAGCGTCCCTTGTCCATCCTTTTCACGCCCGGGCAGGTGATGGCTGCGCTCTCGCTGAGCAAACAGCAATGGCGGACGTACCGCCATGCCTTACCTCCCCTCAATCTTGAGACGGGCCGTTCTGCCTGCTTCAATGCCGGCGATCTTCTGGCTGCGGCCGTCGTGCAGGCGGGAAGTGAAGCCCTCCAATCGCCGGTCTCGACATTCGGACCGGTGGCCAGCGCTTTGTTCGAACTTTGCAGTGCCGCTTCTTGGCCCAGGCTTGAGCGCGCCTACCTCGTACTCGTGCCCTCTCAGGGGCGGGCTCTGCTTGTCGAGCCCGAACAGAAGGTTCCTGTCCACTCGCTGGCGATCGTGATCGAACTGGCGCCGCTGGTCGCTCAATTACGCGAGCGTCTCATGGCTGCGGGCACCAGTCCCCAGCACGACTTTGCGTTTCCACCAATGGTTGCCGGTGGTCGGCCATGAATCTCGCGCGCGTCCTTGATCTGGTTGCCGAGGAGACCGCTGCGCTTGGGTATCGCGCAGACGCGGTGCGGCGCGGGTATGCCTATAGCGATGTCTGGGTTACCGCGGGCGGCACCCGCTCCGTACCTATGGTCGCTTTCACCCAGACGCCGCCGTCCTATCGATCGGCAGCGTTTGCGGTCGCCGAAGGATCGTCGGAGACCGCCCAGTTCCTGGTAGAAAGCCACCGTGCTCTGGGCGCGCCGCTCTTCTTCGTTGTCGAAGGAGACGATGTTTCCGCTTGGCAGGTTTTTGCGAGGCAGCAGCCAAGACTCCTGGAGCGGGTTCCCATCGACCACCTGCCGGAGATGTTCCAGCGGCATCGCGATGATTGGGCCCCCGACGTCATCCACCGCGCCAAGTCGATCGGTCGCGTCGATACTCGATATCAGTTGGACTTCGTCGATATCGGGCTGATCCCCGCAATCGAAGGGGAAATCCATATCAAGCTTGATAAGCTAATACGCGAGGCGGTCGCAGACGTCCGGCACGTAAACAATAACGACGCGATGCGCCTCCTGTTTCGCGGTGTCTTTCGCCTGCTTGCCGCCAAAATTCTGACCGATCGTCAGAATGGCCGCGCAGGGACTTGGGATGCGGACAACGTTGCGGACGTGTTGTCCGAGATGGGTGACTATTACGCGCTCGGCAACGACACGCAAATCTGGCCGGCCCGCACGCTGGAGATGCTGGATCCCGTCTGGAAGGCGTTCCGGGCGGGTTTTAACGTGGCGAACATCTCCGCTGACGATCTCGCCTATGTCTATGAGTCCACCTTAGTTACGCCCCAGGCGCGTGCGCAGTTTGGCACCCACAGTACCCCGCGACATGTCGCCGACTATATCTTGGATCGCTTCAGGCTCTGGGAGTTCGGCACGGAACCGCTCAACGTCTACGAGCCGTTCGCGGGTGCAGGCGTGTTCCTTGGCTCGGCGCTCCGCCAGATGCGCGATGGTCTGCCCCATGACTGGAGTGACAAACGGCGCCACGACTTGCTTATCAAGCACATTGGCGGTGCCGAGATCGATCCCTTCGCGTGCGAGGTGGCCAAGCTCTCGCTTATCCTGGCCGACTATCCTAACGCAAATGGGTGGAAGATCCAGGAGAAGGATCTGCTCGTCGCGAGCGCATTGGGCGCCTGCATTGAGGGCCAGGACGTCATATTGTGCAACCCGCCATTTGAAGCGTTTACGCGCGACGAGCGGACGAAATATCCAGAAGCTTATGCGATTGACGGTTCGAAGGCCGTCTTCGCGCTCGAGACCGCCTTGCGTGCCAAGCCGAGAATGCTGGGCTTCGTCGTGCCAAACACGCTGCTGGTCGATCGTCGATATCGCTCGCAGCGTCGTGCGGTCGAACAACTTTACGGGGAAGTCGAACTCGTCTCGTTACCTGACGGCGTCTTCAATGTCTCGCAGCTCGACACGGCGCTCCTGATCGCGCGCGACCTGCGCCAACCAGGCGCGTCGCAGCGCGTGCGGTCGAGCGCCGTGTATGACGCCGACAAGAAGCGCTTTGCGGTTGACCGCATTCCCTCGCACATCTCGGAGGAAACACGTGAGGTTTCGGCGACAGCGGATGGAACCCTCTGGTCGCCTCCGTTGCAGCATGTGTGGAGCGCGCTCAGTGATTTGCCGACCCTTGGTTCCCTCGTGCACGGACATTGGGGCCTTCGGTGGCATGGCCAATTCAAGGTCACGCCGCGAGTATTCGACACTTCGGGATCCGATCGCGTTCCCGGCTTTATGGACAGCCGCGCGCTCGATCAATTTGTTCTTGGATCGCACCGGTATCTCGACGCATCGAGCGGCGCTATCCGTTGGGGGGGCGGTTATCCCTGGCACGCGCCCAAGATCTTGGCGAATGCCGGTCGACTGAGCCGCGGGTATTGGCGGCTCGCAGCGGCGGTAGATCGTCAGGGACGCCACGCTTCGCAGCAGTTTATTGTATTCTGGCCGACGCCTGATCACTCCAATGTCGATCTGGATGCCGTCGCTGCGTTGCTGAACGGTCCTGTTATCAACGCGTTTCTCACCGAACATTCCTTCGACAAACGCTTCCGTATCCGCACCCTCGAAAATGCGCCCGTCCCGGCTCGGATTCCCGCGGCGCTCGGCGACCTCAGTCGTGCCTATACGGCCGCCGCGCAGCGCCCCGACACCAGCCCCGAGGAACTCGCCAAGCTTCTCGCGGCGGTCGATGCTGCCACTCTCGAGGCTTATGATCTCGATGCTGACCTGATGGACGATCTCAAGGCTGCTCTCGGTGCAAACGAGCGGGCAGTGCGAGGTGTGTCGTCGAAGCGTCGATCGAGAAGGTCTGGAGGGAGTGTTGGCCGATCGGCCCTGCCGCTTTTCCTCGGCAACTCAATCGAGGAAGACCGGGGCGAAGATTTGGGTGTCGCGCTGACCGATGAGGAAGCAGATCGCCAATTGCAGTCGCTTGCCACCGCTCTTTCCGTAGAGCGATGGGCGGGTCCTCTCATGAACGCGCGGGATCTGCGCGAGAAGTTGGGTATATCGCCAGGGTCACTCGATTCATGGGCCCAGAGCAGAAAGGTTGTCAGCTTCGCCGACGACAAGGGAGTGACGCTCTTCCCTCTGGCTCAATTTGTCGGGGCCGCGCCCGCGGAAGGCTTGGACCGGGTGGTTGCTGAGATCGGTGACGCGCGCGTCGCATGGCTTTGGCTTACTCAGCCCGTCGCCGGGCGAGCCCAAGAAACGCCTTTGGGGATACTCAAGGCGCGTGGCCTCAGCGAGCTGCGCTCCCTACTCGACCGCGACTTTCGCTGACAGGATATGATGCTGGCGGCAGATGCACTGACCAAGGTCACATCTACCTTCTTGCCGAGGTCGTACCAGCGCATTTTTCCAATCGGACATATTGCTACGCCGCTCGGCACCGGGCCCGGAAAAGCAAGGTTCAGTAGTGTGGATGGCAGTTTCCACACCCTTTATGCTGCTGCGTCGCTCGCGACAGCCATTGCGGAAACGATAATTCGGGATCGCTTTGAATGCGTCCCGGAGCGCTGTCTTTTCAGTTCTGAACTGACCGGTTCCAGCGTTGCGTCGCTCACCGCAATAGCGCCGCTCAATCTTGTCGATCTACGGACCGACGGCTGCTTTCAGCTAGGCTTATCAACGGATGTTGCCGGTGCGAAAGGCCATATCGACGGATGGGCCGCCTCCCGTGAGGTTGCCCAATACGTGCACGATCAAACTGCTCTCGACGGCTTTCTCTACCGATCACGTCTCACGGGTACGCACTGTATTGCCGTCTTCGACCGCGCCATTCCGGGAAAGCTGATCGCGGGAACCGGTCGGCCGCTTGTCTCCGCGGGAAACCTCCGGAAAGCTCTGGAAGAGCTATGCGTTCAGATCATTAGATAGCTGTGACTCAGCTACGCTGCCCTGAGTTTTTGTATGCTGCCTCCCTACTATTGAGCCGTTGCCAGTCTGGCTTGCCAAAAATAGCCGTGAGATCAAGCTGAACGAATGTCCGAAACTGGGGAGCGGGAAGGGCGGCGTGAATGTCTACAACTGGGTCTCGGAGCACGCGAATGGGCGGGGCAGCTCTCGACCAACATGCGTCATTCGCGGTTCTGCCTCGGACGGCTGCTTCTACCACAACCTACCGTTCGCACAGCGCAAGGCCGTCCGACAGCAACGCGGCGCATATCGGTCATTCGGCCAGTCACCGGCTGATCTTGAAACTGCCGTTCGTTCATCGCGATCGCTGCGCACGATGGAACGGCTGGGTTTGGGGACTTTCCTACCAGTCAGCTCTCAGGACTGGAACGGTCTAAAGCCGCCGGTGCGGGATTTCACAACCGTACGAGACTGTTGAAAAACGGCTGCTTGCGAAAGGGCCGGAGGCGTGATTCACTCCTACCAGGCGGTAAGGAATAACGAACATGATGGGTCGGCAGGTGGCGCAAGGCGCACTGTTCTACGGGTTCCGCCTGGACGATCATGTGCCTGCCGACCACCTGCTGCGACGCATCGACGGGCTGCTCGACTTCGGCTTCGTGCGCGAGGCGCTGGCGGCGAGCTACAGCACGAGCGGGCGGCCCTCGATCGATCCGGAACTGATGCTCAGGATGCTGTTGATCGGCTACTTGTTCGGCATCCGTTCGGAACGCCGCCTGTGCGAGGAGGTGCATCTCAACCTCGCCTATCGTTGGTTTTGCCGGCTCGATCTGCCCGACCGGGTGCCCGACCATTCCACCTTCTCCAAGAACCGGCACGGCCGCTTCCGCGCTTGCGACCTGCATCGTCTGCTGTTCGAGCAGGTGGTCGCTCGGTGCGCCGCGGCCGGGCTGGTGGCGGGGCGCGACCTGGCGGTGGACGGCAGCACGATCATGGCCGACGCCAGCCGCGAGAAGAAACTGAAGGGAGCCGATGCCGCGGACGAGCTTCGTGCCGGGGACAGCATATCGCGACCGGTCGCTGAATATCTGGCAGCGCTCGACGCCGCGTTGCCGCCAGATCCCGACGAACCTGCGCCCGTCATTCCAACCAGCATCTCGCCGACCGACCCGCAGGCGGCGCTCACTTGCAAGCACGGGCCGGCGCGCTACGCATACGCCATCAACCCGCTGCTCGACCTCGATACCGACTGCATCCTCGATGTGGAGGCGACGCCGGCGCGCTTCTCGTCCGAGGTTGCGGCAACCCGGACACTGGTGTCGCGTGCTGGCACCATGCTGGGCATCGCACCCGAAAGCCTTGCGGCTGACAAGGCGTATGGCAGCGGCCCGTTGCTTGGCTGGCTAATCGACCGAAAAATCATTCCGTACATCCCGGTCATCGACCGCAGCCGCCAGCGCGACGCCTTCTTCACACATGATGCCTTTTGCTATGATCGCGAGGCCGATGCGTATCGTTGCCCGGCGGACAAGCCGCTCGGCTATTGCGGCACCAGACGCGCCAGCCAGGTTCGCGTGTACCGAAGCCATGTCGCCGATTGTGCTGGCTGCGAACTGAAGCCCCAATGCACCGTCAGCCGGAAACGCAGCATCACCCGCCTCGTCAGCGAGGATGCCCGCGATACCGTCCGCGCCCTTGCTGGCACCGACGCCTATGTGCACGCGCGGCGTCGAAGACAGCGGATCGAGCGCGTGTTCGGCCATCTGAAACGCAATCTGGGGCTACGAACGCTCAAGCTGCGGGGCCTCGCCGGGGCAGCCGAAGAGTTCACCATGGCTGCCGCAGCATACAACCTTCAGCTGCTGGCCCGGCAGGCCGCGCCGGCCTGATACGTGGCGCATCCTCCGGTGTACGGCGTCACCAGCCATCCGCCAGGCCGATCTCACGCCAGCCTTTTTCAACGGTCTCGGTCGGTTTTGCGGCTGCAGATCCAACCACGGTTTTCCAAAAGTTTGCGTGTGTCAGAAACCCTGTTCAGAATGTCAGCTTCCAAGATCGGCCACGTAGCTCGGCTACGTCTGCCTTTAGTCGCTTCCGGCCCGGCGGCTTTAGGCAAGGTCGCGCCGATCAGCGACGACGTTATGGCAGCTATTGGCCGGTCAGCGTGCGAAACTCGTCGATCGGCTACCGGCCAAATCTCTGTCGTTCTGCGGTGCCGGTCAGGCAGACGCCGAATGTCGGCTCTTGGCGACATCTGCCGTTCGACACGTCGCCGGTGAACGGCAGAAATGTCCCAAACCAAGCCATTCCGACCCGCGTTCCTCGACATGAACGAGCGACCGAAGTTGGGAAGGCGGAATGGGCCTGCGAGTGTCGACTATTGTGAAGGAAATCGGGCACCGGCAGGTGTACGATATCCTCCAAAGCAGGAAGCCGCGTCCCCCGAGTGATCACCTATGCTCTCCATCTCCATCGTTTCGTCGAAGCTCATAGCCGGTGCCCCTCTAGGATGGCGTCGACACGCCCGGAGAGGTCGCCGATGATCTCCGCTACGCCGTTGAGGGCCATCGTGGCGTCGTGATCCGCGACGATCGTTCGGGCGCACAGCTTGGCAACCGCCGCAGCGTGCACCAGTCGGCGCGCCAGGGCGTCGAGCGCTTCTCGTTCACCCGGCGTCATGCGCCGAACCCCGGCTGGTCATACGCCGCGGTCAGGAACAGCGCCGCCGACTGGTCGATCACGTAGCCGGGCGGGTCGCTGGCCTCCGCGTCCGCGTCATCGCCGACAAGCGCACCGGTGTAACGGTCGTGCCGCTCCCAGAAGGCCCGCGCATTCGGGTGCACGGGCCCCGACTCAATGCGGTCGTCGCCAGCCGCACAACAGTCGCTGTCGTCGTCTTCTCGATCAGGGTCGCCGTCGCGATCGTCGAGGCGCGCGATCAGCGCGTCGACCGCCGCCTCGATCTCGTTGCGCTCGAGGGCGTCGACCATTCGCATGAACTGCGCCACGCGGGGCGGGATCGCAGGGGTGAAGGTCAAGCCCTCAAGCATCGTCCATCCCCTCGGCTGCGAGGGCGGCGGCGATATACCGCTCGACGCGCGCTGCGGTCGACGGGTCGACCCTCTCCCCGGCGCGCAGCTTGCGGACCAGTCCGAAGTCGCCCGCCGCCGCGCGGCCGAACGTGCCCGCGGTCGTCTCGGTCAGCGCAAGGTAATCCTCCACGCGGGCGCGCAGCGGGTCCGGCCGCGGCGTGCTGGGCAGCAGCGCGGGGGTAGGGGGGATCTGCCGCGAGGGCGGATTCGTCCTGAAATGGTGCATGTTTCGTCTTTCGAGAACGGCTTTCTACGGCCGATCCAGGTGGCGGACCTGGAGCCGGGGGGTAGAAACCTGCTCGAAAAACAGGCCGGCAGCTTTTACGCTTTCGCGCTGGACATGGCGTACCGCCCCCGGCCATAAGGGCCAGGTTGCGACACGCCGCCAAGCGTGAGCGCGGCGATCCCGCCAAGGATCGCGTCGCTGCCGAAGCCCTCGCCAAAGGGTCAGGCAGCCAATTTCGAGCCGGGTTTCTACGCCCACGGCTATGTTGCACCTATGTAATTCGAAGCGCAAGCATCCTCCGCCAAGGGGATCGCTTCCGCGCGCCGGTTTTCCGGCTCACCCTAGCGCAGCAGCGCAGTCCGAGGCAGAAAGGGGCATGACAAGCCGCCTGGACCCCGAGGAAACCCATCGCATCCTGATCCGGTCGTTTTGGGGGTACGGGCTGGCCGCGGTTGTGCTGACCTTTTTTGTGGCACCCTTGCTGAAATTCGTCGATCCGAATGGCTTCTCGTTGTCGGGTCTGATGCTCGCGGCCTCCCTTGCGATCCTCTATGGCGTTCTGAGCGATGGCAGTCATCGAAGCGTGAAGGGCGGGCTAGGAATGCTTGCTGGAATTGCTCTTGCGCTCACCGGGTGGATTGGGGCCATCAATGTAACGGGTTCCGCAAGGTCGGCTTCCGCGGCGAACGACCGGCGCTGCCTCGCCATCCAGCGCGATATGCTGTCCGCCCGCCCCCGCCGATCGGACGGACCCGATCTATTCCAGGCGCTCGGTTGCCGGCCGCAAGGGGAGGGAAGCGTCTACGCGCCGCCGCCGAAGCGCGCCGGCCTAAGGCCCCCCGCTCAACAGTCGCCCAGCCGGGCCCTGCCTTTGCCGCAACGTAGCTAGGACGACGAATGACCGACCGAATTGGCCATCCACTATCTTCGGTGCCGTCTTGCCCTCATTGCGGGATCAGTACCCCGAATATCGGGATGCTCTCCCGGCCCAAGGATAGTATAAGGGGAAGGGTTACCAACGTTCGGCGCAGATGGGCGCTTTACGCCTGCGAAGCTTGCGCTGGGGCGGTCGTTGTCGAGGGGGCTCTCGACGGAACCGACAACCCGATCATTATCGACGTCTGGCCAATTGCAAAGACGGCGCATGAGGACCTCCCAGAGACCGCGCGCCGCTATCTCGATCAAGCCTATCGGACGTTAGCGGCCCCCGATGCCGCCGCGGTCATGGCTGGCAGCGCCGTCGACGCGATGCTCAAGGAGCTCGGGTATCGGGAGGGATCGGTCTACGCGCGGATCGATAGAGCGCTTGCCGATCGCCACCTCACGGAAGGGATGGCCACGTGGGCGCACTCGGTGCGCCTCGGGGCGAACCGTCCGCGCCACGCTGACGGGGACAATCCTCATGTCTCCCCACAGGAAGCCCAGCAGGCAGTCGATTTCGTCGAGGCGCTGGGCAATTTTCTGTTCGTTCTCACTGCACGGATCCAGCGGGGGATCGCCGCCGCCGGCGGGGACGGCTGACCGACGACAGTTTATTTTCACAGCGAAGGGTTAGCCTAAGGGGCGAACGCGGTTCCGGCGGCCCTCCTGTGGGAAAACGGTTCCCAAGGTGTGAGGGGCTCCAGATGGAGCACCCACTATGCGTATCTACAAAAACCTCTTGACCCGTGAAGTTTTCGCATCTACAAATACCTCTATGGACATCACGTTCGACCCCGCGAAGAACGAAGCGAACATCGCCAAGCATGGCCTGTCCTTCGCGGACTTTGCCGGGTTCGACGCGACGCCCCATGTCGCCGAAGATGATCGCTACGACTATGGCGAGACGCGCTACCGCGCGATCGGCCGAATCGACGGCGAGGGGCGCGTTCTGGTCTTCACGATCCGTGACGATGAGGTCCGCGCGATCAGCCTGCGGCGTGCGCGTGAGAAGGAGATGCGCCGGTATGAATAAGCCGCTTCCCCCCGTCGACTATGACGATAACCCCGAATGGACGGACGAGACGTTCGCTCGCGCGCGGCCGGCGGACCAGGTGTTGCCTGCCGCCGTCGCCGCCGCGTTGGTCAAGTCGAAGGGTGGTCGCCCGCGCGGTTCGACCAAGGAACAGGTGTCGCTGCGGGTCGACGTTGACGTGTTGCAGCGGTTCCGCGCGACCGGCCCCGGCTGGCAGTCGAGGATGAATGAAGCCCTGAAAGCGGCGAGCGCCCAGCTTGGCCGGTAGGCGGATTTCCTATCCTATCCTACGCAACTGCGGCGGGTAGGGTCCGGCCGCACCGGGATGGCCGGATCAGGTCGCCCACGGTGTCCGGCCACCGGTGCAGGATCTTGGGGAAGATCGCGTTGCGCCGCACCGTGGCGAGCTCGACGTGCCCGCCGACGAAGTAGCCGCCCTCCGGCCACTCGACCGAGCGCTGGCGCTCCATCAGCTCGACGATCGCGCCGTCGAACTCGCACGCGTCGGCGTCGAACGGCAGGTCAGGCGTCACGACCTCGTCGACCTGTGACCAGGTGCCCGGCTGGTACTCCCCCCAATGCGGCATGGGCTTCGTCGACAGCATCCAGCCCTGAGGCTCGTCGTTCCGATCGGACCATAGCGCGACGTAGATCTGCAAATGCGGGTCCGTCGCCGGCGCGTTCGCCAACGCTTCGAGGTTGGCGAGATAGATGTCCGTGGCAACCGCCGGCAGCGCTGCCATGGCCAGCGCCTGGCTATCCACCCCGCGACCGAGCAACCGGATTGCAATCTGGCCAATCGACGCGCACCCGCTCAGCGCGATGGCCATTCGGTAGGCGCCGATGGTCAACAGCTTCGGCGCGATCGACAGGATCCGGCCGGACGTATCGAACATCGCCCCGTCGGTGATGATGTGCGCGGCGTCGTGCCGCACGAAGAGGTTCACGGCCGTCATCGTTTCGTTCTCCGAATGCGCGCGGTGGGCGGCGCGCGGCCGAATGCGATCGGGATGCCCGTTTCCCTCGCGATCGTGAATTTGGTGGCGGACCCGGCCCCGAGGCTCCCTTTCGGAGCGGTTGCCGCCGCGGCGAGGGCCAGCACCCCACTCACCGCGCTGGCGATCGTGCCGACGAGAGTGATCGTGCTGGCGGCTCCGGCGAGCCCGGCGCCGAGCAGCCCCGTGCCCGCCACCGCGCCGACGCCGGTTGCGATCAGGCCTACGGCGCCGATAATCATCGCGGCCTTTGCGAGCCCCTTACTCACGGAAGGTCACCCGCCACGCCGCCTCCCATTCGATGATCTGGATTACTTCCGCCGCTGGCCACGATTCGTGAAACCCGAGCGCCCGGCCATTCGAAAGCTGGACCGCCAGCGCTCCAAGGTCGTTGTCCGCCGGCCATGCGACGATGTCGCCCTCGACCGCCGCAGCGGCCGGGATCCGCTCAAGCCCCAGCGCGTCGATGGCCTCGACCATGTTCGCGCAACCGCGCTCCCGTAGCCGCCGGCGCGCTGTCAGCGCCGATCGGTAGGAGCCGGCTGGCGGCATGACGACACGGTGGCCGAATCGCCGAAGGTGCGACGCCGCGAGGCGCGCGCAGTCAACCTTGCCCCACTGAAACGGCTTGCCCTTCCAATGATCGAGCGTCGCTTGCGTCGCTGCCGTTCGTCGGACCGCTATCGGGATCTCGCCCACGCCGCTCTCCGAACTGTTGGGCTGCCGACGACGATCGCGGAGACGGCATCGTCGGCTTTCGGCCCACCCAAGGCCGCCGCGTCAGGATGTCCCGGCGCCGATGCGCCAGCGCGGTCCTGATCGTCGCGGATATCCGCAACGGCGCGATCGACAACGGCACCGGCACTGCGACCCTGCTCGAGATCGCACGCGCGTTCGCGCAACGTCCGCGTCCGCGCCGCTCGGTCGTCTTCGCGCTGTGGACGGCCGAGGAAAAGGGGCTGCTCGGCGCCTATTGGTACGCGGATCACCCCGTGCTGCCGCTGGCGACGACGGCGGCGCAATTCAACCTCGATCCTCACGTCGTCCTCGGCCGCACCCGCGACCTGGAACTGATCGGAGTCGGGCGCACGCCGATGGAGGCCGACCTCGCCCGCGCCGCCGCGGCGCAGGGGCTTCGCGTCGTGCCGGAGGAGAACACCGAGGCAGGGTGGTATTATCGCTCGGACCACTATGCTTTCGCGCAGAAGGGCGTGCCCGGCGTCTATTTCCGCGCCGGCCGCAATCTCGTGAAGGGCGGGGTGGCGGCGGGCGAGCGTGAGCGCGCGCGCTACAACGCCGAATGCTACCACCAGACCTGCGACGAATTCGACGGCAGATGGGACATGACCGGAGCGGCACAGGAGGGCAGCGTCGCCTACGCGCTCGGTCGGGAGATCGCCGATGGGCGGAACTGGCCGGGCTGGAACGGGACGGAGCCGTTCGCCGCAGAGCGCGCAAGGACCGCCGACCGGCGGCGCTGACGACGCTTGGCCAGATCCGAATATTTTCACGCCCGAATGACCGCGATATTGATCGCGCCGTTTCGGTCTGTCAGATTGCCGCCATGCGCTCCCTTTCATTGGCGATTTTGCTTCTCTCCCTTGTCGCCATCCCCGGCTCTGCGGAGCCGCCCGTTGCGACTGAGGACGCGGCGACACTCGCAGCGACGCGTGCTGCGCTGGTGCGTGTCGATATGCGCCCGGACGAAAGCTATTTGACCGCCGAAGAGCGCAAGGTCGTCAACCTGCTCAACTTGGCTGCGGACGAGCTGAATCACGTCTACCTGCGCCAGAACGGAGACAGCAACCCAGCGGTTCGGGCGGCGATCGCGGCATCCGCGCGTCCCGACAGAGCGCGCCTGCTTGCGATGTTCGACCTGATGGCCGGCCCCTGGGATCGTCTCAACGGTGACGCTCCGTTCTGGGATACCCGCCGCCCAGCCCCTGGCGGCGGCTATTATCCCGAGGATCTCACCAAAGCCGAACTCGACGCCTATCTCGCCGTTCATCCCGCCGAAAGGGACGCATTGCTCAACGCCTATACTGTTGTGCGACGTTCGGGTGGGAAGTTGATCGCGATCCCCTATTCGAAATATTATGCGCAGTGGCTGGAACCTGCAGCGAAGCTGCTTGATCAGGCGGCGGCGACAACGTCGAACGCTAGTCTCAGGACTTTTCTGTCGCTGCGCGCGAAGGCCTTTCGGACTGACGACTATTTCCAGTCTGAGCTCGCATGGATGGATGTGAAGGGCACGCCGATCGAAGTGACAATCGGACCCTATGAGAGCTACCGTGACGAACTCTACGGACAGAAGGCCGCGTTCGAAGCATTCGTCACCCTGCGCAATCCCAGGGCTTCGGCGGCGCTAGATAGGTACAAGCACTACCTGCGCGACATGGAAGCCAACCTGCCGGTAGCGGGGCGCTACAAGAACTTCCAGCGCGGTTTCGAGTCCCCCATCGCCGTCGTCGACCAGATCTATAGCGGTGGCGAATCCAAGGCGGGAATTCAAACTGCGGCCTTCAACCTTCCCAATGATGAACGCGTGCGGGAAGCGAAGGGCGCGAAGAAGGTTCTCCTCGCCAATGTCATCGGCGCCAAGTTCGACCGTATCGTCGCGCCGATGGGCAATCTCGTGTTGGCGACCGATCAGGCTGCCTGGGTCTCCAAGGAGCAGATGCTGAACCACGCGCTCTTCCACGAACTGTCGCACAGCCTTGGACCCGGCACGATCGTCAAGGGCGGGCGCAAGACCAGCGTCGCTGCCGAGTTGAAAGAGCAGTTCTCGGGCCTTGAGGAATGTAAGGCGGACGTGTTGGGTGTGTGGAATATCCTCTTCATGATGAAGAAGGGCGAGCTTGCGGAGGCCGACCGGCCAAAGCTCTATGCGACCTACCTTGTCCAGCTCTTCCGGTTCATGCGCTACGGGCTGGGGGAAGCCCATGCCAAAGGTGCGGCGGCGCAGTACGCTTTCCTGCGTGAGCATGGCGCGGTGGTCTGGGATGCGACGGCAAAGCGCTTTCGCGTCGACCCGAACAAGATGGACCAGGCAATTGGCGATCTTGTCGCAACCATCGTCAAGCTGCAGGGCGATGGTGATTATGAGGGGGTGAAAGCCTTCTATGCCCGTTACTCTAAGCTCGACTCCGATGCGCAGGCCGTAATTGTCACAATGAAGGCGTTACCGGTCGATGTCGAACCAATCTACGCACTGCAAATCTGACCGCAAGATCCGGGGTGGCGTCGGGACGTCCACTTTGTTGAAAATAGCCGTTCAATGCTCAACTGCGAGTGACTGTTCATTCCCACTTCACGTCGTTCCGCGCCGGCCTCCGCGGCTCCTCGGGGCTTGACCAATTCACATGAACGAACGGGCGAAGTTGGGAAGCGCAACAACGCCGCTGAATGGCGGGAAGTGGGTCGTTGCGGCGACCTCGGTGCTGGCTAGCATCACTGGACATGGAAACGCTTTCGGATCGCCAACCCGAGCAAAAACAGTAAGATTACACCTATAAAAGACTCGATCGTAGAGAGGATCCTGATTAGCAATAACATTGGCGCGCCAAGTGACGCGAAGCGCTCCGGCATTGTCTTTAGTGCCCAGGACCCAAATGGTAGAAATATGTTGCCCAAAGCGAGGGTCGTGGACTCTGTTGCCCGATCTAATTGGAAAGTTGCTGGTGAGAAGCTCAGAAGAGCTGATGCATCAGAGATAATTGCGCTAAAAGCTAGCATCATAACGACAATCAACCCGGCTAGCCATGCTAGAGGTTTCCGCAACGACACACCGTACCCGCTTGTCCAATCATATAAACGCGATACAAGCTTTTCTGCGCCCCCAATGTCAGACTGCGCTCGGCGAATGGTAAGTTCGAACCGCGTTAAAAGCATTGCCTCAAATCGATCATCGGTCTGGCTGCGAAGCTGCTTAAGCGCTCTACACCCGTTTTCAGCCTGCCGAAGCCTAAAGTCGCGCCTTTTTATATATGAAACCTCTTCTGTACCCGCTTGATCTCGTGGCGATGATAGGTCTGCCTTGGCAGCACATTCAGCGAGTTGAATGGTTTGACTTATCAATGGCTCAACCGTCGCTTCCAAAACATTGTCGAAGCGCGCGCCCCGTTCGATGCGCGCACCGTCGAATGCTGCAATGAAACAGTGGTCGAGGCCTCTAAAATCCACAGACCCACCGAATCGAGTCCGATCGAAAGCTGAAAACCAATACTCTGGCCGCTCAATATCAAGTATCAATCCATCAAAAGCAGACACTCCATCGATAGTCGATCCAGAGAACGTGAGGCAACCTTGAACAGTAACCTTTTGATAGGAAAGCCTGTCTTCAAAAATAACATTTTCGAAGTTCGCTTGCCGAGAAAAAACTATCAAGGAAAAAGTAGCGGTCTTAACAAATCGACTATCTTTGAAGCTCGCCTCCGCATGGAAGCGAGATCGTGTGAAATCTGCTTCGTGGCGGCATTGCAAATTCGAGGCATCGAAAGGGCCGCGAAAAATGTTATGCGCGAGATAAAGAGTGTGCTCAAATATCGAGCGGTGCAGCGTAAAAGAACCGGCATATATGTTGCCGGCGAAGATGGCGGCTCCTACGTTGGAGCATGTTACGAGTGATACATCGCTTAAGAACAGGCTATCTTCAATAGAAAATGCAGCGCCAAACGTCCGTCCGCTAAGATCAACTGATGCAATGAGCGCCATCTGCCGACCGACTGCAAACAGCGGCTCCTTCAGATCATCAGGCAGAGGGAGTTCATTGAGGATGCATCCATCCAATATTGCTCGACCGTCCAGTGCTCTGGGCTCCCAATAGAACCGCAAAGATCCGTCGGATAGCAGTTCCTTTCTCGGTTTTCCCTCGGTCGCGACTCCGGACGCGATCCGCATTTTCACAATTTGTCGGAGCAAGAGCGATCGCTCGTCGTCGACGTCGGATTTCCAAGTTACCGTCCCATCCTCAAGCAAAGGGGGCACATGAGCAATGTGCCAGACCCCATTGCCTTCTCGGGATCCGTCGACAGACCATAATTCTCCCTGATCCCAGAGATCATCGTCTGTTCTGACAGAGCCGTCCGGTGCGCGGCGCCAATAATCTGCGAGGGAAATGCCTTGGGCGGCTTCGGCGCCCTTCGGTACCCGGTGGTGACTGTTGAGTGCTCCCCACGAATAGTCAGCTTTTCGCCACTCGGCCCACCAACCGGAGATTTCTTCATCCATCGACCGGCCGACACCCCAGATCTGCTCCGTTTCCCATGGTATGGACATCACTACACGCGCCGCCTGCCGTCAAGCTCTGACGAACCTGGCAGCTCTTCACTTAGCAGGTTCGTGGCTCGCAGGAATTGCTCACACAGCAGGTTTTCTTACCTTAACAAGCGGCCGCTTTCTGGAAGCGTTGCGGGCAACGTGAATGACCAATGATGGGTCCACCTGCCGCGATTACGCCGCGACAGGTGGGCTTAAAATGCGAGCGACAGCAATATTTCGCCTATTGGCCGAGTGGAGGTGGGCTTCGGTACGCCTCCGCCCTATTTTGCTTTTGTTTCCGCGATGTAGCGGTTGACCTGCTCCTCCAGCACCGCGAGCGGCAGAGCGCCTTGGCTCAGCACCGCTTCGTGAAAGTCGCGGATGTCAAATTTGGGGCCGAGCTCCTGTTCCGCCCGCTTGCGCAGCTCGGCGATCTTGAGCTGCCCGACCATGTAGCTGGTCGCCTGGCCCGGCCAGTTGAAATACCGGTCGACTTCCCGCCCGATGTCCTTTTCCGACACCGAGCTGTTCGCCTTAAAATAGCTGACGGCCTGTTCGCGCGTCCACCGCTTGGAATGAATCCCAGTGTCGAGCACCAGCCGAATTGCGCGCCAGACCTGAAGCGACAGCATGCCGAACCGCGCATAGGGGTCCTTGTACCCGCCCATTTCATTCGCCAGCCGCTCCGAATACAGGCCCCATCCCTCGATATAGGCACCGTAGAAGCCAAATTTGCGAAACTTGGGGATGCCGGTCATCTCCTGCTGACGCGCCTTCTGGAAATGATGGCCCGGAGCGCCCTCATGCGCGGCAATGGCGGCGACCTGCACCTTCTGCGTTTGGTTCATGTCGACCAAATTGACGTAATAGATCCCCGGCCTCGATCCATCGGCGGAGGGCGGATTGTAGAATGCGGTCGAAGCAGTGCCTTCGCGCCACTTCTCAACCGCGCGCACTTCCAATGGTGCCTTGGGCAGGACACGGAAATAGCGCGGGGCGGCGACCATCACCGACGCGATCACTGCACGGGCATCCGCCAGATACTGCTCGCGGCCGGCAATGGTGTTCGGATATTTGAATTTGGGATCGGTACGGATGGTGTCGAAGAACTGCTCCAGCGTGCCGGTGAAGCCGACCTCCCGCTTGATCGCCTCCATCTCCTGACGGATCGCCGCGACCTGACGCAGGCCGAGTTCATGGATCTGGTCGGCGGTCAGGTCGGTCGTCGTCGAATCTTTCAGCCGGTCCGCATAATAGGCTGCGCCGTTCGGAAGGCTCCACGCGCCGAAATTGCCCTTGGACAGCGGCTCGATCGCATCCAGCGCCGCGAAAAGCTTGTCGTAGCCGCGGCGGAAGGGCCCGGTCAGCGCTGCGCTGGCGTCAGCCAGAAGCTTCGCCTTAGTCGCCTCGGGCACTTTTAACGCGCTCACCTTCTTGCGGAAATCAGCCATGACGGTGGAATCGGGGCCATCGTCGAACGGCACGCCCGTGATCACCGCCTTCGCATCGGCGCGCGCAGGAGCGAAATTAACCTTGTTGGGGATGATTCCCGCAGCCGCTTGCGCCCGCATCGTCGCAGCGACCTCGCGCATCACGCGCTCGGTATCGCGCAGGCGGGAGATGTAAGCCTCGGCATCAGCGACGCTGTCGACCTTGTGGTTGTTGATCAGCAGCACAGGGATCTTGCCCGCCGGACTGCCGTTGGTCGACACGGGGAAACGCAGATTGCGAAACCGGAAGGACTCGCCCTCGCGCTCGACCTGATATTCGAACAGGCGATAACTAACCCGCGCGCTATCCCCCAGTTGCTCGGGCCGGAACTGAGCTCGCATCGCCTTCAACTGCCGCTCGGCCAGCGCCCGCGCTCGCACGGCGGCGGCATCGGTGTAATCGTCGAGCTTGCCGTAGTTGGTCTTGAAGCCGAGCTGCGTCTGGCTCTCCGGGCTGAGCGCCAGCTGCTCGTCATATGCGCGGTCGAGGAATTGCAGCAGCGCGGCGTCCTGGGCCTGGGTGGCGGCTGCCGCTGGAGCGGCCTGAAGCGGCATTGGCGCGCTCGCCTGCATCAGCGGGGTCAGGGGAAAAATCATGAGGGCGAAGGCAAGACGCATCGAATACTCCTAGGCGAGTCCAGATCTTCGGTTGCTCTCCGGCGTCTTGAAGGTGACTAAGCCGGACACGATTGTTTATACGGACCTCCCTCGTGCGGTCGAGGTCCAGACAGGTCATAATCGTCACTGACGAACCATCAGATCTGTAGCTGCTGCGGGAGGTACTCCCAATCGGTCACGATATCGAGGCAGATTGGCTGAAGCTGACCAAAGCGAGCCTCGCCAGATCACGGTTCGTCAACGAGCAGGTGATCTCGGCGTTGCTGACCGGCGCTTGAATTCTGCCGGGTATTGCCGCCGCCCGACGGATGATACTTAAAAGCACGAACTACGACGATCGGGACGTCGGCAGACGCCCATCGCCGCCCTAAGCCGGACAGGGCACCCTACACCAGATTGCGACAGTCCCGGATGGAAGCCGGCGCAGAAAACCGCGCATAGTGGATGATGAATGAGCGTCCGAAGTTCGGAAGCGGGAAGAGCAGGCTGAGCGTCCACTTGTGGGTCAAAATCGCGCAAAGCGGTCCTGGGTTTGACTTGGCAACAACGCGCATTTCTGATCCGACCACAGCGGCGCGATCGCACCGGTAGCGATGAGCGACATTCCGTCGACCCCGTGGCGCAGCGTGCCCGCGAGGATGGCGTCGAGCACGGCCGGGGAGAGGAAGGCGAGGCGCAGCACGCGGGTGAGGTAGGAGGGCTGGACGCCTTCACGTTCGGCGAGCGCGGCGGTCCCGATCTCACCCTCGCGCAAGATGCTCCACCAGCGCCGTGCCTTGACCACGAGCCGGACGAGCGAGGGGCTGGCGGCGCTGGTCAGGGTGGCGCCATTGTCCTGAACGAGCCGCATGACGTGCCCCGAGCGGGTGAGGCGGGTGTCGAGCGCGAGTTGGAAAGTGGCAGGCGCATCGTCAGCCAGCGGGACGTCGAGCACGGCGGCAATTGCCGCGGTCGCGCAGTCGATTTCGATCCCGCTGTCGTGGATGCGCAACCAGGTGACGAGAGCCCCCGCGGTGGCGCGGACGCTGCGGGTCTCGCCTGCGGCGATATCGGTCGCGCTTGCGATGACACGGTTGAGGTCGCCCGGTGCGACGCGCAGCCACGGCATCGACGCCAGCACGAACCCATCGGCGAACAGATCCGCGACCCGCTGGGTCACCGCGGTCTCGAGCTCGTTCGCGGGAATGCGCAGGCCCGTGGTGATATCCCCGGTCTGGAGCGCGTGGCTGACATAGTAGCGATAGCGCCGACCCTGCTTGCTGGCATGCGTCGCGATGAGCGGCGCGCCGTCTGCATCGACGACCCGCCCGGCGAACAGGCTGACATTTGGAAGAACGCCGGCTCGGCTGCGCGTGCCTTGCGTGTTGTCGGCAAGCTTGGCCTGCACCGCGTCCCATGTCGCCCGGTCGATGATGGGGGCGTGGAGCGCGGCATGAACCTTTCCCTGATGGTGGATCTCGCCGACATAGGTCGGGCATTTGAGCATCGCGTGGATCTGGCCGCGGCTGAAGACGACGTCGCCGAAGGCGCGCCCGGTCTTTGTCGTGCGCGGCGGCGCGCGCACGCCGTCACGCTCGAGGGCTTGCGTGACGAGGCGGACATTGCCGAGCGTCAGGTAGCGCGCATAGACATCGCGCACGATGGCGGCATGCGGCTCTACGATCTCGAGGCTGCGTCCGTCGGGAGCGTAGCCGAGCGGCGGGGTGCCGCCCATCCACATGCCGCGCGCCTTGGAGGCGGCGATCTTGTCGCGGATGCGCTCGGCGGTGACCTCGCGCTCGAACTGCGCGAACGACAGCAGCATGTTGAGTGTGAGGCGTCCCATGCTGGTGGTGGTATTGAACGACTGGGTGACCGACACGAAGCTGGTGCCCGCCGCATCGAATGTTTCGACGAGCCTGGAGAAGTCGAGCAGCGAGCGGGTCAGCCGGTCGACCTTGTAGACGACGATGATGTCGAGCCGCCTGGCCGCGACATCGGCGAGCAGCCGCTGGAGGGCAGGGCGCGCGAGCGTGCCGCCCGAGATGCCGCCATCGTCATAGCGCTCAGGGGTAAGCGTCCAGCCTTCGCTGGCCTGTGAGAGAATGTAGGCGGCACAGGCCTCACGCTGCGCATCGAGCGAGTTGAAGTCCTGCTCGAGACCCTCCTCGCTCGACTTGCGGGTGTAGATCGCACAGCGCACCGGGGTCATGCCGCGGTCCTCGCAGCCGCGGCCTTCGTCTTCAGCCCGAAGAAGGCGGGCCCCGACCAGCGCGTGCCCGTGATCGCGCGCGCGACTTCGCTCAGCGAGCGGTAGCTGCGGCCCTCCCAGCGGACGACCTGATCCTCCCCTACCATCACGACATGGACGCGCCCCTGCCACTCGCGCACCAGCCGCATGCCCGCGCGCGCCGGCGTGGTACGAGTAGAACCGCGCGCCAGCTGGTCGAGCGTGCGGGTCGTGGTACGCGACACCCCGCCATGGGCACGCGCCTGGATCTCCCAGGCGAGTGCGAGCCGCAGCAGCGCAGGGCTGACGCGCGGCAACGGCGTCCCCGTCATCCGGATCCAGCGCTCGCGTAGCGCGAAGGAGGACATCGCCTCCAACCCTGCGACCTGCTCCGCGACGCTGCTCATGCGACCGCACCGATGGTGTAGCAGGTGGCGCCGTCACGTGTCCCACGGACGATGACGTGACCCTTCTTGCGCAATCCGGTCAGCGCCGCGCGCGTGGTGTGCGGCAGCCAGCCGGTCGCTGCGATGAGCTCGGCGAGCGTGGCGCCGCCCTCGCGCGCGAGCAGCGCGACGACTGTGGCGGTCTTGGTGGCGCGTGCTGGGACAACCGCAGGGGGCATAGAGGGGGCAACTGCCCTCTCTACTACAGTGCTCGTTGCGTCGTCCTCGACGATCCCGATCGCGGTCAGTCCGGCGGTGGTGACGAACACCCCGTAGCGCAGGTCGCCATCGGCACGCCGGACACAGGTCGCATCGCTGGTCTCGCGCTCCTGGGCGAGGCCGTGCTTGACGAGCGCGGTGATGGACTTGGCCACCCCCGCGCCGCTCGACGAGAGCGTATCGGGCAGGGGGAGCAGGCTGCCGCTATCGCGCTGGGCAGCATGGGCGAGCAGGATCGACTGGGTGTCGCTGAGCCTGGGCATATTGGTGTCCTTTCGACCGGGGCAGCGTCAGTGCCGCCTCCACCACCCAGAGCCCCGTCGGTCGCGCCGATCAGGGCTGCGCCGGGGCTTGTCCACCGCCCGGCGAGTCGCGCTGTGCTGTCGCTCCGGTGCGCTGCGAAGTCGAGCGCCTTATCTTGAACCTCACGAAACCCGCGCAGGCTAGGCGGCGTGGACAAATTCTCGGGGCGACATCTGACGGTTAGTCGTGGGCCCATTTCAGCGATGAAGCATCGACGGTGTCATGCCCCATGTGGCGTATGGGCAACCCCGACAAGCAGGAGGTCAGTCGCTGGGCCAACAACCGGGTGGAGAACTCCCACCAGCCGTTTCGACGAAGAGAGCAAGCGATGCTCAGGTTCGGGCGGATGAAGACGCTACAGACATTCGCCTCGGTGCTCGGCAACGTCCACAACCACGTCAGCTTGGAACGCCACCTCGCGGACTGACAGACCTATAAGGATCGCCGCTCAGCTGCGCTGGCTGAGTGGCAAATGCTCGTAAGCCAAGCCCCTGCGCCAAAGCACGAGGTGCATCCTGTGAAGGGCAGTTCGAGTTAGACTGACAGCACCGGCGTCGCATTTCGGATATCTCGAATGTTGGCCGCGAGACATTGACGTAGGGTATCGCGGGTTCGGGCCTGTGACAAAACCGAGGGCGGCATAAAGAACAAAAAAAGAACATTGTAATGTTGGAAAATGAGGCAGATCTCCGGTGCAGGGTTTGAGCGGCGGAACTGGAGATCGCTATGCACTGGGCGCGAGATCAGCGAAGATTACAAGGGGCGTTGTTGGTTTTGGTGTGGGCTGGTCCGGCTTCAGCCAACGAAACCGTCTCCTATCGTTACGATGTGTTGGGACGATTGGTGCGGACCGCGCATGTCGATGGACCGGCAGCCAACCTTCAATCGACCTATAGTTACGATGCGGCCGGCAATCGTCAGGCCGTGACGTCGGCCAGTTCGACCAGCCAGGGGACGCCGGTGGTCACCAATGCGTCGTTCGAGACGCCTCCGCTCGGCAACACCTTCCAATATTCCCCGCAGAATAGCGGGGTGACCTTCAACCCCTGGTCGGGGATCGCGGGGAATGGGAGCGGGTGGAGCTTTCCGCCTGCACCGGCAGGGAGCCAGGTTGCGTTTCTCCAGAGCCCGAGCGACGGCAATGCCGGGCGCATCGACCAGCCTGTGTCGGGGCTCGTCCCCGGACGCAGCTATGTAGTGGCATTCAGCGCGGTCAAGCCGCCCAACCATGCGCAGAACAGCGTCAGCGTGAGCGTGGGCGGAACGACGCTGCTGACGATCGCACCGCCGGGGGTGTTCCAGGCATATCGCAGCGCGGCGTTCGTCGCCTCGTCTTCGTCCGCGACGATCACCTTTGCTGGCGCGCCGTCCGGCATCGATTCGGCATCGGGGATCGATGGCGTCTCGGTCGAGGAAGCGGGCGTGGTGGTGCCCGTCCCCACCGTCGCGAACGCGTCGTTCGAGTCACCTGATACGCAAGGTTCCTATTTGTACGGACCGTCGGCACCGGGCGTGGTGTTCTCGAGTATTTCGGGGCTTGCGGCGAATGGCAGCGCGTTCGCGTTTCCAACGACGACCGATGGCGCGCAAGTGGCGTTTCTCCAGGCGTCGCCGGGTGGGGCGTATGGATCGTTTGCACAGACGGTCGACGGGCTGGTCGCGGGGCATGCCTATCGGGTGCGCTTCAAGGCGGTCGCGCGGCCGGGCTATGACCCTAACGCGGTGAAGGTAAATGTCGCAGGAGTCTCGCTCTTCGACCAGACACCGGGCGCGGCATTCGCGACCTATGTGACCGGCTATTTCACCGCATCCTCGTCGAGCGCGCAGATCGTCTTCGCGGCGACGCCGGCGAGCGCGGACGCGGCCAGCGGCATCGATGCCGTCTCGGTCGAGGCTCAGTAAACCCACACACGATCTTCGGGAGATTTCACGATGTTTGGCACCATGCCAAGGATCGTCGGCGCGGCTGCGCTGACGACATTCATCACCTGTGCCCCAAGTCAGGCGCAGATGGCCGAACGCTATTTCTACGTACAGCGCGATGCTTGGGTGGCCAGCGATACGCGGAGCTGTGTCCGCGCGGCCACGCCGGTGCGGCTGCTAAACGACGAGCCGGCATGCCCGGCGAACTGAGCGGGCGCGCCGCGCCTTCCATCATGATCGGCCAGAAGGGGAACAGGCTGATGAGCAGGATTTCATGGTTCAAACTGTCGTTGGGGCTGACCGTCGCGTCGCTCCTGGTGCCGGCTGTGGCCGGTGCCCAGGCGTCCGCATCGGACTTCACCTATGCGACGCGCTACGACAGCATGCGCCGCGTGACCGGGACGATCGCGCCCGATCCCGATGGCGAGGGCCCGCTCGGCCATCAGGCGGTTCGCAACACCTATAACACCGCGGGCCGGCTAGTCTCGGTGGAAACGGGAGAGTTGTACGGCTGGCAGCCCTCTGCGATCGCGCCGGCAAACTGGTCCGGCTTCACCGTCAATAGCCGCATTGATACCGACTATGACGTGCTCGGCCGCAAGATCGCGGAGCGGACGACGGGCAGCGACGGGGTGACGCGGACGCTGACGCAGTTCGGCTACAACAATCAGGGGCTGCTCGGTTGCACAACGGTGCGGATGGAGCCGTCGCAGTTCGGCGCCGGTTCCGATGCCTGCACGCAGGGCCAGGGGCGCGCGGGAAGCGACAATCCCGACCGGATCATGCGCAACAGCTATGACGCTGCGGGCCAGTTGACGCTGGTAGAGAAAGGCGTCGGGACGCCGCTCCGGCAGGATTTTGTCGTCTATCGCTACACCCCCAATGGCAAGCGCGAGCGGGTGACCGATGCGAACGGCAACTTCTCGACGATGACCTATGACGGGCACGACCGCCTGGAACGCTGGTATTTCCCGTCGAAGACCATTTCGGGTCAGGTCGATGGCAACGATTATGAGGCCTATGGCTACGACGCCTCGGGCAATCGGACGTCGTGGCGTCGCCGCGATGGACGGACGCTGACCTATGGGTTCGACGCGCTCAATCGGATGACGTCGAAGATCATCCCCGACGGTCCCGCGCCCAACCAGATCGGCGGACCGCCGCCGAACGCGGCGCTGCGCGACGTCTATTATGGCTATGACCTGCGCGGGCTGCAGACGTTCGCGCGGTTCGACTGGCCCGGCGGCGAGGGCGTGACGACCGACTATGACGGGTTCGGGGCGGTGTCGTCGTCGACGACCAGTCTCGCGGGCACGGTCCGCACGATCGCGTCGCAATATGATGCCGACGGCAACCGCCGACAGGTGAGCGCGCCGGGGGGCTCGTGGAGCTATGGCTATGACGGCGCCGACCGTCTGTCGACGCTGACCGAGGACTGGACGGGAGCGGTGCTGTCATCCTGGGGCTACAACGCGCGCGGGCTGAAGTCGAACGTCACGCATCTCTTCGGGAGCGGGACGGCGTGGCAATACGACCCGCTGGGCCGCCTATCGCAGCAGGTGGAGACGATCGGCGGCGGCGGGGTGACGCTGGGCTATGGCTATAACGCGGCGGGCCAGATCGCATCGGTGTCGCGGTCGAACGACGCGTATGTCCGGTCACCCGGCGCGCCGGGGACACAGGGTTACCGGGTGAACGGGCAGAACCAGTATGAGGAGGTGGGTGGTCTCGGCCATCTCTACGACGCGACGGGGAACCTGATCGCGAACGGGGTGACGGCATATGCCTATGATGCGGAGAACCGTCTGGTCCTGACGTCCACGGGGGCGCGGCTGGACTATGATCCGCTGGGACGCCTGTTCCAGGTGACGCCGGGGAGCGGCCGGGGCTGGACGCAGTTCCTATACGACGGGGACCAACTGGCGGCGGAGTATGACGCGGGCGGGCTGGCGGCGTCGTACGTGCATGGTCCCGGCGAGGACGATCCGATCCTGTCGTACGAGCGCGGGATCGGCGCGCGCTGGTATCACGCGGACCATCAGGGCTCGGTGATCGCGCGGTCGACGGGGCCGTCGGGCGGGCTGGTCGGGGTGAACACCTACGACGAGTATGGCGTACCCGGCAGCGGCAATGCGGGCCGGTTCCAGTATACCGGGCAGGCGTGGCTGCCCGAGATCGGGTTGTACCACTACAAGGCGCGGGTTTATTCTCCGGCGCTTGGGCGGTTCATGCAGACCGACCCGGTCGGATATGACGATCAAATCAATCTATATGCCTATGTCGCAAACGATCCAGTGAATAAGTATGACTCGACGGGGCGCGACGGTCAGTGGGTTTACAACAAGAGTACCGGTCAAACGACATTGAGAATACCAGTATATTATCATGGAGCTGGGGCCACGTCTGAAGCAATTGCAAATATTGAGAGGCGTGTCGAAAGCCTGAAAATTCCGAATGAGAATTACAAGATTGATGTTGTAATTCTTTCATCTCCGGGAGGAAAAGGAACCAATTCTCTAGACATTAGCCCGGGTGAAGACCGAAAATCCTACCAAACTGCGGGAGAGGGAATTAATAAACTGGGAGGCAATGTCGGCCATATAAACTCGTCAAATAGTGATTATACATCAGCGAGTGCCCACGACACTCTGCATTTTGTAGGCATCAAAGACAGATATGTTGAGGGTTCGGCCAATGCAGATGGTAGTCGCGGGGCAAGCTCGCCGGCGCCCGGGTATACGAACAGTAACATCATGACATCGCGCCAAGGAACCCAGCTCAACAACTCACAGTTTGAAGAATCCCGGCGAAATTTCTCCACGAAAAGGTGCACAGTAAAGGGGAGTTCTACGATATGCTCATAAAAATCGCGGCTAATTTAGCTATCTTGCTTGCGGCGGGCTGCGCCACGACATCACCTCGCCATACCGATCCTGTGCCGTTCGAAGTGGCTTCCGCTGGAGACGACGGCCTTACGCAGAGCGTTGTTGCGGGGTTGCGGGCAAGGCTTGGAACGATGAGCCAGTTTCGAGAGGCTCGTCGGTCTCCAGGCACAATAACTATGATAATTCCGAATGTCTCGTCCAAACAAGAAGGTAGCCAATCTCGTATATCGGCAACGGTGGTATTCAGTGGGCTGAAGAATGGGGAACTAGTTGTGATAAAGGAGTACCGCGCCGCTTGCATGGAAAGTGATCTATCTCGATGCTTCAATCGAATTGCAAGAGCTGCGCTTAAGCTTTGAGCTGAAGGTGGAAGGGCGATGGTAGCTTGCTTTCGGCCAGATTGCGCCATCACTGCATCGATCACGCCGTTCTGGCTGCCGTCACGCAATCGAGAGCCTCGGTGAGGTCGGCGCGGCTGTTGGTATAGGTGACGCGCCGGTCCTGGCGCGACTGACCGCGACATACACCGACGCGCATTGACGGTGTTTGCCTTGAACGACTCTAGGCGCGGAATGACCCAATCGCACGTCGCGCTCTGCGAGGAGTGGGTGGTGCGAACCCACTACTCGGCCAATAACGTCAATGTCGCCTTCTCGAATACCGATCTTAACTAGTTCGCTCCGTCGAGCATCGACTTCAGTCAAGCCGTGACCCTGGCTTTTCACCCGTTGCCGAGCAGCGGGGGGTGTCGAGCTTTGCCGGCGTGAACTCCGCGGTCAGCGGCACGGGGACGAATGCCCCTTCCGTGATGCCCGCTCCCTGAGCGGCATTACCCATCAATCCAATCGCACATTATCTGGAGTAAAGCATATGCATAATCGCCAGTTGTGGGTTCGCGCGACCTCTTCGATCGCACAGTCCGACGCTTTGCCGTTTGACATCGCGGAACTCAAAATCGCAAAGCCGTCGGGTCGCCGTTGGCCGATCTCGCGCGGCTTTATACGCTTCGGCCTGTCGCTCGGAACGGTCCTTTGTTCGGTGGCCGTTCTGCCTAGCGTCGCACAAGCGGAGTTGCCCGTCGACCAGTGTCTGGATTCGACCCAGCAGGCGACAGGCGGCAGCGCGGCCAGCGAGAGCTTTACTCCGCGTGAGCGCAACTTGTCCCGCCCGATCGCGACCGTGTCGGACGAGCGGCTGGGATCAGTCGATACCAAGACTGGCGCGTTCAGCTTCAGCAACGATGACATCACGCTGGGTAGTGGCGACTTTCCTGCATCGCTCGCTCTCAACCGGAGCTTCAGTTCCGGCGAAGACAGCGTATCGAACAACGGGCTACCGCGGTTCGCCGCCGGCGCGCCTGCCTATTATCCGTTCGGACGCGGCGCGACGCACAACTTGGACGGACGTACCGATGTCGGTCTCGCGTCGTTTGGCGGAAAGAATTATGCGATGTCCTATGTCCGCGTCGGATTGCGGCGTTGGGCGTTTCAGGGCTGCGCGTCTGGCCGGGCGGTCAGCACCCAGCGCGATGGTGCACGGATCGGGCCCGATACCACGTTTTTTCGCGGATCGTTGCTCGAGCTGGCGGACGGAACGAAGCTCTATTTCGGCAGCCCGACCCGGCAAAGCGGACGGACGTATTGCAACGATGCGGGCAATTGCGAGGTGCTGATGCGCTGGGTCGCGCCGAACGGCGACCGCGCGGATTTTGAGTACGAGGAGTATTTCAGTCATCCCTCGAACTACACTTCGCCTGGCAGCAGCGCGGGGTATCAGGTTTACGCTACCCAGAACGAAGGTTCCAGTTCGGAGTGCCATCAGAACTATCAGGGGCAAAACGAATGTCGGACGACCAACCGCCCGGCCTATTACACCCGATCGGACGGTTGGGCACCTACAGGTTCGCAGCCGGTCTATGACTGGCGGCTGAAAAAGGTCACCAATAATCGCGGATTTAGGCTGGAGTTTCGCTACGTCGACCCCTCGGTTGGCGAGGGTGGCTCGTGCGGTGCCGCGTTCAATGGCCTGCAGTGCACGCCTAGCAAGAATGTCGATCAGACGCGGGCACTTTTGCAGTCGGTTGCCGCATTTGCGCCTGGCGCGTCAACACCGCTGGGGACGACCCAGTATGCCTATTCCAGCGACGGCTCCGCGTCACCCTGGGGCAGTGCCGCGCGCTTGACGGGGTTCACGGACTTGCTCGGCAACATGACGAGCTACGCTTACTCGCCGGAGCTCACCGTCACATTGCCCGGGCAGTCTGCTCCAGCGGTGCGTGTCAGCTATGCCGCCGCGGAACGCGGTTACTACTGGCCGACCATTCTCCCCGGACAACCGGATTATCCGATACGCACCCCCGTCTATTACGATCGGGTTTCCCAAATCTCGCTGGCCGGCGGGCAGACGATCGCTTACACACCCACCGTCCGCTCGCAATGGATCGAGGAAAAATACGGAACCTCGCAGTGGGCGGAATATGTGTCGTCGATGAAAGTCGATGCGGGGAATGGCGATATTACGCAGTATGACTACGACGACAGCACTGAAAACCATTTCCAGCCGGTTGCTGTCAAAAACGGCCTAAACAACATCTGGTCATCGACCTACGACGTGTTCGGGTCGATTCGCACGGAAACCCAGCCGGAGGGCGGCAAGGTGACGTATGAATATGACCTTCGGGGCAATGTCGTCTCGCGAACGGTCAGTGCCAAGCCCGGTAGCAACCTCGCGGATCTCAGTGAAACCCTGACCTATGTCGAGGGGGCGGGCATCGGCATGTCGGACTGTGTCAATCAGCTGACCTGCAACAGAGTAAGTACACACACCGACGCGCGGAATGCGGTGACGTATTACAGCTGGAATCCGGCCACCGGGCTGCCAAGCGAGAAGAAACTGCCTGCGGCCCCCGATGGACAGCGTCCGACGACGAACTATCAGTATAATGCATTCGCCGGTGCCCTTGGCACAAATGTCGTTTTGCCGACCACCGTCACGGAAGCGATTGACGGCTCGCGAAGCGTCGTCAGCGGCAGTGAATACTCCGCCGACGCAAAACGAACGCTCCGGGGGCAGACGGTCACTGCCGACGGCGCGACGCGCAGATCCTGTTTCGCCTATGACGATTGGGGCAATCGCATCGCCGCCACGTTGCCGCGTGCGGGCCTCACGAACTGTCCGTGAAGGCACTGTCAGACCAAATGCACCGGTCGTTAGGGGGAGGGCGGGTAGGGGCTGCGAATGCCCCGCCCGCGCAAGCCCGCCAGTCCGTTTCGGTACTTTAACTCGTCGCCGGAGGTGATCCGGTTGGTGGGCACTGTCAGACCAACGTGGCAGGCGGGAAGGAGGGGTGATACCCGCCGTTAATGAGCCGAAAATCAAGGGCGCTACCGTCTAGCCCGTTCCGCCGTTTCAACTCGTCGCCCGAGGTGATCCGGCTGGTCGTGCTGATGTACGTCCGTTTCCCGCTGTCGCTCAGGAACGTGGAAGACCTGCTGTTCGAGCGCGGGATCGACATCTGCCATGAGACGGTACGGATGTGGTGGAACAGGTTCGGGCCGATGTTTGCAAGCGACATCCGCCGCCAGCGGGTCAGTCGGATGCAGGGCTTTCGTCACTGGCGCTGGCACATGGACGAGATGTACGTGAAGCTGAACGGCGAGATGGTGTACCTCTGGCGAGCGGTCGACCATGAAGGCGAGATCCTCGAGAGCTACATCACGAAGACCCGTGACAAGGACGCAGCGCTCACCTTCATGAAGAAGGCGCTCAAGCGCCACGGATCGCCCAACAAGGTCACCACCGACGGCCTTCGATCGTACCGTGCCGCGATGAAGGATCTGGGCAACGCCGACAAGCAGGAGGTGGGTCGCTGGGCGAACAACCGGGTCGAGAACTCTCACCTGCCGTTCCGACGAAGGGAACGAGCGATGCAGCGTTTCCGGCGGATGAAG
This sequence comes from Sphingomonas sp. Ell38C01, assembly GCF_055231975.1. Taxonomy (NCBI): domain Bacteria; kingdom Pseudomonadati; phylum Pseudomonadota; class Alphaproteobacteria; order Sphingomonadales; family Sphingomonadaceae; genus Sphingomonas; species Sphingomonas sp. Ell38C01. The sequence goes on along the minus strand of NZ_JBUYVA010000001.1, from coordinate 7,055 downwards.
ACGCTACAGAAGTTCGCCTCGGTACATGCCAACGTCCACAACCATTTCAGCCTGGAACGCCATCTCGTCGACCGACAGACCTACAAGCAACGCCGCTCAGCCGCCTTGGCCGAGTGGCAAATCCTCGCGAGCTAGGCTGCTGTCCCCAAAGCCAGAAGCGCATCCTGTGGAGAGCGGTTCGCATTAGACTGACAGCACCCAATCGACGGCAGGTTCTCGCGGTCGAGGACCGCGAGGGTCCGGTGATCGGGGCTAACCGCGACACCCGGGGTTGGCGACGTCTCAAGCGCTTTCGCGATGGCGTCGGGCGCGCGGTGGTAGGCGGTGCCGGGCGTCTGCGCGGCGGCGGCTGTGGTGGTGAGGAGGAGAGCGACCAGGCAGGCACCGACGCGCATTTATAACCCCTTGTTCTTCGATCTGCATTCGTGTGCCACGCGGGGGCGACGCTCACCAGGGAATACCGCAATATGCCTATAGAGAGGGCCTGAACGAGTGTCCCAAGCTGGGGAGCACGCGATGAGCTGCCCCCTTCTGAGTGGTCCATCGACTATGACAGTCTGGACCAAGGAAGGGACGAGGAATGCCTGCGAAGAAGCACAAGCCCGAGGAGATCATCGGCAAGCTGCGCGAAGTGGAGATCATGCTGGGCCAGGGCGGCACGACCGCCGAGGCGTGCCGGCGTATCGCGGTTAGCGAGCAGACCTACTATCGATGGCGCAAGGAATACGGTGGCCTGAAGACGGATCAGGCGCGGCGGATGAAGGATCTGGAGAAGGAGAACCTGCGGCTGCGCCGTGCGATCTCGGACCTGACGCTGGACAAGCTGATCCTGCAGGAGGCGGCGCGGGGAAACTTCTGAGCCCCGCACGGCGCCGGCGGTGCATCGACCATGTGCGGGAGGTGCTGGAGGTATCCGAGCGACGCGTGTGCCGCGTGCTCGGGCAGCACCGGTCGACGCAGCGCAAGGTGCCGTGCGGGGCAGATGACGAGCAGGCGTTGACCGAGGATATCGTCGAGCTGGCCAAGCAGTACGGACGCTACGGCTACCGCCGGGTGACAGCACTGCTGCACGCAGCCGGCTGGTCGGTGAACCACAAACGGGTGGAGCGGATCTGGCGACGTGAGGGCCTGAAGGTGCCGCAGCGGCAGCCAAAACGCGGCCGGCTGTGGTTGAATGATGGCTCATGCATCCGCCTGAGACCGGAGTATCCAGGACACGTGTGGGCCTACGACTTCGTCGAAGCGCGGACGCACGACGGCCGCAAGTTCCGCATCCTGACCATCATCGACGAGGCGAGCAGGGAATGCCTGGCGCTGGTGGTCGCCCGCCAGCTGCGCCACGAAGACGTGTTGGCGGCCTTGGCCGAGCTGTTCATCGACCGGGGACCGCCTGCGCATATCAGGTCGGATAACGGCAGCGAATTCATCGCCACCGCCGTCCAGAAATGGCTGGAGCAGATCGGGGTAAAGACGCTCTACATCACGCCTGGCTCGCCGTGGGAGAATGGCTACAACGAGAGCTTCAACGGCTCGCTTCGTGACGAGCTGCTCAACGGCGAGATCTTCTACAGCCTTGCCGAGGCCAAAGTGCTGATCGAGGCCTGGCGGCGCCACTATAACACTGTCCGTCCGCACAGCAGCCTCGGCTACCGGCCACCAGCCCCGGAAGCGGCGACACCGCCATTGCCGGCCTCCGGTTCCGCTTCGCTCCACCTCCGACCGGCAATGGCGGCGGAGACGACGATGCACTAACTATTGAACCGGACCACCCGGTGGGGGCTGCTCAGCGAAAGCGGCGAAATGACCGGTACTGGGTCGGCGAATCCTGTTCGGAGCAGCCGTTCGAAATCTGACTCTCACATCCCGCGATATGGCTCACACGCGATACCGTCACCATCGCCATCCATGCCCTCGCGGTATCCTGGTGATCCACGATAGATCGGTGCGACTCCAGCGGCGCGGGCCTGATCACAACCCTGATAGTAGATGGAGCGTTCAACGACCTCGATCTCGACGGGCGACGTTGAAGACGTGCGCCAATGGCTGATCAGCTGCGCGCAAGCGTCCAGCTCGTTGTCGCTGCAAGGATACAACCGGAAATAACCTGAACGGCAAAGCTCTCACGCTGGCGCGCGCGCCGAGCCCAACGACCTGGCCGGTGCGGACCACCGTGACGCCGAGCCTGACGGAACTTAGGATATCCCTCACCCATAGGGTCAGTCTATGCATGCTTGGGTTGCCGAAAGGCTAACAGCGTTTCCGCACGCACAACCGAGGCGGTGACATACGCTATGAACGGGAGTCGGCTTCCGGCGATTATTCACCTGTGAACGACCAAGACTGGGTCGTTTGGCTTGTAGTGATGTCTGCGTCCCACATCTCCCAGCCAGCTATTGATGAGACCAAGCGCTGCCAATTCCGGATCGATCCTGCTAGCGGTCGCGCATGCTGAAGACGAGAACGAGGCGGCTGGCTGCCGAAACCGAGCGGGCACTCGCGCGCCTCGCCGCTGTGGAGGCGTCGGTGGTGGCGCTGGACGACGAGGATCTGCTCGACCTCGCCGACATCTTCGCCTCGGGCGAGCCGACGCCGTTGCGCGAAATGGCCGCTGTCGAGATGCGCCGCCGCGGCCTCAGCCTGTGAAGCGGCTTCCCTCGCGTTTCCGTCGCCTTGACGGCGCGCTCGCGGACCTGCCCGTCGAGGAGCCCATGCTGCTCACCGAACTCGACGGCTTCCTCACCGGATTGCTGGTCTGCCCGGCGCCGATTTCGCCGGCCGAGTGGATGACGGTCGTGTGGGGACCGGAGACGGACGGCATACCGCCATTCGAGGATCCGCAGGATGTGCAATGGTTCGCCGCCGCGGTGGCGGCACGGCGCGACGAGATCGCGCGCGATCTCGCCCGCGGCAAGCTTCAGCCGATCTTCGATGTCGACGAGCGCGATGGCGAACTCCTCTGGGACTATTGGATCGACGGCTTCGCAGAGGCGGTCGCGTTGCGTCCCGAAGAATGGGATGGACTGGTCGACGATCCGGACAGCGCCGCACCATGGGCACGGCTGATAACGCTGATCGCAGTGGTCCGCGACGAGAGCGACCTCGACAGCGTCGCGATCAACGCGCTCCAGGACCGTGCGGCGGCCGAGGTGGTGGACGCCGTCCAGCTCCTGTACGCGGCGCGCGCTGGCGTCACCGACACGCCGGCGGATCCTGCATCGCCAGCGACGGTGTCGAAGGTCGGCCGCAACGACCCATGCCCTTGCGGATCGGGGAAGAAGCACAAGCGCTGCTGCGGCTGATCTGGTGGGGTGACGGCCTGGTGGATCGCATGGTCGCCTCCGCCAGCCGCAGCGCCCCGCACGCCGCTAACACAGCGCGGTCACCGCGCGGCGCCAAGCCGGTCGGCAGCCGCCTGCAGATACGGCCTCGCGTCCACCGATCGATATCCCGGGGTCGTGGCCGCGAAGTGCCGCAGCCAATATCCGTGCCCGGCCCCATAGACGACCAGAATGCGGTCTCCCGGCGTCGCGACGTTGACGAGCTTGGAGAAGATCTTGGCGTTTCGCAGATACCACATGGCATTCAGGTCCGCGCCCGGCTGGTCTTCCCCGTCGCCGAAGTGGAGGAGCGCGTAGTACAGGTCCTGGCCGCCCATCGGGGTGGAGGGGTCGTTATACCGGATCAGCATCCGGGGAATGCTGGTCGTCGCCTGCTCGGCCTCGAACCGGCTGGCGGCCGACTGCACCGTCGCGAGCGCGCCGGCCAGCCGCGCTTCCTCGCCATGAGCCTTGGCATAGGCTTCGACGCGGCCGAACGGGAAGTAGTCCGGCTCCCCCTTGCTCGGTTGCTCGTCGATGCCCTGGACGCTTTTCAGCCCCATCCGCGCGGCGATGCGATAGCCGATCTGCGTCGTTTCGTCGCGGTCGCGGCGAAGCACCGACGGGGTGAAGGTGGCGAAGTCGGTCACGTCGTAGGTAGGGCCGGGGCGCTGGGCCTCGACCATCACTTTCGTCGGACGGAATGTCGCGATCGCATCCGCAAGCGCCTCTAGCTCGCGCTGGCGCCGGGGGACAGTAACATCGTCGACCTTGACGTTGACCTTATCCTGCCCGGGATTGCCGAAATGATAGGTTCCGAGCACCATCACCTGAATCGGCGCGGGTTGCGGGGTCACCGCAGCCGCCGCAGCTGCGACCATCATAAGGACAGACATCGAACCTCCCGCAATGTGTGTTGTTTGAACAATACACCAAGTTACAACCCAGTCCAGCGGCGTTGGCTTCGCTACCTGGCCTTTTGTTCGCGATGTTGATTTATGCGCCTCCTATCGCGGCAGCATCACGCGCGTCTGCTCCGCCCACAGCGGTGCGATCGCACCAGTCGCGATGAGCGCCGTCCCGTCGACCCCGTGCCGCAGCGTGCCCGCGAGCACGGCATCGAGCACGGCCGGGGAGAGGAAGGCGAGGCGGAGCACGCGCGTGAGGTAGGAGGGCTGGATGCCTTCGCGCTCGGCGAGCGCGGCGGTACCGACCTCACCCTCGCGCAAGATGCTCCACCAGCGCCGTGCCTTGACCACGAGCCGGACGAGCGAGGGGCTGGCGGCGGTGGTCAGGGTGGCGCCATTGTCCTGGACGAGCCGCATGACGTGCCCAGAGCGGGTGAGGCGGGTGTCGAGCGTGAGCTGAAAGGTGGCAGGCGCATCGTCGGCCAGCGGGACATCGAGCACGGCGGCAATCGCCGCGGTCGCGCAGTCGATCTCGATCCCGCTGTCGTGGATGCGCAACCAGGTGACGAGAGCCCCTGCGGTGGCGCGGACGCTGCGGGTCTCGCCTGCGGCGATGTCGGTTGCGCTGGCGATGACACGGCTGAAGTCGCCGGGTGCGACGCGTAGCCACGGCATCGACGCCAGCACGAACCCATCGGCGAACAGATCCGCGACCCGCTGGGTGACCGCGGTCTCGAGCTCGTTCGCGGGAATGCGCAGGCCTGTGGTGACATCCCCGGTCTGGAGCGCGCGACTGACATAATAGCGGTAGCGCCGCCCCTGCTTGCTGGCATGCGTCGCGATCAGCGGCGCGCCGTCTGCATCGACGACGCGCCCGGCGAACAGGCTGATGTTGGGGAGAACGCCGGCTCGGCTACGCGTGCCTTGCGTGTTGTCGGCAAGCCTGGCCTGTACCGCGTCCCATGTCGTCCGGTCGATGATGGGGGCGTGGAGCGCGGCATGGACCTTCCCCTGATGGTGGATCTCGCCGACATAGGTCGGGCATTTGAGCATCGCGTGGATCTGGCCGCGGCTGAAGACGACGTCGCCGAAGGGGCGCCCGGTCTTTGTCGTGCGCGGCGGCGCGCGCACGCCGTCACGCTCGAGGGCTTGCGTGACGAGGCGGACATTGCCGAGCGTCAGGTAGCGCCGATAGACATCGCGCACGATGGCGGCATGCGGCTCGACGATCTGCAGGCTGCGCCCGTCGGGGGTGTAGCCGAGCGGCGGGGTGCCGCCCATCCACATGCCGCGCGCCTTGGAGGCGGCGATCTTGTCGCGGATCCGCTCGGCGGTGACCTCGCGCTCGAACTGCGCGAACGACAGCAGCATGTTGAGAGTGAGGCGGCCCATGCTGGTCGTGGTGTTGAACGACTGGGTGACCGACACGAAGCTGGTCCCCGCCGCATCGAATGTTTCGACGAGCCTGGAGAAGTCGAGCAGCGAGCGGGTCAGCCGGTCGACCTTGTAGACGACGATGATGTCGAGCCGCCTGGCCGCGACATCGGCGAGCAGCCGCTGGAGGGCAGGGCGCGCGAGCGTGCCGCCCGAGATGCCGCCATCGTCATAGCGCTCGGGGGTAAGCGTCCAGCCTTCGCTGGCCTGTGAGAGGATGTAGGCGGCACAGGCCTCACGCTGCGCATCGAGCGAGTTGAAGTCCTGCTCGAGACCCTCCTCGCTCGACTTGCGGGTGTAGATCGCACAGCGCACCGGGGTCATGCCGCGGTCCTCGCCGCCATGGTCTTCGTCTTCAGCCCGAAGAAGGCGGGTCCCGACCAGCGCGTGCCCGTGATCGCGCGCGCGACTTCGCTCAGCGAGCGGTAGCTGCGGCCCTCCCAGCGGACGACCTGATCCTCCCCTACCATCACGATATGGACGCGCCCTTGCCACTCGCGCACCAGCCGCATGCCCGCGCGGGCCGGCGTGGTCTTCGTCGTGCCGCGCGCCAGCTGGTCGAGCGTCCGGGTCGTCGCGCGCGTCACCCCGCCGAGTGCACGCGCCTGGATCTCCCAGGCGAGCGCGAGCCGCAGCAGCGCAGGGCTGACGCGCGGCAACGGCGTCCCCGTCATCCGGATCCAGCGCTCGCGTAGCGCGAAGGAGGACATCGCCTCCAACCCTGCGACCTGCTCCGCGACGCTGCTCATGCGACCGCACCGATGGTGTAGCAGGTGGCGCCGTCGCGCGTCGTGCGGACGATGACGTGACCCTTCTTGCGCAACCCGGTCAGCGCCGCGCGCGTGGTGTGCGGCAGCCAGCCGGTCGCCTCGATGAGCTCGGCGAGCGTGGCGCCGCCATCGCGCGACAGCAGCGCGACGACTGTGGCGGTCTTGGTGGCGCGTGCTGGGACAACCGCAGGGGGCATAGAGGGGGCAACTGCCCTCTCTACTACAGCGCTCGTTGCGTCGTCCTCGACGATCCCGATCGCGGCCAGTCCTGCGGTGGTGACGAACACCCCGTAGCGCAAATCGCCATCGGTACGCCGGACACAGGCCGCGTCGCTGGTCTCGCGCTCCTGGGCTAGGCCGTGCTTGACGAGCGCGGTAATGGACTTGGCCACCCCCGCGCCGCTCGACGAGAGCGTATCGGGCAGGGGAAGCAGGCTGCCGTCATCGCGCTGGGCAGCATGGGCGAGCAGGATCGACTGGGTGTCGCTGAGCCTGGGCATGGTGGTGTCCTTTCGACCGGGGCAGCGTCAGTGCTGCCCCCACCACCCAGAGCCCCGTCGGTCGCGCCGATCAGGGCTGCGCCGGGCTTGTCCACCACCCGGCGAGTCGCGCTGTGCTGTCGCTCT